>CALUOO010000010.1 GCA_944322345.1 uncultured Bacteroides sp. | reverse complement strand
TTGTATGTATTCCTTCCTTCTTCTTCCTTCTGAAAACATGCCCTCTGTTTTCTTGCTTTTCTTTCTTTTCTTTTTTCGCTTTGTCTCTCTTCTTTTGTGTTGTGCTATAATCATGATGTAGATCTTACTATTTTTTTGTTAATTTGTGATTACAATATATTTTAAGTAGTACTCCATAATCTGCTTTGTGTGTCTTTAGATTAGTTACTAATATGTTTGTTGATAGAAAAATGTATAAATATATTTTCAGGAAAATATATTTGTATAACTTTACAGCGATAAATAACAGTTAACTGGTTCTGCTGTTTTTTATCGATACCATACGAAAAATACAGAACCTACAAAACTATTACCATAGGAATGGACAGACGAGATTTTTTGAAAACAGTTGGAGGATTGGCACTGTTTACGATAGTTCCACGTCATGTATTAGGGCGTGGCTATATTGCGCCTAGTGATCAATTAACAAAAGGTATTATTGGTGTTGGTGGAATGGGAAGAGGTCATGTCGGATATGATGGAACCCGCTTAGTTGCAATTTGTGATGTTGACAAGAAACATTTGGAATTAGGGAAGAATCTGGTGAAGGATCAAATTGCTGCATATCATGATTTTCGTGATTTGATACTAGACCCTAATGTAGATATTGTTCATATAGCAACTCCTCCTCATTGGCATGGAATTATGTCAGTTGAAGCAGCCAAAGCAGGAAAAGATATTTGGTGTGAAAAGCCTATGACTCGTACAATAGGTGAAGGTAAGCGGGTAATGGAGGCCGTGAAACAACATGGACGAATGTTCCGGTTAAATACTTGGTTCCGTTTTCAAGATACATTCTATGGGTTAGGCACTCCTGTGAAACCTTTGAAGAAATTGGTTCAGAGTGGTTTGTTAGGATGGCCTTTAAAAGTTACAATAAGCAAACATACTGGTTTTGATTGGAAATTCTATTGGGTTGGAAAAGAATATCTGGAACCCCAGCCTGTTCCTTCGGAATTGGATTATGACATGTGGCTTGGTCCAGCTCCTTATAAACCATATAATGCTCATCGGGTACATCAAACGTTTAGAGGATATTGGGACTATGATAGCGGTGGCTTGGGGGATATGGGGCAACATTATATTGACCCGGTTCAGTATATTTTAGGAAAAGACGAAACAAGTCCTATTAAGGTTGAGGTTGATGCTCCTCAGCAACATCCAGATGCTGTTGGAACTTGGAGATCTATCACTTATACTTATGAGGATGGATGTCAGATTGTTCTTTGGGGAGGAGATTATGGTGATCCTAACACTCCTTATATTGCTGGACCTAAAGGTAATGTATATAAAAACTTTGTATGTGATATTCCTGATTGGGAAAGAAAACTTGCTGAATATCCTGAACCAGAGCCACAATTGGCTTCTTTCTTAGAAAGTGTGAAAACAAGACAGCCTTTTGCTTTGAATGAACGAAATGGTTTCCGCTCAGCTACCATTGTTAATATGGGTGCAATTGCTCTCAGGTTGAATAGGACATTAAATTTTGATCCAGTGAAACTTGAGTTTATCAATGATGAAGGAGCCAATCGCCTTTTGGATCAACCTATTCGAGCACCATGGAGTATTTAATTTAATCATCAAATCTGAGAACATGAAGAAAGTTTTTATATCGGTAGCAGCTTTATTATGTGCAGGCATTTTGTTTGCACAAACCCCTGCCAATCGTACTACTAAAACTGTAGTTGCAGATGTATTGGCACAAATGCCTGTAGCAAAGCAGGCTGAATATGATAAACTGATGGGTGAACTAAGCTCTGTAGGAGAAGACGGAGTATTGATGCTTATCAAAAGAATCAATTCACCTGGGAAAGGTAGTAATGCAAATGTGGAATATGCATTGAGTGGTTTGACACATTACGTTGCTGCTAATGGAAAAGAAGAAGTCCGTAAAGTAATATCTAATGCTTATTTGAAAGCATTGGAACAGACTGACGAACGGGAAACGAAAGCGTTTATTATTCGTCAGCTTCAAATTTTGGGACAAGATGAATGTGTAGAAACGTTAGCTTTATTTTTAAATGACGAAGCTTTAAGCGGACCAGCTGCTCGTGCTTTGGTCTCTATAGATACGCCATCGGCTGATGCAGTTTTAGTGAATGCTTTAAAAAGACGTGCAGGATCAATAAAGACCCAACGAGATGTAATAGAAGCTGTGGGTGATGCACAGATTGCAGAAGCAGAGGAGATTATTGGAGTATTGTTAAATGCTGGAAATCCAGATCTACAAGATGTTCTGTTGTATGCATTGGGTAAAGTTGGTTCCCTGAATTCCTTGGACATCCTTGCACAAGCTGCAGCTAATGATAATTATAGAATGGATAAAAAGGGGGCAACAGAAGCTTATATAGCATTAATTAATCGGCTGATTGCTCAGGGACATTTAAAAGAGGCTACCAAAGCTGCTCAAAAACTCCAAAAAGAGGCTGTAAAAGCAGGAGAAGAACAAATACGTATTGCAGCTCTACAAATTCTCTTGCATGCTGAAAGTGCAAAGGGAGCAGAAGATAATTCGAAAAGCATTAAGCTGATTATGACTGCTCTTAAAGATGATAGCAGAACTTATCGAAATGCAGCTTTAGATTTTGCTTCAGATTTTTCAAATGAAGATTTGTATATTAAGTTGTTGCAATTGGTTGATAAATCAGAATCAGACTTGAAAGTCGATTTGTTAGAGTGGTTTAGACGTGAAGCTGCTGATACATTTAAACGTAATTCTCTTCAGAATCTGAATCTTAGTTCAAAGAGAAGTGCAGAGGATGTGTTTATCGAACAGTTAAGTAGCGCAGACTTTAATGTCAAGCAGGCAGCAGCTTGGTTATTGGTCAGAATGGGAGCCCAGTCTTCTGTTCCTTTGTTAGCATCCTTGTTAAAAAATGAGGATAAGCAAGTAGTATTGCTTGGACAAGATGCATTAGCCGCCTTCCCCGGTGCTATTAATGATGCTGTTGTAGCTGTTTTACCTACAGCTACTGATGCAGGTAAGATAGCTGGATTGGAACTTTTGTCTATGCGGAAAGCTGTTTCTGGGCTATCTGCAGTATTAGGGCAGATTACCTCTACTTCTCCTGAAGTGAAAAAAACAGCTTATGCTACGTTGAAAGATGTGGTAGAGAAAGGTGATTTCGATAAGATGTGTGAAGTGTTGGAAGCGGCTGATACGGATGCCAGAACTTCTGCACAACTTGCGGTCATTTCTTCTTTATCTTCATTACCAGTAGCAGAACAATTGGCTAAGATTAAACAACGTATGTCGCAAGCAGGCAGCAAAGACTACTTATATTATAGAGTACTGGCTGCGACTAACACTCCAGAATCTGTAGAAGTTATTGTAAAGAGCTTCTATGCGGGTAAAGGCGAAAAACGTGATGCAGCCTTTGAGGCTTTGCTGGGATTGAAGAACGAGAAAGTGTCTAACGAATTGTACAAGATATGTAAAGAGAATAGTTCTTCTGATTATTTTGACCGTGGATTGTCTGCTTATATAGAACAAGTGTCAAATCCTGCCTTTACTGGAGAAAAACGTTTGCTTAATCTGCGTAAGGCAATGGAAATTGCACGGACAGATGCGCAAAAGAAAACGATTCTTCAGCAAATAGAGAAGACAGGTACATTCTTGGGTATGTTGTATGCAGGTGAATTCCTGGATCAGAAATCTGTGCAACAGGCTGCAGCCAATGCTGTTATGAATATTGCTTTAAATAACAAGCAGTATACGGGAGACAATGTACGTTCTCTATTGAATAAGGTAATCGAGGTGCTGGACAATCCTGATGCAAGTTATCAAAAGGAAGCTATCCGTAAGCACTTAAACGAAATGCCTAAGGGAGAAGGATTTGTTTCTATGTTTAATGGAAAAGACCTCACTGGTTGGAAAGGATTAGTGGGCAATCCTATCACTCGGGCAAAAATGTCTGCTTCTCAATTAGCGAAAGCGCAGGAAAAAGCCGATGAAGCTATGCGTAGAGACTGGAAGGTTGAAAACGGACTATTGATGTTCGACGGATCGGGTTATGATAATTTATGTACTATCAAGCAGTATGGTGACTTTGAAATGTATGTGGATTGGATGCTTGATCCGGCTGGTCCGGAGGCTGATGCAGGAATTTATTTGCGCGGAACTCCACAAGTACAGATATGGGATACGGCTCGTACGAATGTAGGAGCGCAAGTAGGTTCGGGTGGATTGTATAATAATCAGGTAAATGAAAGTAAGCCTTCGAAGGTTGCTGATAATCCGCTTGGAGAGTGGAATAGCTTCTATATTAAAATGGTTGGTGACCGTGTAACAGTTATGCTGAACGGTGAGAAAGTGGTGGATGATGTGATTCTTGAGAATTATTGGGATCGTAATCTGCCTATTTTCCCAATTGAACAGATTGAATTGCAAGCACACGGAAGTAAGGTATATTACCGTAATCTGTATATAAAGGAATTGGAACGTAAAGAGCCTTTCAAACTCTCGGCAGAAGAAAAGAAAGAGGGATTTGAAATTCTGTTCGATGGTACTAATATGCACGAATGGACTGGTAATACAGTAGATTATACAATGGAGGATAATTGCATTTCAATGAATCCGAGCAAGAGCTTCGGAGGCAATCTGTATACCAAGAAAGAGTATGATAATTTTGTACTCCGTTTTGAGTTCCAGTTGACTCCCGGTGCCAATAACGGTGTAGGAATCCGAACTCCTATGGGAGTGGATGCTGCTTATCACGGTATGGAAATACAGATATTGGACTGTGAACATCCTATATACAAGGATATTACTCCATTACAACATCACGGATCTGTTTATGGAATTATTCCTGCTAACTCTAATCACACAAAAGCTATTAAGCCGGTAGGTGAATGGAATACGGAAGAAATTGTTGCTGATGGTGATAATATTCGTGTTACAGTGAACGGAGTTGTAATTCTGGAAGGCAACATTCGTGAAGCAACCAAGAATGGTACAGCTGATGGACAGCAGCATCCGGGATTGTTCAACAAAAAAGGACATATCGGATTCTTGGGACACGGTTCTCCGCTTAAGTTCCGTAATATACGTATCAAGGAATTGAAATAAATTACGCTTTCTAAGATTATAAAAGGCGCATCGGATTTTTCCGACGCGCCTTTTTTATTGAAAGACAACGATGAAATCATAGAGTCATTGGCACATTGTTCTTTTTTTTACACTATCTTTGCAGCCAGAAAGAAAGTTCAAAAAAGTATAGATATGCTTACCATTAAACAAATAGCAGAGAATACAGAAGCGGTGATCCGTGGTCTGGAAAAGAAGCATTTTAAGAATGCAAAAGAGGCAATTGATGAAGTAATTGCACTCAATGACAAGAGACGTGGTACACAAAATTTATTAGATAAAAACTTGGCCGAAGTCAACTCGCTTTCACGTACTATCGGACAATTGATGAAAGAAGGAAAGAAGGAAGAAGCCGAGGCTGCACGTGCTCGTGTGGCAGAACTGAAGGAAGCAAATAAGGAATTGGATGCAGCTATGACACAGGCTGCCAACGATATGCAGAATCTGCTTTATACGATTCCAAACGTGCCTTACGATGAGGTGCCCGAAGGTGCTACTGCCGAAGACAATGTAGTGGTAAAAATGGGTGGTATGGAAACAGAACTTCCGAAAGATGCTCTTCCTCATTGGGAGCTTGCCAAGAAATATGGCCTGATTGATTTTGATCTTGGAGTAAAGATTACCGGCGCTGGTTTCCCTGTGTATAAGGGGAAAGGAGCACAGTTGCAACGTGCTCTGATCAATTTCTTTCTCGACGAAGCACGCAAGGCTGGATATATTGAAATTATGCCTCCTACAGTAGTAAACGCAGCTTCTGGCTACGGCACAGGACAACTCCCCGACAAGGAAGGTCAGATGTATCATTGCGAGGTAGATGACCTTTATCTGATTCCGACTGCCGAAGTACCTGTCACCAACATCTATCGCGATGTGATTCTGGACGAAAAGCAATTGCCTATCAAGAATTGTGCTTACACTCAGTGTTTCCGTCGTGAAGCTGGTTCGTATGGAAAAGACGTGCGTGGTCTGAATAGATTGCATGAGTTCTCTAAAGTAGAATTAGTGCGCATTGATAAGCCCGAGCATTCACGTCAGTCTCATCAGGAGATGCTTGACCATGTAGAGGGATTGTTGCAGAAACTGGAACTTCCTTACCGTATTCTTCGTCTGTGTGGAGGCGATATGAGCTTTACAGCAGCCATTTGTTACGATTTCGAGGTGTATAGTGAAGCTCAGAAGCGTTGGTTGGAGGTTAGCTCTGTGTCCAACTTTGATACTTATCAGGCAAATCGTTTGAAATGCCGTTTCCGTAATGCAGAGAAGAAAACCGAACTTTGTCATACACTGAACGGATCGGCATTGGCATTGCCGCGCATTGTTGCTGCACTGCTCGAGAACAATCAGACGCCTGAGGGTATTCGCATTCCAAAGGCATTGGTTCCTTATTGCGGATTCGATAGAATTGACTAATTTGATTCTGCTATTTTTTATGCTTCATAGAAGCGCAGGAAGAAAAATACTTCTTTCTGCGCTTTATTTTTTCTTGACTCTTGCAGATGCTTGCATCAAGTTGTTGGGAAAAGTGAGATCCTTTTATTCAATATTCTAAAAAATCTTTTTTCTGTATTCCGTTGATTTGTAAGTGAATATAAACTGTAAAGATATGCTTTGTTGGGAAAGGTTAGCTGACGTGTTGGCAAAGGTCATCCAATCTGTTGGGAAAGGTTAGCTGACGCGTTGGCAAAGGTTACCCAATCCGTTAGGAAAGGTTAGCTGTCACGGTGGCTTCTTTTGCTAATGTTTTTGACAATAAAAAGGCGACCTGCTCACGCAGCCCGCCTTCGTGTTTTGTTTCAATTTTAAATTTTACCATGAAAGAAATTCTACAGTTTTCACTGTATCGAGAAATTTCTAATCACAAATATACAATAGTTTTTTGAATTCTAACAGCAAAAGTCCCAAAAAAGATGAATGCGGGAAAAAAACTGTAGAAGAAAAATCGTCAGCCCGGACTATCAGTTATTTATCAGCGGTTTATATTTCAAAAGAATTACTCTCTTTTTTTAAATCACTTGCATATCTTTTTCCTTTCTTCCCAAATTACCTGTATCTTTGCAAAGTGTTATCAAAATCAAAGAGACTACGTAATAAAGATAGGATAATGAACAGAATTGTTAGCAAAGAACGCTTTTCGGAAAAAGTGTTTAAGTTTGTTGTTGAAGCTCCTTTGATTGCCCGCTCGCGTAAGGCTGGACATTTTGTTATCGTTCGTGTAGGGGAAAAGGGAGAACGTATGCCGCTTACTATTGCCGGAGCGGATGTGAACAAAGGGACTATTACGCTGGTTGTGCAGGAAGTTGGCCTTTCGTCTACCCGGTTGTGTGAGTTGAACGAGGGGGACTATATTACTGATGTGGTGGGACCTTTGGGCCAAGCAACTCACATCGAACGTTTCGGGACAGTTGTCTGTGCGGGCGGTGGTGTAGGAGTTGCACCGATGCTTCCAATTGTTCAGGCGTTGAAAGCTGCCGGAAACAGGGTTATTACTGTACTTGCCGGACGGACAAAGGACCTTATTATATTGGAAAAGGAAATGCGCGAATCTTCCGATGAGGTTATCATTATGACCGACGATGGCTCTTATGGCCGTAAGGGACTTGTAACAGAGGGAGTAGAAGAAGTGATCAGACGTGAAAAGGTGGACAAATGTTTTGCCATTGGTCCTGCCGTAATGATGAAGTTTGTCTGTCTGCTGACTAAAAAATATGAAATTCCTACCGACGTTTCTCTGAATACCATCATGGTTGATGGAACAGGTATGTGTGGTGCCTGCCGTATTACAGTCGGAGGAAAAACACGCTTTGTATGTGTGGATGGTCCTGAGTTTGATGGACATCAGGTCGATTTCGACGAGATGCTTAAGCGGATGGGGGCATTCCGGAATATCGAACGGGAAGAAATGCATAAACTTGATCACGAATGCGAGGCTACCAAAGTGGCAGATGAAAACAGTCGTGATGCAGAATGGCGTAAAGAGCTGCGCAAGAGTATGAAGCCGAAGGAACGTACGGCTATTCCTCGTGTAGTGATGAAGGAACTTGATGCCGAATACCGTTCACACAGCCGTAAGGAGGAAGTCAATCAGGGTCTGACTCCCGAGCAGGCTGTTACCGAAGCACACCGTTGTCTCGACTGTGCCAATCCGGGATGTATAGAAGGATGTCCTGTAGGGATTGATATTCCCCGTTTCATTAAAAATATTGAGCGTGGAGAATTTCTCGAAGCAGCTCGTACGTTGAAGGAAACCAGTGCGCTTCCTGCTGTTTGCGGACGTGTCTGCCCGCAGGAGAAACAGTGTGAATCACGCTGTATACATCTGAAAATGAACGAAAAGCCTGTAGCTATTGGCTATCTGGAACGTTTTGCAGCAGACTATGAACGCGAAAGCGGACAGATTTCTGTTCCCGAAATTGCTCAAAAAAATGGCATTAAGGTAGCGGTAATCGGTTCGGGGCCTGCCGGACTCTCTTTTGCTGGTGATATGATTAAGCTGGGATACGATGTTACTGTGTTCGAAGCTTTGCATGAGATTGGTGGAGTGTTGAAATATGGTATTCCTGAGTTCCGTCTGCCTAATAAGATTGTAGATGTTGAAATAGACAATCTCTCTAAAATGGGAGTGAAATTTGTAAAAGACTGCATTGTGGGCAAGACCATTAGTGTGGAAGAACTGAAAGCGGATGGGTATAAGGGAATTTTTGTTGCATCCGGTGCAGGACTGCCCAATTTTATGAACATACCGGGCGAGAATTCCATCAACATCATGTCTTCGAACGAATATTTGACACGTGTTAATCTGATGGATGCTGCCAGTGAAGACTCGGACACTCCGGTGACCTTCGGCAAGCGGGTGGCTGTAATCGGTGGCGGTAACACAGCGATGGATTCTGTGCGTACAGCCCGTCGTCTGGGTGCCGAACGTGCTATGATCATTTATCGCCGTTCGGAAGCAGAGATGCCTGCCCGTTTGGAAGAAGTGAAACATGCCAAAGAAGAAGGTGTGGAGTTTCTTACACTTCACAACCCGATTGAATATATAGCCGACGAACAGGGAAAGGTGAAACAGGTTGTTCTTCAGAAGATGGAACTTGGCGAGCCGGATGCATCAGGACGCCGTTCTCCTGTACCAATTCCCGGAGCTACAGAAACAATTGATATAGACTTGGCTATTGTCAGTGTGGGTGTTTCTCCCAATCCTATTGTTCCTCATTCTATTCAGGGGCTGGAGCTTGGCCGCAAAGGTACAATTGCTGTTAACGAAGAAATGGAATCGTCTATTCCTATGATTTATGCAGGAGGTGATATTGTACGCGGTGGCGCTACTGTGATTCTTGCTATGGGAGATGGACGAAAAGCTGCTGCATCCATGCACAGGCAGTTGCAGGAAAATGTAAAGTAGTTATTGATGAGGTAGAAGACTTGTATTTATAAATAAACCCCGTTGGCATACAGTCAACGGGGTTATTTTTATTCTTTATGTCTGTTCTCGAAGAACATACGAAAGTGGTGGCTATACCACTCGGTTAGTTTCCGGATCTGGGAAGATGACAGTCGGCTTAAATGATTTTGCTTCTTCGAAATCCATCAGTGCATACGACATAATGATTACAATGTCGTTCGGTTGTACTTTGCGGGCAGCAGCACCGTTCAGGCAAATTTTTCCAGAACCGCGTTCTCCCTTGATAATGTAGGTTTCAAAGCGTTCTCCATTGTTGTTGTCAGCAATGTATACTTTCTCCCCCGGAATCATGTTGGCTGCATCCAGCAGATCTTCATCAATAGTGATACTGCCCATGTAGTTCAGGTTTGCTTCTGTGACACGTGCACAATGGATTTTTGACTTCAACACTTCAATCATCATATTGCTTAAAGTTTTAGTTTTAAGTTCTGAGTTATAGTCGATAGATTTTTATAACTCGTATTTTATGTTATCAATCAATCTAACTTCTCCACAGAATACAGTGATACAACCTACAGCATATGAGGTATCTTTCCAGTCTGCAATTTTTTGTAAAGTGTTTCCGTCTACAATTTCAAAGTATTCCAGACGCAGTCCCGGAGCGTTGCTGATAGCCTCTTCTACCATCTTTTGGGTTTCACTTACCGTATGAGAGGCGGCAAAGTTACGACTTTCAAACAATGTGCGTGAAATATTTAAGGCATTTTCACGTTCTTGGGCAGACAATCGCTTGTTGCGGCTGCTAAGTGCCAGTCCATCTGCTTCTCTGACAATAGGACAACCTACAATTTCCAGATTGTATTTCATTTGTCTTACCATTTCGCGGATAATGGCTAATTGCTGGAAGTCTTTTTCTCCGAAATAAGCCCGGTCAGGAGTCACTGCATCAAACAGCTTGCTTACAATCTGGCAGACTCCGTTGAAATGCCCCGGTCGGAAAGCTCCTTCCATAACAGTATCCAGTGGGGCATAACTGAACTTCCGTGTATCTGGCTCGGGATACATCTCCTCTACAGAAGGGACAAAAGCAAATGTGGCTTTGCATTCTTCCAATAATTGGCAATCTGCCTCTACCGTACGAGGATATTTTTCCAAATCGTTCTTGTCATTAAATTGAGTGGGATTTACAAAAATGCTCACTACCGTTACATCGTTCTCACTGACACTGCGCTTTACCAATGAAGCATGTCCTGCATGTAAAGCACCCATGGTAGGTACCAGTCCAACCTTTTTCCCTTGGGCTTTCAGTACTGATAACTCAGCTTGCAAGTCCTTGATAGTGTGTACTATTTTCATCTTTTTTTATAGGTTTTTATTCTGTTCGTTTGCAAAAACTCTGCAAAATAAACTAATATTTGCCACATAAAGAAAGATTATGCTATTTAAAGTTCCTTTTTTTTGCTACCTTTGCAAAATATTTAGAGAACTATTGTTATTATGACAAAGGCAAATAAAGTTTTATTTATTACTCAAGAGATTACACCTTACGTTTCACCATCCGAAATGGCCACTATCGGCAGAAGCCTTCCTCAGGCAATTCAAGAAAAAGGCCGCGAAATCAGAACATTTATGCCTAAATGGGGGAATATCAATGAGCGCAGAAATCAGTTGCACGAAGTGATACGCCTTTCTGGTATGAACCTGATTATAGATGATACCGATCATCCGCTTATTATAAAAGTCGCTTCTATACAGTCTGCACGGATGCAGGTATATTTCATTGATAATGATGACTATTTTCAGAACCGTCTGCAAAAAGTAGATGAAAATGGAGTAGAGTATGAAGATAATGACAGCCGCGCTATATTTTATGCCCGTGGGGTGCTGGAGACGGTAAAGAAACTTCGTTGGTGTCCGGATGTAATCCATTGTCACGGATGGATGACTGCATTGGCCCCTCTTTATATAAAGAAGGCTTATAAGGACGAACCTTCTTTCCGCGATGCAAAGGTTGTATTCTCTGTTTATGAAGAAGACTTTAAGAATCCGTTCAATAGTGATTTTGCAACTAAATTGATGTTGAAAGGTATTTCGAAGAAAGATGTAGCTTCTTTGAAAGATCCGGTAGACTATACTACACTTTGCAAGTTGGCAGTAGATTATTCGGACGGAGTAATACAGAATAGCGAGAAAGTGGACGAAAGTATCATGGACTATGCCCGTCAATCCGGGAAGCTGATACTTGATTACCAAAATTCGGACAATTATGCCAATGCCTGCAATGAATTTTATGATCAAGTGTGGGAGGCATCCTCAATAAAACAAGAAGAATAAAGCAAGAAACGACAATCATGAAAGTAAGATATGCTTTGATAGCCCTATTGACACTCTCATTTTGGGGGTGTGATGATAACACGGCAGGACTGGGATTAGGGATATTCCCGGAAAACGACCAGACAATAAAAGGTCAGTTGACAACTTTTGATGTCACTACTAAATCTATGCCTACCGGTAGAATCTATGCAAAAACGAGTACCGGTTATGTAGGAAAGTATACTGATGAGATCTTTGGAACTTATGAAGCAGGTTTCCTAGCCTCATTAAACTGTCCTGATGGGCTGACTTTCCCGGGAGTATATAAGGAAAATGCCTTGAATAGTCAGGGAAGAGCGACTAATGTCATGCTTGGAAAGGATGCTGCAGCATCGGATTTGGCTGACGTTTCTTTAATAAAAGATGATAACGGCAATGTAATTGGTAATATTCATACTGTTGAATTGTACTTGTGGTATGAAAATTACTTTGGAGATTCATTGACTGCCTGTCGCCTTAGCGTATATGAGCTTGATCATAAGTTGGATCAGAAAGGAAAATATTATACCAATATTGATCCAAAAGAATTTCTTGATATAAATAAGGCGCCATTAGGAAGCAAGGTATATACGGCTGTAGATTATTCATTAAAAGATTCTATTCGTAATACGGATAGCTACGTTCCTTACGTACACCTTGAATTGAAAGATTCTAAGGAGACTGTGGGTGGCGAAATATTAAAGGCCGCAAGGGCAGCAGTTCTTGCTGATGGTACTTCTACATTCAATTTTGAAAAATTTAGTGATGCATTTCCGGGAGTATATGTGAAAAGTGATTATGGTGACGGTACTATTTTATATGTATTCCAAGTACAGATGAACGTCGTTTATAAGTGTTATGCAGTAGATGAGACAACCGGTGAGAAATTGAAGAAGTCAAATAGTTCTGCAGATTCTACATACTATGGTTATCGTACTTTTGCATCTACAAGAGAAGTCATTCAGGCTAACCAGTTAAAGAATGATGAAGATGCAATAAAAGAGAGGATTAATCAAAAAACTTGTACTTATATAAAATCTCCAGCAGGTATTTTTACAGAGGCAACTTTGCCTGTAAGTGAGATTTATGAAAAATTGCAAGCAGATTCTCTGAATGCAGTGAAACTGGTTTTCTCAAATTATAATCAGGATGGAGAGATGAAATTTGGAATGGATGTTCCTTCTACAGTAATGCTTATCCGTGAGAAATATAAAGATTCATTTTTCGAAAATAATGAGTTGACTGATAATATAACATCTTTCTTGACATCGCATTCTAGTGTAACGAATCAATATACTTTTAGTAATATATCCACTCTTATTAGTGATTGTATACAAGATGAGGATTGGAAAAATGCTAAGCAGGCATTTGCTGAAGGAAAGACGATTACTTTACAGGTTCCGACAAATGAGCTTGATGATAATGGAGATGTTGTCATGGAGGAAAAAATTGTATCAAATATAGAAGAATGGGAAAAGTATAGTAATTGGAATAAGGTTGTTCTTATACCAGTGACAGTTACTTATGATACTTCTACTTCTTCAAGTGGTTCGGCAAATGTGATTAGTGTTCGTCATGATTTGAAACCTGGATATGTACGCTTGAAAGGTGGAGTGATAGGTGAGGAACTGGGTAATAATAATGAGCCTTTATATCCGGAATATAGATTGAAATTGGAAATAGTTTCAACTAATTTTGGAAATAATTAATCTTATAATATTTCATCTTGACCAAAGAACGGATGCGGATAAATTTTATCCGCATCCGTTCTTTGTATAGTTATCTCAGAAATCTAATCTTTTACATAAAAAAACTACTCCTAAATAACTGGGATATTTAGGAGTAGGTATATCAATGAAGTAAAAGCCTTATGCTTTTATTTCTTCCTTTTTGATACTGCCTTTCTTAGATTTTGTAGCAGGCTTTTCTGAATTTTTCTTTTGTGTAGTTACCTTAGTGCTTTTAATCTCTTTTTCAGCTTTTGTTTTCCATTTGGCAACTTCTTTTTGTAACTCAGCAATCTCTTCATTTTGATTTCTGATAGTAGTCAGAAGTGAGTTCAATTCTTCGTTGTCTATATCTATAGGATAGAGAGAGTCTACTCTTTTGATAAAATCTCCCAGAATATTCATATAATTTGTAAAAGCATCGTATGGAGAGTCGTAAATGCCTCGATTTAGCCAAATCCCAGTGTTTTTAGTTGTCATAAACCGGAAATTGTTGCTAGCTTGCAGATAATCCCAGTCTTGTTTGATACGCCGATCGTCACAAAGATGTACACGTTCGGCAACACTATATAACTTATTAAATGCTTCACGTTGTAGTACATTTCCTAGCCAGCAACTAGTATCTCTTTCTTCATCAGTCCAAGACATGGGATAAGCAACATCCAGTTGCGAAATCGACTTGATTTTTGTTACTATTTCAGTAGGTGTAGAGAATGTGATTCCTTTAGCTTTAGCACATTGAGGAAGAGCTTTCAGAAATTCTAGAATATTCGATGACAACGGTTGTGCTATTCCTAATGCACTTAATTCCATAAAAATATTGATAACCTCTTCTTCTTGAGGGAATGAATCAATCCAATCTATATATCTGTCTGCAAATAGTGGATATTCTGTCCATTCGGAATTTGAAAAACGCAAACTGATATCATCTGATAATTTGAAATCTCTTAATAATAGCTTTAGCTCTGGAGCTTGGTTACAATGGTATACATAATGTGGGCTCTTCCAGCCTAAAACGTGTTTGGCACCTTCTGTTAACATCCCTTTAAATCCCATAGAGGCTACAATTCCACCTATTTCGTCGGAATAAATCAGACTGGAGTTACGGAAAACCTTAGGTTCTTTGCCAAACATCTGTTTCATCTTGTTGCGTTGGCGTATAACCTCCTCTCGGAAACAATCTTCATTTGCCAGTGAAGAAAGACCGTGTGAGTATGGTTCACAAAGGAATTCACAACAACCTGTGTCGTTTAATTGGTGCAATAAATCAATTACTGCAGGGGCATGGATTTCCAATTGTTCTAATGCTACACCGGAAATGGAAAGTGCCACTTTAAAATTCCCTTCTGACTTTTTTACCATTTCAATAAGGGTAGTAAGTGCTGGAATGTATGAACGTTCAGCAACATCATTCATTCCCGTTTCATTTGCATAATCATCATAATAGTAATGATCTGTGCCTATATCAAAAAAACGATAGCGTTTCAGATGTATGATTTGGTGTATTTCGAAATAAAGACAGATTGTTCTCATAGCCTGTAATTCTTTTATTGTTTACCATAATTTTTAATTACTTCGTCGTAAATAGAACGTACTTTATATCCTACGTTCTCCCATTTAATTTGGTCGACTTCTTTTTTCCCTTCTTCTTTAAGGTAGTTGTACATTGCCGGATATGTACAAATGGAATAAATAGCATCTGCCATAGCATTGATATCCCAATAATCTGTTTTAATACATTTTTCTAATATTTCAGCGCAACCAGATTGTTTGGAAATAATGGTAGGTACGCTACATTGCATGGCTTCCAAGGGAGATATTCCAAAAGGCTCGGATACAGAAGGCATAATATATACGTCACTGGCTTTAAGTACTTCATATACTTGTTTACCTTTCATAAAACCGGGAAAGTGGAATCGGTCTGCAATTCCTCTTTCGGCTACTAAACGAATCATTTGGTCCATCATATCACCGCTTCCTGCCATCACAAAGCGTACGTTGTGTGTACGGTGTAAAACCATTGCTGCAGCTTCTACAAAATATTCAGGACCTTTTTGCATTGTGATACGTCCTAAGAATGTTACAACCTTTTCGTTGGATTTTCTTTGTGGAACGATGTCCTGAATCTCTTGTGATAGAGGAGATACAGCATTATGTACGGTTGATACTTTTCTTGGATCTTGATAATATTTTTGAATAACAGTTTGCCGAGTTAGTTCACTTACACACATTATGTGATCAGCATAATCCATCCCGTTTTTTTCTATTGCATATACTGTGGGATTTACATTTCCGCGGCTTCTGTCAAAATCTGTTGCATGTACATGGATGACAAGAGGTTTCCCTGAAACTTGTTTGGCATGAATTCCTGCCGGATAAGTCAGCCAATCATGTGAGTGAATAATGTCGAATTTCTGCTGGCGAGCAACAACTCCTGCCACTATGGAATAGTTATTAATCTCTTCGTGCAGATTATCAGGATAACGTCCTGAAAACTCGATGCAACCTAAATCATTTGTGTGAAGATAATTAAAGTCAGCATAGATATGATCACGCAAATCGTAATACAATTGCGGGTCCATATAACTGCCTATGCGATCTTTTACATAATTCCAGTCTACATCTCGCCAAACTACAGGTGTACTGTTCATCCCTATAATTTTGAGGAAGCTTTGATCTTCATCTCCCCATGGCTTAGGTATACAGAAAGTAATTTCCATATCCTTTTGTTGTGACATGCCCTTGGTAAGACCATAACTGGCAGTTCCTAGACCTCCTAGGATATGTGGGGGGAACTCCCATCCAAACATTAAAACTTTCATTTTAGTCCCTCCTCCTTTTAATAATATTTGGCTAATAATTTCAGAATACGTAGTATCTCTGCAACGTTCATGGCAAATGATACAGCGCCTCTACCTTTGAATGGTGGATTACCATCAAATAATTCTGGCAATGAACTGATACAGTGAATGCTAAGCTCATCTTCGAGTCCGATAAGCTGACGTTCTACAAACGAGAGCCCACTCATCTTATAGATACGTAGATAAGCGTCCATATAAAATCCCATTAACCATGGCCATGCAGTACCTTGGTGGTAAGCATAGTCGCGTTGTATTTGTGGTCCTACATAGTTCGGGTTATATCCTTCGCTTTTAGGACTTAGCGAACGTATTCCTTTAGGTGTCAGTAGCTCTTTGGTTACGATGTCAAGCACTTGCTTCTTTTGTGCACGGTCAAGCGGTGAATAATCGAATGCAACAGTGAAAAGCATGTTGGGGCGTACACTCCAGTTTACTGTGTTTCCATCAACATAGTCGAATAAATAACCATGTTCATTACGGAATATCTCAACAAATGAATGTGCAGTAGTCTCAGCTTGTTTATCAAGAGTTTCAACTAAAGATATGTTCCCATCTTCTCGAACTAAATCTCCTATGAATCGTAATGCATTATACCAAAGAGCATTGAACTCTACGATGTATCCTGTACGTGGAATTACAGGATGTCCGTTGACCGTAGAATTCATCCATGTTATTGCTTTGTCACTTCCGTTTGAATAAAGCAAACCATTATCATGTAGGCAGAGATTTTTATGTTGATTGTGCCGGATAAATTCGATGATATCAATTAATAATCTACCGTATTTTTGCCTACATTGTTCGCGCGATGTTTCTTTGGCGTATTGTTGTAATGCCCAAACTGCCCATAACAATACGTCTGGATGATCCATTTCGTAGATTTTATATGTTATAGGCTCGTTGTTAATAAATTGGTAAATTGCTTTTTGGGCTGTTTTCATTACATCTTCAAACTGTTCTGGCTCATCTATGGCAAGTGTTAGTCCTGGAAGAGAAACGAACATATCACGAGCCCGACAATTGAACCACGGATAACCGGCAATCATATAATGTTCTTCACCCAATTGACAGTGGAATTGATGTGCTGCTGTTTTTAAACAGTGATAAAAGCTATCACGTGGAGTGCGGACAGAAACTTCGGCTTCAAAAATCTGTTTTAATTTTCGTGGAGAAATTTCTGAGATACCTGCAGAAAATACGATACTTTCTCCTTTCTTAATGTCTGTCTCAAAATACCCGGGAACATAAAGGTCTTCATTAAAATCATATCCACGTTCCTGCTCTTTAGGGTATTCAATCCCTCTATACCAGTCTGGTTGGAAAATAAATTCGCATTTTTTGTTTAATTGCATGAATAATTCCGGATACCCGGGATACATACATGTTTTAATCCCATTCTGCACTAACTGGTAATCTCGACTAGCTTGAGCATTTTCGTGAGTATATTCTCTTACATTACGAAAAGCTAAGAAAGGACGAAAACGTAGAGTTGTAGGAGAATGTGCATCCATCAGCGTGTAGCGTATTAAGATTCTATTCTCATGATGTACGAATATTTTCTCTTTACGAAGGACTACACCGCCTACTCGATAAGTTGTTGCAGGAATTCGTTCACAGTCAAACTCTCGGATGTATTTATGACCGTTTGGACTAAAATGATTCCCTTGATACTTGTGTATTCCGAGATTGAACTCTGCACCATGCTGAATTACAGTCTCGTCAAGAGATGATAGCAACACATGATTATTATCGTCAAGTTCTGGAATAGGAATTACCAGTAGACCGTGGTATTTTCGTGTATTGCAATCAACAATTGTTGTACAATGATATGCACCTGATCTATTTGTTCGAAGAATCTCGCGTTGCAATGACTCTTCTAGATTTGTTAAAAGTGTCTTGTCAAATCGTAAATAACTCATGGTTTGTGCATCGTTAAAGGTTAATAAATCGATTTTTATTTTTATACAAATATTGTTTACCTAAGTATAACGCCCAAATTTACAAATTATAAAAATAAAACGAAATAAAAAACAATTTATTTTTGTGCCATTGGACACATTTCTTGAAATATCTTTTTTATAGGTATTGCAATATGAATTTTTCTTTCATCAATGTTACTTGCACGCTTTTAATTGTTCATGTAAATCAGAAGCCAATACTCCAAGAGAAATTGCTTTCTCAAAATCAGCTTTTGCTAGAGCTTTTTTCTTTTGTTCCAAATAGATACTACCGCGTAGTAAATAAGCATCTGCCATAGAAGCGTCAATTCGGATTGCTTCATCTAGATCTACCAATGCAAGTTCCTCATGATCCATGTCACGCTCAACGTCGGCACGGGCTACATAAAGTGTTGCATCTTTAGGATATTCTATGATCATTTTATCTAGGATTTCTAAAGATGCCTTGAATTTTCCCTCTTTTTGTTCCAAGGTTGCCAATCCTAATCGTCCATTATAATTTTGTGGATCTGTTTCCAGTAGGTGATTATAGTCAATACGTGCTGCAGGATAGTCTTTTCTGGTCATATAGATATACGCTCGCATTAACAGAGCTTCTTTGTTTTGCTTGTCTTTATCCAGTGTTAAACAATAATCGGTATAAGCACGGTCTGTCTTCCCCATTTCCAAATAAATTGCTGCCCGGTTCAATAGAATGGGAATAGAGAATGGGGCAAAGTTTAATGCAAAGGTATACGATTCTACAGCTTCATCATATTTACCAAGACGTCGCTGAACTAATCCGAGATTGGAGAAAAGCATTGCGTTTTTCCCGTTTTTGGGTTCTAGCTTCAGAGCTTGCAATAGCAATTCTTCAGCTTTTTGAATACTATCTTGTTCAATGCACTCAATTGCCTGTTCGGAAAGTTGCTGATATGTTTGTGCTGATATAGAAAATGGAAGCAGATAAAAAATAAAGAATATAAGCGACAATCTGATAGAATAATATTTATGACGATACATACTTTATAATGGCTAATCTTGTTTTTAATCAGTTGGATAGGTGTCAAATGCAAACAAATCGGTAGAAAGGTAACGTTCTCCTGTGTCCGGAAGCAATGTGACAATCTTTTTATTTGCAAATTCAGGACGTAGTGCTAATTGACATGCAGCATAAACGGCAGCTCCAGAAGAAATCCCTACGAGTAATCCTTCGGTTGAGGCTAATTCACGACCTGTGCGGATGGCTTCGTTGTCTGTGACTTCTATTATCTCATCAATGAGGGAAGAGTCATAAAGTGTGGGTATAAAATTGGCTCCAATCCCCTGAATACGATGTGCACCTGCTTGACCTCCTTTAAGAACTGGAGACGAAGCTGGCTCTACTGCAACGATGTATACATTAGGATTATGTTTCTTTAAAGCACGGGCAACTCCGCAAATGGTTCCTCCGGTTCCTACTCCTGCCACAAACACGGAAACACTTCCATTGGTGTCTCTCCAGATTTCTTCTCCTGTTGTTCGTTCATGAATGGCTGGGTTAGCCGGATTTTCAAATTGCTGAAGAATGACAGATCCGGGAATTTCATTTCGTAATTCTTGGGCCTTGGTTATAGAGGCAGACATTCCACCATCACCCGCTGTCAATACGATGCGTGCTCCTAAGGCCTTCAACAGGTTTCTTCGTTCTGAACTCATGGTCTCGGGCATGGTCAGAATCAGTTGGTATCCTTTGATTGCAGCTATCATTGCCAGTCCGATACCTGTATTGCCGCTGGTAGGTTCTATAATAGTTGCTCCCGGTTTTAGAATACCTTTTTCTTCTGCATCTTCAATCATGGAGAGAGCTATTCTACTTTTTACACAACCGGCCGGATTGAAAGCTTCTAATTTAGCTATAATATTTTGCTTTAGCCCATGCGACAGACTGTATCGGGAAAGTTCCATCAATGGAGTGTTTCCGATTAATTCTGTCAAATTTTTCGCTATTTTCTCCATTATTTATTTGGTTTTATTTAGTTGATGCGCAAAGATAACGAAAAGAATTGTACCTTTGTCTCCGTTCAATCTTTTTAAGTTTACTGATATGAAGCAGAGAATACGGCAATTTCTTACGACCTATTTTTTATTTGTTTTGCTTTTTGTCTTACAGAAACCCATGTTCATGTTGTATTATCATGAGCTTTATGCTGATGCTTCTCTGGCTGATTATCTTAGTGTCATGTGGCATGGACTGCCGTTAGATTTTTCTTTGGCTGGGTATCTTACTGCTATCCCGGGGCTCTTGATCATTGCTTCGGCGTGGACAGATTCGAAAATCCTTTACCGTATTCGTCAGGTTTACTTTGCTCTGATAGCTTTCGTTATGTCTTGCATTTTTATTGTAGATATGGGATTATATGGATTTTGGGGATTCCGGTTGGATGTCACACCTATTTTCTATTTTTTCTCTTCTCCTAAGGATGCAATGGCTAGTGTAAGCGGTTGGTTTATAATGGCCGGAGTGCTTGCTTTATTGATATATGCCGTTCTTTTGTATGTTGTGTTCTATTGTGTCTTGATTCGTTGCAAGCGTCCGCTGAAGATTCCATATCACAGACAGAATGTCTCATTGGTAATACTGGTTCTGACAGCAGCATTGTTTATCCCTATTCGCGGAGGGTTTTCTGTATCGACAATGAATCTGAGTAAAGTCTATTTCAGTCAAGATCAGAAAATGAATCATGCTGCTATTAATCCGGCATTCAGTTTCATGTATTCTGCAACACATCAAAATAACTTTGAAGAACAGTTCCGTTTTATGGAACCTGAAAAAGCTGATGCATTGTTTGAAGAAATGATAGAAAAACCGGGTGCTGCAACAGACAGTATTCCACAACTTTTGCAGATTCAGCGTCCGAACATTATTTTCATTATTCTCGAAAGTTTTTCAACTCATTTGATGGAAACATTTGGCGGACAGCCTAATGTAGCTGTTAATCTGGATAGATTGTCGAAAGAAGGTATTCTGTTTACCAATTTTTATGCCAATAGTTTCCGTACCGATCGTGGTCTGGTGTCTATCATTAGCGGATACCCGGGGCAACCCAATACAAGTCTAATGAAGTATGTAGAGAAGACAGAAAGCCTTCCTTCCATTCCTCGGACATTGAAAAAAGAGGGATATAACGCGGAATATTACTATGGTGGCGATGCCGATTTTACAAATATGCGTTCCTATTTGATTTCTTCTGGCATTGAGAAAATTGTTTCTGAAACAGATTTTTCGTTGTCTGAAAGACAGGGAAAATGGGGAGCTCCCGACCACATCCTTTTCCAGCGTTTCTTAAAAGATTTGAAAGAAGAAAAACAATCGGAGCCATTTCTGAAGATTGTCCAAACATCCAGCAGTCACGAACCATTTGAAGTTCCTTTCCATCGTTTGGAAGATAAAGTGCTCAATTCGTTTGCGTATGCAGACAGTTGTGTCGGCGATTTTATTGAAAAATATCGGGAAATGCCTTTGTGGAAAAATACGTTGATTGTACTTGTGCCTGATCATTTGGGAGGCTATCCCCGTTCGACGGAAAATCCCATTGAAAAACATACTGTTCCGTTGATTATGGTGGGGGGAGCGGTAAGGGAACCCCGTATTATTGATACGTATGCTTCGCAGATAGACATTGCTGCCACTCTGTTTGCTCAAATGGGAATTCCTTACAGCGAGTTTACATTCAGTAAAAACATATTGAACCCTGATGTACCTCATTTTGGCTACTTTACTGAACCTACTCTCTTTGGTATGATAACTCCGGAGAACCAGTTGGTTTTTAATCTTGATGCCAATGCTGTCCAGATAGATGAGGGTGCGGTGAAAGGTGCAAATCTGGAGAAAGGGAAAGCATTCCTGCAAAAGCTATATGATGATTTGGCAAAACGTTAATTAAGAAAAGACATTGGATTTTATGAACGAATTCATTCGGATGCTGTCTGATTTGGATACAGATATCCTTTTATTCTTCAACGGACTTCATTCCCCCTTTTGGGACTGTTTTATGAGTGCCTTTACCGGGAAAGTGATATGGGGAGGTATGTATGCTACCATCTTATACGTGTTATTCAGAAACTTTCATTGGAAGGTAGCGCTTTGTTATACGATAGCTATTGGACTTACCATTGCGTTTGCCGATCAGATGTGTAATAGTGTGATACGTCCGTTGGTAGGTCGTCTGCGACCTTCCCATTCGGATAATCCTATTGCGGAGTTGGTCTACATTGTCAATGGAAAGAGGGGAGGAGGTTTTGGCTTTCCGTCTTGTCATGCGGCCAATTCTTTTGGACTGGCGCTTTTTCTGATCTGTTTGTTTCGGAAGCGTTGTTTGAGTATTTTTATTTTGCTGTGGGCTTTTACCAATTCTTATACGCGCCTTTATCTTGGTCTTCATTATCCGGGAGACCTGCTGGTTGGCGCTGTGATTGGCGGACTGGGAGGATGGGGGTTCTGCATGCTGGCTGGTAAGATAGTACGCAGAATGCATACTTCCCGAAAAGAAAGAATAAAAAGTCAGCAGCCAAGACAGGTAGAATGGATTGTTTATGCCGGGCTGCTGACTGTTATGGGAATTGTGATAGATGCTCTTATATAAGTTTATACGCGGTTTGCTTCTATCGTCTTGTTTATCTTTTGATTCAACCCCGTTACTGCCAAACCGCCGGATGCCATCTACCATATGTCCTTCTCTGATAGATTCGATGTGTTCGTAGCAATTCTTTCTTATAAAACAGACATTGTAGGGTTAGGCTTTTGGAGGATATGGAAAGGGAATGGGGCGAGAAATAGAATTACTACAGTGACAAGCACCATAGAGATGCTTATCAGTGTGGTAACAGTTCTAACATATTTACTTGGTGTACATTTATAAGTTTTTTCCATTCTTTCTGCTACTCGAAACTATTATAAATCACCACCTGCCGTTCGCGCCGTACACTCATGGAGGGGAACCACATGTCGTCTGCCGTCAGTCCGCATTGCTCAACGGCTTCGAGGCTGTATTCCAGCCGCCCGAAGTTGGCGTCAACATTGTTTGTCCCGAAGGTGAACTTGATGCCACGCTCTTTTGCCTTGCGGATGATGTCGAGGCTGGGGATGCGGTAACGGGCATTGATTTCGAGAGCGATGTGATGCTTCTCCAATACGTCCAGCACGCGGTTGATGCGTTCGTCTGTCCAGTAAGTAGCGTAGTCTTTCTGCATGTCTTCGGGCAGGTAGGTGGGATTGGCGTAAATATCGGCAGGCTCGTTGGTCAGGATTTTCACGGTCTGGTCTACCAGATGATCCATGTATTGCTCGTGGGTAATGTCGTCGTAGTGAACCTCTTCGGGACGGTAGATGCGCGACAGTCTGCCTTTATGGTCGACGATGGTCATGGCATCGGTGAACAGATAGTCGAATACACCCAATGCTTCTTGCGAGAAGGTAGATGTCCAACGGCGACCTTCGCCTTGTACACCTCGCAGGAAGGGCATGTCTTTCACTTCGTTGTAATATTCGTACACTTCTTTGTCGTTGGCAAGCATGCGTCCCACTCCACCTTCTCCGGCATTGGGGGCTACACCATACTGGATACCGTAATTCATCGACATGGCCTGTGCCATCTCTTTTGTCAGTCCTCCTTTCAGATGGACGTGGTAGTCAATAACGGGGAAGTTCTGCTGCTGAAGCCGGATGACGGCGTCGTTTTGTTCGTCTACCGGAGGCAGGGTATCATATTTGTTGCGTGCCTTGTCGTTAAGGCGAGTCACGCGGAGATCGCGGAAAGTCACTTCTCCCTGTATGCCACAGAATGCCAGTTGTCCGTGACTCAACAATCGGTTGGCATACATTTCTGTGCGGTAGGGCTGATCGGGTTCGGTATAGCATACTACGGTGGTGTCGTTGATGGCAACGGTGATGTTCTTGCCGCGCACGGCCACCTCGAAGCGGAACCACTTGCCGTCTTCGGCAAGCGAGCGGTAGAGGTTGCGCACGGCGGCAAGGCTGCCCGTCTTGCGTGTGCCGTCGATGGCTCCGTTGCGGAAAGTTATCTCGTACCCCGACTGCCCGTCGGTGTGGAAACGCAGCGATGCTTCGGCATCGGGGCTGGTGAGTGCTTCACCGGTCAGCTTGAAGTTCCGGTAATCTTCTCCGGCAAACCAAGTCTCTCCTGTTTTTACGCTCAGTTTGTTTCCTACATGTTTCCCCAGTTCGGGGCTGGTGAATGTCTTTAATGTCTGTGTCGTACTCTGTTTGGTACATGCTGACAATATTCCAATGAAAAGAGTGATGATGATGAGTGTGGCATACCGGCCATTTGACGAAAAAAAACGGAAAGATTTTCTTTGGCGCATAATGAAATGATTAGTTTTAGGTAGTTTTGATTTGTTTGTTAAACGGCGGCAAGTTATAAAAAAAACAGATAGCATTGGTTGCCGTAGTGATATATTTATTTGTCGGGAAGACCTCGTGTGTTGGGAAAGGTTAGCTGACATATTGGAAAAGGTTAGCTGACGTGTTGGCAAAGGTTACCCAATCTGTTGGGAAAGGTTAGCTGACTTGAACCGGAAGGTTGCCTGTCAGAGCAGGTCGAGAGTAGGATTTTGGGAAATGGAAAGCCCCGTATACAAGGGGCTTTTTTACTTTGTATACGGGGCATGGTAATTTATGAAACAAAAGGACAATTAGGCACGGAGGATATAGTTGACAATCCATTGGCCGACTTCTTTTGTGCCGTATTGTTTGCCACCTTCCACTTGTATTTCAGGGGTTCGTACATTATTGTCCAGCGAGGCATCTACGGCTTGTCGTATCAGTGCTCCTTCTTCTTTCAGGTCGAAATATTCGAAAAGCATGGCTACGGAGAGAATTTGCGCCAATGGGTTGGCGATGTTCAGCCCTTTTGCCTGTGGCCACGAACCGTGGATGGGCTCGAATACCGGAGTACTTTCACCGGTAGAAGCGGAAGGAAGTAGTCCCATTGAACCGCTGATGACTGAACCTTCATCGGTCAGAATATCGCCGAATGTATTCTCTGTCACCATCACATCGAAGAATGTGGGCTCCTGAATCATACGCATGGCGGCATTGTCTACATACATATAGTCGGTAGTGACTTCCGGATATTGGGGAGCCATTTCCTGTGCTATCTGACGCCAGAGCCGTGAGGAGGCCAACACGTTTGCCTTATCTACTACGGTGAGGTGTTTCCGCCGTTTCATAGCATATTCGAAGCCGACTTTCAGAATACGTTCTATTTCGGGGCGGGTATAGTAATTGGTGTCGTACGCCTTGTCGTTATCCTGATATTTCTCACCGAAGTACATACCGCCGGTCAACTCACGGATACAGATAAAATCGGCATTTTCTACCAGCTCTGCACGGAGTGGAGATTTGTGGATAAGGCATTTGAAGGTTTGTACAGGGCGGATGTTGGCAAACAGTCCCAGTTTCTTACGCATAGCGAGCAAACCTTGTTCGGGACGTACTTTGGCTGTCGGATCGTTGTCGAATTTCGGATCTCCTACTGCCGAAAACAGAACTGCGTCTGCCTCTTTGCAGGCTTTGAAAGTGGCTTCCGGAAAAGGATCGCCTACTTTGTCGATGGCATCTGCTCCACAGATGGCATATTCATAACTTACCTGATGACCAAATTTCTGGCATACGGCATTCATTACTTCTACTCCTACCGCTGATATTTCAGGCCCTATACCGTCTCCGGCTAATACTGCAATTTTCAGATTCATATTGTTTCTAGTTTTTAATTTTTAGTTGACAGGTGGACAAACTAACGAGGAGTTTTGCTTTTTGTCCCACTCGTTTACTTGTTCACTTGTCTGCTATATTATGTTTTTTTCCTCTTCAATGATATTCAGCATTTTCACTGTAGCTTTAATGGCAGCCTCTGTCTGGTCGGCATCCAAACCACGGGTACGGAATACCCGGTCTTCGTAGCTCCATGTGATGACAGTCTGAACGAATGCATCTGTGCGACCTCCGGGAGGAATGGTTACGGCATAATTGGTCAGCATCGGGAATTTCCGTCCCAGTGTCACTTTGTAGATCTTTCTCAGTGCACGTACAAATGCGTCATACTGACCGTCACCGCTTGAGCTCTCCTCGTATTCCTTGCCGTTTATTTCTATCTTCAGTGTTGCCATTGGTTTCAGCCCATGTGCCAAGTTTACGATATAGCTTTTCAGCTTTACCTTTTCTCCGGCAACTCCATGTTTCAATACATCAGACACAATATATGGGAGATCTTCCTGAGTGACCATTTCTTTCTTGTCACCCAGCTCAATGATGCGTTCGGTAACTTTACGCATGGATTCTTCGTCCAACTCCAGTCCCAGATCTTCGAGATTTTTACGGATGTTTGCCTTTCCGCTGGTTTTGCCTAAGGCATATTCCCGTTTCCGGCCGAAACGCTCGGGTAGCAGGTCGTTGCAATAAAGATTGTTCTTGTTGTCACCGTCTGCATGCACGCCTGCCACTTGGGTAAACACATTCTCACCGACGATGGGTTTGTTGGCAGGGATTACGATGCCCGAATAGGATTCCACTACTCGGCTGACATCGTTCAGACGACTCTCATCGATATTGGTCTGTGCATTGAAGTGATCTTTCAATATGGCTTGTACGCTTGCCAAAGGTGCGTTTCCTGCACGTTCACCCAGCCCGTTGATAGTGGTGTGTAATCCTTTCACACCGCTTAATACGGCTGCCAGCACGTTGCTCACAGCGAGATCGTAGTCGTTGTGTGCATGAAAGTCGAAGTGAGTATTCGGATAACGTTTCTTCATTTTCCGCATGTATTCGATCACTTGAAGCGGATTCAGAATCCCTAGTGTATCTGGTAGCATATAGCGTTTGATACTTGTCTTTTTCAATCCGTCCATTAGTTGGAATACATATTCGGGAGAATCTTTCATTCCGTTGCTCCAGTCTTCCAGATAGACATTGACCGAGATGTCTTGTTCGTCGGCATATTCGACAACATTAATAATGTCGGCAATATGTTCTTCGGGAGTTTTCTTCAGCTGCTGGGTACAGTGTTTCAGCGAACCTTTGCAGAGCAGATTGATTACCCGGCAGCCGGTGCGCTGTATCCAGTCTACAGAAGTGTGACCGTCTACAAATCCCAGAACCTCTACTTTGGGGAGCAGATTACGCCGTGCTGCCCAGTCGCATATCATTTTCACGGCCTCAAATTCTCCTTCTGATACTCTTGCTGAGGCTACTTCAACCCGGTCGACTTTCAAATCTTCGAGCAACAGACGGGCAATCATCAGCTTCTCATGGGGAACAAAGGAGACTCCGCTGGTTTGTTCACCATCGCGGAGAGTTGTATCCATGATTTCTATTCTGACGCTTTCTTTTCCCATTTTTCTATTTTGTCTTTGTTACTTAGTAAAAAGTCGATGTCATCCAGTCCGTTCATCAGGCAATGCTTTTTGTAGGCATTGATTTCGAAATGTTCACTGTTGCCGGTAGCCTTGTTGGTGATGGTTTGCTCTGGCAGATTGACTTCCACTTTTGTTTTCGGGTCGGCATAGATGGAATCGAACAATTCCTGTAGGAACTTTTCCGATACTACTACGGGAAGAACAAAGTTGTTCAGCTCGTTATTCTTATGAATGTCTGCAAAAAAACTGGATACCACTACCCGGAAACCGTATCCGGCAATAGCCCATGCGGCGTGCTCACGGCTGGAACCGGAACCGAAGTTCTTTCCTGCTACGAGAATCTGACCATTGTAATTCGGATTGTTCAGAACAAAATCCTTATTCAACGAACCGTCGGCGTTGTAACGCCAATCGCGGAACAGATTGTCTCCAAAGAACTTTTCTTCGCGAGTGGTTGCTTTCAGAAAGCGTGCCGGAATGATTTGGTCTGTATCTATGTTTTCTAATGGGAGAGGTACACAGGTACTTGTGATAATATTAAATTTTGTCTTTGCCATTTGGGTTCTTCTTTTAAGTTGTTATTGTTCTTTTGAAGTAGACGAGTTGGCAAGTAGATGAGGAAGATATTTCCTTTGTTACCCCGTTATCCTATAAACTAACCAACTTACTCACTCGTCAACTTGTTAACTTGTTCACTCATCAACTCATCAATTCTCTTGGGTCGGTGATGACACCAGTGACGGCAGCTGCTGCAGCTACCAATGGGCTTGCCAGCAATGTACGTGCTCCGGGACCCTGTCGGCCTTCGAAGTTGCGGTTGCTGGTAGAAACAGAATATTTGCCGGCAGGTATTTTGTCATCGTTCATGGCAAGGCAGGCCGAACATCCCGGTTGCCGGATTGCAAATCCTGCTTCTTCCAGAACCTTGTCGATGCCTTCTTTACGTATCTGTGCATCTACCATCCACGAACCCGGGACAAGCCATGCCACTACATGATCTGCCTTCTTCCTGCCTTTGACAATGGAGGCAAAAGCACGGAAGTCCTCAATACGTCCGTTGGTACATGCTCCCAAAAATACATAGTCTATTTTCTTGCCCAGCAGCGACTCACCCGGCTGGAATCCCATGTAATCCAGTGATTTGCGGAAAGAAATCTGTGCTGTTTCGTTCATGCCTTCTGTTGTGGGGATATGTTGTGTAATTCCCATACCCATACCCGGATTGGTTCCGTAGGTAATCATCGGCTCAATGTCGGCTGCATCGAAGCGGACTTCTTTATCGAATACGGCATTGTCGTCGCTCTTCAGTGTTTTCCAGTAGGCAACGGCTTTTTCCCACGCTTCTCCTTGTGGTGCATTCTCACGTCCCTTGATGTATTCGAAGGTGGTTTCGTCCGGGGCAATCATACCGCCTCGGGCTCCCATTTCGATGGACAGGTTACACAATGTGAGCCTTCCTTCCATGGTCAGGCTTCGGATTGCTGAACCTGCGTATTCTACAAAATAACCGGTAGCTCCGCTGGTAGACATCTTCGACATCATGTATAGGGCCACATCTTTTGCTGTCACGCCTTTACCCAGCTCACCGTCTACTGTGATGCGCATTGTCTTGGGCCTTGCCTGAAGGATGCACTGTGAAGCCAGTACCATTTCCACCTCGCTGGTCCCGATGCCGAATGCAATGGCTCCCATGGCTCCGTGAGTAGAGGTGTGCGAGTCGCCGCAGACGATGGTCATTCCCGGTAGAGTCAGTCCGCGTTCCGGTCCTACCACGTGGATGATTCCGTTCTTTGGATGCATCATTCCGTAGTGAGTCAATCCGAATTCATGTGCATTCCGTGCCAGTGCATCTACTTGGGCTTTCGATACGGCATCTTCGATAGGCTTGTCCTGATCGTGCGTGGGGGTATTATGGTCGGGCATACAGAATACCTTTTCAGGGCGTAATACCTTGATGCCTCTTGCACGCAGTCCGTCGAAGGCCTGTGGGCTGGTTACCTCGTGGCAGTACAGTCTGTCTATATAGAGTTGTGTTGGTCCGTCTTCTACTTGGGTTACTATATGGGCGTCCCATATCTTGTCAAACAGTGTATTCATTGTTCTTTTTTAAGTTTTTAAGTTTATGAGTTCTTTAGTTCTTGACTCCTTTAGTCCTTTAGTTTTTGAGTTTGTAAGTTCTTGCTTTACGTTGACTTATAAACTCAAAAACTTATAAACTAAAATTATGCTTTAAATTTATTGATACAGTCGATGTATGCTTCTACGGAGGCAGCTATGATATCTGTGTTTGCACCGAATCCGTAATACATCTGGTTGTCATATTCCACCTGCATGTGCACTTTACCTACATCGTCGCTTCCTTTACTGATGGCTTGGATGGTGAATTCCTTCAGTGTCATGTGGCGGTCGATTATCTTTTTCAGTGCCTTGATGGCTGCGTCTACAGGACCGTTCCCGCTGGCACATGCCTCGAAGCGTTCGCCTGAGATGTTCAGTCCCAGACTGGCAACGGAACGCACTCCTACGCCGCTGGTCACTTGCAGATACTCCAGCTTAATGCGGTGGTTCAGGCTGCGGTCGGCTCCTGCAAGCACCAGAATGTCATCGTCGTTGATGTCTTTCTTCTTGTCGGCAAGTTTCAGAAATTCTTCATACACTTTGTCCAGCTTTTCTGCTTCCAGCTTTACTCCCAGCACTTCAAGTCGGTTTCTCAGTGCGGCACGTCCACTACGGGCAGTCAGTACGATTGAGTTGTCGTCTATTCCCACATCATGAGGATCGATGATCTCGTAGGTCTGCACATTTTTCAATACTCCGTCCTGATGGATTCCCGACGAGTGGGCGAAGGCGTTTCGTCCTACGATTGCCTTGTTCGGTTGTACCGGCATGTTCATCAGGCTCGATACCATCCGGCTGGTAGGATAGATTTTCTGTGTATTGATGTTTGTCTGTATGTCTATCTCATGATGGCTCTTGATGATCATCGCTATCTCTTCGAGTGCCGTGTTTCCGGCGCGTTCGCCTATACCATTGATGGTCACTTCCACCTGGCGGGCTCCGTTCAGGATACCTGCCATCGTGTTGGCGGTTGCCATTCCCAAATCGTTGTGGCAGTGAGTGGAGATGATTGCTTTGTCTATTCCGTCTACATGGTCAATCAGATATTTGATTTTTGCTCCATATTCTGATGGAAGACAGTATCCCGTTGTATCTGGGATGTTCACTACCGTAGCTCCTGCCTTGATGACAGCCTCAATCACCCGTGCCAGATATTCGTTGTCTGTTCTGCCCGCATCTTCGGCATAGAATTCCACATCGTCCACAAAGCGGCGTGCATATTTGACAGCTGCTACTGCCCGCTCGATAATTTCCTCGCGATTGGAATTGAATTTATACTTGATGTGCGAATCGGAAGTTCCTATTCCTGTGTGGATGCGTTTGTGCTTGGCAAACTGCAGTGCATCTACCGCCACGTCAATGTCTTTCTGAACGGCACGTGTCAGTGCACAGATGGTAGGCCATGTGACAGCCTTCGAGATTTCAATCACCGAGTTGAAGTCACCCGGACTTGAGATGGGAAATCCCGCTTCTATCACGTCTACTCCCAGTGTCTCCAGCGCTTTTGCCACCTGAATCTTTTCTACAGTGTTAAGCTGGCATCCCGGCACCTGTTCACCATCCCGAAGGGTAGTATCAAAAATAAATAATCTGTTTTCCATCCTGTTTTATTATTTATATGATTATTGGCATAAAAAAAAGCCTTTCGCACGTGGAAGTGAGAAAGGCTTTCGTATATCTTTTATCATACATATTCATGCGCGACACTCACTTCCACTAACCTCCGATAGTAGAATAATAATACCACACAATAGAATATATACGAAAATCTGATTCATTTTTCTGTTTTTTATTCGACGGTGCAAAGGTATGGATAATATTTTTATCTCCAAACAAAACGTTACTTTTTTGTTTGGTTAAATGATATTTTATAAGTAATTAATAGAGATTGATAGAAATATAGTAGTCGGTTTGGGCTGTTTGTCAGCTAACCTTTCCCAACGGATTGGCTAACCTTTCCCAACATGTCAGCTAACCTTTCCCAATGTGCTGGCTAACCTTTCCCAACAAGTGGAGTTTCTTATGGATTAAATTCGGTTATTCTGGAGATTTTATTTAAGTTTGGCCTCGACTAATAATCGCTGAACTTTTTAGTGCTTAAATTGAGGTGAATCTTCAATTCGTAAAGTCTTAAACTAGAGGATTTAAGAACTCATAATTTATAAATTAACAAACTGTATGAACAAACGACAGATCATTGGTTTGGCTCTTTCCCTGTTGTTGGGAACAGGAGCCTTGAAAGCACAGAATGAAACAAGACATTTTACGTTACCCACTCCGTGGACAGAAGAGGCGTTCCGTGCCGAAGTCCCGCTTCCGGAGTATCCGCGTCCGCAACTGGTCAGGCAGCAGTGGTTGAACCTGAACGGAAAGTGGGACTACATGGCAAATCCCAAAGGGGCATTGCCGATGGATGCCACCGTCCCGCCCGCATTTCCCGCTAGTCCGGAGAAAATACATGTACCTTTCCCGCCAGAGTCAGAACTTTCGGGCATTGCCCGCAAGGGCGATTCCTGCTTGTGGTATCGCCGTACGTTTACCGTCCCTCAGGAGTGGAAAGGGAAACAGGTGATGCTGAATTTTGGAGCAGTCGACCGTGTGGCTGCCATCTTCGTAAACGGGAAAAAGGCAGGAAGTCACACCGGAGGATACGATGCCTTTAGTATGAACATCACCGACTTCCTGAAATCAGGCGAAAACGTACTGGTGGTAGGAGCTTACGATCCCAACGACGGACGGGCGGCATCGGGCAAGAACGGTCCGCACGGAGACTATACATTTACTTCCGGCATCTGGCAGACTGTATGGCTGGAACCGGTGGAGAAGCAATACATTGCACGTATACAGATTGTGCCCGACGTAGAGAACAAACGTCTGGAAGTAACGGCATATACTGATGACAGCGATTTGCAGGTAATAGCCATCGCCCATACCGAAGGGCAGAACATTTCCAAAAGCATAGGTGCGGCAAATACCCGTTTCTATCTGCCTGTCCCCAATCCACACCTGTGGAGTCCCGACGATCCCTTCCTTTATGATTTGAAACTTCAGTTGCAGACCCGTCGTGGAAAGGTGCTTGATGAGGTTGATTCCTATTTTGGTATGCGTACGGTAGGACTGAAGAAGATAGACGGAGTAATGCGCCCCACGCTGAACGGCGAGTTTGTGTTCCATATCGGGCTGTTGGATCAGGGCTACTGGCCGGACGGTGTTTTTACCGCACCTACCGACGAGGCATTGCGCTACGACATAGAGCTTGCCAAGCGTTCCGGATTCAATGTCATCCGCAAACACATCAAGGTGGAGCCGCAACGCTGGTATTATCATTGCGACCGCTTGGGGCTGATGGTATGGCAGGATATGCCCAATCTGTGGCTGCCGGACGGAAACGATTCGGTGGCGGTACGCCAACAGTTCCGCGAGGAGCTGAAGACAATGATCGACCAGCACGTCAACTCCCCCTCTATCGTGATGTGGGTTCCGTTCAACGAAAACTGGGGCGCTTTTGAAGCAACCGACATTACAAGCTGGGTGAAGCAGTACGACACCCATCGGTTGGTAAATGGAATGTCGGGCTACAATTATGCACCGGGCTACCGCAAAGCCTATGGCGACCCCGGTAACGGCGATTTTGTGGATATGCACCATTATGGCAGAATAGAGCCGGGTGCCATGCCCAAACCGACCGATACGCGAGCTGCCTCACTGGGTGAGTTTGGCGGGAAAGGACTGTTTGTACGCGGACACATGTGGCCAGTCCGCAACGATGCCTACGAAATGATGCTGAACAAGGAGCAGCTGACCGATACTTACGTGATGATGGCTACGGAGTTGGAACAGATGATCAATTACTTCGGACTGAGTGCCGCCATCTATACACAGACCACCGACGTGGAGCATGAAATCAACGGGTTGGTGACTTACGACCGCCGGGTGGAGAAGATGAATCTGGATAAAGTGGGCGAGATAAACCGCTCGGTGATTCAGTGTACGAGGAGGCGGTAGGAAGTGATTCTGATATTATATGTATAGTAAGAGGGCTGCCAACATACAAACTGGCAGCCCTCTTATTGTTTACCATTTTCAGTGTCAGTCCTCAAATCTGAATGCCTCTTCCACCTCTTTCAGATACTTGTCTATCTGCTTGTATCCTTTCTTGGTTAGCAGGAAAGAGACTGTGAGATGCTCTTCCCATTTTATCATCATCAAGTCCATTTTGTGGGTATATTTACCCATATAGACCGATTTTTCACTTTTAATCGGGTAGGTGATGACATACTGGGCATTGAATACCTCTTTGGCTTTTTCCGGTGTCCAGAAAGTAATTTTCTTTTTTATTTCTTCTTTCTCTTCTTCTGTTACTTTTTTGAGTGACATAGGTTCTACGTTAACACTTGGTTTTATCCATCCATAGAGGTATTCTTCCGGCAATTTATATTTTGTTCTGTCTGCCTCCGGCACTTTCCCATTTATACTTGGCTTGTCGCCGCTACATTGCATAAATAAAATACATTCTCCATCCTCGTGAATCCATTGGGAATCAATAGAATTGCCTGTTGTCCAAAGTAATTCTTTAGGATTGGCAGGAGGGTAACAGAGACCGAATTGCTCAGAGATAATGTATTGTGGCAGGGCTTTATATTTTAATCCGATTGCCTTTGTAGCCCGGTCTAATATACCTCGAATCATGTCTTCGTCTGCAGGGGAATCTAACTCCTTGTTTTGATTCATAGCTTCCATCAGTTTAAGCGGGTCACTGCGATAGAATGGTAAGTTGTATTCCAGATACAACCCGTCTTTTGTCAACGTATCTTTCTGTCCGTAAACGGAAATAGAGAATGCAATGGCGCATACTGCTAAAAAGAGACTTCGTAACTGTTTCATGATTGTATAGTTTAAATGGTTATAAATATTTGACGAAAATTTATTTAGGCCTGATATTAGGAGAATAAGGAGCTTAGTCCTCAAACCTGAATGCCTCTTTCACCTCTTTCAGATACTTGTCTATCTGCTTGTATCCTTTCTTGGTTAGCAGGAAAGAGACTGTGAGATGCTCTTCCCATTTTATCATCATCAAGTCCATTTTGTGGGTATATTTACCCATATAGACCGATTTTTTGCTTTTAATCGGGTAGGTGATGACATACTGGGCATTGAATACCTCTTTGGCTTTTTCAGGTGTCCAGACGGTAATCTTTTCTTTAATTTGCTGCATCTGCTGTTCCGTTGTCGTTTCAGTCCGGTAAGTTCCTATTCCAATTCTATATTTTATTTTATCGAATATGGATTGCGGTAACTTGTCGGTAGTTTTGTTTGCAGATTCTTTCCTTTCCCATTTGACCGTGAGTGTGCGTTTCCCGTCTTTGTTAATGGTGTTGTTGGTCTTTATCTGCTTGTCGCTTCCGCTGCATTTGATGAACAGGATACATTCTCCGTCTTCGTGTATCCACTGGGATGTTATATCTGTATCTGCTGTTTTGCATAGTTCTTCGGGATTGGCAGGTGGAGGAAGGAGATGGAATGCCTCTGATATGGTATATTGCGGAAGTGCCTTATAGGTCAGACCGATGTTTGCCGTAGCTTTTTCCAGTTCTCCTCGTATGATGTCAGCATCTGTGGATGGTATATGGAAATTCTTGTTCTTCAGCATCTCGGCAGTTAACATGGTTCCTTTCTCATTTTGATACGATGGGACATTGTATTTGGGATACAGTCCGTCTGCTGTCAGTGTGTTTTCTTGTCCGTAGGAGGGAAGGAGGCATGCAAGGAGACACGCTATGATGAATAGTTTTTGTGTATGTTTCATGTTGGCAAGATTTAAAATGTTATATTGACAAAGAATTTTCCAATTGGAGGCGAAACGGTTCCGATTCTTTGTTAAAAACAGCATTCTTTTTAACAAAGGTCGATATATTTTTTTTGACTTTTATCAATATATGTATATGTTCTAGAACATGTTAGATAATATTTGTTACTCTGAATATGGGGAGTTGTTGATAAAAGCCATTGTGATAATAAAAAGAAGAGGATGCAATTCACATGGAATTGCATCCTCTTTTATTGCTTACTTTCTAAAGTTGGATTAAGCTTCAGCTTTTGCTGCCGGAATAACAGATACATATCTTCTGTCTTCCTTACCAACTTTGAATTTTACTGTACCATCTACCAAGGCGAAGAGGGTGTGATCTTTACCCATTCCGATGTTTTCACCCGGATGGAATTCTGTACCTCTCTGACGAACGATGATATTGCCTGCTTTGCAAGCTTCACCACCGAATATCTTTACGCCTAATCTCTTACTTGCTGATTCGCGGCCGTTCTTAGAACTACCGACACCTTTTTTATGTGCCATTTCTTCTTACTTTTTTATTGATTAAGCTACTACTTCTTTGATTGTTAACTCAGTAAACTGCTGACGGTGACCGTTCAACTTTCTGTAACCTTTTCTTCTCTTCTTGTGGAAAACAAGTACTTTGTCGCCTTTTACCAGCGGAGAAACCACTTCGCAAACCACTTTAGCACCTTCTACTACAGGAGCACCTACAGTGATGTTTCCGTCTTTGTCTACCAAAAGAACTTTCTCAAATTCTACAGTTGCACCGTTTTCCGCATTGGCAATGTGGTGAACGAACAACTTTTTGCCAGCTTCTGCTTTAAACTGCTGACCGTTAATTTCTACAATTGCGTACATCTTATATATATAATGTATAAGTTAGCTCCGGCGGGTGGTTCTTGAATCGCCAAAAAACACTTTATCAAACCCGTTGCGGAATAATCGGGTGCAAAAGTACTACTTTTATTTGTTTCCGGCAAGTATTTCGCCTTCTTTATTTATCTGTTCTTTTTGCAGTTCGACGATATAGTAGCTGAAGAAGTTGTGTCCCAATATGCCGCTGATCCGTAGCAGCAGTTCCGTATCTATGCTTTTTCTTTTAAAAATGGAATATATATTCGTCCTGTCGCAATACAGTTTGTTGGCAAACCACGTGACGGAACGTTCCTGTCGGTGGAGTTCTGCTTCTATGATTTTTCCGATGTGTATCATTGTCGTTTGACGGATTTTGTGGTCGTGAACGATTCTAATTCTTTAATGTTGATTTGTGATGGGCAAATTTAAACCTGTGATGCAATTTGTGAAAATAAAAAGCGTCCCATTTCTGAAATGGGACGCTTTTATGATGTCCTAATTGGATAGTATTCTGAATCTTATACTATTTTGTTTCGTTTTCAAATGTTTGGTTGTCAATATATTGTGTGGGTGAGATGCCATATTTCTCTGAAAAATACCTGTAGAAGGTAGAACGTGAGGTGAATCCGGATTGAAACATCAGTTCTTTGATGTTTTTGTCTCTATCACTGACTGCCAGTTGCTTGAAATATTCCAATCGCAGGCAGTTGATATACTCACGAAATCCGGTGAATCCTCCGCTTTTGATTGCTTTGGATACTGTACTCTGCTTTTCGCCTTGTGATTCGGCCAGTTGCTCTAAATTGTAATTAGGGTCGGTATAAGAGTGTTGTTCTCTCAGGAAAGTGTCGATGCTGTCGAAGAGTGTACCTGGCTTTGGTAACTCGTTGTGAAATAGAGAATTGTCTACTTCGCATGTCATTTCTATATGATTTGAAAACGGATTTTCATAACGCAGATACTGTATGGAAAAGAGTATGGCAAACGCGATGGAAACAGCTCCAAGAGAATTGAATATAAATTCATTAATGTTTAGTGTAAACAGTATATATATACCGATAAACAGTAACAGAAAACCGATAAAAATATACATGTTTGTGTTGATCCGTCGATAAGTCTGGTTTCTTGCAATCGGGTAAATCAGCAGACTCAGCGGAATCAGGATAGAGATAAGGAAGATGCTTATTCGGAGTTTGACGTCCAGATGGTGGATATTCATCAGAATATCGTCGACCGAATGTATGGGAGTGATTCTGCCGTTGAATCCCAGGTAGCAGATTCCTACTGTAATGACGATGATGGGAGGCAGCAGGAAAATGAACGTTCGGAGGTGGTTCAGATAACCGGGCGAAAGGGAGGCTATCGGGAAAAGGGAGATGATGCTGGCCAACGCATACCATTTCAACATCTTTTCAATGTTGAGCAGGTCGGTGAAACGGAATGAAGGGGTGTCGGTGACAATGGTCAGCCAGCCGATGTTTTCCCACATGAACATCAGCCCTATGCTTGCTGCTATAATTCCCCAGTATAGTCGCTGATAGTTGTCTTTGGCACGGGATATCAGGATGATTCCCATGACAAAGGCTATCAGGTCGAAAGTCAGTTCAATAGATAAATATAATATCCCCATAGATAGTAATTTCTGTTGTGTTATAATAGATTGTTTTTTCTGTCAGGCTTATTCTCTCATTGGCTTACTGAGGAATGTATACTACGCTTTTCCCCGATCCGTATTTTCGGATAATACCCCGTTCGGCAAATGAGTGGAGTTGGCGTATTGCCTGTAGTTTGTTGGTTCCCGTAATGCTCGAGTAGTCTGCCCGGCTGATGCAGGGATGTGTCTGAAAAAATTGTTTCAGTCTTGCCAGACACTCTTCCTCGGAGAGCTTCTGCTTAGAGCGAGTGGGGGAGGAGATACGCTCCAACTCCATCATGGCATTGAGCTCTTTTTTGTAATGTTTGTTCACTTTCAGTGTAATGTCTTTCAGACAGATGGACGGCGAACGGATTTCTTTGCGGTCCATTACAGGTTTTTCTGTTTTCAAGGTGACGGACAAGTGTCCCAATTCGCCGAACTCGACGATGTATCCTCTGGAAAGCAGTGTTTTCAGCTCGCTGATAATGGCTCCCATCGAGCTTGTCAGTTGTGCATGCGGAACGTGCTGTGCCTTTGCCACATAGTCGAGAAACTCTTCGGTGGTATATGTGCCACTGGGAATTACACGTGCGTGCAACGGTTGTTTTTCGCCGGTATTCTCTCTGTCCGGATTTTCGTAAAGGTCGTAGTGAATGCTCATATACGTATGTTTTACTTTTTTGTTTTAAGGAATTACTCCTTAAGATGTGGTTGGTTAATGGGTTTGTTATTGATTTTTTTTCGTATCACTATTGTTATCCGTTCGTATCATGTTAGTGATCCGAACGTATTACTTAAGTGAAACGAACGGAAGACTTAAGTGATACGAAAAAAGAATCACCTACAAAGATAATAATCTATTTGAAAAAACCGACAAATGTTGCCTGTTTTTATAAAAAATCCCCGCATTGGAGAATTTTCAATGCGGGGAGTGGTGTGAATATCGTTGACAGATAGGAGTTTATTTCTTCCTTTGCTTCAGTTTCAGCCACTTTTCGCGGGCAAGTACCTGCATGTCGGTAGTGGTGTCGTATTCGTCTACGATTTCGACACCTAACATCGTCTCGATGACATCTTCCATTGTTACAATGCCTCGCAAGCAGCCATACTCGTCGGTGATGATAGATATGTGTTCCTTGTTTTCGAGCATTTTTTCCCAAATGGCCGAAACGCTTTCTTTCTCTTGGAAAGAGAGAATAGGACGAGCCAGCTCAGAAAGTGAGAGGTTGAACTTGTCTTCCGACAGGCGTTCGAGTACGGTGGCTCTGAGCACATAGCCGGTAATGTAGTTTTTATTTTCCTTGTAGACAGGAATTCGCGAGTAGGGATTGAACTGTTCGTTGTGATAGAACTCTCTGAGTGTCATCGATTCGGGAGCAGAGGCCACCACGAGGTTGGGTGTCATGATTTCCTTTGCTGTCACATTCACCAGCTTGATGAAGTTCTGGATGATTTTATTCTCTTTTGCCTGAAATACTCCTTCTTCTACACCTACGTTAACCATGGCCGATACCTCTTCACGGCTGACGGAAAGCTGTTGCTTCTTGGGTGAGAATATGCGGGTGATAACTTCCGACAGTAGGACGAGCGGATAGGTGATGATGACCAGTATATGGATGATTCGGGTGGCAGGTAGCGCCAGCGAGCGCCAATAGGAAGCTCCGATAGTCTTGGGAATAATTTCAGACAAAACCAGAATCAGCAGTGTAAGAATGGCTGAGATGACTCCAAAGTATTCTTCACCAAATATTTTGACAGATTCGGAGCCTACACCGGCAGCACCGATTGTATGTGCAATGGTATTTAGTGAAAGTATGGCTGCTACGGGTTTGTCGATATTTGTCTTGTATTTTTTTAATAAGGATGCCGACCGTGCTCCTTGGCTTTCTTTCATGGAGATGAAAGACATGGGAGTAGACAGCAAAACAGCTTCAAGAACTGAACATAAAAAAGAAAGTGATAATGCACCGATTAAATATAATAAAATAAGTCCCATATAAAATATTTTAGGTAAGACATAGCCCGTGTACATCTTGGACAAGGATGACAGGACGAAAACTGATGTAATAAAAACTGATGATAATAAATCGGTACGCTATTCACGGTAGACACAAAGAAGGTGGCGTTTATGAATCATAATGCCAAAGGAAGATGTTTTTTGTAATACAACAAGAAGGTGTACTATCAAAAGTTGGGTTAGTAAAATATAGATAAATAGAATGTTACTCATATAATTACGAGCAAAGATATTCCATCGTTCTATTTTTTTACAAATATTAGTGGTTAATAAAGGTTAATGAATATGTAAGGAGAAACGAGTGAGTGAGAAAACGGTTGGAAAAGAAGATAAGGGAGAACCGGGTAAAACAGAAGCGCAGATTAACACAGGTCATTTTTTTATAAGTCTGTGTTAATCTGCGTTTTCAGACAGTATGTGTTTGCCTTTACTCTGCTTGTCAGTTTATTCCCTCAATCAGCTCGGAAAGATTGTTCATAATAGTACGGTGTGGGTAGACAGACAGCTCGTCTGCTGTTGTAGTGCCGTTGAGTATTCCTGCAAAATCTACTCCGGCATTTCGGGCTGTTTCTGCGTCCACTGTGCTGTCTCCGACATACAAAGTTTCTTCAGGCCGACTGTTCAGGTGGGACAGGGCAAACCGGATGCCTTCGGGCGATGGTTTGGGCTGCTGTACGTCTTCGCCGCCTACAACAATATCAAGAAAATGTTCTGGTAGAAACGGATGCAGAAAGTCCAGTATACGAAAACGATATTTTGTGGAGATGATTCCAATGCGATATCCTTTCTTTTTCAGTGCTTTCAGTGTGGAAAGTGTATCGGGAAAAAGAACAGTATTGGCATTCATGTGGATATCTGCCTCTTTCCGGTATTCCTGCCGGAACTCTGCCAGTTGTGCCGGATCGGTAACTCCGGTCAGGATGCTGAACGATTCTTCCAGTGTTTTGCCTATAGTACGTTTCACAGCTTCGTCGGAGACATTGAGGTATTGGTGGCTCCGGAGCACTGACTGGAAACACATCACAATGCCGCGTGAGGAATCGGCTAAGGTGTAATCAAAATCAAACAGATAGGTTGTGTAGTGCATTTTGAATTGGAATTTTTATTTTACTCTTCCTCCGCTTATCCAATGGCGAAGGTAATAATCTTCGTTCAGACTGCTGACTATAACTCCACGGCTGGTGCTGGCATGGATGAATTTTCCGTCTTTCAGATAAATACCGACATGAGCTACCTTTTTTCGCGATCGTGAGTTGCTGAAGAAAACCAAATCACCTTCGCGGAGGTTGCGTTTGGCGGTTTTCTGGCTTTGTGATTTCTGTTCTTGGGTAGTTCGTGGAAGCCGCAGATGGTATACATTGCGGTATAACTGGCAGACCAATCCGGAGCAGTCTACTCCTTTTTTAGTAGTCCCTCCGCTACGGTAGGGTACGCCTATCCAGCGTGATGCTTCTATGTAGAGTTTATGGTTGTCGTTGAGGCCGATATCCGTTTTCAGCCTGATGGATGCTTTGGCCAGCTCTTTGTAGTTCAGCCGGGGAGCTGACGTGCGACAGGAGGTAAAGCCGATGATGAGGCATGCCATAAACAAAATATGAATTACGAATCTTTTCATACATGCGTGGTTTTACGGTTATTCTTCTACGTTGAAATAGGCTTCCAGTTCCTGCTCGGCAGAATTGTTACGATTGTCAATGTCTTTGATGATCATTCCGCTTTCCAGCAATGCGATACGTGGGCATATGTCTACAGTATGGTTCAGATTATGACTTGAGATGATGATTGTTGCCTGCTGTTCTTCGTTATACTTCCGGAGCAGATGCTTGATGATAGACTGTGAACTGGGATCGAGAAAATTGAACGGTTCGTCCAGAATGAGCAGCTGTGGTTGATGCAGCATTGCCGAGATGATACCTATTTTCTGCTTGTTTCCGGCAGAAAAGTTACGGATGAACTTCTTTTGTCCCAGCACTTCGCCATTCATGAATCGTTCGAAGGGCTTCAGACGTTCGTCAACTTCTGCTTTCCCGAAACCGTATATCTTACCGATGAAATAGAAGTATTCCTCAGGAGTCAGATAGTCGATCAGAAAACTTTCGTCGATAAATGCGCCTGTGTTTCTTTTCCATTCTTCGCTTTGATTTACATGGATGCCGTCGATGGTTACTGTTCCCTCGTCGGCTTTCAGAAGGTCGAGCATTAGGCGAAACAGTGTTGTTTTGCCAGCTCCGTTGTTTCCTACCAGTCCGAGCATGTCTCCCGACTGGATATCATATTGCTCAATCTTTATGGCGACTTTTGAGCCAAAATTCTTTCTGAGTTTTTCGATGCAGATCACGATTCCGAATGTTTTAATATAAATGGTTTAACACTGTGTTTATCGCCGGCTATTCCTGAATCCCTCCATGTTTTCATATCGTCGTCTCATGAAACGATGGTGAATATTTCTTATCCATAACGGTGAAATCAGCGTAAAGATAATGCCGACTGTCAGGAATATGATATGGGTAATGGTTTCATCGAGAAGGTTTTTCAGCAGATTGTATGCTGTCATCGGCAATCCGAGAATGATCAGGTTAATAATCAGCTGAATGCCTCCGTTAGCCTGTCTGCTTGTTACAGTCTCGTTCAGCGGTATGGTCTGTTTGTTGTAAACAGCCAGTTGGAACGAACAGAAGTAATTGAATCCTATGGCATAGAAAGCCCATGCAAATGCTTCCAGCAGTGTGATTTTTCCAGTAAAGACAGCAGGAAGCATTAGCATGAACAGGAAAATCTCTCCGATGCAGTATACATAGTATTTAGCCTTTAACAGACTAAGAATAGATTGTCTGCGTGACATTAGTCCGTCGAAATAATTCCCTTCGAACGACATGATTTGCGAGAGTATCAGCAGGCTGAATGCGGAGAAGTTGTAGACGCAGATCATTGAATGCAGTATCCCCTCGTCGTAGAGAGAAGAAAAACTTAGTGTCAATGAGAAAATAAGCACCATTAATATAAGATTGCGCAACAGCGTTTTACAGCGTTTGTTGCGCAAAAGCATTTTCAGCTCAAGACGCATGTATTCGCCTATCTCTCCGTAGCGTTCAAAAAAGTGATATTCGGATATATGCTTTGTTTGAGTATCGTTGGTTCGGGCAATTTCTTTATAGATAAGTTTCGCCATCAGCTGGCGGTTAATGAGACATAGGACTGCAATGATGACTAATGTCCCTGTAATATAAAATAGGTTTCCTTCGATAAAGCTGTCTCCTATGTTCATGAAGAAAGAGGACAGAAAGTTGTTCTGATGGATAATGAGCAGTGCTGTTCCTGTGTAAACAGTCAGTGGCAGCAACGCCCAGCAGATATGTTCGTTGATCAGTGTGCGGCAAAGCAGATACCAATAATTGTTGATGATAACAAGCAGGTAGATTCCTACCAGATAAGTAAATGTAGCTGTTATTCCCCAGATTCTGAGGATAGTGAGAAATGTGAAAGGAACGAACAGAAACAGCCATAACAGATTGAACAGGCTGAGTCCTGAACGGAGAAGTAAAAAATCGATTAACCTTTTACGTTTAACCGGCAACAGGAGGTAAGGTTTAACCTCCTGAGTCGGTGTGTTTTGAAACGGAAAACGCAATAGGAAATCTGCCATTAAAATAAACGGAAGAACGATAGCGTTCATAACATGATATGGTTCCCAGTTGGGAACCATATCTTTAAAACTGAACGCAAACGTTGTACCTAAAACAATCAGATAACCTGCCCAAAATATACCCATCACATAACCGAGCAATTTGGCAATCCTGTTTCTTTCGTACATTGGATGCCGTAGGGAGGCTAGTCTTCCATGCTTGCGTAATTCGTTGAAAATATTCATCCTTTGATGTGATACCTGACGAATTTATTTGTCGGTTGCTTTTTCTGCAGCAGCATCTTGATTAGCTTTTTCTTCAGCTGCCTTTTTGATGTCTTCATCTGGTGCTGTCATGACTACTCGGATTTCATTCTTTTGCTTCAACAGTTTAGCCAGCAGCTCTTTTACATCTTTTGCTGTCATGTTGTTAATGAGATCTTCGTAACCATCTGTTGTGTCGATACCGCTATAGAAATAGGTATTCAGGTTGTTCAACCAATAGCTGTTTTCCTTTTGTGCATCTTTATATTTCTTCAGCATGTACTCTTTGATCTTCTGCATTTGTTCGTCACTAGGACCTTCTTTAGCCATTTTCTGAAGTTGCTCAGTTACAATGTTCATGAGTTTTTCTTTCTTTACCGGATCTGGGTCAGTCTGGAAAGAAATCTGAAGCGTCATTTCTTCCTTCGGATATTGGCTGAGGCTACCGCTGCAGCTAACTCCATAGCTACCTCCTTCTTTCTCACGTATTTCGTCTGTGTAAACCATATCCAAAGCTTGTTCAAGGAAGCTTAATGCTATGTTGTTACGCAGGTTATATTTACATTTTCCGCTATATACAAACAATACGGTTGCCATAGGAGTCTCCTGTTTCTTGGCAAACTCTTTTGCATATTTTCCTTTGCGGATATTCATCTTGGTATCTCTGAATGTTTCCTTACGATTGATAGAAGGAAGTCCACCCAGATATTTTGCAATCAGTGGTTTCACTTCTTCGATATTGACATTTCCTACCAGATAGAACTTAAAGTCGCTGGCATCTTTGAAGCGGTCTTTATACATTTCAATTACACGGTCGTAATTGATCTTGTCAACCAGCTCTTCTGTCAGGTCAAGCATACGTGGATGGTTGCCATACAATGCATGTGATGCAGTGTCTTGGAAAGCTTTCATTGGGTTGGCATCCTTGTTCTGCAAAGCACTCTTCAGACGGTTCTTATATGATTCGAATGCTTCGTTGTCTTTACGTGGAGCTGTGAAGTAAAGATAAGTGAGCTGCATCATTGTTTCAAAGTCTCTGGGTGGGCAACTTCCGGATACGCTTTCACTCAATGAACTTACAGATGTTCCTACAGAGGCCATCTTTCCGGCAAGTACTTTGTTCAGAGCAATTTTGTCAAATTTGCCAATACCGCCGATGGTTGCCACGCTATTGATTTGCGAAATGTCTAGTATCTCGTTGTCAGGGAACAGACTGCTTCCTCCGAAACTGCTACCGTGCATCAGAATCTGGTCTGCTTTGAAATCTGTCGGTTTGATATATACAGTTACACCGTTTGAAAGAACTAATTTTGTTGTACCGTAGATTTCTCCAGTAGTTTCGGATACAATAGAACCACCTTTAGGTTCTTCTTCTTTAGAAATTAGAGGCTCGTTGGAAACTTTGTCTTCGTATGGTTTGAGATCAAGTGATTTGGTTTTTTTCAGCCATGTTACAATTTCCTCTTTAGTAGGATATTTCATTCCCTCTTTTTCAGGACCTGCCAGCAGTACGATCTGATTGTTGTCGGTCATCAGTTGTCCCATAAGCTGGTTGATTGCTTCTACTGGAACTTTGGGTGCCAATTGTTTCATCAGCATATATTCTAATGCCAGTCCCGGCATAGGTTCATTGTCGAGGAAATGATTGACGCATTCACTTACGAAGGAACCATTCTTTCTTTTGTCACGTTCTTTATAGGCTGTTTCAATACCTTGCAGGTAATCCGCACGAACACGGTCATATTCTGTCGCTGTGAAACCAAATCTGCGCGCACGTTCTGCTTCCTGCAATACGGTTTTCATAGCCAACTCAATTCCGTCCATTTTGCTGCTTCCACTCAGCGTGAAGGCATCTTTGGTCTTGGCAACGAAAAATTCGCCAAATCCTGCACTTGCACTGGTGAAAGGAGGTTCTGCCTTTTGAGTAAGCTCAGCCAGACGTGTATTCAACATTGTAAGAGCCATGCTCAACATATACTGCTCAGCATAATAGTTGATAGTATTTTTCATTGAGTCTGGAGTGGCTTCATGCTTATAGAAGATATTGAAAGACGGAGTTTTTACTTCTTTGTCAGTTCCAATATAAACTAGTGGTTCCTGATTGTCTGCAACTGGGTAATAAATACGTTCTGCAGGATTAACAGGAGCTTTTACATCGGCAAATAATTTTTTGAGCTTGCTTTCGATGTCGTCTACGTCGATATCACCAACAATAATGATTCCTTGCAAATCGGGACGGTACCATTTTGCATAATAGTCGCGAATGTCCTGATAAGGGAAATTATTGATAACATCAATGCTTCCAATTGGCATACAGTCTGCATATTTAGAATCCGGGAACATAGTTGGAAGTGCATCGGTGATGATTCGTTGCATACCGCTGTTACGGCTTCTCCATTCTTCGCGGATGACACCACGCTCTTTGTCGATTTCCTTATCTGCCAGATTGATAGCGCTTGACCAGTCGTGCAAGATCAGCAAACATGAATCTACTACATTTATATTCTCGGTCGGTACATTACTGATATTGTAGACTGTCTGATCTACACTGGTATATGCGTTAAGATTTGTACCGAATTTGATACCTTTTGTCTCACACCAAGGCACAATACCCAATCCTTTTTCATCTCCCGGGAAATTCTTTGTACCATTAAATGCCATATGTTCCAAGAAGTGTGCCAAACCTCTTTGTTGTGGCTCCTCAAGGATTGACCCAACCTTTTGTGCGATATAAAATTCAGCACGTTTCTCCGGCAGGGCATTGTGGCGGATATAATAGGTAAGTCCATTGTCCAATTTTCCAAATCGGACTTCTTTGTCCAATGGCAATGTTTGCGCAGTTTGTGCAAATGCCAGTTGGAAATTGCAGCACATCGCTAAGAGTGCAATCAATAATCCACGTGATAATTGTTTCATTTTCAACTGTATTAATTTATATGATATATACTATGTTTATACTACGAACAGTTAGTTGTTTCTTGTTAGTATTTGTAAGTATCTTTTTATATAAATACCTGTTAACTAATATATTTATATGCTGGATATTATTTTATGGCTTCGCGTATTCGTATTAATTTTTTCAGCAAATCTTCCAGAAGGTCTAGTCTCAGCATGTTTGCACCATCGCTTTTGGCTACAGATGGATTTTCATGTGTCTCAATGAACAATCCGTCTGCTCCTACGGCAATAGCTGCCTTGGCTATAGTCTCTATCAGCTGAGGCATTCCTCCAGTTACACCTGTAGTCTGATTAGGTTGTTGCAGGGAATGGGTTGCATCGACGATAACCGGATAGCCGAATGATTGCATTTCGGGAACTCCTCGGAAATCTACTACCAGATCCTGATAGCCAAAGGTAGTGCCCCGTTCTGTAAGCATAATATTCTTATTTCCGGCTTCTGCTACCTTTTCTGCAGCAAATTGCATTGCAATGGGAGAGAGAAACTGCCCTTTTTTAATATTGATTGTTTTGCCTGTTTTGGCAGCAGCAGTCAGCAGGTCGGTTTGCCTGCAGAGGAATGCCGGAATCTGAAGAATGTCTACATATTCGGCAGCCATAGCAGCTTCTTCTGCTGAATGGATGTCTGTAACAGTTGGCACTCCGAAGGTATCATGTACTTTTTTTAATATTTTGAGAGCTTTCTCATCGCCGATTCCCATAAAAGAATCAAGACGTGACCGGTTGGCTTTACGGTATGAACCTTTAAATACATAAGGAATATTCAATGAAGTAGTGATTGCTACAATGCGTTCTGCAATGCGCATGGCCATTTCTTCACCTTCTATTACACACGGACCTGCTAATAGAAAGAAATTATTGGCAGGATTGTCTTTTAGTTTAATCATTATGTCTGTTTATTACCAATAAATATGATTTGCAAAATTATAGAATTTTTATTCAACGATTTGAAATCGACTGTTCTATTTCACTCTATTTACCGCTTATTTAGGAATGATAAGTGTTGTTTTTTCCGGAAATATGCCAATTTCTAATGGAAAATGTTTGGGAAGTAATCGTCCGTCTAGGTCGACAGAGGCATTTTGAGCCCGAAGGATTTTTACTTTCCTTGTTCGATAGCTTTTTACCATTTTATGGTTCAATATTCTTCCTTGGATGAGCATCCATAATCCTGATATTATCTGAAAAAATTCAGGACGGTAAATGACAGATACATCAAGCCATCCATTATAAGGTACGGCATTGGGGGTTTGTCCCCATCCCCATGCACTTCCTATACACACAGTCATGATACGTCCACGGATGTGCTCGTTGTTGATACGAAGGTGCATGCGGTGAAGTTTACGTTCGAAAATTAGAGAGAAAAGAGCTGCAACATAAGACAGAAATTTTACTCCCCAAAAGCGTTTGGTCTGGTCGGTGATTTTGACGATACGTGCCCCTAGTCCAATATTAATAGCATTGAGAAAGTAGCGTTGCTGATGTTTCTCTCCGTCGTAAAAGCTACAATAACCTACATCAATTTTTTTCAACCGGTGATTGATGATGCAGTCTACTGCTGTCTTGTAATCGGTAGTCATTCCCCAATATTTGGCAAAATCATTTCCTATACCGTTGGGGATAATTCCAATAGCTATATTTTCTTTATCTTCTGCATCAGAGTTCATGATGCCATTGATTGCATCATTCAAAGCACCGTCACCTCCTACTATTACAATTGTACGATATCCATTGTTGGCGAGAATCTTGGAAAGACGTTCTACTGATCCGAAGCCTTCTGATTGCACATAATCGTAATCGACCTCTTTACTATCCATGTATTCCTTAATCTCTTTCCAGCGTTTCTGTACTTTGCGCGTACCGGCTTTCGGGTTGTAAATAACGCCCCATTTTGTAGGTTCTACACTCATAGATATTGATTCCGCTTTTTCAAGCTTCGTATTGAATAGATGTTTATAAAATCTTTGGCAAAGATACTAATTCTGTGATAGTTTCCTTAATACAAAGGCTATCTTTTCTTCCATAGGCCATTCTGCATTTACCCATTCAATGGTGAATCCTCTTCGTTCCATCCCTCGGAACCATGTCATTTGCCTTTTGGCGAACTGATGGATGGCAGTTTCCAGTTTAGTAAACATTTCGTCGTAACTTAGTTCCCCAGTAACGTATAATGTTAGATATTTATATTCTAAACCATAGTAGATAAGGTCGTCTGCCGAGATTCCTTTGCGGAGTAATTTTTCCACTTCTTCCACCATTCCTTCTTTCAGACGTTGTTTCAATCGTTGTGTTATTTTCTGACGGCGCAGCTCGCGGTCAATCTCTACACCGATAATCAGACTGTTCAGTTGTGGAAATTCTCGTTCGGACACGGGATGCATTGCGTAATATTCTTCAATCTCTATGGCTCGAATTGCACGCTTTACCGTATCTACGTCTGTTGAATTATGCAGCGTTTTGTACCGACTTAACATGTGAGTAAGTTCTTCCAGAGAATAACTGGATAACCTATTACGTAATTCTGGGTTTTCTGGAACTGGTATTAATCTGTAGCCTTTCAGAACTGATTCCAGATACATTCCTGTCCCTCCACATAGAATAGGAAGGCATCCCTTTGATTTGATAGCTTCGTAGGCTTTTAAAAAATCACGTTGATATTCAAAAACATTGTATTTATATCCGGGGTCGGCAATGTCTATCAGATGATAGGGGATAGTCTGACCATTTATTGTATAATCAGCCAAGTCTTTTCCCGTACCTAAGTCCATGCCACGATAAATCTGACGTGAGTCTGCACTGATAATTTCTGTTTGCAATTGTAGGGCTAGTGCGGCAGCAAATGGAGTTTTGCCCGAAGCTGTAGGACCTAAAATAGTAATCAAGTCATACTGTGGATTCATATACAACTAGTTATTGGTATTCAAGATTGTGAGGCTATAAGTTTTTGCTGTCCTTTGATGGGAAGAAAAATACTTATCAGCCATTTTTTCTCAGATTGTATTTAATGTTTGCGGGCAAATGTACGAAAAATATTCTCTAAATAAGAACAGAAAAAGATTGTCGGATTCTTATAAGTCAATAAAAGAGCCATATCATTACTTTTCGCATTTGATATGGCTCTTTTATTGGAAGGAAAAAGGTGTAACTGGCTTTTTTATTCTTTTCACAAAGAAAGGAAAGCAGACCTTTTTCTTAGAACATGGAACAATCCTCTTTTACCTTAGATGCAGTAGTTTGAAATATTCGAATGTTTATTTATAAATTTCTTCATTTGTCTTTATCTTTGTCAGTGTCTCTTCATAGAGCATGTTGTCTATTTGATACTCTACGTAGAGCTTTCCTTCCTTCGGATCATAATAACTCTTTCCTGTATCAATCACAGACTTTCCAGAAGCAGACCATGTCGCTGGATGCCATGCATCAACTTTTACTTTCTTCACATAGTCACTACCAGCATAGTTCTCATCAAGAATGGTCATTTGAATTGTTTTTGTCTGTATGTCTGTTTCTTCATCACTTTCATTGTTCATTGCATAGAAGATTCTTACAGTGTTGATGCCGGTAGGAGTTACGGTCTTATTGTTTGAAATATGTCGTTTGCTCATTTCCAGCACTTCGCCGTCCTCGACTTCATAAGTATATCCATCCATTTTGTAGCTTCCGGAATAGGCATTTTTCATCTTCAGCAATATGAGCATTTTTTCTCCGGATTTGTTAACCGGATATGGTGTAGAACTTTCTATCTCTACCGGAATTACATAATCCTTGTCTATATTTATATCTTTTGTTTTAATGAAGACTGGTACTTTTACGGAGATTCCTTTGCTGTGGTCAAGAAGAACGTTGCTTAATGAAGGTATATTATACAACGATTGGTCCAATGGCTTGTAGTATTTATCCTCATTCAAGATAGTCCAGTATTTTTGATTGTAAATATCTACCAGCTCTTCGTTGATTTTCAGCTTGACATTTACATTCTTGTCCAATGGCAGTGTTCCTGAGCTGCTGATTGTAAAATAGGTCTCTACATCTTCTTCGCTATACTCTACAGTGGTAGTCCATACTCTGTCGTAAGCTCCGACAAGGTAGATTTCTTTTTTGTATTGCTCTTTTTCTAGTATATCTTCAGAACAGGAAGCGACAAAAGCGGCAACCAGCGAAAATATGATCCATTTATTTATTTGTTTCATAACTGTCTGTAATTAAATAATTAGTAAATGATGATGTAACTTAGGGATAATTTAATTACCAGTCACCCCATCCGTCCCATCCCGGATTCTGGATTAATTTAGGATTCTTGTCCAAAACCGTTCTTGGAATCGGGTAGAAATACATCTTATTGTCGAAGCTACGCAAAGAGTATTTGTGTACAATATTGGTAACAGAGTAGAACTGGTCTCTTTCTGTACTTTTCTTTGTTACATCACAACCCTGTATCGGTTTGTTCTCTTCTTCAAATGCAAGTCCCCAACGTCTTAAATCGTGATAACGTCTTCCTTCCCCGGCAAATTCGATCATACGTTCACGAATGATCAGTTGGCGCATTGTTTCCTGATCGGAAGCTTCTGACAGTGTGATTCCCGGCAGACCGGCACGATAACGGATCATATTGAAATAATACATAATTTCATTGGGATCCCATTGGATAGTATAGGTCTTTCCATCCGCTGTTTCTTCGTATGCTGGTTGTCCTTGAAACTCGTTCAATGCTTCTACGTAGTTCATCAGTATTTCCGCATATCTGAATACAGGGAAATCTTTGGGCTTTACGCGAGCGTTTTGCTGGCCATAGCAGTTGTCTTCCCAATGAATGTATTTCTTAAAGGTATATCCTGTCAGGTTGTAGTCTTCCGGATTGGCACTTTCTTTTGCACAGTTACCGTCTACATAATAACCTGCTACAATGTTAGTACGGTTGGGTGTTTCGGTTCCAGACAGTGAAGTCCCCGGCCACAAGCATTCGCAGAAGCCGATGCTTGCGTAGAAACGTGGTTCACGGTTCAGATACATTCTGGCAACGGAAGGACGGAGTTCGTAATTTGTTGCTAATACTTTGCTTTCACCAATTTGCTCGTAATAATCGTTTTGCATTTCATAGTCGCTTCCATCGTTCATGTAATAGGCGTCTACCAGTTTCTGAGTGACTCCCAAACCATTCCAACCACCCATTTTTAATGGGAAAGCTATTCTTACTACATTATCTGCCAAACCGATAGAGTTGATTAATTCCGGATTCTTAACCGACAATGCTTCACCGTTAAACATATCTGCATATGAGTGGAATGGGTCGATACCACCTACTCCATCAGGGAATGCATCTTGTGGAGCTCCCGGACATGCTTGGGTATTGTCATCACTTGGGACGGTGTGTAATGCAAACATTCCGCTTTCGATAATGCGCTTGGAGGCTGCTGCCGATTTTGCCCATTTCGAAGGATCGTTTACCTGCGCAATCAAATTACGGCCGTCAGAGGTTTTCCAGTCTGCGTAGAACGGATTGCCGTTATACCATTTGGATGCCTGATAGAGGCGTACACGTGACATAAGTGCTGCTGCTGCATATTTTGTTGGCTTTTGGAACTCGCTGGTAGGACGTGAAGGATCTAGTAACTGATATGCTTGCTCCAAATCTTTACAGATATAATCTACACATTCGTCATAGGTACTCCGTTCGAAAGAGAGTGCTTCCGAAGGCTGGTCTACTTCCATCGGTTGCTCTGGCATAATAACGACTGGGCCGTATAACTCCAGTAGATAGAAATAGAAAGAAGCCCGCATGAAGTAGGTGATACCAAGGAGATCGCGACGTGCAAGGGGTTTTAAATCTCTACATTCGTCAATGCGGGTGATGATGGTGTTACATTTGCGGATACCTTTATAATATTGGCTCCACATATTATAGTAGGTTGAGTTTTGGTCTATTTTGCCTGCATACAGGTAGGTACCTGCATATTCGTTTTTCTGCCATGAAAGCAGGAATTCGTCTACAGCCAGATTGAACGGGCCGTTGGCATTAGAAAACAGGTTCCCCTGATTGGGTAGCAAACCGGCTGTGCCCCATACATAGCGTTCTAGGTAGTTCTGACGGGCAAATATGGAGTCTAGTGGAGTCAGATCATTGAAGTAATCTTCTACACTCAGGTAATTGCACGAAGTGAATGTGGGCAACATTCCCAAAGCGGTGCATAGGATATATAGTGTTTTTTTGATTTTATTTTTCATAACATTTAGTTGTTAAGTAATCAGTTATTTTAAAACTAAGAAACTCATATTACTTAGAAGGTCGCTGTTAATTGCAAGGAGAATGTACGCTGTAGCGGATATACGGCTCCATTGGATGAAGCTTGTTCCGGATCCCAAAGTTTAACTGAATCCCATACAGCCAGATTTTGTCCTACAAATTGGAGCACAAGGTCGCTGATACCTACTCTGCTCAGGTATTTGTTAGTGCCCAGACGATAGGATATATCCAAAGATTTCCAGCGTAGATAAGAACCGTCTGCCAACCAGAATGTAGATGCACGGTTGTTATTTTGGTTAGGACCATAAGTCAGACGTGGGAAGCGAGCATTGGGATTTTCTGTTGAAGGATCTCCTGAATACCATGCCGGTGTCCACCGGTTTCTCTGGTCGTTGACAATAGACAGAACATTGCCGGTCTCTTCACCCACGAACGGATAGAATCCTGTTCCGCCATACAGGAAGTTAACCTTACCTACACCTGTAAACAGGGCGCTGACTGTGAGTCTTTTCCATCTGTATTCCAAGGCAAAACCGTATTGCATTTCCGGAACATTGGAGTAAGCGATAGGTACTTCATCGTCGGCGTCTATCTTGCCGTCGCCATTGACGTCTTTATAGCGGATGTCACCGGGACGAACTTCACCGAATGTCTGCTTCGGACTACTGTTGATTTCATCCTCATTAGCAAACAGTCCCATGGCTATCAAACCACGTTGAATACCATATTGCACGTTACTGTATGACTGGTATGGATAACGGAAGGATGCCTGATCCCAGTGTATAACTTTATTTTTGGCATAAGTCATGTTGGCACGGACGGTGAACGAATTGTCGTCGTTGATCCGTTGGTTCCAGTAGATGTTTCCATCGATACCTTCACTGCGCATACGACCTACGTTGGTGTATGGATTAGTCACTACTCCCACTTCTACCGGCATCATTTGTCTCTCTTGGAAAATATTGTCACGGGTGTCGCGGAAGAAGTCAATCGTACCGCCAATCTTATCGTTGAACAATTGGAAGTCGAAACCTAAGTTATATTTCTTAGCTACCTCCCAGTGCAGGTTGTCTGCTCCGATCTGAGATTCAGTCAGACCGCCTGACCCCCAACGTCCACTATTGTTGAAATTGATTAAAGTAAGGTAAGGGAAGCGGCGGTTACCTATACGGTCGTTTCCTACTTCACCGTATGAAGCTCTGATCTTGAAGTGGTTGAGCCATGGCAGATGCTGTTTCATGAATTCGTATTGTGTAGGAAGCCAACCTAGAGCTATGGCTGGGAACCAACCGAACTGTCTGCCCGGTTCGAAGTTTTCTGAACCTGTGTATCCCAAGTTACCTTCTACGAAGTAAGTGTCTTTATAAGAGTAGGTCAGACGGCTTGATAATGCCTGATAGCGTTCGGGGATTGAACTGATTTCGTCTGTTGCCAATGTTGTCTCGCTGCTTTGCATATAGTAGTGAAGCAATCCGCCTACACGGTGTACTTCGTTGAAAATCCGGTCGTAAGTGACTTGTCCTTCGAAATAGTATCTTCTTTGTGCACCGGCTGCGGTACCGAAACTTAGGTTGGATGCCTGTACAGTGTGCTGTGTCATCAACGATCCGTCGTTGGCACGTCCGATAGCTTTATACAGATCCGGATTTTTCTGGCGGGTAGTATCGTGAGTATTGTTGTTATAGTATGAGAACATTCCTCTCGCGCTTAGACCTTTAATCCATTTATCAAAGTCTTGACGTAATGTCAGGTTGATATTCAATGTCGTACGGTTGCTCTTCTTGTATCCCATGTGATTCAGCAGAACATACGGAGAAATGTTTTCACCTGTGTTTCCGTAAGCGGCAAGCTGCCCGTTGGAATAACGTAAAGGTACGGTAAGAGGTGTCAGGTTGGCCTGAGATGCCCATAATGAGCTGTTGTCCGAACCATATCCAGGTCCACGTGAATCTACAATGACTCCATCCAGTGCCAAGCCCATAATGGTAGATGGGGTTAAGTTCATGTCGACTTTACCACGGAAATTATATTGTGCCCATCGTACGTTGGTGTTATATTTGTTCACCTTGTCTTGGTTGAAGATAGCATCTTTGAATGTTCCACCTACGCTGACAAAATATCTGGCTGCTTTTCCACCGCCTGATATGTTCATGTAGTGCTGATGATTAAAAGTGTAGTCTTTTAAAATCACATCCTGCCAGTTGACATTAGGATATAGATCGGGGTCGAGTTGGTTTTTGATGATTTCCAGTTCGGTAGGAGAATATAGCGGATCCATGTTGCTTACTACACGGGCTTCGTTGGCTAGAGTGGCATAATCGCTGGCATTTAAGTATTCGGGCATACGTGGAGAATAGGAGAGAGTGACGCTACTCTTCCATGTCACTTTGGCTGGTCCTTCTTCGCCCGAACGGGTTGTGATCAGTACCACACCGTTGGCACCTCGTACACCGTAAACAGCTGTTGCGGAAGCATCTTTCAGGATGGAGAAACTTTCGATATCCGAAGGATTGACATCGTTCAGATTTCCTTCAATTCCGTCGATAAGCACTAAAGCCGATGAATTGGCTCCAAATGTGCTGATACCACGAATCCAGAATTCTGAGATGTCATTTCCCGGTTCTCCGCTTCTGCCTACGGCAATGATACCCGGTACGACACCTCCCAACATATTGGTAATAGAGGTAGACGGGGCTGTGATAGCTGCCGGTTCGATGGTAGTAACGGCTCCTACTACACTGACCTTACGCTGTGTTCCCATACCTACTACCACTACTTCGTCGAGTGCTTCAGAGTTAGGTACCAGTGTGACTTGTAAATTATAGTTGGTCTTCTTGACTACAATTTCCTGAGTTTGGTATCCCATGAAAGAGACTACCAAAGTTGTATTGGGGGCTAATGATTTCAGGCTGAACTTTCCGTCAATATCCGAAATTGTACCTACTTCCTCGTTACCCTTTATCGTGATGTTGGCTCCTGGCAACGGTTCTCCCAGTTCGTCTATTACAACACCACCCACTTCTATCTGAGTCTGCTGTGCATAACTCTCTTGCATCATGCCTCCGATCCACAGGAAGAAGAGACATAACGTGATTTTTGTATATAATGTTTTCATGTCTTGTTTCTTAGGAATTATTCAATAGCTAATTTTCTGATACAATGGTTGTTCTTGTCTGCTATATAGATGAACTCATCTTTGTCCAGACAAACTCCCCATGGTTGGTTGAACTGGGCATCTTCGGGAGCACCGTCTTTATATCCGGCACTTCCGTTACCTGCTGCCGTAGTCACATTCTTGGTCTTGAAATCGATTTTGCGGATACGGTGATTGTTACTGTCTGCAATGTATATATTTCCTTCTTTGTCGATTGCAAGTCCGTGTGGACTACTGAATTGTGCTTCGCTGATATGTCCCTCGCGGAAACCGAATCCATTGTTACAGAAGTTTTCTACTTCTCCATCTAGTTCAGGCCATCCATCAGCGCCTCTTTTCACTTTAAAACGAAGAATTGCGCTTGGCTGGTGGAGTACACAATAGATGTAACCATCCATCGGATTGTATGCACATAGTCCGTTAGAACCACCGCTGAACACTGTTCCAATCTGTCTGGCCTGCTGTTTGCTCATTCCTTTCTTGTATCGTTGTACCCACAGTGGACCTGTATTTTGACGGTAGATGATAAATGTAGAGTCTACAGGGTCGAGTACTACGCTATGCATCCAGTCGCCTGTGTTTAGAAGTTTTCCGTAAGGATCGGGTGACCAACTGACTGCAGCATCGAAGAGATAGCATCCCGTACCGGCATTGTCTCCTGCTATAAAGAATTGAGTCTTTTCTTTGTTGACGAATGTCGGTTGGTCGAATATGCCTCCATCAAATAAGGTGAGAGACTTATTTTCGTTGACCGAGATCAGACGGGTTCTGTTGTCGGTATCGAATACAAATACATTGTTATCGTTGTCTACAGCTACATATTGAGGATAGTATAAAGTGGTTTCTCCCAATGTACCATTGTTGCTTCCTGCTTCTGTAGCTTTTCCCACTACTGTAGACACTGAAGAGGCTACGACATACCTGAATGTTTTTTTTATAGCATTAGCTGCCTTGCCGTTTACAGTTACTCGTATGGCACTTCTTCCATCTGCCTGTTTGGGAACTTGGCAGTAGATAGTGCTTGGATTGACTCCTAATACGATTGCTTCACGTTCTTTTTCTTCTACGTCTGTGAAGAATACTTTTACTTGACTTTTGTCATTGCCAAAATTGCTTCCTTTGATGACAAATTGAGTGCGGATACCACCGGAATCCGGCATAAATTCAGTCATGGTTACTGGCTGATTGGGGTCAAAGGATGTACTTTTGTTGTCCTCGCTACATGCGCCGATAAACAGCAGTAGACATAAGACTCCCCCTGCAAGGTAAGGTAATTTACTCATGTTCTGTGGTTAAGAGGTTAATAATTTGTTGGTTAATTTTGATTTTTGGTATTGGATAAGCAGTTAAGTTTTTAGTTTGTAAGTTTTTGTGATATTAAGTTCTGGTCTGTTGGGGATTAATTAATGCACAAACTTGAAAAACTAAAGAACCGGATACTTATTAATTCCGTCGAGAGAAACTATAAAGAGAATGCTGTCAGTTGGCTATGATAATAATAAAGCATAGCAATCCCTACAGACATAATCTTTATGGCTGTATGTTCAATTAAGCAAGAAAAAGAATTTTGAGTGCTTGGGGGTAGCGGTAAGTTCTATTGTCCAATAGCCTTTGCCTGCATGGTCTGATAGATAAAAGGGCTGTTTCCATAAATTTGTAAAGTTTAGTTATAAATGGGGGTATTGTTTATACTGGGACAGAGTATCCTTGTATAACGGCTGCAATTATATTAATTTATTACGACAAAACAAAATAAAAGAAATTTTAATTAACGTATTTTATGTATTCGGAGTAGGGGAGAAGACTTTGGAAGCATAGAATAGGGAAAGATAGGACGAAAAAAAGTAAGGTAACAAGGGGTAGGGGGAAAGGTTACCGAATATGCACGAGATGCGCATCTCGTACTGTACGACATGTGCATCTTGTGCTGTATGACATGTACATGTTGTGCATGTCTGTTCCGGATATTAAAGTTCTGCTCAGGCTTTATGTTGCCAGATGGAAATGATGCGGCGCCTGATGATTAACATGTTGATGGCGGATACAATGAGAAGCAGGAATATCCCTATACCTATTGTTATTCCAAGTGTACTGATTCCCAGCTGGGGAAACAGCTTGAGAATGGAATTTACGTAGTATCCCCTCAACCAGCTGACCATGCCTATGGAGGCGATCAGTACAAGAAGGTTTACGCCAATCGTCAGTAACTGATAGGGCAAAGCAACCTGATTGGGACTATATCCTATTAAAAGCAGGTTGGTTAGTTTTTCTGTATTTTTCTGTAGCAACAGGTAGATGCTGAGCATCAGTATGTAGAAAGATAGAACACTGATAAGTAACCCTACTCCTAAGACTATACCTACAACAAGGCGTAGGAAATAGGCCGTTTTGCCGGCATCAAGCTTACCGTCTTCTGTCTCGTATCCTTTTTGCTGGAAATATTCGGTGATAGAAGGGTCAGCTGGATTATTTACTTCGATGATGAGGCGTGAGGGATGTACTTCGGCATTTGGGGCAAATGTGCGGTTGCCCCAGTCCATAAAAGCTTGTGGTACGAGAATCGTGTTCAGACGGTTGGAAAACCCCACAATGTTACCTTTGTATTGTTCTACTCTTCCGTTGCCTCTTAGCACGATGTCCATTTGTACAAGACTTATCAGACCTTCCGAAATCTTTGGCAGATTACGGCTTTGGGCAAATCCGAAATTATACAGGTTCAGATAATTGCGCGGGATGATGATAGGGATGGTATGAGAGTTCTCGTCGAATTGCCATTTGTCGAGACGGACATCCACAAACTGGTCGGGCACGGACTCGAAGAACATTTCGGTAGACAGACTGATGCCTGCTTCCTGCATTCCTAAACCGGCCGATACGTTAAACTGAGAGGAAGTGAAAGAACCTACGGTTTTTGTAAATGGTTGTTTCTGTAGGTCGGCTATCTCTTCAGGAGTGAAGGTGTTGTCTTTCTTTGTTAGTGTTCCAAGTGCATTGATTTTCTTTGTGGCGATAATGAAGTCTTTTTTCATAAAGCTGTCCCCTTCGGTAAAGACAGGAAGTACGTCATTATAGAACTGTATGCCGAGCAGTACGATCATCATGCCCAAGAGGTTGGCGAAAAAGAAACCTGTTAACTGACCGATACTGATATGCTGGCGAAGCAATTTCCAGATAAGTGGATTCATATTGTGAGCTTTTTTATGTTTTTGGTGTATGAGTTTTTGCGAAGATACTCTACAATCGGAGTGTCCGATTGTATGGAAGCTCTATGTGTTTGCCAATAGAGGTAACAATCACTCCGGCCTGTTGCGTTTGGGCTTCGGCTACAATCAGTTCTCCCATAATACGGCTGTTGTCGTCGTCCAGATGGCTGATGGGTTCATCCAGAAAGAGAAAATCGAAAGGCTGACAGAGCGTGCGGATAAAGGCTACACGCTGTTGCTGCCCGAAGGAGAGTCTACCGACTTTTACGTCAACTTTGTCTGCAATGCCGAGTCTCTCGAAAAGGAACAGAATTTCTTTCTTCTTTTTGTGTCCGGTCAGTCTGTTTTTCAGCTGGACGTTCTCAAAAGCTGTCAGCTCGCTGAACAAACGCAGGTCTTGAAAGAGCATACTGAGCGAGTGTCTCCTCAGTGTTACCCACTGGGTGACGGAATACGACTTGATGTTTGTCTCGTCAAAATTGATGATTCCCTGATAGTCGTTCCGATATCCGTAGATGTAGTTGCATAGTGACGATTTCCCGGTTCCGGAGGCTGCTTCAATCAGATACATTTCTCCTTTCCGGAAGACAAGGTCCTTATGCCATACGTCTGAGACTATTGAATTTCTGTCAGCAAACACTTCGGGGAGTGTTTGCTGTAGGTGGATTGTGTTCATGTACTCTTTGTTATGTTTACATGCCGGTATACTGCCTGGCCAAATCAACTATTTGTTTGAGGGCGTTGGTATCTTTGTCTTTCAGGCAAAGGGTTATTTCTCCGGTTTCCACTTCTCGGCTACAGCTGATATAAGCGATGTGGGATGCCAGCTTGAGGTATGTGTCAGCTTGCTTGCCGGCAACAAATCCTACCCACATTTTTATGATAGGCAGATCGAGTATCGCTTCCATGTTAGCAGCTGTAAAAAGTGGTTTTCCTTTCATTTCCGGAGCATAGGGAGTGTCGTTGACTGATCCTTTTTCAACTTTTCCTATGTTTTTATAAAGCTGTTCGTCATTGGTGACATACATATATTTATCTTTGATTCCAAAGAAAATATTATTCCTCTTTGATTTAGATACATATTCGTTCTTTCCCAGTTCTATAATTTCTTCATTCGAAGTCTTGCCTATGTTATAGAGTTCTTTCACTGCGTTGTCATTTTTCACTTCTGCATAGATGATAGCTGTCGGTGTTTTGAATATCGGAAAGCTGAAGAATCCGATCGCGATGTCTCCGTCAAGTGAATCGAGAGCCTTTTCTAGTTTTTCAGCTACGACTGGTGGCAGAAATGCTGTGTTTCCTTTTAGTAAGTCGTGAGCTTTTTCTCCATTTATACTCATATTAATGAATGCTGGTGTAGAAGCGGGAAAGAATTTGCAGAATGTGTTGTCAGATTCTTTATACATTTCCAGTTGCTGTTTGATAAGTTCTCTTACCTCTTCTTTCTCGCTGAAACTTTCTGTTTTGAGAATGATTTTTCCTTTCTCGAAGCTGAGTCCTCCTAGCAGGATAATGTCATTTAGTGGGAAAGAGGAAGGAAGTACGAGACTCACTTGTTGTCTGTACATCTCTGGCAAAGCATTCAAGGATGCGAAGAAGCGAATGTCTTCCTGTCTTTTTATTGCTCTTTGAAAAGCTTCGGATTGTGAAATGCTGTTTTCGGCGGATTGCTTCAGCAGATTAACAATATCGGCTTTGGTCTTTTCTGTCTGATTCGTTCCTTCGGCGCCGGTAATCATCAGAGTGGAAGCATTGAAAGCAATAAGTCCGCCTTGGGTAGTAGAAATATTGATTCCATCTGTTTCCGTAACCGGTTGGATAATCTGTTCCTTCACCAGTACGTCTAACGAAGCGTTTAAGTCATCTTCTTTACCGATTCTGGCTACTACAGTCGGTTGCGGTAAAGAAGGGGAGGTGAATACGTATATGGGGGCTTTCAGGTCGATCCCTGATTCGCCGGGGTTCTTTATCACTTTTTCCAGCTGCTGGAAAGTAGCTGCGTTCATTTCACTTTTGAGCGCATCCAGTATTTTCTGTTTACTGGCCTGGTTTTCTTGATTGTCCAGTTCGGCTTTTTGGATTAGTGATTGCAGGTTGACTGCTACTACAGAAGATGCGTCGGATGGAATGGCGCTGGTGTATTCCGACTGCTTGGAACACGCTGCGAACGTAATGATCAGTACTACCAGTACCGATAGTTGTGAGATCAGTTTCTTTACCATATTCTTTGTCATTTTTAGGTATTATTGGTTCATAAGGTTCATTGTATGACAGGCTACCAATGCTGCTGTTTCTGTTCGTAACCGTGATTTCCCAAGGCTGATAGGTGTAAATCCTCGCTCGATGGCAGCTTTGACTTCCTCTTCGCTGAAGTCTCCTTCGGGGCCAATCAGTACGACTGCGTCTTTGCCGGGTGTCAGAACATCTTTCAACAATGGCTTTTCTCCTTCATAACAATGTGCAATGAACTTCTGACCTTTAAAATCTTGTGCGATGAATTTTGTGAAATCTATCATCTCGTTGAGCTTAGGTAAACGAGCTTTGAGCGACTGCTTGATGGCAGATATAAGTATTTTTTCTATTCTTTCGGTTTTGATTACTTTCCGCTCGGAAAAACGGCAGTTTAGAAACGTGAGTTCGTCAATTCCGATTTCTGTAGCTTTTTCGGCAAACCATTCGTTACGGTCCATATTCTTAGTCGGAGCTACGGCTATGTGTAGATGGCATGGCCAAAGAGGGTTCTGATGGATAGTCTCTGTGATGGCTACCAGACACCGTTTGCTGTTGGCCACAGTAATCTCTGCTTTGTAAAAATTACCCCTTCCGTCTGTCAGTGTGATGTTGTCTCCGACTCCAAGCCGTAAGACACGAGTACAGTGTTGGGCTTCTTCTTCCGGAAGTTCAGGATTTCTTAATATATTGGGTGTATAAAATACGTGCATAGTTATAATTCATCAATTTGGTTTTGTTGTTCTGATTTGATTTGGTCACGTATCTTGGCTGCCAGTTCGTAGTTCTCCTCTTGAATGGCTTTGGCTAGTATTTCTTCTAGTTTTTGGGAAGAGTGGTTGGTAGAAGGCCTCTTTTGGGGTGGTCTCTCATTTTCTGGTGTTTTGTCCTGAGCGTTATTGAATCCTTTCATACGCAGGCATTCCTGCTCTAATATAGATTCATTAATGAAAATTGGACATTGGGCCCGTACCGCTAATGCGATGGCATCGGAGGTACGAGAATCAATGCGTATGATCTCATTACCTTGTTTCAGGTAAATATAGGAGTAGAAGATACTTTCGTGTGCCTTGTAAATCAGTACGCGCAAAATACTGATGTCTAAGGCTTTTAGAATTCTTGTGAATAGATCGTGGGTCAATGGGCGGGGAGTTTTCATTCCCCTTAAGTATATGATAGTAGATTGGGCTTCAACAGGACCTATGATAATTGGTATCTGTCGCTCACCATTCACTTCACCCAATAGCATGGAGAAAGCGCCTGCCTGAGATTGACAAGTGGTGATGTTTATGATATAAAGTTCTATCTTTTTATCCATTAATATATCTTTATTTATGCGAAGATATGGATAGGTATTGATAATAGCAACAATTTATAAGAAAACTTGATGAATGATTCTGCAGAATAATGTAAGAGAGGTGGATTTTGGAGATGTATAGGTATATAAAAAAAGAAGGCTATCTATCCCAGACAGCCAATCTTTATTAACCTTAAATCTAATACCATGAAAAACACAGTGCAAATATAGAGTGTTTATAATATGCTGCATAATAAAAAGACTAAAATCTTTCTTTCTTTAGCTATTATTAACTTGTGCCGTTCTATTTATGTTTCTATGTTAATAGAATTAACTATATGACAGGCTATTCGACGTAGAGTACGAGTCCTTTCAGATATTCTCCTTCGGGATGGTAGATGTTTACCGGATGATCTGCAGGCTGTGTCAGCTGATGTAAGATTCGTACACTTCGTCCGGACATTGCTGCAGCGGTGAATACGGCAGTCCGGAAGTTCTCTTTGGTTACTACCTGCGAACAGGAGAAGGTGAAAAGAATACCTCCCGGTCTTATCTTTTCGAAAGCCTTTGCATTTAGCTTTCGATATCCTTGCAAAGCATTCCGTAGAGCATCTTTGTGTTTGGCAAATGCAGGAGGGTCTAGTATAATCAGATCGTACTGGTCGCCCATACGGTCAAGGTATTTGAATGCATCTTCTGCAAATGCTTGGTGTCTGGGATCGCCGGGAAAGTTCAGTTCTACATTCTGATTGGTGAGCTCGATGGCTTTGGCAGAACTGTCTACCGAATGTACCAGTCGGGCTCCTCCTCGCATTGCGTAAAATGAAAATCCGCCTGTATAGCAGAACATATTCAGTACGGAGCGGTCTTTGGCGTAGCGCTCGAGTAGAGCACGGTTCTCGCGCTGGTCTACAAAGAAACCGGTTTTCTGTCCTTTCAGCCAGTCGACATGAAATTTCAACCCGTATTCCAATGCAATATTTTCATTGCTTCCCCCTTTCAGGAAACCGTTTTCGGGGAATAAATCGGCTTTGAAGGGAAGAGTTGTTTCTGATTTATAATAAATGTTCTCAATTCTGTCGCCCATGACCTCGGAAAGGGCTTCGGCTATGTCCATGCGGTTCAGATGCATACCGGCAGAATGGGCTTGCATGACTGCTGTCTTGGCATAGATGTCGATGACCAATCCGGGCAGGTTGTCTCCTTCGCCGTGTACAAGGCGATATGTGTTGTTTGATGGATGGGTGGCAATGCCGATGCTTCGTCGCATGTCGTATGCGATGGCCAGTTTGCGCTTCCAGAAATCGTGATTGATGGGTTCTTGTCGGAAAGAGAGTACCCGTACGGCGATACTTCCGATCTGAAAGTGTCCTGTAGCTATGAATTCTTTCTTAGCAGTGTAGACTTCTACTACTTCCCCTTCTTCCGGCTCTCCGTCGATATGTGAAATGGCGCCGGAAAAGATCCATGGGTGGAATCTTTTCAAAGACTCTTCTTTGCCGGATTTGAGATACACTTTATACATGTTGTTCGGTTTTATGTAAATCGTTAATAGGTTGTTCTTCAATTTCGTAATTACCGGTACGCTTCAGCTCTTCAAGCAGATTGTAGATGTTGAGGCAGGCCCATGCATCTGTAGCGGCATATTGCTTCTGGCTGTCGCTCAGTACGTCTGCTTCCCAGTTGGAAAGCCGTTGTGACTTGGAGATCTTTTCCTGAAACAGAATTCCATAGATTTTCTGCAGACTTTTGTCCTGTATTTCAAACTGGCGGACGTAGTCTTGCAACTCTATGCAGTTACGCGGGGTGAAGGCTGCCCGCTTGCGCAGCATCATAAAGTCGTCTTTCAGTGACAACCCTACTTTGGTGATGGAAGGATTTTCCAAGAGGTCGATGAGTGGCTGGGTCAGTCCTGTCATGTTGAGGCGGAATAGGAAACAGCAATCCGTGCTCGATATTTGCAGCAAGGCTACTTTGTGCCTTTGTCCTTTGGTGAACGAGGGACGGGTTTCGCTGTCTATTCCAACGATTGGTTGAGACTGCAGATAGGCTGCTGCTTTCTGAGTCTCTTTTTCCGATTGGATGACATAGATCCTTCCCGGGAAAGTGGCTTTCGGGAGGTCTTGCAGTTCGTCTTTATCTATGCTTCTTTTTACAATCATGTTGTTTTATTTATCATCGTGACAATGGCAATGTTCTCCATCGCAGTGACAATCGTCTGCTTCTTCATCACAGTGGCAACCGCTCTCTTCGTGGCAATGGCAACCGTGGTCGTGACAGTGGCAGTGGTGCTGGTCGTCTTCTTCGTCGGCTGTCTCTTCCGCATCGTCAGGCTGATTGTATTTTACGTCGTGCAGTGCACGCAGGGTGTTGACCAGTTTCTGTCCCCACAGTGTGCCGAAGTTTTCCTGACAGATGGCCAGCGCATCATTCATCGTTTCGTTCAGCCCGAGCTGAAATACGAAGATGAAGTCTTTGATGTCTTGATAGATGTCTGCCAGATCTTCCGAGATGTTTTTCCGGATGGGCTGGTCGCTGTATACCATGTCGGGGACAAAGACTTCCAGATAGTCGTCTTTTTCGCCCATCAGTCCTGCCAGTGTCATCCGTACTATTTCGTAGGTTTCTTCGGTGACGTATGTTTCGGGCGCTTCTTCGCCTATGGTTTCACATGGAGGCAGCAGAGATGCTTTCAGGTAGAGCAACGGCAGTATCTTGAGTGAAGTGTCGACAAACGAGGCGCGTTTCATGCTGTCGGCATGTTCGAGGAAATTGCAGAACTCGGCAGCTACCGTCACGAACTCGATTACGTTTTTGTCAAAGATGGTTTGGCTCTCTTTTTCCATGATTCCTTTCGTTTAAAAACGCAAAGGTAAGAAAAAGGATTGAATGAGTGTGTCTGTTGCCGACTTTTTCCGTCCCTCGTGCAGGTGTGTGGTACAATCGCCGGCGATGTGTCATGACGTTCCGGCTTGCATCAGCCTGCGTGCAGTCATGCATCTGCTGAGGTGTCGGCTTGCAGATACGTAAGTACGCTCTTGCAGATACGTATCTGCAAGTCTGTAAATACGTAAGTACAGATTTGCATCTCATAACGTGCAGGCGGATACTTCATAATGTGCAGGCCGACGTCTCATGGTGTGCATGCCGACAGCTCCCGATGTGATGGACGGCATCTTCCGGTGTGATGCCTAGGGGCAGGCTTCGGAGCGCGGGAACTTTATGGCTTGAAAACTGTTTCTTAACTTTTAGCGTGCTTACCTGTTTTTTTATTACTTTTGCGCCTTAGAGTCTGCCCTGACGGACGGGGGGATTCTCCGTGTATGTAATTTATTAAATAGGCATTGAATTATGGCAAGCAAGAAACAGGCTGACAAGCAACAGAAAATATCCGATGACGAACCGAAGAAAGCGTCTTTCATCCGTAGCACGATAGCATTGTTCCGAAATGAGACATTGCATTTTGTTGCCGGTCTTGTGTTGGTGATCTTTTCCGTATATCTGTTGTTGGCGTTCTTCTCTTTTTTCTTTACGGGGGCTGCCGACCAGAGCATTGTAGATAGCGGCAATCCGGCCGATCTGGCTGCGGTGGACAATCATGTGAAGAACTATGCCGGTTCGCGTGGAGCACAATTGGCGAGTTATTTTATCAACGACTGTTTTGGCGTTTCCTCATTTTTCATCCTTGCTTTTCTTGCGGTGGCAGGACTGAAGCTGATGCGCGTTCGCGTCGTGCGTTTGTGGAAATGGTTCATAGGATGTACGTTGTTGCTGGTTTGGTTCTCCGTTTTCCTAGGCTTTGTACTGATGGATCATTATCAGGATTCGTTCATCTACTGGGGAGGAATGCACGGATACAATGTAAGCCGGTGGCTGATTTCTCAAGTGGGCGTGCCGGGCGTTTGGCTTATACTGCTGGCTACAGCTATCTGCTTCTTCATTTACCTCAGCGCACGGACGGTAATCTGGCTGCGTAGTCTGTTGGCACTCAACTTCCTGAAGAGAAAAAAGAAAGAGGAAGAGGCCGAACCGGCTCCTGTGGCAGAAGAGGAGAAGGTGGAACTTAGCGACCCTCAGACTCAGGAAGTCAGTTTCGACCTGCATCAGCCGGAATCACATGACGTCTCTTCGGAACCTTCGGAGAAGGAAGAGGAGAGGGCCCCCCAGCGTGTGTCGGCTGTGCCCGAGCCTGTGACGGAAAATGGCGTGACGATGGTCTTTGAGCCCACAGTGCCAGAACCGGCTCCACTGGCAACGGAAACGGTTGATAAAGAGCCCGGATTTGATATAGAACCTGCGGCCGAAGAAGAAGAGTACCGCGGTCCGGAGCTGGAACCCTATAATCCGACAAAGGATCTGGAAAACTACCGTTTCCCTACGCTCGATCTGATGAAGCATTTCGACAATGACGAGCCTACCATCGACATGGAGGAGCAGAATGCCAACAAAGACCGTATCATCAATACACTGCGTAGTTTCGGCATCGAGATTTGTACGATAAAGGCCACTGTAGGACCTACAGTCACCCTCTACGAGATTACTCCCGAACAGGGAGTGCGTATTTCGAAAATACGCGGATTGGAAGACGACATTGCTCTGAGCCTCTCTGCCGACGGTATCCGTATCATTGCTCCTATTCCCGGAAAGGGAACAATCGGTATTGAAGTACCGAACAAGAACCCAAAGATTGTTTCGGGCCAAAGCGTGATAGGCAGCAAGAAGTTTCAGGAGTCGAAGTTCGACCTGCCTATTGTTCTGGGAAAGACCATTACCAACGAGGTGTTTATGTTCGACCTTTGCAAGATGCCTCATGTACTGGTGGCTGGTGCAACCGGACAAGGAAAGTCTGTGGGACTGAATGCGATTATCACTTCCTTATTATATAAGAAGCATCCGGCCGAACTGAAGTTTGTGCTGGTCGATCCAAAGAAGGTGGAGTTCAGCATCTATTCTGTTATCGAGAATCATTTTCTTGCCAAGTTGCCCGACGGTGGTGACCCGATTATCACCGACGTGACAAAGGTTGTACAGACATTGAACTCTGTCTGCGTAGAGATGGATACGCGCTATGACCTGCTGAAGATGGCTCATGTCCGCAATATCAAAGAGTATAACGATAAGTTTATCCACCGCCGCCTGAATCCGGAAAAGGGACATAAGTTCATGCCTTATATCGTAGTTGTGATTGACGAGTTTGGCGACCTGATCATGACAGCCGGTAAGGAAGTGGAACTCCCTATAGCCCGTATTGCCCAGCTGGCACGTGCGGTGGGCATTCATATGATAATTGCTACACAGCGACCTACTACCAATATCATTACAGGAACCATAAAGGCGAACTTCCCGGCACGTATCGCTTTCCGTGTTTCGGCTATGATGGACTCACGGACCATTCTCGACCGTCCGGGAGCAAACCGGCTGATTGGTAAGGGCGACATGCTCTTCCTGCAGGGAGCCGATCCGGTACGTGTGCAGTGTGCCTTCATTGATACTCCGGAAGTAGAAGAAATCACCAAGTACATTGCCCGTCAGCAGGGATATCCTACTCCTTTCTTCCTGCCTGAATATGTGGGTGAAGACGGTGGAAGTGCTGAGGCAAATGATGTGGATATGGGACGGCTCGACCCGCTGTTTGAGGATGCTGCCCGTCTGATAGTAATTCATCAACAAGGGTCTACTTCGCTGATACAACGGAAGTTCTCTATCGGATATGCCCGTGCCGGACGTATTATGGACCAGTTGGAGAAAGCGGGGATTGTCGGTCCTACTCAAGGCAGTAAGGCGCGCGATGTACTCTGTGTAGACGAGAATGATCTTCAGATGCGATTGAACAATTTACAATAACTATCCGTTTTTATAACCAAATGAAAACATATATAGTAACTATCCTTTTGGCTTTTTTATCCTTCCCTGCAATCGCTCAACAGCAGCAGGCAAAGGCGGTGTTAGACAAGACGGCAGAAACGTTCCGCAAAGCCGGTGGCGTGCAGATCATGTTTGATGTGAAATCCTATACGAACGGACAACTAGAAGGTACATCCGGTGGAGAAATCCGTCTGAAAGGAGAGAAGTTTGTACTGAAAACACCGGAGGCTAGCACTTGGTTTGATGGGAAAACCCAATGGAGCTATATGGAAAGCAGCGAGGAAGTAAATGTTACCAATCCTACACCCGAGGAGTTGAGAAGCATTAATCCTTATACATTATTATATATGTATCAGCAAGGATTTACTTATCAGCTGGGGGCTGCTACCCAATATGCAGGAAAGAAGGTAAAGGAGGTGATTCTTACGTCGACAGATTCTCGGCAGGATTTGTCGCGCATTGTGTTGAAAGTGGCTCAAGATACCTACCAGCCTGTTTTTATTCAGCTGCAACAACGGGGTACGAAGAACTATAGCGAAATTGTAGTGATCGGCTATCGGACGGGACAGAACTATACGGATAAGGAATTCGTATTTGACCGTAGCAAGTATCCGGATGCTGAAATAATAGATTTGAGATAATGTCGTAGTGAACGGTCGTTGCCTCTATATGGGTAACGGTCGTTCACCAGACTGATACATATCCGTTACCCATATAGAGGTAACGCCCGTTCACGGGACAACGAAATAAAAATACTTACAATAAATAAGCAAAGAGTATGGAAACAGAAAAAGTAAAATGCCTGATTATCGGTTCAGGACCGGCAGGCTATACGGCAGCCATCTATGCCGGACGTGCGAATTTGTCACCGGTACTTTACGAAGGATTGCAGCCCGGCGGTCAGTTGACTACCACTACCGATGTAGAAAACTTCCCGGGTTATCCGGAAGGAATCAGCGGTCCTCAGCTGATGGAAGATTTGCGTGCACAAGCTTCACGCTTTGGGGCAGATATCCGCTTTGGAATTGCTACCGAGACAGATTTGAGCGCATCCCCCTATAAAGTGATAATTGACGGAGAAAAACAGATTGAGACCGAGACTTTGATTATCGCTACCGGAGCTACTGCTAAGTATCTGGGATTGGAAGATGAAAAGAAATATGCCGGAATGGGTGTCAGTGCATGTGCAACCTGTGATGGATTCTTCTATCGCAAGAAGGTGGTTGCTGTAGTAGGAGGTGGTGACACAGCCTGCGAGGAAGCCATCTATCTGGCAGGCTTGGCTTCTAAAGTTTATCTGATTGTCCGCAAACCTTACTTGCGTGCTTCGAAAATTATGCAGGAACGTGTGCTGAAGCATGAGAAAATAGAGGTTCTGTTTGAACATAATACTGTCGGCTTGTTCGGTGAGAATGGGGTGGAAGGTGCCCATGTAGTGAAACGTATGGGAGAGCCCGATGAAGAACGTTATGACATTGCTATCGATGGATTTTTCCTTGCTATCGGGCATAAGCCAAATTCGGATATTTTCAAGCCTTGGGTTCGTACAGATGAGGTTGGATATATTCTGACAGAAGGTAATTCCCCACGTACCGGTATTCCGGGAGTATTTGCAGCTGGTGATGTGGCCGATCCTCATTATCGTCAGGCTATAACAGCGGCTGGAAGCGGTTGTAAAGCTGCTATTGAGGCAGAACGTTACTTGTCTGAAAAGGGGCTGGTATAAAAGAATTTCTTGGGTTCTGGGTTTTAAGTGATAAGTCCTGATGAAGATTAAGTTCACTTTCGGGATGTGAATAACTTGAAACTCAGAACTTGCAGATGTAGAAAAAGAATCTTTATCCGATTTTACTTATCTTCCTGAGTTTTTCTTCTTCTATTATTTTTATTTTTCTTCCATCAATAGTAATCAGGCGTTCGGTTGCAAATTGTGATAGTGTACGAATGGCGTTAGAGGTAGTCATGTTCGACAGGTTTGCCAAGTCTTCTCTTGACAGGTAGATGCTCAGGGTAGAACTGTCTTCTTCCAGTCCATAGCTTTCTTTCAGAAAGAGCAAAGATTCTGCCAGCCTGCCACGGATATGCTTTTGAGTAAGGTTTACAGTACGTTCATCTGCAATGCCTAAGTCTATAGATAACTGGCGGATGAAAAACATAGCCAGATCGTTGTTCTCGGTAACTAGTTTAGTGATGATATTCATGGGAATCAGACAGACTACAGATGGTTCGAATGCTGTAGCAGCAGTGACAAAATCTTCTTGGGCAAAGTAAGCACGGTAAGCAAAATATTCTTTGGGCTTGATCATGCGGATGATCTGGCTTCTGCCTCCTACACCATCCTTGAAGATTTTTACCTTTCCACTGATAAGACACATCAGATGAGTAGGAGTTTCTCCTTCACAATAAATCGGCTCATTTTTTTTATAGGTTTGTATCGTGTAATTGCTTATCAGAATCTCCTTTTGTTCCTTGTTTAAGGGGGCTAACATATCGGCCAATGGTTCCGAGATATTGATGTCTGATATGTTTATTTTTACCATGAATGCTATAAAACTATGTTATACAGCACAAAAATAGAAATAAAAAATGAGAAAGAAAATAAAAACGGGAAAAGATTTAGTTGTCAGGTTAACGAGTAAATAAGTTGACAAGTCAACGAGTAAACAAATAAGTGCGATAGGTAAATTTATTAGTTGTCAACTTAACAAATTGTTTTCTTCGATGCAGCTTTCTTTGTTTACTCGTTTCCCTGCCAGCCTACTGGTTATTTTGTGAACAGTAGTTCTCTGTATTTTGGCAATGGCCATATTTCGTCATCTACTTCCATTTCCAAATGGTCGATGTGGTCACGTATCTTATCCAGATACGGGCGTACATTCTCTTCGTATGCAAATGCTTTCTCTTTGTAGTTGTCTTTATGATTGGCCACTTTGCGCGCTTCGGTCATGTCGTGTACCAGCATTTTTATTGCTGTTACTCGGTGGGATATTTCCCGTATCAGTTCTTTGCGGTCGGCACTTAATGTCTCATATTCTTCCGGAGAGAAGATTTCTTTCAGCCCTCTTAAGTTCTCCAGCAAACGATTCTGATAGGTTACGGCTGTAGGTACAATATGGTTGATAGCCAAGTCGCCCAATACGCGGCTTTCTATTTGTACCTTCATTGTATATTTCTCCAATTCTACTTCCAGACGACAGTTCAACTCTGTTTCGTTGAATATATGTTCGCCAATGAGTACGGCCTTGGATTGGTTGTCGACGTAGTGCATCAGTGCCTCTGGTACATGACAAATGTTGGTCAGTCCGCGGCGGGCTGCTTCTTGTTTCCATTCTTCGGAATAGCCGTCTCCTTCGAATCGGATAGGCTCGGAAGCTATTATGGTTTCTTTTAGTATTCGGAAAATCGCTTCGTCTTTGTTCACTCCCTCTTCCATCAGTTTTTCAACGGATGCCCGGAACTCGTTCAGCTGATTTGCCATGGCTGCGTTGATGGTAATCATGGCTGCCGCACAGTTGGATGAAGACCCTGCGGCACGGAATTCAAAACGGTTTCCGGTGAAAGCAAACGGTGAAGTCCGGTTACGGTCGGTTGTATCAAGCAGGATTTCGGGAATACGTCCGATGCCCAGTTTGAGTGTGGTTTTTTCTTCCGGAGTCATCTTGTCGTTGCCTACCTGACGGACAATTTCGTCTAGTGTGGCCGACAGTTGTTTCCCGAGGAAACAAGACAAAATGGCAGGAGGGGCTTCGTTGGCTCCTAAACGATAACTGTTGCTGGCGCTCATGATGGAAGCACGTAACAGGTCTTGGTTCTTGTATACCATCATCAGTGCATTGACAAGGAATGTCAGAAACAGCATGTTTCCTTTCGGGTTTTTACCGGGAGCAAACAGGTTGATGCCGGTGTCGGTGCATAGCGACCAGTTGTTGTGTTTACCCGATCCGTTGACACCACTGTAGGGCTTTTCGTGGAGCAGAACGTTGAAGTGATGCTTGCGGGCGATGCGCTTCATCAGGTCCATTACGAGCTGGTTGTGGTCGTTTGCCAGATTGCAGTTTTCAAAGATTGGGGCTAACTCAAACTGGTTGGGAGCCACTTCGTTGTGACGTGTTTTAGCAGGAATGCCCAGCTTGTGGCACTCTATTTCAAGCTCTTTCATGAATGCTGTGACACGTGGAGGAATGGAACCGAAATAGTGGTCTTCCAATTGCTGATCTTTGGCAGAAGAGTGCCCCATCAATGTACGTCCGGTCAGACATAGGTCGGGACGGGCATTGTATAATGAAGAGTCAACAAGAAAATACTCTTGTTCCCATCCTAGATTAGTGTATACGCGTGTTACATTTTTATCGAATAACTGGCATACCTCTGTCGCAGCTTTGTCTACTGCTGCCAGTGCTTTCAGAAGTGGAGTCTTATAGTCCAGAGCTTCGCCTGTATACGAGATGAAGATGGTGGGTATACAAAGAGTGGTGTCTACTACGAATGCTGGTGATGAAACATCCCATGCTGTATATCCTCTGGCTTCGAATGTGTTTCTGATACCGCCGTTAGGGAAAGAAGAGGCATCCGGTTCCTGCTGGATTAGGAGTTTTCCGGAAAAACGTTCAATAACTCCGCCCTCTTCGCTAAACTCGATGAAACCGTCGTGCTTTTCGGCTGTTCCGTCGGTCAGAGGTTGAAACCAGTGTGTGTAGTGAGTGACATTGAGCGATTTTGCCCAGCTTTTCATTCCGTTAGCAACCAAATCTGCCACTTCGCGGCTGATAGGCGTACCTTTTTCTATTGCATCTATCACAGCGCGGTAGGCTTCTTTAGGAAGATACTCCTGCATCTTCTTACGGTCGAATACGTGACTTCCGTAATAATCTGAAAGTTTGTTTGAAGGTGGAGTTACCTCCAGTGGCTTTCGGTTTGAAAGCTCTTGTAAAGCGAAAAATCTCATTTTTGACATAAAACTCTTCTTTTTTATTGGATTGATGGCGCAAAATTATATGTTTTTCTGTAAGTACCCCCATTTTTGATGGGGTGTTTTTAGAGAAACATATATTTTATAATAAAACGTCTATGTCAAAGTGTGTGTCTAAAAAAGTCTTATTATGTAGTGCCATTTTTTTTGTTTGTTAGCAAAGGTTACCCAACGTGTCAGCAAAGGTTAGCTGACGTGTTGGGTAACCTTTCCCAATCTGTCAGCTAACCTTTCCCAACAAACGCCCTCTATATGGCATTGAAATGAGAGGTAATGAGCGAGGAATTGGGGAATTGAAGCCTGCTCTTTTATAATCAGTCAATCGCTTGTCTGGCTGCCAAAAAACTGTGCGTTGGTAAAGGAATGGATGCTAGAAATGTAAAATTTGGTTATCCTTTCCATGCCCATTTGAAATGGTAAAAGGTTAAATTTCCTTATTATTTGTTTTAGCTGCTTCTTTTTCTCCTTTTTTGACCGTTATAATAGAAAAAAAGTCCACAAAAAAATTGTATGTTTAAAAAAAAAATAAGACATTTGTAACATAGAATATTGCAAGTGAGCAGCATAGAAATTTTGTAAACCCCTAACCTTTAATTCGATGAGTGATTTAGAGAACAAAACAATGGAAGAAACTCCAAAAAAACGCCCTTACAATCTGAGGGAGAAAAAGGAAAAGAACGCTGCGTATCGGTCGCTGATCAGACCGGAATTGGCAGATGAATTGTATGATAAGATTTTGAACATCGTTGTAGTACAGAAAAAGTACAAGGACCCCACTTACTCTGCAAAAGAGTTGGCAAAAGAACTTAAAACAAATACCCGTTATCTTTCAGCTGTTGTGAATTCACGTTTTGGTATGAATTATTCCTGCCTGTTGAATGAATATAGAGTGAAAGAAGCTATGCATTTGCTGACAGATAAACGATATGCTGACAAGAATGTAGAAGAAATCAGCGCAATGGTCGGTTTTGCAAATCGCCAGTCTTTTTACGCTGCCTTCTATAAGAATATCGGTGAAACGCCTAATGGCTATCGTAAGAGACATTCTGAATCTAAAAAGTAATTGCATATTCTGTATAGAAACATAAGGAATTACCTCTGAATGGAAGTTTGGAGATAGTTCCTTTTCTTATTTGCTTAAACAAAATATTCAAAATAATGAAGAAACAAATTATTGCGATGGCAGCATCGGCTGCTATATTGGCTTCTTGCGGAGGCCAGACAACTGTAAAGGAGACAACCAATAAATTTGATTATACAGTGGAACAATTTGCAGATTTACAGATATTACGTTATCAGGTACCGGGTTTTGAAAACCTGACGTTGAAACAGAAAGAGCTGGTTTATTACCTGACACAGGCTGCTTTGGAAGGGCGCGATATACTGTTCGACCAAAATGGAAAATACAACTTGAGAATACGCCGGATGCTGGAAGCGGTTTATACCGGCTATCAGGGAGACAAGACAACTCCTGACTTCAAGAATATGGAAGTCTATCTTAAACGTGTATGGTTCTCTAATGGTATTCATCATCATTATGGCACAGAGAAGTTTGTCCCGAATTTCTCACAGGATTTCCTTCGTAAGGCTGTGCTGAGTCTTGATGCTTCCACTCTTCCTTTGGCTGACGGACAGACGGCAGAGCAGCTGTGTGACGAAGTATTCCCTGTCATATTCGATCCTACTATTATGCCTAAACGTGTGAATCAGGCTGATGGTGAAGATCTGGTATTGACGTCGGCAGGGAATTATTATGACGGAGTGACTCAACAGGAGGCGGAAGCATTCTATAGTGCAATGAAAGATCCGAATGACGAGACTCCTGTATCGTATGGATTGAACAGCCGTTTGGTGAAAGAAGACGGAAAAATTCAGGAAAAAGTATGGAAGGTTGGTGGACTTTATACACAGGCCATTGAGAAGATTGTATACTGGCTGAAAAAGGCAGAAACTGTAGCAGAAAATGAATCGCAGAAAGCAGTGATTGCCCAGCTGGTTAAATTCTATGAAACCGGCGACTTGAAAGACTTTGATGATTATGCAATTCTTTGGGTAAAAGATCTGGATTCAAGAATTGACTTTGTTAATGGTTTTACCGAGAGCTATGGCGATCCGTTGGGAATGAAGGCCAGCTGGGAATCGTTGGTAAACTTTAAGGATCTGGAGGCTACCCATCGCACGGAGGTAATCAGCAGTAATGCTCAGTGGTTTGAAGACCATTCTCCGGTAGACAGTGCATTCAAGAAAGAAAAAGTAAAAGGCGTATCGGCTAAGGTGATTACTGCTGCTATTCTGGCTGGTGATTTGTATCCTTCTACCGCTATTGGTATTAATCTTCCGAATGCAAACTGGATACGTGCTCATCACGGCTCCAAGTCGGTGACTATCGGAAACATCACTGATGCCTACAATAAAGCTGCTCATGGAAACGGATTCAACGAAGAGTTTGCTTATAGCGATGCGGAGATCCAGTCTATTGATAAATATGGCGATATTGTGGATGAACTGCATACTGATTTGCATGAATGTCTGGGACACGGATCGGGTAAATTGCTTCCGGGTGTCGACCCTGACGCTTTGAGAGCCTATGGCTCTACCATTGAGGAAGCGCGTGCCGATTTGTTTGGCTTATATTATGTTGCCGATCCGAAATTGGTGGAATTAAAATTAGTTCCGGATGCTGAGGCTTATAAGTCGGGATATTATACCTATTTGATGAATGGCCTGATGACTCAATTGGTACGGATTGAACCGGGCAATAATATTGAAGAGGCACACATGCGTAACCGTCAGCTGATAGCCCGTTGGGTATTCGAAAAAGGTGCTGCCGACAAAGTAGTGGAAATGGTTAAGAAAGAAGGAAAAACGTATGTGGTCATCAACGATTATCAGAAGTTGCGTACACTCTTCGGAGAGTTGCTTGCAGAAATACAGCGTATAAAGTCTACAGGCGATTATGAAGGTGCCCGTGCATTGGTTGAAAACTATGCGGTGAAAGTAGATCCAGTGCTCCATGCCGAAGTTCTGGCTAGATACAAAAAACTTAATTTAGCTCCCTACAAAGGATTTGTGAATCCGAAGTATGAACTGGTAACGGATGCCAATGGTAACATTACCGATGTTACGGTTTCTTATGACGAGGGTTATGCTGAGCAGATGCTGCGTTATAGCAAGGATTATTCTCCGCTTCCCTCAGTGAACTAAGATTTGTAGGCAAGCAGACGGGCAGACAAGTAAACGGGCAGACAATCCGGGAGGTACACAGATGAATGGTCAAATCTTATTGTCAACTTGTTTACTTGTCTGCTTGTTTATTTATTAATTATTAAGCAAGCATATTATAAATGGAGCTCAAAGAACAACTGAAAGATATAAAGACGCAGCTTCGCCTTTCCATGAATGGTGCTGTGTCGCAGAGTATGCGTGAGAAAGGACTGGTATACAAGCTCAATTTTGGAGTTGAATTACCTCGTATTAAGATGATTGCCGGTCGATATGAAAAGAATCATGACTTGGCGCAGGCTCTGTGGAAGGAGAATATACGTGAGTGTAAGATCTTGGCAGGTATGTTGCAACCGATAGAAACTTTCTATCCGGAAATTGCAGACATTTGGGTAGAAGACATTTGTAATATAGAAATAGCAGAGCTGACCTGTATGAACCTGTTTCAGCACTTGCCTTATGCACCTGCCAAATCAATGAATTGGATTGCCGATGACCGTGAATATATACAGACCTGTGGCTTCTTGACCATAGCACGTCTTTTAATGAAAAAAGGAGACATGCCCGAACGGGCTGCTGAAGAATTGTTGGATCAGGCAGTTTGTGCTATCCATTCGGATAGTTATCATGTACGTAATGCTGCCATGCTGGTAATTCGGAAATATATGCAGCATAGCGAGGAACATGCATTCCGTGTATGCCGGCTGGTTGAAGGCATGGAACACTCTGAAATAGAGCCAGAACAAATGTTGTTCAATATGGTAAAGGAAGAAGCAGCCTTCTTATAATTAAAGAACAAATTCTTTTGCTTTCCACAAAAAAGGCTTAACTTTGTTCGCGCTAATTTTGTGCTGACGAATGGAAATTCAAAATGTAAAGGATACGGTACGGCAGATATTCACCGAATATCTTACAACAAACGGGCATCGTAAGACCCCCGAACGTTATGCCATACTCGAAACTATTTATTCCATTGATGGTCATTTTGATATCGATGCTCTTTACTCGCGCATGATGGAACAAAGGAAGTTCCGGGTAAGTAGGGCTACCCTTTACAACACAATCATTTTACTTATCAATGCGAGATTAGTCATAAAGCATCAGTTTGGTGCTTCTTCTCAGTACGAAAAATCATATAATCGCGAGACTCATCACCATCAGATCTGTACACAATGTGGCAAAGTGACAGAATTTCAGAATGGGGAACTACAGCATGCCATTGAAGAGACGAAACTAAACCGTTTTCAACTTTCACATTATTCTCTGTATATCTATGGTTTGTGTAGTAAATGCGCAAGAGCTAATAAACGGAAAAAGATAAATAACAACAATAAGAAAGAAAAATGAAAGTAGATGTTCTATTAGGATTACAGTGGGGCGACGAAGGAAAAGGAAAAGTCGTTGATGTATTGACGCCAAAATATGATGTGGTAGCTCGTTTTCAAGGCGGTCCGAATGCTGGTCACACACTAGAGTTTGAAGGGCAGAAATATGTGCTTCGTTCCATTCCGTCTGGAATTTTTCAGGGAGATAAGGTGAATATTATCGGTAATGGAGTTGTGCTCGACCCGGCATTGTTCAAAGCCGAAGCCGAAGCGCTTGAAGCGTCCGGACATCCTTTGAAAGAACGCTTACATATTTCCAAGAAAGCCCATCTTATTCTTCCTACACATCGTATTCTTGATGCTGCTTACGAAGCTGCAAAGGGAGATGCAAAAGTAGGAACCACAGGTAAAGGTATTGGACCGACTTATACTGATAAGGTAAGCCGTAATGGTGTTCGGGTGGGAGATATTCTACATAATTTCGAGCAGAAGTATGCGGCTGCTAAGGCTCGCCACGAACAGATACTGAAGAGTCTGAATTATGAGTACGACCTGACTGAACTTGAAAAGGCGTGGATGGAAGGCATTGAGTATCTGAAGCAGTTCCATTTGGTGGATAGCGAGCATGAAATCAACAATCTGCTGAATGAAGGCAAAAGTGTGCTTTGCGAAGGTGCTCAAGGAACAATGCTTGATGTCGATTTTGGATCTTATCCGTTTGTTACTTCTTCGAATACAATTTGTGCCGGAGCATGTACAGGTTTGGGACTTGGTCCTAACCGCATAGGCGATGTTTATGGTATTTTCAAAGCCTATTGTACGCGCGTAGGTTCTGGTCCGTTCCCGACAGAATTGTTTGATGAAGTAGGTGAGAAGATTGGTGCGCTTGGACATGAATTCGGTGCAGTAACAGGACGTAAACGTCGCTGTGGATGGATCGACTTGGTTGCCTTGAAGTATGCAGTAATGGTGAATGGAGTTACTAAATTGATTATGATGAAGAGTGATGTGCTCGATTCATTTGATACTATCAAAGCCTGTGTCGCATATAAGCTGAATGGAGAAGAAATCGACTATTTCCCGTATGATATTACAGAAGGAGTAGAGCCTGTTTATGCAGAATTGCCCGGTTGGAAGACTGATATGACAAAGATGCAGAGCGAGGATGAATTCCCTGAAGAATTTAATGCTTATTTGAGCTTCCTTGAGGAACAGCTTGGAGTTCAGATTAAGATTGTTTCTGTTGGTCCGGATAGAGCACAGACAATTGAACGTTATACGGAATAACGGTTGATATGTTATAGAAAGATACTTTTTTTCGTATATAATGGCACAAAAGGCACTGTTCTGTTAATTTCTCGGTTCTGTGCATTTGTGCCATTTTTCATTTATAAAAAAGTATTTCCTTTATCTTTTCGTTTACTAACTATTAATTTATCATGGTATGAAAACACGTATTTTCTCTTTAGCCTTAATGTTGGGCATGAGTCTAGGACTTTTTTCACAGTCTGCCTACCAACCTACGCAAGAGAACCTGAAGGCAAGGCAGGAGTTTCAGGACAATAAATTCGGTATTTTCCTTCATTGGGGGCTTTATTCAATGTTGGCTACCGGTGAGTGGACAATGACTAATAAAGACTTGAATTATAAAGAATATGCCAAACTGGCAGGTGGATTTTATCCCTCTAAATTCGATGCAGACAAGTGGGTAGCTGCCATTAAGGCATCAGGAGCCAGATACATCTGCTTCACAACCCGCCATCATGAAGGCTTTTCGATGTTTGATACGAAGTATTCTGATTTCAATGTAGTCAAGGCTACTCCTTTCAAAAGGGATATTGTGAAAGAACTGGCTGAGGCTTGTGCTAAGCAGGGAATCAAGTTACACTTCTATTATTCTCATCTCGATTGGATGCGCGAAGATTACCCATGGGGACGGACAGGAAGAGGAACTGGACGTCCGAATCCGAAAGGGAATTGGGAAAGCTATTATAGTTTTATGAATAATCAGTTGACTGAATTGCTGACTAACTATGGACAAGTAGGAGCTATCTGGTTTGACGGCTGGTGGGATCAGGACCAGAATCCCGGTTTCGATTGGCAATTGCCCGAACAGTATGCACTGATTCATAAACTGCAGCCGTCATGTCTGATAGGGAACAATCATCATCAGTCTCCTTTCCCGGGCGAGGATATTCAGATTTTCGAACGCGACCTTCCGGGTGAGAATACCGCAGGACTTTCCGGACAGGATATCAGTCAGTTACCTTTGGAAACTTGTGAGACTATGAATGGAATGTGGGGATATAAGATTACTGATCAAAACTATAAGTCGACAAAAGAACTGATTCATTATCTGGTGAAAGCTGCAGGAAAGAATGCCAATCTGTTGATGAACATTGGCCCACAGCCGGATGGTGAGCTTCCCGAAGTGGCTGTCCAACGTTTGAAAGAGATGGGAGAATGGATGAAACAATATGGAGAAACCATCTATGGGACTAGAGGTGGGCTGGTTGCACCGCATGAATGGGGTGTGACTACTCAGAAGGGAGATAAACTTTATGTGCATATTCTCAGTCTGCAGGATAAGTCTTTATTCCTGCCTTTAGAGAAGAAAGTAAAAAAGGCTGTGACATTCAAGGATAAATTACCAGTTCGTTTCACTAAAACGAAAAATGGGGTATTGTTGGAACTTACAGAGGTACCACAAGATATTGATTACATCGTAGAGCTTACAATTGACTAATTTTTAGATAATTCTTCCTAAAAGCGAAGGGAAACTATGCTTACATTGCTAGTTTCCCTATATTTTTGGCAAACTGTTTGTTAATTTAACAGTGAGTAGTAATTAATCATTAAAAAAGGAATAAAAGTATGAGTACATATTGGATATTGTTTATTGGAATTGCTCTTGTCAGCTGGTTGGTACAATTGAACTTGCAGAACAAGTTTAAGAAATACTCGAAGATTGGTACAAACAACGGGATGACAGGTCGTGATGTCGCTTTGAAGATGTTGCACGACAATGGCATCTACGATGTACAGGTGACACATACCCCCGGACAGCTGACCGACCACTACAACCCAATAACTAAAACTGTAAACTTGAGCGAAGGAGTGTACGAGAGTAACAGTATCATGGCCGCCGCTGTGGCTGCCCATGAATGTGGTCACGCCGTTCAGCATGCACGCATGTATGCACCCTTGAAGTTGCGTAGTGCACTGGTGCCGGTGGTTAACTTCTCGTCTTCTATTGTTATGTGGGTATTGTTGGCAGGAATGCTGACACTGAGATCTTTCCCACAGTTGATATGGATTGGTATCATCCTGTTTGCTACCACTACCTTGTTCAGTTTTATCACTTTGCCGGTAGAGATAAATGCGAGTAAACGTGCTTTGGGATGGCTGAGTGCATCGGGCATCACCAACGCCTTCAACCATTCGCAGGCAGAGGATGCTCTTCGCTCGGCTGCCTATACATATGTGGTTGCGGCATTGAGCTCTTTGGCTACACTGATGTATTATATTATGATTGCTATGGGGAGAAGAGAATAAGTGCTTATGGGGAATAAAGGCACGGGACTCCGCAAGAACACGTTCTTGCGGGGTTTTTTATTTGTATCACAAGCTCTCTAATGTAGTGAGCTTTCGGTGGCTGATTACTTTTTTATTTCTAATAATAATACTTCTTCGCCTAGTTCAAATGTAATTTCACGTTTCTTTTTGAATGACATTACTGGTTTATCAGAAATAATGGGATTATACAAATAGGTGTTCTTGTTTTTCTCTAATTCTACAGTAACAGAAACCGGCGGAACAGTCAATCGCTTCTTGTTTTTCAGGTCATATACACTGACGGGACGAAATAGTGCCAGCCACCATGAACCATCACTTTTCTGTAATAATGTACTTTGTATTGCTACATTTCCAGCAGTCGTAATCTGTAGTGGCAATGGGTGAGGAGAAAATTCCTGATCAGAATCGTTTAGTAACCTGATCAGATTTTTTAATGCGGTGAATGACGGTTTTACAGTGCCGTCGGAACGCACCAATCCGAAATGACACTCCATGTCAGTCATTGCCTTGTCTGGTTTTAAATCTAACAATTCGTATTTATACGACCGCTGTATTCCTTTATTGAAATAAACGAAAAAAAGGTGCAAATGGTAAATGGCCGCAACTGCTTCGGGCACTCCCGGATGATTGGGGTTGTGCTCTTTATTGTGATAGCCACATTCGGTGACTATCAGAGGCTTATTGCCGCTTACCCTCCGTGCCTCGGAAACGGCGTTATCCATAGACATTCCCTATCCCCAGTGAAAAGCCGGGTATTGTCCGGCTGCATAGGGGTGTATGCCGCCATAGTCCATCCATTGTGATATGTCACCAAGTCTTCGAGGATTGTCACGGATATTTGCCAACGACACTCCTACTACAGCAATGTTCTGCGTTTCGGCATCGTTTTTAATGGACTCATATAGTTGCTGTTGCTCTAAGCGTGCTTCTTTTTCCCATGTACCCGGTTGTTTTCCCCCATCCGGTTCATTTACGGCCTCGACACCCCATAACATGCTGCCTATAGCTTTAGCGCGCTCCACTGCTTTATCATGAGGTGTAATTAGCAATAGTCTGACTCCATTTTCACCAATATCCTTGTATTTCTGCAATACATCATTATTGTATGTCCCGTCACGGATATGTTTTACTCCCAGTTCCAGCAACCGTTTCTTCAGCACTTTCTCATAATGGCGATACTGTGTGTCATAATATCCAAAGTGGGTGTTGATGCCTATTGACTGAATGAAATCATATGCTCTGAATGATTCTTGTGCTTTTATGCCTTTTGGGGGGAGTGCATAAAGAACCAGCGAATAATGAATCAGGAGAAATATTCCGATAAATCGTGTCATTGTATTGGGACTTTTTTAAAAAACATTTTTTCTCTGAAAAAAGTTTGCTGTACTATGGTTTTTATGCATCTATTTCCCCCGTTTGTCAGCAAAGGTTAGCTGTCGTGTCAGCTAACCTTTCCTAACATGTTGGCTAACCTTTGCCAACACGTCAGCTAACCTTTGCCAACAAACGGCTTTTCTATGGGATAATTCTGGGCCGAAACAGGGGATGCAGAACGACAGGACAAACCGAAAAAACTGTATCAGGTTTTCTGCCTTATTCAAGTTTTTCGTGTAAATTTGCACGATTAAAATAAAACATTGTAATCGTATGGCAACAAAACCAAGCATTCCTAAAGGAACTCGTGATTTTTCGCCTGTGGAGATGGCGAAACGCAACTATATATTCAATACCATCCGCGACGTATATCATCTGTATGGATTCCAGCAGATAGAGACGCCGGCAATGGAGATGCTTTCTACACTGATGGGAAAGTATGGCGAGGAGGGCGACAAACTTCTGTTCAAGATTCAGAATTCGGGTGACTACTTTTCGGGTATTACCGACGAGGAACTGCTGAGCCGGAATGCAGCCAAGCTGGCAAGCAAGTTCTGTGAAAAGGGATTGCGTTACGACCTGACTGTTCCCTTTGCACGCTACGTGGTGATGCACCGTGACGAGATTACCTTCCCTTTCAAGCGCTATCAGATTCAGCCCGTGTGGCGTGCCGACCGTCCGCAGAAAGGACGTTACCGTGAGTTCTATCAGTGTGATGCCGACGTGGTGGGAAGCGATTCACTGTTGAACGAAGTGGAACTGATGCAGATTGTAGACACAGTGTTCAGCCGTTTTGGCATCCGTGTCTGCATCAAGATAAACAACCGTAAGATTCTGACAGGTATAGCCGAGATTATCGGTGAGGCAGACAAGATTGTCGACATTACTGTGGCTATCGACAAGCTGGACAAGATAGGACTGGACAACGTGAATACCGAACTGCGCGAAAAGGGTATCAGCGATGAGGCGATTGCGAAGCTGCAACCTATTATCCTGCTCAGCGGTACGAATGCCGATAAGCTGGCAACACTGAAACAGGTGCTTGCAGCCAGCGAAACGGGACTGAAAGGTGTGGAGGAGAGTGAATTTATCCTGAACACACTGGAGACTATGGGGCTGAAGAACGAGATTGAGCTCGACCTGACACTGGCACGTGGACTGAACTACTACACAGGAGCTATTTTCGAGGTGAAGGCGCTCGACGTGCAGATAGGAAGCATCACTGGTGGCGGACGTTATGATAACCTGACCGGTGTGTTCGGCATGGCAGGCGTATCGGGTGTAGGCATTTCGTTTGGAGCCGACCGCATATTCGATGTCCTCAACCAGCTCGACCTGTATCCTAAGGAGGCGGTGAACGGAACAGAAGTACTGTTTGTAAACTTCGGTGCCGCCGAGGCTGCTTTTGCTATGGGCATGTTGTCGAAAGTGCGCGCAGCCGGTATACGTGCTGAGATATTCCCCGATGCTGCCAAGATGAAGAAGCAGATGGGATATGCCAATGCAAAGAATATTCCTTTTGTTGCCATTGTCGGTGAAAACGAGATGAACGAAGGGAAGGCAATGCTTAAGAATATGGAGACGGGCGAGCAATCGCTTGTTACGGTAGACGAGATGATAACTGCTTTGCAGAACAGATAATGCTTCTTCCCGGCTGAGGAGGGAGATGAAAGCACCGGTGCAGTCCCTTTTGGGGAGCGTGCCGGTGCTTTTATATTGCTTGTGTTCTGAAAACTTTCTTCTTGTTTTATCAAAACACTTACCTTTTACCTATATTTGCACTGTAAATCTGATATTTAAAAAAATAAGAGAATGAGAACAATTAAGAGATGTATATTCTTGCTGTGTTGTGCCTGTGGGCTGGTAGTGTCGCCTGCAGTGCATGCTGTCGTGACAGGAAAAGAGAAACCGAAAACGGTTCTGAAGGAGAAGGAGAGAGAGGAAATCAAGGCGTATTTTGCCGGATGCCTGTCTGGAAAAAGCAGTAGCTTCACTGACGGAAACCGCCTGAAGCTCTCTGAAGTGGCGGAGTGCAGTGAAGAAGTCTGGCAACTGTGGAAAGAAGCCAATCAGGCTTTTGATGAAGAAAAGCTGATTCCGTTGAAACCACTTTCAGAAACGTCTACTGGACGTTGGGCATTGCCGGACACGCTGGAACCGCATGCTGCGATGCCTTATTATTGGGGAAGAAAAGGAAGCATGGCTCAGTCTGCGGATAGTGGAGTGCCTATGTTTCTGTATCTTCATGGATCTGGACCTAAAGCACAAGAATGGGCTACCGGACTGAAAATATGCAGCATGTTTGAGGATGCTCCTTCTGTTTATTTCATCCCCCAGATACCAAACGAAGGGGAATATTACCGTTGGTGGCAGAAGGCAAAACAGTTTGCATGGGAGAGGCTGTTGCGTCAGTCGCTGCTGTCAGGCGAGGTAAATCCAGATAGAATTTATCTGTTTGGTATCTCCGAAGGTGGATATGGCAGCCAGCGCTTGGCGTCTTTTTATGCCGACTATCTGGCTGGTGCAGGTCCGATGGCAGGCGGAGAACCGTTGAAAAATGCTCCTGTTGAGAACTGTAGCAATATCGCTTTCTCACTGCGGACAGGTGCCATGGATTTCGGCTTCTACCGTAATCTGCTCACCGGATATACTGCTGCAACATTCGATAGTCTGCAGCAACAGCATCCCGGTCGGTTTGTACACCACATAGAGCTGATACCTAACATGGGGCATGCCATTGACTATCGTCCTACTACCCCTTGGCTGAAGAAGTTTGTGCGAAATCCTTATCCCAAACAGCTGAGCTGGGAGAATTTCGAAATGGATGGCCTCTATCGGAAAGGATTCTATAATCTGTATGTCAACGAGCGCTCGAATGCCGATGATAAGACGCGTACTTATTATGAGATGAATATCTCCGGTAACGAAATAGACCTGCGGGTAGACGAAGTGGTTTATGAAACGCTACAGCGCGATCCGAGGTGGGGGATAGAATTGAAATTTACAAAGAAATATACTCCTGCCACCCGAGGAAAGGTGACAATATACCTTTGTGACGAGTTGGTTGACCTGAAGGAAAAGGTGACGGTAACGGTGAATGGGAAGAAAGTGTTTCAGGGAAAGGTGAAACCAGATTTGAAGCACATGGTCAACAGTTGCGCTGCTTTCTTTGATCCCCGAAGGGTATATCCGGCAGCAATCGAGGTGGAGCTGTGAGAGGAATAGAGCTGTTATAACTCAGTACAGACTGAAAACGAAACGCAGATTAGCGTAGATTTCAGCAGGTTTTTATCTTATCAGTATAATATAATCTGCATTGATCTTCTCTAATCTGCGTTTTGTCTGTTTAAGGTTCACCACTTAGAGACTCTGTGTCCCTCTGTGGTGAGAATAAATTACAGATGCCGTTCGGGATACATTTCGTTCCACCATTCGGGGCGGTCTTGCAACCAGCGGGCAAACCATGCCATAATAGAGTTGTGCCACTTGATGCGTTTGTCGTAATCCGAGATAAAGTGGTTTTCACCGTCTACGGTAATCAGTTCCACGGTTTTTCCAAGAATCTTCAGAGCGTTGAAAAGCTGGATGCTTTCTCCGGTCGGGACGTTGGTGTCTACCGTGCCATGAAGCAGGAGTAACGGGGTGTTTATTTTGTCGGCATTAAACAGAGAGCCTTGCTTGGTAAAGAGTTCTGGATTGCTCCATGGATAACTGTCGGCAGCGGCAATGGCATTGTATGAGTATCCCCAGTATCCTTCGCCCCAGTAGCTGGTAACGTTGCTGATGCCGGCATGAGAGACGGCAGCGGCAAAGATATCGGTTTGCGTCTGTAGGTATTGCGTCATGAAACCACCGTATGAGGCACCGATGCATCCGATACGTTTCTCGTCAACAAACGGATGCTCCTTACAGAATTGTTTGGTTCCTTCGATGATGTCGTCGGCAGTACGTTTGCCCCATGCATTAACATGGCGCGCCGAGAACTCCTGACCGAATCCGATTGTTCCGCTGGGCTGAATGACATAGACCACATAGTCGCGTGAAGCGAACAGCTGTGCGCAATAGGGATTGCTGATGCCGCGTGTGGTGGGAGTGGTTCCGCCATAGTAATAGACAATCATGGGATACTTCTTGTTCGGGTCGAAGTTCGGAGGAAGACACATCTTTCCAGTAATCAGTGTACCGTCTGAGGCAGTGAAGTTCCACGGTTCTGTTTTTCCCAGTTCTATTTTTTCCAGTATCGGTTTCATGGGGTCGGCAAGCAGACGCGAGGTCTTTTTCTTCATATCGTACAGATAGGCAACTCCTGCATTGTGGTCGGACTGGCCGAGGTAGGCTGCTATGCTTGGATTGAATTCAGACAAAGAGAATTTACCGACAACGTCTACTTCGAGATTCAGTTTTTCGAATGTCCTGCTTTTAGGAGAATAGCGATAGATGTTCTTGCAGTCGCCGTCATCAGTATTAAAGTAGATACATCCGTCTTTTACATTCCATTGGATAGGACTGACTGAGGGGTTGAAGTCTTTGGTAATCGGGTCTATTTCCCGGGTTGCCAGATTCATGATGAAGGCCTGTGTGTCGTAGTCGTTGGCAATAGGATGGTTTCCGCAGTTTTTGCCGATGCCTCCGAATGCTTCGGGGCTGGCGGTCAGCAGCAGTTGCGTTCCGTCCGGTGAATAACTGGCTCCTCCAAGAAAACGTTGTTCGTAGAACAGTGTATCGACTTTCAGTGTTTCCAGATTTATCTGAAACAGTGAAGAAAGTGAGAATGGACGTTGGGTAATGTTTTCTCTGGAGGTACTGTAAACAATTCGCTTACCGTCCGGAGAAATGTCCTGAAGGTAAGTGGAATGATTTCCGTAAGTCAGACGTTCGGACACACCGGTAGCAAGCGTATACTTGGCAAGGAAGCTGCGGTTACGTGTATTAGGTATGCGGTCTTCCGGACTGACGATGCGGCGTAACGGTCCGTTCTCTTTTATTCCCTCTTCTTGTGGATAGTAGATCAGATAGTCTTCGTTGGGTGACCATCTGAATCCTTGTTCGGGGATGTTTTGGAGGATTACTTCTTCTTTTAGCGTAGCCGGGTCGAGTGTAATGACGTTTTTGCCGGTCATAGCAGTCGCAGTATAATAGAGTTTGTCGCTTTTAGGCATCCATTGCATGCCGTCCTTTGCATTCTCTAGGAGTGTTTTACCGGTTTTCAGCTCGCTCAGTTGGCAGTATACATACGAACGTTTTGCCGAATAGCTGTTCCAGTAGCGTGTTAGCAGATATTTGCCGCTTGGCGAAACCGACACATCAACTACCTTGTTGCCATACACTGTATTGTCGAGCGAAAAACGTTGTTTTATGGTTGAACCTGAAGTAATGCCTATTTCTTTGAACTTTGGATCTTTTATAAATTCACAGCTCAGTGTGGGAACGGTTTTATCTTCCGAGGAAGAGAGCAGTTTTATAGTGATTTCATAATCTTTCTCAGGTTCCATTGTGAGGGCAATGTTACGTGCTGATGAATTGGTCACACTATCTTCGGCTGTCACTTTTTTCATACGTGAAATACCGTCAACAAATGCTTCCCAACGTACAGGTGAAGTCACTTTGATGCTTCCCTTCATGAATCGTTCGGCACGGATATTGGTTCGTACGAGATAGAACTTGTAGTTCTTTTCGGCTTTTTCCAATCGAAGGCAACCGGTAGAATCTGTCTCGATTGTCTGCATTGGTGCGCTTGGCAGGTCAAGTACCACGGGGGTCTGCATCAGTTTGTCTATAGTGTGCTTTTCTCCTTTGGGATTGATGCTGTCATTCATAATAGGAGTGCGCACTTCTCCGGCATCGCGTACATCGAACTGTGTCAGTCGTTCCTGTGCCTGAAGGGCGATGCTTCCTGCCAGGTAGATTGTCAGGATGAATGTTCTCTTTTTCATGCGTGTAGTTAATACTTGTATTAGTTGATTGCAAAAGTAGGTATTGTTTTTCGGGCAGGCAAATAATCCATATAACTGTTATATTGTTATGCAGTTTCAGCCTTTTGTTTTTCCCTGTTCCATTCTGAACTGTGTGGGTGATACACCTGCATGTTTCTTAAAAAATTTTCCGAACGATGACTGGTCATTAAATCCAAGTATATCGGTTATTTCTTTGATTCCAGTATCGGTAGTTGCCAGCATTTCACGTGCGTCGGCACAGATCAATTCTGTCAAGTGCTGAAAGACTGTTTGTCCGGTGATTCTTTTTACTATTCTTGAGAGGTAAGTCGGTGTGATGGAAAGCTTGTCGGAGTAGAACGTCAGCTGGTGCTGCTGACGGTAATTGTCGAGCAGCAGTTTCCGGAATTCACGGTAAATTTCATTGGAATGTTTGATGGGTGCACTTGCCTTGATATTGTTCTCGTATAAGATGTTGGCTATCTGCATCAGATAAAAGTTTGTCAGATATCTGATAAGTCCTTCTGGGTGCAGATGGTAATTTGTAAGTTGTTTTTCGAATAAAGTAGTAGTGTTTCTCAGAAAGTTATAATGTTCATATCCTAAATGCAGAACAGGCTGATGGTGGTTTTGAATAAACCCGGTGAATTGGTTGTAAAGTTGTACGCCTGCAGGCAGACTGTCGAAAAAATAAGGTTTCAGACAGAGACAATGCATTTGAAATTTGTTGCTGGTGTGACTATAAGTCGCATTGATGCTTGGAGTCTGTATTACGATACTTCCTTCTTGTAAAGACGTGTTTCTTTCATTTAGTATGACATTACACTTTCCATCTGTAACCAATGCAAACAGGAATATGTCTTTGGCTGACCATTCATTGTTAGTTTGGTCTTCCGAACCATTCAGAATGGTTGCAAATATATTATCCTGATACAAGTTGCTGTTCTTTTGTTCTTTAATCCATTGATACAGGTTATGATTCATTGGTCTATTTGTTTGTAATTTGCCCAAAATTATCGATTTGTTTCGAATTAGACTAATGATGGTTGTTTTTTGTGTGTTTATGAGCGGAAAAATAGTACGAAATTTGCACCTCATAAAATGAAAGGTATTTATGAGTAAATTTGTTTTCAGGCGTTATTTATTGTTTGTTGTTTCTATTTTTATCAATGCTTTTGGTATAGCTTTCGTTACACGTGCATTATTGGGTACTTCTCCTATCACGAGTGTGACGTATGTATTAAGTATGTTTACCCCTTATACAATGGGACAATGGACAATCATTGTCAATTTGTTGTTTATGGTTATAGATTTGTTGTTTATGAAACCACGTGAAGTGCGCGACGACTTACGTATGTTTCTACTGCAGATTCCTATAACCCTTTGTTTCGGTACATTTATTGATATTTCTATGGGTATGCTTGATTGGCTTGTACCTACAAATTACATATATCAGCTGTCTAGTTTGGCTATTGGATGCTTTATTCTGGCTGTCGGTATCGGTCTGGAGGTTAAGGCAGATATTGCTATGGTAGCAGGAGAATACATGGTACGTGTTATCTCAAAGAGTCTGAAAAAGGAATTTGGCTTTGTTAAATTAGGTCTTGATGTAAGTCTGGTTGTCTTGTCATGCGTTATTTCATTGATATTCATGTCTGGCATTTATGGAGTACGTGAGGGAACGGTAGTTGCAGCACTGGTGGTTGGTCCCATAGTCCATTTCTTGAAGCCTTATTATAAGATATTCGATCATTGGATAGGCAATGCAGATATAGAGTCATCATCTGCCTCTACCGTAGAAACAGGAGGCAAGCGCCCTGTGGTAATTACTATTGCCCGTGAATATGGAAGTGGAGGACATTTATTGGGAGAACTGCTGGCCAAACGGTTGGGAATAGCTTTTTATGATAAGGAACTCATTGAAATGGCTGCAGACGAAAGTGGTATGACGAAGCAGTATATTTCAGAGAATGAACAACGTATGTCGCCTGTTTGGCTGAAAAATATCATATTTCAGAATTATGAATCGTCGCTGAACTTTAGCTTGTCATCACGTGATGCGCTTTTTGTCGCACAAGGAAAGGTGATTCGTCGTTTGGCTTCAGAGAAGTCATGTGTCATTATAGGGCGTTGTGCTGATTATATTTTGCACGATGATCCGCAGGCTACTCGTGTATTTTGCTATTCCGACAAGAAAAGTGCGAATGATCGTTGTTGCAATGAATATGGACTTGAACCTGATAAAGCGGAAGCTGAAATAAGGCGTATTAATCAGTCGCGCATTGCCCATTACGAATATTATACGGGAGGAAAATGGGGAGATCCGCACAATTATGACTTGATGATCAATACCGGTAGTATGGATTTACCGATAGCATGCGATTTGATAGCCGGATTATATTATAAGAAACTACAAGCAATGTAACCTTTTTTTTATTATTATATTTTGACCGTCAAACCGATAAATTTAGGTTTGGCGGTCTATCTCTTGCATATTGCTGTATTATACCATATACTCTATTCAGCTGCTGTCTGTTTCATCTTCAGGATAAACATGTCGGCAAGGTCACCTGTGATTTGCTTTTTTTCGTTATCGAGCTTTCTTATTTGTCCTTCTTCTACTTTGAAATAGGAGACTTGACCATCTTTGTCAGTTAAGGTCATAATATTGCCTTCAACAGTGTAAGTCCCTTTTCCTTGAAAAGTGGCATCGCGTTCCAAGTATTTATAGTCCCATATATAACTTTTGTCTTTGTTAATCACAAGTGTCATGTCTATTCCCGGACAGTCAGCAGCAGGGAATGTACCTACATATGTTCCCCAGTAATCCAATGAGTTCTCGGCATTGTGCATATCAACGACTTCTGTTGCGTTTTTTGCATTTTGTTCTGCTGCTAATCCGTTCTCCTTTTGTTTATTGCCATTACAGCTTAGCATAGTAAGACTTAGGCATAGGCAGACAATTGTGTAAATCTGTTTTTTCATTTCATTACTTGTTTTTAGTTAGTATTCAGTTTGTTTTTGAGTTATTGTCTTTATGGCTATTGTACTGCTTTTAGTGCGGTTTCGTAATCGGGTTCATTTGAAATGACATCTACCAACTGTGTGTATAGAACTTTTCCATTTTCATCTATTATGATGACTGCACGTGCCATTAATCCTTTCAGAGGTCCGTCTGTTAAACGTAATCCATAACCATCCACGAAATCATGACTACGGAATACGGACAGAGGAAGAACATTTTTCAGTCCTTCGGCACTACAGAAGCGTGACTGGGCAAACGGAAGATCCATTGAAAGACATAAAACAACGGTATTTGGCAATTCTGAAGCATGAGCATTAAATTGACGAACAGAGAGTGCACATGTTGGAGTATCAAGACTGGGAAAGACGTTCAGAATTACCCGTTTACCACGAAACGATGATAGACTGACTTCTTCCATCTCTGCATTGACTGCATGAAAATCGGGAGCCTTTTGCCCTACTCTTACCATGCTTCCATTGGTATGAGCTTCATATCCGCGGCAGATAACTTTTTCACCTTTTCCCTTTTGGGGGCTTTTATCTTGGGCTATTGCATTTACAGGATTAATACATGCCATTAGCGCAATGCTTATCCATGAGATTAGTTTTACTTTATTCATCATGATACTTTTTTCGTTTTATAACAATACATTTGGGCATTTGGTTGTATGTCCCGACAAAAATTTAACAATTTACTTGTAAATATAATGTTCGGCTGTCTGGTAAAATAAACAGATATCTCTATGAAGATTCGTGCTGTATTTTGTACATTTGTCCAATCGACAAACGATTTATCGGTTTGTGTAGAAATAGCATGTTGAATTTATTGAAACAATATCATAATGATGAAACGGGAACAATTATTTATTTTCTTTCTCCTCATTTGTTGTCAGTGGGGATCAGTAGAAAATGTGCAGGCACAGAAAAGAATGTCTGCAGATGAGGCTCAGAAAGAAACGGAAATGCAAGTGGAGAAGTGGCTTAATGAAATACGGCGCGACTATGGGAATATGTGGGAAATGAAAACTTTTGTGATTGATTCTCTTCGTATGCCTATCCTTTATAAAGTTTTTGGTGAATGCCCCCCTGACGGGCGGAGCCTGTATATATCCATGCATGGTGGAGGAAGTGCTCCTGCGGTTGTAAACAATCAGCAATGGTTTAATCAGATACGCCTTTATACCCCTGCCGAAGGAGTCTATGTAGCTCCCCGTGCACCTTTTGACGACTGGAATATGTGGTTTCGTCCGGAGATGAATGTTTTTTTTGAACAACTTATTGCTACAGCTATAGCAGAGATGAATGTCAATCCAGATAAGGTTTACCTGCTAGGCTATTCCGCTGGTGGAGATGGTGTTTGGCGAATGGCTCCTCGTATGGCCGACCGTTGGGCGGCAGCATCCATGATGGCAGGGCATCCCGGTGAAGCCTCGCAGCTTAATCTGCGTAATCTCCCTTTTATGATCTGGATGGGGGAAAACGATGTTGCCTACGATCGTAACCGCCTTGCTGCTGTCAAAGGGGCTGTGATGGACAGTCTTCGTGCAACCGATCCTCAAGGATATATTCATGAAACGCACATTATTAAAGGTAAGGGGCATTGGATGGACCGTGCTGATACGGCTGCAATCGGGTGGATGGCACAATATCGTCGAAATCCGATTCCCGACCGCATTGTCTGGAGGCAGGAGGAGACAATGCTGCGTTCCTCTATGTATTGGTTGAAGGTGAATCTTAAAGATGCACGTCCCGGTATGCAACTGATAGTCGGTCGAAAAGGAAACCGTATCATTGTGGAACGTTGCGACTATCCTTCGTTTACTCTTTGTCTTAATGATGAGGTGGCCGACCTTAATCGTCCCATTATTGTGGAATATAACGGAAAGAGACTTTTGAAGAAACGTGTAAGACGTTCTTCGGAAACTATCGCACGTACGCTTCGCGAGCGGCAGGATCCGAGACTTGTCTTTTCTGCAGAAGTGGAAATAAAGATTCCGCAGAAGTGAGTCAGTATTCCACTTCTTTCAGTATCCCGTTCAGATAGGCAAGTGCCACTCCATAGTTGGTCATGGGAATGTGTTGTAGGCGGGCTTTCCCGATACGGCTGAGCACATATTTGCGATTGAACATGCAGGCACCGCAGTGGATGATGAGTGAATAAGGTGATAAATCGTCCGGAAAGTCTCTGCCAGCAACAATGTCTATTGTCAGCTCTTCGCCTATTCGCTTACGTAGCAAACGAGGCAGTTTCACCCGTCCGATGTCTTCGGTCAGCGGGGCATGTGCACATGCTTCGGCAATCAAGACTCTCGATGAGGGTGTCAGGCTGTCAATGGCTGCGGCACTTTCTACATAATAGTCAATATCTCCTTTGTATCCGGCAAAAAGAATGGAAAAAGAGGTCAGCCGGCTTTCGGCTGGCTTCTGCTCATAGACGGTGCGGAACACTTGCGAGTCGGTGATAATGAGGTGCGGAGGACGGGAGAGAGCCTGCAATGTCTGAGGCAGTCGGTCGGTAGTACAACTCATTATCGAGCAGTGTTTATCAAGCAGTTCGCGGATAGTCTGTACCTGCGGCAGGATGAGTCGGCCTTTAGGTGCCTGTATGTCCTGCGGCATGACGAGCAGAACAAGATCACCTTCCTCTACCAGTTTCCCCGTGATGCTGGGTTGCTCAAAATCCTGTGGAAGCCGTTCGAGGATGGCTTGGCGTATCAGTTCCATACCTGTTCGTTGTTGTGCACTGACCAGTATGGGAGTATCGCCTGTCGCTTCCTTGATGCTGGAAGCAAGGTTCGCCGTATTCTTGCGTATATCGGTTTTGTTTATTATCAGAATGGTGGGAATCTCCCGTTTTTTCAACATGTCAAACCAGTGCAGCTCTTCCTTTAAATCTGTTTCTTCTTCCAGCGAGTCTCCGCCACAGAGCAGCAAGGCGATGTCTGTGCGTTCGGTCGTTTTTAGGGTTTGTGTAATGCGCATTTCTCCCAGTTCTCCTTCATCATCGAATCCCGGGGTGTCGATAAACAGGCAGGCTCCTATGCCGTGAATTTCCATCGCTTTCGACACAGGGTCGGTGGTGGTGCCGGGAATATCGGAGACGATGGCTGTCTCTTGTCCGGTCAGTGCATTGATGAGTGACGACTTTCCACTGTTACGTTTGCCATACAGGGCGATGTGGAGCCGGTTGGAGTTGGGCGTCTGGTTCATTGCTTTTATTGCTCCTTTATTTAATGGTGAATCAGAATCTGAAATCTCTTTTTCCCTCTTCAATCTCTTTCAGACGTCGGAGAGTTATTTCCTTGATTTTGGGGTTGGGTATCTGTTCGGCTTCTTGACGTATCAAGGCGATTCCTTTCCGTCGGATATCGTCAGAGGCATAGTCTTCCAGATACTCTTTCAATGTCATCAGTGCGTTGGGGGCACAGCAGTTGGCTATCTGCCCCGATTTGACAAGCGACATGAAGCGGTCGCCAGTACGTCCTTCGCGATAGCAGGCTGTACAGAAACTCGGCAGATAGCCAAGATCAAGCAGCCAGCCCACGATTTCATCCAGTGTCCGTGTGTCGCTGACGTCGAATTGTGCCGAATTCTCTTCCGAGCGATCTTCTTCTGCATATCCTCCTACACTTGTGCGCGATCCTCCACTTATTTGTGAGACTCCCAGTTCGAGTACCCTGCGACGTGATTCCTGCGACTCCCGTGTAGAAATAATCATTCCTGTGTAAGGCACCGAGATACGGATGACGGCGACAATTTTGCTGAACGTATCGTCGGATATGGCATCGGGGAAATCGTTGGTGTTGATGTCGTCTGCCGGGCAAATACGTGGTACGCTGATAGTGTGTGGACCTACTCCGAAGCGTGCTTCCAGATGCTCGGCATGCATGAGCAATCCAACGAAGTCGTACCGGTAAGTGTTCAGTCCGAAAAGTACACCCAGTCCCACGTCGTCGATGCCTCCCTCCATGGCGCGATCCATTGCTTCCGTGTGATAAGCGTAGTTACTCTTAGGACCTGTGGGGTGGAGTGATTCGTAGTTAGCTTTGTGGTACGTCTCCTGAAAGAGAATGTATGTTCCGATACCAGCCTCTTTCAGTCGCCGGTAATTTTCTACTGTAGTGGCAGCTATGTTGACGTTTACCCTCCGGATGGCTCCGTTTTTATGCTTGATAGAGTAGATGGTACGAATGGATTCCAGTATGTACTCAATGGGGTTTAGTGTCGGGTGTTCGCCTGCTTCGAGTGCCAGTCGTTTATGTCCCATGTCCTGTAGGGCAATGACCTCTTTACGTATCTCCTCCTGTGTCAGTTTTCTGCGACCGATAGTCTTGTTCTTGGCATGATACGGACAATATACACATCCGTTTACACAATGGTTGGACAGATAGAGAGGTGCAAACATGACGATGCGGTTGCCATAGAAACGTTGCTTGATTTCTTTGGCAAGTTGGAATATGCGTTCTGTCAGGTCGGGTTGGTCACATTCCAACAGGACTGCGGCTTCCCGATGCGTCAGTCCCTTGCAAAGAGTGGCTTTACTGATAAGCTGTTCTATCAGTTCGCGGTTGCTTTTGTTGTTTTTGGCATATTCCAGTATTTCCAGAATTTCTTCATGACTGATGAACTCTTCTGCTTTTGGAGACTTGGGTTGGTACATATTTGGATTATAAGTTTTTAAGATTTATCTTTCGTTATTGTCTGAGAGGGGCTGTCTCCTCTCTCCTTCGAGATTTCGTATCCTATTTCCTGCAACTGTTTTTGCAAAATAGCCAATCCTTCAGCTGATTCTGCTCCCAATGAGGCTTTATTGTCATACAATGCATAGTTGCAACGCTCGTCCGGTGGCGACAGGTTGGGCATTACTACATTGGCTCCTGCAAGTATTCCCCGCTGGCGACCATCGGGCGAGAGGGTTGCCAAGGCTGTTGTTGAAGGAATCAGCGCCGAGGGGTGCATCAGGCGGAAGATGGAGAGTAGCAGCAGTGTCAGTTCCAGTGAGCCTGCGGAGTATCCTGAAAGAGGGGTATCGCTGTGTGGCAGGAAAGGACCGATGCCAATCATCTCAGGTTTCAGCCGCTCGATGTACAGGATATCCTCAATGATATTCTCTACTGTTTGCCACGGACTTCCTACCATAATGCCTGTTCCTGTCTGATAACCGATTTCCTTCAAATCCTGTAAACATTGAAGCCGATGTGGTAAGGACATCTCCTGTGGATGCAGCTTCCGGTAATGGCATTCGTCGAATGTTTCGTGACGCAACAGATAGCGGTTGGCACCTGCCCGAAAGAAACGTTCGTATGCTTCCCGGGATTTCTCGCCGAGCGACAGGGTGATGGCACAGTCGGGATAGTTCTGGCGGATGGAAGAAACTAGTTTTTCTATCCGTTCGTCTGTCAGAGCCGGATCTTCTCCTCCTTGCAGTACAAATGTCCGGAATCCTAAATCGTATCCTTGCCTGCAACAGGCAAGGATGCTTTCTTCGCTTAACCGGTAACGCTTGACATGCGGATTCCCTTTGCGTATGCCACAGTAATAGCAGTTGTTCCGACAGCAGTTGCTGATTTCAATCAGCCCCCGGATATAGATCTTGTTTCCGAACTGTTGCTGGCAGACTTCGCGTGCCTGCCGGTTGATGTATTCCAGCTGTCCGGCATCATACTCGGTCAGCAACAGCCGTAGTTCTTCCGGTTGGAGTTTCCGTTGTTCCCGCAGTTTATCGACCCATTGTATCATAGGTCTCTTTCTGTTTGAGCAGTTCCTGAGTCAGCTGGCGTCGTCCGTTTACAATGTCGTTGTGTGTACTTGGACCTGTAATACATCCTCCTTCGCAAGCCATGACTTCGATGAATTGTCCCGGAGCTTTTCCGGTTTTGGCAGCCGCACGCAACAGGGCGATATTTTTCTTGTTCAGGTCGGACACCTGAACGGCGTTGATTTTGGCAGCCTCGTCTTTCAGATAAGCCTTCACAGCTCCCATCACGCCTCCAGCCTGTGCAAATCCGTGAGCTTCGCGTACAGACGTCTGAACTACAGAGAAAGGCTGTGTCTGTTCTAACTGAATGTCGAATCCGGCAAAAATAGAGCCTACTTCTTCGAATGTCAGGATGAAGTCTACAGCTTCGTCGCGGCGTATTTCTTTTCTTTTGGCAACACACGGGCCGACAAATACGATCTTTGCGTCGGGATGCTTCGCCTTGGCGATGCGTGCTGCATAGTACATGGGCGATCCTGTTGTAGAAACGTAGGGTTTCAGGTTGGGAATATGTTTTTCTACCAGCTCGATGTAAGACGGGCAGCAGGAGGTAGTCATGAATTTCTGTCCTTCTTCCAGCTTCTCCAGCAATTCGTGTGCTTCGTTGCTGGTAGTCTGCATGGCTCCTTCGGCCACTTCGATGACATCGGCGAAGCCTATTCCCTTGAAAGCTCCGTATACCTGTTCGATAGAGGTGCTGAACTGCCCGAGAATTGACGGTGCGATGATGGCAACCATTTTTTCTCCCTTACGGATTCCTTCCAGCACGTCGAATGTCTGTGATATCTCGAAAATAGCTCCGAACGGGCAGGCATTCATGCATTTTCCGCAATAGATACATTTGCTTTCGTCGATATGCTCGATGCCATGTTCGTCTTTACTGATTGCCTTTACCGGACACGATTCTTCGCAGGGAACAGGCATATAGACAATGGCATGATAAGGACAGCTTTTGTGGCAGATGCCGCAGCTGATACATGCATCGTGGTCGATCATTGCCTGTCCGTTTTTCTTGAAGCGTATAGCGTCTTTGGGGCAGTTCGTGTAGCAACTGCGTGCCACACATCCTCGGCATAGGTTTGTGATTTCGTAATTGATCTGTACACAGGAGGAGCATGCCTCGTCTATGACACACATAATGTTTTCCTTGTTTGGAGCCTTACGTTCCAGTGCTCTGCGTGCATAATCCGAGAGGGGAGTCAATTCGTCATGCTCGTCTTCCATGTCGAAGCCCATCAGCGGAAACATTTTATATTTCCAGACGGCGCGTTCTTTGTGAATACAGCATCGACCGACGGCTTTTGCCTTCCGGGGGCTTAGCTCGATGGGCAGCCGATCGATTTTTTCTACTAATTGGTTGTCTTTCCAAAGTCTTACCAGGTCAGCCAATAGCTTATGGCGGACAATCATAATGTTATTAGTAAATGCCATATTTTGATATAAAGAATTGTTAACGAGTGCAAAGATAATGCTTTAATTTAAGATTGAAGAATTAAAAATGAAGAATTACCGGTATTATATCTGAATTATTATACTCTTTCTTCACAAAGATTGACATATCTTTGCGCGACGAACAGGATAGGTCTGTTTCAGTTTTGTTGCTACATTGGAGGCTTCAATATAGCCCGTTTGTCAGCAAAGGTTAGCTGTCGTGTTGGGAAAGGTTAGCTGTCGCGTTGGGTAACCTTTCCCAATCTGTTGGCAAAGGTTAGCTGACACGAGAGGGGAAAAGGTTTCGTCTTTCTGCTGTAATTCGCTGAATGACAGAAAGGTGGAACATAAATCCTGATGAATGTGTGTGGAGCTTCGTGCAGACGGACAGAACTGCTCGTACCTAATTATATTATTTAACTGGCTTTGCATTCGATTATTTTGTTGCAAACAGATTGGTAGAAACAGGATGATAGGTCTATTTAACGATTGTTTCCCGCCCATTATGGACGGCGTTTCATTGACGACACAGAATTATGCTTATTGGCTGAACAAGAAGGCTGGTGACGTTTGTGTGGTGACACCCACTGCACCCGGTGCCAGGGATGACGAGGCTTATCCGGTCTACCGTTATTCTTCTATTCCTATCCCGATGCGAAAGCCGTATAGGCTGGGATTTCCGCGAATTGACTGGCCATTTCATGCACGTATTCATAAATTGTCGTTCGATTTGGTGCATGCCCATTGCCCATTCTCATCCGGTTCGTTGGCTATGCGTATAGCGCGTTCGCAGCATGTACCGCTGGTGGCTACATTTCACTCTAAATATCGCACGGATTTTGAACGTGCCATTCCCTGCAAACCGTTGGTCGACTATTTGATACGCAACATTGTAGAGTTCTACGAAGGTGCTGATGAGGTCTGGATTCCGCAGGCTGCCGTAGAGGAGACGTTGCGTGAATATGGGTATAAGGGAAAAGTGGAAGTGGTGGATAATGGTAATGACTTTGCCGATGGAAGCCCGGTGGATGAGATTAGAAAGTCTGCGCGGCAAATGCTTGGAGTTGCCGACGGAGAGATGATGTTCCTTTTTGTCGGACAGCATATCTGGGAAAAGAATCTGTCTTTTCTGCTGGATGCGTTGGGCAAAATCAGAGAGTTGCCTTTCAGAATGTTTTTTGTCGGTAGCGGATATGCTGCTGCAGAGATGAAACAGAAGGCTGAACATCTGTTGCTGACCGAAAAAGTTACTTTTGTGGGCAGCATTACAGATAGAGAGTTGCTGAAGAAATATTATGCGGCTGCCGATTTGTTCCTTTTCCCTTCGTTGTATGACAATGCACCGCTGGTGGTGCGCGAAGCTGCGGCATTGCATACGCCATCTGTAATGATCGAACATTCGACGGCTGCCGAAATAATCACTGATTCGTCCAATGGCTTTCTGACTCCGGCCACAGTGGATGCTTATGCCGGTCGCATCGCAGAGTTGATGAAGCAGCCACAGTTGATTTCCTCAGCCGGTGATGTTGCTGCGCAGACCATAGCCCGTTCGTGGGAAGATGTTGCCGAAGAGGTGTACGACCGATATACGAACCTAATGAAACGTAAAAACAGTGGATACAGCAAAAAATAAGCCGTTTAAGTTTTCATATGTTATAATTCCTGTAGTCATCGGCCTTTCTGTGGTAGGATGGTTATTCTGGAAGGATTTTAACCCTGATTTGTTTACTGGCATCCGTTTTTCCTGGCAATTATTAGGAGGACTGCTGCTGGCTTTTTTGTTTATGTTCGGTCGTGACGGTGGGCTGATTGCCCGTTTCCGCTATCTTTCCGAAGGCTCTTTGTCGTGGAGGCAGGCTTTCAATGTCAATATGCTTTGCGAATTTACTTCGGCCGTTACGCCTTCGGCTGTGGGTGGTAGCAGCCTGATTGTGCTGTTTCTGAATCGCGAAGGAATCAATGCGGGACGCAGTACGGCACTGATGATTTCCTGTCTGTTTTTAGACGAGCTGTTTCTGGTGTTGGCTTGCCCGCTGGCTTTGTTGTTCTTCTCGTTTTCCGATTTATTTGGGGCGGTATCTGTTTTTTCCGAAAGTGTCAAGATACTCTTCTTTGTAGTTTATGGGGTGATAGCAGCGTGGACTTTCCTGCTATACATAGCTCTGTTTCACCGTCCGGAATGGGTAAAGCATTTACTTACCGGTCTGTTCCGTTTGCCCTTACTTCGCCGTTGGAAGAGACAGATTGACGAACTGACCGACAATCTGGTAGAAAGCTCTCATCAGATTAGTGGAAAGTCTTTTGACTTTTGGCTCAAGGCATTCGGAATGACTTGTCTGGCATGGTGCTCGCGTTATCTGGTGGTCAATGCCCTGTTACTGGCGTTTACTACAGACGGCAACCAGCTGATTGCTTTTGTCCGTCAGCTGATACTGTGGATTGTGATGACTGTCAGCCCTACTCCGGGTGGAAGTGGTATTAGCGAGTACATGTTTCAGGTTTATTATGCCGATTTTTTCACAGTTTCGGGCATGGCATTGGTTGTCGCTTTCGTCTGGCGAATCATTACCTATTATATGTATCTCATTATAGGTGTCTGCATTATTCCGGGATGGCTAAAGAAATTTAATCTTTAACTTTTTTGAAACATCTTTGAAAACAATTTGTAGCCTCTCGTTTCTATCTTTGCATCGAGGAAAGAAAGGAAATGAGATATGGGTAGTAATACGCTGGAACAGAGAAGCCGTTTTGCACTGATAGGAACGTTGATGATAATAATTGGTCTTTTGTTTTTGTTCTATATGGGACGTTCTATGGTGGCTACAACGCAGAAATATATGAAACAGTCGCATAGGATAGAGGTAAACCGATCCTTTTAGCCTGTGTGGCAGCTAGGAAAATTGATTGCTTATTGTGTTTAATAAATAAAAAAGTACAGTCCATCTGTTAAGGTGAAACTGTACTTTTTTTATAGAATGTATTGTGAAAACGATAGAAAAAGTCTCTATAGAATGGGGGATAGTTTCTTTTTCTTTATGCCACCCTTCTTACTTAATGGCAATCTTTTCCACGGGTTGCTGCTTCTCCTTGTCCAACGGTATGGCTTGATACGTTGTGGTGGAGAAATCTATAGTGTGTAGGTCGATGCAGCGGATGCTGCTGTTATACATTGTCCGGAAGTAGATGATCCGGTTACTCATGTCGGTGGCCGATGTCCATTGAGTGGCACTTGGAATGTCACATGGAATTTTCCCTTCTGCAAATTCTACCCCGATGGGGATATCGAAATTGTTTAATATCTGAAAAGATTGCAGTACGGTTTTCAGTGCAGTTTCCTGTTGAGGTGCTGTTGCCTGAAAGAAGGCTGCACGTACAAAACGTGAGGGAGGGGTGACATCACCCGGAATGCCTAAGAAACCGCTTCCGGCACCAAACGAGGTGAGGGTAATTTCTCCTGCTTGCCGTTCTGGTGCTGTGCCGGGGAACAAGTTGACGTAATTGTTCAGATTAGTCAGCTGCCACTCAAATCCCGGAGAGTTGGTCAGTACTCCTAACTTATTTTCATAGAAATGAGGTATGCCGTCTGTGATTTCGAGAACAAGCTGCTTTCCCGACAGATCGGTAAATCTCCAGTGTACAGTGGATGCTCGCGGGTCGATATTGATGACGTGTATTTCATTTAAAGTCTCTTTTACCTCGTTGACCGTTGCACATTTTCCTAATATCAGGGATACAAGTTGCAGGTCTGAAATGCTTTTGTCTTTTTTGTCGGGTTGGTAACTTTCGTAACTTCCATAGCGAGGAAAATAGAATAGTCCGGCTGAAAGCCCTGCTTCGTTCAGTCCTTCGGCAACAAACTCTTTTTGCTCGACTGATAATCCAACATATCCGTATCGGGCGGTAAAAGTCATTCCGTTGACCCCTTCCGGAGTGTATGATTGCTCGGTATGTCCTCGTGGAACAATCACATATTGGCTGTTAAGGTCACTTCCTCCCCATTCGATAGTTCGTGCTACAATGGTATTTCCATCTTTGCTTTTAAGGGTGATTCCCGTGCAGGCATTTGTCGGAATGTGAGAGGCTAACAGCCCCACGGAAGCCAGTAATATAAGTGATAGTTTTTTCTTCATAATGTAATGCTTTTGTTTAATAAACAAGTAGATGGGAAATATGTTCATCAGTCTTTGAAATGATTCAAGTTTTTTTATCAACTTGACGATGGCAATTTGCGTGACAGCAGGAAAAGGTTGTCCTAAAAACAGGTAGGGGAGTAAAATGAAGATGCTCTTGCCTTAAAAGTATACAGGAAAATGACTACTTTTGCGCCTTGAAAACAAAAGAAAGATGAGTCTGCAAAGATACTTTATATATTTGGCGTATGATGGCACAAACTACCATGGCTGGCAGGTACAGCCTAATGGGATAAGTGTGCAGGAATGCCTTTCGAAAGCATTATCTACTTTTCTTCGTCGCGAAACGGAGGTTGTAGGAGCAGGACGGACAGATGCAGGAGTGCATGCTTCGCTAATGGTTGCGCACTTTGATAGTGAAGAGCCGTTGGATACGGATTTAGTTGCAGATAAGCTGAACAGACTTCTGCCTCCCGATATTTCTGTCTATAAAGTTCGAGAGGTAGTGCCCGAGGCACATGCACGTTTCGATGCTGTTGCACGTACTTATAAATATTATGTGACTACAACCAAATATCCTTTTCAGCGCCAGTACCGTTGGCGCATATTTACAGAATTGGATTATAACCGGATGAATCAGGCAGCACAAGTATTGTCTGAATATACCGACTTTACAAGTTTCAGTAAACTGCATACGGATGTAAAGACAAATAATTGTCGTATCACTCATGCCGAATGGACGCAGGAAGATGAACATACGTGGGTATTTACAATCCGTGCCGACCGTTTCCTTAGGAATATGGTACGTGCCATTGTCGGTACACTTGTAGAAGTGGGCAGAGGAAAACTGACCGTCGATGGTTTCCGTCGGATTATTGAGCAGAAAGACCGTTGCAAAGCAGGAACGTCTGCACCAGGACAGGCATTGTTTCTTGTCAATGTCGAATATCCGGAATCGATCTTCCGGTGAAAATGTGCTTCCGGTTTTCTGCTTTGGAGAAAGGCTACTGGAATATTTTGAACTTACAAACTTAAAAACTCACAAATTTAAATACTTACATGTGGTTACTTTTAGCATTCCTTTCCGCTGCACTACTGGGATTCTATGATGTTTTCAAGAAACAATCTTTAAAGGATAATGCAGTTCTTCCTGTTTTGTTTCTGAATACATTATTTTCCAGTCTCATTTTCTTGCCGTTTATCATTATTTCGGCATGTGTTCCCGGATGTCTGGATGAGACAATCTTTCATGTACCACTTGCCGGGTGGGAGCAGCATAAATTTATTATTGTCAAATCGTTTATTGTGCTCTCCTCGTGGATATTCGGGTATTTTGGTATGAAACATCTTCCAATTACCATTGTTGGCCCCATCAATGCAACCCGTCCGGTAATGACGTTGATTGGTGCTATGCTGGTATTTGGTGAGCGCTTGAATCTTTACCAGTGGATAGGTGTATGGCTGGCTGTTATTTCTTTTTTCCTGTTGAGTCGTTCGGGTAAAAAGGAAGGCATTGATTTCAAGCATAATCGTTGGATTCTGTTCATTGTGTTGGCTGCTGTGATGGGAGCTGTCAGTGGATTGTACGATAAATATCTGATGAAAGAATTGAACCCTATGCTGGTGCAATCGTGGTATAATGTTTATCAAGTTTTCATTATGTGTCCGGTATTGTTGCTGCTGTGGCTTCCTAAGCGAAAAAGTACTACACCGTTCCGCTGGAAATGGACAATCATTCTGATATCCATATTTCTTTCCGCTGCCGATTTTGCTTACTTTTATGCTTTGAGTTACGATGATTCCATGATTTCTATAGTCTCCATGGTACGGCGTGGCAGTGTAATTGTATCGTTCTTGTTTGGTGCATTGCTGTTCCGTGAAAAGAATTTAAAAAGTAAGGCGGTCGACCTTATCTTGGTGCTAATCGGAATGATATTCTTATATTTGGGAACTAAAAACTGAAAATAAATGTAATAACTTGAAAATGATAATGATATGAGAGTGGGTAAATTAATTCAGACGTTCTCTTCCCTTATAGCGGCTTTTCTTATTATTTCTTCATCCTATGCTCAGGAGGCAAAAACGCTGTTTATCAACATGCCGGATTCTGTTACTCCTTTGCTGACAAAAGTGAATCGCGAGGATTGTATTGATTTTCTGGAGAGCAAGATGAAGGCTGTAATAGAGAATCGTTTTGGACATAAATCGGAAATGACAGATTTGAGCAAGGACTATATCCGGATGCAGATGTCTTCGCAAAGTGCATGGCAGATGAAAGTTTTGCAACTGAATGATACCACTCAGGTCATCTGTACGATAGCTACTGTTTGTGCTCCTGCCTGTGACAGCAGCATTCATTTCTATACTCAGGCATGGGAGCCCTTGGATGCGGAAAAGTTTATTGCTCTCCCGGTGATGGACGATTTCTTGTCTGCGCCTGATTCAACAGATATTTATGCTTACAATGAAGCCCGTCATGCTGCTGATATGCTGCTGATGAAGGCTGATTTTACTAAAGAAAACACTGACCTTACTCTGACACTGACTACTTCTGATTATATGTCAACAGAAACGGCAGAGAAACTGAAACCGTATCTCCGCCGTCCTATTGTATATCGTTGGAAAGGTGGAAAATTTGTCCGATAGCTTTCTGGACTATCGGATTATTTTTCCAAACATTCTTTTATAAATGCAATCATTTCCGGTGTGTGTGCTTCTACGCTTTGTAGTAGCTTGAACTGTGCTTTAGTACGTACCAGATTATGTTCCGGATACTTGATTTTATAGTAAGTATCTCCGTTAATGTAGTCGGCTAAGAAACGTACGCATTGCATGTAGGGGAATAATGCTGCGGCATAAGGAAGGTTTTCAATCTCGATAGGAGTCAGGAATGAACGTGCACTTTCCAGATATCCTCGTGTAAATGCCCGGAATATGTCCATGTTGAATTCTACGCGGTCGAGGTCTTTGTCGTCCTCGTCGCCTGTATTGGCTCCTGTACGGAGGAAGTCTCCGTAATCGGAGAAGATGAAGCTTGGCATTACTGTATCCAAATCGATAACACACAATACTTTTCCGTTTTCGTCGAACATCATGTTGTTCACTTTGGTGTCGCAGTGGCATACACGTTTGGGAAGTTTTCCTTCTCTGTACAAACGTTCTGCTTTGCACATTTCGTCGGCTCGTTTCTCTATTTCGTCCAAGTAATATTTCACCTCTTCCAATCTTCCTGCTGCATTGGTCGCTACAGCTTCACGTAATTGTTGCAGGCGGAATTCCATGTTGTGAAAGTCGGGGATTGTCTCTCCCAATGTTTCAGGAATATCTGCCAGCATGGCTTGAAAATGTCCGAATGCTTGTCCGGCGTAGTAAGAGTACTCAGGATTTACAGTCTCATAGGTTTTGGCATTGGGAATAAATACCATGATCCGCCAATAGTTCTCACCATCGAACCAGTAGGTCTTTCCTTCTTCGGTTTCCAGAAAACTTAATACTTTCCGGTCGATGTCTTGTTCGCCAGCTTCGAGTAGCTTTTTCCGGATATGTTTTGTGACAGCGACAATGTTGTTCTGTAACAGTTCTACGTTTTGGAATATGGCATGATTGATACGTTGCAGCACATAATTGGGAGCATCTGTTTCTTGAGTACTTACCTTATAGGTGTCGTTGATAAGCCCTGCACCTAGCGGGTTGATGCTTTCCACTGTTCCTTGAATTTTGAACTTGCTGACAATGTCTGATAAATTTCTCATGGGTAAATGAATTTTTATAAGTTAAACAATTGATGGTCGTTGGCAAAGGTATTAATTCATTTCCTATTGGCAAAAGAAAATGTTTTTAATAATAGACGGAAGAAACAATAAAACGGGGCATATCTGCATCTACAGATATACCCCGCTATTCGATTTGCACTTTGTGCTTAGATTATTTCTTTACGAAATCTGCAGCTTTCAGATAGTCTGCACTCTTTTGTGCTGCTTTGAATATTTCTTCGTTGATTTGTTCCTGTGAGTATTTGCTGCCGTCTGCATTTTTCTTTTCACGCAGCCACTGCGGTGTCTCAATTTCAACTACATAGTCTTTCATTCCGTTTTTGTAGAATTGTTTGAAGATTCCTTCGAAATTGATAGTGCCGGTTTCGCCGATAACGAAATCGTCTTTAATGTGAAGTAACTCAATGCGTTTGGGATATTTTTTCAAATAGTCTACAGGATCTTTTCCTCCTTTTGTACACCAATATACATCCAGCTCGAAGCATACATATTTAGGATCGGTGTTTTCTACAAGATACTCCCACATTACTTTGTCGCTATCTTTCAGCTTCTGATATTCGCCGGAGTGGTTGTGATACCCGAGTTTCAACCCATATTCGGCTGCCAATTTTCCTACGCGGTTGAAATAGTCGCACATACGCTGTATGCCCTCTACTGTATATTCAGCCTGATAACTTGGAATAACGAAGTATTTACCTCCGCATGCTTTCTGAATTTCGAACAGCTTTCTCCAGTTGTTCATAATCTCTTCCTCTTTTGAAGGATCTTCCTGAATTCCAGAGTGGGTAGAGATGATTTTAATATCATTATCGTCGCAAAGAGCCTTGAATTCGTCTGCAGGAAGTCCGAATACTTTGGGATTGCCTCCCCATTGAACCAATTCTACAGCCTTATAGCCCATACCGGCAAGGCGCTCAATAGATGCTTTAGGCGCTTTGTTCATAGCGTCCATTACTGAATAGAGTTGTATCCCTATTTTCTTTTCTTTCTTAGCCCAAGCAGTTTCGGGAGTTGCAAACAGGGTAATGGCGATTGCCATACACATTAATGCCGCCAGATTTCTGCGACATACAGATAAGATAGTTTTCATGTATAATTTGTTTTTAGTTATAGTCGTTTTAGGTATAAGTTATAGTAATAAAGGTGTGCAGTACACACCTTTATTAGATTATATAAGGAGCTGTATTTACTCCCATTCTATTGTGGCAGGTGGTTTTGAACTGATGTCATAGGTGACGCGGTTTACACCTTTCACTTTATTGATGATATCGTTTGACACCTTGCCCAAGAACTCGTAAGGCAGATGAGCCCAGTCTGCTGTCATGGCATCTGTAGAAGTGACGGCACGCAGAGCTACAGCACGTTCGTATGTACGCTCGTCTCCCATTACTCCCACTGATTGAACAGGCAACAGAATGACGCCGGCCTGCCATACCTGATGGTAGAGTGAAGTCTCGTTACCTTCGGCATCTTTCACCTTCCAGTCACGCAAGCCTTGGATGAAAATATCGTCTGCATCCTGTAGGATACGTACCTTTTCGGGAGTGATGTCGCCCAAGATACGGACTGCCAGTCCCGGTCCGGGGAATGGATGGCGGCTGATCAGATGTTCGGGGATGCCTAACTGACGACCTACACGGCGTACTTCGTCCTTAAACAGCCATTTCAGCGGTTCACACAGTTGCAGATGCATCTCTTCGGGAAGTCCGCCCACGTTGTGATGGCTCTTGATGGTCTTTCCCGTGATGTTCAGACTTTCGATACGGTCGGGATAGATGGTTCCCTGTGCCAGCCATTTGGCATCGGTTATTTTGCGAGCTTCTTCGTTGAATACCTCTACGAAGTCGCGGCCGATAATCTTACGCTTTTGTTCCGGGTCGGTTACACCTTCCAGATCTTTGAAGAATTTGGCGCTGGCGTCTACACCGATCACGTTTAGTCCCAGACATTCATAGTCGTGCATCACGTTCTTGAATTCGTTTTTGCGCAGCAACCCGTGGTCTACGAAAATACATGTCAGGTTCTTGCCAATGGCACGGTGCAATAGTACAGCAGCTACTGATGAGTCTACGCCTCCACTCAGTCCTAAGATTACGCGGTCGTTGCCTACCTGTTCCTTCAACTCGGCAACGGTGGTGTCTACAAACGAAGATGCGCTCCAGCTTTGGCTGCATCCGCAGACATCCACTACGAAGTTGCGCAACATTTGTGTGCCATCTTCGCTATGGAACACTTCCGGATGGAACTGTACGCCCCACATTTTCTCGCCTTCTGCCTGATAAGCGGCAATTTTCACTTTGTCGGTAGAGGCAATCACCTTAAAGTTGTCTGGAATGGCTGTGATGGTATCGCCGTGGCTCATCCATACTTGTGTGTTGGGACGAACATTCTTGAAAAGCACATTTTGTGTATCGAACGTACTGAGGTGTGCACGGCCGTATTCGCGTGTACCTGCCGGTTCTACCTTTCCACCGTTGCTGTAGGAGATGAACTGTGCACCGTAGCAGATGCCCAGAATAGGGAGCTTGCCGCGGATTTCGCTTAAATCTACCTTAAAGGCATCCTTGTCGTAAACAGAGAAAGGACTTCCCGACAGAATGACACCTTTCACGGTTTCGTCACCTTTCGGAAACTTGTTGTAAGGTACAATTTCACAATAGACATTCAGCTCGCGGACGCGACGACCGATGAGTTGTGTGGTCTGTGAGCCGAAATCAAGAATTATTATTTTTTCCTGCATATCAATGTATGGGTTTTTAATAAATAATGATGTGCAAAAATACGGAAAATATACTGAACTGGAAATGCTTTTTAAAGGAAAATAATAATGGATTATTTACGGCTTGTGTCAGTTGACCTTTCCCGGTGTGTCAGCTAACCTTTGCCAACAGATTGGGAAAGGTTACCCAACGCGACAGCTAACCTTTTCCAATGTGATAGCTAACCTTTCCCAATCTTCCTGTTTTTTTTATGTGAAAACAATAGGATAATTTATTGAATTATGTATTCATTGGTTCCATTCAATGTGGTTTGAAAGGGGATTAATGTAACATTAAGCTATTAAATGTAACGCATTGAAAAGAAAGAAAAAGAAAAGTATCAAAAGAATGAAGAAAGAAATAAAAGTAAAGAAAACCTCCTCCTTACCTCCTCCTAGGAAAAAGAGGGGGAGGTGGTAAAGAGGGAAGGGAGTGAGGATGATGTCTATTTCCGTTCCTTCAACAAGTCGCGGATTTCTGTCAGCAACAATTCTTCCTTGGATGGTGCTGGAGGGGCGGGCTGTACGGACGGCTCATCGGATTTCCTTTTGGTTGTCAGTCTGTTCAGCAAACGTATAAACAGAAAAATGGAGAAAGCGATAATCAGAAAGTCGAATGTCGCTTGTAGAAACTGTCCGTATTCCAGCGTCACGGCGGGAGTCAGTTCTTTGCCGTCTGTTCCATATACAGCTTCTTTCATCACCCATTTCAGATCGGTGAAATTAACCCCTCCCACCAACAATCCAAAAGGCGGCATGATTATGTTGGTTACGAGTGATGAAACGATTTTGCCAAAAGCGCTGCCGATTATTACTCCGACAGCCATATCAATCACGTTGCCTTTCATGGCAAACGCTTTAAAGTCTTTAAAAAACGAATTCTTTCCCATCTTTTTTCAATATTTAATGTGATTTTAATGTGCTAATATAAAAACATTTTCGTAATTTTGCGCCGCGTTTGAGAAGAAAAAACGGACGCAATGAGGTAAAGAGATATTTTGAACAAATATTATATAAACCATTTAAAAGTTTAAACAAAATGATTAAAGTAGGTATTAATGGATTCGGACGTATCGGACGTTTCGTTTTCCGCGCAGCTCAAACAAGAAACGATATTCAAATCGTAGGTATCAATGACCTTTGCCCGGTTGACTATCTGGCATACATGTTGAAATATGACACAATGCACGGTCAATTCAACGGTACTATCGAAGCTGACGTTGAAAACAGCAAACTGATCGTAAACGGTAAAGAGATCCGCGTTACTGCAGAAAAGAACCCTGCTGACCTGAAATGGGATGCTGTAGGTGCAGAATACGTTGTTGAATCTACTGGTTTGTTCCTGACTAAAGAAAAAGCTCAAGCTCACATCGAAGCAGGTGCAAAATATGTTGTAATGTCAGCTCCTTCTAAAGATGACACTCCGATGTTCGTTTGCGGTGTAAACGAAAAAACATACGTTAAGGGTACTCAATTCGTATCTAACGCTTCTTGTACTACTAACTGTTTGGCTCCTATCGCTAAGGTATTGAACGACAAATGGGGTATCACAGACGGTTTGATGACTACAGTTCACTCTACAACAGCTACTCAGAAGACTGTTGACGGTCCTTCTATGAAAGACTGGAGAGGTGGTCGTGCTGCTTCTGGTAACATCATCCCGTCATCTACTGGTGCTGCTAAGGCTGTAGGTAAAGTTATCCCTGCTTTGAACGGTAAATTGACTGGTATGTCTATGCGTGTTCCGACTTTGGACGTATCTGTAGTTGACTTGACTGTTAACTTGGCTAAACCGGCTACATATGCTGAAATCTGCGCTGCAATGAAGGAAGCTTCTGAAGGCGAATTGAAGGGTATCCTGGGTTACACTGAAGATGCAGTTGTTTCTTCTGACTTCTTGGGTGACACTCACACTTCTATCTTCGATGCTAAGGCTGGTATCGCTTTGACTGATACATTCGTTAAGGTTGTATCTTGGTACGACAACGAAATCGGTTACTCTAACAAAGTTCTTGACTTGATCGCTCACATGGCTTCAGTTAACGCTTAATCGTTAGACAACTGATAAGGATATAGAGGAGCCGCCGCAGGAAACTGCGGCGGCTTTTTTGTGTTACGGATGATAGAACATTTATATTTGATTGTTTGTTATAATAACGTGATGATTCGTGAACTTTTGTGCTAATTTTAGGGACTGAGGTATTGATTCTATATATTTTGTTACACTCTAAAAGGATGCGTTTATGAAAAAGTTGTTGTTATTGCCGATGTGGGCGATTGTTTCATTTATCATTTCCTGTACGCAGGATTCTATGGTAGATAATGGTTTAACCGAAGTAGATAAACATGGAACGAATTATTAATATTCTATCGGTAATTCTGCTCTTTTTGATGGGCAGTTGCCATGCAACCTACAGGATTCCGGTTCATACGAAGGTCGTGAACGGAACGGACACTGTAGATGTGAAAGGTGTTTCTTTGCCTTTGGAGCGGTACAAGGTGTTGTTTGTGTATGGTTCTGATTCATTAGATATGGGGAAGATATCTGTGTCGGAGGTGGACTCTGCATTTATGAACAATCGTGTGTTGGGCAGAACAAGCGGTTTCAGTAGTAGTTTTAATAAATATATGTTCAAAGGAAAGATGGATAACCGTTTTTATGATCTGATAGCTTCGTATCGGGCTGCCGATGAATTGCGGAGCTTTGTGTCTGTAATGGAAATGGACAGTCAGGTTTTACAGTCGGAAGAACATCTTGATTCTCTTTGCCGTGCAGAGAGGATTGAAGTAGTTATTATGAACAAGAATATTGATTTCAGGGTCAATCAGGAAGAGATGTCTTCAGAAGTAAATATGGATTCGTCTTTCGGGAATGAGATTCCTTTTGTTTCAACAACTGTTTCGGCGGGCGGAGAGAGTTATTCTTCGGTAGTTGATTATAAGGCTTGCTGGAGGCTGTATTGGATTGATTACAGCGCTGCTACAGGCTTCCGCAAAGAAACAATCGTGCAGCAAGGGGGCTTTTGGAATCCTAAAAACAAGAATCCTGAAACAGATGTGATGTCTTGCGCCTTGAAAGCCGGAGAAGACTTTGCAAGGCTGTTTAAAAAAAGATGATTTCTGACATCCGTAAATCTTACAGGAGAAGAGAAGGGTGACATTGGTATTGTTTGGACGATCTTCAAGCCAAAAAAACATAATTCATCGTCCTATGAAATATCTTTTGTCTTTCTCTTCTTCTATTTTTTTATACTTTTGTGGCTTACTAAATAATGAATATCAACCAATGAACAGAACAGATATGGACTCTATGATAAATGTCGGAAATCCTTTTTTTGAGGAATATCATACACCACATGGTACGGTCCCCTTTGACCGTATCCGTACCGAACATTATGAGCCTGCCATATTGAAAGGAATTGAATTGCAGAAGGCAGAGATAGAGGCTATAACAGAATCGGAAGAAGAACCTACCTTTGCCAATACGGTTGAGGCTTACGAACGTTCGGGCAGTTTGCTGGACAGGGTGACTACAGTGTTCAGTAATATGCTTAGTGCCGAGACCAATGATGAATTACAAGCTTTGGCACAAAAAGTGATGCCGTTGCTTAGCGAACATAGCAACAATATCACGCTGAATGAAAAACTGTTTGCACGCATCAAAAAGGTTTATGACAAGCGCAGTACATTGGGACTGACCTCTGAACAGAACCAGTTGCTGGAAAATATATATGATGGGTTTGTACGTCATGGAGCTAATCTTGAAGGAAGGGCCCGCGAAGAATACCGTCGTCTGACCACAGAACTTAGCACGTTGACACTAAGCTTCGGAGAAAACAATCTGAAAGAAACAAATCAGTATCAGTTGTGTCTGACAGATGAGGAGGATCTTTCCGGATTGCCGGATATCGTGGTGGAAACGGCAGCCGAGACTGCACGTAACGAGGGAAAAGAAGGATGGATATTTACGTTGCATGCGCCAAGTTATGTTCCTTTCATGACATATGCCGACAACCGCGACCTGCGTCGGAAACTCTACATGGCTTATAATACGAAATGTACGCATGATAATGAATATAGCAACATTGAGATCGTAAAAAAAATAGTCAATGCACGTTTACAGATAGCACATCTGCTCGGCTATAAGGATTATGCTGAATATGTGTTGAAGAAACGGATGGCAGAAAATAGCGAACGTGTATATAAACTGTTGGACGATCTGTTGGAAGCTTATACCCCTACTGCCAAGAAAGAGTATCAGGAGGTACAGAATTTGGCACGCGAGGAACAAGGAGCGGATTTCGAAGTGATGCCTTGGGACTGGAACTATTATTCCAATAAACTGAAAGACAGGAGATTCAATCTTAATGAGGAAATGCTTCGTCCCTACTTTGAACTGGAACAGGTGAAGAAAGGAGTCTTTGGGCTTGCCGAACGCCTGTATGGCATCACGTTCCGGAAAAATGCGGATATTCCGGTTTATCATCCGGAAGTGGAGGTATACGATGTGTATGATAAAGACGGGAGTTATTTGGCTGTGCTCTATACCGATTTCCATCCGCGGAGTGGAAAACGTTCAGGCGCATGGATGACCAGCTTTAAAGAACAGTGGATAGATCCGGAAACAGGTGTGAATAGTCGTCCGCACATTTCATTGGTAATGAACTTTACCCGTCCCACGGGAAACAAACCTGCTCTGCTGACTTTCAGTGAAGTAGAGACATTTCTGCATGAGTTCGGGCATAGTCTGCATGGAATGTTTGCAAATTCTACTTACCAGAGTCTTAGCGGGACGAATGTCTATTGGGATTTTGTGGAGCTTCCTTCGCAAATTATGGAGAACTTTGCCATTGAAAAAGATTTTCTGTATACCTTTGCTCATCATTATCAGACAGGAGAACTTATTCCTGGCGATTTGGTACAGCGCATTGTGGATTCGTCTAATTTTAATGCGGCATATGCCTGTCTGCGACAGGTTAGCTTCGGACTGTTGGATATGGCATGGTACACTCGTACCGAACCCTTCGAGGGTGACGTCAAGGCATACGAGCAGGAGGCATGGAGGCGGGCTCAGTTGCTTTCGGTTGTAGAAGAGGCTTGTATGAGTACACAGTTTTCTCATATTTTTGCTGGGGGATATGCTGCCGGATATTATAGTTATAAATGGGCAGAGGTACTGGATGCAGATGCTTTTTCGGTATTCAAAGAGAAAGGTATATTTAATAAGGAAGTGGCTGATTCGTTCCGTTATAATATCCTCTCTAAAGGGGGTACCGAACATCCAATGACGCTTTACAAGCGTTTCCGCGGGCAAGAACCGACTATTGATGCCTTATTGAGACGGAATGGAATTCGGTAACAGAAAAAGGAATAGGTGATTGAATTATGAAAACAGTATATAGAATTATTGGATTATTCTTGTTGCTCCCTCTTCTTTCCGGGTGCAATGATTCGGATGATGTGGCCGCCATTTTTACGGGAAAGACATGGAAACTGAACATGATTTCCAAAGATGGAGAAGGCAAAATGTACGATTTCTGGGGCGGTAATGAAGAAAAAAAAGAGTTGAGTATGAATAATTTAACAAAAAAAGCAACTTCTTTTACTGTTAATTTTAAAGGAACTGTAGACGGAGATTTAATCCAAGGACAGGTGAGTGGAACAACGGTTACTCAGCCTATGAACGGACAGTGGAGTGCCAATGGCAAAAACCATGAATTCAGAGCTGCACTGTCTGGCAAAGATGAAGAGGATCCGCTTGCACGTAGTTTCCTTGAAGGCTTAAACAGTGCAACCTCTTATGATGGTGACAGTCAGAATCTATATCTTATATACGAAAAGCAGGGTGTCAAATACCGTATGTTTTTCAGAGTTGCCAAATAGTGAAAAGAAAACTGCGAATTGTCATGGATGCGGATAAGAAACAACACGAACTTGATAAGCGCTACATACGTATGGCCAATATATGGGCGGAAAACTCTTATTGCCAGCGACGTAAAGTAGGGGCTTTGATTGTAAAAGATAAAATGATAATTTCGGACGGATACAATGGAACTCCGTCGGGATTCGAAAATATATGTGAGGATGAGAACAATCTGACAAAACCTTACGTGCTTCATGCGGAGGCGAATGCCATTACCAAAATAGCCCGTTCCAATAACAGCAGTGATGGGGCTACTATGTATGTGACTGCTTCTCCGTGTATAGAATGTGCTAAACTGATTATTCAGGCAGGGATAAAACGGGTTGTTTATTCCGAACATTACCGTCTGGAAGATGGCATCGAACTGCTGAAAAGGGCAGGTATCGAGGTTGTATATATTGGGCTCTCTTCTGCGGAAAACGAATAAGAAAACAAATCTTTAAAATAAGGAATCAGTATAATTATGAGTACGAAAAACTCTTCACGTTTTACACCAGTCATCATTGCAGTTAGTGTAGTAATAGGTATTCTTGTCGGTACATTCTATGCTAAGCATTTTGCAGGTAATCGTCTGGGAATTATCAACGGATCATCCAATAAACTGAACGCATTGCTGAGAATTGTAGATGACCAGTATGTAGATACGGTAAACATGAGTGATCTGGTAGAAAAAGCAATGCCACAGATCTTGGCGGAGCTTGATCCCCATTCTACCTATATTCCGGCACAGAATCTGGAGGAAGTAACCTCGGAATTGGAAGGAAGTTTCAGTGGAATAGGTGTTCAGTTTACCATACAGAATGATACCATCCATGTAAATGCTGTGGTCCAGGGAGGTCCGTCGGAGAAAGTGGGTATTTTGGCAGGTGACCGTATTGTGAAAGTGAATGACAGTTTGTTTGTAGGTAAGAAAGTGACCAACGAGACTGCCATGCGTACATTGAAGGGGCCTAAAGGATCGGAAGTGAAGCTGGGCATCAAGCGTTTGGGAGAAAAAGAATTGCTGGAGTTTACAGTGGTTCGTGGAGATATTCCTCAAAATACGTTGGATGCTTCGTATATGCTGAATGATAGTATTGGTTATGTGAAAATCAGTAAGTTTGGACGTACTACTCATGTAGAATTATTGAACGCATTGGCGCAGTTGAACCATAATAAATGTAAGGGACTTATAGTTGATCTTCGTGGCAATACCGGTGGATATATGGAAGCGGCTATCCGTATGGTCAATGAGTTCCTGCCGGAAGGTAAACTGATAGTTTATACTCAAGGAAGAAAATATCCTCGTTCGGAAGAGTTTGCTAATGGAACAGGTAGTTGCCAGCAGATTCCTCTGGTTGTGTTGATCGACGAGGGATCGGCTTCGGCCAGCGAGATTTTTACTGGTGCTATTCAGGACAACGACCGCGGTACTGTAGTTGGACGCCGTTCTTTTGGAAAGGGACTTGTACAGCAACCGATTGACTTTAGTGACGGATCTGCTATTCGCTTGACCATTGCACGCTATTATACCCCATCGGGCCGATGCATTCAACGTCCTTATGAAAGTGGAAATGATCGTAATTACGAACTGGATATTTATAATCGTTATGAGCATGGAGAGTTTTTCTCACGCGACAGTATTAGGCAGAATGAAAGCGAACGTTACTATACGGGACTTGGCCGTGTAGTATACGGAGGTGGAGGAATTATGCCGGATGTTTTTGTGCCTCAGGATACGACGGGAGTGACTTCCTATCTCTCTACAGTGATTGGAAGGGGATTGACCATACAGTTTACGTTCCAATATACTGACAATAACCGTCAGAAGCTGAAAGAGTATGACACGGAAGAAAAACTGTCGGAGTATTTGCGTAGTCAGGGTATTATTGAACAATTTGTCCGTTTTGCAGACAGCAAGGGAGTGAAGAGAAGAAACATCCTCATACAGAAATCGTATAAATTGCTCGAAAAGAATATCTACGGCAATATTATATATAATATGTTGGGGCTGCAGGAGTATGTCAAGTATTTCAATACGACAGATGCTACTGTTAATAAAGGAATAGAGATTCTGCAAAAAGGTGAAGCATTCCCAAAAGCTCCCGAAGTGGCTGAAGAAGCAGAGGAACAGAAAGATGAAACAAAAAAGAGAACTGCGCAGCTTGATCAGTATGAAGAAGTCCCAATGCTCAGATATCACGTTGAGGACTATCTCTGCAAAGATATGGGAACAGATAGAGCGTTTGCCTGAGTTTGAACAGGCAAGCACCCTATTGCTCTACCATTCGCTGAAAGACGAGGTGTATACTCATGATTTCATTGAAAAGTGGTATAAGAGTAAATGTATTGTGCTGCCTGTTGTTGTAGGTGATGAACTTGAATTGCGCTGTTATACAGGAGCAGAAAAACTTGCCACAGGTGCTTATGGCATCAGCGAGCCGGAAGGTGAACCGTTTACAGACTATGAGCATATTGATCTTGCTGTGATACCCGGTGTGGCTTTCGATTTGAATGGTAATCGTCTGGGAAGGGGAAAGGGATATTATGATCGCTTTTTACCTCTCCTGCCGCATGCCTGCAAGATAGGAGTCTGCTTCCCCTTTCAGTTGGTAGATTCGGTCCCGGCAGAACCGTTTGACATCCGAATGGATATAATTATAACTACAGATGAGAACAAATTATCACACTCATACCACTCGCTGCCAGCATGCGACAGGTAGCGACGAAGATTTTATTGTAAGTGCCCTTAAAGGTGGTTATCAGGAGTTGGGCTTTTCCGATCATACTCCGTGGAAGTATCGAACCGATTATGTCTCAGACATACGAATGACTCCCGACGAACTGCCGGGATATGTTGAAAGCCTCCGTTCATTACGTGAGAAATACAAAGACCGTATCAGTATCAAAATCGGCTTGGAATGTGAATATTTTCCCGATTATATTCATTGGTTGAAGGGAATCATTAAGGAATATGAGCTGGATTATGTGATTTTCGGTAACCATCATTTCCATTCTGATGAGAAGTTCCCTTATTTTGGACGGCACACAGATACTGTAGATATGTTGGAACTGTATGAAGAGAGCGCTATTGAGGGTATGGAAAGCGGAATGTTTGCCTACATGGCACATCCAGATCTGTTCATGCGTTCATATCCGCAGTTCGATCGTCATTGTAAACTGATCAGCAGACATATTTGTCGTACGGCTGCCCGTTTGGGACTTCCTTTGGAGTATAACATTGCTTATGAGGCTGAGCATCAGACATCCGAAGAGATGCATATTCCCCATCCTGAATTCTGGAAAATTGCAGCCAATGAAGGATGTACTGCTATTATCGGTCTAGATGCACACGATAATCATGCTTTAGAAACGCCGGTTTATTACGACCGTGCCATACAGAATCTGAAAAGTTTGGGAATAAAGACCGTAGATACAATTCCCTTCCTTACTGGAAAATGATGTTTGTAATTACGGTAGCTCCCACTTCTTTGTTTAAAGCACGTATCAGTACTTCACGCCCCATCATTAGCTCCTGTCGCAAAGCAGCAGAAGTAAGGTGGACATGAAGTGTCTGGTTCCGAATATAAAGATTACTGGTATAGTTTGCGGCAGCTCCTAAAATACGTGGCCAAGCATCCAGTAATCTTTGTTCGTTGAGTGGTGATTCAAGGCTCTCCTGTCGGAGGTATTGCCTGATTAGTTTCCCTATTTGTTCAGCGTCGTTTTTTCTCATTGTTCCGATTTTGATTCGCAGACAGCTCCTTTGTCAACACAGAATATCTTATAATCACTTCCTACCTTATATAATATACGGTCCAGATGCTCCCGGTTGGTGTCTGTTATAAATATCTGACCGAAGTTGTCACCTGCTACCAGTTTTATTATCTGCTCCACACGAGATGCATCCAGCTTGTCGAAAATATCGTCCAGAAGTAACAGGGGGACTGTCTGTCCGGTACGTTTCAAGAAGTCGAACTGGGCAAGTTTCAAGGCGATAAGATAAGTTTTGTTTTGTCCTTGCGAACCTTCCTTCTTTATGGGAAACTCTCCCAAATACATGTTGAGTTCGTCTTTATGTATTCCCCGCAGGGAGAATCCCATGATTTTGTCGCGCTCCCGGCTTTGCTTGAGCACTTCGAGCAGTGAGTTCTCTCGTGCATGCGAATCGTAAGACAACCCTACTTTTTCTTTGTCTTGAGAAATGAATGAGTAAAATGACTGGAAAATAGGTATGAATTCCTTAATGAATGATTCACGCTTTTGGAATACGATTTCACCTGCCTGTGCCATCATCTCTTCCCAAATGAGAAACAGTTCTTCTTCTACCGGAAGGTCACTTTTCAGTAGGGTGTTGCGCTGCTGCAATGCCTTGTTGTATCGGATCAGTGCATTCAGATACTCCTTATCGTATTGTGAGATAACTACATCCATAAAGCGGCGTCGTTCGTCGCTGCCACCGGAAATCAGTTCTGCATCGGCAGGTGAGACCATTACCAACGGTAAAAAGCCTATGTGGTCGGAAAAACGAGTGTATTCTTTCTTGTTTCGCTTGAAATGCTTTTTAGAACGCCGTTTCATTCCGCAATAGATTTCCTCAGCATTACCATCTTCGTCTTCGTAGAAACCCTGAATGACAAAAAAATCTTGTTCGTGCCGGATGTTTTGCGAGTCTATCGGATTTCCTGCACTTTTACAAAATGAGAGAAAATAAATGGCATCAAGCAGATTCGTCTTTCCCATTCCGTTCTGTCCGAAAAAACAGTTCAGTTTTTTTGAAAAATCCAGCTCTACCTGCTCCAGATTCTTATAGTTTAATATGGATATCCTTTTCAGTATCATCGTAAATGCATTGATTGGGACCGCAAAAGTAGCAAGATTTTCGTGGTTTTCAGGGATAAAAGAAAAAAAGATGGCTCTAAATTTCGTGGGGAAACATAAAAAAACTACTTTTGCGAGTCGAATTATAAAATAACGAATAATAACAAAAAAAGAATCATACAACAATGGCAGAACAAAAAAATCAGAATGAACATCTGAATGTTGAGGATGCACTGACACAATCAGAGGCATTCCTTGTGAAGTACAAAAATGCGATCATCGGCGGTGTAGCAGCCGTTGTTATCATCGTAGTGGGTTTTATCTTGTACCAGAACTTCTACGCAGAACCCCGTGAAGAGAAAGCACAGGCTGCTTTGTTTAAAGGACAGGAATACTTTGAACAAGACAACTACGAACAGGCTTTGAACGGCGATAGCCTCACCTATAAAGGCTTCCTGAATGTGGCTGAAGAATATAGCGGAACAAAAGCTGCTAATCTGGCTAAAGCTTATGCCGGACTTTGCTATGCACAGTTAGGCAAATATGACGAGGCTCTGAAGATGCTGGATGGCTTCAATAGCAACGACCAAATGGTAGCTCCTGCCATTTTAGGTGCGATGGGTAACTGCTATGCACAGCTCGGCCAGTTGGATAAAGCAGCTTCTACTTTACTGTCGGCTGCAGATAAGGCAGACAATAGTACGCTGAGCCCTATCTTCCTGAAGCAGGCAGGAGAAATCCTTGTTAAACAAGGTAAATATGACGATGCTATCAATGCCTATACCAAGATAAAGGACGATTATTTCGATTCATACGTAGCTTTTGATATAGATAAATATATCGAGCAAGCTAAATTGATGAAGAAGTAATCGCAACATCTTTGTTTTAAGAGGAAGAGAGGGTATACTGCTGGCCGGTTATTGGCAAAGGTTAGCTGACTTGTTGGGAAAGGTTAGCTGACACGTCAGCAAAGGTTACCCAATCTGTTGGGAAAGGTTACCCAATAACAGGGCTGAAGAAGCCCGCTAAAAATACTCAAGCACACATTAGACGGAATACCTGAAGTCATTAGAATCGTGGAACCGTGTAATATGTGCTTTTTTTATGAATCAACTTTTATCATTAAAGGATATAAATACTATGGCAACAGCTTATCACAATTTATCGGAGTATGATTTTAATTCAGTTCCCAATGCGGAAAATATGAAATTCGGAATTGTTGTTTCCGAATGGAACTTCAATATTACCGGAGCTTTACTAAAGGGTGCGGTCGATACCTTGAAGCGACACGGTGCCAAAGACGAAAATATTTATGTGAAAACCGTTCCCGGAAGTTTCGAACTGACTTTTGGTGCCAATCAGATGATGAAAAACAGCGATGCGGATGCAATTATTGCAATTGGTTGTGTGGTTAGAGGAGATACACCACATTTTGACTATGTTTGCATGGGAGCCACCCAAGGAATCACCCAACTGAATGCAACTGGCGATGTTCCAGTTATTTATGGACTGATTACTACCAATACGATGGAACAGGCAGAAGACCGTGCAGGAGGCAAACTGGGCAATAAAGGAGACGAATGTGCAATTACTGCAATAAAAATGATCGATTTTTTTTGGAACTTAAAGAAATAGTCGTATCTTTGCACCGCAATTGAGAAACAAACCTTCTTAAATGCGAAAGGGCAAATACCAGAGTGGCCAAATGGGGCAGACTGTAAATCTGCTGGCTTACGCCTTCGGTGGTTCGAATCCATCTTTGCCCACAAAAATTGCGGAAGTAGCTCAGTTGATAGAGCATTAGCCTTCCAAGCTGAGGGTCGCGGGTTTGAGCCCCGTCTTCCGCTCTTACCAAAGAGAATCTGGAGACAGATTCTCTTTTTATTGTCCATCCTCATAAAAAATATTGATAATAAAGATAAAAGTTGCAATATATTGATTACTTTTGTCCACTGATAAAATAGACTTATTAATAACCCTTTAACCCCCCTGAGAAAGATCATGAAAAAGCAATTATCGATCTTCATCATTGGTCTGACATTACTGTTGGGTCAGACAGGCTGTAGCACTCAGAAAGAAAAGACAGCTTTTACTCCTATTCAAGTCGAAACTCCTGCTCGTCCTGCCGGACAGGAAGATGTGATTCAGTTGGTAGCGCCGAAATTGGATACAGTGCGTGTAGGCTTTATCGGATTAGGCATGAGAGGCCCCGGTGCAGTACAACGTTTTGCTTACATTCCCGGGACAAAAATTGTAGCATTGTGTGATCTTCAGCCAGAGAGAGTGGAGAATTCACAGAAAATCCTGAAAAATGCCGGGTTGCCCGAAGCTGCTTCTTATAGTGGATCGGAAGACGCTTGGAAACAGTTGTGCGAGCGTGATGATATAGATTTGGTATATATTGCAACCGATTGGAAACATCATGCCGAAATGGGTGTTTATGCAATGGAGCATGGCAAGCATGTTGCAATTGAAGTTCCGGCAGCTATGACATTGGAAGAAATCTGGAAATTGATCAATACTTCAGAGAAAACCCGTAAACACTGTATGCAGCTGGAAAACTGTGTGTATGATTTCTTTGAACTGACTACTCTGAATATGGCACAGCAGGGAGTGTTCGGAGAAATTCTTCACGTTGAAGGTGCATATATCCATAATCTGGAAGATTTCTGGCCTTATTATTGGAATAACTGGCGTATGGATTTTAATCGTCAGAACCGTGGCGATGTCTATGCGACACATGGCATGGGCCCTGCCTGTCAGTTGCTCAACATTCATCGTGGAGATAGAATGAAGACACTGGTTGCTATGGATACCAAGGCAGCCAACGGTCCTGCATATATAAAGAAACAGACTGGAGAAGATGTAAAAGATTTCCAGAATGGTGATCAGACAACCACTATTATTCGTACAGAGAAGGAACGCACTATGCTGATACAGCACAATGTGATGACACCGCGCCCTTACAGCCGTATGTATCAGGTGGTAGGAACAGACGGATATGCCAGCAAGTATCCTATCGAAGAATATTGCTTGAGACCGTCTCAGGTAAAGGCAGACGAAGTGCCTAACCATGAAAATCTGAATGCTCACGGTTCTGTACCGGCAGATGTTAAGCAGGCGTTAATGGAAAAATACAGAAGTCCTATTTTGGATGCAGAGTTGGAAGAAACTGCTAAGAAAGTTGGTGGACATGGCGGTATGGATTATATCATGGATTACCGTCTGGTGTATTGCTTGCGTAATGGATTGCCGTTGGATATGGATGTATATGATTTGGCAGAGTGGTGCTGTATGGCAGAACTGACCAGACTGTCTATCGAAAACAATTCGGCTCCTGTTGAAGTGCCCGATTTTACTCGTGGCGGATGGCAGAAAGTACAAGGATATAGCTACGCTTTTGCTAATAAATAATTATTCTTTTTAGAAACACGCTATAGGTATATGGTGCATCTGCATTGGGAAAGATGCATGGATAGTATATCTATAGTGTGTTTTCTTTTTTGCTAAAATCGCGAACTCTGAGTCTTTTAACGAAGTATGTTAGGGCATTAATGACTTGCCTGCACTACTTTGATGGTTCTTAGCCGTTGGTGGCAGTGTGGTTATGTGAAGGATGGTCGTTGTAACTCTGATGAGGGAGTAGATTTATTCTTTTAGTTTTTCAGCCCGAGGAATGATGATTTCCTTTCTTCTCAATTCTATAATTCCTTCATCCTGCAGTTCATTGAGTGCTTTTGATGTGTTTAGCCGTGTGCTGTCCAGACAGCGTGCCAGATCTTCCATCTTTATTTTGAATATCTTTTCTCCCTGCATTTTTTCACAATGTGTCGTAAAGAAACGGATCAGCTTGCTTCTTAGGTCGGTTACCGGTTCCTCCCATAGGCGTGCATAGAAGTTTTGCGTCCGGTTACTGATAATGTTCATATAGTTGAGGCGGAATATTTCGTATTGAAACAGATCGTTCATTACAAAAGTTTTGCTGATGCTTACTGTATGTGTATCCTTATGGGTGACATAGGAGGAAGCGTAGGTTGTATTCATGCCAAATAGCGATTGTGGCTCAATCAGATAGGGGGCGCTTATCCGTTCGATGACAGTATAGATATTTTCTTTCGAAGTAGTGATCATAGAGAGTTCGCCCTTTAGCAGAAAACACAATTGTCTGCAGGGAGTTTGACTTTCAATAATGTTTTCTCCTGTTTTGTGTTTGACGAAATGTAATTTCACTTTGTCCAGTATGCTTGTGAAATCTTCACGACAAAGTCCTTGAAATAAGGGCAGTTGAAGCAGTGTGTCGAACATCGTTTCCATATATGATTATTCGTATTTGTTTTTACAAATTTATTCATAAATATGATAAGAGTGTCTTCGGTTGTTCTTTCTTTTTGTTTTTTTTATTGTTTGAAAGCCTAGAAATAGACTATATTTGCATAGTAAAAAAGAAAAATATGTTAGCAGGTTTTGATTGGCAACAGATGTTCAGTGCATTTATTGCACTGTTTGCCGTAATAGACATTATCGGGGCAATCCCTATTATTATTAATCTGAAGGAAAAGGGAAAGGGCGTCAACGCACTGAAAGCTACACTGATATCTTTGGTCTTGATGCTGGGATTTTTCTTTGCCGGCGATATGTTGCTGAAACTTTTCAGGGTAGACATAGAGTCGTTTGCTATTGCCGGGGCATTTGTCATCTTTTTATTGTCGCTGGAAATGATTCTTGATATAGAAATATTTAAGAATCAGGGGCCTATAAAGGAGGCGACTCTTGTTCCTCTTGTATTTCCGCTTTTGGCAGGGGCCGGCTCATTTACAATGTTGCTCTCTTTGCGTGCAGAGTATGCCAGTATTAATATTGTGATTGCTTTACTCCTGAATATGGTATGGGTATATTTTGTAGTGAGTATGACCGGGCGGGTTGAACGCTTTCTTGGAAAAGGAGGCATTTATATTATCAGGAAATTTTTCGGCATTATTTTGCTTGCTATTGCTGTCCGTCTGTTTACTGCCAATATAACACTGCTTATTGAAGCATTGCAGAAAGATTGACAAAACTCTAATTAAGGGAGAAAGGGGAATTGATACGTGGAATACTTATAATAACGCTGTGTCTCCTCGCTTACAGTGCGGAGGGGAAGCTTGTTGGTTCTATCCCTACTCTCAACGGAGTTTATCATAAAGAATTTGTCGACTCTGTTGTTGACAGAGTGATGGAGAGCGCTCCTTTTTACGAGTCGATAGTTCAGGATTTCCGGGCTAACCTATATATAAAAGGTAAGATGGATATCCGCAAGAAGAATTTTATTCTTCGCTATGTTCCTTCCATGTTTCGTCTGCAGAAAGGCGTCAACGAATATTTGCTCGAAACTTATAGTGATCTGCATTATACAGCTCCAGACATTTACGATCAGAAGGTAAAGGCTTCGCAGGGAACCATACGTGGAAACCGTGGCCTACCCGGTCTGCTGGAATATCTGAAGGTGAATGTCTATTCGGCTTCTTTGCTGAATGATGAACGGCTTTTGTCTCCTGTCGCTCAAAATGGTAAGAAATATTATAAATATTGTATCGACAGTGTCATGTATGATACTTCGGGGATAAACTTTCGTGTAGGCTTTATTCCAAAAACTAAAAGTGACCAGTTGGTGGAGGGATACATGATTATCAGCAACAGAAACTGGAGTGTCCGTGAGATCCGTTTTTCGGGCAGGTCAGGCTTCATCCGTTTTACGTGTCAGATACAGATGGGCGAAGCCGGACAGAAAGATGAATTCCTTCCGGTGCTGTATGAACTGGATGCAAGTTTTGTTTTTGTAGGAAACAAAGTGGATGGCAATTATACGGCTTCTTTGGACTATAAATCGATTGAACTGAAGGGTGAGAAGATGCATAGTAAAAGAAGAAGGTCGAAATATGATCTTACTGAATCTTTTTCTTTACGTTGTGATACGAATGCTTATATGACAGATTCCAGTGCCTTTGCTATTTTGCGTCCGCTTCCGCTTACTGAGGACGAACGGAAACTGTATCGTGACCATAGGGTAAGAACCGATACGGTTGTCCGACAGAAAAAATCAAAGAGTCAGGCATTTTGGGGAGTTATGAGCGACAAAGTATTGGAAGACTATAAATTCAACTGGGCCAACATCGGCAGTGTCCGTTTTTCTCCTTTTATAAATCCTTTGCTGTTCAGTTATAGCGGAAGTAACGGATTGTCGTACAGGCAGGACTTTATATACAACCGTTTCTTTCAGGGCGACAGGATTCTTAGGGTTGTTCCGAAAGTGGGTTATAATTTTACCCGTAAAGAATTTTACTGGTCGGTGAATGCTGATTTTGAGTATTTCCCTCAGAAGCGTGGCTTTATCAAGCTGAATTTTGGTAACGGAAACCGAATTTACAGTAGTAAGATGCTGGATGAACTTAAGGCGATGCCCGATAGTATCTTCGACTTTGATCAGTTTCAACTTGACTATTTCAAGGACTTCTATTTTAGTTTCCAGCATAGCATAGAGGTTGTGAATGGGTTGGATATAAGTATCGGTTTCTCCGCTCACAAGAGGATACCTGAACATTCGGCTGCTTTTGATCTGTATAAGAAGTATGCCATATTCTTTCCCGATTTAATGGAAAAGTTTTCGGATACATATATCAGTTTCGCTCCGCGAGTCAGGGTGGAGTGGACTCCGGGACTATACTATTATATGAACGGAAAACGAAAGATGAATCTCCGTTCGTTTTATCCTACTCTGTCGGTCGATTATGAGCGGGGAATCAAAGGGGTGCTGAAAAGTACGGGTGAATACGAGCGGGTGGAGCTCGATCTGCAACACCAGATACGAATGGGCTTGATGAGGAATATCTATTATCGTTTGGGATTTGGCGCATTTACCAACCGTGATGAACTTTATTTTGTGGATTTTGCCAATTTCTCACACCGTAATCTTCCGGTGGGCTGGAACGATGAAATCGGTGGCGTTTTCCAGTTGCTGGACGGACGGTGGTATAACTCTTCACGCAGCTATGTCCGCGGGCATTTTACCTACGAAGCTCCTTTCCTCTTGTTGCGGCATCTGATGAAATATACACGTTATGTAGAAAACGAGCGTCTGTATGTCAGTGCACTTTCTATGCCTCACTTGCAGCCTTATCTGGAGGTGGGCTACGGTATTGGTACGCAAATTTTTGATTTTGGTGTTTTTGTAGGCAGCGAAAACTGGAAGTTCAGTGGGGTAGGGTGCAAGTTTACATTTGAGTTGTTCAACCGTTGATTCTCTTGTTTTTACTTCATTTATATTGCTGTTTAATAGCGATTTATCCAATCTTTACTTTCTACTCCTTTATCCGTTTGTTGGCAAAGGTTAGCTGTCGTGTTGGGAAAGGTTAGCCAACACATTGGGAAAGGTTAGCTGACACGTTGGGAAAGGTTAGCTGAGAAATGCCTTGTCAGATTCCCTCGGAAAGATGCCAAAATATCTGATATAACCACAGTTTATTGTCTGTAAATCAAAACAGTTGCTAAAAACTTTTGGTAGTCAAGAAAATATTTCTACCTTTGCGCCCGATTTATAGCAATATAATGTCTTATTTAATTAATTATTAACAACTTATTTTATTTAATGGAAAACTTAAAGAATGTTGCTCCTATTGAAGACTTCAACTGGGATGCTTACGAAAATGGCGAAACCGTGACTAACGTTAGTCATGAAGAATTGGAAAAAGCTTATGATTCTACCCTGAACAAGGTGAACGATCGTGAAGTGGTAGATGGAACCGTAATCGCAATGAACAAGCGTGAAGTAGTTGTGAACATCGGTTACAAATCTGATGGTATCATTCCGTTGAACGAATTCCGTTACAATCCTGATCTGAAAGTAGGTGATACTGTAGAAGTATATATCGAAAATCAGGAAGACAAAAAAGGACAACTGGTTCTTTCTCATAGAAAAGCTCGCGCTACTCGTTCTTGGGATCGTGTTAACGCAGCATTGGAAAACGAAGAAATCATCAAGGGATATATCAAATGTCGTACAAAGGGCGGTATGATTGTAGATGTATTCGGTATCGAAGCATTCTTGCCGGGTTCTCAGATCGACGTAAAACCGATCCGCGACTACGATGTATTTGTTGGTAAGACTATGGAATTCAAGGTTGTTAAGATCAACCAGGAATTCAAGAATGTAGTTGTTTCTCACAAAGCTCTTATCGAAGCTGAACTGGAACAACAGAAGAAAGAAATTATCGGTAAACTTGAAAAAGGACAGGTTCTCGAAGGAACTGTTAAAAATATTACCTCTTACGGTGTATTCATCGACTTGGGCGGCGTAGACGGTTTGATCCACATCACTGACCTTTCTTGGGGACGTGTTAGCGATCCGAAAGAAGTGGTTGAACTGGATCAGAAACTGAACGTTGTTATCCTCGACTTCGATGACGAAAAGAAACGCATTGCATTAGGTTTGAAACAGCTGACTCCGCACCCATGGGATGCACTTGATCCGAACTTGAAGGTAGGTGATACTGTTAAGGGTAAGGTAGTTGTGATGGCTGATTACGGTGCATTCATCGAAATCGCTCCGGGCGTAGAAGGATTGATCCACGTATCTGAAATGTCTTGGTCACAACACTTGCGTTCTGCACAAGACTTCATGAAGGTAGGTGACGAAGTTGAAGCTGTGATCCTGACTCTTGACCGTGACGAACGTAAGATGTCATTGGGTATCAAACAACTGAAAGCAGATCCTTGGGAAACTATCGAAGAGAAATATCCTGTAGGTTCTAAGCATACTGCAAAAGTACGCAACTTCACTAACTTCGGTGTATTCGTAGAAATCGAAGAAGGTGTAGACGGTTTGATCCACATCTCTGACCTTTCTTGGACAAAGAAGATCAAACACCCGTCAGAATTTACTCAGATCGGTGCAGACATCGAGGTACAGGTTCTGGAAATCGACAAAGAAAACCGTCGTCTGAGCTTAGGTCACAAACAACTCGAAGAGAATCCTTGGGATGTATTCGAAACTGTATTTACAGTAGGTTCTGTACACGATGGTACAATCATCGAAATGCTGGATAAGGGTGCTGTTGTAGCTTTGCCTTACGGTGTAGAAGGATTTGCAACTCCGAAGCACTTGGTAAAAGAAGACGGTACACAGGCACAACTGGAAGAGAAACTTCCGTTCAAGGTGATCGAATTCAACAAGGATGCTAAGAGAATCATTGTATCTCACAGCCGTATCTTCGAAGATGCTGCAAAAGCAGAAGAAAAAGCAGAAAAGAAAGCTTCTTCTAAGAAATCTTCAAAGAACGAACCGCTGATCCAGAATCAGGCTGCTTCTACTACATTGGGTGATATCGATGCTTTGGCAGCTTTGAAAGAACAATTGGAAGGAAAGAAATAATTCTTTTATATTAGCTTAAGTTAAACAAAGAGGAGAGGGCATTCCGTGAGGAATGCCCTTTTTGCGTTTATGCAGACAGAATTTCATCTTTATCGGGACAATGGCATTGTGGTTGTCGCTCATTTTTTTCTTCCATCGTGAGAATATCAATTTTAAATGCCCTATATTTGCAGTGTATGGAAAAATTCGAGTTACACATACTGGGCTGTGGCTCCGCTCTGCCAACTACGCGTCATTTCGCTACATCGCAGGTTGTGAACCTGCGTGAAAAGCTTTTTATGATCGACTGTGGCGAAGGAGCACAGATGCAATTACGCAGATCGCGTCTTAAGTTTTCCCGGCTGAATCATATTTTTATTTCCCATCTGCACGGTGACCATTGTTTTGGACTGTTAGGGCTGATTTCCACCTTCGGGCTGCTGGGACGTACTGCCGAATTGCATATTCATTCGCCCAAAGGATTGGAAGAACTGCTTGCCCCAATGTTGGGTTATTTTTGCAAGACTTTGACTTACAATGTAGTCTTTCATGAATTTGAAACGAAAGAACCGATGTTGATTTACGAAGACCGTTCGGTGAAGATAAGCACTATTCCTCTGCAACACCGCATTCCATGCTGCGGGTTCTTGTTCGAAGAGCAACCTTTACCGAATCATATCATCCGTGAGATGATTGATTTTTATCAGGTGCCGGTATATGAACTGAATCGTATTAAGAATGGGGCTGATTTTGTAACTGCTGAGGGAGAAGTAATACCGAATCACCGTCTGACTCGTCCTTCCGATCCTCCCCGAAAGTATGCCTATTGTTCCGATACTATCTATCGTAAAGAAATTATCAGTCAGATTCAGGGAGTTAATCTTTTGTTTCACGAGGCAACATTTGCTCAGGCCGATTTGGCTAGAGCCAAGGAAACCTACCATACAACAGCCATGCAGGCTGCTCAGATTGCTTTGTCGGCGAATGTGGAGAGACTTGTAATTGGACATTTCTCTGCGCGATATGAAGACGAACAGCTGTTACTGGAGGAGGCATCGGCCATTTTTCCTCAGACTGTATTGGCAAAAGAAAATTTATGTCTTCCGGTAGGGCAGACAAACTGTTAGAGTAGAAATCATAAATAAAACAGAATACGAGACTATGACATCCTACGACGAACGCGAAGTGTTGCAGCTCATTCAAGATGAGAAAACACAGCGGAAAGGATTTGAAATGATTGTAGCACAATATAGCGAGCAGCTCTATTGGCAGATACGCCGTATAGTGCTGTCGCATGAGGATGCGAACGATATCCTTCAAAATACGTTTGTAAAGGCATGGACGAGCATTGACTATTTCCGTGCAGAGGCAAAACTATCGACATGGCTTTACCGTATTGCTTTGAATGAATGTCTGACTTTTCTTGGCAGACAACGTATGGCAAACACCGTTCCGATTGATGATCCGGAGGCTGTAGCCGTGCGGGAGTTGGAAAGTGATCCTTATTTCTCTGGCGACCGCCTGCAATTACTCTTACAGCAAGCCTTGATGACATTACCCGAGAAACAGAGGATGGTGTTCAATCTTAAATATTATCAGGAAATGAAATATGAGGAGATGTCCGAAATCTTCGGTACGTCTGTCGGAGCACTCAAGGCATCGTATCATCATGCGGTGAAGAAAATAGAGAAGTTTTTCGAGGGAGTGGATTAAACCTTTTAATCAGTCTGTTGTCTAACAAATAGAGAGGAGAAAACGTATGAATGTGGAAGATAACCTAATGAAAAAAATAGGGAAGGAAAACCCTTTTAAAGTTCCGGATGGCTATTTTGAGCAGTTCGCTTCGAGCATGATGGACAAACTTCCGGAGAAAGAAAAACCTTCGGAAAAGGAAGAACAGGTTACCACGTGGACAAAGTTGAAACCGTTGCTTTACATGGCAGCCATGTTTGTAGGAGCAGCTTTAATTATCCGTGTGGCATCGTCCGATCATAGAACACTGAAAGACAATAGTGCAGTCTCTTCGGTAACGGATACAGAGACGGTCTCGGATGAGATAATTGATGCGGCAATAGATGGAAGTATGATGGATGACTATTCGTTATATGTATATCTAAGTGAGTTCTCAGGTGAATAAATATAAAATTTTGAATATAGAATGAAGAAATTGATTGTTTTAATTGTCTTTCTCTGTGGGTTTATATCTTTTTCGCAGGCTTTTGATGGCTGTGACCAGCGTTTATCCCGTGAGGAATTCAGAGCAAAGCAGAAAGAATTTATTACAGAACAGGCTGGATTGACTAAAGAAGAAGCTGCAAAATTCTTTCCTTTATATTTTGAATTGCAGGATAAGAAGAAAAAGCTGAATGATGAATCGTGGAGTCTGCTTCGCAAAGGGGAAGATACGCAAACTACAGAAAAGCAATATGAGGAGATTGTTGAGGGAGTGTGTGATAAGCGTATTGCTTCCGACAATCTAGATAAAAGTTATTTGGAGAAATTTAGAAAGGTGATCTCCAGTAAGAAAATTTATCTAATTCAACGGGCTGAAACTCGTTTCCACCGTGAAATGTTGCGTGGTATGCACCACAAAGGCAATGCTCCGAAACGGAAGTAACGGCTGATTTGTGTAAGGCTTGGGCAATCTGTAGTCTTCGCGTTTATAGAAAGATTAACTATTCTCGGTAAGATAGAATCAGGAGGGTATTCTTATGGGATACTCTCCTGATTCGTTTTACAGGCATTGTATGACTGCCTGTTTTTTGTATCTTTAACATAATGATGGTGAATAAATGTAGTAAAGTCTTTGGCTGATACCTATATTTGGAGCTGATACATGACTAGATTGAAAGAATCTTATGCTATTATGTTAGGGATATGCGGTTAACGAGATTATTTTTTGTCATTATATTGATCTGTACAGCTCTTTCGGTAGATGCCCAAAGACGTTTTCAGTTTTCGGTGATGGGAGGCTATGAATATTTTTCACGTCTTTCTCCCGGAGTCAGACCCAGTGGAGGTGGAATCGGTGCGGAATTCAAATACTATCTGTCTGACCAGTTTTATAGCCTTGCCAATTTCCATATGGGATTTTACGACCAGCGCGAGATGCGAATGGTAGAAGGAAGTGAGTCGCAGGATAAATACCTGTTTGACTGGACAATGCGCGAATTCAATGGTGGAGTAGGATTAGGAGTTGATCTGTTGAGTACATTCAGGCATATTATATTCTTCCAGTCTACTTGCGGCGTTTCTCAAGTAAATATAGAAGAACCTTTTTTTGATACTTATGATCCTCCTACAGTAAAGCTGAAAGATGCTGATCTGAAGCCAAGAATGGCTGCTTCGGTAACGCTTGGATATGCCCATAGGGTTACGGATATTGTTTCTTTTGGATTTGATTATACCGGATGGTGGATTTCCGGTGTGAAGTTCAGACATACGGGCAATGTGCGTCTGGGGTTTGCATTTTAGTCCAGTCTTACAACAAATATATGTCGGATAAATGATTTTGAGCTGGAAAGCTGGTAGCAGGTCTGCCAACTTTCCAGCTTGTTATATTAAAGCCCTTTTTCTTTTGCCTCGTTCCAGATGGCATTCATCTCTTCGAGTGACATCTCTTTCAGGTTTTTCCCTTGTTTGATGGTATGCTCCTCCAGATAGTTAAAGCGGCGGATGAATTTCTGGTTGGTACGTTCCAGCGCATTGTCGGGATTGATTTTATATAAGCGGGCAGCATTGATAAGGCTGAACATCACATCACCGAATTCGGCTTCTGCTTTGTCTTTATCCATGTTGGCTACTTCTGCCTGAAATTCTCCTATCTCTTCTTTTACTTTTTCCCATACCTGTTCCCGTTCTTCCCAATCGAAACCGACATTTCGGGCCTTGTCTTGGATGCGATAGGCTTTGATCAGCGACGGAAGTGCCGCCGGTACACCGCTCAATACGCTTTTGTTCCCGTCTTTTTCTTTCAGTTTCAGTTGTTCCCAATTCTCGGACACTTGTCCGGCTGTTTCGGCTTTTACTTCACCAAATACATGCGGATGGCGGAAGATGAGCTTGTCACAAAGTTTGTCGCATACGTCCTTGATGTCGAAATCGCCTGTTTCCGATCCGATTTTCGCATAGAAGGCTACGTGTAGCAGGACGTCTCCCAACTCCTTGCAGATTTCTTTCTTGTCGTCTCTCATCAGAGCGTCACACAACTCGTAGGTCTCTTCGATGGTGTTGGGACGCAGACTCTCGTTTGTCTGCTTCTTGTCCCACGGACATTTCACGCGTAGTTCGTCAAGAATGTCGAGCAATCGCCCGAAAGCTTCCATTTGTTCTTGTCTGGTATGTATCATTGTTGTTCGAATGTTTTTTTGACTTTGGCAAAGGTACAATTTTGTGAGGTAAATCCGGGTACGGAAAAGGGATTTGTTGGGTAACCTTTCGGCTCGCGTCAGCTAACCTTTGCCAATACGTTGGGAAAGGTTGCCTGACAAATCGGTCGGCCTTTGCCGGCAATAGGGAAAGAATTATTGAAAAGTTGATAAGGGAATATTGATTCATTTTTTATATTGTAATATGGAATATTTTATAAAATCTGTTTTTGTATTTGGATATTAATTATTTAAGTACTACTTTTGCTTAAGATTTGTAAAATTGATATATTAAGCGATATAGCTGATTTCTGTGCGAGGTAAAAGTCGAAAAATCACATGCACGAAGAAAACAGTTATTCGCCCTCCCCTACTATATATGCGGAGGGCGTTTCCTGTTAGTGCATATGGGCTTCGACTCCCAACCTCGTAGACAGGAAAACGCCTTTCCGCTTTTTTATGTTTTAAAAATTAATGTAAATCTGTATAAGGAATATACCTCTTTGGAATCAAGAGAGTTAGAAGAATTACCACGTTTTGGGGTAATGACTTGGCAACCGTTCCAATTGCCGTAGTCTGCATCGCTTTGCTTGTTTGGGTAACTCTTACGGATGCAAAAATACAGAGAATATTTTAAATATCATTCATTTAGGGTGTATCTATAAGCATTGAGCTAATGAATAAAACAAGAATATCATTTTCTTATAATTTTCAGCAGATAAAAGATTCCCTATTGCCTCTTTCCAATTATTCTATGATGCCGGGTTTCGGAATTATGTGTATAACAAATCGTTGGTTATCTTTATTCCCTCTAACATCAGGTTGAACTCTAAATTTGCTTGATTGTCCACTTCCTGAGATTAAAACCTCACAATTGCCAAGTGAATCGAACTCAATACCATTACTAGACCAGAATTTAATTAGAGCCAATGCTCTTTCATAGCTAAGCTCATAATTTCTTGTATAATAATCTTTTGACGATTGTCCTTCTATGATAAGCATGTATTGAGCTTCTGGAATTTTGCTTTTTGCACTATTCATAAAACGGACGATTGCCTGACCTGCTTTTAATAACTTCTCAAGTTGTTCTCGCTCTATATCATGGATATTAGAACTATATGTATTAAAAGAGACTTCAATGTCTTTTAATGTATGCCTCTTGAATTGCTCATCGTATGCGAAATACTTATCATCTATTTCTTTAATCGAGTTATTTAGTTCTTCGATTTTTCTGAGCTGTTCCTCTTTAGCGTTTACCTCCTTATCTAATTGTGTATTAATACCTTTCATCTTAACGACACACACTATAAATAGAACAAGCATAATGAAAAACAAGCTTGTCATGAGGTCAGAATAACTTAACCAGAAAGTATTACTTCTGTTTTTTGACATAATTACTTTTCTTCTTTTAAGTTTTTAATAGATTCTGTCATTGTTTCTATAGCCTTAAGAATCGATTTGTTTAACTCTATATCCTCAAGTTGAGCGTTATGAAAATCCGTTCTCAGATTTAATATTTCACCCTTCATATCCTTATAACATTCCGCTTGAACTTGCGTATATTGTATCATTATATCAAGCACTTCTTTCAGCTTATCAAATGTATCAAAGAACTCTTTGTTATTGGTGACAAAATTCTGAATGTATTCCGTTGATGCTGTAAGTTGTGCTGACAAACTTTCAGAAACGTGTTTCCCTTCAGACATAAGCAAATCAAATTCCTTTCTCCAAATCTCCCTTGCTTCTGCCCCTGTCGGAAAATGGGTCGTTATTGCTTCTTGAAACTCTCGCTGAAGCTCGGCAGTTTTATTCTGATTACTTATAACAATGGAAAGTCCTGTAGAGAAATTTTCGAATTTACCAATTAAAGTTTGTATTTGATTTATAACTCCTGATGCATTGGATATTGTCGAATTGAGTTGTTCTTGGTATGTACGGAAAACAGCTAATGCATCGGATGAATCTTTTAATTGCATAAAGGTTTCTGCAATTTTATTAGCGGTTCGAGTTAAACTCAGTTTGTTTATTTCCGCTAAGACTAAATGTTGTTTCTCCAAATTGTCGTTTAATAATTCAGCAGAATCGGCATAGGCATCTAAATTCCTACCAAATTTATCTACAAAGTGTCCTAATACTCCCTTTAATGAATTTAGGCTTGAAGCCATACTATTTGATAATAATGGCATCAATTCACGTCTTAGGAAATTCATATAATTTCCTTTACCGTTGTCACATTTGCTTACAGCAGCCTTATATGTTACAGCACTATTATATACGGTAAAACCTAAGCCTAATAAACTTGCACACATAGCTGCAACTATGCCATATAATAAATGTTGTAATCCATTCAAGTTATTTGAGTTGCCAAAAATTTGGTCAAAATCAACACCCAATAATCCTGTAATAATTCCTATAAAAGTGCCTGCAAGTCCTAAATATAGAGGAACATTAAGGCTATTTTGTATTTCATCCTCTAATGTTTCTTTTTGACTGTCACATATGTCTTCTAATACCCCTAAATCAGCACTTGTCCCTGTATTTTTGCACAAGTACTCATTCGTGCGATTGATAATCATTTTAAATCTCTTATTGGAAGACTTACTCCCGTCCTGAAAAACAATAAGTGATAAGTCTGTATAATCCTTGCTTTCATCACCGTTTTCATCATTATGGCGTGGTGGAATGCTTTGCAAAAATTTCTGTAGAAACTCTTTATTCCTTAGTACACTCGGTGTAATAGACGTTTCTTTTAGCGACAGAGTGTCAACATCTTCAAACAAGCTATCAAGCTCTTTAATTTTCCCTTTTGTTTTAAGGAAGCTACGAATTTGAAATATAATAACAGCAGCTACAACGATGACCGCGATAATTAAACCGATGTATTCTTGTATCATTTCCATCTTTACAAATTCTAATTGTTCAACTTATTCTTCAAACAGTTTTTGGCTTTGTGCGATTTTGCGTTCTTTTGCCCTACGTTTTAGTTCTTTCTTTAGTTCTTTCTCCCTAACTTTCTTTGCATCCATTTCTTCCTGTGTCATTGGCTGGTAATCCTCTATGCCATTGGGATATTTACCGTCAATGTATAATTTTACCAAACCTGCGTGTGACAATGGCTTTGAAATATCTCGAAAGTCTATATTTGTATTATAATCTAATAATACAATATCTTGAATTTTGCTTTGCGCTTTTATTCTTTCTATTACATGATGAACTTCGGGAACGTTATCCAGCACCCATTTATACGTTGGAAGATAGATAAGCATCCTCGCTTCAAAGTATCCCAATAACTCTTTACTATAAGCTCCTTTACTGTGTCCTTTGGGCATTCCATATTTTCGTACTGTCCGTTTTAAATCTCGCATTGTATCATTTTTGAATGTCGCAAAATCCACGCCTGCATTCTCAAAGACTTTTAGTCCTTGCCAGACCGCTTCGACACAGGTAGCCTTTAATCCGTCAGTAAAAGGAATAGGTATATTTCCATGTGGATAAAACGGACTCAATATTTTTGCATATCGCGTCTCAGAATTAGAGGTAATATCCAGTATTATAGCATTGGGATATTCTTCCTTTATTTTTTCCAACTTTCTTTTTTTATTTTCTATGTATATCATAATTCAAAAATTATCAAGATTTACAATATATCGTTTAGGAATAAATGTTTTCACCAATATTTCGGCTTGGTAAAAACTCTTTTCAGGTTCTTCCAAGTTAAAATGATTTGGCAATTTAACGATATCAAAACGGACTTTGCTTAAATCATTTAGAGCACCACCAGTCTTGTGCCCAGTTTTTGTAGCATTCATATCAGAAAATAAAGTTCCTTTTAGATAAGCTACTTCTATATCTATAAGCAATACAACAGGATTCTGAATTCTCCCATCTTTCATTGCAATATACTTCATTGGATGTTCTTTGCAAAAGCTTAAACGCACATAATCTTCTAATCCATACCTTAGGTCCAAGTTTCTCCCGAACCCTATTCCTCCTGGGCTTGGGATTGTTATGCCATGAGTATCACAATATTGCCAAGAAAATAAGCCTCCATGCCGTTTAATGGATGGAATATTTCGTCTATCCGTAAAATGGTATAGGTATCGAATACCATTGTTGTCCAATATTTGTTTGAAATCAGACCAATTTTCTTTTCGCTCAGTAGATAGGACCTCTAATCGTTCCTTTTCTGCTAATTCTGCCTGTTCTTTTTTTCTGGCTTCTTCGGCAAGTCTATTTGCTTCCTGTTGTTTCCGAATTCGTTCTTCTGCTATTCTTTTTTCATTCTCAACCCTTTCCTTTTCTTCTCTTTCTCTTTTCTTGCGTTCTTCTTCCTCTTTGCGTTTTTGTTCTTCAGCTAACTTAACAAGTCTTTCATGTTCTAATTCTCTTTCTAATTCAGATAAAGACTTTTGTATATCCGTGTATCGTTTTCTTAGAACCGAATCTTTTATACGCACTATTTCATGCGTAATTTCATCCATTATTTGCTTTGCCTCTTGGAACTTTCGCTGAGCAATAAGGGTTTCAAGTTTATCTAATAATGATTTTGTTCTTTCCTCTCGTACTTTTAATTCATGTGCCTCTTTCCTTAATCTTTCATCTTTTAAAGTTTGGAGAGAAGGTATATTCTCAAATTTACGCGGAGAAAAGACGCGAGTTTGTAATTCATCTTTTTGGGAAGGAGTATTTAAAGAATACCAATCAATTGGCGATTGTTTAAGTTTGTCCCTATTTTGCTTTACATGTTCTTTCCTTTTGTCAAGTTCATCATAAAGCGACTTAGAGGCAGATGGCTTGAGTTCACCATTTGCAGGGATTTCAGTTGGTGAACTATCATATAATCCAAATAGTTTTTTAAGCCATTTAAAAATCATACCATATATTTTTAACACGAAGCGTGAACTACAAATCGTTCACCTGTGTCGGAGGTCCTAGGAAACCTATACAAACAGATATAACAATAGCAGCCCACGCTATAGCGTGAGAACCACTATGCAATCATCGTTTGTATGTTTGGGAAATTTCCTAGGTTTCCGACACCACGATTAGCATAACGCTTCTTCTTTATTCTAATATGCCTTGGAAAGAGTTGTCTCAATCCAGCTACAAAAGTACAAAAACTCCGTGATATGTCACCAACTATTACGGACTTTATTTTGATTTACAACTTAATATCTCGATTTTGTTTCTTCGTTGGCAATCCCAATGCTTCCATATACTCGTCTTTCTTGCGTCTGAACCAACTTACATGTGAAACGCCGTCTATTTTGAGGTCAAATTTTCCATCCGAAGTTTCTTTAAGTGAACAAATCGAACCATCAGTCTTAAAGAGCTGTCGGAATTCAGAAGAATAGAGTTTACCTTTAATGGTGACATCCTTGAACATGCACAGCTTTTTGATTAGCCCATCGCTAAAATTCAGAGTATCACGCAAAAACTTGATAGTAGGCATCAGCTTTTCCACATAAGGGAAGTAGCGTTTGACAAAATCCGTAAATTCCGATAGTTTGCGGTATTGTCGTTCGTAAGCATTCTTCATTTCCTGCATCTGCTTGACATGTTGTTCTTCTCGTTGTATGGCTTTTTCTTCAAGTTCCTGTATGCGCTTTTGCAAATCTTCATTTCTATGTTCAAACTCTTTCAGTTTACCACCACCGAAAAGAGAACAGACTTTTGCCACGAATGCGGCTTTCGCTTCCGTCTTGGCTGCTTCCAGTTTCTCCGACTTGACTTCCTGCCTTACCTCGTCAAGCTGTTGCTCTGCTTGTTGCTGCTCTGTCTGTAACTGTTGCACATTGGCTTCAAGTTCACCCGTCTGCCGTATCAAATCACGGTAGTATTGGGCTGTTGTCGTATGCCGTGCTTCCGAGCCACGTACGCCACGTTGCAAACCGTATTTTTCCATTACTCTTGCGTAACTGTCGTGATAGGCAACGAGTTTCTCACGTGTCAGCACATCATCGGCACACAGACGCACGATATTGGCTTTCTTGCGGTAGGAGCGTTTACCTTCCGTCTGCTTTTTCTTGGCTTTCCTGCGCTCTCCTGTTACTATCGGTACGACCGTGGCATGAATGTGCGGTGTGTGCTCATCCATGTGCAGGACTGCCGAAACGGTATTTTCCTTGCCGAAGGTGCGGTGCAGCCATTGCAGGTTGTCATCACACCATTCATCAAGTCTGCCCTCGTCCTGTATTTTCATCATATCCTCGTGCGTACCCGAAAGTACGATTCTAATTGCCCGCACTTGGTCTGGAGTTATCTTCCGCTTGATGCCAGCCGTGCGGATGCGGTGGCTTATCGCTTCGGTACGGTCGGACACTCCATCGGGAAACTCCACCAGTTCACGGTTGAGATGTGTACGTGTAGGGTCTGCGTTCTTGGGTATGGTCTTACGTTCTATGTGGTCGGATGCGCCCGTGTCAGCCGAGCCTTTCGCTTTGTTGATTTGAATGCTTATATATCCCATGCTTGTTTTTCGTTTTCAAGTTTGACAATTTGGTTTGTTGGTTTCCGTCCGCTGCGGTCATGCCGCATGGCAAACGGGGGTGTCCAGAGGGGTGTAACCCCGTTGGCTCATTGGGGCATTTTTAGCTGTGCCTGCACTGCGTAAAGAAAATGCCCTAATGAGCTATGGCTTTTCTGTTCTCAAAAGCCTGTGAGAGTACCAGCGGTATAGGCAGATCTTTTCTTTTCATTGATATGATACGCCTTCCCTTGTCGGCTGGTCGGACAACAGGCAGGTCGGATGTCCGACCGACCAGCTTGCGGATAGTGGCATTTCCTTCCATCCGTTTGTCCCGCAGACTTGTTGGTGGATAAAAATCCGATGAATTGATGAGTTGATAGGATAATATACTGATAACCAAGATGATATACATTTATCATCGTTTCATCAAACCGCTCGCCAAAAGAAAAGTGATGTAGAGTGCGGTATGTCCTTTCTTTTTTCATCACCCCGATTCTCTTGTTGAAAGGTTGATGGAGACGTAAGTTGCTGTTTCTCTTTATGTTTATATATACTTTCATCATCTCATCAAAATATCAGAATTTTTCCAGCTGTATGTTGTTTACCGTGTAGTAACGTCCTATTCCCCTTATAGGTGAATAATGACAATCCCGATTTACAATCCTGTAGAGAGTTGTACCTACGCAAATGATTTTTTTCTTCATGTTCTTGATACAGGTTTTAGTGCTGCCTACATTCTGTCGGCAACGGGTTAAACATGGTTGCAAAGCTACGGAAGTGTCGGTAAAATCTTGATACGCAAATCTATGCGGAACGGCGCAAAATAGGTCATGCCAAAAGAAAATGCAGTATAAACGGGTGGCTCTTTCAGATAAAAGGAGATAAAAAAGCCCGAAGTCGTGGAATATGCACGTCTTCGGGGACTGGTTGTTGCAGATAATTACAGATTGACTGACGTACTGATTTACAGATTCAATGACTTCATGTCGTCACTACGTCAGATTAAACCGTTAATCATCAAATGGCTGAACATTAAAAGTTCATGCTAACATTCATACGGCATCCTGTTATTCATTGATACCAGCAGGACTTGTTCCTTTTTTCGCTGGCACAATCTTTCCAGCAGGACATTGCGAATCATTGCGGTACTTGACGTGTCAATACGGAAAGCGAGTGCCACCACCATCGGCAGGGCATACATGTCCGCATAATAGCCGTTGGGCAGCCTGATACGTTTTTCTGCTTCAAGAGGATTCAAAACTCCACACTTGTACACGGCACGGATGGCGGCACGGAGCGTCGGGGCGATTACCCCGAACAGTTCCACCAGCTCCATTTCATTCATCCATATATTACCTGTATCGGATGGTATGGTAATTCTACCATAGCTGTCCGTTGTGATTATTTCCCGTTTCATATCCCTGCCATTTTCACGTTTCCGAATGATTTGCTCAGTTTGTCGCCCAACATCGTGAGGTCATTATCCAATTTCTGCACGGTTATCTTCGCATAGATTTGCGTGGTCTCAATGTTCGTATGTCCCAAAATACGGCTGACGCTCTCGATTGGCATCCCTTTGCTGAGAGCCAGGGTCGCAAACCCATGCCTTGAGCAATGTAAACAAAGTCAAAAAGCATCAGGAAACAGATATGCGCAAGATAAACGCAACCCGTTGAAAACAAGCAGTTTTTCATCATTCTGCCATATCGGTAAAAAGCAATGCGGTGTGGAATACGGAGAGGTTTCAGTTACCAAAGCGTTAGCCATGCTGTTTCCAAAATCCGACTGGTAACGGTGGGCAAATCAAATACTTCGGCTCCGGCGTGCTTTTCACTGTTCTGCAATGTTTTACAAATCAATGGACGCTTACCCGTGAATTAATTTTGCAACAAAAACAGTAAGCGTATGAAGATTGAGAAATTCAAGGTGCTGCTCTACCTGAAAAGGAGCGTGACGGACAAGTCGGGCAAGGCCCCGATAATGGGAAGGATTACAGTGAACCGGACAATGGCGCAGTTCAGTTGCAAGCTGTCCTGTGCGCCGGAGTTGTGGAACGCGAGGGAAAGCCGTCTGGACGGCAAGAGCCGGGAAGCGGTGGAGACGAACGCGAGGATAGACAGGCTGCTGATGTCCATAAACACCGCATTCGACACGCTCGTCAGCCGTAGGATGGATTTTGACGCGGCGGCGGTCAGGGACTTGTTCCAAGGAGGCATGGAAAACCGCATGACACTCCTGAAACTGCTCGACAGGCATATTGAGGAAATCAAGTCGCTCATCGGGACGGAGTATTCCTCCCGTACCCTGCCGAACTACGTATATACCCGGAGAAGGCTGGCAGAGTTCATCGCCAAGCGGCACAAGGTCGCCGACCTTGCCTTCTGCCAGTTGAACGAGCAGTTCATACGGGAGTTTCAGGAATATGTAGTCATTGAAAACGGGCTGGGCATAGAAACGGTACGCCACTACCTGTCCGTGTTGAAGAAGGTCTGCCGCATCGCTTTCAAGGAAGGCCATGCGGACATCTGCCACTTCGAGCATTATCCGCTTCCGAGACAGAAAGAGCGTACCCCGAGGGCGTTGAGCCGTGAGGACTTCGAGAGGCTGCGCGACTTGGAGATAGAGGAGCACCGCTGGTCGCACAACGTCACCCGCGACCTTTTCCTCTTTGCCTGCTATACGGGTACTTCCTACATTGACGCGGTATCAGTCACGCCTGACAATCTCTCCAAAGATGATGACGGCGCATTGTGGCTGAAATACCAGCGCGGCAAGAACGGAAAACTGTCGCGTGTGAAGCTGCTGCCGGAAGCCATCGAACTGATAGACAAATACCACAGCAAGTCGCGCAAGACGCTGCTCCCTCATATAGAACATGCCGCGTTGATGTGGAACCTTTCAAGCCTGAGGGTCATGGCAGGGATTAAAGGCCCGCTTACCTACCATATGGGACGGCACTCGTTCTCGACCCTGATAACGCTTGAGAACGGCGTGCCCATCGAAACGGTGAGCAAGATGCTCGGACATTCGGATATCAGCACCACGCAGATATACGCGCGTGTCACTCCGAAAAAACTGTTCGACGATATGGACAGGTACATCGAGGCGACCAAGGACATGAAACTTATTCTTTAACCCACTAAAAAATTACAATTATGCGCAGCACATTTAACATATTGTACTACATCAACCGCAACAAGGTCAAGGCGGACGGAACCACCGCCATCCAGTGCCGTATTTCCATTGACGGCAGACAGAACGCTTTTTCAACGGGTATCTACTGCAAAGCGGAGGACTGGAACGCCAAGACGGGCGAGACAAAAGAACAACGCACTAACAACAGGCTGGACGAACTTCGGAAACGTATCGGGCAGGCGTATGACGACCTGCTGAGAAGGGACGGGGTAGTCAGTGCGGAACTATTGAAGAACGAAATTACCAAGGTGAGCGCCGCACCCACGACCCTGCTGCAAATCGGGGAGGAGGAACGGGAACGGTTGAGGGTGCGCTCGAAGGAAATCAACTCCACTTCCAGCTACCGCCAGTCCAAGAGCACGCAGGCTTACCTGCGGGAATACCTGTTATCCTTGAAAATGAAGGACATTGCCCTTGAAGACGTCACGGAGGACTTCGGCTACGGCTTTAAACAATATGTAAAGGAGAAAGGATGCAGAGCCTCCCATGTGAACCACTGCATGACGTGGCTCAACAGGTTGCTCTACATCGCGGTGGACAAGGGGCTGCTCCGCTTCAACCCTACGGCGGACGTGCCTTACGAAAAGAAGGACGCACCGCAACTCAGGCATATCAGCCGTAGCCAGTTGATGTACATCATGGAGCATCCCATGACGAACAAGTGGCAGGAGCTGGTGCGCAGGACGTTCATTTTCTCGGCATTCACCGCACTCTCGTATGTGGACGTGCAGGAACTTTACCCGCGCCATATCGGCAGGACGGTTGATGGCAGGCGGTACATCCGCATCCTGCGCAAGAAGACGGGCGTGGAGTCGTTCATCCCCCTGCATCCGGTGGCGGAACAGATACTCGACCTTTATAACACTGAGGATGACACCAAGCCCGTGTTCCCGATGCCCAACCGCGACATGATTTGGTATGCCATCCATGAAATCGGAGTGCTGGCGGGAGTGAAAGGCTCGCTCAGCTACCATCAAAGCCGCCACACGTTCGGAACCCTGCTGATGTCCGCCGGGATACCGATAGAAAGCATCAGCAAGATGATGGGACACACCAATATCCGAACCACGCAGGCATATGCAAAGGTGACAGACGACAAGATATCGGAGGACATGGACAGGCTGATGCAGGTCAGGAAAGCCAACGGATTGACGAAAAACAATGACAGATGAGTATGGAAAGAGGAATAATCACAATCACAGAAAACGGGGCGGTTGCCATGCCGACCGCTCCCGTTTGGATGACGCAGCAGGAAATGTCCGATGCGTTCAACGTGTTCGGCTGCCACATCCGCAAGGCTGTCCATGCCATATACAAGAATGGCGAATTGTTGGAAAGCGAAACGAAGCGGTACATCAAACAGGACAACGGGATAAACTACGATGTTTACAGCCTTGAAATGGTGATAGCCGTTTCCTTCAAGTTAAGAGGTCGGGAGAGCATGGCTTTCCGGCGGTTCATCATGAGCAGGCTGACCATGAACAACAGACAGCCCGTCAACCTTTTCTTTTCGCTCTCCCCGTCGCGTGGAAAGAGAGCGGGAAATTGAGCAGACCTCAGACGGCGTATGAGATACCCTCAAACGGCGTGTAAGGCTATCTCTTACGCCGTTTGAGGGTAACACCGTTTTACAGGGGATTTCCGTCAGCCTATCTGAACGCCTCCCGATAATTGGCGGCAAACATCCGTTCGATGTCCGATTCCTTGTATAGAATCTTGCCGCCCAACTGGTAATAGGCGATTATGCCGTTGTTGCGGTAGTCCTGCAAGGTGCGTCGGCTCACTTTCAGCCGTGCCGATACCTCCCTGTCCGTCAGGAAACGTTCACCGCCCAATGTCGGACGGCTGTTTGCCATGAAGTTCTCGATGCCGTCCAGCAGACGGTCAAGGCTGTCGCCGAACTCGGCGACAAGCGCATGGTTCTTGGTAATCATTTCACTCATTGTTACATTGGATTTAGTGGTACAATAATAATCAAACGGCTTTGTCTGCCAGCTTACGTTCAACGGGCTTGACGATGCGCAGCACATCCTCCGGTCGGTAAAACACCTTGTGGTTTATCTGCGAATAAGCCAGCGTGCCGTTGTCACGCAGCGTCTGCAAGGTGCGCGGACTGATGTTCAACTGTTGGCAGACCTCTTGGTTGTCCATCCAGCGGTTTAATGACTTGCTGCCTTGCTTGGCAAGGAGTTCGTTCACACGGTCTGAGAAGCGGCTGAACTTCGCCGCCATTTCCTCAAACGCCTCTTTCTGAAAAATCAATACTTCCATTGTCGATACTGT
>CALUOO010000009.1 GCA_944322345.1 uncultured Bacteroides sp. | reverse complement strand
TCTTTCGGACCGGTATGTCCTGTCAATAGAATTATGTGAGGAAGTATGGTAAAATGACAATAATAATGGCATATGAAGTGCTCATGCTATATCATCTTCATATGCCATCTTATTTTTTAGAAACTCTTTTCCACTTATTTAGATTATTATTTACTTTTTTCTTTAGATGTAAAATCAACCACCAAAGTTATCAAACATTAAATTTTGTGCTGGAACACCTAACTCATCAAGCATTTTTTCTACAGCTTTAGACATTGGCCCTGGACCACACATGTAATATTCAATATCTTCTGGTGCTTCATGATTTTTTAAATATGTTTCATAAATCACCTGATGGACAAAACCAGGCGTGTATTTCACACCTGCTGCATCTGCTGAAGGATCAGGGCGATCAAGCGCTAAGTGAAATTTGAAATTGGGAAAATCCTTCTCTAATTGCAGGAAATCTTCCAAATAGAATACTTCATTCAAAGCACGTGCTCCGTAAAAATAATTCATCACACGGTCTGTTGTATGTAATGTTTTCGTCATATGCATAATCTGTGCACGCAATGGGGCCATTCCTGCACCACCACCTACCCACATCATTTCTTTTTTAGAGTCAAAGATTGGGTGAAAATCTCCATAAGGACCACTCATTATTACTTTATCTCCAGGCTTCAATGTGAAAATATAAGATGAAGCGATACCAGGCATTACATTCATAAATCCAGGACCTTGTTCTTTAGGTTTAAAGGGAGGAGTTGCAATACGTACAGTTAACATAATACGATCTCCTTCTGCAGGATAATTTGCCATAGAATATGCACGTATGGTTTCCTCTTCATTTGTACATTTTAGATCAAATAATCCGAATTTTTTCCATGCTGGTAGATATTCATCCCCAATCAATCCTTTATCAATATCCTTATTATAGTCCATTGTATATCTAGGAATCTTTATTTGTGCATAAGATCCTGGAACAAAATCCATATGTTCACCTTTAGGAAGCGCAACGATAAATTCTTTGATAAAAGTTGCAACATTTTTATTTGAGATAACTTCACACTCCCATTCTTTGACTCCTAATACACTTTCTGGCACTTTAATGGACATATCACCTTTTACTTTGACTTGACAGCCCAAACGCCAGTGTTCTTGCTGTTGTTTACGGCTAAAATGCGGTATTTCAGATGGTAAAATCTCACCTCCTCCTTCTAACACCTGGCATTTACACTGTCCACAAGATCCTTTTCCTCCACATGCTGACGATAGAAATACGCCATTCACCGATAATGTATTCAACAAAGTAGATCCAGAAGCTACATCTAATTTTTTTTCATTGTTAATTGTCAATTTTACATTTCCAGAAGGTACCAAAATTTTTTTGGCTACTAATAAAATAATAACCAGCAGTAGGATTACCACAAGGAATACTCCAACGCTTGCCAATACTAAATTCATATCCATTGTTCTATTCCTTTCTTTTTTAAATATTCAAACCAGAAAAGCACATAAATGCAATTGCCATTAGACCTACTGTAATAAATGTAATACCCAGACCTCTTAGTGGAGCTGGTACATCCGAATAAGCCATTTTTTCACGGATTGCAGCCAAACCGACAATAGCCAGCAACCAACCAATTCCAGAACCCAATGCATATGAAATGGCATCCCATACATCACCGATATATTTAGGATCGCTAGCCCCCAAATTAATTCGTTGTTGCATAAATAAAGAAGCTCCCATAATAGCACAATTTACTGCAATCAGTGGCAAGAAAATTCCTAATGAGGCATATAATGAAGGGCTAAAACGTTCAACCAGCATTTCAACTAATTGCACAATTCCAGCAATGACTGCAATAAAGAGAATAAAACTCAAAAAGCTAAGATCAACCCCTTCAATGATAGCATCAGGACCTAATACTTTAGTCTGCAATAAATAATTAACAGGCAATGTTACAACTAACACAAATGTTACAGCAACGCCCAATCCTATAGCTGTTTTTACATTCTTTGACACAGCTAAGTATGAACACATACCTAAAAAGAATGCAAATATCATGTTGTCCACGAAAATAGAGCGGACGAATAAACTTAATAAATGTTCCATAAATATTCAAATTTTGAATTCAAATGATTGTTCTAACCATAAATAAGCCTGATATAAGCTCAGAATTCATAACTAATTATTTTTCTTGCAACTCTTTATGATGGGCACGGTCATACCAAATTATACAAGCTACAATAATTAATGCCATAGGAGGCATAAGCATCAAACCATTATTGATATATCCAACTTCCTTTATTGGTTCATAATTTAAGATATTAAATCCTAATAATGTACCTGATCCTAATAACTCACGGAAAAATGCTACAATAACTAAAATTTTAGCATATCCTAATCCGTTACCAATACCATCAAGGAATGATTCCCATGGAGCATTCTGCATGGCAAATGCTTCCAAACGTCCCATCAAAATACAATTAGTAATAATTAAACCTACATAAACAGATAACTGTACACTCACGTCATACGCAAATGCCTTCAATATTTCACTTACAATAGTAACCAATGCTGCAACTACAACTAATTGTACGATAATACGTATACGGTTGGGAATTGTTTTACGCAACAATGATATAACAACATTAGAAAAGGCTGTAATGACAGTTACTGATAATCCCATGACAATAGCAGGTTCTAACTTTGCTGTAACGGCTAAGGCAGAACAAATTCCCAGCACTTGTACTGTAACAGGATTATTCATTCCTAATGGAGTGGAGAATACCTCTCTATTTTTCTTTGAAAATAATTGTCCCATAATATTCTTTGCTCCTTATTTCTTAGTTAAGAATTTCAAATAATTATTCAAGCAGGATTTCAACATAGTATCTACACCTACGGAAGTAATAGTACCCCCTGATATACCGTCAACTTGATACTCTTCTTTCTCTACTTTTCCATTCTTGACTACACCTAAAGCGATAGCCTCACCTTCGAGAGTTTTTTTGCCTTCAAATGACTTCTGAAACCATTCAGTTGCAATCTCAGCTCCTAGTCCCGGAGTTTCACTCGCATGTGAAAAGTATGTTCCATAGACTGTATCCTTGTCATCATTCAAAGCGATATATCCCCAGATGCCGCCCCAAAGTCCAGCGCCATATACGGGTATTACATATTTAGTCTGCCCGTCTACGTCGCAGACAAACACATGCAGACGATTATTCTCTTTTACCTCTTTCTCGTAGCTTGTAGCAAAAGCTCCCGTATTCTCGGTCAATGTTCCGTCAGCCTCCATCAGCATGTCACTTTTTACATGCTCTTGGTAAGCAGCTTCCACATCTTCTACATTTCTAATGTTTAATGCAGAAAGAATCTGTTTCTTAGTATCCAATTGGACATTTTTGTTCTGAGTCTCTTTCAAAGAAGAGCTGACAAAAGCCAACAGAAATGCAACGATAATAACCATTACCGAAGCATAAATGATAGTATAACTGTTACTATTTGTATTCATTTCCATTCGGTATTTTAGTGGTTAGACTTCATCATTCTTTTTTCGCGACGTGATATGTTACTTTGTACTACACAATAGTCAATTAACGGAGCGAAAATGTTCATTAATAAAATAGCAAGCATCATTCCTTCTGGATAACCAGGATTCAATACACGAATAACGATTGCCATGACACCTATTAAAAAGCCAAAAACATATTTACCTTTTTCAGTACGTGCAGAAGTTACAGGATCAGTAGCCATAAAGACTGCTCCAAAGCAAAAGCCTCCAACTACAAGATGCTCGTACCATGGCATCTGAGCCATAGCGGTATCCGGTCCAATAGCATTAAATACCCAAGCCATGAATGCTCCTCCTACAAATACAGAGAACATTGTTTTCCAGCTTGCAACACCGGTCCATAGAAGAATAACCGCACCTATTAAAATTGCAATAACACTCGTTTCACCAATAGATCCTGGAATCAAACCTGTTACCATATCCATACTAAATACAGGAGCGGAAGCACTGGTAGAAGCTATACCAAGAGGTGTAGCAACAGTTAATCCATCTACTGTCTTTCCCAAGCCTAATATACTATCGCCTGATACCCATACGGCATCACCTGACATTTTTGTTGGATATGCAAAAAACAGAAACGCACGTGTTATCAATGCAACATTGAAAATGTTCATACCTGTTCCACCAAAAACCTCTTTCGCAAAGATTACAGAAAATGCTGTAGCTATTGCCAAAATCCACAGAGGACAGTCTACAGGTACAATCATCGGAATCAAAATACCGGAAACAAGAAAACCTTCTTGAATTTCTTCCTTCTTCCATTGAGCTACCACGAACTCGATTCCCAAACCTACGACATAAGATACAATGATTTTAGGGAGTACGGCAAGAAAACCGTAAGCAAACATTTCCCAAAATCCTCCTTCGGCACCAGTATGAGTGAAATGCTGGTAACCAACATTGTACATACCAAACAACAGAGCTGGTATCAATGAGATAACTACAATCGACATAATGCGTTTACTGTCGATAGAGTCGTGTATATGAGTTCCGCTTTTTGAGGTTGTATTAGGCACGAACAGAAATGTTTCGAAACCGTCAAATACAGAACGGAATGCGTGTAATCTACCACCTTCCTCAAAATTCGGCTTTATCTTATCGAGATAATTTCTTAACGCTTTCATTAATGATTCTTTTTTTAATATTCTAATTTTTATGGATTATGCCATTTCTGCACGAAGCATGTCAAGACCTGCCCGGACAATGCGCTGCAATTCCATCTTTGAAGAACATACAAACTCACACAAAGCAAAGTCTTCGGGAGCTACTTCGTAAATGCCTAACGCTTCCATGCGGTCGATATCACCAGCAATGATAGCTTTTATCAGATATTCGGGAAGAATATCCATAGGAAGCACTTTGTCATATTCACCAGACATAATCATGTGGCGTTCACCACCTTTGATACGTGCATCCAAAGTATACTCCTTTTTGCCCATCAACCAACTGAAATAGGAATGGTTGGCACTGAACTGATCAAAGCGCGGCATGATCCATCCCAGCATTTCATGTACATTGTCACCTTCTGGAATCACGGTCAGCTGATTGTGGAAAGCGCCAAGGAATCCGTTTGGAGATACTTGCTTGCCTGTCAAAACATTTCCGCTGATATAGCGTAGAGATTTGTCGGACGTTACATTACCGGCAAATATATTGGTCAGGAGTGCACCTACTTTCAGTTTGCAATAGGCCGGCTCTTTCATCTCAGAACCTGTGACTGCCACTGTACGGGTAAAATCGATACGTCCGGTGTTCAGCAAGCGTCCGATGAATATCACGGCCTGCGGGTCGATGGTCCAGACGGTTTCCCCTTTGGAGATCGGGCTTATATGGTTGATCTGTACTCCTACATTGCCTGCCGGGTTAGGTCCGTCGAAAGCGGTGATTGTTACATTCTTTGCCTGTGTCAAAGCCGTAGCTGTCTGCTTCACACTAATGTTGAGGTACGTTTTCGAGAGCTTAGACAAAGCGTCAAGACCTGTCTGGAAATTTACTTCCTCTCCTTTCAGAGCAAATTCGAAATCCGGTGCCAGCGGATTGGTATCAAACGCAGAAATGAAGATACCTTTGGGAGTGGTGGTCGGGTCTGCGATAATGTCGTATGGACGTTGCCTGATAAACGCGAACAACCCTGCTTCCAGTAAGACTGATTTTACAGCATCGGCATCCATTTCAGCAACATTCTTTTTACCAAACTCTTCGTAGTCTTGTTCTGTTGCGGCTTCCACTACGATGTTCAATACTTTACGGCGAGCGCCGCGTTCAACGCTCGTTACTACGCCACTCACTGGCGATACAAATTTCACTTCCGGATGATTCTTGTCGATAAACAAGGGTCCGCCGGCCATCACATACTCCTGTTCCTTTACGACTACCTTCGGAGTCACGCCTGTAAAATCATCGGGCACCAACGCATAGAACCCCGGCTCTTTTACATTCATGTACGTTTCAGCAGCTTTACCTTTCAGGTTAATGTCAAGGCCTTTACGTAACTTTATAACATTTGCCATGCTAGATAAATAATGGTTTTTAAATTTGGCGCAAAATTAATAAATAATAGTGTAAATAAAGAGGAACGAAGGAGGATTTATGGAGATTTTTCCGTAATACGACACGTGTACGGGCACAACAGCCGTGCACTTTACAAGATGATACAAACATATTTAAGTAATTGCCACCGATTTTCCGAGCTTGTCCGGTTTCTCCTGACAAGGTCTTTTATTCAGTCCTTCGGGAGCTCCCGGCGGTCTTTTCGGTATCTGCCGTTGTGCGCGTACTGTACTTTCTTCCGGCAGATACGTAAGTACCGGCGTGCAGATACGTAAGTACAGACGCGTAGATACGTAAGTACAGACGCGTAGATACGTAAGTACAGACGTGTGGATACGTAAGTACAGACATGTGGATACAAAAAAGCAGGCATGTACTTACCGGGATGAGGGAGGACATTGAGGTAAATACATGCCTGCGGTCTACGACGCGTATGTCATACGATAGGGTCGGGAGATTCACCACCACCCGGTTCTTCGGGCTCTACGGGCGATTCGGCAGAAGTACGTCCTTCGGCGAGCTTGTCCACCCATGCGAAGCGTGCCTTCTGCAGGTCGGCCTTGAACTCATCGTCGGGCTGGAAGTTGAGGTTGACGCTCTTGATGTTGTTGGCATTGACCTCTTCTTTCTTCGCCACTCCGATGCTGGAGATAGTGACGCTGAAACTGCCCCAGTTGCCAAGCTTGACGCTTTCGCCCGCCAGCAGATGGCGCAGCACTATCTTGCGGAATTGGCGGATGGCCATCATCCCCTCCGAAGGGTTCAGCGTGGTTTCTTCGGCAATTTCCATTGCCACTTGCGTTTCGTCCACCTGTGCGGATGTTACTTGGGTAACATACCACTTCTTTTCTGCATCCTTGTCTTGCGGATTAATCCGCTGGATTGGTTTAACTAAGATTGCCATAAGCTTCAGATTTTAAAGCCACCTCTCCCCTAGCCTCTCTTGTGTATCCGGTCAGATTGGCCGCGCACGGGAGGGGCAGCCAGTTATACATACATTTCCCTGTTTCTAAGAGCTTGCTTAAGTCCTCCCTGTAAAGCCCTCAGATTGTAATACACAAAAATACAAATCTTTTTTAGATTTATTATCTATAAAAAGAAAAACTAACTGAAATAAATTAGTTTTCTTTGCAACCGAATTCCGGAGCAGATATGAAGAAATATATAATAGTCATGTGGCTGGCATTGTTACCAAGCTGTAATATGATAGGCCAAGTGGGTGATACAGCCATAAAAGATACGTTATCCAATCACTTATCTTCAGACAGTACATCAAAAACAATCAGTCGAGAATCCCATAGCCAAAAGCTAGCCCGACGGAATCTGCACTATAATATATTAGGTGGACCAAGCTATACTCCAGATTTTGGATTCTTAATCGGTGGTAGTGCACTGATGACTTTTAGGACGAACCCTAACGATACAACCCTTCAGCGTTCGGTTCTCCCAATAGCTGTTGCGTTGATGTTCGAAGGAGGACTCAATTTATCAACCAAGCCACAACTCTTTTTTAAAGACGACCGTTTCCGTATATTCGGTGTTTTTGCATATAAAAATACCATAGAAAATTACTATGGCATTGGTTATTCGACCAATAAAGACTATCCTAGAGGTGAGGAAACCAGCGAATACCGATATAGTGGCATACAGATAAATCCATGGTTCTTATTCCGATTAGGAAAGAGCAATTTCTTTGCAGGACCTCAGATTGATTTCAATTATGACAAAATTACCAGTCCTGCAAAAGGAATGATTAATGATCCACTTTATCTGACATCAGGCGGGACAGAAAATGGATGCACAACCATTAGCTCTGGTTTAGGTTTTTTGTTAACATACGACACACGAGATGTACCTGCTAATGCGTATAAAGGAATCTATTTAGATTTTCGAGGAGTAATGTATAACAAGATGCTAGGAGGTGACAATAATTTTTATCGATTAGAAATAGATTATCGCCAATATAAAACCTTAGGAAACCGTAAGGTACTTGCATGGACCGTACAAACAAAAAATGTGTTCGGGGATGCCCCCTTGGTAAAATATACTCTTAGTGGTACTCCTTACGATCTTCGTGGATACTATATGGGGCAATACCGTGACAAATCATCTCATTTGATAATGGCTGAATACCGGCAAATGTTTAATACAGATAAAAGTAATTGGATAAAAAGAGTTATAAGTCATATTGGGTATACAGCATGGGCAGGTTGTGGTTTTATGGGCCCCAATCCAGGTAAAGTAGAAGGCGTTCTACCTAACATGGGAATAGGCCTGCGTATTGAGGTTCAGCCCCGAATGAATGTTCGTTTAGACTTGGGAAGAAACACTGTAAATAAACAGAATCTGTTTTATTTTAATATGACCGAAGCATTCTGATCGCTTTTGTATAAAAAGAACAGCCCAGGCGGAATACATCTTTAAACTTATAGTTAAGATGTAAGATGTTTCAAAAAGTAATACCCAACTTTGGGTATTAAAGAATTTAATATTTCAACTGTTACCATTTAAATGTTATAATCCAGTACAATATATTTAATGCCTTTATTTTATTACTATATTCGTATTTATCAATAGATTATATCTATTCTTATATCAAGCTCACGCTAAATATAATTTTAAGACAGAATTATAAGAAATCTAAAGACTCTTTTTCCAGACATTATTCGCGCAAATACAGGCAAGTGTCAAAAAGACAATACTAACATGACCGTAAGATACCATTATCACATACCATCTCGTTTTTTAGAAACAGTTATTATAAACATCTCTATTGAGAATTTATTCTAACAAAAAGGGTTGACCACATAATGAAGCCAACCCTAACTTTATAATAATAGCCTTTTTCTCTCAGTTAATCATTCCATTGCATCTTTTACCTGAGTAAGCATTGTTTTTATATCGTTCCGCTCAGGAGAAACTTTAGCAGCTTCTTCCAAGTAATCTACCGCTTCCTTAAAACGAGCATCAGCCTTTGTCTTTTCAGCTGCATATTTATCTGCATCAGATGTTGATAACGGTGTTGCTTTCTTCAATATATCTGCTCCATCATTATAACATAAAACTCCTAAACTATACAATGCATCTGTCTTAGATTTCTTATCGTTCAAAACAATAACTTTCTTGTAAGATGCCTCTGCAACATCATTCTTCCCTGCTTTTTGCGCAGCCAATCCAGTTTTTAAATTATAAAGGGCATAATTCTTTATCAATGTCGCATTATCAGGATCAGCTTTTAATCCACTTTCCAATGTTGATACATATTCTTCCATTTTTTTCTGTGCCTTTAGTGCAAAAGCCTTTTGCGCATATGCATTGCCTACATTAAAATTCTTTTTAATAGCAATATCAAAAAATGAAATAGCTTCGTTGTATTTTTTTAATTTATATGCTGAGACTCCAATACAATAGGCTATTGCTGAATCTTGACTATTAGTTTGCTTTAAATATTCACCAAGTTTTGCATAAGCTACAGCATAATTTTTAGCATTATAAGCATCACGTCCTTCCTTCCACAATTGAGTAAAATCAGTTTGTGCAAATACGTTTGTTACAATGATACAAAATACAGATAATAAAATAAATTTCTTCATAACTTTATGTGTTTTTAGTTGTTAGTTCTTCAAAAATAAGATGTCTATGATAAAACTACAAATTTTTTATATTATTTGACATTTTTGAAAAAAAATATATAACACACATAAACGTTATAAATACCCAATTTAAAACCTATATTATTGTAACAAATTAATAAGTCCCCCAAAAACTAATAAATATATACTGTTCTTGACCAATATATATTGCTATTATTCAAAAAGGAATTACAAGAATAATTAAAATACTCAACTTACTTATAATGGGGATTAAACATTTTACATATATAAAAAAATTACCCCCACATAAACTTATAATTAAACTACAAAAGAATTATAAAATGTAACAACATTATTCGCAGAAAATATCTATTGAACATATCTGTAGTTCAACATTTCGCTCTGATTCAGGAATAAACCCTATTTAAAACTGATATTACACATCAATCTGATCTAACAAAAACCTCAAAATTAGCAATAAAAATTCAACAGCAATCATCTAACATCTCTATCTTAGCCTATCAGCGGCTTTCACAAGCACTTCGTCACGCCCAATCGCTCTGATTGCAAGTATGTTTAAGATAATAGTAATCAAAGGCAAACAAGTCGCCCAGCTAACACGAAAAACCAAGGTATCATCTTTTAATGAAAAATAAAAAATCACAAAAGATATATAATACCCAAGAATCAACAAACTATTAAAAATAGATATACGAATCTGAAGCACCCGTTTTTTATATAAAAATATAGTAGAAAATGCAATAATAGCACTAAGCAATAAAATTACAAATAATCCCCACGTAGAATAAAACTTGCCACCTATATTTACCCCTATTGCCATAAATGAACTCTCTTCTGCTAGGTCTGCAACTGGAGCAAAATATCCAATTGGCAAACAAAGAGAAATAGTCAACAATACAACGACAAGTAATAAGTAAATCGTCTGAATTCTTTGAATCATAAAAAAATTATCTTCAAATATAACCGTTGACAAGCAGATGCAATATATACATCCTAATTTATCTTGCCAACTTTATTATAGTTATAAGGAATTTTTATTCGTTAATTTTTACTGTAATTTTTCTTTTTCTTTAGCAGGATTTCTATAGTAAACTTTTCCTTCAATATATTCTTGAGTAGCTATTAAAGTAGGTTTCGGCAATTTTTCATAAAATCTCGAAATCTCAATTTGTTCTCTATTTTCAAAAACTTCTTCCATATTATCACTATAGGATGCAAATTCATTTAGTTTTTTAGATAGCTCATTCTTGATTTCCACACTAATCTGGTTTGCACGTTTACCAATAATGGCAACTGTTTCATATACATTACCCGTATCTGAACAAAGATCCATCATGTCACGGGTCACAGTCGTAGTTGGAGCATTCGTCTTTTTGTAATCCATAAAATTATTTTAATTTAGTCTTTTATTACTTTTTGTGAGTCATTGAAAATTTTTTCTGCTTCCTTTAAATACTTACTTTCTGGAAATTCATTTTTAAAGGCATAATATTCATCGACCGTTTCACGATAACGATCCATTTTTTTATCTTCTACACTATATACTGCCATCTCATACATAGCACGGAGGATAAGAATAGAAAGTTCTTCTCGATAATCCGTATAAGGATAGTCCTTCAAAGCATTACGAGCAGTAATAACACATGATTCATAATTATTACCCATATAATTACCCAAATTATAATATAACTTTGCAGAATAAAGCTCTTTCAATACAAGTTTATCCTGTAAAGCAAAAATCATATCTTGGGCTTCTTGTTTTTTAGAACTCTCGGGACAATACTCCATAAACATCTGCAATTGCTGAATAGCCTGATATGTACTCGATTGATCCAATCGTGGTTCGGGAGTATCTAGAAACAAAGCCTTACCAGCCTGAAAACGTGCCAATTCAGCAAAAGTTCCACGAGGATATGATGTATAATATGCAATAAATGATTGAGCTGCAGTTTGATAATCTCCTTGATTAAAATAACTCATGCCCAACATATACAAAGACTCTTCTCCCTTACTCGTACCTTTCAGAATAGTAATTAATTCATTTAACAATACCGAAGCACGATTATATTGTCCTTTTGCAAAATAATTCTTAGCAGCTTCATATTTATATTCATAATCAGCACTTTTCAATAATTTATTATACTCCCCACAAGAAGCAAAAGATATTGATGCGAGCAATATTATAATGGCTTTCTTTCTCATTCTATTTACAAATAATGTGCAAAGTTACATATTAACGAGGAATCTAGCAATAAATCTATCTTTTTTAATAATAAAATAAATTAGAAAGTAAAATTATTTTCATAAATATATCGTATAAATTCAGCGAATAAGTACTCAAATGATTATTTCTACTACTCTCTATAATTTATATAAATCACTGGCAGCCAACAGATCAACTTTTTTTTCTTTCAACACATTAAGACATTTATCCATATTATTAGGACGAATTATCACATTGGCAATATTATTATTCGCAAAAGAATACATGTATTCAATAAATACACCTGCCGCAGATAAATATTCCAATACTTTAGCTAGAGCCCCTGGCACATTAGGACAACTAATACCCACTACGTCCGTAATATTAACAGCAAAATGATTTTCTTTCAACACCTTGTAAGCCTTATCAGGTTCAGATACTATTCCTCGTAAAATACCAAAATCAGCATTCTCTGCGATGCACAAAGCCGAAAGATTTATATTTTCTTTTGCTAAAACTTCTGTCACTTCGGTTAGACGTCCTGATTTATTTTCCAAAAAAATAGATAATTGTTTTGCTACCATATTATAAGAATTTAAAGTTTTCTATTATCAATTACTCGTTTCGCTTTTCCTATACTACGTTCAAGGCTACGGGGCTCAACCAACTTTACATCAACCCCAAGTCCCAACACACTTTGTAAACGTGCTGTCAATTTCTTTTTTAATGACAACATTTTATTTATCTCATCTGAATAAAACTCAGATTTTACTTCTACCTGAAGTTCCATCGTATCTGTATTATTTTCGCGTCCAACAAGTAACAAATAATGCGGCTCAAATTCTGTCATTTCTAAAATAACAGATTCTATCTGAGTGGGGAAAACATTGACACCACGAATAATCAACATATCATCGCTACGCCCCAAAATGCGATCCATGCGAACTAATGTACGTCCACAAGAACATTGTTCATAATGTAAAGCTGTTAAATCACGTGTGCGATAGCGAATAAGTGGCATCCCTTCTTTTGTCAAATGAGTAAAGACCAATTCACCAGTCTCTCCAGGTGGTACAGGCTGTAATGTTTTAGGGTCTATTATCTCTGGGAAATAATGATCTTCATTCAAATGAGTTCCTTTCTGGCATTCACACTCATATCCTACACCAGGTCCAGCAATCTCACTTAGCCCATAGATATCAAATGCTTTAATACCCATTTTTTTCTGAATTTCCTGTCTCATGTGCTCTGACCATGGTTCTGCACCGAAAGCCCCAGCTTTTAATTTAAATTCTTCACGAGACAGTCCAGAATCTTTAATAGCATCTGCCAAATAAAGAGCATAAGAAGGTGTACAACACAGCATAGTTGCTCCAAAATCATGCATTAATGTAATTTGTTTCTCCGTATTTCCACTAGACATAGGAATGACAGACGCACCTATATTTTCAGCTCCAGCATGAGCTCCTAATCCGCCAGTGAACAAACCATAACCATAAGATATCTGAAACACATCCGTGCGTTCAGCCCCAAAAGCTGTAAAAGCTCGAGAAAGGCATTCCGTCCACGATGCTAGATCCTTACGTGTATATCCTACTACAGTCGGTTTTCCGGTTGTGCCAGAAGAAGCATGTATACGTACAATTTGACTCATTGGCACAGCACAGAGTCCAAAAGGATAATTATCTCTTAAATCATGTTTAGTCGTAAAAGGCAGTTTTACAATATCGTTGATATCATTGATATCATCTGGAGTTATTCCAGCTTCCTGCATTTTTTTCCGATAAAAAGGAGTGTTATGATATACATAATCCACCATTTTCTTTAAACGAATGCTTTGAATCCTTTGCAAACTATCGCGATCCATACATTCGATACTTTCATTCCAAATCATGCCTTTCATGTTTGTTTAATTATTACAAATTAAAATCATATATACTTTATAATAAATAGAGTAAAAATAATATTTATATCTTACATTACACAATCCAAATATTTTGTCGCAAAATAAAGGATTAATTTGGAAAAATGATTTGCAAATTCAATTATTTTCCCGAATATTGCCTTACTTTTTTTAAGATTTAACTATGAATTTTGAATTAACATCTAATTATAAGCCTACAGGAGATCAACCGGAAGCAATTGCACAATTAACAGAAGGAGTCCGCCGAGGAATTCCTGCGCAAACATTATTAGGGGTAACTGGATCAGGGAAAACATTCACCATAGCCAATGTAATTGCTAATATAAACAAGCCCACACTAATTTTGAGCCATAACAAAACATTAGCAGCACAATTATATAGCGAATTTAAAGGATTTTTTCCAAATAACGCAGTAGAATATTATGTATCTTATTATGACTATTATCAGCCTGAAGCATATTTGCCCAGTACGGATACATATATTGAGAAAGATTTGTCTATCAATGATGAAATTGACAAGCTTCGTCTAGCTGCTACTTCTGCTCTACTTTCAGGGCGTAATGATGTGGTAGTGGTTTCTTCTGTTTCATGTATTTATGGTATGGGGAATCCTGCTGATTTCTATAATAATGTCATTGACATAAAGCGAGGACAATTACTAGATCGTAATGTATTTCTCCGACAGCTAATAGATAGTTTATACCTCCGCAACGATATTGATTTGAACAGAGGAAACTTTCGAGTAAAAGGAGATACCGTGGATATTTATCTTGCATATTCTGACAATCCGCTTCGAGTGACTTTTTGGGGAGAAGAAATTGACGGAATTGAAGAGATAGATATCAATGGGGACACAATAGCTTCCTTTGATGAATACAAAATATATCCTGCAAATTTATTCATAACAAGTAAGGAGAACACATCACGAGCTATTCATGAAATAGAGATAGACTTGGCAAAGCAAGAGGAATACCTTCTGTCTATCGGAAAAGAATATGAGGCCAAACGACTTCATGAAAGAGTAACATATGACACAGAAATGCTTCGTGAATTGGGGCACTGTTCAGGTATAGAAAATTATTCTCGCTATTTCGATGGACGTGCGGCCGGAACACGTCCCTACTGTTTGCTCGATTTCTTCCCAAAAGACTTTCTTATCGTCATTGATGAAAGCCATGTTAGTATACCACAAATCAGGGCAATGTATGGAGGAGATAGGGCTAGAAAAATCAATCTAATAGATTATGGTTTCCGTTTGCCTGCCGCAATGGATAATCGTCCATTGAAATTTGAAGAATTCCAAGAAATAGCAAAGCAAGTCATTTATATTAGTGCTACTCCAGCCGAATACGAATTGATACAATCCGAAGGAATTGTAATTGAACAAGTGATACGTCCTACCGGTTTACTTGATCCTATTATCGAAGTTCGTCCAAGTCTGAATCAAATTGATGATCTGATGGAAGAAATTCAAATATGTATAGAAAGAGAAGAAAGAGTATTAGTCACAACACTCACTAAGAGAATGGCTGAAGAATTGACCGAATATCTTCTTAACAACAACATACGATGTAACTATATTCATAGCGATGTAGAAACATTAGAACGTATCAAAATCATGGATAACCTCCGCCAGGGTATTTATGACGTATTGATTGGAGTAAATCTTCTCCGAGAAGGATTGGATTTACCAGAAGTATCACTCGTTGCAATTTTAGATGCCGACAAAGAAGGTTTTCTTCGATCACATCGTTCATTGACCCAAACAGCAGGTCGTGCAGCACGTAACATAAACGGTAAAGTTATCATGTATGCAGATAAGATAACAGATAGTATGCAACTAACTATCAAAGAGACCAACCGCAGACGTGAAAAACAATTAGCATATAATGAAGCTCATGGAATAATTCCACAACAAATCCAAAAAGCTAGAAACATTCCTTTATTTATCAAATCAAATATTGAAGAGGTCTCATTTAGCCCCAGCAATCCAAGCACAGGATTATCAGATTCTAATATAGCAGCAGATCCAATTATACAATATATGAATAAAAAACAATTGGAAAAAAGTATCGAAAGAACGCGAAAATTAATGCAAGAAGCGGCAAAAAATCTAGAGTTTCTTCAAGCCGCACAATATAGGGATGAATTACTTAAATTGGAAAACTTATTAAAAAAGAAATAGAAATTACAAAAAATCCGCAAATACCTAATACTATATTGCTAGCCACATTTACTGACTAATAAAATGTGTATTCAATGCGATTCAAACATCGTTATTACAGTATGGAAAAGAATTTATTCCTTCTTAAATTCTATATCAAAGTAAATCTTCCTTCTGTAAGAATTACGGTCTTTGTGACACCTTCTTGTAAAATAACGTGAGTTCGATATAAGATCAAATATAATCTACTAGAGACTAGGAGCATAGCGATAATAGTATTAAATTTATAGTGCTCATATGACATTAAATGGTTACCGCTATGTTCTCAGAAGCTAAAGTTTCACAGATTTATTGTATGGCCAATGATTTTGCAAGGAATTTGCGTTGCAGCAGGAAAATATATGGTAGGAGACAAGAAACAGAAGCATCACAACAAGCCTAACCGAATGAGTGTTACTGAGATTATGGTTGCTTTAAGCATTGCCACAAGGATATGTATACAAACATTAAAACACTTTTCCCACGCTTGGTATCCTATAACCGTTTCATTGAACTGGAGAAGAAATTATTGCTTCCACTGACTATGTTTATTAGAAAAAATCCTGTTGGGAATTTGTACCGGTATCAGCTTCATTGACTCCACTCCCTTACGTGTATGTCGTAACCAAAGAATCCTGATTCATAATACATTTGAAGTGCTTACCGAACGTGAAAAATACTCCATGGGCTATTTTTTCAGATCCAAGTTACACCTGATAATCAATGAGAAGGGTGAGATCCTCGATTTCTTGTTCACGTCTGGAAATGTGGATGATCGTGAACAGTTGAAACAAAGCTAGTTCTTGGAAAACATTAAGGGAAAATTATGTGTAGACAAGGGGTACATTGAACAGGCTCTGTTTGAGAACCTTTCCCTTAATGGTATACAACTTGTTACTAAAGTTAAAAACAATATGAAGAACTTACTAATGAGTATTGCTGACAAGATTTTGCTCAGAAAGAGCCTTAATCGAAACGGTCAATGACGGGCTGAAGAATATTACACAGATAGAACACTCCAGACATCGTTCATTCAGTAACTTTATAGCCAACTCTTTTCGACTATCACAGCATATGCTTTTTTGAGAAGAAACCCGCCATTGATGTGAAGTTTGTCAATGACGGGTAGCTAGTCATTTTCTGATTTTTATTTCGAACTCACGTTAATTTACTAGCCAAAACTATAATCTTTATTCAATATTTTTTCGTATGTTTCTATCATTTCTCTCATTACTGTTTCTACAGACTGCTTAGAAGATAGAAGCGCTGCTACCTGACCAATCTCCAATTCTCCATTTTCCATATCTCCTTCAAAAATACCTTTCTTTGCACGCCCTTTTCCCAACAATGCTCTTAATTCTTCTACAGATGCTCCTCTATCTTCTGCGGTCTCTACTGCATCTCTAAATGCATTCTTAACTAGTCGAGTAGGAATTAGTTTTTTCAATACTAAACGAGTATCTCCCTCTCCAATAGCCAAGCAACGTTCTTTAAATAAAGCACTTGCAGAACTTTCATCAGCCAATGCAAAACGAGTGCCTATCTGTACACCTTCTGCTCCCAATACCATAGCAGCCAATATACCTTCACCCGTAGCAATGCCTCCGGCAGCAATCAAAGGCAAAGAAATAGCACTACGTACAGCAGGAATCAAACAGAATGTGGTAGTCTCTTCACGACCATTATGTCCACCAGCTTCAAAACCTTCAGCTACAATTGCGTCCACTCCTGCTTCCTCGCATTTTATAGCAAAACGGGAAGAGGAAACGACATGTACAACCGTTACACCGTGCTCTTTCAGCCATCCAGTCCACGTCTTGGGATTTCCGGCAGACGTAAAGACAATCTTGACACCTTCGTCCACTACCATCTTCATAATTTCTTCAATCTGAGGATACATCAGCGGAATATTTACCCCAAAAGGTTTCCCTGTCGCAGCACGGCATTTACATATATGTTCACGAAGGATTTCAGGATGCATTGATCCCGCACCTATCAGGCCCAAACCACCGGCATTGCTCACAGCAGATGCCAACTTCCATCCACTACACCAAACCATTCCTCCTTGAATAATGGGGTAACGGATACCTAAAAGAGAACAAACTCGATTCATATTATTTTTTAAAAATTGCAACTCTACGGAGAGTTATAAAAATTCAGCACATTCTGCGTATTCCTACGCGTTTCCCGTCCTTTAAAATCCCAAAAGTCTTTTGTGAAAACACGCATCAGGTCAAGTCCTCCAACTATTCCACCATTCACATACGCTCCATTTTTACCAACAGGAATTGAATTATCTATGGCCATAGAATGTATCATTGTCCCATTTGCACGTTCTCTAAACATATAATAATGCATTCCCTTTACATTTTTCACAGATAAAGACTCCATCTTCTCCATCGATAGCTTCAACGGTTTTCCATACTCTTCACGTCTTATTTTCCGTTGCAGGATAGGATCCCAATCGTGTGGCGTAGTAGGCGTGTATGGCATCAATGTATAAATTATCTTCTTAGGTGTAGTCGAAACACTCGGAAGTGTTTCATCAAAATAAAGCCACTGCTTGCCCTCGTACACATGAGGAGTCTCATTCGCTCCACCTAGATCAATCGCTTTCACGGCTTCTGGATTCAGTTCAAGTTCCCTTTCGTCTTCCAACAATCGTTTTAAGTGCAATGAATCTTGAGCAGTCCACACCTGTGCCCACACTCCTGAAGGGAACAGCAAACTTATTATTGTAACAAGTAGCCAATGCCTTATGTTCCCTATTCCCTTCATTTTCTCTTTTTCATAACAAATCACCACCAGCGATATCCCGAACCGCAAAGCGGCTCGTCATAACATGGATCAATCGTCCATGCTGTTTTCGGATATTTTCTGCCTTCCCACCAACGACGGTAAAAAGCTACAGCATCCAAAACTTCCTGATCAGTCAAAAAATACATTGCCTCATAGTTTACGGCATTTGCCAATACCATCTTGCAACCTAGTGACGGCGGTGTACCTTGACGGATCAGTTCCACAATCCAAAGCATACATTCTCCTAATCGAATTTTGCCATTATTCATATTATATACCGATGGAAAAGAGGGAATAATCGTCAGATCTTCAGCATATTCCAACAATGCTGGAATATCATCCTCTATAAAATGAGGAACTACCACGACACCGTTTTTATCTGTAGTCTTATAAGTACCTTCTTTCAATTGTTTCGCAAAAAGGTCAATATCCGGATTATCATAATCCATTTCTCCACTGTTACATCCTTCTAAACAAGTAATCAAAAGGAGTACCATTCCTAATACTGTAAACGTTTTTTTCATGTCTATCGAAACTAATATGTCATACGGATTCCACAAAGCAAATTAAAATTTGTCGGTCTCTTTGTACGTATTGTAATCAACTCTGAATCTGTATCAAAATGATGAGAGATAGAAGGTTCAACAAATGCACTGAGACTCTTAGTAATTTTATACTGCATTCCTAGTCCCGCAGTCAGCGACAATTGGACCGGTTCTTTCTTAAAACTATTATCAAGTGCACCGGTTATACATTTATCCGCTATTCCTCCTACTGTAGCATAAAATCCTACTTTCTTTTTATCCACAAGCTGAACATTCATCCGCATAGGAATACCCAAATAGTGCAACGACAATCCTTCTGAACGTAAATTAGAATAAAGTATCCCCGTCTCTATTCCTAAGTACTGATTCAACTTCCGTTCCACTGTCACTCCGGCAGAAATAGGTACCTTATAATCACCGTGTTCTGCCGGAAGGCCAAAACCAGTCTGCACTTTCACTGCCCAATTGTGTTCATCGGTTATCACCAAATTATCAGCAATCGGTTCGTACAGAGAAAAATCGGAAGAACCTTCCTGCTGCTTGTTAGCAGTTTTCTTATAATAATTGTTTCTATATCTGCTCAAAACAGGAGATATAGAATGTTCTCCCTCGTCTACCGAAGAGATCGCAGAAAAAGAAAAAGACATAGAAATCATTACCGAAAGTGAATCATCCTCTTCATCCCCCACAGTCATCAATTTACATATACGTGAAGAAGGTTTTGTCAAAATAGGTTCTATCATCTGAGGAAGCGAATTGATACCTACTCTATCACCATTCAATGATCCACGATGAACAGCTTCAATCTGTGTAAATGCTTCACCAAGTTCCTTCTTTGGAGAAAAATACCAAACTGCAGCAGATGATACCGCCAATACCAATAGAACTGAAGCAGCGGCAGCAAAGCGAACAAACAACAAGTGCCGACGACGTTCCACAGCCGTTATATCCCGCGAGAGTTTCTCCCAAAAACCATCACGCACATTCAACTCTACTTTTTCCAAATGTGTACGGAACAAATGAGCTATTTTATCATTTTCTTTCTCCATAATTTCTATATTCCTTTATTCTTCTTGCCAACAAACACTTAGCTCTATGTAACTGTGACGTGGAAGAATGCTCTTTGATGTGCAGAATCTTAGCTATCTCCCGATGTGTTTTCTCTTCAAAAACATACAGATTGAAAACTGTTCGGCAACCATCGGGTAATTCTGCTACAAAAGCCATCAATTGTTCCTCCGAAAGTTCTGATTCATCATCCGACGTCGGAATATCTGGCAAATCTGGTAGCTGTTCTTCGTGCACCATCCATTGGCCAAGCCTTTTCTCACGCCTCAGATAATCAATTGCCTGAGTGACCATCAATCGGGTAATCCATGTATTCAGCGAAGATTCTCCCCGAAAAGAAAAATTGGTAAAAATCTTGATAAATCCATCATGCAATACATCGTGAGCTGCATCCATATCACCTGTATAACGATAACAAACTGCCAGCATCCGTTTAGAATAGAGCATATAAAGTTCCTTCCGAGCCTCATCTCTTCCTGCCCGACATCCCTCCACCAGTTCTATCTCATTTTTCAAAATCAATCTTTATTTAATCTGACGTAGTTTGTATCGTTTTACCATTTTGACGCAAAAGACCCAAAATGCTGCAAAGAAAAGTGTTAAAGAATAAAAAACTCTATCCTTTCTATATAGTCTATCCGATTGCAGACAAGAAAGGATAGAGAAAAAGAAAAATCAACATGCCTTGAAGCTCATATCAAGTCCCTTGACAGAATGAGTCAACGCACCCACTGAAATAAAGTCAACGCCACATTCAGCATACTGACGAAGTGTGTCAAAAGTAATACCCCCAGAAGATTCCGTCTCATATTTGCCGGCAACCATTTCAACTGCTTTCTTCGTCATTTCAGGTGTAAAGTTATCGAACATGATGCGGTCTACGCCACCCAAATCGAGCACTTGCCGCAACTCGTCAAAATTGCGCACCTCAATCTCTATCTTCAAGTCTTTTCCCTTAGCCTTGCAATATTCCTTGGCACGTGTAATAGCCTTTTCGATGCCTCCGGCAAAGTCTACGTGATTGTCTTTCAGCAGAATCATGTCGAACAATCCGATACGGTGATTCACTCCACCACCTATTTTCACTGCCATCTTCTCAAGAATACGCATTCCGGGAGTTGTTTTACGGGTATCGAGCACTTTTGTTTTCGTTCCTTCCAAACGGGCAGCATACTTTCGAGTCATTGTAGCAATACCACTCATCCGCTGCATCACGTTCAACATCAGACGTTCTGTCTGCAGCAACGACTGCACTTTACCTTCTACTATCATCGCTATATCACCCGGCTTTACTTCTTCTCCATCGCGAATAAGCACCTCTACTTTCATTGTGGGGTCGAAACGGTGGAAAATTTCTTCTGCCACTTCGATCCCAGCCAACACTCCGGCTTCTTTAATCAGAAGTTTCGATTTACCCATCGCCGTGTTGGGAATACACGAAAGGGTAGTATGATCTCCGTCGCCGATATCTTCTGCAAAAGCAAGGTCAATCAATTTGTCAATCAGTTCTTTTTCCTTATCCATAATAATATTACATAATAGATTGGTTGATGAGATGCAAAGGTATAGATTAATTGAATATTCGCCTAAAAAATGATTATTTTTGTACCCCATTTCAAAACATACCTGTATATGAAAACTACCTTACTTGTTGTAGGACGGACGGTGGAAAGGCATTTCGTTACTGCCATTGACGACTATGTCCAGCGAACTAGACGGTTCCTTTCGTTCGACATGGAAGTGATTCCCGAGTTGAAGAACACCAAAAGCCTGTCGGAAGAGCAACAAAAGGAAAAGGAAGGAGAACTTATTCTAAAGTCACTACAACCGGGCGATGTGGTGGTACTGTTGGATGAACATGGCAAGGAAATGCGCTCGGTAGAGTTTGCCGACTACATGAAGCGAAAGATGAATACTGTCAGCAAAAGGCTGGTGTTCGTCATAGGTGGTCCCTACGGATTCTCCGAAAAGGTGTATCAGGCGGCACACGAGAAGATTTCCATGTCACGGATGACCTTCTCGCACCAAATGATACGGCTCATCTTCGTCGAACAGATTTATCGGGCAATGACAATACTTGGAGGGAGCCCTTACCATCATGAGTAATCAAGGGTACCTGATACTGCCGGTTGCGGGTATTATTCCCTGTTCATCAACCTTGCCTCTGCCATACGTTCATACTTCGTTCCCGGCCTACCGTAATTGGCATACGGATAGATGGAAATTCCTCCGCGTGGGGTAAAGATGCCGGTCACTTCGATATATTTCGGGTTCATCAGGCGGACGAGGTCGTTCAGTATGATATTCACACAGTCCTCATGGAACGCACCGTGGTTGCGGAAGCTGAAGAGGTAAAGCTTGAGGCTCTTGCTCTCCACCATCTTGATGTCGGGGATATAGGAAATACGGATTTCTGCGAAGTCAGGCTGTCCGGTAATTGGACAAAGGCTTGTAAATTCCGGACAGTTGAAACGTACCCAATAGTCACGATCAGGATGTTTGTTGTCGAATGCTTCGAGCACTTCAGGGGCATAGTCCTGTTTGTATTCTGTCTTTCGCCCTAAAAGCGAGAGCTGTTCTTTCAGTTCGGTCATATAAATTTTCAAATTACTATTCTTCAGTTTTTGTTCTTAGTCTTCAAATACTTCTCCAGCCCATCGCGACGCAACTTACAAGCGGGGCAATGTCCGCATCCATCACCGGGAATACCATTATAACAAGTTAGGGTTTCATTTCGAATTATGTCTAACACTCCCAGCTCATCCGCCAGCGCCCATGTTTCTGCCTTGTCAATCCACATCAACGGCGTATGCAATACAAATTGCTCGTCCATAGCTAAATTTAGAGTGACATTCAAAGACTTAATAAATGAGTCACGACAATCGGGATAACCACTGAAATCAGTTTGTGACACTCCTGTCACAATATGCTGGATGCCGAGCTCTCGGGCATAAACAGCTGCAATACTCAAAAAAAACAGATTACGTCCAGGCACAAACGTATTTGGCACTCCCACTTCCGGCTTTTCCGTATCCATCGTAACACTGATGTCCGTAAGTGAATTATGCCCTAACTGTCCTATTAAAGGAACATCTAGCACATCAAAATGGACTTTGGCTTTCCTTGCTATCTCACGTGCAAACTCCACTTCTGTCTTATGCTTCTGGCCATATAAAAAACTCAATGCATACACCTCCTTAAAACGGTGTTTTGCCCAATACAAACAAGTGGTAGAATCTTGACCTCCACTGAATACCACTAATACACGTTCATTATTCATCGAATATAGGTTTTAAAATAATATATCAGCAAGCTACTATAGCTTCATACCAAATACATTATAGGAAATATCATTGTCGTAAACATCACTCCCATCAACCTTCTTTATAAATTTAACAACACGAATAGTAACTGGTAGAATAATGACCTCATACATGGATTTCAGCACAATCTGAACTCCCATCATCACCAATAATTCCTGCCAAGCAATAACTCCGCCAAAAGCTATAGGGAAAAAAATTAAAGAGTCTGCCGTCTCACCAACAACAGTAGACCCAATAGCACGCAAAGAAAAGTTTTTCCCACTGCAAATAACTTTCATACGGCTCATCACATAAGCATTCAGGAATGATCCCACAAGGAAAGCCATTAAACTGGCAATAACAATCCGGGGAGCCATGCCAAATACAAAATCAAAATGTTCTTCTCCTTCCCAAAAAGGAGCAGCCGGCAATGATACAGCAATCAAACCAAGAGAGACTACAAAAAAGTTCATCGCAAAGCCACTCCAAATAATCAGTCTGGCTTTCCGAAATCCCCAAACTTCTGCAATACAATCATTAATAATATAAGAAACCGGGAAAACAATCAAACCTGCTGTAACAGTCAGACTTCCTAATTGAATAACTTTTGTTTCGAGAAGATTTGCTGCAATAAGACAGACATTAAAAAGAATTCCAAGCAGCATAAAAGGTACAGAGACTTTTTCCTTCATAATTCCTGTTTTTTACGTGGTGTTCTAGAATACACGGCCACGGTTGGTGGCATCATTATTTGGGTCGCAAAGATATGAATTCTTTTTTTAATACGCAAGCTCTTATTCTTATGCTACACTACTTCTACTCTTTTTTTATGGAAATCTTAAAAATTACTTGTAAAAAAATAAAATCGGCGTAATTTTTTAACTTACACCGATTTAAATATAGAATTTAAAATATCACCTAGAACTTATAATCGATTCCTACACCGAATACTTTATTAGTACGAGTAAAAACATCTGTTCCCGACAATTTTGGAAGCTTAGAAACCACGCTTGCAGGTAACCCCATCGCCTGCAACTTAGAATTCATTTGATTATAATCATCACTATCGCGAGAATAGTTCTCATAATTTGTCCAAAAATAAGCAACATTTAAGTTTAGATTCTTCGCCAGTTTAATACCAGCTCCCACTCCAAAAGAATATGAACTAGTAACAAAACTCACATCATCCATATAATCATCAGTTAATCCATATTTCGTACGCTGCATTCCTCCGCTAATCTGTACTAACTTATGCACATCCCATTCAATTCCTGCAAGATATTCATTAGTTCCATGTGAAAGAAGTTTCTGCTTTCCACCTGCCATATCAGCCTGTTTATCAAAAAAATGATGGAATCCCGCTGAGGCACGCAAAGTAGGTAAAAACTCATATGACACTCCTATTGTCAACAAGGCTGGAATATCATGAGGAGTATTTACCCCCGGATCATAAGCAGAGAAACCAGTTGTATTAATACGTGTATCGTTCTGTACATTTAAATTAGTGTTAAGTTCATATTTTACACCTATATTCCACTTTTTATAGTCAAAATGTAAACCTACAATAGGAGTAACTCCCCATCCTGTCTGCTCACAATCTAATTCTTTATTCTGTGTCACCTCAGCCATAGCATTTAACAAACCTTTCTTAGCTAATAATTCTTCTGGTGCACCATCAGGAATCTGCGCAGCCATTCCTTTGAAAACTTCCGACGCTAACATCATGTTTTCTGTACCTGGCACATTGATCTTTATATTGCGCAAATATCCTACATAATTATTGTTGACATAATTCATACGCCCCCCAACAAACGCTGACAAATATGAGTTAATTCTATAAGTTACTCCCAGTTGTAAGCCATAGAAGAATTGGCTCCCCTCCATATAACTATCCACATCATAGTGATTAATATCTACCCCCATGCTATTTCCAAATACCGGCAACATGGAAATGATCGACTCGAATGAGGCTAATCCTGTATTAAAAGTTGCCTTACCTCCACCTCCTGTAACGGCAAAGCTACCAGAAAACACCCAATCATTACTTTTATAAGCCACTTGAAAACTAGGCACTACAGGTGCAGAAGCCTCTCCCTTGAATAATTTAACCGAACTATTAACATTCTGCTCACCATATCTAAAAGGATCAAAAGTAGATGTAATCTTACGTGTTTGATAAGCACTTTGCATATTTAATGATAAATGTAGTCCATCACCGCCTTCTATAAAAGCCAAACCGGCAGGATTAGAATAAACCGCATCAATACGTGTAGATGCATCGCGTGCCAACATTCTAAGAAATAAAATATTCTGATTAGTATTCGTCAAGAATCCGCCCGAAAAAGTTGAATTTGAAACAATAAATAAAATAACACAAATTAAAGATAACCTTTTCATATAAACACTTTTAAACAATTTATTCGGCAAAATTAATAAAAATACCAATACAATTACACATTACAACCAAGAAAATAGTATTTACACAAGCAGGCAAAATGTTACAAATAAAACAATTACAAAATAAATCATCATAATATAGTAGAGAAAGTCAATCAAATATTAATTGCCACAGTCTTTCTAAATCTCCAATCAATACTTCACTAAAAATTGGTAGAAAATGAACACTATAATATATATATATGAACTTCCTCAAAATCCTCCAATCAAATAACACATTTCTGAATTTCGTCGATTTTTCTTGTATACTCCAATTAGAATCAGTAATATTGCAAACATTAAAAGAATATATAATAGCCAGACATAGATATCATTTTATTGGACTCAAATAAACAAAAGTTTTAAAATAATCAAAAAAACTATCATATATAGATATTTAGGTGCAGTATATGTTCTTATGAAACGTTTATTAAATTGCAAACAATAAAATAAATCTTTGTATAATAAAAAATATTTTATGAATAAATTAGTAACTTTATTTCTTGCGTTGTTTCTCGTAAACCTGCCCAATGCAATGCAAGCTAACCCTTTAAAAGAAAAGCAAGATGACACAAAATATTTGGCAGGAGCTGTTCCCGAAGTGGATGGTAAGGTCGTATTCTCAAAAGAGTTCCAAATTGCAGGAATGAGTCAAACACAAGTCTACGATACAATGCTACAATGGATGACAGAACGTCTTAAAGAAAATAATAATAGAGATAGCCGAATCGTATTTACAGACAAAGAAAAAGGGACTATTGCAGGAATCGGTGAGGAATGGATTATTTTTAAATCAAAACCATTAATGTTAGACCGAACATTAATCAATTATCAAATCACTGCTACTTGTAAAGAAAACAGTTGCTTTGTTGAAATCGAAAAGATACGATATACTTATCAAGAGAATCTTAAATATACAGCAGAAGAATGGATTACTGACAAGTATGCATTAAATAAAGATAAAACCAAACTCATACGCAGATTAGCAAAATGGCGTAGGAAAACTGTAGATTTTGCTGATGATATTTTTGTAGATGTAGCGGTGGCTTTTGGTGCCCCTGATACACGTGCAGAAGCTCAACTCAAAAAGATAGAAAAGAAGGATCCAACTGCTATAGTTGCAGGATCTGGCCCTGTAGTAATTGGCCAATCAAAGACTACCAATAAGAAGACCCAAGACGGATATGTAGAAGTAGATGTAAAACAAATTCCAGAAAATGTATACACACTGCTCAACAACTGTAAAGTAGTAATATCTATAGGTGAAGATGAATTCAATATGACCAATATGACAGCTAATGAAGGAGGTGCTATTGGCAAACAATCAGATAAAGTTGTTGCATATTGTACCCTTTCTGCTAATCAATCACATGAAGCAATGGACAAAGCTCAAAATTATATGTTAAAATTGTATGCACCAAACCAAACAACCCCAACAGTAATTATCGAATGTAGGAAATTAGATACCCAAACAATCGCACAGGAAGGCCATCCTCAAACATACGTCGGGGAAATTATTAGGCTATTAATAAAAGAATAAATACTTTTTTTTAACAATACCCAACAAATAGAATATATGTCTTTATATAAAAGACTATTCTAAACAAATAGAACCTTAAAAGTTAAGTAAAGAGCTTTTAGGGTTCTAATTTATTATTAAACATATTCCTAATCATATAAAAAAGCAAAGGCGCGAACAATATCTAAAAAACGCACTCTCGCAAAAGAACTTTTTTGATAAAAATAGCCTAAGAAAGCAATATTATACAACTCCACAAAACGATTATAAGGCAGCAAGTCAAAAGCAAGGCTTCAGATGTCATACAATTATAATAATATTTAATCCACCAAAATGAAAATTTTCGTAGTTTTAGCCTCTAAGAACATAACGACAATCTTCAAATGCTATGACTTAATATCATAATTTAACGTGGGTTCGATATAAAATCAAAAAATAGAAAGTTGTTCGTCATTGACAAAATTTACGTCAATGGCAGGTTTCTTTTCAAAAACAGTATGCTGCGGGTAGACGACAAAGAGTTAGCTATAAAGTTACTGAATAAGCAATGTCTGGAGTGCTCTATCTATGTTCCTTCAATCCGTCATTGACCGTTTCGATCAAAGCTCTTTTTCTGAGCAAAATCTTGTCTGCAATACTCATCTAGGTTCTTCATATTGTTTTTAACTTTAGTGACAAGCTGTATCCCATTAAGACAGAACCTAGCTTTCAATATATTATTAATAATCAGAAAACGAACTTCTCTTATTGAGCTCACACGATATATACATCTACAATAGCAGCGATATCGTTTCCCAAAAGAAAGTGGCTACATAATACAACAACATCCAAAGAATTATTAAAATTAGATATAAAAAAATGAGGCTGTCTCAAAATAGACTTGAGATGGCCTCTGTTGTTTCATTTCAATTAAAGTCATTTGAGTTTTCCTCAAAAGAGGAGTTTGCGAACTTACTTTTGAAGATTTCATCCTTTCAAACAATTTTTTCATTTCCATAAGCCTCCTAAGAGGCTACTTTTACAAGATTATGTGCAATGGCCAGCAGACCGAACTCAATTTCAACCTTCTTAAGCCCACGAAGATGGAACCTCTTGAAGTGCTTGTTGTTCTTGAGGTTTCCAAATACGGCTTCCACATCCTGTGGTCGCTGACTGCGATATTTCAGACCTTCATCAGAGAGCAGCTTTTCACGTTCCCTTTCCTTGATTTTCCTCAGACGGTGGTTTACCTGTATAATCCTTTCCGACCGGTTTCTGTGACTCCGGCATCTTAGCGAACAGTCCTTGCAGCTATTGTATCTTGATATGGTCTGTACAAAACCGTTGTCTGTTATCCTCGTTGCATCGGAGAGTCTTTCCATTCTCTGTTCCATCGGACAATACATGCCCTCTGTTTCTTCATTATAATAAAAGTTGGCAGACAGAAACGGGTCGTTCCTGAAGTTCCTTTTCTGTTCTTTATGAAAATAGTTGTACTTTATGAAAGTTTCAATACCATGTCTGAAGGCATACAGATAGTTCTCCTCGCTTCCGTATCCAGCATCACAGACAGATACGGAAGGGTATCTGCTGTAAAGGACATGGAAATCATCCATATGCAGAGGATAGGCGGAGATATCACCGGCGCACTGATGGATGGTATAGTTCAGAATGAACTGCTTGTTAGTACTGATCTGGGGATTATATCCGGAGTGAGCTGTCCGTTTCTCGTGTGGTCCTCTTTCATACGCATGAAAGTTGCGTCTTTGTCCGTCTTTGAGTAACTATTACATCCGTCAAGTATCTTTCCCTGTGATTCATATTTTCTAAGTTGTTCAGGCCATGACTTCCTTGCACGCCTTACCTTCGCTTTCACTTTCTTATCAGCATCCACTCCATTCAGGGCATCGTCTATCTGCTCTAGTGCCTTTTCCACTTTTTCCGAGGTGATATCCTGATATGTAACCGGAGTTGAATCGCGCATTTCCTGTTTGGTGACGGATTCGGCATATTGCCATATCTCCTCAAGCTGTTCTGCTATTCTGGATATGCGGATATGTATGGACTTGCCCCAAACAAATGTATAACGGTTGGCGTTAGCCTCCATTTTAGTTCCGTCGGTACAGGCTACATCAAGACTTACAAAACCTTCTGCCACGAGTAACTTTACAATAGTAGCGAAAACTGTCTTCAGTACATTCTTCAGACGGCTGCTACGAAAACGGTTGATGGTATTATGGTCAGGAGCCACATCGCCGGTAAACCACATGAAGCGGATATCATTACGACAGAACTCTTCGATACGACGGCTGGAATAGATATTACGCAAATAAGCATAGACAAGAATCTGAAGCATCATGCGTGGATGGTACGCAGAACAACCTTTAGGAGAATACCTGCGGTAAAGTTCTTCAAGGTTTATCTGTTCTATGATAGAACAACTCGGACCGGATCGTTCTGGGGTATAAAATCACCTAAACATGGAGGTAAAAGCAGATTATCGTTAGATGTGTAACTTTTAAACATTATCTTTGGGATATCTTAATTTGATTCCCTAAGATACAAAAAATTAGAGAGACGGGCAAGTCCCGACTTAGCGAAGTGAGGGCTTGCCTTATTTTTCTGAGGATACAAAAAAGGCCATCTCAAAGTATTTTGAGACAGCCTCATTAAAACTAATTATCAAAAAAATTATAATCGTTATTAAAAAATAATCTAACAAATTATGCAACTTTTTCCAGTTTCTTCATCACTGAAAAAATAAACAATGCTGCTAACAAACAAAGTATCATTAACACTCCCCAAACAATCCATAAGGGAATATCCCCCCATAACCATGCTGCAACAGCAGTCAGATAATTACCAATAGCAGTAGCAACAAACCAACCACCCATCATCATTCCTTTATATTTTGGAGGAGCAACTTTTGAAACAAACGAAATACCCATCGGAGAAAGTAACAGTTCACCAAAAGTTAATACAAGATATGTAGTAATCAACCAATTGGGAGATACAAACGATGCATTTCCTGCTTCAGTTGCAGCCGCTTGTGCATTAGGAGTTAATAGATCCAAAGATGCTATCAGCATTAGCACATATCCACAAGCAGCAACAAACATTCCTAATCCAATTTTACGAGGAGCTGAAGGCTCTTTTCCCTTACGTGCCAAAAAGCCAAAAATAGCCATAGATACAGGAGTAAGAGCAACGACAAAAAAAGGATTAAACTGCTGAAAAATAGGTGCATCAACTGGCACTTCCCCATCCAAATGTGTATATCGAATAAGTAAAAAAACTACAGCAAATAATATTATAAAGATTGAAATGATTTTTCCTCTTCCAGTTTTAGACTGAAAAAAAGAAAAAAGAGCATATACAATAAAAACAACTGCAACTAAATTCCAAACACTAAACATCATACTTTCTATTCCAGTAGAGCTCTTAGCTGTATATTCATCTGCAAAAAGAGTTAATGTAAGTCCATTTTGATGGAACGCCATCCAAAAGAAAATAACAACAGCAAATACAAGGCAAAGAGCGACAATACGATCCTTTGTTTCACGTGGAGAAAGCTCTTCTACAGAATCATTTTTCTTTTGCAAGAGTACTTTATTTCCTCCTTCGACATGCTTAAATGTATTACGGAATCCATAGTAAATAGCCATTGAAATAATCAACGATACACATGCCACTGCAAATGCAAAATGATAAGAGTCATTAACACTGACATTCCATGTTTGTTGCGCATATTCCATAATAGAAACAGCTGCCGTAGGAGCAAACAAAGCCCCAATATTAATAGCCATATAAAAGATACTAAATGCAGAATCACGTTTAGAAGCATACTCTGGCGCATCATATAGGTTACCGACCATCACTTGTAAATTTCCTTTAAAAAGCCCTGTACCACTGCTAATAATAATAAGGGCTACAAACATGGATATCAGTCCCATAGTTCCTGTTCCCAAAGGTAATGCCAACAATACATAACCTACGAACATAGCAATAATGCCAATGGTAACCATTTTCCCATACCCAAACTTATCTGCAAGAATACCACCTATAAAAGGCAAAAAGTAAACCAAAGCTAAAAAGGTAGAGTAGATATTACCAGCCATTGCTGGAGATAAGCCGAAATTAGCTTTCAAGAAAAGTACAAAAATAGCTAACATCGTATAATAGCCAAAACGTTCTCCCGTATTGGCAAGCGCTAAGGCATATAAACCTTTAGGTTGTCCTTCAAACATAAATTGTAAAAAATTAAGATTAATAAATTAGTTTTACTTTTCGCAAAAGTAGCATTTTCTCAGGAAATAGGAAAATGTTCTTTAGGCAAACAATGCACACACTTCAGCATTTGTCTCTTTTATTAAATCATGAGGAGAGATTTTTAATTGCAATCCACGAATACCAGCGCTAATGTAGATATAATCAAATGTTAAACAAGTCTCATGAATATAAGTTGGGAAATGCTTTTTCATGCCAATTGGAGAACATCCTCCTCTTATATAACCAGTCAACGGTAAAAGTTCTTTCATAGGAATTAATTCACATTTTTTATTTCTAGAAATTTTAGCAGCCATTTTCAAATCAATTTCATGCTCTCCCGGGATTATACACACAAAATAACCATTCTTATCTCCATGTAGTACAATTGTTTTAAATACTTGTTCTATATTTTCATTAAGACTCATAGCTACATGAATAGCACTAAGATCATTTTCATCAACATCGTATGAAATAAGTTCATATGAAACAGCTGCTTTATCTAATAATCGAGCTACATTAGTTTTATTAATTTTCATAAATCATAAAAATCAAAATCTACTATCATTAACAAACATAAATCATGTTTGCCTATTTTACTAATCACAAACCTAATTCTTTACGTAAGAATTTAGAAGTATATCCTTTTTCACTCAATGCGATTTCCTCTGGCGTTCCACAAATTAGCAGTCTTCCTCCTTTTTTCCCTCCTTCAGGTCCCATATCTATAATATAGTCAGCAGTTTTAATCACGTCTAAATTATGCTCAATAACAATAACAGTATTACCTTTATCTACTAGTTTATTTAGAACATCCATCAATACACGAATGTCCTCAAAATGTAAGCCTGTAGTAGGTTCATCTAGAATATATAGGGTTTTACCAGTATCACGTTTTGAAAGTTCAGTAGCCAATTTTACACGTTGGCTTTCTCCACCAGATAAAGTTGTTGATGATTGTCCTAACTTAATATAACCTAATCCAACATCTTGAAGGACTTTAATTTTGTTCAAAATTTGTGGGACATTCTCAAAAAACTCTACAGCACGATTTATCGTCATCTCCAAAACATCCGCAATAGACTTCCCTTTAAATCGAACTTCTAAAGTTTCTCTATTATAGCGTTTACCATAACAAACCTCACAAGGGATATATACATCTGGTAGAAAATTCATTTCTATGGTTTTATATCCGTTTCCCCCACAAGCCTCACAACGACCTCCCGCTATATTAAATGAAAATCGGCCTGCTTTATAACCGCGCATCTTTGCTTCAGGTAATTCAGCATATAAATTACGGATATCAGAAAAAACGCCCGTATACGTAGCAGGATTAGAACGAGGAGTCCGCCCAATGGGAGACTGATCAACTGTTACTACTTTGTCAATATACTCTACCCCATTAATTGATCCATACTCTAATGGAGCTTGCAATGAATGATAAAACTTCTGTGAAAGAATAGGTTGCAAAGTCTCATTAATTAACGTTGATTTTCCACTTCCAGAGACTCCCGTGACACAAATTAACTTGCCCAAAGGGAATTCAACATCTACATTTTTTAGATTATTTCCATGCGCTCCTTTCAAACAAATAGATTTTCCATTTCCTTGCCTTCTTTTTAGTGGAATAGCAATCTGTAAACTTCCATTAAGATATTGAGAAGTCATTGTATTTGTTTTCATCATCTCCTGAGGAGTACCAGAAAACACGACTTCTCCGCCCAAACGGCCGGCTTTAGGTCCCATATCAATTATGTAATCCGCCTCTAGCATCATATCCTTATCATGTTCCACAACAATGACAGTATTACCTAAATCCCGCAATTCTTTTAAAGAATGTATCAATCGAAGGTTATCACGTTGGTGAAGCCCAATACTCGGCTCATCCAAAATATAAAGAACATTCACTAGTTGAGAACCAATTTGTGTTGCCAATCGGATGCGTTGGCTTTCTCCTCCTGAAAGACTAACAGAAGTACGATTTAATGACAAATAATCAAGTCCTACATCCAACAAGAATTTTAAGCGTGTACGAATCTCCTTCAAAATTTCTATTGAAATTTTTTTTTGCTTATCCGACAAAAAGTCTTCTACATTCATTAACCAATTATACAATTCCTGAATATCCATAATAGATAATTCATAAATATTCTTTTCATGAATAAGAAAATGAAGAGCTTCTTTGTTCAAACGTGCTCCTTTACATTCAGGGCATTCTATTGTTTTTGCAAATTGTTCTGCCCATTTTTGTTCTGTTGCAGAGGTTTCTTTATCCTGTAACATCTGCACATATTTCACAACTCCCTCAAAAGTTATAAAATAATCAGATGAAGTTCCTATTAATGTACCTTTTATTTTAATACGTTCATCAGAACCATAAAGTACCTCATCCATTGCATCTTTAGGTAATTCACAAATTGGAGTTTTCAACGTAGCTTCATATTTTTCCAGTAAAGCACTAATTTGCCAAAAGATCATAGTATTTTTATATTTGCCTAACGGCACAATAGCTCCTTCATAAATAGAGAGAGTACAATCTGGAATAACTTTATCAACGTCTACTTGACTGACAACTCCCAGCCCTTTACATTTGGGACAAGCACCTTGAGGAGAATTGAATGAAAAATTATGAGGAGCAGGTTCTCGATACGATAATCCAGTCACAGGGCACATAAGATGCTTACTATAATGCCGGACACTTTCCGTTTGTGCATCTAAAACCATCAACAAGCCACCGCTTTGCTTCATTGCAGTTGCTACACTCAATGCCAATCTTCTGCTGTCCTTTTCCGAAACTATCAGCTTGTCAATTACTACCTCAATATTATGATTTTTATATCTGTCAAGTTTTAATCCTTGTACAATTTCTTTTATTTCACCATCTATACGAACATACAGATATCCTTTTCTCCGAACATTCTCAAAGAGTTCTTTATAATGCCCTTTTCTGTTTCGCACCAACGGGGCTAATAAATAAATTCTTTTTCCTTTATAATCTTTTAAAATCAAATGAAGTATTTGTTCCTCTGTATACTTCACCATTTTTTCACCTGATAAGTATGAATAAGCCTCACCTACCCGAGCATAAAATAAACGCAAATAATCATAAATTTCGGTAGTAGTTCCTACAGTAGAACGTGGATTTTTATTTGTAGTTTTTTGTTCAATTGAGATTACTGGACTTAGTCCTGTAATTTTATCTATGTCTGGTCGTTCTAAATTTCCTAAAAAATTACGGGCGTATGCAGAAAATGTTTCTATATAACGTCGTTGTCCTTCAGCAAAAATTGTATCAAAAGCCAAAGAAGATTTTCCACTACCACTTAATCCTGTTATTACACTCAAACTATTACGAGGAATTTCAACATCTATGTCTTTCAGATTATGTACACGGGCACCATATACATTAATATATTCGGTTTCTTGCATATATGTCTTTCTTAAATAGATGTTGCAAATTTAATGTTTCCGTTTGAAATATATTCTGAAAGCATTAGAATATTATTTTCTTAACTGAAATCTTAGGAAAATATAAGGCTTTATTTGTAACTTTGTTCCTTGATTTAAAATTATACAGTCATATTTAATGAAACAAATCTATCGTATATTCATTTCTCTACTATTTACTATAAGTAGTTCGTGCATCATCGGATGGGCACAAGAGAATCAATCCTACTTTTTACATACTATTGAAAAAGGGCAAAGTCTATACTCAATTTCAAGTATGTACAATGTTACCTCAGCAGATATTATCCAACTCAACCCAGGTTGTGAGGAAAAAATATATGCCGGGCAGACATTGAAAATCCCCAAACATCAAAAAGGGCAGAGCGGAGAAACATTTCATACAATTCAAGCAGGAGAAACATTATATAAACTAACAACTATTTATAAAATATCTGCAAAAGCCATTTGCGAAGCCAATCCTGGCCTAAGTGCTGAAAACTTTCGTATTGGCCAAGTTATATTAATCCCATTGAATGAAGAAAAAACTGTTACCCCTTCACAAAAGGAATCACCTGAAATGATGATCCAGGAAGCAGTAAAACCTAAGTGCAAAGAAATTCATAAAGTGAAAAGGAAAGAAACAATCTTTAGCGTCAGTCGAGAATATGGAATAAGCGAACAGGAATTGATTGAAGCTAATCCTGAGCTAAAAGAAGGAATGAAAAAGGGGCAATTATTGTGCATTCCTTACCCGAAAGCCATGGTGAATATTTCTAAAAAAGAAGAAGAAAACATCAATCCTCCCAGTAATAAAGAACTGTTTGAGGAAAACAAAGAAATACAAAAAAAAATATCAACAGTCAAGGTAGCACTTATTTTGCCATTCCACGAAGACAAACGTATGATTGAATATTACGAGGGTTTTTTAATGGCAATAGACAGTCTGAAAAGAATAGGTACTTCTATTGATGTATATGCATACGATTCAGGGAAAGGAGCATCCTTAAATAGCATTCTATCAAAAAAAGAGTTGAAAGAAATGAATGTTATTTTCGGCCCAATGCACCAAGAACATATAAAACCTTTATCCGAATTTGCACAGAAAAATAACATTCGTTTAGTGATACCTTTCTCTCAAAAAGGGAAAGAAGTTTTTAACAATCCCTCCATTTATCAAGTCAATACTCCACAATCTTATTTATATTCAAAAGTATACGATCATTTTTCCAGACAGTTTCCCAACGCCCATGTCATTTTTATCGAGCCAACAATTCCTGATAAGGATAAAGAAAAATTCATTATAGGCTTCAAACAAGATCTAAAAAATAAAGGAATTTCTAGTCACACTGTTGGAGAAAACGTAACGAAAGATGAGTTGAAAGCAATTTTACAAAACGATAAAGCAAATATATTCATTCCTGCTTCTGGAAACAATATATTACTAATCAAAATACTTCCTCAACTCACACTATTAACACGAGAAAATGCTGACAAGAATATTCATCTATTTGGATATCCGGAGTGGCAGACATACACACGAGATCATTTGGAAAGCTTTTTCGAATTGGATACTTACTTTTATTCCTCATTCTACACCAATACATTATTCCCCGCTGCAGTACGATTCACAGAATCCTATCACAAATGGTACAGCAAAGATTTGACAAGTAAATATCCCAATTATGCGATGCTTGGCTTTGATACAGGATTCTTTTTCCTAAAAGGGCTGTCTATGTATGGTTCAGCATTAGAAAATAACCTAAATAAAATGAAACTAACAGCTATCCAAACAGGCTTTATGTTTGAACGTGTAAATAACTGGGGCGGCTTCATTAACAAAAAAGTGTTTTTTATTCACTTCAACCGAAACTTTGAACTCGAAAAATTAGAATTTGAATAATATGAGATATGACAAATTATAATAAATATTTACTTATTCTCCTTATTACAATAGGTACAGCGTTAACAGCAAATGCTCAAATTGGAGAATCACGCCACATTTTTTCTATAGGATTTAATGGTGGAGCCAATTTAAACAATGTATCATTTTCCCCAACAATCAAGCAAAATAGTATGACGGGGATTACAGGAGGCTTAACAGCTCGCTACATATCAGAAAAGTACTTCGCAATGATATGTGGTGCACAAGTTGAGTTAAATTTCTCCCAAAGAGGTTGGGATGAATTATTCGAAATAATGGGTGATAATGGACAACCTATAAAAGACACAAGTCGATCATATACTCGAAAAATGACTTATATAGATGTCCCTTTTCTTGCTCATCTAGCTTTCGGTAACGAAGAAGGATTACAATTTTTTCTCAATTTAGGCCCTCAAATTGGTTTTTTAATTGGAGAATCTGAAGAAATGTATAATATTAATATGAATGATCTAACCAACACTCAAAAAGAAGTATATGGAGAAAAGATTGGGAATAAATTCGATTACGGAATTGCTGGTGGAGGAGGAATAGAGCTACGAACTAAAAAAGCCGGAAGTTTCTTAATTGAAGGAAGATATTACTTTGCCTTATCCGATTTTTACAGCACCACTAAAAAAGATTATTTTGCACGAGCAGCACACGGTACAATCACAATAAAGTTGAGCTATCTATTTGATTTAAGAAAATAAACAATCAAAATACAGTTTTCAAGTATTCTCATGACATTCAGAGAATTCAGCTAGTTCTAAATTCCCATTATAGCAATTTAGAACTAGCCGTAAACATCTCCATCAAATTCTATCCAATACTATTTTTATCAGTGTATCAATTGTATTTTTATAATTAGTATCCGCTTCCTTTATTAAACGATTAGCTATTACCATACAAACTGTTGTAGCTCTATGCCCCATCAAACGACTTAATCCAGCCAAAGCAGAACTTTCCATTTCAAAATTAGTAATTTTAAAACCATTATACTCAAATGATTCTATTTTACTATTCTGATTTGGATCGGCTAATGGAATACGTAATTCACGCCCTTGTGGACCAAAAAATCCATTAGCAGAAATTGTTACTCCACGCACCATATCTTCTCCAGCAATTCTATCTGTCAATTTTTCATCTGCATTAATAACATAAGGAGCAGGCGCACAAAGATTACCAGACCAATTCATATAAGAGAGGAAAGTCTGCTCAAAAGATAAATCACAAACGTCGTTACGACCAGCATAAAAATTTAAAAGCCCGTCAAAACCTATAGATTTCTGTGAACACACAAATGTTCCAACTGGAGTATTCGGCTGCAAACCACCACAAGTACCAATGCGAACAATTTCTAATTGCCGGAAAAATGGATGCACTTCACGTGTCCTAAAATTAATATTAGCAAGAGCATCCAATTCGTTCATTACAATATCAATATTATCACACCCAATACCTGTAGACACAACAGTCACACGCTTCCCTTGATAAGTACCTGTAATTGTTTTAAATTCACGGCTTTCCACTTCACATTCTCTGTTCTCAAAATGAGATGCCACAAGAGATACCCGTCCAGGGTCACCAACTAGAATAATCTTATCAGCCAACCATTCCGGTTTAACATGAAGATGAAAAACAGAACCATCATCATTGATAATCAGTTCTGAAGGAGGAAAATATGTTTTCATTTTTTACTTACTTAATGGTTGATTATTAGGACCTCCTGTAGTAGGTCTGGCTATATTTTCACGCATAGAGGTATCGGCTTCAATGTTTTTCATGCGATAATAATCCATAATACCTAAATTACCATTACGAAAAGCTTCAGCCATTGCTTTCGGTACTTCTGCCTCAGCTTCAATTACTTTAGCACGTGCTTCTTGTGCCTTTGCTTTCATCTCCTGCTCAGTAGCTACAGCCATAGCACGACGTTCTTCTGCTTTAGCTTGAGCTATATTTTTATCAGCATTAGCTTGATCCATTTGTAATGCTGCACCTATATTTTTGCCAATATCAATATCCGCAATATCAATAGAAAGAATCTCAAAAGCTGTCCCGGCATCTAGCCCTTTACGAAGTACCAATTTAGAAATTGAATCCGGATTTTCAAGCACAGATTTATGATTTTCAGAAGAACCAATAGACGATACAATGCCTTCACCTACACGAGCTAGAATAGTGTCTTCACCTGCTCCTCCCACCAATTGGCGAATATTTGCACGTACTGTGACTCTCGCCTTAGCAATCAACTGAATACCATCTTTAGCAACAGCTGTTACAGGAGGAGTATCAATAACCTTTGGATTGACAGACATTTGTACAGCCTCAAAAACATCACGCCCTGCTAAATCAATAGCTGTAGCCATTTGAAATGGCAATTCAATATTAGCTTTCGAAGCAGATACAAGTGCATGCACCACTTTCTCTACATGCCCTCCTGCCAAATAATGAGCTTCCAGTTCATCACGTGTAATAGTCTTCAAACCAGCTTTATGAGCTTCAATCATACCTGGAACAATAATGTAAGGAGGGACATTACGAATACGCATTAAAAAAAGCTGTACTAAAGATATATTCACTCCCGATACTTTAGCAGACAGCCAAAGGAAAAAAGGGACATAATGGAAGAATAAAATCAAGAAAATGATTCCTCCCACAATTAAAAAAATTGGGAAATAAAAAGTTTCCATAATCTTTTATAAATTAAAAATAAACAACTAGTTCTCTTTATCTTTCAGTCTTTCTACCATTATAACTCCATCAGTAATTCTACTTACAACAATTGGAGTCTTCTCATTGAGGAATCCATCAACAGATTTGACTTCTACAATATTTCCATCAATTTCCGCATATCCGATTTGTGCCAAACGCGTAGTACACATTCCCTTATCTCCAACTTTTATACGCTTCTCAGCACTTCTATCAACAGTCGAATCAATATCTTTTTGCAAGGCTATTTTATCCAACATTTTCGAACGCATAAACCAGATCAGAGACCCGATACAAGAAATGGCCGAAATTCCAAAAGTAATCAATCCACCTATTATTCCCAAATATTCAAAAGCATGGTAGTTAGCGTAAACAATACATGCTAATGCAGAAATTCCTGCTATACTGATTCCCGGAATAACGAACAATTCAACAAGAAAAAGTATTACTGCCGCAATAATAAGAACAGAAATAATCAGTATGTCCATAAATAAATTATTTAAGATTTGCCTTTTCCTTATTTCTCACCTCTACCTCAAGTGTATCTAGCTCTATATTCATTTGTAAAACTCTTTTCTCTAAATCTAAAATAGAAGGAGACAACTGTATTTTTTCTTCATTACCTGACTGAATATATCTTAGTCTCATTTTTTCCAATTTATCCTCTTGCACTAAATAATCTTTTTTCAACCGCAAAAAGTGTTGAAATAGTTTTTTAGCTTCCGCAGACTTAAAATCCCCCCATACATGATACGTTCTGTTATCATCAATCACCAATTCAAAATCAACCTTACGATGTTCTTTAGGTTTATAATCGAGTACCATTTGCAAACGTGCAAGAGCCTCCTTTACTTCAGATTCATCATTCCATGTTTCCCTCAATGAATAAAGTTTTGCTAACCGAATCATCTTTTCCGCATCCATAATCTCAAAATTATAAGTCTGCTTAGACACATTCGGGATAAAAACGTAAATACACACTTTCCCATCTGGCTGAAAACGGTCTGAAGCGAACCATCCTAGATTATTATATTCATCAACAACGTACATATAGTCATTATAAGGTGAATTAAATGGCATACCTACATTTTCAGGTGTCAGATAAGTATCTGCATTTGTATTATACCGGGTAACATAAATATCATACCCTCCCAAGCCTTCTCCATCTGTTGCATAATAAATGGTAATACCATCAGAAAGCACATATGCATAATTGGCATTTCCCGAACCATTAATACCGCTTGGCAAAGTTTGCTTTCTCCCCCATTCATTATCCAATTTACTCTTAGAAAAAATATCAAGAGTGCCATTCTCACCAGTCTCGCTATAATAAATCTTGCTTTCTATTTCATTTTGATATACAGTGCCAACGTTTTCTCCTGAGGCTTTAAAGAAATCATTATAATTGTACAGCGTACCAGCATCTTCACTAATTTTATAATGCTCCAAGAAGTTCACTTTATCAACAACAAAACTGTCAATGACACAAACTTCCTCCACACCTTTAATCATCCGCAAGTACATTTTACTTCTCTCCAGCAACGAATCTGCAATTTCTGTAGGTTTCTTACGCTTTTCCAGCTCAGCAATATATTCTTCATAGCAATCTACTGCATTCTGAAAATGATAACTATCATGATAAGCCTGAGCCAAATAAAGTTGTCCACCAGTTATACGCTTCTTTACCGCCGTCTCAAGATAAGGAATCGCTTTTTCCGGTTCTCCTGTCTTTAAACAACATACTCCATACCAAAAGTTATAATTTCCATTAGAAGGACTAGACTTCACATATTTCTCAAAAACAGGTTTAGCATCTACATAATTATTACTTTCATATAAAGAACGAGCTTGTTGCAATGTCTGTGAAAAACTTCCACAAAGACAGAAACAAATAAAATAAAATAAAATATATACTTTTTTCATCACTTCTTAAGATTATAGCCAAATAAATAGATACCGAAAGATTTTCATAAAAATCCTCTATATCTATTGTTCAAAAATACAAATTAATTTGAAATAAAACTCCATTAAGTCAATCTATTTTGTTAATTCTTCTTTAAATCATTCTTTTACTTTATTTTTGCAACCGATTTTATAGGTTATGGATCAATTAACAGAAAAAGAGAAAATCATCCAGCGAATTGAACGACGTTTCAACAAAGGAATTATACAATATCAACTTATTGAAGAGGGAGATAAAATTTTAATCGGACTGTCTGGAGGAAAAGATTCACTAGCACTAGTCGAATTATTAGGAAGGCGGAAACGTATCTATAAGCCTCGTTTCTCAGTCATTGCAGCCCATATCGTTATGAGTAATATTCCATATCAGAGCGATATTAATTATCTGAAATCACATTGCCAACAATACGATGTTCCTTTCGTCGAATATAAAACGTCGTTCGATCCATCGACGGACATGCGGAAATCTCCATGTTTCCTCTGTTCATGGAATCGTCGCAAAGCCTTATTCACTGTCGCGAAAGAACAAAAATGTAACAAAATTGCACTTGGACATCATATGGATGATATCTTGGAAACACTATTGATGAACATGGCTTATCAAGGAGCCTTTAGCACAATGCCTCCGCGTTTAGTTATGAACAAATTCGACATGACTATTATTCGTCCTATGTGCCTCGTACACGAGTCAGATCTGCAGGAATTATCAATATTACATCATTATCAAAAGCAAGTCAAAAACTGTCCATACGAATCCCTTTCTAGCCGAAATAGCATGAAAGGATTTCTTCATCAATTGGAGGAAATAAATCCAGAAACGCGTTACAGTCTTTGGAGTAGTATGACAAATGTTCAGACAGAACTGTTACCACCTAAAACAAAAATATAGCTCAAAAGTTAAAATTAATTTATATCAATATGAAAGCAGCGTATACTATTTTATTATTAATTGTTTCCAATGTTTTTATGACCTTTGCATGGTATGGCCATCTCAAACTACAGGAAATGAAAGTTATTTCCAATTGGCCTCTATACACAGTCATACTCTTTTCATGGTTTATAGCTTTAGCGGAATATTCATGCCAGATACCAGCAAATCGTATTGGATTTGTAGGGAATGGGGGGCCTTTCTCTCTCATGCAGTTAAAAGTCATACAGGAAGTTATAACCTTAATTATATTTACAATATTCACAACTGTTCTTTTCAAGGGAGAATCCCTCCACTGGAATCATTTTGCAGCATTTATTTGCCTCATTGCAGCCGTTTATTTTGTATTTATGAAATAATCTTATAATTTTCCACTTAAAAAATCCCCTTGTTCCTCCATTTATAAAAATCCGGAACAAGGGGATTTATCATGCCAGTATGATTATTCATCACACTTATACATTATCCGTTAGTTTCTCCACATACAATTCACTTATCACCATACATTCTCATTCTCAATTCCTTAATATGGTCTGAAGAAATATATTCATCATATTCCATCATCTTATCGATAATACCATTCGGAGTCAACTCTATAATACGATTAGCCACAGTCTGAATAAACTCATGGTCATGAGATGAGAAGAGAATATTCCCTTTGTATGTTTTCAGATTATTATTAAATGCTTGAATGGACTCCAGATCCAAATGATTGGTAGGAGTATCCAAAATCAAACAATTGGCATTTCTAAGCTGCATACGAGCAATCATACATCGCATTTTTTCTCCACCTGAAAGCACACTGACCTTTTTCAATACCTCTTCACCAGAAAAGAGCATACGTCCCAGAAAACTTTTCATATATACCTCATTACCCTCTCCAAACTGACTCAGCCAATCCACAAGATTCAAATCTGTATTGAAAAAGCTCGTATTGTCCAAAGGCAAATAAGCGGTAGTAATAGTCACGCCCCAATTATAATGCCCTGCATCAGCTTTCATATTTCCATTGATAATTTCAAAGAAAGCAGTCATAGCACGAGGATTGCGAGACAAAAATACAATCTTATCGCCTTTCTCTACATTGAAATTGACATCATTGAACAATACTACTCCCTCTTCTGTTTTTTTACTTAAACCAGAAACTTCCAGAATTTGATTACCAGGTTCACGCTCAGGTGTAAAAATAATACCAGGATATTTACGTGACGAAGGCTTGATTTCCTCAACATTCAATTTCTCAAGCATTTTTTTACGACTGGTTGTCTGCTTACTTTTAGCAACATTGGCACTAAACCGACGAATAAACTCTTCCAGTTCCTTTCTTTTTTCCTCAGCTTTTGCTTTCTGATTCTGCTGTTGGCGAAGTGCTAATTGACTGGATTCATACCAGAAACTATAGTTACCAGCAAAAAGGTTTATCTTTCCATAGTCAATATCTACCGTATGTGTACATACAGAATCAAGGAAGTGACGGTCGTGACTAACTACCAATACTGTATGCTCAAAATTAGAAAGATATTCTTCAAGCCAAGTCACAGTCTCCATATCCAAATCGTTGGTCGGCTCATCCAACAATAAATTATCCGGATTTCCATACAACGCCTGCGCCAACATCACCCTTACTTTTTCTTTTCCGCTCAACTCGCTCATCATGACATAATGCTTGTCCTCCTTAATTCCCAAACCGCTTAGCAAAGTAGCGGCATCACTCTCAGCATTCCATCCATCAAGTTCTGCAAACTTTTCTTCTAACTCTGAGACCTTCAATCCATCCTCATCAGTAAAATCTTCTTTAGCATACAACGCTTCACGCTGCTTCATAATGTCCCATAAAACGGTATGCCCCATCAGCACAGTGTCCATCACACTAAAAGCATCCCACTTAAAGTGATCCTGACTTAGAACTGACAAACGTTCACCGGGGCCTAACGTAATGTTCCCCGTCGTGGGCTCAAGTTCCCCACAAATCGTGCGCAAAAATGTAGACTTCCCGGCTCCATTCGCTCCAATAATACCATAACAATTACCACTCGTGAACTTCAGATTCACATCATTAAACAAAACCCTTTTACCAAACTGTACCGAAACGTTTGAAACTGTAATCATTTATTTTAAACTTTTAATTTCATTAGTTTTTTTGAGGATGCAAAGATACGGATTTTAAATAAAACGTTCACATTAATTATGACAATCTGACATAAAACTGCTACTTTTGCAGTGTATTGAGTCAAAATGACAAGACTGGCAAAGTTTTTGTTTATCATATTCAAAATAGAAAAATTAGAAAAATAAAGATATGGATCCAAAAGAAAAAAAGACAGAAGAAGAACTGAATACTGAAAAGAAAGTAGAGAATTCTCACACTGCGGAAGAGACTCCGCAAGATGAGCCAGTAGAAGAACAGATTCAACTGACCCCTGAAGAACAATTGACCAAAGAACTGGAAGAAGCAAATTCCACTATTGAGGATCAAAAAGACAAATACCTTCGTCTATCAGCAGAATTCGACAACTACCGTAAACGTACAATGAAAGAAAAAGCTGAATTGATACTAAATGGTAGTGAAAAGAGCATTAGCAGTATTTTACCTGTTATTGACGATTTCGAACGTGCCATCAAAACGATGGAAACAGCAACTGATGTAAAAGCTGTAAAAGAAGGAGTAGAGCTTATTTACAGCAAGTTCATGTCGATTCTATCTCAAAATGGTGTAAAAGTAATTGACACAAAGGACTGTACGTTAGATACAGATTTTCACGAGGCTATCGCTGTTATTCCCTCCCCTACAGAAGAGCAGAAAGGGAAAATTCTGGATTGTGTGCAAACGGGATATACTTTAAATGACAAAGTAATCCGTCATGCAAAAGTTGTAGTTGGAGAGTAAATTAAATCAAAAACTTATGGCAGCAAAAAGAGATTATTACGAAGTATTGGAAGTGGCAAAGACTGCCACTGCCGACGAGATAAAAAAAGCATACCGAAAAAAGGCAATTCAATATCACCCTGATAAAAATCCGGGAGATAAGGTTGCCGAAGAAAAATTTAAGGAGGCCGCAGAAGCATACGATGTTTTAAGCAATCCCGAAAAAAGAGCTCGCTATGACCAATTCGGCCATGCCGGTGTAAGCGGTGCTGCAGGAAATGGCGGACCATTTGGAGGAGGTTTTGGAAGTGAAGGAATGTCTGTAGATGACATTTTCTCTATGTTTGGAGATATCTTTGGAGGCCGCGGAGGAGGATTCGGTGGCGGATTTGGTGGTTTCAGCGGATTCGGCGGCGGAAGTTCTCAACAGCGACGCTATCGTGGTAGCGACCTTCGTGTAAAAGTCAAACTTACTTTAAAAGAAATCTCTACAGGTGTAGAAAAAAAATTCAAGTTGAAAAAATATGTACCATGTAGTCACTGCCATGGTACAGGAGCAGAAGGTGACGGAAATGCAGAGACATGCCCCACTTGTAAAGGAAGCGGTACAGTAATCCGCAACCAACAGACAATACTAGGGACAATGCAAACCCGTACAACATGCCCCACATGTAACGGTGAAGGTAAAATTATCAAAAACAAATGTAAGGAATGTAGCGGAGAAGGCATTGTATATGGAGAGGAAGTAGTAACTGTTAAAATTCCGGCAGGCGTAGCAGAAGGCATGCAATTAACCATGAACGGAAAAGGAAATGCAGGCAAGCATAACGGTGTTCCTGGTGATTTGCTGATCCTCGTAGAAGAAGAGCCACATCCAGAACTGATTCGTGACGAAAACGATTTGATCTACAACTTACTGTTGGGATTCCCAACCGCAGCTTTAGGAGGTGCTGTCGAGATTCCAACTATTGACGGCAAGGTTAAAGTCAAAATTGAGCCCGGCACACAACCAGGAAAAGTTCTTCGTTTACGTGGCAAAGGTATTCCGAATGTCAACGGATATGGGACCGGTGATTTATTAGTCAACGTAAGCATTTACGTCCCTGAAACATTAAATAAAGAAGAGAAGAATATGCTCGAGAAACTAAACGAGTCTGACAATTTTAAACCAAGTACTTCTGTAAAAGAAAAAATCTTCAAGAAATTCAGAAATTTCTTCGATTAAGTAAATACAGTGAAACAAAAAATCCGAGAGCATTTGCTCCCGGATTTTTTTTGCAACAATGTGATTATTATATATGAAAAAAGCAACCTTTTATAGGTTGCTTGTGTAGTAGTGGGTACGAGAATCGAACTCGTATTACATGCGTGAGAGGCATTTTTAAACCTTCGTAATATGCTTATTATAAAATAATTATATTTGTTTCTAAATTTATTTGCAGGTGACTTGCAGGTATTTTTCTACTTGCAGGTATTTTTTCAGAAGTTTTGAAAAGTGACCTAAGCTTCAAGAACTATCGAAAAAAAATCTTGCTGATATTTCAGGACATAGAATTATATCTATTTTCATTTCCTTTATTTTTTAAGAATTGTCTGACATTTATTTTCTTGTATACTGAAATAACAGATTATTCAGCTATGACAGATGAAGAAATACGTTTAGAGGCGGCAAAGATGTCCGTGCAATTGATTGCATCTAATGCAATGCAGGCTAATTCATTTAATAAGAATGTATGCATAATCTATGACTATATTAAACATGGTAAATTGCCAAATGAGGCTATGTCAAAGAAAGAGACTCGCAATACTGGCAATGGATGCGATAATGCCAGATATTGAGCCAGCTTTGAGAAGAGTGTCTTTTTCTCCCTATTTTCAGATTGACTAATTTTACATTTTTGTAAAAACATAGATAAAATGCGTATAGACTTTTTTGTTTGTATATTGTTCATAATAACATGGGCTATTTTGGCGAGAATATGTGAACTGCTCACGGAGATTGTCGAAAAGATGGATATTTATTACTAAGTTGGCTGTAAACCAATAGCACAACATCGTTTATATATTCTGGAAGAATTATAAACGTAGAATAGCACATTGGGCAACATGCATTGTAGGTCAATGGAGTTCCGTCTTTGGGGCAAAGAGGTATGACGTTGTAGATATGCCATTCAAACTTAAAATGCCTGAATCTAAGTTTCCATTCCCATGACCAAAGGACATCTCGATACATTATTTTGGAGTGTGATAAATACTCCTCTTTCTTCATCTTTTTATAAAAAAGTTGGGAAATGATATATAATAGGATTAGGGCTAAAACAGAAACAATAACATGCCATATTTTTATATCCATATTCATGAATGATACAATCCAATCATTTATTCGATGTATATGATAGGAAAAATCAATATTAAATGTCTTTTCAAGGATTTTACCTATAATAATAGACAGTGCAGTACCTACAGTGCTGTTTAATATTAACTGTCTATTTTTGTTCTTATCAGTTCCCGATCCCATTTTCAATAAACTCTTGAATCTTCAGATATGGGCTGATCTATATCATTCATAGATGCTCTGAAGATACTTATTCAGATAATAAAGTGATACATTATCACCAATCTCTTTTGCTCGGAATAGCATCCAAAAAACAGCTTCGGATTCAATGATAAACTTATATGTAAATTTATTTGCAGCAGAAGAATTATACTTTTCAGTTATGATTTGAATAAATTCGTCTTTCTCTCCTTTTTTAAGTTTATTGATGGTTTCATTCTTAAGCCAGCAATAGTCTATCGACTTTGGGTCAAATTCGAAATTGGAGTAAGCACCAATATTACCGAGACTTTGCAATAAGCAATCTTTATTACCTTTTAAATCGTGAACAAAAAGTTCTTTTTGTCCTAGTGAATGGGTGTATCCGTAAAAATTGAAATGTTGAATCATTGGAGTACGGCTATTGAATATAAAGTCGTACGTAATATCTACATTTTTGATAGGAGCAGGAAATTCACGTTTTATATTACCATTAATAATCTCATTCATCTCATTTTCGGAAATGACAGGTATATAAAAGCCATCGTGACGTAATGTGTCAAGTTTTAAAAGTTCTTGTTCTGAAAGTTCACCCCCAGCAATAACAACACACGTATCTTTTGAAAGACCGAGATAATTAGTAGAACTAACAGGCCCTACAGACTTGACAATGGCTCCTGAATCATAAAGTCTATCAGATATTAGTTCTTTAGGTTGTGTGAATTTTCCTGATAGATACACCCTTACTCCTTCAAAAGGATAAGAGATATTGCCAAATAAATCATTACTTACATTCATGTTATTTTAATATTTTATGCTTTCTCAATATATCTATAAACGAAGAATCTGATATAATTTCTATAGAGCAGCCATTCTGATTCAAATGATTTATAATTTCCATTTTTTTAGGTCCTGCTTCGACACCTACTATTACATAGTTTAAAGACTTATTTATTGTAGAAGATTTCTTTCCACCGAGTGCTTTGATAATTGAATATGCTTTATCTCTATTGAATATGGTAGCTCCGGTTATCAAGAACCTTTTGCCTTGAAAATCCGGTATAGCTCCCAATGAGTTGATGGAGTCATCGGTAAGTTGGCCGAGCGGATCGTTTTGAGAATAACCTTCTAATAGAATTTTATGTTGTGTAGAGTTAATATGCTTACTCGGAGAATACTTTTGATTTTGATAAGGGATATTGAGTTCACGATTCAGATATTTAAGAAACAACAAAGCACAAGCTTCAGCGTCACATGTTCCATCGTGGTGATTAGGGAGTGGTATATTGTATATTTCGCAAGCTTCATCCAAAGGAAGGGAGGTTAATTCGTAAGTACAAGAAGTACCCATAAGAACAGGACGTTCAATGTTATAAAAATCCAAGTTCTTGTAAAGGACATTTATATCGAACCCTACATTGTGGCCAACAATAAAATTACAGTCAAAATATTGTTTTATCTCTTTCCATACTATATCAAAAGTAGGAGCATTAGCAGTTATATCGGGGGTGATGTGATGAATATCTATTAAATCATCGTCATATTTATTAAGCGGAGGCTGTATAAGAAAAGATAACCTGTCCTTTATTAGACCGGAATTTACTATTATGATACCAAGTTGGCATGCAAATCTACTTTTAGTGGCAGTTTCAAAATCTATAGCAACAAAGTTGGCATTCTTCATATCTACTTTTCTGAAATTATCTACAATAACTTATCTATCTGTTCACCTTTCTTCTTGCTGTGGATGTATAGTTTCATTTTTTTCGATGAGGCTATAATCCGGTTCAATCCCATTTACATAGTTAAGATAAAAATTAGCACAACAATCGGAATCAAATAAGGCATCGTGATGATTGTCGTATGAAAGATTGAATGCCAAACATAAATCCTTGAGACCAGCTTTGATGTCTATACCTTTGGAATATGCAAGATGTTTATACAGTTGACATGTACACAGGAAAGGGGAAATTTCAGAATCGAGAATACCATAATATTTCAGATTTTTACGTAATACATCTTCATCAAAAGCGGAATTATGAGCAACAACAAGTGTATTCTGAAAATATTTTTTCAAGTCACACCAAGCCTCTTTAAAAGTCATAGAGTTTTCAGTATCTTTAGGGGTAATATGGTGAACCATTATCGTATTTGTATCGTACCGATTTCCGGGAGGTTGAATAAGCATAGATACTTTTTCAACAATTACCCCATCTTTAACAGAAACAATGCCTACCTGACAAATAAAACGATCTGTGGTAGCTGTTTCAAAATCGACAGCATTAAAAGTTAACTGTTTTGGGAAAAAGTTAGATTGGCGTGAACTTGTCTGAGAATTAATTTCGGTGTTTTTTAATGTTCTTCTTGTTGGGCTTCCGTCTCTAAACTGCCGACTGGGACACCAATATCTACCATCAGAAAGTTTCATATAAATTCTACCATTTTTTTGAATGACAGAATCATTATTTTGTTCACTGTTACTCATAATGGATAAGTTTATAGTCTGTTTGTCATTTTTTCTATAACGATGGTTAATCTGTCTATCTGTTCATCTTTCTTTTTGAGCATAGAGATATACTCTTGCTGAAGTTCTATCATTTTGGATAAATCATTATTAGCGATACTATTACCATTACCATTATTTACTACTGCAGAACTATGAGAAATATTGCCAATCTTTTGCGATGAGGATTTAAACATTTCTCCTTCACCGCGCATCAGCCATTCTGCGGATAGGTCATCAAATAATAGAAGAAATTCTCTTGCTCTATCCGCAGACACGCTTTTAGGCTTACTAAAAGAACCATTCCCCCATTTAAGCATACGCTCAACCTCTGCTATTGTAACACCTTTATTTTTAAGGTATTCCTGAATACGTTCTTTAATTTCCATAGTCCTATAATGTTAATAATTGCTAAACTATAGAATATATTCTATGTAAAAGTTTGAATTAGAATATATTCTATTCATCTTTGTACCAGTAAAGCAAAACTGCCTTACGAAAAGGAAGGGCTGTATGACTATTTGCCATACAACATACACACAACGCAACAAATATAGTACAGCTTTTCCATTTCTCAAAGTATTGACAGTGGAAATTGGTTAGTGGTGTTTCTGATTTCTAATTGACATAAAGTAAACCTAGTGAGTATCCCCCGTACTGACCTGCAACACCACATCAGCAGGAAGGTGCGGGGGATTGTGTTTTAGATACAGAATGATATGCAAAGTTTTGTTGTTAAAAAATCATTAACAGAAACTCTCCGTAGAATGAAGATCGGTGAGACAATGAGAATCAAAAGTAGAGATTTCAAATTGAGTGCTGTAAAGACAGCCAAAAACAGGCTGAAAAAGGAAGGAATAGATATTAAGCTATCTGAGGCCGGGATGATTGACGAATGCGAGGTAACGAGATTGAACTAGAATGAAAGAAAGGGAAGAGTATGGAAAAGAAATATGAATTAATAAAAACTGATTGTAAAGAAATATCAGGAAGAAAGCTCTATCGTATTAGGAGTTTGGAAAGCTTTGGGGATGTTAAGAGAGGAGATAAGGGCGGATTCATAGAAGATGAAAAGAACTTATCTCAATATGGAAATGCTTGGGTGTACGGCAATGCATGGGTGCACGGCGATGCTCAGGTGTACGGCAATGCTCAGGTGTACGGCAATGCATGGGTGTACGGCAATGCATGGGTGTACGGCGATGCTAGGGTGTACGGCAATGCATGGGTGTACGGCGATGCTAGGGTGTACGGCGATGCTAGGGTGTTCGGCGATGCTCAGGTGTACGGCAATGCTTGGGTGTACGGCAATGCTAGGGTGTTCGGCGATGCTTGGGTGTACGGCGATGCTTGGGTGCACGGCGATGCTAAGGTAGAAAACAATAATCAACACTGCGGTTTTGACTGTTTCGGCTCAGTTAATAGGCACACACATGCATACATGACCAGTAATGGAACTGTAGAAATTACCTGTGGATGCTTTCGTGGAAGCATAGAGGAGTTTGAGAAGAAAGTGGAAGATACGTATAAGGGCACTGTATACGAAAGGCAATACAAGGCGATTATCAATGTGATAAAAGTGAAATTTGGGATTGAGCAGCAGGATTGCGGAAAACTATTTGAGAACAGGAAACGGATAGTGGTTAGCTCGATATTGAATGTGTTGGACAATAATACAGTGATGATAGAGGCAATGCATGCAAGTGTTGCAAAAGACGAGACTACAGAAGCAGATGATAAGGGGAAGTTGAGAGAAATAGTGGATGACACTAAGTCGCTGCTTAGGAGGCTGGAGGACGTTGTAAAGTGAGTGAATAAAAGAAATCTTATTCCACCCAAAATGATACAGCAAATGCTACAAAGGCTGAGGCTATGGAAAGATAATCGAGCGCTTCGACGAAAACGAGAAAGGAAGGTAGAGATGTTGAATAGTATACTATCTCCGAAGAGTCGCTACGCATGTCAACTTTTTTTAGTTGCTCCCGGTACGTGGCAAATTCCTTATTGGAAAGCCAAGTTGATTTGTAAAATAGAAGAATCAATGACAAAAGGAGCGCAATGCATAGTGACGAGACTCCGAATGCCATGCAGAAGTGATGTGCTGGGTTATCACCTGTTTTATCTGCAAGGGAGACTATTATACCAAGAAGAGTGGAAAGCAGGATGGAAAGATGGCGAAACCATGATTCTTGTTTCTCCTTCATCCGAGAAAATAGATGTTCGTTCAGAGCTACAGCCTGTTTGATTTTTTCGATAGACATACTTCTTAATTTTTTGATTTGACACCCCAAAGTTAAGAAGAATCCCGTAAAGAGCAGCCTTTCACGCCGGGTGAGTTTACCGGAACGGGAACGAGTATTCACCATAAAATAATCGATACAATGACACCAATTGAACCGCAAGTAAGTATGACAGGCAGGTATTCGGTGACTGAAACCTGCAGCGCATTAGGAATCCACAGAAACACCCTTCGGAGATATACGGAGGCAAAGAAAATAAAATGTGGATTCAGGAGAATGACAGAACGTAAGTTCTACTTAGGGAGTGAAATATTAAAACTGTGGAGGGCTGAGAAATGAATCTGACAGGGAAAATTAATCTGATGAGGCTGGAGCACACTGGCGTGATAACCATCAACGGAAAGAGCGGAGCGAAGGTGTGTGTAGTGATCCAGGTAGAAGAGAATGACATCTACATAAGCGTGGACGAACAGACGGGACGTGCCAAAGGCGCCTATCTGGGATTGAACCTGTATGAAAACCAAAGCGAATCGGGACTTGACCAATACGGGAACAGCCATGCAGTGAAGCAATCGCTGTCGAAACAATTCCGTGAGACCATGACAGAAGAAGAGCTGAAGGCAAAGCCTTTTCTGGGAAACATGAAGCCGATGGAACAGGTGAACAGAACAAGCATGTTGAGTACAACTGTTGCCGACGTTGAGAACAACGACGACCTACCATTCTGAGCATATGGAAGGAAATGATCTATTGAGCAAGCTGCGAGAGACGAAAGTGGGCAGCAACGTAGAAGGAGAAGGAGTTAAGATACGGGTGGTACGGGCTAAGGTGGACAACCGCTGCATTACGATGTGTCACGGATGCATATTCGACAAAGGAGAAGGAGCGAATTTCTGCTATTTCAGGAGTGCCTGCATGGCACATCTACGTCCGGACAGGGAACCGGTGAAATTCAAGAGTTATTAACCTATAAAAAATACAGAAGATATGAATAAATGGTTTGAATGCTGTGTAAGCTACGAGAAGACACAGGAGAACGGGACAGAGAAAAAGATAACTGAGAACTATCTGTGTGATGCGCTCAGCTTCACGGAAGCAGAAGCACGGGTGACGGAGATGGTGCAGCCGTTCCTGAAAGAAGGGTGTGAGTATGATGTGAAGGCGGTGAAGAAATGCAACTATGCCGAGATATTCCAAAGCAACGAGTTGAAAGATGACAAATGGTATAAAGTGCGTGTAGCCTTTGTGACACTGGATGAAAAGTCGGGAGCAGAAAAAAAGAAATACAGCAACATGCTGGTAGAGGCTACAGACCTGAGAGAAGCAGTGAAGAGGTTGGACGAAGGAATGAAGGGAACGCTGGCAGACTATCGAATAATATCTGTAGCAGAGACTACGATTTTGGACGTTTTCATGTATGAACCTGAAAAGGAGAGCTAAGTATGGATGCTAACAGATTGACAAAACGCACTCTGAAAGGAATTGCAGCGGCTTTTGTTGTGGCCGCTTTTGCCTACGCAGGAAGAATGGACTTTGAAGAAGAGGTGGTGAGAACTATGAGCGACGAACAGTATCACTACATCAAGGATGAATTGGGAGGAAAAGCATCTATGAGCGAAGTGGTGGACGAATACTTGAGCAAACAAGACTATTATGACAGCATTGAAAGCGAAAGGAACTATGGAACTACTGAATAAGATAAAGATACCGAAAGGTAGCACACTGTCTGTAAAAGACGAATGCGGAAAGATTCTGATAGTGATAGAACCGGAAGAGGAAGAGCCACGAACCGTAAAATGTGAACGAACTGAATGTGAGGAAGAGCTTCCAAAGATAGGAGACCTAGCCATCATGTGGAACAACAACCACCGTGAAGCAATCATATCGAGAGTGAACAATGAAGAAATGGACAGCATGCCCTATCAGGCAAAAAACGGAGAATGGTATAAGAATGCCATCCGGTTCAGGGATGAAGAACAGTACCTTAAAGTATTAGGCATATTGCTATGATACCACGACGAAAAGGGAAACGGAACAGCCTAATGGCACGGCTTGACAACACGTTCAGCGAGTATATCCGCCTGAGAGACGCGAGGAGGGACGGAACATTCGTCTGCATATCGTGTGGGAAGATAAAACCATATGAGCAAGCAGATTGCGGGCACTACATCAACCGGCAGCACATGTCACTACGATACAGCGAGAAGAACTGCAACGCCCAATGCCGCCAGTGTAACCGCTACGACGAAGGGAACATACAGGGATACAGACGTGGGCTAATAGCCAAATACGGAGAGCCGGTAGTGTTGTGGCTGGAAGCCATGAAGCACGAGACTAAAAAGATAACGGAATTTGAATACAAGGCAATGATAGACCACTACCGAAAGGAGGTGAAACGAATCAAAGCCGAAAAGCAACTTTAATACGATGGCCAAGAAAATAAAACAAGAAGAACAGTCGCAGGAAAATCTATACGAAAAGAAGAAATGTGACTGTAGGGATTGCAAGCATGCAGGGTCGGTAGAGAACTACATGGTAGCATGTGATGTAGTTGGGTGGAAACGATCGATAGGAACGCGAATGTGTATGCACTTTGTACAGAAACGAAGATGTTCGACAAGATGATCATCAAGGCCACTATCAACATGGACGACATCGGAACAATCGTATTGCGGAACTATCTAGAGCAATGCACCGAAGGGGACGAACTTTATTACAAGTCAACAGCCTACGCCAACTTTGACGGATGCTTCGTAGAGGTGCGCGGGAACAGGTTAAGATGTAAGTGTTCAATCTGTAAGCTATACAGCAAAGGAAAAACTGGTAAGCTGGACAACAGCAGACCAATGACATTTGCAATGGCTGTAAGAACAATACGAGAACTGATGATGAGGCTATGCGTGAAGCCAGAAAATGCAGTAGTGACCTACTATGAGATAGGAATTACGATGAGGCTGGAACAAGCGGCAGAGATGTATATACGGCAAGTGTTGAGAGCTTCTGACCGCATATTGTGGAACGATGCCAACTATCCGGAATACAAGCAGAAGACTACAGAGAAGAGCAAGTATTACCGGAAGGTGATGAAGATATACGACAAGACCTACGAGCAGGCGGAGAAAGGGCACCACGTAGGGAGCAACGTATTGCGCATAGAAACCATCTACCGCCACCAGTCCGTACCGTTGGTACAACTGATAGAGAACAGCTACCTGTGCAAGATAGGCAAAATCTTCTACAACGACTGGTCGGGGCTGGAGTTTGACCGCGAACTGACAGCCGCCAAAGGGGTAAAGATGTCGCAACTCGACCGAGCAAGGGAGATACACCGGCTCGGAGTCACCCGATACAAGGAGCGATATAAGCAATTATATCTTGACGGAAAGCTTACAAAGAAGCAATGGGAGACCATACGGACATTTGCGAACCGTTGGAACAAAGAGAGGACGAACTACACAGAAGAGGTGGGAACTCTGGAACAGGAGTTCAAAGAACGGCTACTCAAAAACTGGCAGTTGGGAATATTTACGCCTGCAAGGAATTACATAAACATCTGATAATCAAATATTTATATAATAAGTTAAAAGCACCATAAGGTGCTTAATTAATAAACTGATAATCAATACAATAAGAGCAACAAAGTGTTAAATTAACAAATTACGGCAACTTGTCCTATACTGCCCGAAGGGTAGTCGGGTAACGACTTATAAGGGCAGTAGAAGGGAGTAGAAAGGGAAACGAAAATGGAAGGGACAGACAAACTGAATACAATGACCAACATAGTCTACGTGATAACAGACGTGTTGGAAACAAACCTGATGGAGATGCAACAGCAGTACCGGAAAGAAGGATACGAATTGCGCCACGATGCCAAACGTAATTTCAACACAGCAATAGCCAGCATCAAGAAGTTGAAAAGAGACCTGAACCACTGTACACAAGAAACACAGGGAAACTTCGGTAACGACGCAGATATGGTGAACGCAATGCTGCTAACAGTGATAGACCGTTGCGGAGACAACGATAAACTGCTGTACAGACTGTATGAATATGTACAATCGTTCCCATCGAAATTAGGGTTGGAGATAGACGGAGAAAGAGCATTTGAACATTTATTCGAGAAAAGATGAAAACCTACATAGAATTTCTAAAAGACAAGATGGCTATCAGTCACAACACCGGATTTGAGGTGAAGCCAGAAGAGTTGACACCAACACTCTACCCCCACGTAAAGGACACCGTACGTTGGGCAGTGCAGGGCGGTTGCCGGGCGATATTCAGCAGCTTCGGCATGCAGAAGACAGTGACACAACTGGAGATAGTCCGCATCGTGCTGAAACACGAAGGAGGCAAAGGATTGATAGTTTGCCCCAAGCGTGTAGTGATAGAGTTCTTGCACCAAGCGAAGCAACATTTAGGAATGGAAGTCACCTACGTCCGGACGATGCAGGAAGTGAAAGATAGCCCGACAGACATCATGATAACCAACTACGAACGGGTACGAGACGGAAAAGAGGGCGTACGCATCGAGCCCTCCTACTTCACCGTCACCTCGCTCGACGAAGCAAGCGTGTTGCGAGGGTTCGGAACCAAGACCTATCAGGAGTTCCTTCCATTGTTCAGCGCCGTGCCCTACAAGTTTGTGGCAACCGCCACGCCGTCGCCCAACCGATACAAGGAACTGATACACTACGCAGGCTATCTCGGCGTGATGGACACCGGACAGGCACTGACACGCTTCTTCCAGCGAGACAGCACAAAGGCAAACAACCTGACACTCTACCCACACAAAGAAAAAGAGTTCTGGCTATGGGTATCTACATGGGCATTGTTCCTGACACGACCCTCCGATTTAGGCTACCCCGACACAGGCTACGAATTGCCAGAACTGAGAGTGCACGAGGAAATAGTAAGCGTAGACAATTCCACCGCCGGGACAGACCGCAACGGGCAGGTGAAGATGTTCCGCGAAGCGGCGTTGGGGCTCGCAGAAGCGGCGCGCGAACGGCGAGACAACATGCAGCTCAAGATAGACAAAGTAATAGAGATAATAGGCAGGGAAGAGAACATGGACGACCATTTCCTGCTATGGCACGACCTCGAAGACGAACGCATCGAGCTATGCCGGAGGATAGAAGGCTGCAAGGCGGTATACGGAAGCCAGCCAGACGATGAGGCAGACCGCGTAATATCCGACTTCAAGGAGGGGCGTTTGAAGTACCTCGCCGCCAAGCCGGAAATGCTGGGCGAGGGACTGAACTTTCAGTACCATTGCCACAAAGCAATCATGTTTATCGACTACCGATTCAACGACAAGTTCCAAGCAATTGCCCGCATCTACCGATTCATGCAGCAACACCCCGTCGACCTCTACCTCGTCTATGCCGAGAGCGAGCAGGAGATATTCAAGAGCTTCATGAAGAAGTGGAAGCAGCACCGAGACATGGTAGACCGCATGACGCAGATAGTACGCGACAACGGACTATTCGGACTCAAAGCAGAAGAGAAGATGATGCGCTGGATGTTCGCCGCCCGCGAAGAGAAGCAAGGGCGATTGTGGCGCGCCATCAATAACGACAACGTGCTGGAGTGCCAGAAAATGGAGTCAAGCTCAGTAGACCTGATAGTAACCAGTATACCATTTTCAAACCACTACGAGTATACGCCAACATACAACGACTTCGGGCACAACGAGGACAACCTGAAGTTCTTCGAGCAGATGGACTACCTGACTCCCGAACTGATGCGCATCCTCAAGCCCGGACGACTCGCCTGCATCCATGTGAAAGACCGCATCCTGTTTGGAAACGCAACGGGCGACGGAATGCCGACGGTAGATCCCTTCAGTGACATGACCGTCTTCCACTACATGAAACACGGATTCCGCTACGTCGGTCGCATTACCGTAGATACTGACGTGGTACGCGAGAACAATCAAACCTATCGGCTCGGCTACACTGAAATGCGAAAGGATGGCACAAAAATGGGAGTCGGTTGCCCAGAATATATTCTGCTATTCCGCAAACTTCCTACAGACACATCGCGCGCCTACGCCGACCTGCCCGTCACGAAGCAGAAAGAAGACTACTCGCTGGCACGCTGGCAGATAGACGCACACGCATCGTGGAAATCATCAGGAAACACTCTCCTATCCTACGAAGACATGAAAGGAGCTGGAATCGACAAGATACGCCGTCTGTTCCGACAATACGAGCAGGAACACATCTATAGCTACGAGCAACATGTTCGCTTCGCCGAAGAACTAGAAGCATACGGGAAGCTTCCTAAAACATTCATGGCAGTAGATCCTGTAAGCAAAAAGCCGTGGGTGTGGGACGACGTTACCAGAATGCGCACACTCAACACCCGCCAGTCGCAGAAGAAGCGGCAAAACCACATCTGCCCCCTCCAGCTCGACATCGTAGAGCGCCTCATTGAACGCTACTCCAACAAGGGCGAAACGGTGTTCGACCCCTTCGGCGGCATACAGACCGTGCCATATTGCGCAATCAAGCTGGGGCGGCGCGGCTTATCCACAGAACTCAACTATGACTACTGGAAGGACGGACTATCCTACCTCTACGAGGCGGAGATGGAAGTAAGCGCACCGACGTTGTTCGACATGATGGAGGCGGGATGATGAATATAGGTTTGCTTGCAGTCGACAGCAATTATCCGAATATCGCACTTATGAAAATAAGCGCATGGCATAAGTTGCAAGGTGATAACGTGGAATGGTACAATCCGTTTACCCATTACGATAAGGTATATATGGCAAAAGTCTTTTCGTTTACAGAAGATTATATTCAATATATCACTAATACCGATTGTGTGGAGAAAGGCGGAACCGGGTATGATATTGGGAAGAACTTGCCGGAAGTGATAGACAGGATGCAACCTGACTACAGCATGTACCCGTCCATCGACCAAAAGACAGCTTACGGTTTCCTTACTCGCGGTTGCCCCAACCGTTGTAAGTGGTGTATTGTTCCACGAAAAGAAGGAAAGATACAACCTTACATGGATGTTGAAGAAATAGCTATCAATGGGCGAAACAATCTTATTCTAATGGATAATAACGTACTTGCATCCGATTATGGATTAGAACAAATAGAGAAGATTGTACGAATGAAGTTACGGGTTGATTTTAATCAGGCTCTGGATGCACGTTTAGTAACAGATGATATAGCCAAACTACTTGCAAAAGTCAAATGGATAAAGCGCATTCGCTTTGGTTGTGATACACCCGGACAAATAGCTGAATGTGAACGGGCAACTTCCTTGATTGACAAATACGGATACAAAGGAGAATACTTCTTCTATTGTATTCTGCTTGAAGATTTCAAGGAGTCATTCAACCGGGTAAACCATTGGAGAAACAAAGGACGCAGATTCTTGCCACACGCACAGCCTTATCGGGACTTGGACAACCCGCGTCAGATCATCCCTCAATGGCAAAAGGATGTGGCGGGTTGGGCAGACAAGAAATGGATATTCAGAACTTGCGAGTTTAAAGATTTTGAACCGAGAAAAGGATTTAAATGTAAAGAATATTTATAAAGAAGAAATGAAAGCATTATCTATTAAACAGCCGTGGGCGAGCTTAATCGCTCACGGTATCAAAGACATTGAGAACCGCACTTGGAAGTGTCCTCAGAAGTATATAGGACAAAGAATACTGATACATGTAAGTAAGAAATCAGATGACTATTGGAATTATCCTAAAGAAGTAAGAACGCGAGTTGATAAATTTATAAGAAAAGTATCTAAGAGCGGAACAGATTGGAGTGGTTATCCAAGTTGTGCCATCATTGGCAGTGTTGTAATAGTCGATTGTGTACAGAACCATCCTTCTGTTTGGGCTGACAAAGGTTGCTGGAACTGGGTGCTGAAGGATGCGATTCTCTTTGAGAAACAGATTAAGGGCGTGAAAGGGAAACTTAGTTTTTGGGAATACAATTGGGAGGGACTTAAATGAAAGTATACATATCATTACCAATCAGTGGGTACGATATTGAAGTAGTAGAAGCACGTTGCATCTTCGTATCGGCAGTACTGGAACAAGAAGGACATACGCCAATATCACCAATAGAAGTATCACCAGACCAAGACGCTACTTATGCAGAGCACATGGGACACGACATACAAGCATTACTCGAATGCGATGCAGTATGTTTTTTGGAAGGATGGCAAAAAAGCAAGGGATGCATGGCAGAATTTGAAGTAGCAAGGATATACGGTAAACAACTTATGTTTAAATAAAGATGGCCACTTCTCTCGAAGTAGCCATATCTTTTTTATCATCAAATATTTATAACAACATAAACTGTTACACGGCAAAGATAACAAAAAACAGTATAAAACAATGAAAAGAAGAAGAATATCCGTACGTTTTGACGAACGAACTGACATGCTGCTCACAGAATTATCAGCAATTACAGGGAGCAAATTATCTGTAATAATACGAAGCATCGTACAGAGAGGGATAGAACAGCTATTGGACAAAGCAGGAAACTGGAAGTTAAACCATGAAAAACAAGAAGAAGAATGAACGAGTATTACAAATAGTGGCACAGATATACAATCGCTTGTACTACAAGTGTAAGGAATCAGTTACTGGATACACACGTGAAGAGTTTGAAGATATATTTCATGACTGCATCCTTTTTATCTACACTGATCCACTTGCTAACGGGCTGACTAATAAAAAGGAAATAGAGGGACTGTTCCTTTATCGGTTCCGAATGATAGAGTTTACCTATGCAAAAAAGAAACAGAAATTAAGAGAAATTGCCTATGCCGACCATATACAAACCACGCAAAAAACAGACGAAAACGGGTAATAACTACGATGAAACCCGTCGGAAAGTATATAAGAGCGCACACTGGAAACGCCTCCGTGCAATCAAGTTCACAAATAACCCACTTTGTGAAATCTGTCTAAGAGAAGGTAGAACAACGCCAGCAGAAGACATTCATCACATACGCTCTTTCATGCAGACAGACGATGAAGCACTACGATACGAGCTTGCATACGACTATGATAACCTACTGTCGCTCTGCAAACAATGCCATCAGAAGATACATAATGGTGTCAGACAGTAATAGACTTGTGGGATGTGAAAAGAAAGGAAGGGGTAAGGGGGTATTTTTTTACTGACTTCCTAGTGGTAACCTCGCCCTACCCTTCTTCACACACACGGCATTTTTTGAAAAAAGCCAAACTGTTTCATGTTGTTAATGAAACAGTCTCACTATGTTAATTCATAACTATTGGTAAAAAGCATGAAAAAGAAACGAAAAGTTACATTTAAGCTACCAGAAACAATCAAGCATGAAGAGACAAGAAAGCTTATGGGTGCTCTGTTGAGGCAATTGAATGAGAAAGAGATGATAACACAGGCGGACATACCGCAACTGCACCGCATGGCGACCGCCTACGACATGTACCTCACCTGCACCGAAGTGATAGCACGCGAAGGGGCAACGATGAAGAACATCAAGGGCGAAATCGTGAAGCGACCTGAAGCCAACCTGCAACGCGAGAGCTGGAGCCAGTACCTCGAATTGGCAAAGGAATACGGACTGACAGCTAAAAGCAAAGGGCAACTTAAGGCTACAGGAGACGAAGAAGGAGATTCACCATTGGACGAATATCTGAAGGGACGAATGTGTAGATGAAAGCATACTATCAATATGCACAAGACGTTGTAGAAGGGAAAGAGGTTGCAGGAGAATACCTCAAACTGGCAGCAGAGCGTTTCTTCGACATGATGGAGGATGACCGCTATGAGTTTCGTGAAGAAAAAGCTGACGATGTGATAGAGTTTTTTTCCATACTGCGCCACTTCACCGGAAGGTATGCCGGACGTCCGTTCGTATTGCAGCCGTGGCAGCAGTTTGTCATAGCTGCCGCATATGGATTCTATGTAAGGGAGACGGGGCTGAGGCTGGTGCAGTACGTCTACATAGAGATTTCACGAAAAAACGGAAAGACAGCCTTTGCCGCCGGGCTATGTCTGTATCATCTGATAGCTGACGGAGAGATGGATGCCGAGGTAGATTTGGCGGCCAACTCAAAAGACCAAGCAAAAGTGGCATTCAAATTTTGCAGTCGTTTTGCAAGCGGGATAGACCCTAAAGGACATGCATTGGTATCCTTTCGCGATAAAGTAAAGTTTGAGCGTATGCTCAGTCTGTTGCAGGTATTTGCTGCAGACGACTCCAAGCTAGACGGATTTAATGCTTCTATGTATCTGATAGACGAATATCACGCGGCAAAAAGTAGCGGCCTGAAAGATGTATTGCAGTCGTCTCAGGGTATGCGTGACAACCCGATGGGAATCATTATCACGACAGCGGGATTCGATAAATTAGGTCCGTGCTACCAATACAGGGAAATGTGTACCGAAGTGCTCAGGGGACTGAAAGAAAATGATGCGCTGTTTGCCGCCATCTATTCGCTGGACGAAGGCGATGACTGGAAGGATGAGGCTGTATGGAAAAAAGCAAATCCGAACCTCGGGGTGACAGTGAAGGGAAATTATCTACGTACCCAAGTACAGATGGCAGTAAACAGTCCGTCTGAAGAAGTGGGAGTAAAGACCAAGAACTTAAATCTGTGGTGTGACAGTGAGACTGTATGGATACCGGACAGCTATGTACTGCAAGCGTCGGAAGAATTACAGCTACAGCAGTTCGAGGGTATGGACTGCTACATGGGCATCGACCTTTCGAGTACGAGCGACCTTACAGCTGCAGCTTTCATGATACCAACCGAATGGAAATATTATTTCATCGTCCGCTACTATCTTCCGGAAGCAGCTTTGCGTGAAAAGCGTTTCAAAGAATTATACGGAGACTGGAGAAGAAGGAAACTGATAACCATAACGCCCGGAAACGTAACAGACTATGACTACATACTTAACGACATTATAGACTCGTTGCAATATGTCAACATCGCTAAGATAGCCTATGACTCGTGGAACGCCACCCAGTTTACAATCAATGCCACCGAACGAGGACTACCGATGGAACCATTCAGCCAAGCATTGGGTAACTTCAACCGCCCTACCAAAGAGATGGAACGTCTGATGCTGAGCGGACAGGCTGTGATAGACAACAACGTGATAAACCGGCACTGCTTTAAAAACGTAGTTATGGCCCGTGACAGAAACGGGAATACAAAACCGACCAAGCAGTTTGAAGAAAAGAAAATAGACGGCGTAATAGCCATGCTCGAAGCACTGGGAGTATATCTCAATTCACCACATTATGGAGAGTTTTATTGATTTGTCGGACAATTATTCGCTTGTACAGTAAAAGCGAATAATAAATGAAACTACTTGGTTTAGAAATAAGTAAATCCCCATTTGGCATAGAAATCCGGAAAGCATCGAAGAAAGAGCTTTCGCGGATACCAGCGTGGAACTATGCAGGAGGATCGGTCAATCTGGCAAGCCGGAGCAAACCGATGTTGTTATCAGCTGTATACAGATGTGTAGACCTTATATCCGATTCTGTGGCCGTGTTACCACTTAAGACATATCATATTGATTCGGAAGGATTCAAAAGCGAAGCAAAAGACCACCAATGTTTCCAGCTGCTTGACATGGAGCCAAACGAGAATATGACACGTTATGTATTTTTCAAGACACTGATGGCAAGCGTGCTACTGACCGGGAACGGATATGCATACATCGAAAGAGACTACAAGCTGAATGTAACACAGTTGGTATATATCCCATCTTCAGCTGTATCAATCGAATGGATTACAGACCGTAACGGAGTGATGCGAAAACGTTACAGGGTAACAGGATTCAAGCAGTTGGTGGAACCTCGCGACATGATTCACGTACTTAACTTCTCGTATGACGGAATTATAGGCGTATCAACACTAACCCATGCGCGTCAGACACTTGGAATAGCTACCGACACAGAAGAATATGCAGCAGGGTACTTCCAGACTGGAGGAGCGCTGAGCGGCATACTCTACGTAGATGGGACAGCCGCCCGGAGCAAAGAGCAGAAAGACGCCATCTATGAGCAGTGGAGGGAACGCATGGGAAAGAATAAGGCTGGCGTTGCCGTGCTTGAAGGATTCATGAAGTACCAGCCTATCTCCATTTCGGCAAGCGACAGTCAGATGCTGGAGAGCCGCCAGTTCAACGTAGTAGACATCTGCCGTTTCTTCTCCGTGTCACCAGTCAAGGCATTCGACCTCAGCAAGTCGAGCTATTCTACCGTTGAGGCTACCCAATTACAGTATCTGACGGATACAGCTCTTGCTGCAATTACCAAGATTGAGCAAGAAGTTAACCGGAAAGTGTTCCTGCCATCCGAACGAGGAAGGATGGAAGCTGAATTCGATACTTCTGTTATCCTTCGTGCCGACAAGAACGCACAGGCAAACTATCTGAAAACAATGTATAATGTATCTGCCATCACCCCGAACGAAATCAGAAGAGAAGCAGGTATGAAGCGAATTGACGGAGGAGATAACGCCTTTGTCCCTGTAAACATGCAAACCATGAAAAATGCGATTAAGGAGATTCAGTCGGAAAAATCTAAAATGTCGGACAATTCAAATCTTGATAATAAAGTTGAAGAAAATGAGTGACGAAAAAAGAGAAATCAGAAATACCACCTTCGACGTACAGGTGACAGGTGAAGGTGACGAAAAGCGTACGGTGGAAGGATATGCCCTTCTGTTTGACACACCGTCGGACGGGCTTTCATTTGAAGAGAGTATCGAGCGGGGTGCACTGGACGGAGTGATAGGAAAGAGCGACGTGTTTGCCCTGTTGAATCACAGCCAGTCGCGCGGTGTACTGGCAAGAAGTAAGAAAGGAAAAGGATCGCTGTCGCTGACCGTAGACGAAAAAGGACTGAAATACCGTTTCGACGCGCCCAAGACACCACTTGGAGACGAACTGTTGGAGAATATCCGAAGAGGTGAAATCAGCGAAAGTTCCTTCTGCTTCGATGTTGAGAAAGACACATGGGAGCGAAAGAAAGACGGGACTTGGAAACGCACCATCCACAAGATAGCCAACCTATATGACGTATCACCCGTATACAACGGAGCCTACAGCAAGACAACAGTCTATATGCGTGGGAAAGAGCAAGCAGAGAACAACGAACTGGAAACGTATTACAAACAGATAGAACAATCATTTAACTTTTAATTTATAGACAATATGGCAAAAGAGAAATCAATCACCGAGCTGAAGGACGAAAAAAAACAATTGCATACCCGTTCGTCTGAAATTATCAGCAAAGCAAAGGGAGAAAAACGCATGTTCAGCCCGGAAGAGCAGGAAGAACTTGCAGGGAATCAGGCTCGAATGGCAGAGATAGACCTCGAAATTTCAGAAAGAGAGGCTGAGAACCGTCAGAGAGGGAAAGCCCACACGCAGGTAAGAGAGAAATTCTCGCTCCGTAGAGCATTGTTGAATCTTGCCGATGGGAAAGAACAAGAAGATCCTGAGGCGGGAGTTATTGAACGGGCAACCGAACTGCACAGCAAGACAGTAAGTTTAGAGAGTACTAGTTCGAGAAGTATCATTGTACCAGTGTCGTATGAAAAACGCGCTGCATTTACAGCAGCCACAGAAGCCGCTACAGGCGTACTAATAGACGACGAACAGATGGAGATGCTGCTTCCGATCCAATCGGCACTCGTATTATCGCGTGCCGGAGCAAGAGTGATGACCGGATTGACAGGAAACATCTACTGGCCTAAATTCAGCGGGGCGAACGTGTTCTGGGAAAATGAGAACGACGAAGCAAAGGACGGTGCAGGAGCGTTCACGAAGGGAGACACATTCAAACCAATCAGGCTGACTTCATATGTAGATATAAGCAAACAGCTGCTCATACAAGAGAACCAGTCGGTTGATGCATACATCGGTTCGGCTATCTCAACGGCAATTGCTCAAAAGCTGGAAAGTACAGCCTTCAGTAAAGATGCAGCATCCGCTCCCACACCGGGTGGAATGTTCAGCACACTGGATTCGAAAATCAAGGGAGAGATGACGTGGGCACAGATAGTGGCCATGGAGACAAACACGGACGTTCAGAACGCACTGTTCGGGAACCTTGCATACATTATGCACCCGGCACTTATCGGGAAGGCGAAGACAAAAGTGAAAGACTCCAGCGGAGCAGGAGGATTTATTTTCACAGGTAACGGTGACGGCCAACTGAACGGATACCGTGCATTCCGGACAAACAATATCCCGAAAGAAATTGGAGACGGATCTGACGAATACGGTATAGCATTCGGCAACTGGGCGGATTATTTCCTTGGACAGTGGGGAGGAATAGAGATGCTTGTAGACCCATATACACAGGCATTGAAGGGAACTATCAGATTGGTAGTGAATTCCTACTGGAATATGGGATTCATCCGTAAGGAATCATTTACTATCGCATCGATGAAATAAGCGTATGTACGTAGACCTAAAGTTGGCAAAACAGCATCTGAGGGTAGAGGAAGACTTCACCGATGACGACGACCTTATAGAAAGCAAGATAGAGGAAGCCGAAGCCCTGTTGGAGAAGGACCTTTGCAAGGATCTGAAAAGTTTTGAGAGGGAGGACGGGACACTCCCCCCTCCTCTCAGGCAATGCATCCTTCTGGCACTCGGTTCATGGTATGCCAATGCAGAGAACGACGCACCAGTAAGGATGTATCAGATTTCCCTAAGCTACGACTACATTATCGGACTTTACAGAGACCCGCAACTATGAGAGCAGGACTGATGAGAGATGTATTAGTTTTTGAATCTCCGGTAGAAGAGACCACTCCTTCCGGATTCGTACGGAAAGAATACAAAGAAGTGTTCCGTTGCCGTGCATACAGGAAGAAGCAGAGCATAGTATCAGGAGATGAAAGAGCCAAAGAAGAATTTCTCGGACAGATGGCCGTTTTTCAGGTACGTGCCTATCCGAAGATAGACTACCAGTGCCGCGTTCGGTGGGCTAATTGCGTATGGGAGATAAAAATGATAGAGCAACGTCCGGGAGAATTGACTTTGACATTGAAGAAGATTGATGTATGAGTAGTATTCAGGTGACAACAGAAGGTAAGGAAGATATCTACTATCTTATCAGAAACTTGGAAGATTTCGAGAAAGACAAAGCAGTCAAAAGCGGACTACGTGCAGGTGCTTCTGTATTTCAGAGAAAAGGGAAAAGTAACCTGAAAGGGCGTTTAGGAGGATATAGCACCGGAAGCCTGCTCGGCTCATTCCAAATCAGGGTGAAACGCAACAAGCCAGGAGTACTGGCAGGGTTCAGGCGCTCGACACGATATGTACAATACAGTAAAGCAGGAAACCATGCCCACCTTGTAGACTTGGGGACGAAAGAAAGAAAGACAACAATAGGAAAATCGAGGGGAGTGATGCCAGCCAACCGATTCTGGACAGATGCAGCCACAACTGAGAAGGATAAGGCCATGCAGAAAGTATACGAAGGAGTAAAGCGATGTGTAGAACGAATTAACGAACGCAGATAATGAACCTATTCACCATTACCAACGAAATCCGAGACCTCCTGTTAGGTTGTGACGAGCTGACTGGAATCGTAGGCACCAAGATATTCCCCATCACCGCACGTATGGATACTGTAGGCGACTTCATCGTATACCAGCGCGACGGCTTCAAGGAAGAGGTGACCAAGATGGGCGTTGCCCGCCAAGTGCCGTTGGTCTACATATCGGCAGTATCAGACGACTATGACCGCAGCCAGCAGCTTGCCACGCTCATCTACGACACCATTTCGGGCGAATATCGCGACCCATACATGCTAATCCGTCTCGAGGACTCTACAGAAGACTTCACCGAAGGGAAATACATACAGGTATTGCAATTTTCAATCAGCAGTTAGAAACTTATAACTCAAAAAACTTATAAACAATGGCAGGAACAAAATTAGATTCACGTAAAGACATCTACAGAGGCGAACTATTTGTATTTGTAGGTGACCAACCGATAGCATTTGCATCGACAGCAACGCTTGAAGTAACGACAGAAGAGATAGACATCTCGAACAAGATGATGGGTGACTGGGCAGGTTCGTTACCCGGTAAGAAGAGCTACACCGTTTCGTCTGAGTCACTTATCACACGAAAGGAAGGAGCGATGAGCTACGACACGCTGCTGGCAAAACAGATAGCCAGCGAAACGCTGACTTTCTTCTTTGGGAGCGCGAAAGCAGAGGACAAAGACAATTTCGGAGGAACATTCGAAAAAGATACAGACCAAATGAGCTACACAGGAGAAGTGATGATCACCTCCCTGTCTGTCACCTCAGAAGCAGGACAGATAGCAAAGTGTAGCAGCTCATTTAAAGGTATCGGCGGATTGAGTCAGGTTCAGGGTACAGCAAGTGGTACAGAAGAAGAAGAAGAATCTCCAGATCCGATAGTATAACAGAGCGAATCTCTTAGCGTTTGTCAGAAACATTTTGCCGAAATCAGTATAGCCACTTGCCACAAGGGAGTGGCTATTTTACTTTTAAGACAAAAATAATATGAAGCTTACCATCAAATCAATTATTTACTGGGAGATGCTTAAAGGACGTCCATTTGCCAGCTTCAGCCAAAGCAGTAAGAATGATATTGACTCAATGCTATATAGCATATACATATGTACAGGAGGTATATCATGTACAGAAAGCGTTTTCAAGCGAACGTTGGAAAATCCGAAGACAGCAATGAAGATGTACAAAGATTTTTGGAGAGAGATGGAAATTATGTCACAGTTCCAGTACCAGAAACGAGGAAGCGAAACAGCCGTGAAGGATGAGGCTGAAAGCATACTCCACATTGCTGCATTTCTGATAGCAGAAGGGATGGATGCAGCCTATGTAATGAACGAGATGCAGATGCATGAAATACCCATTTTTCTGGAAGCCTACGCAGACAAGCGAAAAGAACATATGGAAAATAAGCGTATGTGGACATATCTGACCATTCTTCCACATCTGACAAAGCCATTGGAAGGAGGGAGCAGTTCGCTGGTAAGTTTCCCATGGGAAGAGCAGGAAGCACAAGAGAATAAGAAAAGACAAGATGAGAGAGACATTGAGACCTTCAATCAATTTATGAAGAAGGGAAAAGGGATGCTTAAGTTTTGAGTTTTTGAGTTTTTGAGTTTATGAGCTCTTAAGTTTTGAGTTTATGAGTTCTTAAGTTTTGAGTTTTTGAGTTTTTGAGTTTATGAGTTCTTAAGTTATGAGTTTTTAAATTTTTGAGTATGGCCGGAAGATTAACATTCAGTATTGCTATAAATTTTTTGACGGAGAATTTCCGCAAAGGAACAAACCAAGTGAAATCAGCTTTCCGCTCCTTACAAATGCAGATGCTCACCTTTGCAGCTGCGTTGGGCGCAGGAGGATTGGGATTGACAGAGCTTGTAAGCAGATTTGTACAAGTGGCACGCGAAACAAACAGAGTGACCACCGCATTGAAGAACGTTTCGGGAGGTATGGCTGGATTTGCCGACAACCAGCGTTTTCTGCTAGACATGGCAAAAAAATATGGACTCGAGATCAACGCTTTGACGGGAAACTATGCCAAATTCACAGCAGCCGCTTCCCTATCCGGAATGTCGATGCAGGAACAAAGGAAGATATTCGAATCGATGTCGAGAGCAGTGACCGCATTCGGAATGAGTGCAGAAGACTCGAATGGGGTATTCTTAGCACTGTCGCAAATGATGTCGAAAGGGAAAATCAGTTCCGAAGAGTTGAGGCTTCAGATGGGTGAACGTCTGCCTATTGCATTACAAGCAATGGCAAAAGCAGCAGGCACGACCGTTGTCGGGCTAGATGATTTGTTGAAACAGGGTAAGCTGATGAGTGCGGACGTATTGCCCAAATTCGCAGATGCCCTCAATGAAATGATTCCCAATGTAGACACCGACAATTTGGAAACATCGGTCAACAGGTTGAAGAATACATTTACTGAACTTGTCAACAGCAGTGATGTACAGAGCAGGTATAAGGGTATTGTAGACTGGCTGACCAATCTGATAAAGGGGGCGACGGAAAACATAAAAAACATCGTAATATATGCTGCAGCGGCAATAGCAGTAGCTGTAACCAGCCGTTGTATCAACAAGATAATAGCAGCCATAGCAAGCGCGGAACTTGCAGCAAAATCGGCGGCACGGAAAGCAGCACGCGATGCGGGGGAAGCATTCGATGAAGCTGCATGGAGGTCTAAGAAGACAGCAGCTTCTATCAAGATGGCATTCAGCAAGGCGGCAACATCGCTGAAAACACTGTTCATATCTTCCATTCCAACGGCTGTAATTACCATTATAGGGGCGTTCATAGCTAAACTAATATCGATACGTAAAGAATCAGAACGAATCAACAATATCTACAAGGAATATCAGAATAGGATGAGCAGTGCAGGAGACACCAGTGCGGAAACGGTCAAGCTGAAAGCACTGCAATCGGAATATAACAAAGCCAATTCATCCATAGCTTATAAAAAACAATTACTCACTCAAATAAACGGTATATTAGGTACAGAGCTGACTGCCCAGCAGGACGTGAACGCAGCAATCACACAACGAATATCACTACTTGAAAGTGCTGCCCGTGCAGAACTTGCAGCAAAAGAAGCTGCTGAGGCAGAGAGCCAGATACGAAAGATAGGTGGAAATGTCTACAACGGAAGGACTGTAAGCGAAATGGCAGCTGATTGGGCAATGGCGAAAGGCGATGTAGTGAAAGAAGGAAATTTCAAAAGGAAATATGGAGTGTCAACACAAAACGGATGGGGAATAAGTACAGGATTGGAAGAAGATTTGAATTCATTCATCCAATATGCCAAGATTCTGAAAGATGCCCGTTCCCGTCTCGGTAACGAAATTAAAAGTAGCTCCACATCCAGATTAACAGGAGGAACGCCATCTGACACTAGCGGAAAGACAGACATACAGAAAGCCGAAGAAGAATACAAACAGTCTCTACAGACCTACAAAAACCAGCTAGATGCAGGAGCCATCACACAAGAATCATACAATTCAGAAGTAGACAAGCTGAATAAGGAGACCGTAGAGAAACTTGCCGGAATACTTGGAAAGGCAGCAGAAGAAAACGCTACCTACACACAAGCCATGAAAGGCGTACTGAATCCACTTGTAACAGAAGAAGCAAAAGCCAGAAAGGAACTGCAGAAGGTAGAGGCGGAATACACCAAGAAGGCAACACAGGCAAAAGCGCAGCTTGACAAAAAGCTGATAACAGAGGATGAATACAGAAACGCAATATCAGAAGCAGCTATGGCAGCCGCCCGATCGGCTGTATCAATCGATGGAATAGGAACGGCGGCAGACGAATTTGTCGAACGGATGAAGTCATCCTCCATCGCACAAATTACAGCCCCCGTGCTTGGGAAGCGTGATACCACTTTTGACTACAAGCTATCGGACACTGAGAAGATGCAGGGCGAGCTGGAGGTATGGAAGCAGTATCAACAAGAGTTAGAGCAGCTAAAACAGAAGTATGGAGAGCTTTCGACTGATCTCGAAGAAAAACTGAATACAGCGATACGGAATGTAGACAGCCTTGAAGAGCAACTGAAAATAGCACAAATACAGGAAGATCTGAAAGAACTAGACAAGCAGTTCAGAGAAACAGCATTCAGCGGAGCGAAGGACGTAGTGAGCCAAGTAGACAGTATGGTAAGCTCATTCGAACGGTTGTCTGACGTATTCAACGACGTTGACGCATCAGGCTGGGAAAAGTTTATGGCCGTATGGCAGATGCTGATGAGTACCATTTCCACCGTCTCTACCGTAATCAGTCTATTTGAAAAACTATCGGCAATTACCGGGAAGCAGAGAGGTGCACAAAACTCACTCACCGCCAGCATAGCCGGAACCATCGGACAGAAAGCAGCCGAGATAGCAGCGAACGAAGCAGCCGCCCAAATTGAACTACAGACCAGCCGGAAGAAAGCACAAGCAGCCGCTACCGAAATGGCAGCAAAGAGCACGGCAGCCTATGCCTATATTCCATTTGCAGGAGCAGGACTTGCCGGGGCGCAAATAGCAGCCATGACAGCCATGATAAATGCTGCGGCACAAGCCATTCCTAAGTTTGCAGGCGGAGGAATTGTGACAGGCGCAACGAGAACAGGAGACAAATTACTGGCGCGAGTCAACTCCGGAGAGATGATACTGAACGGGACTCAGCAGGCACACCTGTTTAACGCGATAAACGGAGGGAAATTAGGAAGCGGAAAATCTGAGATAGCATCCACCGTTTCTACCCGTGTCAGGGGGAAAGACCTGATACTGCTGATAAATAATGAGTTGAAGTCGCAGGGGAAAAAGACGCTGTGAGAAATGGAAAGGGTACATCGCTTTGATGTACCCTTTGCTGGTACGGTTCTATACCAGACTTCTGTCAATAAAAACAATCCTAAATGGAAAGCGAACCTATTTTTTTGCTAATATCCTGTAAGGCGAAACGAAGTGTGTCAAGCTCTTCATCTGTGAAACGGCACACAGTACCGTTGACTACATTTTCATTTAACCTTTGCGAGAACCAAGACCTAGATTTTTTAAAATAAGTCTCGGAAATATAACGGAATGATATAATATCTGAGATGCTTTTGATAGATTTCAGAATATCCACTTCTTTCTTCACATCCTGCAACTCTGTACCTATATTGTCAAGTATTTGACTAACACATTCAGTAATCAGTCGTTTATCTTCTTCCGACGTATATATACCCTCCATTCTATCAAGATGTTCATCAAAAGCAGGAGTGCCTATTTCCTGTTTCAGCAAATCAAGTTCATGTTTCAAATCCTTTTCCATAATTACTATCTATTTTAGGAAGAAGGAAGAGGGGTTAACCCTCTTCTTCTTCATTTTGTTTCTTTAATTTTTCTATCTCATTACGGGTTTCCAACATTTCATCAAGATAGCGGTCTATTTTTTCATCAATCACATTGTCGGGGAGTCCCATTTGCCTCAAACGCTGCACCTGTTTAATTGCTTGTTCAAGCCTGATAAGATGCAATTCTAATTTTTCGATTCTACTTAATTCCATTTCATTCAGTTTTTATTGACACTACAAAGATAATAAACAATTGTTTATAATGCAAATTAAATCATATTTATTTTTCTTGCATCATCTTTTTGTCTGACAAGAAAACGCTTGTTAGTAAAACATTTTATGTACAAACTCAACTACACCATTCCGTTTGCCACCTTGCTGGGAGACACCTGCATAGTAGAGATAGAAAAAGACGGATACACCGGACAACCAGTAGAACTAACTGCAGCGGGAACGCCGTTTGTAGTAGATATTGATGAAGAAGAGTTCATCTACACCCCGCTGAGGCTGAGTACGGCAACCATAAGCGTAGTAGGCAACGATTATCTGCAACAACTCTTCTCTACCAACTACCAGCAATATCGCGTTACGCTCGTCAAGAACGGCGCGGTGTGCTGGTGTGGATTTATCAAGCCTGAGATATATACACAGGACTACACTGGAGGTACGTTCACACTGGAGATGGAATGTGTGAGCGCCATGCAGACACTTGAACACATCTACTATAAGAAAACCGGAGAGCCTAAACAATTCGTAAGCCTGTGGGAATTGCTGAAAAGATGCATATCAGCAGCCAACGCACGCTATACAGCAATATATATCCCACACGTTTATGCCGCAAACGCTGATGCGTACGCAAGTGGAGGGAACGTTTTGCAAGAAATGACCGTCAGCGAGCAGAATTTTTTCGACGAAGATGACAAAGCAATGACCCTGAAAGACATATTGGGAGAAATATGCAAACTACTAGGATGGACCTGTACAGACTGGAGAGGAGAACTATTTTTTGTAGATTCGGACCACGATGCAGAATATTACAAGTACGATCCGGAAACAATGGAGCGTACCGGCATGCTTATCCCAACCGAAGTAAACATACAGGAAACCGGATTCAGCGGTGGAGACCATACGCTCGACATTCTGCCCGGATATAACCGAGTGACAGTAAAGTGCAGTAACTATCCAGTAAAAGAAATTATCCAATCGGATGGAAAAGAAGATGCAGACACCTTAGTTACAGGTCCGGACACGAGCGAGAATGCAGGAGACAACAAATACAGACATTCGCATCGTGTTTACAAATTTCCCGGGAACTGGGATACCAAGACATACCGAAAAAATCAGTCGGGCACACTGGAGACAGTCAGCCTCGAAAAATACAAAGACAATCAGACAGCCTATATGCTTTTTGGAGCAATGCTCCTCTCCTACTGCAACTATGAGACAGAGCGAACTGAGCCGAACATAAGCCGGTATAACTACACAACTGTTTATCAAATAAGACAGAGAGACGGATCGGAACCGGAAAGCGTTTTTGACGGGACACAGGCAATACTATCGATTAAAGGACCTACAGCAGTATATGCAAGAGGTGCCATCTCGTTGAATGGTTCCTATAAAATTCTGGACGGTAATGATTTGTCTCCACTAGAGAAAGGGCGTATGTACAGCGGATTCAACAACACTACACTGATGATCCAGATAAGAATAGGCGACTATTACTACATGGGAGATAAAGAAGGATGGACTGCTACCAATCATGGGAAAATAGCCATGCCGTTTGAGCGAATCATAGGAGAAGAACCAGAGGACGGATTCTATAAGATGAAAAAAAATGTGACACTGAACACCCCGTATGACAAACTGGACGGATACATCATAGAGATTCCTGAAAACATAAAAGGAGACTTTGAATTTACCATATACGGACCGCGATTTACAGCAGACTCGAGCGGAGGCAGCAACAAGACAGTCCCATGTGGATGCCTATTGAAAGACTTCTCGATACAGTACCAAAGCCTTGATAAAGGAGACGAAGGAGATAATACAGACAGATATTATGAAAACGTAGTGAACGAAGATTTTATCAATGAACTTAGCGAAATTGAACTGAAAATCAGCTCATACAATGAAGATGGAGCCTGTTTCAGCAAACTCATGCTAAATGGAGAATATCTGACAGACAATCTATATTGCAGCATAGTACACCAAAATATACGCCCGGAAGAAATGCTAATACGCAGAATTGTGAACAGGTATAAATTGCAAAAACTAAAGCTGACGCAAGAGATAAAAGATGCAGAAGGAATTACACCAGTCTCCATTTTGTCGGACAATTATACACTTGATAAACGATTCATCCAAGCAGGAGGAAGCATTGACTACCGGATGAATCAATTCAAGTGTGTAATGATAGAATCATAATTAATGGACGAAGTACAAATAATAACAAGATCTGTTCCGGCAAAGCCACGAAGCAAAAACTACCCTACAGGGAGTGTCGCTTCATCTTCGGGAGGAGGTGGAGGCAATATAACAGTGACGGGAGGAACGAACGTAGATGTCGTAAAAACGACAGATACAAAAACGCTGACCGACCAAAACGTATTGTCTTCATTACGTGCCATAGCTGAGGCATTAAACGTATTTCTAAGCCGGGTAGTGAAAGACAAAGATGAGGCTACAGAACCAAGCGACGAAAAAGTATATTCTTCATTACGTACTGACAGCGAGATAAAAGATGCCGTAAACAAAGCATTGGAAAGTCTGGAAGAGCTTTATCTAAGTAAAGTAAACGATGACACTGCTGAAGGACTTATCAGATTCTTGAAAGGAATTATTGTGTCCGGTACTCCGATATTATCGAATCTTGGAATAAAGGTTGGAACATTTGCCTCCGGAGTAAGTGGCGGTCAGATAGATGGTGATGGCAACGGTGAACTGTTGGACTTATTGCTTCGTGGAGTGCTGAGCATCGGGAATTATGTTGCCGGAAAGAGTGGAGCGCAAATCACCAAAGAGGGTGCCGGTGAGTTACTGTCGCTTGTGCTGAGGGGGATATTGCAGAGCGACAACTTTGTAAAAGGAGCTTTAGGAACCGGATATGCATTGATAAAACAAGACGAGACAGGAAAGTCGTATCTGGAAGTAGACAAACTGTTTGTCCGCATCAAGGCATTTTTCACAGAATTGGAAATTAAGAAACTGAGCTATGCAGGAGGAAACTTTATATTCTCACCAGCAGGAATAACATTATCAAAAGTTGAAGAAGGAGAAACTTATTACAGATGCTACTTTACAAATGATGATGGTTCAACTGCTACTGAAAACTTATTCAGAGTTGACGATTTGGTTCTAAGTCAGACATTCAACATAAAAGAAGGTATACATGAGAATGTAGGGAACCGTCGTTATTGGCGTGCTGTCGTTGCTGTAGGTGACAATTGGTTTGACCTGTCCAAGACTGACTGTGAGGCGGATTCTGATGTTCCACAAGAAGGTGACAGCGTGGTGGTGTTGGGCAATAAAACAGATGCATCACGTCAAAACGCCATAGTTATATCGGTATATGGAGAAGGCTCTCCTGCATTCACAGAGCACAAAGGAATAAAGACTTACTCTTTAGAAGGAACAGAGCTGACACGTATATCACCTACAAGCGGAAATAAGTTTACGGGTGATTTCGTAATTTCTTCAAGCGGTGAGAATGTAAAGGATGAACTTGACAAGATTAACGGTAATTTAACCGATGTAAACGGAAAAGTAGACAAAGCGGTAAGTGACTTGGCAGAGAATATAGATTTTGTCAATCAGCTTTCTTCTGATTTAGAAAGTGTTAAAAACCAAGTTGACGGAGCTATTGAAAGTTATTTTGAGAAAACAGACCCGACTACTTCCAATTATCCTGCAAGCAGTTGGACTACAGAAGAATTAAAGCAAGCTCATGCAAATGATACTTATACTAATATAAGTACAGGTAAAAGTTGGAAATGGGTTAAAAACGGGAGTACATGGGAATGGTCTGTAATTACAGATACAGCAACTGAAAAAGCACTTGCATTAGCTGGTAAAGCACAAGATACAGCAGACGGAAAGAGACGTGTGTTTGTTTCTACTCCTACAAACGCATCTACTTATGACGTTGGCGACTTGTGGGTGAACGCCACTTATGGAGTATATTCTAACGACTTGCTTAGATGCAAAACGTCTAAGGCTGCGGGAGACGCTTGGAGCATAGAGCATTGGGAACTCGCGTCAAGATATACGGATGATTCTAAGGCGGAAGAGGCGTTGAATGCCGCTATATTCGCCAGTGAAGCGGCGGAAAACGCACAATCAGCCGCGGAAGAGGCGCAAGCTGACGCTATTGAGGCTAATAATACGCTTGGACAATTGAAGTCAGACAATATAATAAGCCCTCCCGAAAAGACTTCATTGAAGCAACAGCATTCCGACATACGGTCTGAATATAACCAGATAATAGCGGACTCTAATAAATATTCAATAGACACCACGTCTTATAAGTCGGCGTATGATAAAGCTAACGCCGCTTTAGCTAAATATACGGCTTCTTCACCTGAATTTATAGAAATAGAGGCAGACTATGACAACATATCGGCTTATTATGCCGCAAGACAGACGATATTGAACAATATCGCTACAGCCGCTAAGAAAATCGCCGACGATGCCGCTTCCGCCGCCGCTTCCGCAATGAACAAGTCAGAAGAAGCTATACAGAAAGCGACAGAGGCTATTGCGGAAGCTAACCTTGCCAGTCAAGCGGCTGAGGAAGCGAAGCAAGACGCGGCTAACGCTTCCGAAGAGTTAAACCAAATAAAGTCCGATAAAGCAATAAGCCCTCCAGAGAAAACGGCGTTAAAGCAGCAGCACTCTGATGTTAAGACTGAATATGCCCAAATTATAGCTGACGCTACCAAATATAACGTTAGTTCTACGACTTACGCGGCAGCTTATAACAAGGCTAACGCGGCATTGACTAAATACACGGCGGACACCCCTGAATATATCAATATATCTACTGACTACGAAGATATAGCGTCTTATTATTCCGCTCGCCAAGTAATACTTGACGCTATAGCCGCAGCCGCTAAAAAGGTAGCGGATGATGCCGCCGCAGCCGCTGAATTAGCTAAGAGTGAAGCGGAGAAAGCGATAGAAGATGCCGCAGCCGCTCAATCGGCGGCTAACCAAGCGAAACAAGACGCTAAGGAGGCTTCCGATGCCGCCAACGCCGCCAAGACAGCGGCGGACAAGGCTAACGCCGCCATCACAGAGATGTCAAGCGACAACAAGCTGACGGCCACGGAAAAACAAATGACGAAGAAGGAGTGGGACACTATCGTGAGCGAGAAGCCGAAGAACAACGCAAGTGCCGTTCAGTTCGGGGTGCCTACCTCCGCCTACGATGCGGCATATAACGCACTGAACAGCTACATCACGCCGTTGTTGTCGAGCCTTACCGCCACGAGCGACATCAAGGGTACGGAGTTCCGCGCCAAGTGGAAGGCGTACTATGACGCACGCACTGATTTGCTTAATGCCATATCTGCCAAGGCTAAGGCTATTGCCGACCAAGCACAGCAGGCCGCAGAAGATGCTATGGATGCCGTGGACAATATAGAGATAGGAGGGCGCAACCTTGCCATAGGCTCTTCCAACGGCAATGGATGGACGGGGACTACCTCGGCGTTCGACCCCTCCGACCGCTCGTTCACCCGCGCCACTACACACACGGGCGAAAGCTACATCTACTCTCATTACATCGACGTGGAGGCCGGGCGCACGGTGACGCTGAGCTTCGAGGCAAAGTGGGAGAACGGCGACAAGCTGAAGGGCCGCCCAGACGTGTACGTCCTTCCCGACAGATACTCCACGGAGGGCTTCGTGATAATCGGAAAGACATACGAGGCCACGGAAGAATGGACGAGGGTGGTGATGACTTCCACGGCGGACAGCCGCATCGCCTCGCCTGTTCGCATCCGCTTCGACCACAACGGGAGCAAGGAGGCTGGGGAAGCCATCACGATGCACATCCGCAACGTCAAATTGGAGTACGGCAACAAGGCCACCGACTGGACTCCGGCTCCCGAGGACACCGCTTTGGCTATACAGGAGGCGCAGGAAACAGCTGACGCTGCGCAGGAAGCGGCGGACACGGCGGTAAACAAGGCTAACGAGGCGGCGAACAGATTAAACCAATGGGCGAGCGACTCTTATATTAGTCCCACCGAAAAGTTGGCGTTGAAGCAAGAGAGGCAGATGGTAGCAGCCGAGAAAGACTCTATCGTTGCTGATGCCGCTAAATATGGAGTAAGCTCAACGGACTTTGTAAGTAAATGGGCAGCTTATGACAGTGAGTTGGCGTATCATTCCACTGACAATCCGGAGAACATACAAGTAAGAGCGTCTTTCGCCACGAGCCAATCGGCGTATTATTCCGCTTATAAGACAATAAACGGTAATATCGCTACGGCGGCTAAGAAACTGCCTACTGACTTGGCGGAGAATCTTGACAGTTACAAGTCGGAAGTTACGGCCAAGTTCGAGGCTACCGATAATAAAATATCGTCAGCCGTGACGAGCAGCAAGGAATATACGAATGAGGTGGTCGAGAATATCCAAATCGGCGGGCGCAATCTTATTAAGAACTCTAAGTTGGACAACTCAAATGAATGGAGGTTTAACGGAGTTAATAAAGCCTCTTTCGTAGAGTTTGACGGGTACACGTGCCTTAAGGTTACGCAAGCAAATGGAGGTGTCTATGCTTTACGAGCCGATACGGGCAACGCCCATAACGTTCCTCTTGACGGTCAGGTCGCAAATTCCGTAGATGTGTACGCGACGGAAGCTTGCTCGATACAAGTAGGAGTTGAATTAATATCCGGCGTTAGAATAAAAGTCACTGAAGCTAATAAGTGGGTACGTGTTCACGGCATTCAGACTCTTGACGGTACTTCTCATTCCTATGTAGTTTATCTTTCCACAGGCGGCGTGACGGCTTACTTTAAGAATGTGAAGTGCGAGATTGGGAATAAGGCCACCGACTGGACACCCGCTCCCGAAGACGTAACTTCTTCGATAGATTCTGTAAACAATACTCTTACTACTTATAAGGAAGAGACTGATAGCCGTTTAGTTGTATTAGAGGACAAAATAGCCTTGACTGTAACTTCTGACATGTTGCAGCAGACAAGGACAGAAATACTTAACAGTGCTGCTACAACAGCTCAATCAAAAGCTGATGCAGCAAAGCAAGACGCTATTGCTGATGCTGCTGGTAAGTATGTTACAACCACTACATATACTCAAAAGATAAATCAAATAACATCGGATTTAAACGGTGTTAGTCTAAAGGCTACGCAGACTGAGACAAAAGTAACTGAGATTGATGGAGAAATAACTTCATTAGAAAATCGTGTTTCGGAAGCTGAAATTGCAGTACAGCCGGATAATATTTGGCTGGGAATAAAAAATAATGTAAACCAGTCAATTGTAGATGCGTCAAAGAGAACAGAAGTAACAGTCGACGCCACTGGATTGGATGAGAATACATACTATCCGATAACTATACATCTTACGAAAGATTACTCAAAACCAGTAATTATCACTGTATCAAGAAATCTAGTAGCCTCATTAGGAAAACCATCTTGGAGTACTCATACAAATGGATTTACTGTAAGATGTCAATGGCAGACTAATGGTAGTGGTTATGGGTCAAGTTCGGTAAGCCGAACAATTTTAAATTATAGCTATTCATGGATTAAAACTGGTATAATCCCTATAGGTGACGTTGGTCAAATGACAAACTCAAGCGATGAGTACATTTATGTTAGAGGAGGTTCAAAATATAGTGTATTGGTAGAAGGATTTACAGGTGTTTTAATAACTCTACGTACTTCTTCTTTTACGGGAATAGGTCAAACTATTGATTTAAAAACCGAAGTTACTAAACCTGTAGTTGATTTATCAACAAAATTAACAGAAGAACAGGTTGTTGCAGGAATAAACATAAATGGATTCGGGATTTCTGTTTTTGGAAAGAATATTGATTTCACTGGGAAAGTAACATTTAGCTCTTTAGCCACTGATGCACAGAGTAAAATAAATACTGCCGTGAGTGACTCTTCGACAGCGTTAAGCACAGCAAATACCGCTAATACTAATGCGAGTCAGGCAAAAACAGATGCTTCTTCTGCCAAGTCAACAGCGACAACAGCGAAGAATACAGCTGATACAGCAAAGTCAACAGCAGATTCAGCAAAACAGACAGCAACAACGGCAAATACAAATGCTTCAACTGCATTAAGTACCGCTAATTCTGCTAAAACAACAGCGACAACAGCGTTAAGCACAGCTAACACCGCAAGAACAGAAAAGATAGAATTGGCAAGACTTGGAACAACAATAATTAACGGAGGATATATCAAGTCCGAATTAATTGAAGTTGATACTGTTCTAGCTGAAAAGATTGGTGCTGCAAGTATTACTACGGGTAGTATAACTGTTACTGATGGTGCTAAAATTGGTAACTTTGTAGTAGATAGCAATTCATTAAAAAACATTGACATTTCACACAATGCAAGCGTAGGAGTAGTTTATAACAAAATAACTAATGGTGTTACAACAAAATTTACATCTATTCTTGGATACCAAAGTCCTGTAAAACCTGATGAAACAGAAGGAACTGCTGCTTGGTTTATGGCAGAAGGAAAAGGTTCTAACGTAGCATTAAGGTTATACGCTAATGGTAGCACAGTAGCCGTTAACACTCCAAGCGCTTATGGTAGACTTGCTAATTTAGCATTAGTAGCTACTGGAGGATGCAACTGGGGTTGTATGCCTAATGATTTTTGGTGTATGCCCGGTCTTTTATGGTTAGGAAGAATAAGCAGTAGCGGACACATAGAATCAAGATTTGGTAATGGATGTAAAATAACAGAAAGCAATGGTAATATAACTAAATTATCAACAGGTAGATATAGATTTTATCATAATATAGGACATTGGGACTACATTGCAATACCATCTGCTTATATTGATGGTAATTATCATATTGCAGTTTTAGACGGTATTTCAGATACGCGTTTTGATGTAAATATATTCCATAAAGACCAAGGTTTTATGGATGGTAACTTTGTAGTAGCTATATTTGGTAGACCTTCAATAAATGGATAATAATTAATATAAACAATTATGAAAGTGGATTTTAGAAAAATTGAAGCATTAGACATCGAAGGGAATAAGAGTTCCTTTGATATTAGTAAAGAGTTAGGAAACGCAATCTATCGAAACACTCCAGATTTAGGAGAATTGGAATTTGCCCAAGAAATCTATAAAAATGGAGAGGTTGAAGTAGATAGTTACAAAGCAGGAATCGTAAGAACTTACATGGAAAAAGGTAAATTTCTTGCATTCATTAAAAAGAGTGTGTATGAATTATTAGATAGTATTAACCAATAAATAATTTTTATTTTATGAGAATACAAAAAGAAGAAAAAGGAACGCGGTTAATTCCTGAGTATCAAAAGTACATCGCAACTGTTGGCGAAGAAGACAAGGACAGACTTGTATTTCTTTCATTGTTAATTCCTTCTTGGGAATCAGTAGACAACTACACTGAGATTGACGAATCGGAAGCAGAAAGAATCAAGAAAGCTAAAGCTGCTGCTCATGGTAGTGTCGAATATCCGGAGATGGAAGTTAACCAATCGCTATCATTAATGACTTTAAAGATTAATGATATGCAGCTTACAGATGCTCAGGCTCTTCAGTACAAGAATCTGTATCCGAAGTGGGAAACATTCATCAATGGTAAGCTCGAAAAAGACTACAAGGTATTGTATGATGATAAATTGTACAAAGTAAAACAGACTATCGAAACAGTATTGGAAAACCAACCACCTTCAATAGATACAGCAGCATTGTACGAAGAAATAAACGAAAAGAATCAAGGTACATCGGAAGACCCTATTCCGTATAACAACAACATGGAATTGTTTGCAGGGAAATACTACTCTCAAAACGGTGTAACTTATAAGTGTACACGAAATACAGAGCAACCTGTTTATCAAGATTTATCCGCGTTAGTAGGAATTTACGTTGAAAAGGTTGAAGAATAATATCGTTGCACGAATGCAACAATGTTTGAGAATATCTTGTCAGAGATAAATGAGACATTAGTAGGTATGTAAGATGGAGAAAGTATTGAACATTATTGCCCCGCAACTGGCAGTTGCGGGGGCTTACTCCTTTGTCGGAGAAATCAAGGAGGTAGTTTTCGAGCTTCGATGGATGCTGGTATTCATCATCGTGATGATTGTGGCCGATTTCGTACTCGGAATCATCGATTCAGTAGTCAAGCGTGGAGAGGATTTCCGGTTTTCGAGAGCCGGACGGAGGACAATGTGTAAGTTCATCGAATACAATTCGTACTTGGTACTTGGATTCATGATGGGGCTGGCCATCCTGCAACCTGCCGGGATATGTAACTACACTATCTCCGCCATGTGCGGGCTTGGGCTGGCCATCATCTTCGAGTTCGATTCGATAATGGAGCACATCTGCGTTATACATGGCATAAAAAACAAAGTCAGCATAAAAAGGCTACTGGTAGATTATATCAAGAAGAAGTATAATACGGCTGGAGAGTTAATAGAACATGTAACGAATGAGGAGGAAAAGAAATGAAATTAAGAGTAGAAAGATTATGGAAGAAAGCAACCTACACAGTAGGTAGGCTTTATGTAAATGACAGGCTGTACTGCAATACACTGGAAGATGTAATTCGTAATTTGGATAAAGAAGCGAAAGTTCCGGGAAAGACAGCTATTCCTGCCGGTACATATAAGGTGATATTCAATTGGTCACCAAAATTTGGCCGCAACTTACCACGCCTACTGAATGTCCCCCATTTTGATGGTATCTTAATTCATCCGGGAAACACTGCCGAAGATTCGGCTGGTTGTATCTTGGTTGGTAAAAATACGGAAGTCGGGCGATTAACAGAATCGCGGTATACTTCCGATTGTCTGAATGTGCTTATCGAGGATGCACAGCGTCATGGGGAAGAGATAACGATCGATATTGTGGAGCCATGAAAACATTAGCATATTTTGTTATCATTTTGCTAACATCAGCAATATGCTCGTGCCGCAGCGTGAAGTACGTTCCCGTGGAAACGGTGAAACATGATTCCATCTACCTGAGCCAGATACTGAAGGATAGCATATATGAGAAGGACTCCGTATTAATCATAAAGGGTGATACTGTCGTAGAGTATCGCTACAAGTATATCTATCAGTACAAGGACAGGACGGATACACTGTATGTGACAAAGACTGATTCCATTCACGTTCCTTATCCGGTAGAGAAAGAACTCACCCGCTGGCAACAGATGAAGCTAGAACTTGGTGGGTGGGCATTTGGGATAATTATTTGCATCGTAATAACAATTTTATGTTATATTTTATCAAAAATCAAGCAATAGTATCTATCTTTGCAAAATATAAGGTGATTATAGCGCAAGTGAAACACCTCTATCCATTCCGAACAGAGAAGTTAAGACTTGTTACGCCGATGGTACTACAAATTGTGGGAGAGTAGGAAGTTGCCTACAAAATAAGTATCAAACTTAAGACAAAATAAATAGCCTCCGGAGAAGAGGTTTTATTTATTTGCTATCAAAGCGGTCTTTCTATTTTGGGGAACATTATTTCGAATCGAAATTATTCCTTTCATTTAAAATAAAAAATATGAAAAAATAGAAATAGCCGATAGAATTATAGACTGGTTATACAAATTGTCTACTTTACTATTGATAGCCAAAGAATTTTGTTTGGTATAATAACTATGAGGGTGCTTGATTGCACCCTCATTTCTATGAATGATAATTTGACGAAAATCACTTCCCATAAAGGACATAATCGATAACACGTCTATTAGCCTCATCCACTTTTTTCTGATCAAAATTGATATAAATATCGGTTACTGAATTTCCGCCATGTCCAAGAGCTGCAGCAATAGTTTCCTTGGGAATATCTAAAGAAGACGCAATAGTAGCCCAAGTGTGACGTGCCCAGTAGGTAGTTATATTAGGGAATAAAGGTTTATGAGTCTTTTTCCCATTTTTCCCAACACTGACATAGCCTATTTGCTGTAGCATCCTATTCAATCTGGCCGAATATACCCTATAGCTTTCATATCGGTCCATCGCATTCAGCAAGAGGCTATCACCTTTATACTTTTCGATGATAGCAACAGCTTCGGGCTCCAACTTTATATCGTACAGTCTACCAGTTTTAGCCCGGTGATATAACAAACGCCCGCCTTCAATATTCTCTTTTGTAAGGCTAAAGAGATCAACTGTATTAATGCCAATTAAATAAAAAATCAGCTTGAACATATCGAGATATTGAACCTGATGTTCTTCGACAGGATAAGAAAACAACATTCTTATCTGTTCTACAGTCAATGATCTCTTTATAGTAGCCTCACCTTTTATTTTAAACTTTCTGAACGGATAGGATGACGTAACCTCATTATCAATTGCCTCATTAAAAACAGCTCTAATATTACGAAGATGTATATTCCTTGCATTTTTTGAAGGAGAAGTTTGTGCAAGAAACGAATCAAAAGAGACCAACCATTCACGATTAATATCTTCGAAGTTGAGGCTCTCATAATTTGGATCGAACTTCTGTATTTTTTTCAGAGTAGCCTTGTAGACATCTATTGTATTAGGCTTTTTCTTCAGGCCAATAAACTCTAAAAATGATTTTATAAATACACCACTCTCCCTTTGCTCTTCTTCGGGCATTAATTCAGACAAGACTTTATCTTTTATCTGAGTGACAGTCATCTTGCCAATCTCTCCCCTTTCCATCAATTGTAGTAAGATGGTATCAATATCCAATTTACGTCGGGTGATAAAATTATTGAGAAATATTCTGTTTGATCCTCCAGTGATTTTTTCTGCTTTGTCGTTCCAATGTTCAGCAGAAATAAATACATCCAAACCTATTAAAGATGTTTTTCCTTTATGAGAAATACTGACTTTTAGTGGGAACTTTCCGTCTTTGCGTGTAGCACGCTTGTCTAAATAGAACTTTGTTGTTGCCATAATTTGCAGGTATTTTGCAGGTGTATTGCATTTCGATGGTGCAAATAGCACCATTTTTGTGCAAATAATCTGTTTTTTTTAACTGCATATTACGATTGGTCAAAAAGAAAAAGCGTTGAATTTTAGGTTTATCAGCCTTAAAATCAACGCTTTATTACTTTGTAGTGGGTACGAGAATCGAACTCGTATTACATGCGTGAGAGGCATGTGTCCTAACCGTTAGACGAACCCACCAATTATAAGCGGAAGCTGGGGGATTCGAACCCCCGGACCGGTGACCCGGTCGGCAGTTTAGCAAACTGCTGGTTTCAGCCACTCACCCAAACTTCCTTACATTGGCATTCCTCTCAAATGCGGTGCAAATGTAGAAGTATTTTTTCTAGTATGCAAATATTTTCAACACTTTTTTTAGAGATTCTCCTATCGATAGCACATCATTAAACTAAAGGTCATTTCTAAAGTCATATCCCTGCCTTCCTTCTAACATCTTACTTTCATTCTTTCTTATCCAGAACTTCAAAACATGAATTCTTACTGATAAACTCAGGGACCAACTCCTTCATTGCCGCCACAATCCTCATCTGATCATAAGTATAACTTACGTCTATCAGTTGCTGAATTCTGCCTTTCACTTCATCATAGTCATACTCCCTCACAGTAGCAATCATAATCTTTTCATGATAGGTTGGTTTTGTCAGTTCCTTCACATTCAGTAACTCTTCATACAACTTCTCTCCGTGTCGCAATCCCGTAAACTTAATCTCCACATCCGTCCGTCCAGAAAGGCTGATCATCCGCTTTGCCAAGTCAACAATCTTCACCGGCTTACCCATATCGAAAATGTAGATTTCTCCCCCATTCCCCATGCTTCCCGCCTCCAATACCAATCGGCAAGCTTCGGGTATTGTCATAAAATAACGGATAATCTCCGGATGAGTCACTGTCACCGGTCCTCCTTTTCTTATTTGTTCTTTGAATCGTGGTATTACCGATCCGTTCGATCCCAGTACATTCCCAAAACGCGTTGTAATAAACTGCGTCACGTGTCCTCCCTCCTTCTGCAGTTTCTTCGCCAGACTCTGCACATAGATTTCACAGATACGTTTCGAACATCCCATCACGTTTGTCGGATTCACGGCCTTGTCTGTCGAAATCATCACAAATTTGTCAGCCTTATACTTCACAGCCAGATCCGCAACAATCCGCGTACCATTTACATTCACCTGAATCGATTCCGACACATTATCCTCCATCATCGGCACATGCTTATACGCCGCTGCATGAAAAATATATTGAGGCCTGAATTCATTGAAAATCGATTCCATCCGCGTAGCATTCGAAATGTCTGCCACAATTGTCTCGGCACTGATGTCCCGCCAGCGGTCTTGCAGTTCCAATCGGATATCATGCAACGGAGTTTCCGCCTGATCTACCAAAATCAGCTTATAAGGATTAAACGAAGCTACCTGTCGCATAATTTCGCTTCCTATCGATCCTGCAGCCCCGGTTATCATTACCCTTTTACCTTCCAGATGCGATGCCACTTTGTGTATATCAATCACAATCGGATCCCTTTGCAGCAGATCCTCTATCTGTATTTCCTTAATATCCCTGCTCTCCAGTCCCCGCTGATTCCAGTCCCCCAATGGCGGAGCAGACAGCAGTTTCATATTGTGTTTCAGGAATCTGTCCAAATTCTCCTCTTTCTTCAAAGCCTCCTGCTTGGCCGGCGACACAATAATTGTTTTCACCCCCTTTTCCGCCAGCACATCAAACAGCCGTTCATCATTCGGCACCACTCTGACACCCATAATCAGCTTGTCATACAGCTCCGGTTCGTCAGCAATAAAGCCCCTCAACCGATAACGCTCCTTCATCGACACCCTCAGCGATTTGGCTATGCTCACTCCCGCCTCTCTTGCACCATAGATAAATACATCCGTCCGTGCAGAACTGTTCGCCCCAATAGCCTCAAAAGTCATCTTCACTATGATTCTCGAACTTGCCATCAGTGCAAAATTGATGATATACGCCATCAGCACAATGCTCACCGGAGCATATCGCCCCCCTGTCAACAATGGTGCCAGCAGACTGACCAGAGCAAGCACCCCATACGCCACAGACAATGCCACAAATATCCGTGCAATATCCACAAACGACGACAATCGCAGCACGCTCGAATAAGTACGGAATGCCTTAAACAACACCAGATTGACAACTATTGCCATCAGCAGAGTCTTCCGTATAGTCACCGACTCAAACACCAGACTGCTGAAATCATAGCGTAGTGCATACGCCAATAAAATAGAAATGGCAATCACCGCCACGTCGATAGCCAATATAATCCATATCGGCAACACATTCACCGATAAATACCGCTTAATGAAATGCTTCATAATTTCAAATCACATTAAAATATTATTTACCCCTTATTTATTCCCGATCAAAGTCGTGTCATTCTGTGAAAACGAATCAAGTATATATCAGGTCGGACGAATCTTTGTCAGCCCAAAGGCATAAAAAAGCCTTGACTACCTTCCTTCGAAGGCAGCCAAAGTTTTATTGATTCGTAAAATTCAGTTGATTGTTTTATCTTGCTTGGCAAGTCTTTTATGACCTGATACTTTCTCTAATTGTCTCGACAATATAGTTCACTTCCTCATCCGTCACACACGGACCACTTGGCAGACATAACCCCTTTCTAAACAATGTCTCACTCACCCCATTCAAGTAACTTGGATTATTTCTATATACCGGCTGCTTATGCATCGGTTTCCACAACGGACGGCTCTCAATGCCCGCCTTATCCAATGCCATACGCATTGCCTCCACGTTTCTATTGGGTTCACAGTCTGTATGCAAAGTCTTTGCCTCATGTGTCACTCCTGCTGCGCCGCCCACTGCCCCTTGTACGGCAACCTCATAAGCATGTTCTTCTCCTTTTACTTTCAAGCCATCATCCAATAATATCGTATTCAGCCAATAGTTACTATCATAGCGTGACGAAGGATTCTCATGCAATGTAATTCCATCTATTCCAGCTAGCAGTTTCTTATATAACGCAGCAATATGCCGATGATGAGCTATATGTTCGTCAAGCACAGTCATCTGTCCACGTCCAATGCCCGCACAGATATTGCTCATACGATAGTTATATCCAATCTCTTCATGCTGATAGTACGGATACGCTTCCCGGGCCTGCGTTGCATAAAACATGATTTTACGTTTTGACTCTTCGTCCGGACAGATCAGCGCACCACCTCCCGAAGTTGTAATCATTTTATTTCCATTGAACGATAATACCCCGTATCGTCCAAAAGTGCCGCATACCTGTCCGTCGTAGCAGCTTCCAAGTCCTTCTGCTGCATCCTCAATAACCGGAATATCATACTTATTGGCAATCGCCATAATCTCCTCTATTTTAGCAGGCATACCATACAGATACACCGGTACAATTGCCTTTGGCTTCTTCCCCGTCTTCTCCATACGGTCCACTATTGCTTTCTCCAACAGCTGTGGGTCCATATTCCAAGTCTCCTCTTCCGAGTCAATAAACACAGGTGTAGCCCCCAAGTAAGTCACCGGATGTGACGACGCACAGAAGGTAAAACTCTGCACCAATACTTCATCTCCTCGTCCCACACCGCAAGCTAGCAACGCCAAATGAACTGCCGCCGTACCTGCCGACAGAGCCACCACTTCTTTGTTTTCCCCAACAAAAGTCTTTAAATCCGCTTCAAATCCGTTCACATTAGGTCCAAGAGGCACTACCCAGTTTGTATCGAATGCCTCCTGAATATACTTCATCTCATTGCCACTCATGTGAGCAAGGCAAAGGTAAATTCGTTTCTGATTCATAGCTATAATATGTTTTTTATATCAATTCTCCGTTATACATCGTTCTTCTTCCAAGAATAGTACAAATTATCATTTGAATATCTTTGATAAATGAATAGTGGTGTAGATAATAGCGGTTAATCCGTACTTTATCAGGAAAAATCACTTCATCATTGTATCGAATTGGATCACTCTGTTGTGCCAAGAGTTCTTCTTCATTCCGATATTTCAATGACGCAGGTCCTGTTATTCCAGGACGAAGTTTTAATACTTCCCTGTCGTCCCCCGTTAAAGCATCCGCATAACCGGGAACATCTGGGCGCGGACCTACAAAACTCATATCGCCGATAAACACATTCCAAAGCTCAGGCAATTCATCCAACTTATATTTCCTCAGTTTTGCACCGAAAGGAGTAATACGACTTTCACCTTTCACCGAAACAGAACTACCAGAATGATGAACAGTCATTGAGCGGAATTTATACATCGTAAATAGCTTTCCATCACGCCCTACACGTTTCTGCATAAAAAGAACTGGACCATCTGGCATTTTTATTTTAATCAGAATAGCAACAAGTAACAGTAAAGGGCAAAGGATTAACAATCCGATAAAAGAAACGGTACGATCAAATAAAAATTTCAACATAAAAATACTATAGATATTCCACATAAAGATATTCATCAGGGAGTTCCTTTACAATACGTATTGTATTGACAGCCTTAGAAGAAGCTATTGATTTTACATTTTTCTTAGATATCGTTGCAAACAATCTAAAACCCATATTTTTTGAAATTAAAAAAGTCAATCTTCCCATTTCCTTTGCAATACCCTGTCCTTGATATGATACATCCACAATTTTCCCTCTGAATGCCTGTCTGTTAAAGAAAAAACGTACAAAACAGTATCCTACTAATTGATTATTCAAAAAACATCCAATCATCAAGAAAGCCTTATTAGCCATTTGTTTCCTTAAAGACTTATAATCAAAATCGTGCGGTTTAAAATAAAGAAATGAATCGTGCGGTTGTTTTTTAAAAAATAATGCCAATTTAGAGAGATCTTCTGTTTCTATAACACGGAAACTAAAATCTGAAAGTTTATTTTGATTTAAAATTACAAGACTTCGTTCCATTTTCTTTCCATACAACAAACAGAACAGCAAAGAATTAAATTGCTCTATTCCCTCCCATATAAACTTGAAATGATGCTTAATGTAAATAAATATTCTAGCCATAAAAATTATACACTTTTTTATCTCTACTACTGCTTTACACATTTCGCTAAAATGTATCTATATCTAGCATATATGTTTCAAAATGGTTTGATAAGTATACTTTATCAAATAATTGTCCAATAAGAATTGATAACCTTTCTCCCCCATTGATATAATTCTATCAGGATGTTCCACAAACCGACTGACGCAAGCAGTAAAGTCATCAGGATTTATACTCTCACACCAATATCCATAACCGTTTTTCTCTGCAATGCTCCCAATATCAGTATGAATATCTGTTGCTGCGATAACAGGCATTTTATATTCTAAGTACGATAATAAACGGGATGGATAATTAGGTATCTGAAAACGATGATCTAGAAATATGAGACCGACATCGCAACTTTGGACTAATTTATCGTAATCCTCTTTAGGTAAACCTTTTAATAATGAAACAGACTTTGCATGTGCCTTTTCACACCAGCAAGCTAATTTAGAATATTCAGTTCCATTACCTACAATCAGGAAATGACAATCCGTTCTTTCTTTATTTTTTTCCAGGCATTTAATAACAAAATCAATACCTTGTGGTTTTCCTAAATTCCCTCCATAAATAAAAATAGGTTTATCAATGGGCAGCTGATATTTCCTGCGAATTTCATTGCGGTTTACTTCAACCGCATTGTCCAATAAATCCAAACTATTTGGAGCAACTTCTACCTGCTCCTTACTTAAGAAAGAATTATGCTTTAAAATAAAATCTACATTTGCTGGAGACATACAACCGATAAAATCAGAATTCTGATATAGTTGTATCTCCTTTTTTCGAAATATTTTATAAAATAGACTATGTTGTGAAAACATACCCAAATCCACTGCATTTTGTGGAAAGATATCTTTCAACAAAAGATAGCAAACAGCCTGAGGATTTTGGTATTTTAAGAATGTAATGACTTTATTCAATGTTATAGGAGGAGTAGAATACAATATCAAATCAAAACATATATTTTTAAAAAATTCTTGTATTGCTTTCTTAAATTGCTTTTCCAGACAGATAATTCCCAATCCTTTTTCAATAACATTTGTCTTTTGAATATTAAGCGTTTTAACTTGTAAAATATGTATTCCAGCCTCTTCCTTCAATGAAGTTAGTTGTTTATATCGACGTTCCACAGGTGCTACAATATAAACATGATGACCTTCATCTCGGAATTTACGCATCAAATCTGTATAAATACCTCTATCACGGATATCATTCATCCGACTGACTGTCAGAAATATTACATTCATTTTAGCAAATCGATTTCTTGAAAAGGTATATATGGCCCTCTCTTTATTTCAAGGATTAATGTATTTGGCCGCAATACATGGAAAGAATGCCATTCGTCAGGCATAATCTCACACACGATATTACCACTTTCATGGCTCATCAGACAACGTTCAACAATGTTTTTGTTATCATCATACTTCAATACCTCCAACGCTCCTTCTAACAATACAAAAGTTTCCTTTTTCTCAGGATGAAGATGCCGATGAATAGGCATTTCCGTTCCCGGTTGTAAAGAGTTCAGTAACTTATGTATCTCTTCATCCAACGACTCATGGATATTGTAATTCATTCGTTGGCGAGAAGATTCTTTTGCCTGTGAATGAACTTTTGCAATAATTTCTTTACCAATTATTTTCATACAAAGCAGTATATCAGAATTTCCTCCACACCATCTTATTCACTACTCCCGTATAACTCTGAATCAACTTAACTACTTTCGTAGAAACATTCTCATCAGTGTAATCAGGAACAGGCAAACCGTCATCATGATTATTGTTCATCTCCACAGCTGTATCTACAGCTTGCAATAAAGAGTGTTCGTCAATACCGGCAAGAATAAAACATCCCTTGTCCAATGCCTCGGGGCGTTCGGTACTGGTACGGATACAGACAGCCGGGAATGAACGGCCAATACTGGTAAAGAAGCTACTTTCCTCAGGCAATGTTCCACTATCCGATACTACTGCATAAGCATTCATCTGCAAGCAATTATAGTCATGAAATCCAAGGGGTTCATGCTGTATAACCCGTTTATCTAATTTGAATCCACTTGTCTCCAAACGTTTCCGGCTACGAGGATGACAACTATACAGAATAGGCATATCGTATTTTTCTGCCATTTTGTTAATCGCGCTGAACAATGACACAAAATTCTTTTCTGTATCAATATTCTCTTCACGGTGTGCACTAAGTAGAATGTATTTACCTTTTTCCAGTCCTAACCTTTTGTGAATATCGCTTGCCTCAATATCCGCCAGATTGTTATGCAGTACTTCTGCCATCGGCGAACCACTGACATACGTACGTTGTGGAGCTACATTAGTGGCATTCAGATAACGGCGTGCATGCTCGCTATAACAAATGTTCACATCACTGATAATGTCTACAATACGACGGTTTGTTTCTTCCGGCAAACATTCGTCGAAGCAACGATTGCCGGCTTCCATATGAAAAATAGGGATATGTAGTCGCTTGGCACCTATCACGCTCAGACAAGAATTGGTATCTCCTAATACCAACACAGCATCCGGCTGTATCTCTACCATCAGCTTGTAACTCTTATCTATGATATTCCCCATCGTTGCTCCCAAGTCCTCACCTACAGCATCCAAATAAACCTCCGGATCAGCAAGCTTCAAGTCTTTAAAAAAGACCCCGTTCAGGTTATAATCATAATTCTGCCCGGTATGTGCCAAAATACAATCAAAATATTTTCTGCATTTGTTGATTACAGCCGCCAGACGTATAATCTCCGGACGCGTACCAACAATAATTAACAGTTTCAGTTTTCCGTTATTTTTAAATGACGCCATATCTTTACTATTTTACAGGCTCAAAAAATGTATCCGGACGGTTCGGATCGAATGTTTCATTTGCCCACATCACCGTTACCAGATTTTCCGTATCACTCAAATTAATAATATTATGTGTATATCCCGGTAACATGTGTACAGCCTCTATTCTTTCACCGCTCACCTCAAACTCTATCACTTCATTGGTATCTACTTTGCGCTGTTGAATCAAGCCATGCCCGCTGACTACCATAAAAAACTCCCATTTGGTATGATGCCAGTGTTGCCCTTTGGTGATTCCGGGCTTAGATATGTTCACACTCACCTGTCCACATTTCTCCGTGTGAAGCAGTTCTGTAAAACTACCCCGTTCGTCCACATTCATTTTTAACGGAAATGCCACTTTTTCCTTGGGTAAATACGACAAATAAGTAGAATAAAGTTTCTTGGCGAACGAGCCTGACGGAATCTCCGGAACAACCAATGTTGAAGGCTGTGCAGCAAACGCATAAAGCAAATCTGCTATTTCACCCAATGTAACTTTATGAGTCGCCGGCACAACACAATAACGCCCGTCTTCTTTCAGGACAGCTCCCACTCCATCAAATTCACAATGATGTTCGTGTCCGGACAAGGCTGCAATCATTTCCTCTACCAGATCATCAATATACAGCAATTCCAGTTCTGTCGAACGGTCATTGACCTGTATAGGAAGATCATGGGCTATATTGTTGCAAAATGTAGCCACAACACTGTTATAATTCGGCCGACACCATTTTCCAAACAAATTTGGGAAACGATACACCAATACCTTAGCTCCTGTTTCCTCTGCATATCCGAAGAACAGCTCTTCACCGGCAAGTTTCGACTTACCATAATCCGATTGTCCGTAGCGACCAATCAAAGTTGCCTGAATAGAACTTGCCAACATCACGGGACAGGTATTCTGATGCTTTTTCAGCATCTCCAGCAGTGTAGATGCAAATCCAAAATTTCCCTGCATAAATTCAGCCTGATCCTTCGGACGGTTCACACCTGCCAGATTGAATACGAAATCAGCCTGTTCACAATACAGCTCCAGTTCATCTGCTGTATTATTTACATCATATTCAAACACTGTTATGTCTTCTCCGGAAAAAGGATAATTACGCGCTTTCCCGTCCCGAATATTCTTCAGTTGGGATACAAGATTCCTACCGACAAACCCCTTGGCGCCGGTTACTAAAATTTTCATAAATAAATCTGTTTAAATCTGGGAAAGTCCGCCATAAGTCATGTTTCGGCGGTAATAGAATTATAGAAACAGTAACTTTCTACTCGAATAAGCAAACAAACAGATATTTATTCACTTCTTATCTCAGAACTTTTAGCCTTAGCCTCCAGTCCCAAGTCTTCACGGATAAAACGAAGCTTCAATAATAACTTTTTCATTCCTTCCACATCAAGGCGAGCCGTGTTGTGCGAATGATAATCCTCAATTTTGGCCACCTCTTCATCCCCTTGCGTAAAATACTTATCGTAATTTAAATCGCGTGTATCACAAGGTATCCGGTAGTACCCCCCCATATCAATCGCCTTAGCCATTTCTTCGCGAGTTACCAATGTCTCATACAACTTTTCTCCATGTCTCGTACCGATAACCTTCACTTCCGTCTCTCCATATCTGGAATCTATCTGTGCATACGTTTCTTTCAAGGCCTGTGCCAGTACCTCCAATGTAGCTGCCGGTGCCTTCTGCACAAAAAGGTCACCATTATGCCCATGCTCAAATGCATAAACCACCAGATCTACCGCATCGTCAAGTGTCATCATAAAGCGGGTCATGTTCGGATCGGTAATAGTAATCGGTTTCCCAGACTTCATCTGCTCCACCCATAAAGGAATTACCGAGCCACGGCTTGCCATCACATTTCCGTAACGTGTACAGCAAATAGTAGTTTTTGCATTCTCTCCCAACTGGCGTCCTTTGGCAATAGCCACCTTCTCCATCATCGCCTTACTGATTCCCATTGCATTGATAGGATAAGCAGCCTTATCGGTAGAAAGCACCACCACGTTTTTCACTCCATGAGCCACAGCCGATTCCAATACGTTGTTAGTACCCATCACATTCGTTTGCACCGCCTGTAACGGAAAAAATTCACAACTTGGCACCTGCTTCAATGCCGCAGCAGCAAATACGTAATCTACTCCTTGCATTGCCCCGTCCACCGACTGGCGGTCGCGCACATTGCCAATATAAAACTTCACTTTGGAATTCTGCAAATGATGGCGCATGTCATCCTGCTTTTTCTCGTCACGGCTGAAGATGCGGATCTCCTTGATGTCGCTGTCAAGGAAACGACGCAATACAGCATTACCGAAAGAACCTGTTCCACCGGTAATTAAAAGGATTTTGTCTTTGAATATAGACATATCAAATTGTATAAAATAATATAATTTTAAATAAGACTAAGAAAGAACATCCAATAACCAATTATCTAATCTATACATCCCCATGTCAATTTTTTCATTGGGTCTTTTTAGAAAAGAAATGTCAAAATCCAAATTATAAGGATCTATTATACAAATCATATTTGGATTATAAAATTTTTCTTCTTTTATTGACAAATTCGTTGTTATCAATTTTTTACCTTTACTCAAAACCTCAATCACTCTAATTGATAAACCTTTCTGTTTAGGACTATGAATATCTAGAACAGCAATAGATCTATCAAATATACTCTGTGATACTAAACGAGATATTGGCGAAAAAACGATCCATTTCCTCTTTAATGCCGTAGAATATAAATTATATTTCTTAATTAGAAAAAACATTGTTTTAAAAATTTGACTATTTATTCTGATAAACATATTTATATGATATTTTTCAAAATAATCAAATAATAAAGAACATATTTCTAAACGATTAGAATGATTTGATCCAATAAAAGAAATATCAACATCACATTTATCAACATAATGATTATATTTATCTATAAAAAATAACGGTTTTTGAACAAAGACAGAATATGTTATAGAATCTGAATAATCAAAAGTAAAACACTTATCAAAATATCTCAATGCATGAGACGAGAAATGACTTACACTTAATGGGTCCCATTGATATAAAATTAAACGTGCATCACTATATTTATCTTTTAAGATTTTAATGGAATGTTCATTAAAAGCATATCCTCTAATAAGAAATATACAATCAAAATCAGATGGCAACTTTTTTATAACATTACATATATACCTATTTTGAAAAAAAGATATCAACGATAAAGAAAGAAAGCGAAAACTTCTATTCATAAACGAAGGAACAAAATCTGGAACGAAATGAACAGAATGCCCCATATCCTTTAAAGTTTCTGAAATATCAATATAATAATTATACGCAGTAGGAGCTATAAGAAGAATTTTCATACTAGGATATTTTTAAATTTAATTCTAAACAATACAAATAAAATCAAGCATATAAATAAGTAAGAAACATCCATATTTCCGATACCTTGTCTATAATAAAAAACGCCATTCATGGGTATCTGAAAAAATAAAAATAAAAGCATAAAATAATATGACGATTTCGTTCGAGTATATGCAGTCTTCAAGCTATAAACAAACATTGAGAAAAATAAAACTATTAGAAGTCCCCCCAATTTACCAAATGCTTTAGTGAAAGCCGAAACAAAATATGAAAAAACATTGAAATTGTCTTCCAATCCTAATGATAATAACAAATCATAGGATTCATCTTGACTCATTACTTCTAAATTTAAGATCTTTCTTAATCCCGGGAACAATGAATATTTTTCAGAACTTACATTAAATATATCTGAGAAATTTTGTATTTGCTGTCCATAATAAGATAATAAACTTTCTACAACTCCCTGCAACATATTCTCATCGCTAAATCGCATTATAGTTATAAAGCACATAACTGTTAACAACACAATTGATACGATCCAAATACTTTGCTTAATCACAAAACGTGTTTTATAGGGTAAATGATAACGAAACAAACTGTAAAGAAAGACAAAATTTAAAAGCCAATAAACGATTCCATCTCGCCCAAAATTAGCTAAGGTTAATGCAGGAAAAGAAAAAGACGAAAAAAGTAAGCAGAAAGACAAGACCTTAGACCAATTATTTGCTTTAGAAAAAAAATATAAATAAATACACAAAAAATAAGCAGGTGTAAAGTGTGCCATAAATGTATTAAAGAACGATTGAGGAATGAACGATCCATCATCATAAATGACATGTCTAACCTGTGAAAGATTTATTCCAGAAGTCAACAATAATATAAAATAGTATAAATAAAATATTGTCGCAGGGAAAAGTATAAGACACAAAATGTAAGCAAGTTTTTTTTCTTTAATACCGTCAGATACTACTTGATAACCAATCTTTTTAAAAGGGGAAAAACAAATAAATAAAAATATACACAAATAAAAAGTCGGGAAAAAACAGATTGATTGCTCTTCAACAAAGACATCAAGTAAAAATGAAGATAAAAAAGAACCTAAATATAATAATAACAATAAACGGTATAAATTAACCTCATTCCTCAAATCATACAATACAGCAAGACCAAATACAAATAAAACAAATAAGATCATATCTATCAGCAAAATTAACTACCGAAACTAATATTTTCAAATATTGACAGCACCAATACGACCATTTATTTTACACAAATCTTAGTTATATAATATTTAACTATTGAGAGATATGCAATCATTTTCCTTTTCACTACTGAATATTCAAATTGGGAATTAAAAAATTCTCTATTGACTGCAGATAAAAAAAATATATATTTCTTTAAAGTATATATTGATTTTCCACTAGAAATATTGTTAGCTGTGACGCTTCCCAATGTTCCTAATCTATAAACGCTCATAATTTCTTTAAATCCATAGATTTTACCTGATTTTGAAAGATATAACATCAAAGCAACATCCATAGAATACTTTTTAAAACATGAAGGAATATCACTTAAGTCAACTCTATGAAAAACAATACTCGCTGTTGGAATAAACCACTTTTTTTCTATTAAATCTTTGGTTCCAAAAATATTTTTTTTCTCTTTATTAAAAATCCTTGACCTATCAATGGCAAATAAATTATAAACAAAAGCATTATGAAAACAAGCAATAAAATCCGGATTCCCCTCCAAAAAGTCCACCTGCTTCTGCAACTTCAACGGATCAATCCAATAATCATCCCCCTCACACACTGCTACGTACTTCCCATGCGTATGTGCATCCATAATCCTACGAAGCGATCCATCATGCTTCGAATATTGGTTCTCCGTCTCATAAATCGGTTTGATAATATCCGGATACTTCTCCGCATATTCACGAATAATAGCTGCCGTACCATCTGTAGAAGCATCATCGTGCACAATTGCCTCAAAACGGAAATTGGTTTTCTGCATCACAAATCCTTCCAGACATTGCCGGATGTAAGGTTCGTGATTGTACGTTAGACACCGGATGGTAACCATCAACGGTTGTTCTTCCTTGCTTATCGCTATATCTTTATCCATCAATATTTTTCAATTTAGACATGAAGGCAGTCCGCTTGGAAAACCATAAACGGACTGCTTGAGGAAAAATTAAATGATTACACTATCGGATCGGGACTCTCACCATCGTCACCCCCATCACCGTCTCCGGGAAGTTCCGGATCGGGAGCTTCTCCCTCTCCTATTTCACCATTACCCGAAGTACTGCTACCTGCAATACGCGAGAAAGCTGCCACCGCACCGTTCACATTACCGATAAAGGTATTAATAGCGTCAGTCGGCTGTACCACGGCATAGGCGTTGACCAGCATGACAATCTCATTATAGAGTTTATTGACTTGTTCGATGACTTCACTCGACTTCACGTTGCTCTGTGCCTTACGGGCACCACTTTCTGCAGTACGTGCGTAATACTGGGTATCGAACGTAGCATTTGCCTCACGAAGGGCTTCTACTTCGAGAGACAGCCCTAACGTATCGACTGCTTCTGCCTGTGCATCAAGCATAACCAACATTCCACGTACTTCGGCAGTCTGCTTGGTATATTCATGATTGCGGATACCACGATAGGAAGCCATCTTGGCATCCAGCAGCTGGGCTGCTGCTCTGCGTTCGGCTACCGGCGAAGTAAGGCAAGCATTAATCACCTGACTGATAACTCCCGCAGCACTGTCGCGAACCTGATCGGCCTCACGTAAAGCCTTGGTAGAGACGAAAGCACGCTCACGGTTAACAATGGAAGCCAACGTCTCTACCGCCGTGGCGTAAGCGGCGGCTTGCGACTCGATATGCAAGGCGGCCGGTGTAGCCGTTGTGATGAAGTTATTCACTCGGGTATGGAAATCGCTGCACGAGCCGATAGTCATCTGGCTCATGCCAAAAAATTGAATCTGGTTTGCCATATTGTTTATGATTTAAGTGAAAATATGCGTATTGTCGCCGCCCAATCCCTTAGGAATGATGCCAAAGCGTGTTGCGGACACTCCCTAACCCTTGAAAACGATGCCAAAGCGTGTTGTGGCCATTTTCAGGCCCTTGAAAACGATGCCAAAGCGCATTGTGGCCATTTCCAAGCCCTTGAAAACGATGCCAAAGCGTGTTGTGGCCATTTCCAAGCCCTCGGAAACGATACCAAAGCGTATTGCGGACATTTTCAAGCCCTTGACCGGTTTGCCAACGTACGTTGGCAAAGTGATAGAATTACAATTGTTCCTCTTTATACCGTTTACAAATTAACTGTTCTCTATAATTTATTGGGACAGGCAATCTTCCTGTATTGATAAAGCAGTTCAAATGAGCCGTTACCATATCATAACCTACAAAATTGCTAAATGCTACCCCTGCTGAAAAACGAGGATTGATATCTATCAAATAATAAGTATTAGCACAACATATAAATTCCATATTGATGCATCCATTCACTCCTATTTTTTTCCCTATATATGATGAAATTTCTCTTAAAGTATCATTATTCACTATACGAACGGTTGTACCAGCACCATTCTTTGTACGTAAAAGTTCTTCTCTCGGTATGGCAAAATCATATCCAGTCAAGGCATCACGAACATAGTCTACTGTAAAAACATTGCCATCCAATAATTTTTGAATAATGTAGTTATCGTTTTTTTTAAGTTCGACAAGTTCTTCGCTGCTATTAATTCTTTTAAGTCCTTCACTGCTCCTGCCATTCACAGGTTTAGCAATAGCCGGTAAAGGAAAGTTATCAGACAAATCGCATGAACGAACAGTTCTTGGCACATTCACCACAGAGTCGTCCTTAAACAAACAATACATCTTATATTTATTACGGGCAATCTCCAAACATCCTGAAGATTGAATGCAAAGCATTATGTCATTATTCTCGAAAATCTTCCGATTTATATTCAATACGTCTATTTCCAAATCAGTCAATGGAAATATCATTTCCACATTATGCTTTTTACAAATAGTGATGAGATTATCTATATATTCACTTTTTTGAATAGCCAAAGGAACCTGATATACACAGTCACAATCTTTAGAAACAGCATGCCACTCAGAGGGATAAATATCACAACCAATTACAACATGTCCGCTTTTCTTTAACGTATTTATAACACAATCGGCTGAAAACGAACCGATAGCAGTAACAAGAATATTCATATCAATTTAATAATAATTCTAAATAAACGATCTCCATATTATCACGGAACTCTTTGCGATATTCCACAAAGCCAAATGATTTATACAAAGCGACTGCGATAGGGTTAACAGAATCGCATTGTATTTTCTCCATTCCCTCTTGCCTACATATATTTATCATGCGCGAAATCATCTGTTTAGCGCATCCCTTGCCACGCGCTTTCTTTTTTACAGAAAGAATAGGAAGATGTGCTATCTTTTTTACCTTGTCATTACTATAAAAACCAATAATCCCAATAATTTCGGCCTTTTCATCTACTATTGCAATAACATGACCATTACTACATAATTTAAGAGCATAAATATCTAAATCAACCTTATCACTTAATGGAACTCCGAAATCTTTGTCAACACAATTCAAATATTGAACTAACTGCCGAACATTGTACACACTATTATCTAGTTCAATTATCATAAGTCAAAACATTTCTTCTGGGACAATAAATTTATCAGCCCGCCCGTATTCCAAAATAAAATATTCTCTCCCTTAAACTGTCCGTCGGACAACATAGCAGACATGCCATAAAACGCCTTTCCAACATAAGTAGGGTCAATAACCATACCTTCTTTAGATACGCATTCCTTTATCAGGGAAATTTGTTCAATTGATGATTGGGCGTATCCGCCACAAAGAAATTCGTCATGAAACGAAAGATTGGAAAAATCATAATTTGTACCCAGATAGGCATTCAAACAATTCATATTCTCCTCAAGCACGGATTTCTCATTTTCCCAAGTACGTGCCACCGATATGCCATAAACTTTTGCTTTTGGGAAATACTCTTGCATACCTGCACAAATGCCTGTTAATGTTGTCCCTGTACCACAAGCTACAAAAAGAGAATCCAACTCTGATATTTGCTCATTTAGCTCCTTAACAGCCTCATAATAAGCGAATATACCGCATAGCGATTTACCTCCTCCATATATAAAATATGTTAATTTCTCATCTGACTTACTCATAACATCATCTATTACCTGAGGAACTTCTTTTTTGCTGCAATAGATATATTCACAATCTGTCAAACTAACCAGATAATTATTCAATGAAGTATCATATTCTTCTAAATTATCCGTATAAGAAACCAACTTCAAGCCCAATTTATGCTCTGCGCACAACAAGGCTATCGCTCTATTGAAATTCGAGCAAGGACCTCCGGCCGTCACAATAGTCTTTATTCCGCTTTTTACTAAAGGATAAAGTATATATTGAAGCATCCGGGATTTGCTGCCTCCCAAAGCTGAAGGGAACAGGTCATCACGCTTAACATGCAATTTGACTCCATACTTATCAGAAAAGTAAGGCATGTATGACACCGGAGTCGGATTAAAGTCAAAATGTTCCATCACTATAAATGATATTCTAAATAAAATCTATTATCACAATCACTGACATACTCAAATGCTAATTTTTGATATAACTTATATGCAATCGGATTATTTGTATGGATACCAACCGAAAGTATTTTTCCATCCAATGATTTTATATAATCCAAAGCTTCAACTAACATTTGTATCCCAACCCCAACCTCCGATATGCAGGAGAAACCGCGACCAAAGGAATATAAGCATACTTTTTTTCATAGTCGTTAGCATACATGACTACCAAACCTTTGATCTTGCCAGAACTAGAAAATTCACAAAACAAAATGGCATTCTTTAGAATTTTGTCAGCATACAGAGATAAATCTGTTTTCTCAGACAAAGTTGAATGGAAATCCGTATCTACTTCTTCTTAGAAAAACAACAACGATTCTTTAGACGGTCTCATTCTCTTATCTTTTTATCTCATTGATTATTCTCTCTACATCCTCTCCACTCAACGCATGATGCATCGGCAAACAAATCACTTCGTCTGCCATCCTGTAGGCATTCGGCAGATTCTCCTGCGTGGCACTCTCCAATCCGCGATAAGTACTGAACGTGCTGATCAACGGATAGAAGTATCTTCTACCCAGCACACCGTGTTCTTTCATCTTGAAGTAAAGTTCATCACGTGTCATGCCATATTTCTCCGCATCCACAAAAACAGGGAAATAGGAATAGTTGTGCTTCACCCCCGGCATGTCGTCAAAGAAGGAGATACCCGGAACATCACAAAGGGCTTCGCGGTATTTTACAGCTACCTGACGACGAGCCTCAATGGCCTTATCCACCTGGCGGAGATTCAACAGACCGTAAGCGGAACGCATCTCGTCCATCTTGCTGTTGATACCCGGAGCAACCACTTCCGTTTCGCCTGCAAAGCCGAAATTCTTCAGGTAGTCGATACGTTTCTTCGTCTGTTCATCGTGCATCACCAATGCACCGCCTTCGATGGTATTGTACACCTTTGTGGCATGGAAACTCAACGTGGACATATCGCCAGCCGTCAGGATGCTTTCACCGTTCACCTCCACACCGAAAGCATGGGCAGCATCGTAAATCACTTTCAAACCGTATTTATCGGCTATCTCCTGAATACGTTTCACGTCACAGGGCTTTCCATAAACATGGACGGGCATGATTGCCGTTGTTTTCGAGGTGATTGCCGCCTCTATCTTGTCGGGGTCGATGTTACCGGTTGCAGGATCAATATCTACAAATACCGGCTTGATGCCGTTCCACCAAAGGGAATGGGTGGTGGCTACGAAACTGTAAGGAGTGGTGATGACTTCGCCCGTAATGCGGAGTGCCTGCAAGGCGGTAATCAACGGCAACGTACCGTTGGTAAACAGGCTGATGTATGGCACTTTCAGATACTCGCACAATGCCTTTTCCAGTTCCTGATGATAATGACCGTTGTTGGTTATCCATTTACGGTTCCAAATGTCCTTCAACAGTTCGTTGAATTCGTCCAAATCGGGTAATAACGGAGAGGTGACCGTTATCTGTTTGTTTGATTCCATCTTTATATCTGTTTTTATCTGTATTTTACTTTCGGCAGACAATAGAAAGCACTTCATTCAACTCCGGAAAACGGAAGAAGAAAGCAAGGGATAAATAGTAAATGATTCCTGCCAGCACACCTGCAACCAACTGCAGAAGTACGTCGGAACAAAGTGTTGTTGTAAAGTAAACCACTACCCACATGGTGAACGACAGCAGTAAGGTTGGCAATAAATCCTGCATCTGATGCAGAAAGCCTACCTGTATCAGTTTGCCTGTATAGTGAGTATTGATAATCAAAGCTATGATAGAAGAAAAGATCTGCCCTACACACATGGCAACCAGTCCCATCGGGACAGTGATGCAAAGGACAGCCACCGCCAACAGTTTTTTTATGATTTCTAACTTCAAGAAAAGGTCGGAACGTCCCTTCACCTGAAGCAGATTCAGATTGATGGCATTAATGGGATACCACATCAATGAGAAACAGATAATCTGTAACAGGGTGGCTGCAAACAGCCATTGTTCTTTCAGCAGCAACAGGATGAACGGCTGAGCCACAGCAGAAAGCCCCGTCAGAAGCGGGAATATGACAAAAGCGGATACGCGCAGGAAACGGCGGTAAATCTGTGCCAGCCGTTCGTCATCGTCCTGTATCTGGCAAAGCACAGGATAGGTGACACGCTGCATGATACCCGTTAAGTTTGACGATGGAAATTCTGCAAACTGCTGGGCACGGGTGTAATGTCCCAACGAAGAAGCCGTAAACACCTTGCCTATCACCAGCAGATACATGTTCCGATAAACCACATCCAACAGTCCCGAAGCCATCAGCTTGGAACCGAAAGCAAACAGTTCACGGAAAGAAGCCCATGAATATGTCCGGCAGGGACGCCAACGGGCAAATATCCACAACAACAAAGTATTAAGACCTAAATTGACCAGCTGCTGTGCCGCAATAGACCAGTAGCTGAACCCGGCGTATGCCATGCCGATGCCCACAATGCCCGAAATGATGGCAGCCGTCAGGCTGGCTTTTGCCTGCGTCTTAAAGTCGATGTCGACCGTCAGCAGGGCACGCTGCACCACGGCAAGCGAATTGAACACCACGCTCAGGCAGACCACACGCATCAGAGCGGTCAGTTCGGGGCTGTCGTAGAACCTCGCTACCCAAGGAGCAGAGATATAGAAGATGGCATACAGTAACAGCCCTACCACCACATTGAAATAAAAAACAGTGGAGTTGTCGGTCTCCGTCCGGTGCTGCTTACGGATTAATGCCTGCGAGAAACCGCTGTCTATCAATGACTGGGCTACGGCGATGAAAATAGTAAGCATACCGACAAGCCCGTAGTCCTTCGGAGTCAGCAGACGTGCCATGACTATCATGACAAGAAACTGGACGCCCTGTACGGAGAAGCGTTCCACACTGCTCCAGACTACACCTTTGACGGTCTTATGTTTTAAAGATTCAGACATTGCTAAATCACTCTTACAATAGCAACGACCTAACTAAAAAAGCAAATGGGGTTATCTGTTTTTTGCCGCTATCCCCTCACACTCTTCCACACACTTTTCCCAAACAGTTCCCAGACAATGACACCTGCCACCGACAGAAATACAAATCCGATGATATACATCGTTGTTCCTGCACCAGAAGGTAACAGAGGCACCACAGCCGGCTCGACCACCGCAAACACGGGTTTTTCCTCCTGCACCTTGGCACGTGCCACCTGCAGCTGGTTTGCCACCTGGCTATAGACCTGATAGGCAAGACTCATATCGTTCTGCAAGCGCTCCTGTTCGGCACGGACACTCTGAAGAATCAAATCGTCGTGGGTATCCACATAGTCGGCATATTTTTTCTGGGCTGAATAATACTCCTGACGGCGCTCTTCGAAAAGCTTTTCCAGATAAGCACAGTCTTCTTTCGCTTTGGAAGTGCGGTAGTTGATGATGTGTTCCTGCAACTTATGCACAACCGAATCGGCAACAACGGCAGCCACTTTGGGGTTTTGCAGCGTAACCGTTACATTGGTTATGGCTGTTTTCTTATCAACAGTGGCTGTGATACTTTCTTTTAACCCACGGATTTTCTCGGACTCTTTCTTTGTCAACATGATGATGCGAGATTCGTCTTTTGGAGCAGCGTCCTCTTCTTCACCGGTAAACAAAGACTTGATACCGCCAATTACCTTTCCGGGTACTCCCAACAGGTAACTCCACCACGGAGAGGATTCTTCTTCCAGATAGTTCCTGAAAGCTACAATGCTGTCTCCCTTCATTGCAGGCACATCCATCCTGAGCAATTCCATCAGAAAAGGGGTGGAAGCGACAATATCAGAAGAGAGAGAAGCGTTGAGGGCATCCACTCCATCCGACATGGCAGCACCACCGCCCAAAAAGGAGGCAGCCATGCTGGAGAGGCTGTTGCTTTTGTTATCTCCCATCTCCGGTGAAAGGGTGACACTGACTGCATACTTCTTAGGTATGCTGAGTCCGACAATGATGCCCAGCAGCACCCCTACGCCAATGGCCTTATACAACGTCCGGCGAATGGCGATAACCCGACGAAGCAGATCGAGCAGATCGATTTCTGCCTCTTCGTTCTGCAACGGCTGTGTCGGGACTGTTTTTTCCGTCTCCTGTATCTCTTTTGTATTCATCAGTCTGTCAGTTTTTTATCAGGTTAGCAATAGAGGCTATCATTACGCCCAACGAGCTGAACGAGGTGGCAAAACCAAGGATCTCACCCATGTTGACACGCTTCTTCTCTTTTGCAGGAACGATGATTTCACATCCGGGTTCTATCTGCTTGCGCCCGCTACCTTTCACCTTGGTGACCTGTCCGTTCATATAGACAATGAACTTCTTACTCTTCCTGGCGTTATCGGAATAGCCACCTGCCTGATTGAGATAATAGTCGAGGTCCTCGCCCGCTATATAAGAAACGGTATTGGGAACCATGACAGCACCATTGATTTTGACTGTATTGGTGTTCGTGGGGATAGAGATTACATCGCCTTCGCGCAACACCAGATCGGCATCACCCTTCGGATGGCGGAGAGCTGCCTCCAGATCGATGCCTACTGTGAAGGAATCCTCAACACGGATGCCCAACGAATCAATCATTGTCTCACCCAGCTGCCTGCGCATCAGGCGGATGACATCCTCCATGCGTTTCTTCTCTTCGGGGTTTGCCTTGCGGGTCAGCTTGGCACCGCGCAGATAGGCATAAGCGGTAGCTCCACCGGCTTTTGCCACCAGATCGGACAGGCGCTCTTCCTTGTTGGTAAGGGCATAGGTGCCATCGAACAGAATCTCGCCGGAGATATGTACGTTCTGCTGCGGCTGATAGCCCGGACTGCGGCGGACATACACTTCGTCATAAGGCTGCAGCATAAAGCCGGGCTGTCCGTCGACCACAAAGCCGTCTTTCAGCGAGAAAGAGAACATCTGGCCGATGGTGTCGCTGGCTGTCGTGCTTTTAGGATCTTTGATGCGGCGTGCCACATCGACACGAACCGTAGAAGCAGCCTCGAGCAGACCGCCGGACTGGATAATGAGGTCTTCCAGTGTCATATTGTCGGCATACGGATAGGAATCGGGGCGTGCCACCTCGCCATGGATGGTAACATTGCCCAGATCGGAAAGGTCGTGAATGCTGGGTATATAAAGTATATCGTTCTTCACCAGTGCAATATTGGGCGAACGTCCGTCCATAATGGCTTTTACATCTACGGGAATCACTTCGGTAGTCAGGTCTTCACGCTGGCGATAGAGTACGGAACGGTTGAGAAACGCATCGCCGGTAAGTCCCTGTGCCGTATTGACCAGATCGCGCACCGTGTTCAATTCGCCGCTCAACTGATAGATGCCGGGACGGTAGACTGCACCACGAACTTCGAGTTTGTTGGTAAAGCGGTTGAGAATAGCTTCGGCAGTAACAACATCACCGTTACGCATCTTGTAGATGCTATAGTCCATCTCCTTCACCGTATTCACTTCGTACTCTTCTCCGTTCTGGCGGACGATACGCAAGGAACGGGTATAGGCATCAGCATCAAACCCGCCGGCATAACGGAGCAGGGTGGAAAGAGTCTCGTCTTTCTTCATCTCGAAACGCATGGGACGCTTCACCTTGCCACTGACCTTGACAAGCATCTCGTAAGCCGGCACAATAACCACATCACCCTCCTGCAGACGGATGTCGTCACCTGTCTGCCCCTTCATGATGAAATCGTATACATCGATGGTAGCAATCTTGCTGCCACCGCGCACCAGCTGCACATCACGCAGACTACCTATTTCGCTGACTCCTCCGGCACGATAGAGTGCATGAAAGACTGTAGAGAAAGCGGAAAGGGCATAAGTTCCCGGCTGCACAACCTCGCCCATCACATTAATCTGAATGGTACGCGTGTTACCCAGCGTCAGACGGATGTCCGACGACGGGTCGTCCGTATTGTTCAGTCCGTTATAGATTTTGTTGAGCGATTTTTTCAAGTAATCGTTTGCCTCGCTCACGGTAAGCCCATTCAGATAGACAGGACCGATTTTCTGAATATTGATTGTTCCGTCCGGAGAAATCTGCTGACGGATGGTGTTCTGGCTGGCCCCCCAGATATCAATAATCACCTCATCACCCGGCCCCAGCCGATAATTGGAGGGAGTGGCAATGTTGACACTGGGCTCGAATGTCAGATTTTTGGTATTGAAAATGTTGCGTCCGAACACCTCGTTCTCGCGTGCCAGATCTTCCGTGGTAGGCTGGTCTTCCAGCATATCGGAAGTATTCTCTTTCATCTCTTCGCGAAGACGTGACTCATTAAGCTCCGTTCCGGAAGCATTTTCAGCATCTACACCATTCTGTTTTTCGTAAAGTTCTTTGACACGCATTGCCTGTTCTTTGGTAACACCTTTGCGTGCCAGTTCGGCAGCCAACTGTTTCTGTTCTTTACCCTGTTTAAGTCCTTCCTTCACATATTCCAGCACTTGCTGATCGCTCATAGATTGAGCCTGCAGTGCAGAAGGAATGCACAACAACAGAGCAAATAAAAAAGGAGTGATTATTCTTTTCATTTGCATATCTATTAATTGACAAGTATAGAGAGTCGCCTCAAGAGATGGGTTTGGGCTTTTGAGTTTGTAAGTTTATGAGTTTGTGAGTTAAAAGTAAAGCAATACGTAACTATGCGAAATTAGCTTATGAACTTGCGAACTCACAAACTCATAAACTTAAAAACTCATAAACTTACAAACTTAAAAACTTACAAGCCAAACACTCAGTCTTCATTTAACTTTTCACAATACCACTTGGGAATGTGAAGCATGACACCGACAGTAGCCAGTGTAACAACTACATAATAGCTTTTCTTGTATTGGGTGAGTTTTCCTTCCAGTCCGGCAAAGGGACCACGAATGACACGGACTTTCTGCCCGGGGCGGGCTTCGGCAGTAGTTGTATCGACATAAAGAGTGCCTTTATAATTGGGGTCGCATACCGCACGAAATTCAAGCATTTCCCTGTCGGGTATTTCGTAGCAACGGCGTGTTGTACGATCGCGCACCACGATAAAAGGTATGGGGCAGTCTTCAACTCTTCCCATAAACTCTTTCTCCGTGAAAGTCTTTTCGATAAACAACAGATTGTGAACAGCAGGAGTCAGTTTCCGATGCTTCTTTCCATCAAGCGTTTCATGCTCGGTATAACGCATCGGTATGAAATAGTTTATTCCTTTTTCTCTGAAATAATTCCCCAAATGTTCTTCTTTACAATAAAAAGTCTGCACGGCATACCATACCCGTCTGCTTTCGATTTGCCGGTTATTGTCAGATTCATTCATCAGTTTACACCATCCCCGTTTTTTGAGTTCTGTTTTTTAAAATTATGAGCCTTGGGCTCGTAAATATTTAGTTTTGTGATTCAACACAAATGTTCTTAAAAGAAAAAAGCGCCCTGACACCCATAAACGGAATTGTTTATGAATCAGTAGCGCATCTCTTAAGGATTCAGCCTTTCTGACTTACCTCCATATAAGAACCCAACGTTCATAGAGGACCGGACAGAGTACTAAAACGTGGCAAATGTAATACTTTTCTTAATGAAAGAGAAAAGATTTCCATACTTTTATTTATCATTCAGGAATCCATTCTCTGTTATATCACCATAAGTCTCCCTATAAGTCACTTAATCACAACCTGTTCGTCACATCAAAACACACTATTCACAAATAAAACACCGATAAAGCAAATCTCAAGACAGTCATTTGCCTTTGACATTCTGAATAAACTGACGAATCAAAGGGAAAATATCAGCCGCCGAATCAATATCGCTGCACAATGTCTCAACAGGACAGTGTCCTGTATGATCGCGATTCCAAATGAAAGGGACTTCTTTGCCGAAGCTTACTTTTACCGAAGCCCCTTCGAACAGCTTTAAAGCCTTTGTACTTATGACATCTGTGTACAATTCTTTTACTCCTCCAAGAATCATCAAAGCTGCCGCTCCCTTGCCTACCACCTTGTCGGCAATCAATGCACCGTGCAGGAAAGCCGGTTCATCGACCAACAGGTCATAAAGGTCGGCTACCCCCCGTTGGGTAAATGTACGCGTAATGCCGTTGTTGGCAATCACACAGGAATAATTTCCATCGTGTAACAACGTTACCAGATTTTCCATCATAATGTGCCTTGTTTCAAGTGTTCTACAAATCCGTCTATACGATGCAGTTCCTTAGGGATATCAATCATCTGAGGGCAATGCGGCGCTGTATCTTTGCCATCCAGCCAAACCAAGCGTGTAACGTCCCGGTAAAATCAAGAAAAAGCACTGTGATTATCCCCCAAAACAACGTGGCAATCACTATTCGAATACGACGCAATATAACTTTTTAATTATAAATCAGTGCAAAATTAATCACATTTTCCAGTTCTGACATTTCCATGCCCGGTTAAATTCACTCAAAAAAAACAAACCTTCAGGCTCAAGGAACTCAAGAACTTAACGGCTCAAGCCTTACATCCCATATCATACGCCTCTGCCATAGATGGCTTTCCTTCAATCTCGCCTATCTTCCATGCACCTACGCCATAAACAACTCCTTTTACTGTAGCTCCTTCAAGGCAATCCAAAAATCCTTGAAAACCATCAATCGTACGTTTCATCATCGGGATATCATCTTCGGCTGCAGCTACAATAAAATAGAATTCCTTATTCTTTATCTCCAAATAACGGGCACAGCAACGGTCGATCAACGTCTTCATCTGGGCACTCATTGTATAGAAATAAACTGGAGTTGCCATGACTATCACATCGGCCTCTATCATTTTTTCTATAATAGAAGCGGCATCGTCTTTTTGCGGACAGGGTTTCCCAAACATGCTGCATACACTGCAACCTGTGCAATAATGAATATTTTTTTCTCTCAACAGAATTTTCTCAACACTGTTGCCGGAAGCCTGAGCCCCTTTCATAAACTCATCACACAATCTGTCTGAATTTCCTCCCTTACGGGGAGTAGAAGAAAGAATCAATACTTTTTTTGCCATAAGATTTTCATACTAAAATTTACGCAAAAATAGCCAATTTATAGAATCATGACGTATGAATATTCCTGATTATATTACCTAAATTACGGATTCTGAATCCATATATTTTTCAGCAATAGCATCACATAGTAGTGCAGCCTCTTTCAATTCATGCAGTTCGCATTCAAGTTCTCTTCGAAATTGCCGGCATTTATCCTCTTCTATTATACATATTAAACTTTCCACTATAAAGGTTTGCCAGTTCGTCCGCAATCATTTTTCCGTATCACTACTGTAATACGTTCGTATCACATAGGTCAAACGTTCGTATCACTAATGTGACACGAAAAGACAACTTAAGTGATACGCAAAAAAGATACGAAGAGACAGAGAAAAAGATATAAAACAAAAAAGAAAAACTCCCATATGTTATAGGTTATTCATAACACATGGGAGTATACTATATGAGTCACAAAGAAATTAGTGCCGCGTCAAAGAGAATGCCCTACCCGGGAAGACAAACATTGGGAAGGTAGCACCAACCGCCAACATAAAAATAACTGTAGTAGCAATCAATGAGTTTGAGAAAAACATACTGATATATTTTTCAAACTGTTCCGGCTCATTGACTGTCTGCAAGCACATGATCAAAGAGAAAACCATATTATAGGCAAATTTACCGGGAATCATCGGAAGCAATGCCGGAATGTACATTACAGTCATTGGACAATATATACTTTTTCCCAACCACAAACTGCCAAAACCAATAACCAGTCCACCAAACAAGGAAGCTGTTGCAATGTCAACTCCCAAATAAGTCATCAGACAAAAACGGCATGCATGCCCCAAAGCAGCCAGAATAGCTATGAACTTGAATGCACGCAAAGGAGGGGCTGAAATAGACCCAAATCCAATACCGGCTATCGCTGCAAAAAAACCATCGCTTAAAATATCAAGTGCTATCATATCAAACTATTTTTTACTAACAACAATGTAAATGAAAGGCCAATAGCTATACTTACAATCAACAAAGATGCCTGTGTCAATCGCGCAAATCCGGTTAACACATACCCTTCGACAATATCAATTACGCCATTTATCAATGGCACTCCCGGAACAAGATACAGAACACTGGTTGCTATCGCAATCTCAGAAGTGATATCGAAAAGCAAAGATACAGAGGCACATAACGAAGCTATAAAAGCCGACACTATGAAAATAATATAATGATTGATCTTTCTTTTCTGCATCTGCTGTCTTAAGAAAAAGCCCAAAAGTGTAGCAACAAAAACAATTCCCATCGAATAAGGATCACCACCAAACAATTTACAGAAAGATGCATTGGCAAATCCTACAAGAATCAATACAATCCATGGAGACATTTTGGGAGCTGAAACAATCTTATGATACTTCTCTTTCAGTTCTTCTAAAGGTAAATGATGGTCAAAAGCCTCCCAACTTAATGCACTAAGTTCTGAATTATGCTCAAAACTGATAGGCAAAGCCGGAATATCAATTACCTCATTGCACGCCTCTTGCGTTTCATTATCAATAATAGTCAAAATAATGTTCTTATGGAAAACGCCCAATTTGACATCTACACCAAAGGCCTCCCCTATTCGTTTGGTATTACGGACAACCCGTGAGGTATGTACACCCGCTCCCATCAAATGAGCCGAATATTCTGCAATAAATTTACTGATTGAAAATAAAGATTCGCTTGTCTTCATATAAGAGGTTAAATTAAAATCGGGCGCAAAAGTACAAAAAAAATCAATACCTTTGTCCGCATCAAATGAAATACTCATGGAGAATCAATTCTGCTATTCCAAAGAAAAAATACGAATGGCCATTTTTTCTTTCTTTTTTGCACAAGGGCTTTGCATGTCCAGTTGGGCAAGTCGCATACCTTATTTTAAAGAGCTCTTTGCAAAAGACTATGCCTTTTATTGGGGACTTATTTTATTCATGATACCAGTAGGTAAATTTATTGCAATACCACTGGCCGGATATCTGGTATCCCGATCAGGCAGTCGACGAATTGTTCAGTTAAGCATTATAGGGTACGCCCTTTCCTTGTGGGGAATTGGCATGGCCAGTCAAGTTTATCTGCTAGGTATACTGTTGTTTTCGTTCGGAGTCTTTTGGAATTTGTGTGACATATCTTTCAACACACAAGGAATCGAGGTCGAAAGAATATACGGAAAAACGATTATGGCAACTTTTCATGGTGGATGGAGCCTAGGAGCCTGCACAGGGGCTTTAGTAGGATTCATTATGATCTTGCTGGACATAACTCCTGTTTTTCACTTCCTACTGATTACAGCCCTCATCATTTGCATTGTGCTTTGGAAAAGAGAATACCTGCAAGACTGCAAAGAGCAACAGGAATGTAAACCGGTGGAAGTTGCTTCTGAAAAAGCCAAGACAAGAAAGCTGTTCTACAAACCTGAAACATTGTTGCTACAATTAGGATTAGTGGGACTCTTTGCATTAATAATAGAAAGTGCAATGTTCGACTGGAGTGCTGTATATTTTGAATCAGTAGTACACGCTCCGAAATCACTCCAAATAGGTTTTCTTGTTTTTATGATAATGATGACCATCGGCCGCTTCTCTACCAACTATGCCTACCGTCTTTTTGGCAAGAAAACAGTGTTGCAAATTGCAGGAAGCCTCATTTTTATAGGCTTCTTTCTATCCGCATTATTAGGAAACGCTATTGAGTCAACACTATGGAAAGTCATTATTAATTCTTTAGGATTCATGCTGGTAGGACTGGGCATATCATGTATCGTTCCTACACTATATAGTTTCGTTGGAGACAAGTCTAAGACTCCAATAGGCATTGCACTGACTATCTTGTCAAGCATCAGTTTTATAGGTTCGTTGATTGCTCCTTTGCTTATCGGTGCCATATCACAACTGTCTGATATAAGGATAGCCTATCTATTAATTGGATTATTGGGAGGTTGCATCGTCGCCATGACCAACTGCCGGGTATTCCAATCCTCCAAAACAGAGCAATAATAACACAATCTTCATGAATATCTATATAGAGACACAAAGACTCATATTGCGCGACTGGGTAGAGAGTGATTTTCCTATATTCACAAAAATCAACTCAGACCCTAAAGTGATGGAATTCTTTCCCAAAGTTCTTAACGAAGAAGAGAGCCTTGCCTTTGTTTTTCGCATTCAGCAAGAATTTCAAGAATCCGGATTTGGCTTATATGCAGTGGAACGTAAAGAAGACCATTGCTTTATAGGATATACAGGATTACATCATTTCTCGTTTAATACAGATTTTGCTCCCGGAATAGAAATCGGATGGAGACTGGCATACGCCTATTGGGGAAATGGATATGCACCGGAAGCGGCAAAGGCATGCCTGCAATATGCACGAACTAAGCTGGGTATCAGAGACATTTACTCTTTTACTGCAACACATAATCTCCGTTCAGAGCGTGTAATGCAGAAAATCGGCATGCAATATATAAAAGATTTCGGTCATCCATCTTTACCGCCCAATCATCCGTTATACCTGCATAAGTTATATCATATTGGCATGAACGATTATCATTCCAAAAGTGTATGACAATCAGTTTATTATATAAAAAAGGAATACCCATAAAAACAGGTATTCCTTTCAGTTTATTCTTTTTTCTGTTTAAAACCTGATTATTCTGCAGATTCTGCAGCAGGAGCCTCTTCTGCAGGAGCTTCTGCTTCAGCAGCCTCAGCAGCCTTTGCAGCTTCTTCAGCAGCCTTCTTCTCAGCAAGAGCTTTTGCTTTCTCCTCATTTACCTTTTTCTCAGCTTCTAAACGAACTTTTGCAGCCGCTTTTTTCTCCTCTTCCTGTTTAGCTTTAAATGCAGCCAAACCAGATTGTTTGTTGTTCTTCCAAGCTTCAAACTTAGCTTCTGCTTCTGCTTCACCAAATGCACCCTTAGCAACACCGCCCAATAAGTGTTTCTTCATATAAACGCCTTCACGAGAAAGGATGTTACGAACAGTGTCTGTAGGCTGTGCACCTTTTAATACCCATGCCAAGGCAGCATCAAAATTCAAATCTACTGTAGCAGGATTGGTATTGGGATTGTAAGTACCAATCTTCTCAATAAATTTACCATCACGTGGTGCTCTACTGTTTGCAATTACAATTGAATAAAACGCATATCCTTTGCGTCCATGTCTCTGTAATCTGATTTTTGTTGCCATTCTAAAAAATGTTTATTTAATTAATGATTTGAATTATATACTATTAGCTCGTAATAGCGGGCGCAAAGATATAATCTTTCTTCGAATCCTCAAAATCACCCGACAGTAAAAACTCATTTTCAATCATAAAAATAGCCAAGAAAGATATTAAAATTCATTAAGCGCTTAAGATGAATACACTTTTTCCGTATATTTGAAAAAACAATATTTTTAAACGAGGAGAGTATTATGAAAGTAACTAAGCTAATTTTAATGTTAATATTAGGAGGATTTGCCGCAATTCCTTCATGGGCACAAAACAAGTCCTCACAAGATGAAATCAAAAAAATCGCAGAATCAAAAGAATATACAATTGATGTAAATATAGCCCTGCCAATGAGAGGAAGAAATATTCCATTAACATCACATTATTCACTGGAAATAAAAAAAGATTCTGTCATTTCACAACTTCCTTATTTTGGAAGAGGATATAATATTCCCTACGATGGAGGAGAAGGATTAAACTTTGAAGCACCCATCGAAGAATATACGGTAAAAACAGACAAGAAAGGAAATATCCAAGTAGAGTTCTCAACCCGAAGCCAAGATGATGCACTGGATTACCGAATCAAAATATTTGAAAATGGTTCTTCTACAATAGATGTCAGTATGCAGAACCGACAAAGTATCAGTTTTATCGGCGAACTAAATAGAAATGCTGAGCATAAATAAATGCTCAGCATCAAATCAATAAAAATCGCATTTTTCTAATTGTTTTCTTGTTCATCATTTCCTTTTAAGATAGGCAAACAAATATGATATTTAACTGCCAGAATTCGAGTTAAAAAAACGACAGTACCTCCTACCAGTTGGCAAATATAAGACTCTATCCCTACAATATCGCACAACCAATAGGCAACTCCTCCTGCCACACATGCCATTGCATAAATTTCTTTTCGGAAAATCAAGGGTATTTCATTGATAAATACATCGCGTATTACACCTCCTGCTGCTCCAGTAATGCTTCCCATAATAATAGCTACCCAAAAAGGATATCCTAATGCTAAGCTTTTACCTGCACCTACTACTGTAAATAATGCCAATCCAATAGTGTCGAATATAAAAAAGGTATTATTCAAACGAATTAACGATCGTCCGAAAATAATTACCCACAGAAGCGCTAATGCAGTACAGATCAAATAAATAGGATCTATCATCCAAGCAGGAGTAACATCTAAAAGGAGATCACGGATAGTTCCTCCACCAATAGCTGTAACTAAACCGACAACATAAGCACCAAACCAGTCAAAACGTTTGGCCGAAGCTAATCGAATACCACTAATGGCAAACGCAAACGTACCAATAAAATCGAGAACCTGAACAAATGTAGGCATAGCATTTTTTGTGCACAAAGTAACGAATAAATTCCATAAGAAAATGTAATTTTGCCACTTGAAATAGAAAATAATAAAAATGAAAATAACCATCATCGCAGGAGCACGTCCTAATTTCATGAAGATAGCTCCCATTACATGGGCCATTAAACAGGCAAAAGAACAAGGGAAAGAAATAACCTATAGACTTATCTATACCGGTCGGAAAGAAGATATTAGTATTGAGCCATCATTATTCACAGACCTTAATATGAATATTCCCAATGGCTATTTGAACGTAGAAAGTAACAATAATATCGAATTAGCAGCAAATATCATGATAGCTTTCGACAAGGAATTAGCCACCCACCCCACAGATGTCGTATTAGTAGTGGATGATCTAACAGCTACAATGAGCTGTGCTATCGTTGCTAAAAAACGAGGACTTAAAGTTGCACATCTGATTGCAGGAACACGTTCCTTTGACTTGAATATGCCCAAAGAAGTAAGTCGAATGATTACAGATGGATTATCCGATTATCTTTTCACTGCAGGTGAAACTGCTAACCGCAATCTAAGTCACACAGGAACAGAACAAGATAACGTTTTTCATGTTGGTAACATATTAATAGATACATTGCGGCGTACCCTCTCACAGATGACAAAACCTGCATGGTTTTCTACATTAGACTTAAAAAAGAACAATTATTTACTGTTCACTCTTAACCGACGGGTATTAACATCCAATCTAGTTCTATTACGCCAACTGATGGAAATATTAATAAACAAAAGTCAAGGGATGCCCATCATTGCGCCACTCCATACCTATGCGGCTGAAGCACTTCGCTCTACTGAAATCGTAGCACCGAACCTTCACATTCTACCAACCCAAAACTATCTGAATTTTGTGTATCTGATGAATAATGCGCATGGCATTATTACAGATTCGGGCAATATAGCAGAAGAAACCACATTCCTTGATATTCCATGCATCACATTAAATAACTTTTCAGAACATCCTGAAACATGTCAAATGGGAACGAACGAGCTTGTTGGAGAAGATTCTGAGCGTTTTTCACAAGCTTTAGACAAACTAAAAACAGGGAACTGGAAAAAGCGTACATTGCCAGAAAGATGGGATGGACGGACTGCAGATCGTATCATACAAACGCTTCTTAATAAAGGGAATTAAGTAGATACACTCCACAAACATTATTTTAATAAATTCATACAAATTATCATCCGTAATGTAATAATTTGTATGAATTTAAAGTTCAAAATATCAGACATATTTTTCAAACACTTCTCCATCCGTCAAATATCAAAAGAATAATTGCTCTATTATCTATAGAAGTCAAAGAAGCAACAAGAAAAAGTAAAAATAGTTATATATCATATTATATTCAGACTATTTAATTACCTTTGCGCCGTATTTCACTACGTTATGAAACAACGATATTATCCTATCCTTATAGGGCTCTTATTCTTATTTTGTATTCCTTGTGCATCAGCACAACAAATCAAAGGAGTTGTAACCGACTCTATCACTAAAGAGCCTTTAATGTATGTATCTGTCTATTATCAAGAAGATAAAGCTGTAGGTATTGTTACAGGAGTCGATGGCGATTATCGTCTTACTGCGCGTCCCAACGGCGGAACCCTTGTTTTTTCATCTATCGGATATGTCACAAAAGCCATAAAAATCAAATCTGGCACCCAAACTCTTAATGTGCAACTATCACCCGACAATGTATTACTTGACCAAGTGGTAGTAAAGCCTAAACGTGAACGATATTCTCGTAAAAACAATCCCGCAGTAGAGTTTATGAAGAAAGTCATTGCACATAAAAAGGCTCAAAAGCTCGAAGAGAATGATTATTATCAATATGATAAATATGAAAAAATGAAAACTTCGATCAACGATCTTACTCCAGAAAAGCTGGAAAAGGGTATTTACAAAAAATACTCTTTCCTTAAAGATCAGGTAGAAGTATCACCTACTACACAAAAATTAATTCTTCCTATTTCGATTCAGGAAACAGCCTCACAAACAATCTATCGTAAAGATCCGGAAAGTAAAAAGACAATTATCAAAGGTAAAAACTCCAGTGGAGTGGATGAATTCTTTTCTACAGGAGATATGCTGGGAACCGTACTAAAAGACGTATTTGCAGACATTAATATCTACGATAATGAAATACGCCTGTTGCAACAACGTTTTGTCAGTCCTATAGGAGATAATGCCATATCCTTCTATAAGTTTTATTTAATGGATACACTTATGGTGAACCAACGCGAATGTGTTCATCTTACATTTGTGCCACAAAACTCGCAAGATTTTGGTTTTTCGGGGCATCTGTATGTTCTAAAAGATTCTACTTATGCAGTACAAAAATGTACAATGAATCTTCCTCAGAAAAGTGGTGTCAATTTTGTTAATAAAATGAGTATTACCCAACAATACGAACAATTGCCTAATGGAAATTGGGCATTGGCAGATGATGATATGACAGTCGACCTATCGTGGAATAAAACAGATAAACCTGCTCTCAGCTTACAGGTAGAGCGTACTACCCGTTACACAAATTATCAGTTCCAACCCATCGAACAACGTCTCTTCCGTATGAAAGGAGATGTCATCAAATCGTCGGATATGCTTTCTAAAAGTGACGAGTATTGGGCTTCTGTACGCCAGGTACCTCTGACCAAGACTGAGAATACAATGGACTTATTCGTAAAGCGTTTGGGAGAAATACCCGGTTTCAAATATGTTCTGTTTGGAGCCAAGGCACTTATTGAGAATTTTGTAGAAACAGGAAAACCCAGTAAGATTGATATTGGACCTATCAATACTATGATCTCCAGTAATTATATTGAGGGAGCACGTTTCCGTCTCAGTGCAATGAGCACAGCAAACCTCAACAAACATTGGTTCTTTAATGGATACGGTGCATACGGATTAAAAGACGAAAAATGGAAGTACAGTGGGACTGTGACCTATTCCTTTAATCCACGCGATTACGTTGTATGGGAGTTCCCCAAACATTACCTTTCAGCGACATACAGCTATGATGTCATGTCGCCAATGGATAAATTCCTTTTTACAGATAAAGACAATGTCTTTCTTTCTTTAAAAACTACAACTGTAGACCAGATGTCATATATGCGCGATGCCACCCTTAACTACGAATTAGAATCGTATTCGGGCTTTGGAATAAAGGCAATGTTCCGCCATCGGAATGACGAACCTTGTGGAAAATTAGAATATTTGCGGAATGATGAGACCAACACACGCGTTCATGACATTACCACATCTGAGGCAAGCATCACTTTGCGTTACGCTCCGGGAGAATCATTTGTCAATTCAAAACAGCGCCGTATTCCCGTTACATTGGATGCACCTATTTTCACCCTGACACATGCCATGGGTTTCAAAGATTTCTTAGGAGGGGATTACAATTTCAACCGTACAGAAGCAAGTATTTGGAAACGAATTTGGCTGCCTTCCTCGTGGGGAAAAATCGACTGTAGCTTTAAAGCCGGTGCCGAATGGAATACTGTACCTTTTCCACTCCTAATCCTTCCGGAAGCCAACCTATCTTATATTACGCAAAGGGAAACTTTCTGCTTGATCAATAATATGGAATTCTTGAATGACCGTTATGCCTCTATGTCACTATCATATGACATGAACGGTAAGTTGTTCAACCGCATTCCATTATTGAAAAAGCTAAAGTGGAGAGAGATGTTTCGTGTACGGGCGCTTTGGGGAACATTAACAGATAAAAACAACCCATTTAAAAGCGACAACCCAAACTTATTCCAATTTCCTACCAGAAACGGAGAATATACAAGTTTTGTAATGGATCCTAAAGTCCCTTACATTGAGGGTAGTGTAGGAATCTACAACATATTCAAGCTATTACATATCGAATATGTACATCGGTTCACCTATCGGAACAATCCCGAAATCAACAAAAATGGTATAAGATTTATGGTATTAATGGTATTCTAAACTATGCAACCATTAGCTGAGAGATTACGTCCCAAAACACTAGATGAATACATCGGACAAAAACACTTGGTCGGTCAAGGCGCTGTCTTACGCAAAATGATTGACAGCGGTCGCATCTCTTCTTTTATTCTATGGGGGCCTCCCGGAGTAGGAAAAACGACATTGGCACAAATCATTGCAAACAAACTCGATACACCATTTTATACATTAAGTGCTGTAACGTCTGGAGTAAAAGATGTTCGTGAAGTGATTGACCGTGCAAAAAACAATAGATTTTTTTCTCAGGCAAGTCCTATTTTATTTATTGATGAAATCCATCGTTTCAGTAAGTCTCAGCAGGATTCTTTACTGGGAGCCGTAGAACAAGGTATAGTTACTCTCATAGGTGCCACAACAGAAAATCCGTCTTTTGAAGTTATTCGTCCTCTGTTATCACGTTGCCAGTTATATATACTTAAATCTCTGGAAAAAGAAGATTTGATGGAACTATTGCAACGGGCACTCACAACTGACACATTCCTGAAAGAACGTAATATCGAAATAAAAGAGAGCACCGCATTACTCCGTTTCTCCGGAGGGGATGCACGCAAGCTATTGAATATATTAGAACTTGTAGTCGAATCGGAGGCCAATCAGCATATTGTGATTACAGACGATATGGTCACTGAGCGATTGCAACAGAACCCATTAGCATATGATAAAAATGGGGAAATGCATTACGATATTATTTCGGCATTCATCAAGTCGATCCGTGGAAGCGATCCGGATGGAGCCATATACTGGTTGGCCAGAATGGTAGAAGGAGGTGAAGATCCGGCTTTCATTGCGCGCCGTTTGGTAATTTCAGCCTCTGAAGATATTGGACTAGCCAATCCGAATGCATTGTTATTGGCTAATGCATGTTTCGATACAATCATGAAAATCGGTTGGCCAGAAGGAAGAATTCCATTGGCAGAAACAACAATTTATCTTGCTACAAGTCCTAAAAGCAATTCAGCCTATTGCGCCATCAATGATGCTCTTGAATTAGTACGTACAACTGGGAATCTACCCGTTCCATTGCACCTGCGAAATGCTCCAACCCAATTAATGAAACAATTGGGTTATGGAAAGGAGTACAAGTACGCACATGACTATGAAGGGAATTTTGTAAAACAACAATTCCTTCCTGATGCATTGAAAGACAAACGAATCTGGCACCCCCAAAATAATCCGTCTGAAAACAAACATGCTGAACGGATGCAACAGCTATGGGGAGACCGATTTAAAAAAGAGAACAAACAATAATGGAATTTTTATTAACCAATAAAGCAAACAAATATGGAACAAAAGAAAATAAAGATCTGTGTGCTTGACGGATATGCAGCAAATCCCGGCGACCTATCTTGGGAAGGGCTGAAAAGCTTAGGAGAATGTATAATCTACGACCGCACAGCTCCTGAAGAGCTTTTAGAACATGCCGCAGATGCAGAAGCTATTCTGACAAATAAAGTTGTGATTGGGGCGGAACACATGGATGCACTACCCAATCTAAAATACATCGGCGTACTAGCCACTGGATACAATGTGGTAGACATCGCAGCTGCACAACAACGGGGAATTATCGTCACAAACATTCCCGCTTACAGTACTGCATCTGTAGCTCAAATGGTATTTGCCCACATTCTGAATATTACCACACAAGTGCAACATCATTCTGAAGAAGTACACAAAGGACGTTGGAGCAATAATGCGGATTTCTGTTTTTGGGATACTCCTTTAACAGAATTACGTGATAAAAAAATCGGTCTTATCGGACTGGGACATACCGGATATACAACAGCTCGAATTGCAATCGGTTTTGGGATGAAAGTATATGCAGTCACATCCAAGTCACATTTCCAACTGCCACCAGAAATAAAAAAGATGGAAATAGACGAGCTATTCAGCGAGTGCGATGTCGTTAGCTTACATTGCCCACTTACACCTGATACATTTGAATTGGTCAACGAACGTCGGTTGTCTATGATGAAACCAACTGCAATATTAATCAATACCGGACGGGGAGCATTGATCAACGAGCAGGATCTTGCGAATGCACTAAACAGCGGCAAGCTATATGCAGCAGGCATTGATGTCCTCTCTAGCGAACCTCCTCATGCAGACAATCCATTATTATCGGCTAAAAACTGCTATATAACTCCTCACATAGCATGGGCTACTTACGAATCCCGTGAACGCTTGATGAATATTGCTATCAGCAATCTGCAGGCCTATATTTCGGGGAATCCGGAAAACGTCATAAAATAGTTTCCGCACTAACAGATTCTAAGGTAGATGAATGTCTGCCGCAAAGATTTTACTAGTATCAAATAATATCCCAATGTTTGTAATTGAATATAAACATTGGGATAAATTATTTCTTCACCTTTTAGTTCCAGTCAATCCCAATTCTTTTCAGTTACGAGTATTTTCACGAAAATGATATGCATTAACTAAAAAATCCCTAAGTAACACTGACAATTCATCACGCTTCACCTTAAGTAAAACATATTTTTTAAGTTAAAAAATAAGCCTCAAAAACGATTATTATTTTCTTAACCTTATACATTTATCCATCGGTAGAAAAGTTGCATCCAACGAGGAAATGACTCTGTTAGTCTATCAATTTTGTTAATATTATAATATGTAGATACTTTTGCAACAGAAATTCAATAACAATAAAAGTCATGATAAATACTAAGAGAATAACAGTGATGGCAATGTTGAGCACAAGCATATTCATAAATGTGTGTGCACAAGACACTGCTCTCTCAACTACAGATTCTATCAACGATTCAACAATGCCCGCTCAATGGGACCTGCAATCGTGTATTGACTACGCATTGAAAAAAAACATCACAATTCGGAAAAGTCGGATAAATGTTGAAAGTTCACAAATTGACATCAAGACCGCAAAAGCTGCCTTATTCCCGAGCTTATCATTTTCTATGGGACAAAATATGGTAAACCGTCCCTATCAGGAGAGTAGCAGCACGGTAAGCGGGACTGAAATCTTGCGAAGCTCAAGCAAAACCAGTTATAATGCTAACTACGGATTAAATGCATCATGGACAGTCTATAATGGAAACAAAAGACTAAAAACCATTGAGCAAGAAGAGCTGAACAACCAGATAGCACAACTGGATGTAGCAACCTCGGAGAAAAGTATCCAAGAATCAATCGCTCAAATTTACATACAGATTCTATATGCAACCGAATCGGTCAAGATAAATGAACATACATTAGAGCTTTCCATCGCACAGCGTGATCGAGGCAAATCACTTTTGGATGCAGGTAGTATTGCAGAAAGTGACTTTGCACAATTGGAAGCACAAGTAAGTACCGACCGTTATCAGCTCGTTACAGCACAAGCCGCTCTACAAGACTACAAACTGCAACTCAAACAATTACTGGAACTTGAAGGAGAACAAGAGATGGATCTTTATATTCCAACTCTTGCTGACGAGAATGTACTGTCGCCACTGCCTGCCAAAAAAGATGTATATGCAGATGCGCTGATCTCACGTCCGGAAATTGAAGCAAGCAAACTCAATGTAAAAGCTTCGGAACTGGACATTGATATCGCCAAGTCCGGCTACTACCCAAGCATCAGCCTGACTGCCGGAATCGGGACCAATCATACCAGCGGAAGTGATTTTACATTTGCCGAGCAAGTAAAAAACGGTTGGAACAACTCAATAGGTTTATCAGTCAGCGTTCCTATCTTCAACAACCGACAGACAAAAAGTGCCGTAGAGAAAGCCAAACTGCAACGCGAGACCAACATGCTGTCTCTGCTTGATGAGCAAAAAAATCTGTATAAGACAATCGAGACACTCTGGTTGGACGCAAACAGTGCGCAACAGCAATACAAGGCTGCACAAGAGAAGCTGAAAAGCGCAGAAATCAGCTACACACTTGTCAGTGAACAATTCAACGAAGGTATGAAGAATACAGTAGAATTGCTCACCGAAAAGAACAATCTGCTTCAGGCACAACAAGAGCAGCTGCAAGCCAAATATATGGCAATACTGAATACTCAATTGCTTAAATTCTATCAGGGAAGTGAACTGAAGCTTTAGTAATACGCCGTCTGTTCAACGAGGATTGAATACACCATTCAACGGCTATTAAACAGACGATTTAATAAATATCCATACAAAACCAAAGAAAATAGTCCCCGTCCCCAATGGACGAACCGAAAAGATAAAACATTATATAAAAGCATGAAAACAAAAAAGATTATCTTAACCGCCGTAGCAGTCGTTGTGATAGCAGGAGGAGGAATCTGGCTGTTCAAAGGCTCTCCCGCTAAGCACAAAGTTACTTATGCAACAACTATTGTAAGTAAAGGAGACATATCCAACTCGGTTACAGCCACCGGAACCATCGAACCGGTAACTGAAGTAGAGGTAGGTACCCAAGTCTCTGGTATTATCGACAAAATCTATGTCGACTACAATTCCGTAGTAACCAAAGGACAGCTGATTGCCGAAATGGACCGCGTTACCCTGCAAAGCGAACTGGCCTCACAGCAGGCTACATACGACGGAGCAAAGGCAGAATACGAATATCAAGCCAAGAATTATGAACGGAGCAAAGGCTTGCACGAAAAGTCACTGATCAGCGACACTGAATACGAACAGGCACTCTACAATTATCAAAAAGCCAAAAGTGCTTTTGACAGCAGCAAAGCGGCGCTGGCTAAAGCAGAAAGAAACTTGTCATATGCCACTATTACCTCTCCTATCGACGGAGTTGTCATCAGTAAAGACGTTGAAGAGGGACAAACAGTAGCATCCGGATTTGAAACCCCGACTCTGTTTACCATCGCTGCCGACCTTACACAGATGCAAGTTGTGGCAGATGTAGACGAGGCTGACATAGGCGGCGTAGAAGAAGGACAACGTGCTACCTTTACTGTAGATGCTTACCCGAATGACACCTTCGAAGGAGTAGTCACTCAGATACGTTTAGGTGATTCCAGCAGCTCAAGTTCTACAACCAGCAGCAGTAGCAGCACAGTAGTAACATATGAGGTAGTCATCTCGGCTCCCAATCCGGATCTGAAACTAAAACCGCGTCTGACTGCCAATATCACCATCTTTACTCTAGATAAAAAAGGAGTACTCTCAGTTCCGAACAAATCACTACGCTTCTATCCCGAAGAACCACTGATTGGCAAAGAAGACATCGTAAAAGATTGCGAAGGAGAGCACAAATTATGGACTCGCGAAGGTAACACCTTCATCGCACATCCAGTAGTTACAGGCATAAGCAACGGTATCTCAACCGAAATCATCAGCGGTATAGCAGAAGGTACCACCATCATTACCGAGGCAACCATTGGCGTCATGCCGGGAGAAAACAGCGAAATGCAAGCGCCACAGGAAACAGGTGAAAGAAGCCCATTTATGCCTGGTCCTCCAGACAAGAACAACAAAAATAAAAAATGAGTTAGAGGGTAACCCCAAACAGATATGAAGAAAGTTATTGAACTACAAAATATCAAACGGAATTTCCAAGTTGGTGAAGAAACGGTACACGCACTACGTGGCGTTTCTTTCACCATCTACGAAGGAGAGTTTGTTACCATCATGGGTACGTCCGGTTCTGGAAAATCAACGCTACTGAACACATTAGGATGCCTCGACACACCTACCAGTGGCGAATATTTGCTCGATGGAATTTCAGTACGTACCATGAGTAAACCTCAGCGTGCTATCCTTCGCAACCGCAAGATTGGTTTCGTTTTCCAAAGTTACAATCTGCTTCCCAAAACCACAGCTGTAGAAAACGTAGAACTGCCACTGATGTATAACTCTTCCGTAAGTGCTGCAGAACGCCGTCAGCGTGCTATCGAAGCACTTCAGGCTGTAGGACTGGGCGATCGGCTGGAGCATAAATCCAATCAAATGTCCGGAGGACAGATGCAACGTGTAGCCATAGCCCGTGCATTAGTAAACAACCCTGCCGTCATATTGGCGGACGAAGCTACCGGTAATCTTGACACACGGACATCCTTCGAAATACTTGTTCTGTTTCAGAAGCTTCATGCAGAGGGACGAACCATTATCTTCGTAACCCATAATCCGGAATTATCACAATATAGCAGCCGGAATATTCGTCTACGCGACGGGCACATCATTGAAGATACAATAAACAATCACATTCTTTCTGCTGCAGAAGCACTAGACGCACTTCCAAAGAATGAGGACGATTAAACGAAATAAGCTATGAATGGAACCAATTTATTTAAAATAGCCCTTCGTGCACTTGCCAACAATAAGCTACGGGCATTTCTCACCATGCTTGGAATCATAATCGGAGTTGCCTCCGTCATCACCATGTTGGCTATCGGACAGGGATCAAAGCGAAGCATCCAGAAACAAATTTCGGAGATGGGATCGAATATGATCATGATTCATCCCGGAGCAGATCGGCGTGGAGGCGTCCGACAGGATCCATCAGCCATGCAAACCCTAAAATTAACGGATTATGAATCCCTTCGTGACGAGACGAAGTTCTTATCGGCCATTAGCCCTAATGTATCCTCTTCAGGACAGCTCATTGCAGGAAACAATAACTACCCCTCATCTGTCAGCGGTGTAGATATTGACTATCTTGAAATACGGCAACTTACCGTAGAAAGCGGAGAGATGTTTACAGAAAAAGACATACAAACATCCGCAAAAGTATGCGTAATAGGTAAAACCATAGTAGACAACTTATTCCCAGATGGAAGTGATCCCATTGGACGAATCATTCGTTTCAACCAGATTCCCTTCCAAGTAGTAGGAGTCCTCAAATCAAAAGGATACAACTCTATGGGACAAGACCAAGACGATATTGTATTGGCACCTTATTCTACGGTCATGAAACGTCTGTTGGCTGTCACCTATCTACAGGGCATCTTCGCTTCAGCACTCAGCGAAGATATGACAGATTATGCAACAGACGAAATTGGAGAGATTCTCCGCCGAAACCATAAACTAAAAGAGACTGATGAGGACAACTTCACAATCCGTACCCAACAAGAGCTAAGCACCATGCTCAATTCTACTACCGACTTGATGACTACTCTCCTTGCATGTATTGCAGGAATTTCCTTAGTGGTAGGAGGTATAGGCATCATGAATATCATGTACGTATCCGTCACTGAACGAACCCGTGAAATTGGACTACGCATGTCCGTAGGAGCCCGTGGAATAGATATCCTCAGTCAATTCCTTATCGAAGCCATATTAATAAGTATTACTGGAGGAATCATTGGAGTAATCATTGGCTGTGGAGCCAGCTGGATTGTAAAAAGTGTAGCACATTGGCCTATCTTTATACAACCATGGAGCGTTTTCCTATCTTTCGCTGTGTGTACTGTTACTGGAGTCTTCTTTGGATGGTATCCTGCCAAAAAAGCTGCAGATTTAGACCCCATAGAAGCTATCAGATACGAATAAAAGAACTATCTTTGTCTCTATGAAACAAACGTTAACTTCCGCCGCATGTCGTCCCCTAGAAATGCTGATACATATTATCGGTTGGGGGATAATGTTCGGTTTTCCGTTCTTTTTTGTTGAACGTGGGAACGGAAATATCAATTGGATGGCATACGTACGGCATTCTGCCGTACCGCTATCCTTTGTTATTGCATTCTATGTCAATTACTTTTTACTAGTTCCACGTTATCTGTTTCAGAATCATACGCGCAAATACATTTCTTACAACATTATTCTGCTTATCATCGTCGGATTTCTATTGCATTTCTGGCAAAGCATAACATTTGACCCTTCAATAGCCAAGCCCAAACGCCCTAATATGCCTCCCGGATGGCTATTTTTTACCAGAGACATGTTAAGTCTCGTATTTACCATAGCCTTAAGTGCTGCCATTCGTATCAGTGCACGCTGGCGTGAAGCAGAAGCAGCACGCAAAGAAGCAGAACGAAGCCGTACTGAGGCAGAGCTGAAGAATTTACGAAATCAACTGAATCCTCACTTTTTACTGAATACATTAAACAACATATATGCTCTAATTGCCTTTAATACAGACAAAGCACAACAAGCAGTACAAGAACTCAGCAAATTACTCAGGTATGTGCTATACGAAAACCAGCAGACATATGTGCCGCTAAGCAAAGAAGTTGAGTTTATCCGTAACTATATTGAACTAATGCGTATACGATTATCATCTAATGTAGAGATAGTGACTCAATTCAATATCCGTCCCAATAGCCAGACCGCAATAGCTCCGCTGATATTTATTTCGTTGATAGAGAACGCATTCAAACATGGAATTTCTCCTGTCAACTCCAGTTTTATCCATATTAATATTTCAGAAACAGGGAAAGAAGTTGTCTGCAAAATTGAAAACAGTAACCACCCCAAGAATTATACAGATAAAAGCGGATCGGGAATAGGCTTGGAACAAGTCAGCCGAAGACTGGAAATACTTTATCCAAATGCCTATACATGGCATAAAGGAGTCTCTCAAGATGGAAAAATCTATGAATCCACCTTGACACTCAAAATCAATTAGCATGTATTCACCTTAATTATACATACAATCATGATACTACGTTGTGCTATTATTGACGATGAGCCTTTGGCGCTCGGATTATTAGAAAGCTATGTCAAGAAGACACCTTTTCTCCAACTCGTTGGAAGCTATTCCAGTGCAGTTCAAGCTATGAAAGAAATACCGGAACAGAAAGTAGAGCTCCTGTTCTTGGATATCCAAATGCCCGAATTAAATGGATTGGAATATTCCAAAACCGTTGATTCTCGTACACGCATCATATTTACAACTGCTTTTGACCAATATGCTATTGATGGATATCGTGTCAATGCACTTGACTATTTACTAAAGCCTATCTCATATACAGATTTCCTACAAGCCGTAGACAAAGCACTAAAATGGTTTGAGCTTTCACAAAAAACAGAAGAGAAAACCAGTATTTTTGTAAAAAGTGATTACAAACTAGTACAGATTGAATTAAAGAATATTCTTTATATAGAAGGATTAAAAGACTACATAAAAATATATGTAGAAGGAACTCCCAAACCTATACTCTCATTAATGAGCATGAAAGCGATGGAAGAGCTGTTACCATCCAGTAAATTCATGAGGGTACACCGTTCTTTTATTGTTCAAAAGGATAAAATCAGGGTTATAGACCGCGGTCGTATTGTATTTGATAAAACCTATATTCCAATCAGTGATAGTTATAAACAGACGTTCCAAGAATTTTTGGATGAAAGAAGCTAAAAAGCCGACAGTTTTATCGGTAAAAATCTGTAGTCTGTCGATTATATTTGTACTGGTTGTTTCTTCTATTTACCTTTGAATCGAACAAAGGGGCTGTGAAGTTCCAAGAACAGAATAGTTTAGTTAAGTCTAGTTTAGTTTTTGTGTTGATAGCTCCCACGTCAGAGGACGAATAGGGAGCTATTTTATTTTCTTCATAATACATCACCACATTTCAAGAGTGAATGGAAATCCCGGAGCATATTCATCTATATAGAAAATACCAGTCATAATATTACGCCCTACATGTACATCATCCATATATGAAATACCAAAGTTACCATAATCAAGCACTAAGTTGTTGTTATAAGGATTTTCACGATACCAACGGAATGTAAAACGATCGTAGAAGTCGCCTCCTCTATAATACTGATACTCTTCTCCAAAGCCGTCCGGATTAAAATGAAACTCACTATAAAGAGGAAAGCCGTCATGAGAAGTCATTCCGATATCACCTACCCATGTACGACCATAAAGTTCGTATTCCAATTCTTCCTCATCGTCGCTACATCCTACTAAAGAGATTAACAATACTCCGATCAGCAGTATACTCGCATATTGTCTCATTGTTTTCATTCTGATATATTTTAAAATTTGTACCGTTTGCCACAAAAATAGTGTTTTTTATTTTATCTATCCTGCCGGACACTGGTTTTTCTTACCTTTGCAAAAATCTTAGAAATGAATATGAAACTCCTTTGGATCGATTTAAACAGCTCTTATGCGCACTCGTCACTAGCACTGCCTGCATTACATGCTCAAATGATGGACGATACAACGATAGAATGGCTAGTGGTATCTGCTACCATCAACGAAAACATTGGTGACATCGTTCGCCGCATTCATACCCTAAATCCTGACATCATTGCCTCTACCTGCTGGCTGTTCAATCATGAAGTACTGATGCACATACTGTCACGCAGTAAAGCTCTACTGCCTCATTGCTGTATCGTACTTGGAGGTCCTGAATTTCTAGGCAATAATGAAGAGTTTCTACGCAGAAATCCATTTATCGAATTTGTGTTCAGAGGCGAAGGAGAAGAGATATTTCCCCAATGGCTAAAAAGCCGTCAAAAGAAAACAGATGAATGCAGAAAAATGGAAGGCTTCTGCTATATAGACAGCAATGGTATGTATCAGGACAACGGCATAGCCCGCGTTCGTGATTTTGCCTCACTTATTGCACCGGAAGAAAGCCCATTCTTCAATTGGGACAAACCTTTCGTACAATTGGAGACTACGCGTGGATGTTTTAATACTTGTGCTTTCTGTGTCAGCGGAGGCGAAAAACCTATCCGTACTCTGCCTATCGAAACCATCGAACGGAGAATAGATAACATTCACCAGCACGGTATCCGAAACATCCGCATGCTCGACCGTACATTTAATTACAATCCGCATAGAGCAACCGAACTATTCCGCATTTTTCAACACTATCCCGACATTTGCTTTCACCTGGAAATTCACCCAGCTCTTCTATCCGATGAACTAAAACAACAATTTGCCACTCTTCCTAAAGGATTATTACATCTGGAGGCAGGTATTCAGAGCCTTCGTGCTTCCGTATTAGCAAAAAGTAGACGTATAGGACAACTGGAAGACGCATTGACTGGACTCAGCTATCTATGCTCCCTTTCTAATATGGAAACACATGCCGATCTGATAGCAGGTCTTCCTCTCTATTATTTGACGGAAATCTTCGAAGATACACGTGCGCTAGCCACCTTTGGTGCAAAAGAAATCCAATTGGAATCACTTAAATTATTGCCGGGAACCGAAATGCGTCGCTGTGCCAATGAACTGGGAATCCGCTACTCCCCTTTCCCCCCCTACGAAGTTTTGGCAACCAACGAAATGACTCCCGATGATTTGCAAACCGCACGGCATCTGTCACGACTGCTCGACGGATTCTACAATGCACCAGCATGGCATGCCATTACACGAACACTGCTATTGGATAAGCCCGATTTCTTACACCGCCTACTGACATATCTAGTCGAAGCAGGCATCATTGATACCCCCCTAAGCCTCGAACGTCGAGGCCTCATCCTCTATGAATTCTGTAAAGTGAATTATCCCGACCATCTCACTTCTGTCAGTCTTGCATGGATAGAAGCTGGTATGTCTCTGAAAAAAACACCGGCTGAAAAAGTACGTACCAAGCACCAGATTCCTCCAAAACAATGGACAATAGTTTATGGATACTATCACGAACGAATGCGACTCTGCTTTCTTCCCACTGATGACTTTGGACACGGATATTGGTATGGATTCGAAACAGACATACAGAGTCCAAAACCAACCTTCAAGGCATACGATCTGTAAAATACCTCTTCAGAAACCTCTGGCAAGTAATGCAAGTTGAGCTGGAAACTTTTTTCTATAGACAGATAACTAAAGCTGTTGTCTGATCTACATATTCTTATCATAAAAAAGTAGTTTTCTAATTCATTTGCATTGGGAAATATGATTTTTTAGTATCTTTCTTCTAATATTTAAGTTAGAAAGGCACTTTTTCAATCTAATTACCAAAATAAAGCAACCCAGAAATTATCTTTTTAAACATTTCCTTCAGAAAATACGTATAGAGATTAAGTGTCTACTATTTAAATACATACTTATTATCTAAAAAACTATCTGGAAAAACAGCATACACAGAAAGCCTATTTGAAGAAACATCTACATATCTCCATCATTGGAAAATTTCGCCTGATGGATTCTTAGCTTACCTCATAATATTGTAACTTTGCCCCCCGAACTCAAAAAACATTCTGAATCTATGAAGAATTTCATGAAAGGAGGAAGATTTACACCTTCCAGCTACTCAAACGAGACCGAAGAAAAAATACAACTATACCGCAAGATGGGTATCAAAACACCACCCCGTAAAATTTTACGTACCCCTGAACAGATCGAAGGTATCCGCGAAAGCGCCAAAATAAATACTGCATTATTGGATTACGTCGCAACTAACATTCACGAAGGGATGTCTACTGAAGAAATCGACCGTATGGTTTATCAGTTTACAACCGACCACGGAGCCATTCCGGCACCTCTCAACTACGAAGGATATCCCAAAAGCGTATGCACCAGCATCAACGACGTTGTCTGTCACGGCATTCCCAATTCTAAAGAGATCTTGCACAGCGGCGATATCATCAACATCGATGTATCCACTATTTACAAAGGCTACTACTCTGATGCATCACGCATGTTTATGATTGGTGATGTCAGCCCCGAAATGCGTCGTTTAGTAGAAGTGACCAAAGAATGTATGGAAATCGGAATTGCCGAAGCACAACCGTGGAAACGCTTAGGTGATATAGGAGCGGCCATACAAGAGCATGCAGAAAAAAACGGCTACAGTGTGGTACGTGATCTTTGCGGACATGGTGTCGGAATAAAATTCCACGAAATTCCCGACGTCAACCATTTTGGACGACGCAATACCGGAATGTTAATCGTTCCCGGCATGACATTTACCATCGAACCAATGATCAACATGGGGAAATTTCATGTATATGTTGATGAGGCCGATGGCTGGACAGTGCTAACCGACGATGGACTACCATCCGCACAATGGGAAAACATGATTCTGATTACCGAAACCGGAAATGAAATACTAACTTACTAATGGAAATCGTATTATTAATCGCTATCCTTTTCATAGCAGTAGCCATTCTTATACTGCTAATAGCCAAAGGAAACCAACGTGTCGCCAACGAGCAGCTCCAAGCCAACATCCGCCAACAGATGCAGGAGAATCGCGAAGAATTAAGCCACAGTATACGTGAGCTACGTATGGAAATAATGCAGACATTAAGCCAAAACATACAGCAACTGCAAGACGCTCTGCATAAGAATATGCTAACAACAGCCGAATTGCAACGACAAAAGTTTGACACTTTGGCCAAACAACAAGACTCTTTAATACATTCTACCGAAAAACGTCTGGATGACATGCGCCTGATGGTAGAGGAAAAACTACAAAAAACACTAAACGAACGCATCGGACAGTCATTCGAAATAGTCCGCTCACAATTGGAAAATGTACAAAAAGGATTAGGAGAAATGAAATCATTAGCACAAGACGTAGGCGGACTGAAAAAAGTGCTAAGCAATGTCAAAATGCGCGGTACATTCGGTGAAGTACAATTAGGAGCACTATTGGAACAGATCATGAGCCCTGAACAATATGATTCTAATGTGAAAACAAAAAAGAATGGAACTGAGTTTGTGGAATTTGCCATTCGCCTGCCGGGAAAAGAAAATGCAAACGAAGTCGTTTATCTGCCTATTGATGCAAAATTCCCTAAAGACGTATACGAACAATACTACGATGCCTATGAAGCAGGCGATACAACCCTTATCGAATCGTCAGGAAAACAGCTTGAATCTACTATCAAAAAGATGGCACGAGATATACATGATAAATATGTCGACCCACCATTTACTACCGACTTCGCTATTATGTTTCTTCCATTCGAAAGTATATATGCCGAAGTGATTCGCCGTACAACACTGGTAGAAAGTCTCCAAAAAGATTACAAAATTGTGGTGACAGGTCCTACCACACTTGGTGCTATCCTTAACAGCCTTCAAATGGGGTTCCGTACACTTGCCATTCAGAAACGCACCAGCGAAGTTTGGAGTGTGTTAGGAGCTGTAAAGACCGAATTTGGTAAGTTTGGCGGATTGTTGGAAAAAGTACAAAAAAACCTACAAAATGCCGGAGATCAATTAGAAGAAGTAATTGGTAAACGCACTCGTGCTATTGAGCGGAAACTGCGTCAGGTGGAGCAGCTACCTCAAGAAGAGAGTCGAAAGCTACTCCCCCTTGAGGATTTGGATGATGAGTAAAATTACTTATTTTTTAAAGCGTCGAATGCTGCATCGGCCGCAAGCTGTGCAGCAACGATCTGATCACACCATTCATCAAACTCAGGATCTAGCGTTTGCATCTCCGGATGAGTAAGCATATATCTTACCGCATTCCGTTGTCCTTCTGCCATAGAAACTGTACATACAAAATCAGGAATCAGACGTTTCACTTTTGAATTGTCAAACTTCACCGTATTGGCCTTATCTCCAAGTAATTCCCCGGTAAAATCATACGGCCCACTATGCCGTGCCAAAAAATCGGATGATACGTGTAAAGCATTTAACGTTTTCCCCAATGTATCTGCAATAATCTCATAAATCTGATTCCACGTCATACTCTCATCACTAGTAATATGGAAAGCATGCCCAATAGCATGAGGATTTCCCATTAATCCAACATATGCTTTAGCAAAATCACTTGAATGAGTTAGTGTCCAAAGCGACGTTCCATCACCGGGAATAATTATTGGCTTTCCATCCAATATCCTCTGTAACGTCTGCCAATTTCCTTTTTTCCCATGCAAAGCAACCATCGCTTTTGTTCCGTTATATGTATGACTAGGACGCACTATTGTTACAGGGAATCCTTCCTCTTGATAAGCTTTCATCAGCACCTCTTCCGCAGCAATTTTGTTCCTCGAATACTTCCAATAAGGATTTCGCAGTGGTGTACTTTCTGTAATCAATGCATCAGCTAAAGGTTTCTGATAAGCAGATGCACTGCTTATAAAAATATATTGCTTTGCACGTGTACGAAATAGGCGAATATCACGTTTCGCATCTTCGGCCGTATAGCCAATGAATTGAGCCACTACATCAAAACATAAATGACCTAATGCCTTTTCAACCCCAGCCTCATCAGCCATATCGACCACAATATTATTTACTCCCTCTGGAGATTTTTTGTTACCACGATTAAGTAGTGTTATCTCCCACCCTCTCTCCTGCGACAAACGTACAACATCAGTACTTATAGTTCCTGTGCCACCAATAAATAATACTTTCATAAACCTCAAAGATTAATTATAAATCATCTTATCTAAACGTGTGTAAAGATAAGATGTTTCTTTCTTAAAAAAGAAAGAATTAGTTTCTTAAACCATTAAAGGAACCAAATATGCCGCATACATTATATAAAATATGTTATAAAACACACATTTTACTCCTAAACAATTTGCCAAATCCACAAGAATATCTATATTTGCAACGTGTTTTTCATGGTATTAGATTTAAGGTTAACAAAGGTTGGAGTACAGCGGTACTCCTTTTTTATTTATTCCTGTCTCACTGTTATTTTTTAAATATACATAAACCAAAACAATTCTTACCTGTTATTAATATACACTGACTAAAAAGAATCATCGTTTATGAAGAATATCATTCAAGATCTTAAAAGCAAAGACCACAAACGATATTTAGGAGGATTAGATATTTTTAGATACATTGGTCCTGGTCTTCTAGTAACAGTTGGATTTATTGATCCAGGGAATTGGGCTTCCAACTTCGCTGCAGGATCAGATTTTGGTTACTCCCTGCTATGGATAGTGACCCTTTCTACTATTATGTTAATTATACTCCAGCACAATGTAGCTCATTTAGGTATTGTCACCGGACTCTGTTTATCAGAAGCAGCTACCAAATATACTCCCAAATGGGTATCTCGTCCCATTCTTGGAACAGCTATATTAGCTTCTATTTCCACTTCATTGGCAGAAATATTAGGAGGAGCTATTGCGCTTGAGATGTTACTAAATATTCCCATCATTTGGGGATCCTTATTAACAACCGCATTTGTGATAATCATGTTATTTACAAATTCATACAAAAAGATTGAACGATCTATTATCGCATTCGTCTCCGTAATTGGCCTTTCGTTTATCTACGAATTATTTTTAGTAGATATAGATTGGCCCGCCGCTATGAAAGGCTGGACAACTCCTTCTTTTCCTTCAGGAAGTATGTTAATCATCATGAGCGTGTTGGGAGCAGTCGTAATGCCTCATAATTTATTTCTTCATTCAGAGGTAATACAAAGCCATGAATACAATAAAAAGGACGACAGCTCTATTAAAAGAGTTTTAAAATATGAATTATTTGATACCCTATTCTCCATGATTATCGGATGGGCTATCAACAGCGCTATGATATTGCTGGCTGCAGCTACTTTTTTTCAAAATCAAATTCAAGTTGATGAACTACAGCAAGCAAAATCCTTACTAGAGCCGCTGCTCGGAAACAATGCAGCTATTGTATTCGCCCTAGCTCTTTTAATGGCAGGAATTTCATCTACCATTACAAGTGGAATGGCCGCCGGCTCTATTTTTGCAGGTATATTTGGAGAATCCTACCACATTAAAGACAGCCATTCGCAAGCTGGAGTATTGTTATCACTAGGTATTGCATTGTTAATGATATTCTTCATTAATGACCCCTTTAAAGGTTTAATCATTTCACAGATGATACTCAGTATTCAACTCCCCTTTACTGTCTTCCTTCAAGTCAGCCTGACTTCATCCCATAAAGTAATGGGAAAATATGCCAACAGCCGATGGAGCAGTTTCATTCTATATACAATTGCGTTCATTGTATCCATTTTGAACATTATGTTATTATTTTCATAAGTACATCATAAATATACTTTTTGTACTTTTGCATTCTAATCATATTAACCGGTAATGGAAGAAAGAATAGAAAAAGCAGTAGAATTATTTAAAAGTGGATATAACTGTTCTCAATCAGTAGTGGCAGCATTTGCCGACTTATATGGATTCACCCAAGAGCAAGCCCTCAAAATGAGCGCGTCATTCGGAGGGGGTATCGGACGAATGAGAGAGATATGTGGAGCAGCCTGTGGATTATTTCTCTTAGCAGGATTAGAAACAGGAGCCACGCAGGCTTCTGATCGGGAAGGAAAAGCTGCAAACTATGCATTGGTACAAAAACTAGCAGCAGAATTCAAAAGAAGAAATGGCTCAATGATATGCCACGAACTATTGGGACTAAAAAAGACAGAACCTATTGTTGCAACTCCAGAAGAACGTACCGCACAATATTATAAAAAGAGACCTTGTGTAAAAATGGTAGAAGAAGCAGCCCGAATATGGGTTGAATATATCGAACAGCATCCACACCAATAGAGCTATCTTTTCATTGCAACAAAAGATAGTTTTTCACATCGTATCGCATTGCTTTATACAAAGTGACATAGAATTTTAATACACCGTTCTTTCTTAGGAACAGTCTCTCCCAATATCTTCAAAAAAAACGACATACTGATACATAGTAATGGAAAAACCACTATCTTTGCCGCAGTAATTGGGAATTCTATAAGATTGACATATTGTATAATTAAAAATTCTATCCAAATGTTGAAAGAAAAAGCAGGTGAAATTGCAGGTAAAATCTGGAATACACTAAATGGCACAGAAGGTATGACTGCCAAACAATTAAAGAAAGCAACCAAATTAGTCGATAAGGATCTATTCCTCGGACTTGGCTGGCTGTTAAGAGAAGATAAACTTTCTGTTACAGAAAAAGAAGGTGAACTCTTCATCAAGCTGATCTAAGTGCGAAAAGCTCACTTTAAGTAATAAAATGCGTTGATATACTGCGACAATGTTATCAACGCATTTTTTTATCTTCTCTCATTTACCTATCTTTGCACATCAAATATAGAATAACAAAAACTTAAAATGAAGAATATACGCAATTTTTGCATTATTGCCCACATTGATCACGGTAAATCGACATTAGCTGACCGCCTATTAGAGTTTACCAATACTATTCAAGTGACCGAAGGACAGATGCTAGATGATATGGATTTGGAACGTGAAAGAGGAATCACCATCAAAAGTCATGCGATCCAAATGGAATATCTTTACAAAGGTGAAAAATATATTCTTAACTTAATTGACACACCGGGACATGTGGATTTTTCGTACGAAGTATCCCGTTCAATTGCAGCTTGTGAAGGAGCATTACTCATTGTAGATGCTTCACAGGGCGTACAGGCTCAGACTATTTCCAACTTATACATGGCAATCGAGCATGATCTGGAAATCATTCCAGTCATCAATAAATGTGACATGGCAAGTGCTATGCCCGAAGAAGTTGAGGATGAAATTATTGAACTTTTAGGCTGTAAGCGAGAAGAAATCATACGAGCATCCGGAAAAACAGGTATGGGAGTAGAAGAAATCTTAGCTGCGGTTATCGAACGTATACCACATCCGGAAGGAGATGAGAAAGCTCCCTTACAAGCTCTTATATTTGATTCTGTATTTAACTCATTCAGAGGAATTATTGCATACTTCAAAATTGAGAATGGAATTATTCACACTGGCGACAAGGTAAAATTCTTCAATACAGGAAAAGAATACATTGCAGACGAGGTTGGTGTACTAAAAATGGATATGGTACCCCGCAAAGAGCTACGTACAGGCGACGTAGGTTATATCATATCCGGTATCAAAACATCTAAGGAAGTCAAGGTTGGAGACACAATCACACACATCAACTATCCTTGCGACAAAGCCATAGAAGGATTTGAAGAAGTAAAACCTATGGTGTTTGCTGGTGTATATCCAATTGAAGCTGAAGATTTTGAAGATTTAAGGGCATCTTTAGAAAAATTACAATTAAACGATGCTTCCCTAACCTTTCAACCAGAATCTTCTTTAGCACTTGGATTTGGATTCCGTTGTGGATTTTTGGGCTTATTACACATGGAAATCGTGCAAGAGAGACTCGACCGTGAATTTGACATGAATGTAATTACCACTGTTCCTAATGTATCATATATGGTCTATGATAAACAAGGAGGAGTTAAAGAAGTCCATAATCCAGGAGGTATGCCCGATCCAACAATGATAGACCATATTGAAGAGCCATATATTAAAGCTTCCATTATCACAACAACAGATTATATCGGGCCAATTATGACACTCTGCCTAGGAAAACGGGGTGAACTTATCAAGCAAGAATATATATCCGGGAATCGAGTAGAATTACATTACAATATGCCGTTAGGTGAAATTGTCATTGACTTTTATGACAAATTGAAAAGTATTTCCAAAGGATATGCTTCATTCGATTATCACCCAGCAGGATTTCGACCTTCTAAGTTGGTAAAATTAGATATTCTATTAAACGGAGAACCTGTAGATGCGTTATCTACCCTTATCCACTTTGACAACGCCTACGATATGGGACGACGCATGTGTGAAAAGTTAAAAGAATTAATACCACGGCAACAATTTGAAATTGCAATTCAGGCTGCTATTGGTTCTAAGATTATAGCAAGAGAGACAATAAAAGCAGTCCGTAAAGACGTTACAGCAAAATGTTATGGAGGTGACGTAAGTAGAAAACGTAAGTTACTTGAAAAACAAAAACGAGGAAAAAAGCGAATGAAACAAATCGGTAACGTTGAAGTACCTCAAAAAGCTTTCTTAGCTGTATTAAAATTAGATTAGTTAAATATAACCGCAATTCTTTGTATTCAAAAAACTGAAGAAAATAATTGCGGTTAATTTTTACCCATTATCTAGTCCAATATAATATTGTCCCATGTACAAAATGAGAACACAACGCTATACGTTTTTCTTGTAAATTCACTTCCACAATTAATTATTTTCACTATATTTGTATTTAAGAAAAAACACATAAGTATACAATTAAAAAAGAAAAGCTATATGAAAAAACAGAATGTTGTTCTTTTCGTCACTATGCTCTCATTAAGTTATTTGTTTTCCTCTTGTATCAACAAGATGAGCAACCGCATTGGGAATTTGAAATTTGACAGTATACAAGTAAACCAAACTGTACATCTATTCAATGATACTGCCAAGCCTGCATGTAATATAGCTATAAACTTTACATATCCTATAAAAGCAGACGATTCCACACTAAAAGATAGTTTAAATGTATATTTTATCAACGCATGCTTTGGAGAGAAATATGCACAAGAACAACCTCAGTCTGTCATTAAGACATATGTAGAAGAATATGTACAAGAATATCGTCACGATTTAGAGCCAATGTATATTGAAGATGAAAAGAATAAAGAGAATGAAAGTTCTGTAGATAATTGGTACTCATATTATAAGAATATCGAAAGTCATATACAATATTACGAAAAAAATCTTCTCATATATCGCATTGATTATAATGAGTATACAGGGGGAGCTCATGGTATGTACTCTACATCCTTTCTGAATATTGACCTATCTCTAATGAGACCTCTATGTCTTGATGATATATTCATTGGAGAATATAAGGAGATTTTAACAGATTTAATTTGGAACCAATTAATGTCAGAAAATAATGTATCTTCTCATGAAGAATTAGAAGATTTAGGATTTGGATCAACTGGAGAGATTGCCCCTACCGAGAATTTTTATTTATCTACAGAAGGCATTACTTTTTATTATAATGTATATGATATAGCTCCATATGCCATGGGACCTATAAAGATAACCATCCCCTATCCGATGATAGAAGAAATTTTAAACTACCAACTATAACAAAATTTCAAGCTAATGATTATCCAAAAATACTTTCCTCACTTAACTGAAAAACAATGTAACCAGTTTGATTCCTTATACAACCTTTACACAGATTGGAATGCAAAAATCAATGTAATTTCTCGTAAAGACATTGAAAACCTGTACGAACATCATGTACTACACTCATTAGGAATAGCCAAAATGATTACATTCCGTCCTGGAACCAAAATAATGGATCTTGGGACAGGAGGAGGATTTCCCGGAATACCTTTAGCAATCTTATTTCCTGAATGTAAGTTTCATTTAGTAGACAGTATAGGGAAGAAGATACGGGTAGCAACTGAAATTGCAGCTTCGATTGGTTTGCAAAATGTTACTTTTAGGCACGCACGTGCTGAAGAAGAGAAACAAACTTTTGATTTCGTAGTTAGCCGCGCCGTTATGCCATTATCCGATTTAATAAAAATAGCTCGTAAAAATATATCTTCCAAACAACAAAATGCACTTCCTAATGGAATAATCTGTCTGAAAGGAGGAGAGTTAGATCATGAAACGATGCCTTTTAAACATAAAGTCATCATACAATCTCTCAGTGATCAATTTGAAGAAGATTTTTTTCAAACAAAGAAAATTGTATATGTTCCAATCTAAGAAAGTAATAACGGAATCAATATAATATTACGATTCACTTTTTTCTATTCAAAAAATCAATTATGAAAATAAAAAGATTCGAATTCAATATGTTTCCTGTAAACTGTTATGTATTATGGGACGAAACTAATGAAGCCGTTGTCATAGATCCTGGGTGCTTTTATGAGGAAGAAAAGCAAGCTTTGAAAAATTTTATTCATACAAATCAGCTTAAGCTTAAACATCTACTCAACACCCACCTACACTTAGACCACATTTTTGGAAATCCTTTCATACTAAAAGAATTCGGACTATCTGCTGAAGCGAATAAAGCTGATGAATATTGGATTGAAAATGCTCCGAAACAAAGCCGAATGTTTGGATTTCAGCTCCAAGAAGAGCCTGTTCCGTTAGGAAAGTATTTGCATGATGGAGATATTATATCTTTTGGCAATACGGAACTTGAAGCTATTCATGTGCCAGGACATTCTCCCGGTAGTTTGGTTTACTATTGTCAGAAAGAAAATTGTATATTTTCCGGAGATGTTCTATTTCAAGGAAGTATCGGACGAGCAGATCTTGCTGGAGGGAACTTTGATGAATTAATTGAACATATTTGTAGTCGTCTATTCACTCTGCCCAATAGCACTGTGGTTTATCCAGGACATGGTGCACCAACTACGATAGGAATGGAAAAAGCCGAAAATCCATTTTTTAGATGAGCAGCTTTTTAACAACAGACATAGCCTGCACTATGATGATATATTCTAGATAAAAAGAAATTTCAATATATTTAGTAATCAAAAAATATTAGATCCATGATTAATACAGATTCTTTTGTCAATCGCCATATTGGCATCAATGAAGCAGATATAAAAACGATGCTTCATAAAATTGGAGTAAATTCATTAGATGAATTAATTGAAAAAGTTGTTCCTTCTGATATCAGGCTTCAAAAGCCCCTAGCACTGAAAGCTCCTTTATCAGAATATGAGTTCGGTAAACATATCACTGATCTTGCCAATAAAAACAAATTATATACTTCATATATTGGGATGGGATGGTACAATACCATTACACCAGCTGTTATTTTTCGAAACGTATTTGAAAACCCGGTATGGTATACATCATATACTCCATATCAAGCCGAAATTTCCCAAGGCCGTTTGGAGGCTTTAATGAATTTCCAAACAGCAATATGCGATCTAACTGCTATGCCAATTGCAAATTGTTCATTATTAGATGAAGCAACAGCTGCAGCAGAGGCAATAAATATGATGTTTGCACTCCGATCACGGGCACAACAAAAATCTGGAGCCAATGTCGTTTTCATAGATGAAAAAATATTTCCACAAACATTGGCAGTAATAACTACACGTGCCATTCCACAAGGTATAATAATAAAAGTCGGAAACTATAAAGAATTCGTACCGTCTCCCGAATATTTTGCTTGTATACTTCAATACCCTAATAGCGATGGCAATATAGAGGACTACTCAGCCTTCACGCAGAAAGCACATGAGATAGAATGTAAAGTTGCTGTAGCCAGCGACATATTAAGTCTTGCATTGTTAACTCCTCCTGGAGAATGGGGAGCAGATATTGTATTCGGAACGACACAACGATTAGGAACTCCGTTATTTTATGGAGGTCCGTCTGCTGCATACTTTGCTACTCGAGATGAATATAAACGAAGTATGCCTGGAAGAATTATAGGATGGTCTAAAGACAAATATGGGAAGTCTTGTTTCCGAATGGCTTTACAAACCCGTGAACAACATATTAAAAGAGAAAAAGCGACATCAAATATTTGTACAGCACAAGCATTACTTGCAACAATGGCAGGATTCTACACCGTTTATCACGGCCAAAATGGTATTAGAGACATAGCGGTGCGAATTCATAGTATAGCAGCACTATTAGAATATAAGTTACAAGAAATCGGATTCATTCAGAAAAACGAACAATATTTTGATACACTCCGTTTCCAATTACCATCTTCAGTTTCAACTGAACAAATCCGTTCCATTGCATTAGAAAAAGAAGTTAACCTATACTATTATTGTAACGGAGATATTGGTATTAGTATTGACGAGACAACAAGTATCACTGATATTAATACACTAATATCAATCTTTACTATTGCTATTGGAAAAGAACCTGAAAAAATAACCAATATACCAGAAGTATGTAAGATAAAAAAAGAGCAAAAGCGTACTACGCCCTATCTAACCCATGAAGTATTCTGCAAATACCACACAGAAACAGAAATGATGAGGTACATAAAACGCCTTGAACGCAAAGATATCTCACTGACTCATTCTATGATTCCACTGGGATCATGCACAATGAAGCTAAATGCTGCATCAGAAATGCTTGCACTAACCTTGTCCAAATTTACAGGGATTCACCCACTAGTTCCTGCAAATCAAGCAGAAGGTTATCATGAACTTATCAAAAATCTAAGTGAAGATTTAAAGATAATCACCGGATTTGCAGGGGTAACATTACAACCAAATTCAGGAGCTGCAGGAGAATATACAGGTCTACGTATTATACGTTCATACCTAGAGAGTATAGGTCAAGGACATCGGAACAAGATATTAATTCCAGCGTCTGCTCATGGGACTAATCCAGCGTCTGCAGTGCAAGCAGGATTTGAGACTGTAACTTGCAAATGTGATGAACAAGGAAATGTAGATTTAGAAGATTTACAATTAAAAGCAGAAACGTATGAGAAAGATCTGGCAGCATTAATGATTACATATCCGTCTACACACGGAATTTTTGAAACAGACATCAGAAAGATCTGTAATATTATTCATGCTCATGGAGCGCAAGTATATATGGATGGAGCAAATATGAATGCCCAAGTAGGATTGACACATCCACAATTCATAGGTGCAGATGTTTGCCATCTCAATTTACATAAGACTTTTGCTTCGCCTCATGGGGGTGGTGGCCCGGGTGTAGGTCCTGTATGTGTAGCTTCGCATTTACTCCCCTTCTTACCAGGACACAGTTCATGGGACACATTCCAAAACCAAGTTTCTTCTGCTCCATTCGGTAGCGCAGGAATCTTACCTATAGCCTACGGATATATTCGAATGATGGGAGCAGAAGGATTAACTCAAGCCACCAAAATAGCAATCCTAAATGCGAACTATTTAGCAGCATGTCTAAAAGATACATATGGTATCGTATACCATGGAATTAATGGTTTTGTAGGACATGAAATGATCCTTGAATGCCGTAAGCTACATGAAGAAACAGGAATCTCGGAAAATGACATAGCAAAACGACTAATGGATTATGGATACCATGCTCCGACGCTGTCCTTCCCCGTTCATGGGACATTGATGATCGAACCTACCGAAAGCGAAAGTTTGTCAGAGCTTAATACATTTGTGGAGGTAATGGATAATATCTGGCAAGAAATCGAAGAAGTAAAAAACGGAAAAGCAGATAAAGAAGACAATGTATTAATAAATGCCCCACATCCAGAATATGAAATAGTCAATGACCAATGGAATCATTGCTATACCCGAGAAAAGGCAGCATATCCAATACGATATACCCGAGAGAACAAATTCTGGATAAATGTAGCTCGCATTGATAATACATTAGGAGACAGAAAATTATTAGCGACTCGGAATAGCAGTCTATAAATAGCAGGCGAATATCCGCAATATTCCTTCAGAGTAATGGCATCAATAATAAATATAATTGCACGTAACAAATATTTATTAATCAACATTCTTAATGTTCCATTTACAAAAAAGGAAATTTGCGGATATTCATTTAACCAATAATTCTACTTCCACAATTCCGATCATTTCATTTGCATAACTAAAATCCGAAATATTACTCTCTAGAACTTATTTATCAGTAAAGGTTACCCAACATATTGGAAAAGGTTATCTATCATGATCCGAAAGGTTAACTATCACATTGGCAAAGGTTGCGGATCACCAAGCTATAATCATTGAATTTTATCGTTCAATGTGCAAAAATATCATTTAAACATTTGACTTTATACAGACAAATAAAAAAGTAACAAAAGTTATACCATCCACTCATTTTAGACCAAATAAATCCTAATACTTGAAAATTATTCATTCTAAAATGTAAGTATAAAATTTAGATTTAGAAAAGCATAGTTTTCCTTACAATAAGTATAAGTTTTTATGTTACTTAGCATAAGAATAAACTTTTTTCTCTACTTTTGCAACATTCAAACATTTATATTTTATGCAATCATTAGCTACTGAGTTAATACTAATCCGGATTACAGGTGAAGACCGCCCGGGACTTACAGCTTCCATCACAGAAATATTAGCCAAATATGATGCCACTATACTTGATATCGGACAAGCTGACATCCATAATACCTTATCATTAGGTATTCTCTTCAAAAGTCAAGAGCAACATTCTGGCTTTATCATGAAAGAACTTTTATTCAAAGCATCTGCTTTAGGGGTCAGTATTCGGTTTGAGCCTATAACGACAGAACAGTATGAAAACTGGGTAGGAATGCAAGGAAAAAACAGATACATACTCACAGTACTAGGGCGTAAACTTTCTGCACGGCAAATTTCAGCTGCAACCCATGTATTAACAGAACAGGGATTGAATATAGATGCCATCAAACGACTGACAGGACGTATTCCGCTGGATGAAAATCAAGCAGATACCCGTACCCGTGCATGCATTGAATTTTCTGTCAGAGGGACACCCAAAGATAGAATAGCAATGCAAAAACAACTTATGGAATTAGCGAGTCAATTAGAAATGGATTTCTCTTTCCAACAAGATAATATGTACCGAAGAATGCGGCGGTTAATTTGTTTTGACATGGATTCTACTCTTATTGAAACAGAAGTGATTGATGAACTAGCCATGCGTGCTGGCGTTGGAGATAAGGTGAAAGCCATTACAGAAAGGGCGATGCGCGGAGAAATTGATTTCACCGAAAGTTTTACCCAACGAGTAGCGTTATTAAAAGGTTTGGACGAATCTGTCATGCAAGAAATAGCAGAACAACTCCCCATAACAGAAGGAGTAGACAGATTAATGTACGTACTGAAAAAATATGGTTATAAAATAGCAATTCTCTCAGGAGGCTTCACATACTTCGGACAATATCTACAGAAAAAATATGGCATAGATTATGTTTATGCCAATGAGTTAGAAATCATCGATGGAAAACTGACAGGCCGTTATTTAGGTGACATAGTTGACGGGAAACGTAAAGCTGAACTACTACGATTAATAGCACAAGTAGAAAAAGTAGATATAGCACAGACTATTGCAGTCGGTGACGGAGCAAACGATCTACCAATGTTAGGAATTGCCGGACTAGGAATCGCCTTTCATGCCAAACCCAAAGTCATTGCAAATGCCAAGCAATCCATTAATACAATCGGGCTAGATGGAGTACTCTATTTTCTAGGATTCAAGGATTCATATCTAAATATATAATTAAGACTAATGAAGTTCTCTGATTTACAATTAAATAACAATGTACTTGAGGCACTTGATGCCATGAAGTTCTATGAATGTACTCCTATTCAAGAACAAGCAATTCCCATTATTCTTGAAGGCAAAGACCTTATAGCTATAGCCCAGACTGGTACAGGGAAAACAGCAGCGTTTCTTCTACCTATTCTCAATAAACTTTCACAAGAAAACCACCCAGAAGATGCTATCAATTGTATTATCATGTCTCCTACCCGAGAACTTGCTCAACAAATAGACCAGCAGATGGAAGGTTTTTCTTATTTTTTGCCAATATCAAGTGTTCCTGTTTATGGAGGTAATGACGGAGCTTTATTTGAACAACAAAAAAAAGGGCTCACATTAGGAACAGATGTTGTAATCGCCACTCCCGGCCGATTAATTGCTCATCTGAATTTAGGATATGTAGACCTATCTAAAGTATCCTTTTTCATTTTAGACGAAGCAGACCGAATGCTTGATATGGGCTTTTACGACGATATCATGCAAATCGTAAAATACTTGCCCAAAGAAAGGCAAACGATTATGTTTTCTGCAACAATGCCTGCAAAAATTCAGCAGCTAGCAAAAACAATTTTACAGAATCCTGTAGAAATTAAACTTGCAGTTTCACGTCCTGCTGATAAAATAATTCAGGCTGCATACATCTGCTATGAAAATCAAAAACTAGGAATTATACATAATTTATTTTCTGAAGAGATACCTGAACGAACCATTATTTTTGCATCATCCAAAATAAAAGTAAAAGAAATAACTAAAGCACTCAAAAAAAAGAATTTAAATGTAGAAGAGATGCATTCAGATTTGGAGCAATCCCAACGTGAATCTGTAATGCTAAAGTTCAAATCTGGGAAAATAAATATTCTTGTAGCTACTGATATTGTTGCAAGAGGCATTGATATTGATGACATAAGATTAGTAATTAATTTTGATGTACCTCATGATAGTGAAGATTATGTACATCGAATTGGACGTACAGCACGTGCCAATCATGACGGAGTGGCTATTACTTTCGTAAACGAAAAAGAACAATCCTGTTTCAAAAACATTGAGAAATTCTTAGAAAAAGATATTTATAAAATACCTGTTCCCTCTGAATTAGGTGAGTCACCAGAATATGCGCCACGTGTTTTCTCTAAGAAGAAAGGCACAACTAAAAAAAGATATACTCAGAAAAAAAGAAATAATGTAAAAAGAAAAGCAGATAAAATATAAGAATTAACAAAAAACATCCCAATGATTAGGGATATTCAGTAAATGTCCCTAAAAAGTAAGATGGCATATAAAGTCGATAGAGTATAATCACTTTATATGCCA
>CALUOO010000008.1 GCA_944322345.1 uncultured Bacteroides sp. | reverse complement strand
CGTTCGATTCGGCTGAGGAAATGGTGAAACTGGCGGCGATAAGAATGTTACTGAGCAAAATTTAAACAGGCTCTTAGAGAACGTACTTCATGGGTTACATGGCTTGCCATTGCATTGGCAATCTATGGAGTAGCTAAGTTGTCTTTGAAGGGAAATGAACTTGTTGTAGATCCTGTGGGGATAGTTGTCATACTGCTTTCTGCTATAGGGTATGCCAGTTATATTACAGCTGTCAACAAATCACGTGTCAAGACGATGAATAGTAGAAAACTAGCTTTCTATGTGTTTGTATTTACTACCCTAATGTTTGCTGTCAAATGCATATCAGGTAAAGGAATTCAACCTATACCTGACGCTCTTTCGGCTACTAATCTGATTTTACTGGCTGTTGTCCCGACAGTTATCTCTAATATTACTCTCCTACTTGCCGTCCACCATATAGGTGGTACACTAACATCTATTTTAGGGGCTATGGAGCCTGTTACTGCTGTTTGTATAGGTGCTCTTTTCTTCGGAGAAGCATTTACATGGCAGGAAGCACTTGGCATTGCACTTATTTTGATAGCTGTTACAATGATTATATTGGGTAAACCAATACAAAATACACTATCATCAGTTGTTCGTATGATACGTCCACGCCATGCATAACATTTTACTGCACTTCCTTTACGGGGAGTGCTACTATTTCCTGTAGCACGCTGACAGCTTCCTCTACAGTGCTAACATCTTTGATTACCATACTGCGACGGTTATTTTGCTCACGTAGGTCACAGCGTCGTGTATACTTCATCATATAGTCAATCACTTTGCCGAATGCCTGACTTTGATAGAACGGACTATCGGGGTTGGATACGAAGAATAACGTCATTCGTCCGCCTTTTAAAAATACTTTCTCTGCACCTAGACGAGCTGCAAGCCGACGTAGAGGAACAATACGAAGCAATTCTTCCGTTTCAGGAGGTACAGGGCCAAAACGGTCTTCCAGTCTGCTGCGGAAGTCTGCAACATCTTTGTCGAGTGTCAGACCGTCAAGTTCACGATAAAGTAACATACGTTCGCTGCTGCCTGTCACATAGGTAGCCGGTAACAATAGTTCAAGGTCACTTTCAATCTGGCATTCGTCAACAAAGTTTTCGCCAGTCACTTGCCCTTCTCCCTTTATCTCATCAGCATAAAGATCGGCAAACTCATCATTCTTCAGTTCATGAACTGCCTCAGATAAAATCTTCTGATACGTTTCATAACCTAAGTCGGCAATAAAGCCACTTTGCTCAGCTCCCAGCAGATTGCCTGCACCTCTGATGTCTAAGTCCTGCATGGCAATGTGAATGCCACTACCTAAGTCGCTGAAATTCTCTATAGCTTGCAAGCGTCGCTTCCCTTCCGGAGTAAGGCTATGTAGTGGAGGAGCCAGTAAATAGCAGAACGCTTTCTTATTACTACGTCCTACTCTACCGCGCATCTGATGCAAATCGCTCAACCCAAAGTTTTGTGCCTGATTAATGATAATTGTGTTGGCATTGGGAATATCTATACCGCTTTCAATAATTGTAGTTGCGAGTAATACATCGTATTCGTAATTTACAAAGTCAATGATAACCTGTTCCAATTGGGTTGGTTCCATCTGCCCGTGTCCAATGCAGACACGGCAATCGGGAATATTCCGTTCTATCATCGCTTTCAACTCGGGAAGATTGGATATTCGGTTGTTGACAAAGAATACCTGTCCGTTACGACTCATCTCAAAATTGATGGCGTCTGTAATCACTTCCTCGTTGAAGGTATGTACTTCTGTTTGTATCGGATAGCGGTTTGGGGGTGGCGTTGAGATGACGCTCAAGTCGCGTGCACCCATTAACGAGAATTGAAGCGTACGGGGTATAGGCGTAGCTGTCATGGTCAGTGTGTCGACGTTGACTTTGAGCTGTCGTAACTTTTCCTTCACAGAAACACCAAATTTCTGTTCCTCGTCGATAATCAGTAGCCCCAAGTCTTTAAATTTCACATCTTTCCCAAGTATACGATGCGTTCCTATCAGTATATTTACATCTCCATCGGCGAGTCCTTTCAACACTGCTTTACTTTGGGCTGCGGTGCGTGCACGGCTAAGATATTCCACTCTACATGGCATACCTTTCAGCCGTTCCTTAAACGTCTGGAAATGTTGATAGGCAAGTACAGTAGTTGGCACCAGTACTGCTACCTGTTTATTGTCCGTCACCGCTTTAAAAGCTGCCCGGATGGCAACCTCTGTCTTTCCGAAACCAACATCGCCACAGATTAGCCTGTCCATCGGACGATCGCTCTCCATATCGGCTTTCACATCAGCAGTTGCTTTGCTTTGGTCTGGCGTATCTTCATAGATGAAGGAGGCTTCAAGTTCCTTTTGTAGAAAACTGTCGGGGCTATACATAAACCCTTTCTCCTTACGACGTTGTGAGTAAAGTCGGATCAGATCGCGGGCTATGTCCTTGATCTTCTTCTTTGTACGGTCTTTCAGCTTCTCCCAAGCACCGGTTCCTAACTTATTCAACCGGGGAGGCTCGCCGTCCTTACCCTTATACTTGGATACCTTATGAAGAGAGTGTATAGAGACAAACACCACATCGTCGTTCTGATAGACCAGTTTGATTACTTCCTGAGTGGTGTCGCCATTAGGTATGCGTACCAATCCGGCAAACCGTCCGATGCCATGATCGGTATGGACAACGTAGTCGCCTGGTGTAAACTGGTTGAGTTCCTTTAGCGATAAGGCTACTTTACCTGCACGTGCACGGTCGCTCTTTAGGTTATATTTGTGGAAACGGTCGAACAGTTGATGGTCGGTAAAGAGACAGATACGGAGGGTATGGTCTACGAACCCGGCATGTAACGTGCGCTCTACGGGAGTGAAGGTGATATGGTCGCCTCTGTCCTCAAAGATAGCTTGGATGCGGTCGGTTTGCTTCCGGCTGTCGCTACATATATAGATGGTGTATCCGTCGGCAAGATGTTCCTTAAATGTCTGTGCCACGAGGTCGAAATTCTTGTGGAAGATCGGCTGTGCCGTTGTATAGAACATGATGCTGGCATCGGGCACTCCTGAAGGGCGGTTGCCGAACTCCATCCTGCGAAAGTCCAGAGCGCGGCGGGTAAACTCGGCACTGTCTATCAGTTTGCCCGTTAATGTTGTGCCGTCATTATCCTCAGCTTCCTGCACTGCGATAGCCTGTGGAGTCAGTGCTTCGTCGTGGACAACCTGGATGCGTTCCTGAAGCCAGAGGAAATCGCGCATAGCCAATAGCGTATCTGTGGGTATGAAATCGAGGAACGATGTGGCACTGTCATCCGTTACAGCCAAGTCGGGAACAATGACAATGGTATCCTGACCCTCCTTCGAAAGCTGTGTCTCTACTTCAAAGGTGCGGATGCTGTCCACCTCATCGCCAAAGAAGTCGATACGGTATGGCAGTTCGGAAGCAAACGAGAATACATCGATAATGCTTCCACGTACGGCATATTGCCCCGGCTCATATACATAATCCACCCGCTGGAAGCCATATCCAGCCAGTACATCGGTGACAAAAACCTCATCCACCCGTTCACCTGTGCTCAGCTTCAGTGTCTTGCTGTCCAGCTCGGTGCGGCTGACAACCTTCTCGGCCAGTGCATCGGGATAGGTTACAATGCAGAGTCCCTCCTCCTGCTTCTGCAAGCGGCTGAGCACTTCTGTACGTAGTATCTCGTTAGCGGCATCCTTCTGTCCGTATTTGATGGCACGTCTGTAAGAGCTGGGAAAGAAAAGTACCTGTTCCGAACCTAACACTTGACAGAGGTCGTGATAGAAGTAACCCGCTTCTTCAAGGTCACCCAAGATAAACAGAAGCGGACATGTATGCTGTTCTGCCAGTATGGATGCAAAGAGCGAAGCGGCAGAGGCCTGCAATCCCCCGCAAAAGATAGTACGCACAGAGTTATCCCCCAGCAGGCGGCGCATGGCTTCCGTCTTGGGATGGTCGGCATAGAGCCGCTGAAAATCGGTAATGGTCATCGAGTTCACATTTTCCGGCAAAGGTATAAAATAATTAAGAAAACGGGATACATGCGTAACATGAGTTTCATTGGATTGTAATATCTTTGTCAGACACTAAGGCGTACATTTGCACCGCAAATACAAACAACTAACTAATTAGACATAAGGAATATGAAAAAGATTCTACTTAGCGTGGCGCTTTGTGCCACAATGCTCCTGTCCGTGTCTGCACAGCAGCGACGTGAGATACAACTTCCCGACATCGAAGGTTATACCACGCTGAAGGGCGACTTCCACATCCATACCGTGTTTTCCGACGGCTTAGTATGGCCGACTGTACGTGTCGACGAAGTTTACCGCGAGGGGTTGGACGTTATGGCGTTGACCGAACACATCGAATATCGCCCACACAAGAAGGATATCATTGCCGACCATAACCGTTCGCATGAGCTGATAACGAAGCAGGCTAAGGCGAAGGGCATCATTCTCATCAAGGGTAGTGAGATTACACGGGACATGCCTCCCGGACACTTTAATGCTCTGTTCCTGAGCGACTGCAACCCGTTGGAGCAGAAAGAGTGGCGTTCGGCATTCGACGAAGCAAAGAAGCAGAATGCTTTCTTCTTCTGGAACCACCCGGGATGGGAACGCCAACAGCCCGACACTACGCTATGGTTCCCCGAACATACCCAGCTCTATAAGCAGGGATGTATGCACGGAATTGAGGTGGCTAACGGAGGCAGCTTCTTTCCGGAGGCATTGGAATGGGCACTGGAGAAGAACCTGACGATGATGGGTACGTCGGACATCCATCAGCCCATACAGGTCAATTACGATTTCAGCCGGGGGGAACACCGTACGATGACACTACTCTTTGCCAAAGAACGTACCGCCGAAGGCGTGCGCGAGGCACTGGAGAACCACCGCACTGCGGTATACTATCAGGACAAAATCATCGGTCGTGAGGATTTGCTGCGCGACTTCTTCGAGGCATGTATCGAGGTGAAGGAGACCAAGCGTACGGATAAGGAAATCCGCCTGTCGGTAACAAACAAGACCGATCTTACCCTTGTCCTGAAAAAGACAGCACATGACAAGCGACTGGGTTACTTCCGCAACAAGACCCTGTTGCCACATTACAAATACACCATCACCATCCAACTGGCTGACGGCGTAAAGGGAGGCGACATGAATTTTGAAGTTACCAACTTCATCATCGGCCGCGAACGGAGCTTGCCCTATACCATCAAGCTCTGACATCCCAAATCTTTCTTTATTTATCACCGGCCGCAACGGAACTGGCTTCCGCTGCGGCTTTCTTTTCCTCCGGCAGCCAGCCTCGTGGGAGGCAGCAGAAAAAATCATGAAAATAATCACTGCAAACTGTTGCATATGTCACAGAATATGCTATCTTTGCAGATGTTAACCTGCGCGCGTGATTAACACTCCAATGTTGGGGCGGAGTGAGGTGCCCCACAGATTTACTAACCGTTCTTTGACAAATCTAAAGCAAACGAATCAAGAGGTACAACCGTACAAAGTTAACTTGTACTGTTAACCCTGTTGACTTGTACAGTTAACTATAGTTGACTTGTACTCTTAACTCAGTTAACTTGTACTGTCAACTTCGTTCACTTGTACTCTTAACTTTGCTTGCCGTAAAAGCCATCGAAGAACACAATACCCATCGCTATGGCTTATTATAAAAAGCGTCAGCAAAAGGTGAATGGGCTATGGTATCCGCAGTCTGTCACCGTGGGGAAACCCATTACTACCAAAAAGATTGTAGCACGACTTGTGCAGATGTCGACGGTAAGTAAGAGCGACGCCAATGCCGTACTGGCCGACCTTGCGAGCGTAATGGCAGACTACATGGCTCTGGGACACACCGTAAAGATAGACGGGCTTGGAACGTTCTACTATACGGCCGTATCGCAGAAGCAAGGTGTAGCCACGCCCGAAGAGGTAAGCGCCAATCAGATTACAGGCGTACGCATACGGTTTATCCCTGAGACAACAAGGTCGAATGGCAATAAGAAGGTGACTCGTTCACTGTCGGATGTCGAGATCGACTGGCAGGAATGGAAGGGCACTGACGACAACTTGTCAAACGATCCGGGTAACGACGGAACAGGCGGTGATGACGGAGAATCTCCCGACCCAATCGTCTGAGAACCGGACAGAATCCTACAGAAGAGGAAGCGGGAAGCACATTCCGCTTCCTCTTTTAGCACACGAAGGCAATGATAAATTCTGCAATTTATCCTGTGAAGTATACAAAAAAACGCTATTTTTGCCACTAAAATATCTCCATTATGCAGACAGCAGACAGCATTGTTATTATCCCTACATACAACGAAAGGGAGAACATAGAGAAGATCATCCGTGCGGTGTTTGGGCTTGAAAAGCTATTCCACATCCTTATTGTAGATGACGGATCGCCGGACGGCACGGCAGACATTGTCAGGCAGTTGCAGACGGAATTCCCCGAACGCCTGTACATAATCGAGCGCAAGGGTAAACTTGGGCTTGGAACAGCCTACATCGCAGGGTTCAAATGGGCACTCTCGCGCGCGTACCTTTATATATATGAGATGGATGCAGACTTCAGTCATGACCCGGCAGACCTGCCCCGCCTCTACAAGGCATGTGCACAGGAGGGAGCCGACCTTGCCATCGGGTCGCGTTATGTGAGCGGCGTAAACGTGGTCAACTGGCCGATGGGCAGGGTACTCATGTCCTATTTTGCCAGCAAGTACGTACGCTTCATCACCGGCATTCCCATACACGACACCACTGCGGGCTTCGTCTGTTACCGTCGCGAGGTACTCCAGACCATCAACCTCGATGCTATCCGCTTCAAAGGCTATGCCTTCCAGATAGAAATGAAGTTCACCGCAACCAAGTGTGGTTTTACAGTCAAGGAAGTTCCCGTTATCTTTATCAACCGCGAACTGGGCACCTCAAAAATGAACAGCAGTATCTTCGGCGAAGCCATCTTCGGCGTCATACGGCTGAAGGTAGACAGCTGGTTCCACAAATATCCGCAAAAGAAATGAAACAGATACTGATACAAAACGCAACCATTGTAAACGAAGACGTCGTATACACCGGCAGTCTGCTCATCAAGGACGGACTGATAGACCGCATCATTACCGACTCCAACCAGCCTCTGCCCGAGCATGACCTCTGTATAGACGCCACGGGAAGCTACCTGATTCCCGGAGTCATCGACGAACATGTGCACTTCCGCGATCCGGGGCTGACACAGAAAGCCGACATCACCACCGAAAGTCATGCTGCTGCAGCCGGCGGTGTCACCTCCATCATGGACATGCCGAACACGCTTCCACAGACTACCACCCTCGAAGCATGGGACGACAAGATGAAGCTGATGGCACAGAAGTCCATCGTCAATTACTCATGCTACTTCGGTGCCACCAACACCAACTACACACAGTTCCCCAAGCTTGACCCGACACGTGTATGTGGCATCAAGGTATTCATGGGCTCCAGTACGGGCAACATGCTGGTAGACCGCATGGAGAGTCTGCGACGCATCTTCGGTGAGTCGCCACTGCTGATAGCTACCCATTGCGAGGAAACCTCCATCATTCAGGAAAACACCCGCAAATACAAAGACATGTATGGCGACGACGTGCCGCTGGAATGCCACCCGATGATACGCTCCGAAGAGGCATGCTACCACTCCACACAGCTTGCTGTCAGTCTTGCCCGCGAGACAGGAGCACGACTGCACGTGATGCACCTCTCCACCGGACGCGAGCTGGAGCTGTTTCAGAGCGGCGCCACTGCCGGCAAGAACATCACTGCCGAGGCATGTGTATCCCATCTACTCTTTACCGATGCCGACTACAAGACACGAGGGGCACGCATCAAGTGCAACCCTGCCGTCAAGACGGAACACGACCGCACGATGCTGCGTGAAGCAGTCAAGACAGGCATCATCGACGCTATTGCCACCGACCATGCACCCCACCTCCTGTCCGACAAGCAAGGCGGAGCGCTGAAGGCCGCCTCCGGAATGCCCATGATACAGTACTCGCTCGTATCAATGCTGCAACTGGTTGATGAAGGGATATTCACCCTGCAGGACGTAGTCCGGAAGATGTGTCATGCACCTGCCGACATCTACCGCATCGACGGGCGCGGCTACATCCGCGAAGGATACAAGGCCGATCTGGTACTGGTACGCCCCAACCATCCGTGGACAGTCACCTCATACGGCATCTACAGCAAGTGTAAGTGGAGCCCTGTGGAAGGCATGCAGTACAACTGGCAGGTAGAATATACCTTTGTCAACGGCCATTTGGCCTACCAGCAGGGAGTTGTAGATGAAACATGCTGGGGTGAAGCACTGACATTCAGACCATAACCGCCACCCGACCGTAAAGAGAACGCAGATGATTATAACCTATCACATCCATACCGTAGCCCCCTACATCAACTGGATCTACTTCTTCCATGCATGGGGTTTTGAACCGCGCTTTGCCGCCATAGCCAACATACACGGTTGTGACGTATGCCGTGCATCGTGGCTTACCACCTTTCCCGAAGAAGAGCGCAACAAGGCGGCAGAAGCCATGCAACTCTTCAAGGAAGCCAACCGTATGCTCGACATGCTCGACGCCGACTATCAGGTGAAAACCCTCTTCAAGCTGTTCAAGGTCAATTCCTCAGGCGACGACCTGCTGATTACCCGTGACGACGGTACAGTGCTTACCTTTCCCATGCTCCGTCAGCAAGTAGCCAAGGATGACAATGCCCCTTACCTCTGTTTGAGTGACTTCATCCGTCCGCTCTCTGCCGGCATCCCCGACTGTATAGGTGCCTTTGCATCCTGCATAGATGCGGAGATGGAGCAGTTGTATGAGCAAGATCCCTATAAACACTTGCTTGTCCAGACGCTTTCCGACCGACTGGCCGAGGCTGCAACAGAGAAAATGCACGAGTATGTGCGTAAGGAAGCATGGGGATACGTCCCTGACGAAAACCTGACCATACCCGAACTGCTGGTAGAAAAGTTCCAAGGCATTCGGCCGGCAGTGGGCTACCCTTCCCTGCCCGACCAGTCAGTCAACTTCCTTCTCGACGACTTGTTGGACATGAAACAGATAGGCATCAGCCTCACGGAAAATGGCATGATGATTCCTCATGCCAGCGTTTCAGGGCTGATGTTTGCACATCCTGCAGCCCACTATTTCTCAGTAGGCAAGATTGGGTATGACCAGTTGGAAGATTATGCCCACAGGAGAGGCAAGAAGGCTGATGAAATGAAGAAGTTTCTCGCCGCCAACCTTCAATGATCCCTTATGGTTTCTATAAAGTCAGTTATATAAGATTACTTTAGAATTATCTGCTATGTTGCAAAAGCTGTTCGTATTTCTATTGCTGTTCCTTATCCTTCCCGATTTGTATCTTTATGCCCGATACATCGTCAGAAGAGTTACCCGACGCAGCATGCGTATACTTTATTGGATACCGACATTCTTACTTACCATCGGCCTGATTCACCTTGTCTGTTTTGGCAATCAGGAAACAACAGCCCGTCATGCCCAAGCCATTGGCTGGTTCTCTATCTTCTTTTTCCTTTTCATTGCACCTAAGCTGGTGTTGACATTCTTTGGCTTGCTTGGAGACTTGCTGCATAAGTGTTTTCATGTTGCACGTACTCCATTTACAGGGTTAGGACTTGTTGTGGGACTCTTTAGCGCTTTTCTGGTGTTCTATGGTGCTTTCGTTGGTCGTACGCGGTGGGATGTCAAGAGAGTAAGCTACACTTCAACCAAGTTACCAGCATCATTCAACGGCTATCGGATTGTCCAATTGTCCGATATACATATCGGGAGTTGGCAAGGTAATGAGGAAGCCATCCGCCAATTAGTCGACAGGGTAAACGCACAACAGCCTGATCTGATTGTCTTTACTGGCGACCTGGTCAATCATCGTGCAGACGAGCTAAATGACTTTCAGGATATCTTAAGTAAGTTAGAAGCAAAAGACGGAGTCTATTCAGTATTGGGTAATCATGATTACGGTCCGTATTTTCATTGGAAGACTCCCCAAGAGCAGGCTGATAATCTAAGCAGTCTTAAGCAAAAAGAGAAAGACATGGGATGGAAGCTACTAAATAATGAGCATGTTATCATTAGACACGATAATGATAGCATAGCACTTATAGGAGTTGAAAATGACGGAGAACCGCCCTTTTCACAGTATGCAGATCTGCCTAAAGCTACGGAGGGTACACAAGGAATGTTTAGCATATTGTTGAGCCATAATCCGACTCACTGGCGTAGGGAGGTATTACCAACATCCGACATTGATATAATGTTATCAGGACATACCCATGCAATGCAATTTATTATAGGAAAAAGTTCTCCTTCCTCTCTCATCTATCCAGAATGGAAAGGTATGTACTATGAGGGAGAACGTGCGTTATATGTAAATATAGGTATTGGCTACGTAGGACTTCCTTTCCGCTTTGGTGCTTGGCCAGAAATTACAGTGCTCACGTTGCGACAATAAATGTATCTTTTTCACGTAGCATTCTGTACTTTTTTATCTACAATAATGATGATATATAACAATATATTCTACATGACAGTTAACGTACAAATCTTTTTTATTGTAAGTAATAAAATGAGATGAATTCAAAGATTGTATAACAACATATTCTAGTTTTTACCAATAATCATATATCTTTGTATCCAATAAAATCCTATTCTTATGAAAATTATATACAATATCTATCAAGTTTGTATAGCTTTACCTATATTATTAATATTGACCATACTTACAGCTATAATCACAATCATTGGTTCTTTGCTAGGCGGAGCACATTTTTGGGGATATTATCCAGGTAAAATCTGGTCTCAACTTATTTGCATATTATTGTTGATTCCTGTTGAGATCCATGGACGTGAAAAATTGCATAAAAAAACTTCTTATATATTTGTCCCTAACCATCAGGGGTCATTTGATATATTTTTAATCTATGGATATATCGGAAGAAATTTCAAATGGATGATGAAGAAAAGTTTACGAAAGATTCCGTTTGTTGGCAAGGCTTGTGAAAGTGCTGGACATATTTTTGTAGATCGTTCAGGCCCTAAAAAAGTGCTGGAAACCATCCGTCAGGCAAAAGGTTCTTTAAAAGATGGTGTTTCATTAGTCGTTTTTCCGGAAGGGGCCCGTACATTTACAGGACATATGGGGTATTTTAAAAAAGGAGCATTTCAATTAGCAGATGATTTACAGTTGCCAGTAGTACCTGTTACTATAGATGGTTCTTTTGAGATTCTTCCGCGTACTGGCAAATGGATACACCGGCATCGAATGATTCTAACTATTCATGAGCCAATCTTCCCTAAAGGGAAAGGTATGGAAAATATAAAAGCAACAATGGAAGAATCATATACAGCTGTAGAAAGCGCTCTCCCTCAAAAATATAAAGGTATGATGAAAAATTTAGATCAGGATTAATATTGATCTATTTATTCATAACGCATTGAATTTGCTGGATTTATTTTGGTAATCATATAAGATGGACCAACTAACATCAAAATAGATGCTAATAAAGTACCGATATTTATTAAGAAGTAAAATAATACATTAAAAGAAATAGGAACAGTATCTATATAATACGTTTCGGGATCAAGTTTAAAGCAACCAAATTGACTTTGAAGTAGACAGAATCCTACACCGATTATATTTCCCCATAACATTCCTTTGCCTATTAAGAATACAGAGAACCATAGGAAAGTTTTACGAATAGTTAAATTATTCGCACCCAATGCTTTCAGAATCCCTATCATATTAGTTCGTTCAATAATGATAATCAGTAATCCTGATATCATGGTAAAGCCAGCAACTCCTATCATTAATATCAAAATTACCCATACATTCATATCTAATAAATCTAGCCAGGCAAAGATTTGTGGATTAAGTTCTTCTATATTACGTACATAATAGACACCTCCCAATGCATCTTCATGTCCATCTATATCTGTTGCGATTTTATAAGTAATATCTTCTAAATGATTATAATTGTATACTTGTAACTCTACGCCACTTACTTGTTCATTTTGAAATCCATTTAAACGATTGACTGTATAAATGTCTGTCAATAAAAAGAGGTTGTCATATTCAGAGAAATTAGTTTGATAAATTCCTACAATGGTTAGTCTTCGGGCACGAACATCGTTTTGAATATAATAAGTATAGATTTTATCACCTAATTTCAAATTCAATTTTGATGCTATTGATTTAGATATTAGAACTTTATTGGTAGAAACTGAATCATTAAATACAGGTATTTCTCCTTCTAACAAGTGCTCTTTCATAAATCGCATATCAAACTCTTCTCCCACTCCTTTCAACACCATTCCCTGAAAGGCTTCATCAGTTTTTATCATTCCAGGTTTAGTTGAATAACGTTGTACATGACTTATTTCTGGATAATTTTTTAGTACTTTCATCATACTATCTCCTATAGCTATAGGATAAGTTTCGTAGGAATTTATGGCATCAAGATTAGTGATCTGGATATGAGAACCAAATCCTATTACTTTATTTCTTACCTCATTTTTGAAGCCAATCACTACAGCTACAGAGATAATCATGACTGCCAGCCCAATGGCAATACCAGCCATTGCTATAAGAACAGCCGGGCGGGAAACCTGCTTTTTGCCATCACTGTCGCGATAGATATGTCGAGCAATGAAAAGGGGAAACGACATGTAATATGAATTAGATGTTCTAAAGCTATGTAGTGCTTATTTTTTATACATTGGTTCTTCCCGGATAGGCTTCCAGAGCTTTCTGCAAGATAAAAAGTGCACGAGTTAAATCTTCTTTTTTCAATACATATGCAATACGTACTTCATTAATCCCTACGCCTGGAGTCGTATAAAAACCAGAAGCTGGTGCCATGAAAACAGTTTGTCCTTCATACTCGAAGTCCGACAAACACCATGCACAGAATTTTTCAGAATCATCTACAGGAAGTTTTGCTACTGTATAAAACGCTCCCATTGGAATAGGAGAATACACTCCCGGTATTCTATTTAATCCATCAATCAAGCATTTGCGTCGTTCTACATATTCATCATACGTTTCGCGTAGATATTCTTCTGGTGCATCCAATGATGCTTCTGCAGCGATTTGTCCAATCAAAGGAGGGCTGAGACGAGCCTGACAAAATTTCATTACTGCTGCACGCACTTCTTTATTTTTAGTAATTAATGCACCAATGCGAATGCCACATTCTGAATAACGTTTTGATACAGAATCAATCAACACAACGTTATTTTCAATTCCTTCCAAATGGCAAGCAGATATATATGGAGACCCCGTGTAAATAAATTCTCTATATACTTCGTCTGAAAATAAAAACAAGTCATACTTCTTCACCAAATCACGGATTTGGTTCATTTCCCGGCGTGTATACAAATATCCTGTGGGGTTATTAGGATTACAAATTAATATCGCCTTAGTACGTTCATTGATAAGTTCTTCAAATTTTTCGACTTTAGGAAGTGAGAAACCTTCTTCAATAGTAGTTGCAATAGTACGGATTTTTGCTCCTGCAGATATTGCAAAAGCCATATAATTTGCATACGCCGGTTCAGGAACTATAATTTCGTCTCCAGGATTCAGACATGATAAAAAAGAAAAAAGCACAGCTTCCGATCCACCGGAAGTGATGATAATATCGTCTGCGGTCAGGTTAATATTGAATTTAGCATAGTATCCCACCAGTTTTTCACGATAGCTTCGATACCCTGCACTAGGACTATATTCCAACACTTTACGATCGATATTACGTATTGCGTCAATCGCGACCTGAGGAGTAGGCAGGTCTGGCTGCCCGATATTCAGGTGAAACACATGGACTCCACGTTGTTTGGCTGCGTCTGCCAAAGGAGCTAGTTTTCTGATAGGAGATGCAGGCATCTCATTACCGCGAATAGATATAGTTGGCATAATTTTAACTACAAAATACTAATTACTATTTACATTTCCGATTAGGAACTGCAAATGTACTCAATTATTTGAATACAGAGACATAAAAGCTTTAAAAAGCTTAGCAATAGTAAAATTCTTGTATATATATAAAAAGAAAGGTATACATTTGTCATATCAAAATCTTAAATATATCACAATGACCATACATCTTATCACATTTGCAGCACCACTGCAAAAACAAAGTTCACCACGCAATACCCACGAAGCTATCTTGAGTGAAATTGAAAAATACTATACAATAAAATTTGTAGACGGGCAAGATATAAATAAACTCAGTGATGATGATTTTAAGATACTGTTCATTGCTACAGGAGGAGTAGAACGAATGGTTATCCAGCATTTTGAACAGCTTCCGCGCCCGGCTATTCTTTTAGCTGACGGTATGCAGAATTCACTTGCATCTGCACTAGAAATTTCAGCATGGCTGCGTACACATGGCATTAAAAGTGAAATACTGCATGGAGAACTTCCGGCCATAATACTCAGAATACATGCACTTTACAATAATTTCCGTGCCCAGCGTGCGTTGAACGGAAAAAGAATAGGAGTAATAGGGACGCCATCTCCTTGGCTGATAGCGAGCAATGTAGATTATTTGCTGAGCAAACGGCGCTGGGGAATTGAATACGTAGATATCCCATTAGACAACGTGTACGACCATTTCAGGAAAATAACCGATGAAGAGGTTGGGGCTTCCTGTGCAGCGGTTGCCTCTCAGGCACTGGCCTGTCGTGAAGGTACTCCCGAAGACATCATAAAGGCCATGAGGCTGTATCGGGCTCTACGTCAAGTGTGTAAAGAGGAAAAATTGGATGCGCTGACCTTAAGTTGCTTTAAGGTATTGGAACAGATTGACACAACCGGTTATCTGGCTCTGTCACTACTGAATGACGAAGGAATTGTTGCCGGATGTGAGGGAGACCTACAATCAGTCTTTACTCTCCTTGCCGCAAAAGCTATTACCGGAAAAGATGGTTTTATGGGCAATCCTTCCATGGTTACTGCCCGTACAAATGAGATTGTATTGTCACATTGTACCATTGGGCTTAAGCAAACAGACAGATACATTCTCCGAAGCCATTACGAATCGGAGAAGGGAATTGCTATTCAAGGATTATTGCCTACAGGAGATGTTACTATTGTAAAATGCGGTGGAGAATGTCTCGATGAATATTACCTGTCTACAGGGACTCTGACCGAAAACACAAATTATATCAATATGTGCCGCACGCAGGTACGTGTCCGAATGGATACACCGGTGGATTATTTCCTGAAAAATCCATTAGGAAACCACCATATCCTTATACAAGGAAACCATGCCAATGCACTGAACGACTTCTTCCAGTCCAATTGTTGCAAGCGGATGGAATGACTATGAGTATAGACACAACTTACCCCCGCCATAGCCTTTATTGTGCTATAACGGGGGTATCTGCATTAAATATAAAATAAGCCTATTTTAAATAGTTTGTATTATCCAAACTGGGTGCATTCCGGTCACTCGGCTTCTGATAAATATATGCCGCACGGATACGGAACACTTGCGTACGGCGTGCGTAGCCGCCTTCATGTTCTTGGGTTACTCCCATTTTTCCTGTATATGGTGTATCCCACTCCCCGCTCTCCGTTTTAGCATAAGGTTTGTCCGCTTCACTGGTGGCATGACTAAACGTTCCATTCCCTTTATACATTGACTTGGTAGCACGGGCATACTCCGAATGTTCACCTGTCCATGTAATATTATCAGGAGAATCGTCGCCACCATATTCTCCCCATGGACCCGGATTAGATGACCAGTACCAGTTCTCTTGAAATACACTATCGGTAGCATAATATTTATCCATCGCATTCTCCAGCTCACGAATAGTAGGATGATACCAATGGCAGGTTACTACTTGCCCATCTTCATTCCGTTTGTTCTTGTTATAACAATATTCGGTAGCACCGCGAGGCCTATCATTCAAGGTAATGTCTTTTTTTTCGTCAGAATACTCTGGAGCATTACGGAACTTTTGCATGATGGTCATTGTGTTACGCCATCCCCAGCGCATATACTCGTTACCATTTGTTTTGTTTAAACCGGTCATGATTCCTGTAAATCCCCATGCAAGTCCATCATAAGTATGGTTATATAAGTCTTTTCCATCATAGTGTTCCAGATACTCTTCATATTTCTCTATATAGAAGGTATAATCTCCCGTAGTTTCCCCCTGAATCTGTTTATAAGTTACCGGAAGCATGCCAGCCTGCACGATGGGAATCTCGCGGGTATGAGTCTTAGATCCGTCAGCAGAAGTATAGGTAATACGCAGCTTAGCCTCACGGTCGGGCACTTCCTGCCCGTTATTGCTGGTGGGCACATTCTCGTCGATGTAGAAATAGATTCGTTCTTCATACGTTGCGTCAGCAGAAGGGGCTTTGACAGTATAGGAAGTACTGTTGTTCTGACTAGCCAACTCCGTCAACAAATTTTCGGTAAAATAATCCCGTTTCCCGTCACCAGCTTCGGTAGCAGCTCTTTTCAATGGCTCCATCCGTATCCACGTTTTGTCGTCCGCATCTTCAATTTTCACTGTTACGCTACCGCCTGCGTAGATATACACATCCATAGGAGTAACGTTGAAGTGGGCATCGTGCTCACGCTCGCGCAACATCTGAATAAAATAAGGATTGGCCTGAGTATCAATATTCACCCGGGTATCGAGCAACGCCTCGTTACCTTCACCGTTCACAGTGATACCGCTGACGGTGATGTTGTTCTTATACTGGCAGTTGCTCTTGATGGTAAAGTCGTCCGTCGCGTCGGCACCGGGATAGAGCCGATAAGTCACTTTATACTTATAATCGTTGTGATTGGTATAAACGCCTTCCAGCTCTATATAAGCCGCGTCGTCGGCGGCAAGCCAGTTTTTATAGCGCTGTTTCTCGGCTTCGGTGATATTATCCGGATATTTTCCGTTAGGGAAGACTTCGCCCAGTGCCTTTGCCGCACGGGCATGCTCGAACATGTAGAGGGTAAGCGACTGCGGTTCGCCCTCGCGAATCAGACGACCTGTAAAGTCGGGGGCAGATACATTGTCCTCCTTCTTCAACTCGATATTCGTGTCATCTGTCTCCGTAGTGGTGCCATTTAATTGTGGGATGACTGTTCCTCCGGCAGGGAAATTGCCTACTCCCACGCGGTCGAACCGCAGTGAAGGATAGTCGCTGCTTCCCGAAGCCTGTGCCGGCTCCAGTTTGAAGTTGAGGTCGATGCGTGCCATCAGCGACTTGAGTTGTAAGGTCTCTACCCGCACACTAGTCTGTCCGTCTCCGTCGGGTGTAAAGTCGATACCATCCTTGCTCACCATCATTGGCAGTCCGCCTTCCGGCAAAGATGTGGTGAACGAAGGCAGGCTATAAATAAAGCTGTTGAACGACGTCAGGTCGGCTATCTCGTCGGGGTGTCCGTCACTGTTTGTATCGTGGAAAATATCCTTGGGCATATTTGCCAGTACCACTACGGTAGCGTCCGAAGCGCCCTGTGCCTGATCGAACATGTCGCGACGGAACACCATCGTGGCGTTTCCCTCTTGGAAGCGGTATCCCTGAAAGGCATCCTGCCTCTGTGCCTCCAGATACTTCCCTGTGGCATCGAAGACGAACACATGGATATTGTTGATTTGCTGTTCGGCGGCAGTCTTCGGGTCGGTCGCGCGGGTACTGACGTTCTTCACCGCCATGTTGGCGGGCAGCCATTGCAGTGCCACGTCTCCCGGGCGCAGCCCGTCCAGCCCGTCCGGCTCAGACAGCTCGTTGGTGCATGCTGCCACCAGCCCCGCGCACAGGCAGAGGGCAGCAGCTTTCCATTGTTTATACATTGGTTTCATATCGGTTTCTTAATTAAATGCTTATTCAAAAGAGATGTCGCTGTCGCCTCCCTCGTCCCAACGTCCGTCGCTCTCCATCTGCAGGTAGATGTCGTTGCCTACAATGTTGATGGTAAATACGCTCCGCACGCCCGGCTCGAAAGAAGCACCTGCCAGTTTCATGGTAGCGTCGCGCTGATAGCCGTCGATGGTTACATGGAGGTTAAGACTTTTGTTATCATCCTCCGTCAGCTTGCCATGTTCGTTGGGGATGAACAGCAGGTCTATCGGGTCTCCGCTATCCGTTCCGTCGGTAGTCAGGGTGACGGTAGCGGGACGGACTTCGATAATATTTTCGTCGTCATCTTTGATTTCCTCTCCTGCCGGACATTGGAAAGTGCCGCCCGCATAGGAAGAAGCGATATCGAATTGTCCCGAATAGCGGTCGTCGCCTATCTGATAACCGCTTTCCTGACCGGTGACAGTGACAGACTTGTAGAAATTACTGCCGCTGACGTAGAGGTCGCTCACAGTGACAGGTTTTGTATTATAGTTGTTTACCTTAAACTCGAAGGCGCAGAACAGGTGGCGGAAGGCAAGATTCACAGCTCCTTTCGCTTTGGTATGCGCAACGTTGTAGGCAAGCATCAGGTCGGGCACACGTTGCCAGTCCAAAGTGGCAGAAGTGGTACTGCCGCTATGTGGCATGGTATAGGTAATGGTAGGGTCGCCCGTCTGGTCATCCCCGCTTAGGGTGATAGTGCCCATGCCTCCGTCAATAGTGCCTCCGCTTACCTCCACATAAGGATAGTAGGCAAAGAAAGCATAGGTATAGCTGTCGTCCGCATACCACGGATGCAGTCCGCCCACATTGCCTGTACCTGTCCACTTGTATGTCCACAGCCCGTCGGCAATGTATCTCAGAGGCTGGTTATAGAAAAGTTCGGGCTTGCAGAATTGTTTCTTTGTATTCCAGTCGGAGCTACTGACATTCAAATCACCGTTAAAGGCTTCGCTGTATCCCAATACCCCCACTTGGTCTCCCTTGCGGAATGAACCGTATCGCATGGCTTCGGAACGGGTCAGCGTGTAGGGCGAAGTGAATACGATGCCCCCGTCGAATGCGGTTCCTCCGCCGGAGGGCTCTTCTTCCTGCGAGCACGAAGCCGCGCCCAGCAGGACGGCCAAACACAGGGCAGGAATGCTTTTCTGTATCTGTCTGTTCATCATATATCGGTGTATCTGTTGTTATTTTCCTATGTTGATGTTTCCTCCCGTATTGGTCTCTCCCCAGTCGGGCACGGTGAAACCGCCAAAGGTGATGGCGTCAGCCTCGATGGTCAGCACATAGCGGTAAGACTGAGCTGCCGCCCACCGTGCAGGATTGTTCAGTGTCACGGTTTCGGTAGACAGCTGTTCGCTGCCACGTTGCAACGTGATGTCCAGCTTCAGCCCCGAGGTGGATTGGGGGATAAGCAGTAGGCCGTCCCACAGAGTAGCCGTCGAGGCGGGGTCAAGTGTGACGGACGTTTCGTACTTGAACGGGGTATCGCCCGAAGTGGTGGCTGTACCCAAGTTCCACGACGATGATGCGTTCTCCGACAAGGGACGTGTCAGTGTCCCCGTATTGCTCATGCCATAGAGGACGGCACGGGTAATGGTGGCTGTGACACCCTGATCGGTCTTGACCACAAGCTGCACACGCGACAGTTCGTGCCCGAAGGGCATCTGTACGGCATGCGGCGTCTCCGACGCGTCGGTATATTCGTAAGTAACTGCTGCTGTCATCAGGTCTATGTCGCCCGTGGCGGTGAAGCCGGTCAATGTCAGCGTGCCGTCGGAAGCTACTTTCGTGTTTGCCTGCTGTCTGTCGGGATAAAGCCCCACAAAACGGTGAACGTATCCGGCTGCCCAGTATTTGGGCGCATCGTCGTAAGTCCACCCGTTGCCGGAACGGTAAACCTTGGCTCCGTCGAACAATACAGAAGCCTCTCCGCCTCCGGACGGAATTCGGTATCCCCATACGCTGAAGGCATCCACCTGTGAAGCATCGTCCACAGCCGCCCGCGACACGGCAGGCTGCCGGAATCCTATCACGCCATCTCCTCCCCCTCCTGTTCCGTCCACCTCGTCGGTAGAGGTGCATGCCGCCAGCAGCAGTGCGGCGGCAAACGGAAGGAATTGTTTAACTGTAAAAGATTTCATATATCTCAATTTTATTGTAAGTTTCACCACAGAGGGGGCACAGAGTTCCACAGAGGCTGACAGGTCTCTTGTCCCCGTAGCAGGTATTGTTATTATTTTTATTTCGATGCCATCGAAACGGTCGTTACCCCACTATGGGTAACGGCTATTCCCCGACCGTCGAAACGGGCGTTCCCTCGATAGGGGTAACGGGCGGTTCGGTGTCACCGAAATGCAGCTCGCTTCTCCTGCCCAAAGGAGAGACGGGACGCTATACAATCGGATCAGGCGATTCGCCTGTATCATCCCCTCCGTCTCCGCCACCTGTTTCGGGCGGAACACCGATATAAACCGGATGGGACAACTCGAACGAACGGGGTTCTTTCGTCAGGTACTTGTTGGTAGAGTATTGCGTAGTCACCTTCACCAGCCATTCGCCCTCGGTGATGTCGGCAGGAAGGACAAACTGCAGTTTCTTCGGTGTGTTAGGAGAAATCTTGGCGGCAGGAATCAGGTACGACTTCGACGGCTCACCGACCGAAGTCAGCGTGATGCCTACCGATGGGTCGTCGCCCATGATTTTGAGCTTGTCGCCCGTGATGACCACCATTTCGCCCGCCTGCATGGGGACTGCGGCTGCCCGTGCTGCCGTAGGCTGCATGGCGCTCACCATCCCGGCAATGTATGGACCGGTGCTTGCCGGCTGCAGGAAGAGCTTGAGGTGTGCCTTTGCCATCGCGTCGGCGAGCAGAGGTCCTTGGCGGAAACTGCCATAAACTTTCACCCGTTCGCGGTCGACCGGCTTGGAGAGCTCCTCCTCCATCACCACGCCCGATGCCATCGGCTGCACGTAGAACAACGGCGTCGATACACAGAATCCGCTTGCCACGGCGCGTGCCATCTCCTCCATCAGCACCTGAGCCACGCCACGTGCCGTGGTCTCCTCGCACCCCAGCCGTGCGGCAGCCATGTCGGCAAGGTCGTCGATGTTGAGGGCTGTGGTCTGAGTGTCCACTTTCACTACGTAGTCCGAATCCACATCAGGTGTCAGGTCGTTGGGATATGCCTTCAGGTTCAAATCCATTGTCAAGTCTATCTTTGCCATAGTGTTTCCTCCTGTTTCTTTAAGGGTTTGAAATTCTGTTTATTCGTTGGTGGGCAGGTTGCTGTCGCTGCCCCGTTTGTGCCCATAGGGGGAACATTCAACCCCCTGTGGGCTAAAAGTAAATAGAATGTATCTATTTGGGGAATGTATGATTATTTAATAGTAACTGGAGTGTTTGAGTAGTCGCCCCAAGGATCGATGGTCGGGTCGGCGAATGTAATTTCTTTCATGCCGAAGGTATTACCATTGATGGTAGTTGTATAGTTGTAGCGGCTATTGATTACCCAACCTGAATCAAGTTTAGGAATCTTTATAGTGAATGATTTCATGTTCTTGTTGTCACCTTCACCACCGGGAACTGCAATAGGGGCATCCTTTTCGTCAACCAAAGTACCTTTGAATGTAACTGTAATAGCATCAGCTACCACTCCTTGAGGAATCACGATGAACTCATTGGCATAAGTCTGTCCGTTAGTTGACAGCGTAAATCCATTATCTGTAAATGTACTTGTAACCTCTGCAGCTCCAAGAGAAGACCATGCTCCGGCTTTATCCACAACTGTAGCATTCTGAGTAAATGTACCAGTAGTCTTGATGCCATTAATTGCAAATTCGGATATAGTTAACTTCACTCCATCACGGAAGCCATTTGTCAATGTCACTTTGATCATGGAAAGCGCATGTTTCATTTGGATAGAAACTCCATCAGTGATAGGTTTTTCAGCTGTAGGTTTCTTAACTTCGCTTTTACCAATCACGAAATCTTTCTGGTTGGCAGCAGTTCCGTCTACAGTCACATTTGTAAATGTCAGAACCGCATCGTTTGCATCTGTAGAAGTTCCCCATGAGAATGTCGGAGTGACTCCCATAGCCGGTGCATATGCAACAAACTTATAGACTTCATCATCTTTCCAATAGCTCATAGGTTCATATCCCCATGTACCTCCGGAGAAAGTCACATGTGTATTCTCGAATACATCTGTAAGAGTTTGATAACCGCCATACACATAGAATCCTGCATCAGCTTCCTTTAGTTTTTCTACAGTCGTTTCTGTAGCAGTAGCTGCTCTCACACTAGTTCCCACATACGGATTATTAAAGCTAATCCCCTTAGAAGACGGTATATCTACCACCTCTTCGTTGGTACAGCTTGCAACTGCCATTGCAAGCATACCCATTGCAAATAAACTTTTCTTCATAATAAATAAATTGATTAATTAATAGATTGATAATTTATATATTACCCACGTTATAGGTCAGCTGATAGGTACGGGAATGTCCTGATATTCTCCCCATCCGTCGATGCTGGGATCGAATCCGGAACTTCCCTCTTCGCCGTCTTCTTTGTCGACTACGATGCCCGAGATGACTATCACTCCCCCACGGGGCTGTTTCTCCATCTGGTCGGTAATGTCAAACTCGTATGTCACTATCTTGCCGTTCTTCAGCCGAACTTCGAGGTTGACTGCATAAGTGGCAGGCGATCCGTCGGCACGTGTATAATGGTCACCCGGATAGTTGGGCACTCCAAAGGATTGTATGACAGCTTCTGCACCAAAACCGGTCACCGTACAGTCGTACATCACCGTGGCGGAAGCATCTCCTGTGTGTCCGTCCATCAGATAGACACTTTCTGCCATCCCGGCAACGGCACCACGGGCCAATGCCACATATTCAAGTCCGCTTTCAAATTCATACCTTATCAGATATTTATATACCAGCGGATGCATTTCTACAGGTAAGTCTACGTTTTCCAACGTACGTTGGGTAGTGTAGCCCTCGACATAATGTCCGAAAAGCATATCCGGTTGGTTGACAGTACGTTCGCCCTCGTGCAGTTCCATGAATCCACCGCGTGATACGCCCCGTGTCGTTGCCGAAGCGGTTGCTGCCATAGTGGCGTTGTCTATCAGGATATATTGTGTGTCGTCGTTATAGAAAAGCAGATCGTGTGTTCCGTCGTCCATCGGTACACGTCCTCCTTCGGCGGGAAGATGGTGTTCGGCAATACCTCCGTTATCTTTATAGACCATTACACAGATTCCGCTGGCCGGCTGTGGGCGCAATGCGTCATAGGTACGTCCCCAATGCGTATCGTCCCATTCTTCCTGCCAGTTTATGTCATAAGGGCGTTCCCATTCCAGCTCCCAAGAGGGTTTTACATTGGTTTTCACCGTCAATGCGTGCTCGTCGTGGTTGTAGCAGAGGTCTTTACGGCAAGAGGTGGTTGTTCCCATCGCTATCACTCCGGCTGCAAATAGGAGTATGTTCTTTATTCTTAATTCTGCATTCATTTCTTGTTTCCTCCTTTCTCCATCCATTGTCCAATACGCCATACCCATGAGAACTTCAGCTTAAGAGGACCGAAATAGTTTGTACGGCTGGTCTGTTGATAAACATAATGTCCGTCGATAGGCAGATATTCTTCATATTCGGTGGTCATAAATCCTACGCCAACACCTGCTTCGAATGCGAAGTAACGTCCTACAGGGAAACGGTATCCATAGCTAAGACCCACCATACCGCCTTCACCTTTATAACCACGTCCGCCGTTTTCAAGGTCGTACCATCCGCCGCCGCCGAAGAGCCCTACATAATGTCCGCGACGGTCGCCCTGAGGCTTGAACCAATAGCGGAGTTCGGGAATGATTGTAGCAAGCTGATAATATTTATGGTCACCTTCGTTGTGCCACCATGCCATGTTACCCTCGATGGCTGCCGACCATTGTTCGTTGAAGCGATACTCCACTTCGAGCGAAGGCATCAGCACAGCATCGTAGAGCAGATTGGTACTGATTGACCATGGGGTGAAAACATATTCGCGGGTGATTGGCGTAACTTCCGGTTGAGGTTCTACCGGTGTTACTACAGGCTGAGGTTCCGGTTCCGGGACAGGCTCCGGCTTTGGCTCAGGTTCAGGTTCTGGCTGAGGTTCCGGTTTTGGTTCCGGCTGAGGTTGTACTACAGGTGGCTCAGGCTGATAGTCGGGTGCATATTCTATTCCCATCAATGCCACTACATCATTGATTCCTTTATAAGAATGAGTATAGTTGCGGGTACGATAATAATCTTCTTTCATTCCATTGTGGAGTATAAAATAAGATTTTACATGGTTACTACGGGTTTTTGCAGCTTGCAGATTCTGCTGAGTAGTAGCATAAGATCCGCAGAATCCTTTTACTACGACATACGCCTTTCCCTCTAAAATTTCGTTACGATGACGATCGATCAATGCACTTGCCTGCTCGATAGCTACATCATTGTTTTTGTACGGAGAATAGAAAATCATCTTGCCCGGGACAAAGCGGAACAAGATCACAGAATCTTTCATCTGTTTCATCTCATCAGAAATGGCTGCACCAATTACAGAGTCACCCGGTGTCACCGGATTGGAATGATTCTTTGCCTTAGCAGACAAGGAGAAAAGACTTAAACACAACAGGAGATACGCTATCCTTTTCATTTTTCCCCCTTTCCCTATTTAATTGTTATTTATTAGTTATCTATTTCTATCAAAGAGATAAATTTTCTTCTTTCTAGATACTTCTATAATTTTTTTTAATGTGACAAGTTACAAGAGAAAGGGGTAACAAAGCTTATTCTTGCTACTAAAAAGTATCTGTTAAAGAGTATCCGATAAAAAAGAATTTTATCCCTTTGATAGAATTTTATAGAAGAATATTTGTTTTTATAAAAAAATATACAGACTTTTGCAGCATCTCTTTGATAGAGATAGACTACCTTAGATATCAATTACAAATTTATTTGCGTCATCAAGGGTTTGCTGATTAAAGGAAGCAAGATAAATCTGAGTGACCTTTTCGGAAGAATGCCCCATACTTTCACTAATAATAGATATAGGTATTTGTTTGTCGCGTGCAATAGTAGCCCATGTATGCCTGCTCATATAAGAAGAAAAAGGTGGAATGCCCAGACGGTCAGCCAATATTTTCAACATCTTATTGAATGTACAAATACCCGAACGATATTGGTAATATGCGCGATCTAGGTTAACGGATGTTATTATTGGGAAAATATATCCTTGTTTTCCCGGATAGCGTGAGATAATTTCCTGCATACACTGTTCTATACGTATCTCGATAATTTGTCCTGTTTTGCGACGCTGATAACGAATATATCCGTTCCGTACATTGTTCTCGCGTAAATAAGCCACATCAACAAATGACATTCCGCGACAATAGAAACTAAACAGGAAAAGATCGCGCCAGTAGGCCAAAGTTGGTTCGGAAGAGAGATCTGCCGATTTTATTATTCGGATGGTTTGTTCTGCCATAGCTCGTTTGCGAGTCTTATCAACACCGGTATATACATCAGAAAAAATGCCTATATCGCATTGTATCCCCTTTTCCTTCAACATATGGCACATAGAGCGTAAATTACGCATATAAAAGGAGGTACTGTTACGCAATAGTCCGCGGGAACGTAACCAATATTCATATCTTACAATCAATCGGCGGCTCAACTGACATGGTTCATCATTCTGATCGAGAAAATGACAAAAACTAGTTAGTGTTGAGCGATAGTTGACCGCTGTACTTCGTTTCCTTGGATATTCATCCATGCAAGTTTGCACAAGATTGGTCAGTTCTTCACGCAGATTGTAGTGGAGCTGGCATTTACCATTTCTTTTTTCTTTCATTGTTCTTCAATTAAATTATAATGAATGTTATGGTTTAAACAACGAAAGAAAATAAAACAACAAAGAAAATAGAAAAATGTTATTACAGTGGCATCTCTTTCCACCTTCCATCAATCCAAGCGATTACTGAATTGAAACCTGCATGCCTCAATGCGAATTGTGCTTCAGAGTAACCGTAACTAATGCGTTCCGGATAATGAGCATCACTATTTATCTGCACTTTTGCATTCAAATCTTTCAAGAAAGGGAAATAACGTTTGTTTGGATAAAATACTCCCAGGTCACAAAAAGATTTAGTGTTGATTTCGATTATGTAACCACGGCGGACTATTTCTTCAAAATATTCATGTACCATTGTATCATACCACGATTCGTTCAAAAGGCTCGGACGGTAACAAGATGCATTATAGTGCATCTTGTCGGCATGACCTATAATATCAAAACCTCCAGTTTCGACCATGTGCCGTAATTGCTGATAATACAACCGCACTACATATTCAATGTCTCCTTCAAAGTGAGTGTCTATCAACCGACGATAGGTGTCTGCTGAGGTATCAATATCTACAATTTCTCCATTTGGTGCATAGAGCATATGTACGGAGCCAATCCGATAGTCTAAAGGCAGCTGCTGAAAGCAAGGAGAGGCAGGACAACTGTTCTCATTCAAGAAATCTATTTCCAGTCCAATGGCAAGTTCTATCTGTCCGGCATATTTCTTCTTAAGACGGGCAAACTCGGACAGATAATCGTTCATTCTGTCCCACTCCATTGTCCATGCTGTAGGAAATGGCAATGGCGCATGCGAAGAAAATCCATAAGAAGAAAATCCCTTGCTAATGGCAAAACGGACAAAATCTTCCATATTGGCACGTCCGTCACAATAAAGACTATGGCTATGATAATTGGTCATGTTTGTCTGGTCTATTTGTAAACCTATAGGTTAATGAGTCGTTGAATTCACAGGTTGTTGGCTTATAAGTTACCGTTCTGCTTCTACTTAGAAACATAGAAACTCATAAGCTTACAAGCTACAGTCAAGCCATTTCGCTCAGTTCCAGCCACCGCATGGTTTTCTCGTCTATCAAGTCGTTTAAGATAGGCAATCGTTTAGACTTTTCGGTCAGTTCTTCCACAGACAATGTACCACTACAAAGCCCCTCCTCTATCTGCGACTTTTCCTTTTCCAATTCGGCTATTTCCTGCTCCAGCTGCTCAAACTCACGACGCTCCTTGAAGCTCATCTTGCGTTTTTCGTTCAGCCGTACACGGGCTGTCTTTTCCTCCTGCGGTTTTGCTGCTTCACGTTCTTTTTTTGCTCGAGCTTCTTTCCAGTCACGATAGTCGCTATAGTTGCCGGGGAAATCACGGATATCACCTTGCCCGTTGAATACCAGCAGATGATCGACTACTTTGTCCATAAAGTAACGGTCGTGTGATACGACGATAACACAGCCTTTGAAGTTGCGGAGATACTCTTCGAGGACGTTCAGCGTAATGATATCGAGGTCGTTGGTAGGTTCGTCGAGCACGAGGAAATTAGGATTGCGCATCAGTACCGTACACAAGTAGAGCCGGCGACGTTCTCCCCCACTTAGTTTATAAACATAGCTGTGCTGCGTTTCGGGGGTAAACAGAAAATGCTGCAGAAATTGCGATGCGGTCAGTCTTCGACCGTCGGCAAATTCGATGACTTCAGCTATCTGTTGTACAACATCAATTACTTTCATCTGGTCGTCAAACTGAAGTCCTTCTTGCGAATAGTAACCAAAGCGAACCGTTTCGCCGATATCCAATGTACCGCTGTCGGGTTTCTCCTCTCCCATCAGTATTTTGATGAAGGTAGACTTTCCGGTTCCGTTATTTCCTACAATCCCCATCTTTTCATAACGGGCAAAGATGTAAGAGAAATCATCCAAAATCTTCAGGTCGCCAAAACGCTTGCAAAGATGGTCGGCCTCGAATATCTTGCTACCGATGTAGGAGGCCTTTACTTCGAGTTTCACATTATCGTTGCGCATGCGTTGCTTTGCCACTTTTTCGAGCTCGTAGAACGCTTCTTCGCGATAGCGCGCTTTATGTCCACGAGCTTGCGGCATTCGTCGCATCCAGTCGAGTTCTGTGCGATAGAGATTGTTGGCACGTTCTATTTCAGCATTCTTGGCATCAATGCGTTCCTGACGTTTCTCCAGATAATAGCTGTAGTTTCCTTTATACTGATACAGTTGCCGGTTGTCTATTTCGATTATCTCGGAGCAGACGCGATCGAGAAAATAGCGATCGTGTGTCACCATCAGCAGGCTGAGTTTTGTCCGGCTGAGATAATCTTCGAGCCATTCGGTCATATCGAGGTCGAGGTGGTTGGTGGGCTCGTCCAGAATCAGCAGTTCTGGTTCGGTAATAAGGGCATTGGCAAGCGCCACCCGTTTCAGTTGTCCTCCTGAAAGCTGGTCTACAGGCTGATTGAAATTGAAAATCTTCAGTTGCGAAAGAATCTGCTTTACTTTCTGCTCATATTCCCATGCTTTTTCATGTTCCATGCGTGCCAGCAGATCGTCCAGACCGGGATTTCCGTCGGTAGCCATACAGCGTTCATACTCCTTAATCAGTTCTACAGTGTTGTTGCCATGGTGAAAACAAGCTTCGAGTACGGTCAGTCCCGACGGGTAACGCGGATCTTGTTCAAGGTAGCCTACGCGAAGATCGCGCCGATAGACAATGCTGCCACCATCGTATCCCTCTCTTCCTGCCAGAATATTCAGAAGTGTTGATTTCCCACTTCCGTTTTTGGCAATAAGCCCGATGCGTTGTCCCTCGGCAACACCGAAAGATATATTTTCGAAAAGTACCAAATTACCGAAGGATTTGGTAAGGTTGTCTACTTGTAGATAAGGAGTCATTGTAAATGAAGAACTAAAATTTAAAAATTAAAAATAGAGCATCGGCCGGCCGGGTTATAATTCCTCCAATGCCTTGCTTATGTCACACTTCTCGCCTGCTTTCACCTTGCTCCATGCCAGCTTCATAGGATCGATTATCTTCTCCTGATAGCAGAGTACGGGGGCTTCACGGTTACCGTCGATCAGTGTCCGCCATTCGGTTCCCTCTACTTCGTTGGCAAGGATGACACATACGGCAATGCCTACCGCCAGCCATTCTTCGCGCTTTTTGGGTTTGATGCGACCGCTGTCGATAATCTGCTGTATTTTCGGCAAGTCTTCTTCTGTCCCTTGGAAGTCTTTTTTCAGTTCCTGTTTCACAAGTGAACTGATCCATTCGTAGGCTTCATTTATCTGGCAGATTTCCGACAGGCGTACTGGAATCAGTTCGGCCGGATATTTCACCCCTTCTTTGCGCACTTCCAATGTGGCAATTACAGCTTCTGCTTCCTTCGTGTCTCCTCCACGGGGAACGGTGAAAGAACATTCGAATGCCATATTGCCGATTCCTACAATCCAAAGGTGAGAGACGTAATAAGTTCCTTCTTCTTGAAACATTTCTTTGCTGTAGGCACATTCCAGTGCGCCTATTTTTACCGGCGAAGCCGAAGGATTCTCTTTCAGTTCTTGCTGGACAGACTCGCGGCCATAGTCGTCGGCACCGCGATAGGCCGAAATGCGGAAATTGCCCGTCCACACTTCGGGGTTGTAAAAAAGGAAGGAGCCTTCGCCGTCCTCAAATTCGTTCCAATCGGAGGGATAGATCATCGAGAACCATGCTCCGGGAGAGATAAACTTCTTGCCTTGCATCTTTATCTGTTTTTTTATGTTTCATTTTCTGTGGTTGCAAATATAGCAGATTCACCACAGACAACGACACAGTTTTTCCAAGTTTGTTTCCATTTGTCAGCAACCGAAACGGAAAATGTCCAGTTGTCGGTGGGGAGGAATCGCAGAATGCGAAAACGTCCAGCCGTCGGCGGGAAGGAATCGCGGAATGCGAAAGCGTCCAGCCAACTACATTACCGTCCGATGGGTTGTATCCGTCGCCTCACGTCCTTTGTGATACCCAAAAACATATAGTTCAGCCGGCCGGAATGAATGCCCTCTTTATTGTCCTGATACTTCTTGTTGGCATATTGTTTAGACTTTTCAAAGGTGAGTCTCGACATTTCGTTCTGCGATTTGCCCACCATCGTAGAATCCAGCTGTTCGTCAGGGAAAAAGTCGTTCAAATCCACGTCGCCTATCATTGTTGTTTCAAGGAAGTTCATATCCTTACGGGAGCTGTCGGTGTAGTATCCCACAAACATGTGTCCCGGTGTACGTACCAAAATCGGCTCGATGTTGATGGCACGCAACAGAGAAGCGAACAGCACGCTTCCGTCTACACAGTTGATCTGCGACGACTCCAGCGCATCATCAAACGTTCGCACGCGTTGCGAGAACACGACATTGCTCGACAGGCTGGTGTTCGACACCGAACTGTAACGGAAATTGCGTTTCTGCAACACATTCCAAAGCGCATAGACCTGCTTGTCTACCGCTCCTTTCGCCGTACTTTGATAACCGAGAAAACGGTTGACGATGCGTGTATTGAGCGCCTCGCGCAGCAGACGGTCAATCATTGGGTTTTCCTCGTTGACATAAGCCGCAAAAAAAATGCTGGTGTCGTGAAACTGTGTGCCGTTTGCCACATACCCCAACAAGCATTCGTTAATGCTGCGCACAGAAAAGGTACGTACGCGCTGTCCCAAAGGTTTCTTGTTCATCTCCACCTCCACAGCTACGCTGATAGGTTCAGCTTGTGCATTGTTTCTGAGAGCTTCGTAATTCCAGATAATGTCGGGATAAACAGTATAATCCGTATGTGGCTTGTTTAGGATAAATTCCGAAACGGAACGGGAGAAAAAAGGCGTTTCCGCCACTTCGATACGCACACGGCTGAATGCTTTTTGCGACCGTACGCGAACAGCGATACACGATTTCGGATTACCAACATACAGAGAATCAGAAGGAACAATGACTTGAGCGTCCGTAGTGGCCACCGACAAAATGGCCGATGGGAAGATATTCCCCCCGAGATCGTCCACAATTTCAAACCCAGAATTAAAAGATGCATATCTGAACACAGATATGCCTCCTGCCAGCAATAAGATAACGACCGTAGCGATCATCAGCTCACGCTTATAACGCATAAAATCCATCTTTACTATCATGTTTCAAAACCCATTTCTATCAAAAACAGCAAACAAAAGTAATAATTAAGTGACACATTACATTCTCTTTTCCACAAAACTTCCGAAACTCCGGCGTGTAACACAATTGTAATATTTGTTTCATCCATCCGTAACAAAATCCACTCAACTTTGCAACCGAATAGAATAAAAAAGTATTTTTGCCTTATACATTTAACATTATCATACGCTATGAACAATTATCGCATTTTAGTTGTCGACGACGAAGAAGACCTCTGTGAGATTCTGAAATTCAATCTGGAAAACGAAGGCTATGAAGTGGATACGGCCAACTCTGCAGAAGAGGCTCTCAAGATGGACATCAGCAGCTATCATCTGCTTCTTCTGGACGTAATGATGGGAGAAATCTCCGGCTTCAAGATGGCAAACATGCTGAAAAAAGATAAGAAGACAGAAAAAGTCCCCATTATATTTATCACTGCCAAAGATACAGAAAACGATACTGTTACAGGCTTTAATCTGGGGGCAGATGATTATATATCAAAACCCTTCTCGTTGCGTGAAGTAATAGCGCGGGTAAAGGCAGTATTACGCCGTACAGCCGGTGCAGGAGCAGAAAAAAGCCCCGAACGCCTGACATATCAATCACTGGTAATCGATGTCACAAAGAAAAAGGTAAGCATTGATGAAGAAGAAGTATCTCTGACTAAAAAAGAATTTGAGATACTATTATTATTGGTTCAAAACAAAGGACGCGTTTTCTCCCGTGAAGATATTCTTGCTAAAATATGGAGCGACGAAGTATATGTGCTCGACCGTACAATAGATGTCAACATAACCCGTTTGCGTAAAAAAATAGGAGCATACGGAAAATGCATTGTCACCCGCCTCGGATATGGATATTGTTTTGAAACAGAATAACAGCAATCATGAATCTTCCCATTACCCAAAAGCATTTTTTATCATTCAGTCGGAAGTTGTTTCTTTCGGTCATCTCCCTTTTTCTGGTATTTGCAGGTTGTTTCATTGCCTACCAATATCAGCGTGAAAAAGAATATAAAATAGAACTCCTGAATACACAGCTTCAAGATTATAACAACCGATTATACGAACGTCTGAAGATTTCTCCCGAAATTAAAGAAACAACTACCGATTATCTTCGTACCCACTTTCTAGAAGACCTTCGTGTAACCTTGATCGATTTACAAGGGAATATCATTTATGAAAGCTACTCAAATCTGAACAGGTCTATGGAAAATCATTTGAATAGACCTGAAATACAGAAAGCACTGAAAAGTAGAAAAGGATACGATGTAAGACGCACTTCAGAAACAACAGGAGTTTCTTACTTTTATTCAGCTACACGATATGAAGATTACATCATACGTTCCGCATTGCCTTATAACGTCAGTTTATCCAACAATCTGAAAGCAGATCCTAATTATTTGTGGTTTACTATACTTGTCACCATGCTTTTGGTTATTATTTTCTATAAATTCACAGAAAAATTAGGTACCTCTATAAATAAATTGCGTGAATTTGCAATGCGTGCCGATAGGAATGAACCTATTGACATAGGCATTAATTCCTCATTTCCTCATAACGAACTTGGAGAAATTTCACAGCACATTATCCAAATATATAAGCGACTGCACGAAACCAAAGAAGCCCTTTATATTGAGCGTGAAAAACTTATCACCCACCTGCAAATCTCACACGAAGGATTAGGAGTATTTACAAAAGACAAAAAAGAAATCCTCGTAAACAATCTGTTCACTCAATACAGTAATCTTATTTCTGATTCCAATTTGGAAACAACAGAAGAAGTTTTTGCTATTGAAGAATTAAAAGATATTACAAATTTCATCAATAAGAATCAGCAGCAACGTTCTAGAGGCAAAGATGAAAAACGTATGTCTGTAACCATTGACAAGAATGGAAGGACGTTCACAATTGAGTGTATTATTTTCCAAGATTCCAGTTTTGAAATCTCTATTAACGATGTTACGCAAGAGGAAGAACAAATACGTCTAAAACGCCAACTGACACAAAATATTGCTCATGAGCTGAAAACACCAGTCAGCAGCATACAAGGTTATCTGGAAACTATTGTTAATAATGATTCCATTCCACGTGAGAAAATAAATGTTTTTCTTGAACGTTGTTATGCTCAAAGCAATCGCTTAAGCCGTTTGTTGAGAGACATCTCTGTACTTACCCGTATGGACGAAGCTGCCAATATGATAGACATGGAACATATTGATATCAGCGCGTTGGTAGAAAATATAATCAATGAGGTTTCTCTAGAATTGGAAGAAAAACGTATTACTGTCATCAACTCACTTAAAAAAAGCATACAGATAAAAGGAAATTACTCACTGCTCTATTCCATCTTCCGTAATCTGATGGATAATTCCATTGCATATGCAGGAACCGACATTCAAATTTGCATTAACTGTTTCCGTGAAGACGAAAACTATTATTATTTCAGTTTCTCAGATACAGGTATTGGAGTCTCCCCAGAACATTTAAATCGGCTTTTCGAACGCTTTTATCGTGTAGATAAAGGGCGATCTCGGAAACTAGGAGGAACAGGATTGGGATTAGCCATTGTTAAAAATGCAGTAATCATCCATGGAGGAAATATCTCTGCTAAGAATAATCAAGGTGGAGGACTGGAATTTGTCTTTACATTAGCAAAAGAAAAATAATTTTCTTATACTTATCTTATTTGTCAGCAAAGGTTCTCTAATATTTGGGAAAGGTTACGGCTCTCGTTGATAAAGGTTATCCAACACGTTAGTCAACCTTTGCTGACAAACAAAAATCTGCTTTAGAATAAGACTGTTCCCTTACTTTGTTCATCAGATATTTTGGAGAAAATAAGAAGTAAGTTATCTTTGCCTATTTCATAACTGGAAATAAAATCTCGGATGATGAAAAATTACACATATTTTCTGTTCATACTCATTCTCCCATTTGCACATATCCGTGCACACGAAAATATTATCTTTTGCCAAACAAAGTTTTCTATATTACAAGACACAATCCCAGTTTTTACCTTGCCCGAAATTCCTCCCATAATGGCAACTCCAGAAATGCGTTATGAATATTTAGCTGAACACTATTGGGATAATATGGATTTTGCTGATAATCGATATATTTATCATCCGGAAATAATGGAAAAGATTTGGGTTAATTATTGTGATATTCTCGGGCATGTTTCACTTACAACAGCACAGAAATCTATAAAAAAAACTATTGAGCAGACTAATGTCAGTAAACAAATATTTACTTGTATCACAAATTTAGCTGACAAATATTTATACAACCCAAACTCTCCGGTAAGAAACGAAGAGTTTTACATTCCTGTATTAGAAGTCATGATTAACTCCCCTCTATTAAATAGAACGGAGAAAATACGTCCACAGGCACGTCTAACTTTAGCATATAAAAACCGCATTGGAACTCAAGCTTCAGATTTTATTTATACACTGGAATCTGGGAAACGAGGAAGTCTTTATCAATTAGATGCCGATTATATATTATTATTTATCAATAATCCGGGTTGTCATGCTTGTTCATCAACAATTGAACAGCTCAAAAAAGCTACTATTATTAATGAGTTGTTGCAAGAAAAAAAACTTGTATTACTATCAATTTATCCAGATGAGGAATTAAATGAATGGAAACGTCACTTGTCTGATTTTCCCAACAACTGGATTAATGCATACGATAAACAGCTAATCATCAGAGATAAACAATTATATGATTTAAAAGCTATTCCAACTCTCTATCTAATTGATAAGAATAAAATAGTATTACTGAAAGACACCTCTGTAGCAATGATTGAAAAATATCTATATCTTCATAAATAAGAAACTTTATACTCTTTCTTGCACAACAAAAAGAAACTATCTATATTTGTCCCCGCATAGGTTTGCAACCTCTAATTATACGAGGAAGCAATTAAAAGGGAATCAGGTGAAAATCCTGAACAGTCCCGCTGCTGTAAGTTCCATTTAAAGAATTGTAAGCAACCCCTCTTTACTAGCCACTGGAGACAAATCCGGGAAGGCGCTTACAATGGGAATAAGTCAGAAGACCTGCCATGCTTTTCTAATTTCACTGCTTTCGAGGAAAAAGCGCTGAATCTAATGAATCAGACATTCTGTCTATCATTTCATTCATCCCCTAATAATTCGGAGAAAGTATGTACAAAATAAACTCTGCCAAGTTTATTTCAGGTGTCCGGTCGAAGTGATTTCTCCCGGACACTTAATTCATAAAGTAAAAAATGAAAAGATTAAAACTACATAACTGTATATTACGATTAGGACTCATTTTTATAAGTCAATTATGCTTGCATCCTCTTACAGCGCAGCATAAAGTTGATACTGCACAAATTTACAGGATTCCGGAAATCATAATATCTGATTTGTATCAGACACGTGAAATTCGTTCCTCGAGTCCGCTGCAATTATTATCGAAAGATAAACTTAAGAATTTACAAGCATTGCAACTTTCTGATGCCGTCAAACATTTTGCTGGAGTAACAGTTAAAGACTATGGAGGTATAGGAGGACTTAAAACTGTCTCTATTCGTAGTTTAGGTGCACAGCATACGGCAATAGGATATGATGGTATAACCTTAACCGATTGTCAGACTGGACAAATTGATATCGGTCGTTTTTCTTTGGAGAATATAGATCGTCTGTCGCTCAGTAACGGACAAAGTGACAATATTTTCCAACCTGCACGTTTTTTTGCTGCTGCTGGCATACTAAATATACAAACGATAACTCCTCATTTTGAGGAGAAAAAAAATACCAATTTAAGCGCAGCATTCAAAACTGGTTCATGGGGATTAATCAATCCATCAATACGATGGGAACAACGACTTAATTCCCGTTGGAGTCTGTCTGCCAACAGTGAATGGATGTCTTCTGATGGCCAATACCCATTTACACTGTATTATGGAGACAGAACTGATGATAAGACCAGTAAAGAAAAACGGAAGAATACAGATGTACAAAACTTTCGAACAGAAATAAGTACATATGGTTCTTTCTCTTCTACAGACCAGTGGCGTTTGAAAGCTTATTATTATCAGTCATCCAGAGGGCTTCCCAATGCAACAACATATTATTATGATTTCTCATCGCAACGACTGTGGGATAAAAACTCATTTATACAAAGTCAATATAAAAAGGAATTTAATCCTAAATGGGTTTTTCAAAGTTCTGCCAAATGGAATTGGAGTTATCAGCGTTATTTAGATCCTGACAGTAAAAACACTGCAGGAAAAACAGATAACAGCTACTATCAGCAGGAGTATTATCTTTCAGCCTCTGTACTTTATAGAATGTTGAACAATCTGTCTTTTTCTTTATCTACAGATGGAAGTATCAACACCATGAATGCTAATCTAAACCAGTTTGCCTCACCGGAACGATATTCATGGCTCACAGCATTTGCGGGGAAATATGCAAACAGCTGGATAACGTTGTCTGCCTCTATCCTTTCCACTGTCATCAACGAACATGCCAGAACTGGAGAAAGTGCAGGAAACTACCGTAAACTGACTCCATACGTCAGCGCATCGTTCAAACCAATCGGGCACGAAGATTTTTATATCCGATTCTTTTATAAGGACATTTTCCGGCTGCCAAGTTTCAACGACCTGTATTACGGAGAGACTGGAAATATCCGATTGAAACCGGAACAAGCACAGCAATACAATATAGGTATAACATACAGCAGAAACATTTGTCCGATTCTGCCTTACATTTCATTGACGGCAGATGCTTATTACAATAAAGTGACAGATAAAATCATTGCCATACCAACCAAAAATCTGTTTATTTGGAGTATGACCAATCTAGGGAAAGTAGATATCAAAGGAATAGATTTTACAGGAAATATTTCTATCCAACCGGCAGAAAAATTGCGGTTGAATATTTCAGGAAATTATACCTATCAACGGGCATTGGATGTCACTAACCCTGACAGAGCAACAGAAACCGGAAGAACCTATAAACACCAGATTGCGTATACTCCACGTGTGTCCGGTTCTGGGCAGATGGGAATAGAAACCCCATGGATTGATATTTCCTACTCATTTTTGTTTTCAGGAAAAAGATATGCACAAGGAGAAAATATCGCAGAAAACCGTCTTGATGGATATAGTGACCACAGTATTTCACTTCGCCGTGAGTTTGCCATACGAAAACTGTCATATTCTGTCGGCATAGAAATGCTGAACATTGCTGGCAAAAATTATGAGCTGGTCAAAAACTTCCCTATGCCGGGGCGTTCGTTCAGGGCCACTATCGGCATTAAATATTAATCAAACAAAGAAAAGAATGAAAACTAATTTCTCAAAACTGTTCCGAATATGGATATATATTGCATGTGCTTTGTTAAGTGCCTGCGACGATCTTGAAGACCAACCAAGCCAACCCATAATAAATGGAGGAAATCTCAATGAAACCGGAACTTCAGAATTGTATATCCTTAGTGAAGGATTGTTCAACTTGAACAACAGTTCATTGGCGCGATATTCTTTTAAAAATGGGCAATTAGATAAAAATTATTTTCTTGGAATCAACAAGCGTGGATTGGGAGATACAGCCAATGATATGGCTATTTATGGAAGTAAACTTTATATTGTAGTCAATGTTTCAAGCACAGTAGAAGTCATCGATTTTTATACAGGAAATGTAATCAGACAGATTCCGATGCTGACCGAAAATGGAAGCTCACGACAGCCTCGTCATATTGCTTTCCACCAGAATAAAGCATATGTGTGTTCTTACGACGGAACAGTGGCACGCATCGATACTACCTCGCTACAAATAGAAGCCTTTGCACAAGCCGGAAGGAATCCGGAAGATCTTTGCATACAAAATGAAAAATTGTATGTCTCTAATTCGGGTGGACTTGATTTTGCAGCAGGATTAGGTGTGGATCGAACCATATCTGTCATCGATCTCGTCTCATTCACCGAGATCAAGAAAATCATCGTTGGAGCCAATCCGGGTTGTATTCTTCCCGGGAACGACGGAAAAGTATATGTAGCGACCCACGGAGAAGATATTTCACAGGGAGATTTTCATCTGATGGAAATAGACAGCCAGACAGATGAGGTGACACAAACATTTGACGAAAAAGTAATGAATTTCGCTATCAGTGGGAATATCGCTTATCTATATAACTATAATTATCAGACAGAGGATGCTTCTATCAAGGTGTTTAATTTGAAGACTGGAGAAACTATACGTGAAAATTTCATCACAGACAGGACACAAATCAACACACCATACGGTATCGACATCAATCCTTACAGCGGGAATATATACATCACAGAAGCATACAATTATACCGTAACCGGGGATGTACTCTGCTTTAACCAGAACGGACAATTGCAATTTCGTCTGAATCGTATCGGACTGAATCCCAATACTGTAGTATTCAGCAACCAGGCATCTGCAGGAGAATCCGGCGAAGGAGGAACCGGCCCGGAATCGCCATCGGCGTTTGCCAACAAAGTGTGGGAATACATGCCTGCTCCCAGTCAATTTATGAATACAGCCACTACTGCTTATAAGGAGAATTACACTGCAGAAGAAGTGCGGCAATATGCAGAAGAGCTACTGCAGAATCCTGATTTATGTCTCATCAGTCTTGGAGCTTACGGAGGATATATTACCGTTGGATTCGACCATACCGTGCCGAATATTCCGGGAGAATATGACTTGCAAATATGTGGCAATGCCTACTACGATGCTTTGGGAACAGCTGAAGGACGTCTTGGCGGAAGTTCCGAGCCCGGTATTGTCCTCGTATCTAAAGATGAGAATGGCAATGGCTTGCCGGATGACGAATGGTATGAACTTGCCGGAAGCGAGTACAACTCTCTTGCCACTATTCGCGACTATTCGGTCACTTACTATCGTCCGTCGTCTCCTTTGGAGAACGTCCGATGGACGGACAATCAAGGGAATGAAGGTTACGTCTACCGTAACGATTTCTACACAAAGAATTCCTACTATCCGCAGTGGATTGAAGAAGATCAGATCACCTTCTGGGGGAGCCGGCTGAAAGACAATGCTGTCAACGAACCGCAGGAAGGAATGCCCGAACATTGGGTTGGCTACTGCTATGCGTGGGGATATGCCGACAATCATCCAAATACAGCCGAGCAGAGTAAGCTTAACATAGATTGGGCGGTAGATAAAAACGGAATGCCTGTTGCACTGGACGGAATCGACTTTGTACGGATCTACACAGCCGTCAATCAGAACTGCGGATGGATGGGAGAAAGTTCAACCGAAATACAGTCGATAAAAGACCTTCATTATGAAGAATAGAGAACTGAAATAAGAATTATTCACCAATTTAATAAATTGTAATATGAAAAAAATGAAACATTTACTCAGCCAGCTCTATCTGCTGGCATTGCTGGCACTGCCGGTTTTTGTAGCATCTTGTAGTGAAGACGACGAACCACAAGGAGAGAAAATGGAAATCGCCGGATTGGGAGCAGACAACGGAGTGACTGTCGTAACCGATCAAACAATAGAGTTGAAAGCAGAATTGGTAAATGCCAAAGCGAATATCAGCTACGCATGGGCTATCAACGGAGGAGAAGTTTCGACGGAAAGCAGCTATACGTTCAAGTCAGAAACTGCAGGCAACTACACAGTGACGCTGACAGTCAGAGAAGAAAATAATGCTGCTACGGAAGTGACAAAAAGCATTACAATCAAGGTTGTAAAGCCAATGTTCTACGTCATTAATGAAGGGCAGCTTGGAACAAGCCCTGCTTCCATCAATAGGTATGACGGAGAAGCATGGCAATATAGAATTATTGAAGGATTGGGAAACACAGGAACTATAGCACGGACAGATGGAACCTATATGTACATTGTCTGCAAAGACCAACCGCAGTTGACCAAAATAGCGTTGAACGGATATGCCACTATCGGAACTATTGAACTAGGTAGCGGAAAAGCCAACAATTTCTGTATACTCAACGATACAGAAGCCATCTTGACTACAACCACCGGAGCCTACAAAGTGAATCCTGTTAGCATGACGTTAGGAGAAAAACTGGACAATACATCAAACAGCAAGGACATCTGCCACGAAGGAAACTACCTGTTTATCCTTGACGGTAATACTATCAAAGTTTACAACGCCGAGACAATGGCCTTTGAAAAAGAACTACCCCATCAAGCTGTTACCGGATTTGCCCGTACATTGGATGGAACACTGTGGGCTGCCAACGGCACAAAGCTAATTAAAATTGATATAGAAACGCTGGAAAGCAAAGAAGTGGAGTTGCCCGACGGACTAAAAGTATTTAACGACAGATATGCTTATAAGCTTACTTCTCTGCAAGCCTCTGTTTCGGAAAACGTACTTTACATTGCCAATGCGCCTAGCTTCAGCGCAACAGACATTTACAAATATGATACTATGACGGGCGAAGCAACTCTGTTTTTTACTGCTCCCAAAGACTATTCTATCTATGGAAGTTGCGTGCAGGTAGATCCACGTAACGGTGACGTTTATCTTGCTTACACAGAAGACGGATGGGGAACACATTATCTGAACACTTATATCTATGTCACCGACGGTGTAAGCGGCGAACAGAAAGCAAAACTGGACTATACGGGCGAATATTGGTTCCCGTCGATGATTCTGTTTGAATAATCTTTTATGAGGGTGTGTCATTGTTTCGCCCTCTCCATTCCATAAAAACAGAAAGAATGAAGAGCTGTGGGCTGCGTTGTGCAGCCCGGCTCTTCATTCTTCATTTTCAGAGGTTCATTTCTCTCAGACAATCGGGTCGGGCGATTCGCCTTCACCGTCTCCCCCACCCGGAATAACGGGATCGGGTGCCTCGCCGTCGTCGCTTCCACCGGTGCTGTCGCCTCCGGGTTTCACGCCGGCAGTTCCTCCGATGGTCTTTTTCAGGCGGACTACGATGGCATTCACGTCGTCTATCACTTTTGCAAGTGCCGCACGCGCTTCTTCATCCTCCGTCACCAGTTCGTTCACGGCATACAGGGCATTGATTGTTTTTGCCAGTTCATTGAAGGCATCGTCCGTCACACGGCGCAAGTCCTTCATTTTCCAAGCCTGCGCACGGTTGAGTTCTTCGGCTGAACGTTTCAGGTAGATGGTGTTGAACGCTTCGTTTGCCGCCTCAAGGTCGTCGGCCGCATCTTCCATTCCGATGGCTGCCAATGCCGAAGCATTGGACGATTGGCGCAGACGCTCCACAAGATCGGTCAGCAATGCGGTTTCGGAGGCGTAATCCATCTCTGCCACACGGCTACCGAGTTCTCGGAATACAAAAGTAAGTGCTTCTCCTGCTTTCTGTTTTGCAGAATCGGGGTGGTAATCGGCATACGCCTGCACTACTTGTTTGTAAAAATAGAACAAACGGTCGCGCGCTGTATCGGCCGCCACAATCTCTGATGTCTCCAGATAGCCCTTGTTAGGCTGGAAACATTGCTGTTCGTTGGCTACGGCTTTTGTAAAAGTTGCATACTGGGAAGCAAAGCCACGTGCTTCGGCTACTTCCTGAGAGATAGCTGCCACAACGTCGGTGGCAAACTGTACGTGCTGGGCATTGCGAGCTCTTGCACGAGACAAATCATAAAGGATCTCTTTCATTGGTTGTCGATTTAAAAGTACAACAAATATTTATTAACTTATCCATATAACGAAAAAGGGAAGCTTTATTCTGCAAAGATGTCCGCGCTGTGTCGGGGACAAATTGTAGACTGCAAAAACGTCCACGCAGTGTCGGGAACAAATTGTAGACTGCAAAAACGTCCGCGCAGCGTCGGGAACAAATTGCAGACTGCAAAAACGTCCGCGCAGCGTCGGGAACAAATTGCAGACTGCAAAAGCGTCCGCGCAACGTCGGGAACAAATTGCAGGCCTCCGTTTCCGCTACAGCAACAAATATACAAAAAAAATTAAAGATTTAAATCAAATTTCTCTGAAAAGTTAAATAAGAAGAAAAAGAAGAGGTTTCGTCAGCGCGTTGTCCATGTCAGCACAAAATCCTCGGCAATCCGGTAGTTTACATCAAACCACTGTATGGGCTCTGTCGCTGCCGACTGCATGCGGAAACTTCCCGCCGCACGCGGCACAAATGGCTGCGCGCACAGTCGCCGCAGGTCGGCATCGGGATGCTCCATACATTTGTAGACCGATTCTTTTGCCGACCAGTGTAGCAGCAGCCCCCATGTCCGGTCGTCCCGATAAGGAGCCACCTGTTCGTCGGGATGCAGGAAACGGCTTGCCACACGGTGTACGCGCTGCCCGTACTGCTCGATGTCGATGCCGACGGCTGCCCCGTTGTAGAGCGCAAGGGCAACGTATCCTTTCGTATGTGAGATGCTGATGGCCTGCGAGCGGTCGTCGAGAAACGGTTTGCCGGACGGCTCGTAACAGATTCTGCGCTCCTCGCCCACCATCTTTGCCAGCAGTGCGCGCACCGCAAGCCATTCCATACGGCGGTGGAGCATGGCGAAACGCCGGGCTTCACACTCATATTCTGCCCGCAAGGATGGGGAGAAATGCGCCAGAAGCTCCTCCTCCGTCTCGTCTGCCTGCCAGACGGCAAGCCGGAACGCCTCACCGTTATGTTGCCAGAACAGTGCCATCCGTTATTCCTTCACCTCCTCAGCCGGCTCGGGATTGATGGTAAACTTCACTTTCAGGATACGGCGTTTGTCCAGCTCGAGCACCTCGAATTCGTAACGCCCGAACGTCACCTTCTCATGAAGCTCGGGAAATTCTCCCTTCAGCTCCAGCAGCAGGCCGGCAAGCGTGTCGGCATCGCCTGCCACGCGGTCGAACTCATCCTCGTCCACTTTCGTCACTTTATAGAAGTCAGTCAGCAGCGTTTTCGCCTCGAACACCCACGTATGGTCGTTCAGCACGGCATAAGTCCGTTCCTCGTCGTCATATTCGTCGTGAATCTCGCCTACAATCTCCTCGATGATATCCTCCATCGTCACCAGTCCGGAGGTTCCGCCAAACTCGTCCACCACGATGGCGATATGTATCTTGTTCGTCTGGAAATCACGCAGCAGATCGTCAATCATCTTCGTCTCGGGCACAAAATAGGCAGGGCGGATGAGCGATTGCCAGCGGAAATTGTCCCCCTTGTCGAGGTGAGGCAGCAGATCCTTGATATACAATATTCCTTTGATGTTGTCCCTCGATTCCGAATAGACCGGAATACGCGAGTAAGCATTTTCGATGATACAGCGCATGACTTCCCTGAACGGGGTACGGATGTCCAGATCCACCATATCCAGCCGCGAGGTCATCACCTCCTTCGCCGTCTCACCCCCGAAACGGATGATGCCTTCCAGTATGTTGTTTTCTTCCGAAATCTCTGCCTTGTCCGTCAGTTCCAGTGCGTGCGACAGCTCGTCTACAGAGATATGATGTCCCTTCCGCTTGGCAAAATACTTGTTCAGAAACGCTGTAGAATGCACCAGTACCGAGGCAATCGGACGGAAGATTTTCTCCAGTACAAAAATTCCCGGTGCAGAAAAACGGCAGAAAGGCAAAGGCTTCTGCGTAGAATATACTTTAGGCATAATCTCGCCGAAAAGCAGCAGCAGAAACGTCAGAATGACCGTCAGTACCAAAAATTCCGCTATGGGAGAATGAAATACAAAAACGTTCATGAAGAAGAAGTTGCACAGCATGATAATGGTCACATTGACAAAGTTGTTCGTGATCAGTATCGTAGCCAGCAAGCGCTCTGAATCTTTCAGAAGCATACTGATTTTCTCGTCCGAAGGATGATTGCGCTCCTCAATATCATTCAAGTCCGACGGAGAAAGAGAAAAGAAAGCAATTTCCGATGCCGAAGCAAATCCGGAAGCCAGCAGAAGAACAGCAGCCAGCGAAATGGCGATAATCGAAGAAATAGAAGGAGTGTTTACGGTAATTCCGTTAAAAATATCGGCCAACAGGCCTAAATAACCATCTGAGTCCAAAGAATCTAATTTTTAGTTCAACAAAATAATGTACCGTAGCCTCGCAGTGAGGACGATACATTACCATATTTCATTTCTATTAAAAAGGCAAATCGTCCGTCGTATTGTCCTGTACAGTCTGTGTTTGCGGTGTCTGTACGCTTTGTACAGGCTGCGGCTGCACGCTTCCAGCTCCCGGATTAGCTCCTTTGGGTGTCAGCATTTCCATGTTGTCCACATAGATTTCGGTGACATAACGCAGCGCTCCCGACTGATCGTTATACGAACGTGTCCTTATCTTGCCTTCCAGATAAAGCTTGTCGCCTTTATGCACGTATTTGTCTACAATTTCAGCAAGACGGTTCGAGCAAACAATGTTGTGCCATTCTGTCCGTTCCGGAACTTGCGTACCGTTCTGCAATGTATAAGCACGGTCGGTCGTAGCCAGCGAAAAAGTGGCAACAGCCGATCCGGAATCAAAATATTTCACCTTAGGATCTTGTCCTACATTTCCTAACAATATTACTTTATTTACAGACATTACTTGATAGTTTTTTAAAAATATGTTGCCAAAATTAAGAAGAATTGTATTAGCATGCAAACAGTTTCTTACTTTTCTTTCCCACTGATATATTTCTCGATAAAAGCATGCACCAGCCTCGAAACAGCATATTCTTCCAGTTCGTTGATTTTAATTTTCCGGTAGTTACGGAAAGACTTGGTTTCTGCAGGCAATGTTACTTCGTAGAAACTCGCATAAATGACGCGGTGTGAAAGTACATGCTTTACGTCGCGGCACACTGTCCGCAGCAACGGGGTTTCTCCCGGTGCAATCAGGTTGCGGAACTCAGGCAAAGCCCACAACTCTTCCTCGGTTAAAGAGGATGTTGTTTCTATCAGAGGAAATTCAAAAAGATTCTTCCAGATGTCATTTCCCATACGTTTATTAATATAAGTATACGCGCCTGCACGTACATATATATAATTAAAGTAGCGATTGGAGACTTTTGTCTTATGCTGTTTCACTGGGAGCTGGGTCACTTGTCCCGTAGCCAGTGCCGAACAGCTATCAGATAACGGACAGGAGAGACAGTCGGGCGACTGAGGCGTACACTGTATTGCTCCGAAATCCATGATTCCCTGATTATACAGCGCGGGTCGCTTTTTATCCAGCATCTCCTCAGCCAACGCAGCAAACAGTTTTTTCCCTTCGGTAGAATCAATCGGTGTATCGATGCCAAAATATCGTGACAGTACCCTATATACATTACCATCCACCACAGCGTATGGCATTCCATAAGCAAACGAGCATATGGCGGCTGCCGTATATTCCCCTACTCCTTTCAAAGCCAATACTCCTGCATAAGTCTTAGGGAACACTCCTTGCATGCTCTTTGCAGCAGCATGCAGATTCCGGGCACGTGAATAATATCCCAGTCCTTGCCAATATTTCATGACTTCATCCTCGTCAGCCTCTGCCAGCGAGTTGATATTGGGAAAACGTTGTATGAAACGCAAGTAATAATCGTATCCTTGAGCTACTCGGGTCTGTTGCAAAATAATTTCAGATATCCATATCAGATAAGGGTCTGAAGACTCACGCCAAGGCAATTCACGTTTGTTTTCTGCATACCATTCTATAATATTTTTTGTAAACTCATTCATTATCATATATCCTAAAAATCGCACAAAAATACTTCTTTTGGTCATAAGGCAATTCAATCCCCCTATTTTTTGCAAAAATGTGCAGAATATATTTTTCTGAGAGACGAAAAAGCTATATATTTGCACACCAAAAATTTAGCGATAACATATTAATAATATTTTTTAGAAATGACTAAAGCAGATATTGTAAACGAGATTGCAAAGAAAACCGGCATTGACAAGGCTACAGTCCTTACAACAGTAGAAGCTTTTATGGATAGTGTAAAAGATTCCTTGTCAAATGATGAGAATGTATATTTGCGTGGATTCGGCAGTTTCATAGTAAAGAAAAGAGCGCAAAAAACTGCTCGTAATATATCTAAGAATACTACGATTATTATCCCGGAACATAACATTCCGGCTTTCAAACCGGCTAAGACATTTACAATTTCAGTAAAGAAATAAATAAACAAGAGTATTAACCCATAAAATTGTGAAGCTATGCCAAGTGGAAAAAAGAAAAAAAGACATAAAATGTCTACGCACAAGCGTAAAAAAAGACTAAGAAAAAACAGACATAAAAGCAAAAAATAATTTTTAAGTCTGAGTCAAAAACAGAATAAAGAACAAACTTGCGAAGCAAAACTGTCTTTCAAGTTTGTTCTTTGTGTAAATGAAAAGCTCCTAATGAACAATATGCAATGAATATTGTTCACTCTAATGAGATTCAATTAGTATAAATTTTTTAAGGAAAGGAAACAGTGACAAGCGAATTAGTAGTAGATGTACAGCCCAAAGAAGTATCCATCGCTCTGCTCGAAGACAAAAGCCTGGTGGAACTTCAAAGTGAGGGAAGAAATATTTCTTTCTCGGTGGGTAATATATATTTAGGACGCATCAAAAAATTAATGCCAGGACTGAATGCTTGTTTTGTGGATGTTGGTTACGAGAAAGACGCTTTCCTTCATTATTTAGACCTTGGGCCTCAATTTAACTCTCTTGAAAAATTTGTAAAACAGACACTAAGTGACAAGAAAAAGCTGAATTCTATCAGCAAAGCAACTTTACTTCCAGACCTTGATAAAGAAGGAACAGTATCTAATACTTTAAAAGTCGGACAAGAAGTAGTAGTTCAGATTGTCAAGGAACCAATTTCTACCAAAGGACCAAGGTTGACATCTGAAATATCTTTTGCTGGGCGGTATTTGGTATTGATTCCGTTTAATGACAAAGTTTCCGTATCACAAAAAATTAAATCTAGCGAAGAGCGTGCTCGTCTCAAACAACTGTTGATGAGCATTAAACCGAAAAATTTTGGTGTCATAGTCCGCACTGTAGCCGAAGGCAAACGTGTTGCAGAACTTGACGGAGAACTTAGAGTATTGTTAAAGCATTGGGAAGATGCCATGATAAAAGTACAAAAGGCTACAAAGTTCCCTACACTAATTTATGAAGAAACAAGTCGTGCCGTAGGATTGTTACGTGATCTCTTCAATCCTTCTTTTGAAAATATATACGTGAACGACGAGGCTGTGTATAATGAGATTAAAGACTATGTTACTCTAATTGCACCAGAACGCGCTAATATTGTTAAGCAGTATAAAGGTCAGCTTCCTATCTATGACAATTTCGGTATTACTAAACAAATAAAGTCTTCGTTTGGCAAAACGGTTTCCTATAAAAGTGGTGCTTATCTGATTATTGAACATACAGAAGCACTTCATGTCGTTGATGTCAATAGTGGCAATCGTACTAAAAATGCCAACGGGCAAGAAGGGAATGCACTAGAAGTAAATCTAGGAGCAGCCGATGAACTAGCACGTCAATTACGGCTAAGAGATATGGGAGGTATTATCGTAGTCGATTTTATTGATATGAGTGAAGCAGAAAATCGCCAGAAGCTTTATGAACGTATGTGCTCCAACATGCAAAAAGATAGAGCAAAGCATAATATTTTACCTCTCAGTAAATTTGGTCTGATGCAGATTACACGTCAGCGAGTACGTCCAGCAATGGATGTCAATACAACGGAAACATGTCCTACTTGTTTTGGGAAAGGTACTATTAAATCGTCTATTCTATTTACGGATACTTTAGAGAGTAAAATTGATTATTTGGTCAATAAACTGAAGATAAAAAAATTCTCGTTACACGTTCATCCATATGTAGCAGCTTACATTAATCAGGGATTGGTTTCTTTAAAACGAAAGTGGCAATTACAATATGGATTTGGGATCAAAGTTATTCCTAATCAAAAATTAGCTTTCTTACAATATGTGTTCTATGATATAAATAAAGAAGAAATTGACATGAAGGAAGAAATTGAGATTAAATAACTGATAAAATACTTTTTATTAACAGGCTCATTTCATTGAAAATGAGCCTGTTTTGTTTTATTATCAGAAAAGCATGTAATATTATATTTAAATATTTGAAACAAAAATGTAATATGCTTTTCAGACCTTTGTACCGATAAATAATGAAAGATAAAATAACAATGAGAAAGAAAGGAATTATTTGTACTATATTCATATTTCTTATGACATTCTATGTGTCTGCTCAAAATATAGTTAAAGAAGAAAAAACAAAAGATAAAGGGAAAGCAATTATTACCATCTTTTCAAATTTGCATTCAGGATTCGGTTCAGCAAACAACGATCGGGGATTTGATTTAAGTAGAGCATACTTGGGCTATCAATACAATCTTTCACCCAATTTACAAATAAAAGCAATAGCAGATTTTGGAAAATCTAATCAAATAAATGATCATCAACGCATAGGTTATCTCAAAAACGCCTTGATTTCATGGAAGCATAATTCATGGATAATCAATGCCGGGCTTATTAGTACAACTCAATTCAAATTACAAGAAGATTTTTGGGAAAAGCGTTATATTATGAAGTCTTTTCAGGATGAATATAAATTCGGAAGTAGCGCAGATTTAGGTATTAATGTAGCATATCAATTCAATAAATATATATCGGCCGATGCTATTATTGTTAATGGAGAAGGATATAAAAAGATACAAGTCAAAGATGGCTTGCAATACGGAGGTGGGATCACCATTTCTCCTATTAAAGAACTAGTTATTAGAGCATATGCTTCCTATAATGAAGCTACTGCAAAAGGAGATAAGGGAATAACTAACATAGCAACCTTTGCCGGATACAAAAACAATGCTTTCTCATTGGCTGTAGAATATAATTATCAAACTAATACGGATTTTGTAGAAAAACAGAACCAAAGCGGAGTATCAGTGTACACTCAAACCCGTATAGGAAAATCTGTAGGAGTTTTTGGTCGGTGGGATTATCTCACTTCAAAAGATAAATGGAATGAAACAGACGACGGCATGCAAGGTATAGCTGGAGTTGAATTCAAATTAGGGAAAAACATCAAAATAGCTCCAAATTTTCGTATATGGTCTCCTAAACAATCAGAGATGAACAATCAATATTACGTCTATTTAAACGCGTCTTTCGTTTTATAAAATAATTTATGTACGTTCAAAACAAAGATTAATAGCAATGAAAAAGTTTTATTTATCATTAGTAGCAGGTGTTATGCTTGTTTCATTTGCAGCCTGCAGTGGACAAAAAGCGGCTAATGGTCGTGAATCAGTAGAACTAACAGGAGCAGGAGCCACATTCCCGTTACCTTTTTATAATATGTCATTTGAAGGATATGGAGCGACCCATAATGACAAAGTTGCTTATGGTGGAATAGGTAGTGGTGGCGGTGTACGCAACCTGAAAGACGGAATTGTCGATTTCGCTGGAAGCGATGCTTTCCTTAGTGACAGTGAAATGAAAGAGATGAAGCCTGTAGTGCATATTCCAACATGTATGGGGGCTGTAGTATTAGCATATAATTTACCAGAGGTCAAATCTTTAAATCTTTCGGGAGATGTGATTGCCGATATCTATGCAGGAAAGATTACTGACTGGAACGATGCACGCCTTCAACAGCTAAATCCGGATGTAAAACTACCTGCAAAGAAAATTATTTTAGCTTATCGCTCAGACGGTAGTGGAACTACTTTTGTATTCACAGATTATTTGTCTAAGGTTAGTGAGAACTGGAAAAACACTTACGGAGCCGGTAAGACTGTAGATTTCCCCGTAGGACAGGCTGCCAAAGGAAATCCCGGAGTAGCTGGTATTATCGCACAGACTCCCTACTCACTGGGATATATCGGTTCTGAATACGCTTTCGCACAGAAACTGGCTTACGCAAGTGTCATCAACAAACGTGGTGAACTGATTGTTCCTTCTACCGAAAGTATCTCGGCTGCGGCAGGTGAGATTCCTCAGGACACACGTTGCTCTATCACTGACGCTGACGCTGCAGGAGCATACCCGATCAGTTGTTTCACTTGGCTGCTCATCTATAAGGAACAGAACTACTCTGACCGTACCAAGGCACAGGCAGAGGCTACACTCGATCTGATGCAATATATGCTTAGCGACAGCATACAGCAGACGACAGCTACCGTACATTATGCACCGCTGCCAAAGAAAGCCATCGAACTGAGTCTGCAGAACCTAAAGACGGTCACTTATGACGGTCAGACTATTCTGAAATAAGGATTGAGTGTATGCAAGATAAAATTTTCAGAGCACTCCTTATCCTCTCGGCAGTCGTTATCCCGGTGATTGGAGGGGGAATTGTCTACTCGCTGACGGTTGACGCCTCTGGGGCGTTCGAACACTTCGGCTTCTGGCACTTCATCTTCTCTGACGACTGGGTAACTACGGCAGGCAAAGAGAGCTACGGTGCCCTGCCGTTCATCACCGGCACGTTGCTTACCACGATATTGGCGTTGCTGATGTGTATCCCCTTCTCACTGCCGGTAGCTCTGTTCACCGGAGAGTATTTCAAGGGTAAGAAGATTGCGACTATCTTAGGTACAGTCACCGACCTGCTTGCGGGCATCCCTTCGATTATCTACGGTCTGTGGGGATTCTACGTACTGCGCAACGTATTCATGCATCTCAACCTGTCGCCGCAAGGCTCGGGAATATTGACGGCAGCCTTTGTGCTTGCCATCATGATAGTCCCCTACGCGGCTTCACTGAGCGCAGAGTTCATCAAGATGGTACCGGCCGACCTGAAGGAGGGGGCATACGCCATGGGAGCTACAAGGGCGGAAGTCATCCGAAGGGTCATCTTTCCCATGGCTGGGTCGGGAATATTCTCGGCATACATCCTTGCCATCGGACGTGCGTTGGGCGAGACGATGACCGTCACTATGCTGATAGGAAACACGAATCAGATTCCCGACACGCTACGCACTACGGGCAATACGATGGCCAGTATCATTGCCAACCAGTTTGGTGAGGCAGACGGACTGAAGCTCTCGTCACTCATAGCCATCGGGCTGTTGCTGTTCCTCATTACCGCCATCATCAACATGATAGGCAAAGTATTAATTCGCCGTGCACAGCACGTATAACTTAGTCGAGAAATGTTACACGATTCAAATATCCGTATCCGCATCCTTAAAAGCCGCCTGCTCTATATAGCAGTATGCGTGCTGGCAGGTCTCACAGCCATCCCCCTGCTCGCCATTCTGGGCGAGGTACTGATTAAAGGATGGCAGCAGCTGGGATGGTCGTTCCTGACCGAAGCCACCCCCAATGCCTACAAGGCAATGATGGCAGCGTCGGCAGGCGAAGAGATTCCCGGAGGCATCGCCAACGGCATTGTAGGTACCTTCCTCATGCTGTTACTGGCTGCCGTGGTCGCCATTCCCGTAGGCATATTCTGTGGCATCTGTCTGTCGGAATACCGCAAGAACTGGTTTGCCATCCTCGTCAGTTACCTCACCGACCTGTTGCAGGGAACGCCCTCCATCATCATCGGCATCATTACCTACATCTGGGTCGTGGTACCCATGAAGGGTTACTCAGCTTTCGCAGGTAGCGTCGCGCTATTCATCATGATGCTGCCACTCATCATACGTTCTACGGAGGAGACAATGAAGGTGCTTCCCGAGACACTCAAGGAGGCAGGTCTTGCCTTGGGCGGCAGTTACTGGAGGGTGATGCTGCAAGTGATGCTACCCTCGGCACTGGGAAGTATCTTCACCGGCATACTGCTTGCCATCTCACGTGTGGTAGGCGAGACGGCGCCACTGATGTTTACGGCTCTGGGCGGGGCAGCCATAAGCTGGAACATGTTGAAACCCATGTCTGCCGTGCCACTGCTCATATGGGAGTTCTTCAACGACCCCAACCTGCAGAGCCTCATATGGGGAGCCTCGCTCTTCCTGCTCACCTTCGTATTATGTCTTAACCTATTAGCCAAGCGTATAGCAAAGAAATGGAAAATATAACAGATCCCATCCTTCAGATAAAGGATGTATGCATATCATACACGTCGGACACGATGGCAGTGAAACATGTCACGGCCGACATCGAGAAGAACACCATCACCGCCATCATGGGGCCATCGGGATGCGGAAAGAGCACGCTGCTGCGTGCCGTCAACCGCATGCACGAGTTGTATAAGAACATTCGCGTGACGGGCGAAATCCTGCTCAACGGCGAGAACGTGCTGGCCATGCATCCCATGGAGGAACGCCGCCGCATAGGCATGGTGTTCCAGCGTCCCAACCCCTTCCCCACAATGAACATCTACGACAACGTGCTGGCGGGATACATCCTGAACGGCATCCGTCTGTCGAAAGCGGAGAAGGACGAGATTGTGGAGCGCAACCTGCGTAACGTCGCCCTGTGGGACGAAGTGAAGGACTCGCTCACGAAACGCGGGACGTTCCTCTCCGGAGGGCAGCAACAGCGTCTCTGCATCGCCCGTTCGCTGGCATTGCAGCCGGACATACTGCTGATGGACGAACCCACGTCGGCGCTCGACCCCATTGCCACGAAGCACATCGAGGGGCTGATGGACAGTCTGAAGCAGGAAGTGACTATACTTATCGTGACACACAACATGTCGCAGGCGATGCGCATATCCGACCGTTCGATGTTCATGTACATGGGCGAACTGATAGAGTACGACCTCACCTCGACGATGTTCAAGACACCGAGGGACGAGCGTACCAGCGCCTATCTCACCGGAAAGATGGGATAAGCCTTGCCGACACTCGGAAACAAGAAATGCAGTGCTTGCGGCACGGGTCTCGCATCCGCCAGGCACTGCATTTCTCTTATCCACCAATCAGCCTATACAATCGGGTCGGGCGATTCACCGCCGTCACCCTCGCCACTTCCGCCGCCGGCCGTGCTGCCGCTGCCACTGGGGTCGATGCCCTTGGCCTTGCAGTAGTCCACCACGCTTGCGTAGTTAATGCCCTCGTCCAGCACTCCTCCATTCTGGAACTGGAGCCCATTAATCACCGCTTCGCGGAACTCCTTGCTGGGAGTAAACAGTATGCGGGGTTCTTTAATCATGGTCTGTGGATTGAAATCGCGGATATCTTCCGCACCGTCACTCTTGAAGGTGACGCGCAGTGTCCCCAGTTCGCCCACCTTGACCGTATGCCCCTGTAGCAGCTGCTGAGTAGCATGGTTGCCGAAAAGTTGGAACGAACTCTCCATTTCGATGGGGGCGGTGGTGGTATTCTCAGTTGCCGAGCGGGTCATCGCTTTCACCGTCTGCGGTTTTTCACTAAGAGCAGTGGCGTACCACTTCTTGGGAGCCGCTTTGTCTTGCGGGTTTCCCTTCTTTACAAGCTTATACTTATACATATGGCTTCAGATTTATGTCGGACAGACGACCCGTGAATATCCGTCCGGCGGTTAATGTCACAAAGATACAGATTCTTACATGCTACACAAGCTTTCTTCTCAAAAAATGAGAGACTGTCCTTATGTTTTACAACATACGGATGTCATGAGTTACGACATACGGGAGTCATGAGCCATGACATACGGGAGTCATGAGGCATGACATACGGGAGTCATGAGACACGACATACGGGAGTCATGAGACACGACATACGGGAGTCATGAGACACGACATACGGGAGTCATGAGGCATGACATACGGATACTTGCATAACAAAAACGAAGCGCGCCTTATTCACATAAGACGCGCCTCCTATTAATTAAATTTATTTTCAAAATGAAAGATATTGCTATTTCTTCATTGCAGTGTTCTCCTGCAGTCGTTTCTGCTCTTCTATCAGCTTCTCGTTCTCCTTCGCCTTGGCAAGGAACTCCTTCACCAGCGGATGCATCTTGAACTCATACGGGGCATCCTTGATGATGTTGTCAATCTGGGGTGTCACAATCGGATAGGGCAATGAACTGCATAGCATCATGAACACGTTCGGACCTAAGACATTCGCGCTGTTGTCCAGTATAAACGTCTTCACATAGCTGTTCATCACGTCCATCAGCGAGTCTCCCTCAGCCGTCAGCTTTCTGTGCACCTCCTCGTAGTCGGCACCGTCCATCACCATACTTGCCTCCTTCTTCCCAAGTTCCATGATGCTGACCTCCAAGTCGTTTCGCTCGTGGATAAACTTGTACAAGGCCTCGTTCAAGTCCGTACCTGTGACATTCGCTTTCATGTCAGTGATGCTGACCTTTATCTTTCCATTCTCAATGACGATGGGCATGATACTCTCTTCGTCCATATACAGTGTGGCCATCAGTACGGAATCTGTCTTGCCACTCATGCTGAACAGCCCATGCGTCACCTCTGCCGAGTCGATAGCCACCATCTTCCCGTCGCGCATCGTCTTCAGATACAACCTTTTCCCATCCAGACTATTGACAGATGACGTTCCCTCTATCCGATAGCCGCGATTGCAAGCAACGAGCAAGGGAAACAAAAGCAGAAATGATAATACTCTATTCACAATCAGCCATAATTAAATTACGTCCGCAAAAGTACAACCGATTCGACATCAGACGAAACATTTTATCAATCTTTAAAGTATCTAAGCCTCTTTTCTTTAATAATCCTTATAAACGGAACTCCTTCACCCTGCAATTCATTTATAATGTTTAAATTTGCCGACATGAAACAGACGACTTACGCACCTTTTGCCCGCCCACTTTACGTGATGGTAAAGCCCGTGGGAGCAGTATGCAACCTTGCCTGCCGCTACTGCTATTACTTAGAGAAATCAAACCTCTATAAGGACAATCCCCGACATGTGATGAGCGACGAACTGCTCGAACGCTTCATCGACGAGTATATCAATTCACAGACCATGCCCCAAGTCTTGTTCACATGGCATGGCGGCGAAACACTGATGCGCCCCCTCTCCTTTTACCGCCGGGCAATGGAACTGCAAAAGAAATATGCACGCGGCCGCACCATCGACAATTGCATACAGACCAACGGCACAATGCTGACCGATGAGTGGTGTGAGTTCTTCCGCGAGAACAACTGGTTGGTAGGAGTATCAATAGACGGTCCGCAAGAGTTTCACGATGAATACCGTAAGAACAAGGCTGGGCGCCCCTCGTTCATCAAAGTGATGCAAGGCATCAACCTGCTCAAGAAGCATGGAGTAGAGTGGAACGCCATGGCAGTAGTAAATGACTTTAATGCCGACTACCCATTGGAATTCTACCGGTTCTTTAAAGAAATAGGATGCCACTACATCCAGTTTGCCCCTATCGTCGAACGTATTCTTCGCCACGAAGATGGACGTCACCTCGCTTCCCTCTCCGAAGATAAGGAGGGCGAGCTGGCCGACTTTTCCGTCAGCCCCGAACAGTGGGGAAACTTCCTCTGCACCCTTTTTGACGAGTGGGTAAAGGAAGACGTAGGAAGCTACTTCATCCAACTGTTCGACTCGACGCTTGCCAACTGGGTAGGTGAACAACCCGGTGTGTGCAGCATGGCAAAAACCTGCGGACATGCCGGAGTAATGGAATTCAACGGCGATGTTTACTCGTGCGACCACTTTGTGTTCCCGGAATATAAGTTAGGCAACATCTATAGCCAAAGCCTCGTAGAGATGATGTACAGCGAACGGCAGCAACGTTTCGGACAGATGAAGCAAGACTCCTTGCCCCGTCAGTGTCGCGAATGTGAATTTCTTTTTGCCTGTAACGGAGAATGCCCCAAGAACCGTTTCAGTCAGACAGCCGAGGGGGAACCGGGGCTGAACTATCTGTGCCGTGGTTACCGTCAGTTTTTCGAACACGTGGCTCCCTACATGGACTTCATGAAACATGAACTGATGAACCAACGCCCACCAGCCAATATCATGGAGGCTATTAGAAACGGAAAATTCAACAGATAAACAATCATTTAATTTCATAAACAAATAGACGAATGAAAAAACTGAAACTTTGTGCCTTAGCACTGGCTGTGCTAATGGCGGGATCCGCCAAAGCGGACGAAGGAATGTGGCTGCTACAACTGATGAAGCAGCAACACTCTATCGACATGATGAAAAAGCAAGGACTGCAACTCGAAGCAGAAGACTTGTATAATCCCGATGGTGTGTCATTAAAAGATGCAGTCGGTATTTTCGGAGGAGGATGCACAGGAGAAATAATCTCGCCCGAAGGTCTTATACTGACCAACCATCATTGTGGATATGCCTCTATCCAACAACATAGTAGTGTAGAACATGATTACCTGACAGACGGATTTTGGGCAAAATCACGCAGTGAAGAACTTCCAACACCGGGACTTCGTTTTACATTTGTAGAACGCATTGAAGATATTACAGAAATAGTAAACAACAAGATTGCCGCCAAGGAAATCACAGAAGCTGAATCATTCTCATCTTCTTTCCTCATGAAACTGGCAAATGAATTGTATGATAAAAGTGACTTGAAGGGAAAGAAAGGTATTAATCCCAAAGCCCTGCCTTTCTATGCTGGAAACAAATTTTACTTATTCTATCTCAAGGTTTACGAAGATATCCGTATGGTAGCTGCTCCGCCTTCATCTGTAGGCAAATTCGGAGGTGAAACCGACAACTGGATGTGGCCACGTCATACTGGCGACTTTTCCATGTTCCGTATCTATGCAGATGCCAACGGAGAACCTGCAGCTTATAGTCCTTCTAATGTCCCTCTGAAAACAAAGAAGCATCTGACGATCTCTATTAAAGGTTTGGAAGAGGGAGATTACGCCATGATTATGGGATTTCCTGGAAGTACCAGCCGTTACCTGACCGTATCGGAAGTAAAAGAACGCATGGAATCTACCAACGAACCGCGTATCCGCATTCGTGGTGCACGGCAGGATGTTTTGAAAGAAGAAATGGCCGCCAGCGACAAAGTACGCATTCAGTATGCCAACAAATATGCCAGCTCCAGCAACTACTGGAAAAACTCCATCGGTATGAACAAGGCTATCATCGATAACAACGTATTGGGAACAAAAGCCGATCAGGAAGCACGTTTTGCTGAATTTGCCCGCGAGAAAGGAAACGCCGATTATGAAACTGTGGTCAAAAAAATAGATGAAGCAGTAGCCAAGACTTCTCCTCTGAATTATCAGATGACCTGTCTGCGCGAAGTATTCTTCTCTGGTATCGAGTTCGGTAATCTCCGTCTGGACAAGACTCGCGAAGCACTGGAAAGTAAAGATAAAGCTAAGATTGAAAATAGTCTGGAAGGCTTGGAAGATGCTTTCAATCAAATCCACAACAAGGATTACGATCACGAAGTAGACCGCAAAGTAGCAAAAGTTTTGTTTCCTCTATATGCCGAGATGGTTCCAGCCGAACAACGGCCGTCAATCTATCAGGTGATTGAACAAAAGTACAAAGGCGACTACAACAAGTTTGTTGACGACATGTATGACAAATCCATCTTTGCCAACCGTGCCAATTTCGAGAAATTCCTGAAGAAACCGACTGTCAAGGCGATTGATAAAGACTTGGCACTGCAATATGCTCAATCCAAATTTGAGGCACTGAAAAAAATCAGTGAGCAGCTGGCTCCGCTGTCTGGTGAATTGGCTCTGCTTCATAAAACATACATCCGAGGACTGGGAGAAATGAAGCTGCCTGTTCCATCATATCCTGACGCAAACTTTACACTCCGTCTGACATATGGAAACGTGAAACCTTATGATCCGAAAGACGGTGTACACTACAAGTACTACACAACTACACAAGGTATCCTTGAAAAGGAAAATCCTGATGACCGCGAATTTGTGGTACCAGCCAAGTTGAAAGAACTGATTCTGAACAAGGATTACGGACGTTACGCATTGCCAAACGGTGATATGCCCGTTTGTTTCCTTTCTACCAACGACATCACTGGAGGTAATTCAGGAAGCCCTGTGCTGAACAGCAAGGGACAACTGATCGGTTGCGCATTCGACGGCAACTGGGAATCGCTGAGTGGTGACATCAACTTCGACAATAATCTACAGCGTTGCATCAATCTGGATATCCGCTACGTGCTCTTCATCCTCGAGAAGCTCGGTGGCTGCCAGCATTTGATCAACGAAATGACCATTGCAGAATGATGAAGAAACCGCTGATTCTATCACTCCTCTCGCTGGCAACGGTCAGCATCCACGCCGACGAAGGTATGTGGATGCTGACCGACCTGAAGACGCAAAATGCCGTCGTGATGCGCGAGCTTGGGCTGGAAATTCCTATTGAGGAGGTGTATAACGAGAACGGAATTTCACTCAAAGATGCCGTCGTTCATTTTGGAGGCGGATGTACGGGAGAAGTTATTTCCTCACAAGGGCTAGTGCTGACTAACCATCACTGCGGGTATGGAGCTATCCAGCAGCATAGCGACGTAGACCACGACTATCTGACAGATGGCTTCTGGGCAATGAATCGTGATGCTGAGTTGCCTACTCCGGGGCTGACTGTAACCTTCATCGACCGTATTCTCGATGTGACAGATTACGTCAACGAACAGCTCCGGAAAGACGACAATCCTAACGGGACAAATTATCTCTCACCCTCCTATCTGGCGAAGGTTGCCGAACGCTTTGCACAGGCGGAGCACATTGAGGTAACGCCCGCTACAAAATTGGAGCTGAAGGCTTTCTACGGTGGAAACAAATACTATCTGTTCGTCAAAATTGTCTACAGTGACATCCGTATGGTGGGCGCACCGCCCTCGTCTATCGGAAAATTTGGTGCCGACACGGACAACTGGATGTGGCCACGTCACACTGGCGATTTCTCTCTGTTCCGTATCTATGCCGACCGTAACGGAAAGCCTGCACCCTATTCGAAAGACAACGTGCCACTGCAAGTGAAGCAACATCTCACCATCAGCCTTGCCGGTGTACAGGAAGGCGATTTTACCTTTGTCATGGGATTCCCCGGACGCAACTGGCGGTATATGATTGCCGACGAGGTGGAGGAACGGATGCAGACAACGAACTTCATGCGTCATCATGTTCGCGGAGCGCGTCAGAAAGTGTTGATGGAGCAGATGCTGAAAGACCCCGCTGTGCGTATCCATTATGCCAGCAAATATGCATCGTCTGCCAATTACTGGAAAAACGCTATCGGCATGAACGAGGGACTTGTACGACTCAAAGTGCTCGACACCAAGCGGGCACAGCAGGAAGAGCTGCTGGCACGCGGACGTGAAAAGGGCGACGACTCTTATCAGAAAGCGTTCGACGAGATACGTTCCATCGTCGCTCACCGACGCAGTGCCATGTATCACCAGCAGGCCATCAATGAGGCACTGGTGACGGCACTCGACTTTATGCGCATTCCGTCGACCACGGAACTAGTCACGGCACTGAAGTCGAAAGACAAGGCTCAGATTGCCAAAGCTACACAGAAGCTGAAGGAAGACGGTGAAAAATATTTTGCCTCCGTCCCCTTCCCCGACGTGGAGCGTAAAGTGGCAAAGGAAATGCTGAAAACCTATGCAGGATACATCCCGGCAGAACAGCGTATCAACATCTTCAAGGTAATCGACAGCCGCTTCAAGGGTAGCACCGATGCTTTCGTAGACGAATGTTTTAAAAGCTCCATCTTCGGAAACCGCAAGAACTTCGAGAAATTCATCAAGAAACCCAGTCTCTATAAGATAGGACACGATTGGATGGTGTTGTTCAAATATTCCATTACCGACGGACTGCTACAGACCACGATTGCCATGAAAGAGGCAAACCAGAACTACGACGCAGCCCACAAGGTATGGGTAAAAGGCATGATGGACATGCGGCAGGAAAAAGGAATGCCGATTTATCCGGATGCCAATTCTACGCTGAGGTTAACCTACGGACGTGTCCGCCCCTACGAGCCTGCCGATGGTGTGGTCTACGACGCACACACTACGCTGAAAGGAGTAATGGAGAAGGAAGATCCGGAGAACTGGGAGTTCGTCGTTCCCGACAAGCTGAAGGAGCTCTATCGTGCCAAAGATTACGGACGCTACGGAAAAGATGGTGAAATGCCAGTCTGCTTCATTGTAGATACAGACAATACAGGAGGAAATTCAGGAAGCCCTGTATTCAACGCTAAAGGACAACTCGTGGGAACAGCTTTCGACCGCAATTACGAGGGACTGACCGGCGACATCGCTTTCCGCCCCTCTTCACAACGAGCAGCCTGCGTTGACATACGATACACGCTATTCATCATAGACAAGTTTGCCGGCGCTTCGCACATCATTGACGAGCTGACGATTGCGCCCTAAGGTTGACACCGACAAATATCGTCCCTAAAAAGACTTCCCCGCGACACAAAGAGCTTTCCCGTCGCAGGGAAGTCTTCTTCTTTTATAAAAGACGGCTCCGCGCTCTGCAATTTGTCCATCGCGATGAGAGGACGTTTTCTCACCCTGCAATTTGCCCATCGCAATGAGAGGACGTTTTCTCGCTCTGCAATTTGCCCATCGCGATGAGAGGACATTTTCTCGCTCTGCAATTTGCCCATCGCGATGGCTGGACGTTTTCGCAATCCGCGATTTCTTCCCGCCGATGGCTGGACGCTTTCGCAATCCGCGATTTCTTCCCACCGATAGCTGGACGTTTTCGCAGTCAGCGATTCATTCCCACCGATGATTCCCGGCTTTTTCCTAAATTTGTCGCCAACTAACACCAATATGATATGAAAACTGAAAAAGAACACAGCGAACAGGCATGGCAGACGCTCAGCAGCACCTATCTGTTCAGCCGTCCGTGGCTGACAGTGCGTCGCGAAGATATGCTGCTTCCCAACGGAAACCGCATCCCCGAATATTATTTACTCGAATATCCCGACTGGGTGAACACCATCGCTGTCACAAAAGACGGACAATTTGTCATGGTGCGCCAATATCGCCCGGGCATCCGCCGCTATTCCTACGAGCTTTGCGCCGGAGTGTGTGAAAAGACGGATGCCTCTCCCCTCGTCTCCGCGCAGCGCGAACTTTGGGAAGAGACCGGATATGGCAATGGAAACTGGACCGAAATCATGACCATCTCCGCCAATGCCAGTACGCACACCAATCTGACACACTGCTTCCTTGCAACCGATGTAGAACGGATAGACCAGCCCCATCAGGAGCTTACGGAAGACATCAGCGTACACCTGATGACATGGAATGAGGTGGAACAATTGCTTGACAATAACGAGATTCTGCAGGCCACAATGGCTGCGCCACTGTGGAAATACAGGGCAATGCGACTATGAGATACTTTTTCCTAGCATCCTGCTCTGAGCCAGATACTGGGCATTGTTTGCATAGATAAACAGGACACTCCCGTCCTTAATAGTGTTGATGATAGGTTTCGTCAGCTCCTGCGGAAGGGCGGGACATCCGAAACTCCTGCCCAATCGTCCCGAAGAGGCTGCCACCGACGGATTGGCATATGCAGCTCCGTGCACCACAATGGCACGTTCCTTTGCACGGTCGTTGATTCCCTCCTCCAGCCCGTTCAGAATGAGCGAATATCCGTTCTTTCCCTGATACGTATGTTCTGTCAGATAAAATCCCAGCGAACTTTTGTAAGAGCCATACTGATTGGAGAACGATGTGGCATAATTCTCACCACTGTTCTTTCCGTGCGACACAACCGAAGTGTAGAGCAATTCCTTCTTCTCGATGTCGAACACATACAGACGCTCTTCGGTAGAAGGTTTCGAAAAGTCAATCAGCGTCAATATCGGTTTACTTTTCTCTTTTATCTTATTATATCCAGCTACCGCCTGACGGAAAGCAATGAAATTTACCTTTCCTGCAAGCCCCATTTCCTCATACAGACGTTCGCCCGCCGCCAGCTCCGAAGCTGCCGAAGGATGAAGCGCAACAACCCGTTCCGTCCTGTCACCTACCGACAAACGGCACAACGGGAATACGACAAGCAAACCAGCAAAAATTAATTTACGAAACATAAAATGCGGCATCCGTTTGATTCAAAAACGCCGCAAAGATACGCATTTTATTCCAAAACGAAAATAATCGTCTCATTTACAGGCGCCCATTCGAAAACGAACTTGGCATGAGACGTTGCATTCCGTACACACATATGCGACTGTGGCGTAGTTCCCAGCGACCAGCTATACTCAATCTGTGCCGTCCGGGGAACAGCTACGGGCACACCATGAATATAGGCTCCGTCCGTAAAACGGCTGGCATATGGAGCATATCCACCTGTTGCCTTCGAACCGTCTTTCAGATAGACCATCTTTACTTTCTTTTCCTGTAGTACGAACATCCCCAGCGGAGTTTCCTGCGCATACGGAGGGCGGTGTCGTCCGGTTGTAGAGGGATTCATACTGCGAACTTTCCATTTCTTCGCTTTCACACGTTCCAAGGTAGCAATATTCTGATTCTGCCGGTCGATAAAAATAGTATGATCAAATACGACAGTATCTCCGATAGCTTTTACATATTTCTGTGGAATCATCCATTCACCACCTGTAAATATAGGTTGCGCCCTGACAAAACTTCCTTCACTGCCAACAAGACGTGTCAGTTCTCCATCCTGCACATATCGTTCGGGCACAAGAGTATCCGTAAGCAAGAACAATGGAACCGATTGATACCTTTCCACCCCAAGCGTATCTGCTACTCTTCCATAAGCATTCCTTACATAGTGTCTGACAAGCGGTGCCTCACCATTCCTGTTCTTATAATTTTGAACAATTCCCCATTGAGAATGCTCTTGTTGAATAGTTTCCAACAAAGCGAGCCCTTTTTTTATCTTGTCCCACTGAAAACAACGGGTTGTATCTTTATAAGGATAAATGTCATCCAATGTATATTTGTCATATAACAATTCTTTACTGACACGAATATCCTTAGCTCTCACAGGTTCTATAACCGGTTCCTTTTGAACGACCTCCTGAACGACGGAATCAGAAGAAATTACGTCTGGAGTAATATTCTTGTTCGTATGTAAACTACATGAATAAAACATGCCAAAAACAATGAATATTCCGAGTCTTGATTTTTCCATAATGTAATATGTTTATGAGTGGTGTGCAATTATATATAATAATAAGGAAAAAACAGCCGTTTTTGTTTAAAGAAATAGTAAACATTTTCTTTTTTGTCAGTTAAACAGGCAGCACAGCCATTTTGTCAGTTTTTCTCTGCCAAACTACCCATTCTTTACTTTGGCACGCTTTTCGTAATAGACTTTGCGTATTGCTTTTCAAAAAGCAGTAGAACATTAATACAAAATGTATAACAATATAAAAATACAAGAAACTATGAACATTAAACCATTAGCAGACAGAGTGCTGATTCTTCCCGCACCTGCAGAAGAGAAAACAATTGGTGGCATCATCATTCCTGATACAGCAAAAGAAAAACCCTTGAAAGGTGAAGTCATTGCAGTAGGTCAAGGAACAAAAGACGAAGAAATGGTATTGAAAGTCGGCGACACTGTTCTTTATGGCAAATATGCTGGTACTGAATTAGAAGTGGAAGGCACAAAATACTTGATCATGCGTCAAAGCGATGTTTTCGCAGTTTTGGGATAAATTCAACGTATTAATCAAAAAAATTAAAATTAAAACAATATGGCTAAAGAAATATTATTCAATATCGATGCACGCGACCAACTGAAAAAAGGAGTTGATGCATTAGCAAATGCAGTAAAAGTAACCCTAGGTCCTAAAGGACGTAATGTAATCATTGAAAAGAAATTCGGTGCTCCTCACATTACAAAGGACGGTGTAACTGTAGCAAAAGAGGTAGAACTTGCAGATGCTTATCAGAATACTGGTGCACAGCTTGTAAAAGAAGTTGCTTCTAAGACAGGTGACGATGCTGGTGATGGTACAACAACTGCTACTGTATTGGCTCAAGCTATCGTAGCTGAAGGTTTGAAGAACGTAACAGCAGGTGCAAGCCCAATGGATATCAAACGTGGTATCGATAAGGCTGTTGCTAAAGTTGTTGAGTCAATCAAGGCTCAAGCTGAAACTGTAGGCGACAATTACGACAAGATTGAACAAGTTGCTACTGTATCTGCTAACAACGATCCGATGATTGGTAAATTAATTGCAGATGCTATGCGCAAAGTTTCAAAAGACGGTGTTATCACTATCGAAGAAGCTAAAGGAACAGACACAACAATCGGCGTTGTTGAAGGTATGCAATTTGACCGTGGGTATCTGTCTGCTTATTTTGTTACCAATACAGAGAAGATGGAATGTGAGATGGAAAAACCTTACATTCTGATTTATGATAAGAAGATTTCTAACTTAAAGGATTTCTTGCCTATTCTTGAGCCAGCTGTACAAACAGGTCGTCCTCTATTGGTTATTGCCGAAGATGTAGACAGCGAAGCATTGACAACATTGGTAGTCAACCGTCTGCGCTCTCAGTTAAAGATTTGTGCTGTTAAAGCTCCGGGATTTGGTGACCGTCGTAAAGAAATGTTGGAAGATATCGCTATTTTGACCGGTGGTGTAGTAATCAGCGAAGAAAAAGGCTTGAAATTGGAACAAGCTACAATCGAGATGTTAGGTACTGCCGATAAAGTTACAGTTACTAAAGACTATACTACTATCGTAAATGGTGCTGGTGATAAGGTTGCAATCAAAGAACGTTGTGCTCAAATCAAATCACAAATCAGTTCAACTAAATCTGACTACGATCGTGAAAAATTGCAGGAACGTTTGGCTAAATTGTCAGGTGGTGTAGCTGTTCTTTATGTAGGTGCAGCATCGGAAGTTGAAATGAAAGAGAAGAAAGATCGTGTAGACGATGCATTGCGTGCAACTCGTGCTGCTATTGAAGAAGGTATTGTACCGGGTGGTGGCGTGACCTACATCCGTGCAATCGAAGCCTTAGAAGGTCTACAAGGAGACAATGCTGACGAAACAACAGGTATTGAAATCATCAAACGTGCTATTGAAGAACCTCTTCGCCAAATTGTAGCTAATGCTGGTAAAGAAGGAGCAGTAGTTGTTCAAAAAGTACGCGAAGGTAAAGGCGACTTCGGTTATAATGCTCGCTTGGATGTTTATGAAAATCTACATGCAGCAGGCGTTGTTGACCCAGCTAAAGTAACTCGTGTTGCATTAGAAAATGCAGCTTCTATCGCAGGTATGTTCTTAACAACAGAGTGTGTTATTGTAGAAAAGAAGGAAGATAAACCTGAAATGCCAATGAACCCAGCAATGGGAGGTATGGGTGGAATGATGTAATCCTCTTGTTTGATAAATCTCATAAATAAATAAATAGAAACAAGCTGCCTTTCATTTAGAAAGGTGGCTTGTTTAGTTTATAATATAAATGAAACAAGAAACCCATCATTGATATGAATTTTAATGATGGGCTTCTTATTACTTGTAAATTTAGGATATTATTTTAGAATAGGATGATTTTCTGCAAATACTTTCAACCTTTCATCTAGTTGTACATATTGATGATCCTTTATAAATGATGTACATGCACGAAGTCCTTCTTGCCAGCTTCCTGTCGTAATTAATGAAATAGCGCTAATCCCATAATACATTAGTTCTTTTGCTAGTTCACCGCTACTCATTCCTGGATATCCAATTGTAAAATAAAATCCATCGGCAATTGGATCGCCCAAATCTTTGTCATATACCAAATAAAAATTATGACGCAAAAAGATATCTTTTAGTTTCTTTGCTCGCTCTCCGTAAATTCTCACTTCATTCAGGAAATTATAATCTCCATTATTTGCCGATTTTAGCATAGCTGCCATTGCATATTGAGCAGAATGACTTGTTCCTGACGATAAAGCATATAAGATACGATGAATAAAGACACTACCAAATGTACCTGCACCATAACGTTTTGTTAGTCTTGGATAATTACGATGATAAAGTTTATCTGAAATACAGCAAACACCAATTCGTTGCCCCGCATAGCTAAAGATTTTTGACCCAGATATTAATATAATATAATTATCTGTATAATTAGCAACAGAAGGCTGAAAAGGAGATTGATTAGGGCAACTTAAATCTTGCCTAAAATCCATACCAAAATATGCCAAATCTTCTAAAACTATCACATCATATTGAGTCGCTAATTCGCCAATAATCTGTAATTCTTCTTCTTTAAGACAAATCCAACTTGGATTATTGGGATTTGAATAAATTATAGCTGATATATTCTCTTTTTCTAAATAACTTTCCAATTTTTCTCTTAGCTTCTCTCCTCTATAGTTATAAACATCAAATGTTTCATATTTTTGCCCCATCACTACCAACTGTTGCTTTTGTACAGGAAATCCTGGATCAATGAACAAAATTGTATCTTTTTGTTGATTACATTGGCTACATATCAAGAAAGAGGCAAATGTTCCTTGCATAGATCCAGTTACAGGTACACAGCCTTCAGGACTCAAATCTATATTAATAAAGGATTTAACAAATTGAGACGCTTCCTTTTTAAGTTCAGGCAAGCCATTTATATCTGGATATAAACTAGCCAATCCATTTTTCAAAGCATCTATTTCTGCAGCAACCCCTATAGCAGAAGGCGATAGCCCAGGAACTCCCATTTCCATTTTAATAAATTCTACTCCCGATGCAACTTCTGCTTGAGATGCAATGGCTCTTACTTCGCGAATCGTAGCTTTAGAAAAATCACTAATTTGAAATTCACGAATTATTTTATCAATAACTTCTTGTTTGATTGGTGTATTTTTCATTTTAATATCTATTTTTATTTACTCTGACAAATATACATGATAATTTTAGATGAACATATTTCCATCGAGAAAAGTAATATAACTGCTACCTTTTACTTTACAAAATAAATAATTCCCATTTACTTTATTTATTTTTATTATTTGGATTTATATATTGAAAGAGTGCAACATCCTTATATTTATTCCCAATTTGCAACCATTTTTCTAATAGACCACATTGGGTAAAACCACAAGATGTAAATAATCGAATACAACTCTCATTATCCACAGCAATATGTGCATATAGTTGAGTAAACGATAGAAATCCAAAAGCATAATCACACAATAGTCTCAGAGCATCGGAAGCATAGCCCTCCTGACGGTAATTTTTATGAATAGCAATACCCACTTCACCACGAGCATGTAATGGCGAGAAATCTGTAATATCTATTGTGCCTAATACTTTATGTTCATTTTTGTATACAATCATAAGACGAAGTTGTTTATCTGAGAACACATCGCATTGCGAATTTTCAATATATTGACGCAATACATAACGTGAATAAGGAACAGTAAAGTTACTAATATCCCACATCGAAGGATCATTCTCCATTTCATACATAATATCTATATCCTCAGGCTCTACAGCACGAAGATATATACGATCATTTGTTAAAAAAGTTGTTTGCATGATTTCAAAAATTAATCCTTGTCTATTCGAAGTTCACATCTCAATCTTTTCTCTCCTGGAATGCAAAAAAAAGAAGCTGTAAGTCCTATTAAAGCACAAAGACCTCCAGTATTGCTAAATGTCAAATAATAACTCATTAGACTAACTAATACATCTATCTCTATTATTCCTAAGCGAATATTACTCCATTGCATATATTTCTTTAACGCAGCTATGATGCTCATTTTATCAATCTTATTTTTTAAGACCCAGTTAAAGAGTTTTAAAGCTAATGGTATGCATAATGCGGTTAATAAAATCGTAAAAGTTTCAATATAGTATCGGATTTGAATGTTATCTGCAAAAACTCCTGATTCGAGAACTCCTAGTTCCCACAATCCTAAAAAAAGAAATGGAATAATCCAAAATAATATGTAATTAATATTTAATTTTTTAGTGACATATAATATCTGCTCTTCCATAATTTTTTCTTTTAATCTATATACTACCAGTAAAAAGTGTCCTATTTATAATGCTGCGTCCTAATGTAATTTCGTCGGCGTATTCCAATTCATCACCTACTGAAATTCCTCGGGCAATAACACTAAGTTTTATATTCATATTCTCTAATTTACGATAAATATAAAAATTTGTCGTATCACCTTCCATCGTAGTACTTAACGCTAAAATGACTTCATCTATTCCACCTTTTGCAACACGTTGTACTAAACTTTCTATCTGCAAATCCCCTGGGCCAATTCCATCCATTGGAGAAATCACTCCACCCAATACATGATATAATCCATGATATTGCTGTGTTGCTTCTACAGCCATCACATCACGAACATTTTCAACGACACATACAACTGAATGATCACGCTGAGCATTTGTACATATCTGACAAATATCTGTATCAGAGATATTATGACATACCTTACAATATTTTACTTCATGTTTTAGCGTTATAATTGAATTGCCAAAAGATTCAACAGTTGATGCATCTTGGCGTAACAAATGCAAGACTAATCGCATAGCAGTTTTACGTCCAATACCTGGAAGTTTCGAGAATTCTTCAACCGCTCTTTCTAATAATAAGGAAGGATATTGTTGATTCATAGATATTTTTTGACATTTAGTCTTATTAAAAGCGCAAAGATACAGATATTGTTTTTAAATACCTATAAATATAATATCTTTGCAGAGATTACAAGGTATAACTTAAGCAAAATGAAATAAAATCTTATATCTCATTTTAGCATATAATAAGTCTGTTCTTTATATAGAGAATGAATCCTTGCAAGGATACCATAAAATAATGGAAACAATTAATGATAGAATAAGAATGGAAATATCGAGTGCTGAATTTGTAATTAGTAACACAAACGTTAATAAATGTCCTTCTGGAGATTTTCCAGAATATGCATTCATTGGACGTTCAAATGTTGGAAAATCTAGTTTGATTAATATGCTAACTAATCGAAAAGGGCTAGCAATGACATCTGCCACACCAGGGAAAACAATGTTGATCAATCATTTCTTGATTAATAAAAATTGGTATTTAGTAGACCTTCCTGGATATGGCTATGCAAAACGTGGCCTAAAAGGACAAGAACAAATTAGAACAATAATAGAAACCTACATTCTACAACGGAAACAAATGACAAATCTATTTGTATTACTTGATAGCCGACTAACTCCTCAAAAAATAGATTTGGATTTCATAGAATGGCTAGGCATGAATAATATTCCTTTTTCAATTATTTTTACTAAATCAGACAAACTGAAAGGAGGCCAATTAAAACAAAACATAAATAGCTATTTAAAAACATTACATGAACATTGGGAAGAACTTCCTCCTCATTTCATTTCTTCATCTGAAAATAGAACTGGACGATTAGAAATCCTTTCTTATATTGAACAAATAAACAAAACAATTCATAACTTATAAATATGGGAAAAAGAACATTATTTATCACGCTCGCTATCATAAATTTTTTATTGGTCTCCAATATCAGTCGAGCACAATCATTGAAAGATTTATTTAATAATGAAAAAATTTCTAATATAATAAATACTGTTACCAACAACAAATCTCTTACTGATATTTCTGGGACATGGGATTATATTGGCTCTGCAATCAAACTTGAATCAGACAATAAATTAATGGAAATAGGAGGTTCTGCAGCGATGACAGTTGCCGAAAACCAATTAGATGATCAACTAAATAAAATAGGAATTACAAACGGTCAAATGAGTTTTACATTCAATGCAGACAGCACATTTACAAATACAATAGGGAAACATACATTAAAAGGGACATACAACTATAATTCTTCTGAACAAAAAATAGAATTAAAGTATATGAGTATCATTCCGTTAAATGCCAATATAGATTACACGTCTGAAACATTAAAATTATTATTCAAATCCGATAAGTTATTGCAACTTTTATCATTCATTGCCAATAAAAGTAATAATAATAGTTTAAAAGCTATTGGATCATTAGCCGAAACCTACGAAGGTATGCAAGTTGGTTTCAAACTAAAAAAGCAATAAAAAGTAAGAGTTAATACTATTTTATACAATATATTATTAACTTTTGAGTTAAAAATATTATCTTTGATTTCAAATAACTTTAAAAACTACAAATATGAGAAAAATATTTTTTTTAGTAGCCTTGTTAATGTTGGGTATTTCTGTATTTGCCGAAGGAACAGCAGAAATTAAATTTGATAAAAAGACTCATAATTTTGGGAAGTTCTCTGAAGAAAATCCAATAGTTACATGCGAATTTAAATTTACAAATATTGGAGACGCACCTTTAGTCATTCATCAAGCTGTTGCTTCATGTGGATGTACGATTCCTGAATGCACCCAAGAACCTGTCATGCCAGGAAAAAGTGGTGTACTTAAAGTGACTTATAATGGGAAAGGAAAATATCCAGGCCATTTTAAAAAATCCATCACTGTACGTACCAATGGAAAAACTGAGATGGTGCGTTTATACATTGAAGGTGATATGGAAGCTAAAAAATCCCAAACCACCAATAAAGATAAATAAAGGGTAATAAAAATAAACTTCAAATTATATGACGTGGATGGACACGAATTTTTCATCTATAAAAATCGTGCAATCCACGTTTTTTTTAGGATTATTATTAATATGAAAGAACAAGAAGAAAAACTCGCAAGTTTACCTGAAAATGCATTTAGAGAATTGAAGGTCGGAGAGACATATAATCCTCTGATGACTTCATCAAAGAGTTACCCAGAAGTCAATTTTTGGTCAGTAACATGGGGTATCCTAATGGCTGTTCTGTTCTCAGCCGCCGCCGCTTATTTAGGATTAAAAGTAGGGCAGGTATTTGAGGCAGCCATTCCAATAGCTATAATTGCTGTAGGAGTTTCCAATGCAGCAAAGAGAAAAAATGCTTTAGGTGAAAATGTTATCATTCAGTCTATTGGTGCCTGTTCTGGAGTTATTGTAGCAGGAGCAATTTTTACTCTTCCCGCCCTTTATATACTTCAGGCTAAATATCCAGATATGACTGTCACCTTTATGCAAGTATTCATAAGTTCATTACTTGGAGGAGTACTAGGAATATTATTTTTAATTCCTTTCCGAAAATATTTTGTTAGTGATATGCATGGCAAATACCCTTTTCCAGAAGCAACTGCGACGACTCAAGTCCTTGTATCAGGAGAGAAGGGAGGTAGCCAGGCAAAGCCTTTATTGATAGCCGGTCTTGTAGGAGGATTATATGATTTTGCCATAGCTACTTTTGGATGGTGGAATGAAAACTTTACAACCCGTGTATGTAGTATTGGAGAAACACTGGCCGATAAAGCTAAACTTGTATTTAAAGTTAATGTTGGTGCTGCGGTATTAGGATTAGGATATATTGTAGGACTTAAGTATGCAGCTATCATTTGTGCAGGTTCTTTAGCTGTATGGTGGATTATTATCCCAGGAATATCTGCAATATGGGGAGATTATGTACTAAACGCATGGAATCCTGAAATTAATACTACGATAAGTAGCATGAGTCCAGAAGAAATATTTAACTATTATGCCAAAAGTATTGGTATTGGTGGAATAGCTATGGCTGGAATCATTGGAATAATTCGTTCATGGGGAATCATTAAAAGCGCAATAGGATTAGCTGCAAAAGAAATGGGAGGTAAAAATAGCCTAGAAAAAGAAGTAATCCGTACACAGCGTGATTTGTCAATGAAAATTATTGCGATTGGCTCTATAATTACCCTAATATTAATCGTTTTATTTTTCTATTTTGACGTAATGCAAGGGAATCTTATACATACTACAGTTGCCATTATCCTAGTGGCAGGAATTTCCTTCTTATTCACAACTGTAGCAGCCAATGCTATTGCTATTGTAGGAACCAATCCGGTTTCTGGTATGACATTAATGACTTTAATATTAGCATCTGTAGTAATGGTGGCAGTTGGCATGAACGGTCCTTCAGGAATGGTTGCATCTTTAGTAATGGGAGGAGTAGTTTGTACGGCCCTTTCAATGGCTGGTGGATTTATTACAGATTTAAAAATTGGATATTGGTTAGGAAGTACTCCTGCTAAACAAGAAACATGGAAATTCTTAGGAACTATTGTTTCTGCAGCTACTGTAGGAGGTGTAATGATCATTCTAAACAAAACATATGGATTTACTAGTGGAGCATTGGCTGCACCTCAAGCTAACGCGATGGCAGCTGTTATCGAACCTCTAATGAGTGGTGTTGGAGCTCCTTGGCTTCTTTATGGCATTGGAGCTGCATTAGCAATCATACTGACACTTTGTAAGGTACCTGCACTTGCATTTGCTTTAGGTATGTTTATACCACTAGAGCTAAACATACCACTGGTCGTTGGAGGAGCTATTAATTGGTATGTTACAACACGTAGTAAAGATCAATCTATAAATACAGCAAGAGGCGAAAAAGGAACTTTATTAGCTTCCGGCTTCATTGCAGGAGGAGCTCTCATGGGAGTTAGTAGTGCAGCAATGCGTTTTGCTGGGATTAACCTCATAAATGATGCTTGGTTAAGTAACACTTTATCTGAGGTATTGGCGCTAATAGCATACGCTTTACTTATTCTCTATTTTATCAAAGCATCTATGAAAGTAAAATAAATCCATGAAAAGATTTCTATTACTGATATCTTTCTTAGCTATCGTAAAAATATTCGCACAACAGTTGACCGGGTCTCCTCTCGAGACCCGGCAACAGATAAAAACGAATTCATTAATAGAAATTGCCAAAAGTTACCTTGAAACTCCATACGCAGCACATACATTAGACAAATGGGAGCATGAAAAACTTACCATACGTACAGATTCTGTAGACTGCGTTACTTTTGTTGAATATGTATTAGCACAGGCCTTCAGCTCTTCATTTGAAGAAAATCTAAAAAAAATAAGATACCGAAATGGAATAATTGATGGATATACATCCAGACTGCATTATATCTCAGACTGGATTGAAAATGGCATATACATGAAATTTATACAAGATATAACAGCAATTCATAGCTCCGATTCTGTGATGCTTTCTTTATCATATATGTCAAGTCATCCCCAATTATACAGGCAACTATCCGAATCACATTCAAATATCCAAAAGATTATAGAATATGAAAGACGACTAACAGGTAAATCCGTTTACATTCTGCCCAAGAGCAAACTGCCTTCTACCGGATTACCTTGGATTAATGATGGAGATATTATTGCCATTACTTCCAACCAAAAAGGATTGGATATTGCACACATTGGCTTTGCATATTACATCAATGGATATTTACACCTTTTACATGCATCTTCTTCTTTAGGAAAGGTAGTTGTTAGTACACATCCACTTACTTACATGCTAAAGAAGAATAAATCGTGGTCTGGCATACGAGTCATGCGAATCTTAAATAATGAATAAAGCCACTATTATTTAAGTTCAATAGCAAAAAATTCTTTTCAATTCAACCTCTAAGCGTTGTTTCACCTCTTGCATCGACAATGTTTCCTTCAACTCCTGCTGAAGGGAAGTCACACCTTTATCTACAAATCCACAAGGATGAATATAACTGAAATAGCGCAAATCCGTATTGACATTAAAAGCGAGCCCATGCATAGTAACATAACGGCTGCTTCGTACACCTATTGCACAAATCTTACGCGCACGAGATGTGTATGCATCAAGCCAAACACCAGTTGCTTTTTCCATTCGTCCTGCATCTATTCCATACGAAGCACATACACGTATCACAGCTTCCTCCAATGAATAAATATAGTCTTTCAATCCCATCTGGAACTCTTCAAGATTTAAAATGGGATAACACACGATTTGTCCCGGGCCATGATAAGTGACATCTCCTCCCCTATCTATATGATAATAGGCAGCCCCTATTGTTGCCAATTGTTTTTCACTAAGCAACATATTATTTTCTTTTCCACTACGTCCTAATGTGTAGACATGAGGATGTTCGCAAAAAATAAAAGTATTTTCATAGATTTCACCTTTTATCTTTGCATCAATTAAAGCCTCGAAATATTCTGTCTGGCGTTTCCAGGCTTCTCCATAAGAAACCAATCCCCAATCTGTAAAAAGTGTTTTCATGAAAGCAAAGGTAAAAATAAAATATGTACATTTGTTCCAGACAATAAAGAAATCTTATGAAAATAGACTATCCTCAAGTAGATCTGCCACTCGAAGTACTTGCATGGACGGATGTCACAGAAGACATTCTAAATATTTATAAACAATCCTGCCAGTTACGCGCATGTATCATAGCCATTTGTACAGAAGGAAGGATGAAAGCTTCAATCAACTTGCTTGATTATGAAATACATCCAAATGATTTAATCACACTATTGCCCGGAACTATCATCCAATTCAAAGAGAAGACAGAAAAGGTTCGTTTATGTTTTGCCGGCTTCTCTGCTACTTGTGTAGGACGTATTAATTTGATGAAAGCCATCGGAAATATCTACCCTAAATTTATCGAACGCCCTATTACCCCATTAGCCGAAAATATATCTGACTACCTAAAACAATATATAACATTATTATCACGTGTCAGTTGTGATGAGTCGTTCGATATAGATCCTGAATTAGCTGATATTTCTCTACAAGCGATATTAACGAGTATTCGTCTTATCTATAGAGAAGTACCAGAAAGAAATGAAAATTCCAACCGTAAGAAAGAAATTTGCATGAGCTTGATTCAACTAGTGACCAAACATTACAAAGAAGAACGCAAAGCACAGTTTTATGCTGATCAGCTAGGAATCTCTCTACAACATCTAAGTACCACTGTCAAACAAATAACCGGAAAGAGTGTACTTGAAACCATTGCATATATTACCATTATGGACGCTAAAGCAAAACTCAAAGGAACAGACATGACAATCCAAGAAATTGCCTATTCCCTAAACTTTCCCAGTGCTTCTTTCTTTGGTAAATATTTCAAAAGATACGTAGGAATGACACCTTTAGAGTTCAGGAAAGGATAAGGATATGTTATGAGGTGGAAAGGAGGTAATTTAACCTTCAACAATTCCCTATCATTAGTATAGATGTAATATTACATAGGTACATTATCCTGCATTGAATTAATATATTATTCAATATTAAATCAACACATCATTCAACATTGAATAACAACCCAATTCAACATTGGATAGACACTAATGATAGAGAATATAAGACTGTCATAATAGATACAACGGTTCACCTGATTCTTAGGGAATTAAGCACGACACTTACACTGGAGAATGCCATCGCCGCACTTGCCAGCATCGGATTCAGAAGCAAGCCATTGAACGGAAACAAAATTCCTGCAGCAACAGGAATGCCGATCATATTATATATAAATGCCCAGAAAAGATTCTGATGAACAAGTCGAACTGTTTTTCTTGACAAATCAAATGCTTTAGGCAACAATAACAGATCAGATGTCATTAACGTTATCATAGCCACATCCATTGCAATGTCTGTACCTTTTCCCATAGCAATACTAACATCTGCCAATGCCAGCGCCTGAGAATCGTTAATCCCATCACCCACCATTGCTACTTTCTTTCCTTGTTGCTGCAGGTCACGTATGAAGTCTGCCTTATCATCGGGTAAAGCTTCTGCTACAAAATGCTTAATACCTAAACGAGCAGCAACGGCTGATGCAGTCCGTTGTCCATCACCTGTCAGCATATGAACCTCAATGCCCATACGTTTCAACTCTTTTACAGCCTCGACAGATGTTGCTTTTGTCGGATCTGAGACGGAAATGACAGCTATTAGTTCGTCTTTACAACCAAAATAAATAATTCCTTGTCCTTCCGATTCGTGTTGTATCAATATATTTTTCATTTCATCCGGCACAATAGCTCTAAAATCACCCAGCATCTTATTGTTGCCAACCCAATATGTATTACCTTTAAATACGGCTGTAATACCTTTTCCTGTAAAACTCTCAAATTTTTCTAACGACACCGGCGTTATTTCTTCTTCATTCCGTAGATATTCTATGATAGCTCCGGCCAGAGGGTGTTCCGATCTCATTTCCGCTGCCAGAAGAATACGCTTATAATCCGTTAACTGTGATTTTGTCCATAACCATCCCGTCGCTGTAGGATGTCCTTCTGTCAACGTTCCTGTCTTATCCAATACCACTGTGTCTACCAGCCTCATTTGTTCCAAAGCCACAGCATCTTTAATCAGAATATGCTGTTCAGCGGCCTTACCTATCCCTACCATCAAAGCAGTTGGTGTAGCCAGTCCTAAAGCACAAGGACATGCTATCACCAATACAGAAACAGCAGAAAGTACCCCGTAAGACAAATACTCACTGCCACCGAGTAATATCCACAAGATAAAAGTCAATACTGAAAGTCCCAATACTGTCGGGACAAAAATACTAGTAATACGATCTACAATACGCTGTACTGGCGCCTTGCTTCCCTGTGCTTCCTGTACCATACGAATAATACGAGCAAGCACAGTTTCACTTCCCACCTGCGAAGCACAGATGACGAATGATCCCCGCTGATTGATGGTGCCAGCCAGGACTTTATCTCCTTCATTCTTCTCAACAGGAAGAGGCTCACCACTAATCATGCTTTCATCTACATAAGAACTTCCTTGAACCAACAAACCATCTACAGGAATCTGCTCACCGGGATGCACAATAATACGATCACCCACTTGTAATTGTTCCAGCAGGACTTCTTCTTCTGTTTCGTTTCTCAGTACATGAGCAGACTTAGGCTGCATTCTCATCAGTTTGCGAATAGCCGACGATGTATTTCCCTTTGCACGTTCTTCCATAAGCTTCCCTGTTAGCACAAAAGCTATAATCATGGCCGAAGCCTCATAATAAACATGTGGTTCTAAACCTCGCTCGTACCAAAATTGGGGAAAGAAGGTATTAAATACACTAAACAAGAATGCTATAATGGTGCTTAAAGCTACCAATGTATCCATGTTGCTGTTTCTGTGCTTTAATTGTTTCCATGCTCCTATATAAAAAGAATTGCCCAAGAATATCATGACAAACAAAGTAAGCAGTAATTGAATTTCATTAGAATAAGGGAAATGCATTAGCCACATGGAAAATAGCAATAACGGTATCACCAATATCCACGCTCCTATTACTTTCCGTTTCAATATTCTATAATGTCTGGTTTGCTCTTCCTCTTGCTTTTCCTCTTTACTCGTCTCTTCGATAATCAAATCAAAACCAATAGATACTACTGCAGCACGAATTTCTTCCGGAGTTATTTGTCCTTTCTGATATGATACAATCAGCATATTTGCAGCAAAATTGACAGAAGCATCTACTACACCGTTCATTCTTCTTACGGTTCTTTCTACACTATTGGCACATCCGGCACAATGCATATTCAGCACAGGAAAAGTTCTTTTCTCTATATTATTCATATTCTATTGACATTAATAGTATCATTTTTGAGGCGTTAAAAGTAATACATATTCATTGCAATCAGGTTGCATTTACAAATGAAGACCTATTTAAAACCACATGTTCTATATTCTTTGGGAGTATATCCTACGTTTTTCTTAAATATCCGGCTAAAATGCTGAGGATACTGGAAACCTAGCTCAAAAGCTATCTCACTAACACTTTTTTCTGATCCCAGAATTTTCTCTTTAGCCACATTAATCATCTTTTCCTGAATGTATTCCTGAGCGGTTTTTCCCGTTTCTTTCTTAATAAGGTCGCCAAAATAGTTGGGAGAAAGATGGATATTATCAGCAAAATATTTAACGGTGGGAAGTCCAAGATTTATCGGTCTGTTTTCCTGATAATAGACATCCAATAAATCTTCAAACTTTACCAATACATCTTTATTTACTTTCGAACGCGTATGGAACTGACGTTCATAAAAACGCATGCAGTAGTCTAACAGTAATTCAATGTTACGTATAATCAAACGTTTACTATGTCTGTCCGCATGATTTTGAAGTTCCAGTTCTATCTTATCAAGACAGTCACAAAAGATTTCTTTCTCTTTGTCTGACAAATGCAAAGCTTCATTGGAATCGTAAGAGAAAAATGAATAATATTTGATTTCTTTCCCCAATGAAGTTCCACGTATTAAATCGGGGTGGAATACTAGTCCTCTCGCCATCGGACGTGTACCTTCAGCCAAATGGCCTTCTATAACCTGTCCTGGAGCAAAGCTGGTCACTGTCCCCTCCTGATAATCATATATCTGTCTGCCATAACGTAAGTCACCACATTTTACTTGCTTCAGATAAAGGGCATATAGTCCGTAATTGAACATAAAATGCTGCGGAAACACCGGAGCTTTAGATAAGTCAACCACACTTATCAAAGGGTGCATTGTCTCTAATCCATACAATTTGTTGTATTGTTCAACCGAATTTAACTTGATCATTTCTGTCATAGCACTTCTCATTGATTTTGCCTGACAAAGATACAATTTTATCTTATATCCTATTTACCACGTAATTTATCTGTAATTTTGGTCGGATTATCTGTAATGTGTTTACATCGAAGTCATAATTTCCAACTACCTTTGCACAAATCTTCAAATAAATTAAGGAATATGACACTTGAGACTTTCTTAAATCATGTCCGGATGCGAAAAGCACTCGACACTGAAGAGATCTACCAATTTATGAACGAAATGAGCGAAGAAGCACGACGTATTACCTTTGCTCTGAACTGCAGTTATCACACTCCTGAGGAAACACGGGCATTACTGTCGCAACTCTTCGGAGAAACGGTTGATCCTTCTTTCCGTGTATTTCCTCCTTTTTATACCGACTTCGGGAAAAATATACACATAGGCAAAGATGTATTCATCAACGCTTGCTGCCATTTTCAAGACCACGGTGGCATTACTCTAGGAGATGGATGCCTTGTTGGACACAACGTTGTATTCGCTACTCTGAATCATGACATCGACCCAGAGAAACGTGCTTCGATGATTCCAGCACCAATCATAGTTGGAAAGAATGTTTGGATAGGTTCGAATTCTACTATCCTGCAGGGTGTTAGTATCGGCGACGGGGCCATTGTTGCAGCAGGTGCTGTAGTAACGAAGGATGTACCTGCCAACAGCATTGTAGGAGGTATTCCCGCCAAATTGATACGCTACATAGAACCGAAATAAGAGAATGCTTATACACGACAAATCCCCATTGATGTCATCTGAATGAATCAATGGGGATTTATCTGTCTGTATCGATCATCATCAATAGACTTCTACCTTTGCAGCAATGCGTTTTGCTTTGTCGCGCAATGCTTCCAGATCGCTGCCCAAAGGTGCATAACAAAGCACAACACCCATACGGCGGTTGACACGGGTAAACGGTTTGCCGAAGATGCGCAAATAAGTATCTTCTTCCTTGGTGACATCTTCCATGCCACGGTAGCGAGGACGTTCGCTGCTGGCTATCGGAGAAAGGATGACAGCACTGGCACCCATGCGCTCTTGCTTGATGTTTGGAATAGGCAACCCAAGTACTGCACGCAGATGAAGCTCAAATTCATTCAGGTTTTGTGTACCGGCAAGTGTGACCATACCTGTATCATGCGGACGAGGAGAAAGTTCAGAGAAGTAGACTCCGTTCTCATGGCTGAGGAAGAATTCGACGCCCCACAGTCCTGCACCGGTCAGTGCACGAGTCACTTTCTCGGCCATTCCCTGTGCTTCGCGCAGATGGGCCGGATCAATATGTGCCGGCTGGAAACTCTCGCGGTAGTCTCCTCCCTTCTGGACGTGACCTATCGGCGGACAAAACAGTGTAGGACCGTTCTTCTGAGTGACAGTAAGCAGAGTGATTTCACTGTCGAAGCGGATGAACTCCTCGATTATCAGCTCACGGATGTCGCCACGGCTACCGCTACAGCCGTATTCCCAAGCATGCTCGAGTTCGTCGGCGCTCTTTACCAACGATTGTCCTTTGCCGGAGGATGACATCAACGGTTTTACCACGCAGGGGAACCCGATCTTCTGGGCTGCCTCTTTCAGCTCGTCGAGCGACTTGGCATAGAAGTAGCGGGCTGTCTTCAGTCCAAGTTCTTTTGCGGCAAGGTCGCGGATGGCTTTGCGGTTCATGGTGAAGTTGACTGCACGTGCGCTGGGAACCACCTGTATGCCCTCGCGTTCGAAGTCGTAAAGGCGTTCGGTACGGATGGCCTCAATCTCCGGCACGATGATGTCGGGGCGATGCTTCTCAACGACATGTTCAAGGGCTTCGCCATCGAGCATGTTGAATACCTCACACTCGTCCGCTACCTGCATGGCGGGCGCACCTGCATAAGAATCGCAGGCAATGATGTATTGTCCTTTGCGCTGGGCTGAGATGACGAACTCTTTTCCCAACTCGCCGGAACCAAGCAATAGTATTTTCTTCATCGTTCTTAATTGTATTAACGTTCGTGTCACAAAAGTAGCATATTTCAACGAGAAATCGGTTTATTTTTTCTCTTTTATATAGATGCGGTGTGTGCGCGCTCCGGCAGACGTGATGCCTGAGCCGGGCTGCGAGGCCCAACGGCGGAGCTCAACCGATGCCACCGTCCGTCCCAGCCCGGTCAGCAGCACATACTCGGTCAGCGTAAGCGAAGGGTGCGTCTCCAAATGACGGCATGCAAGGGCGAGACGTTCTTCGGGTGTATAGGGCGAGACGTGCCTCCGGTATCCCTTGCCGGGCAAGCGTTCAAGCTTGCAACGGGAGTTCACCTCATACAGCAGCTCCTTGTCGGGACGGAAATTGATGTTCCCTACCTTGACAGACTTTGCATTGCGCTTCGTGCCGCTTCCGTCGGGCGACTCACGCTCCGCACCTTCCTTCAGCGACAGCGACGGGGTGAATGTCCCGATACCTTCGATGTGTACAGAGTGTCCGCTCGCCAGTTCCCTTGCTATTCCCTTGGATATCAGTCCTATGGCGGCTTTCACCTCAAACGGATTGTACGTAGTCTCCTCGGCCACCCGCTGTGCCAGCTCGTCTGTCTCACAGCAGCTGTCAATCACCATCCGCGGATAGAGCAGCGTCTCACCCTTGCGGTGAAGGTCGTTCATCTCTTGCATCGTATATCGTGCCATGGTTACAATAGTTTTATAGTTCGGTTAGTATATCCTCTAAGTAACGTTAGTAAAGATTATCACCTTAGTTTCTATTCTCTGTTCGGCAGTGTCGAATATGTGTACGACAGTGCCGAATATATGTACGGCAGTGATGAATATATATTCGGCAGTGCCGAACAGAGAATCTGACAGTACAAAAGTAAGTCTTCCTAAGTATATTTGCAAGTTTATTTCCGTATCTCATCCATATTTTCTACGGACGCTCCCTTGCGCTGGTCTTAAGCTGCGCGGACAAAAAAATGCCCGACCGCGAGGGGGAATCCCCTGCAACAGTCGGGCATCGGCTTACTACAAAAAGCAAATTTCTTGTTATTGATGCTGCTCGCGAAGGAGGTCGTTTACGGTCTTCACGGGGTTGAAAGTCGACAGAGGCACTTCGACGAACACCGTGTTCCAGTCGCTCATAGCGCCGTTCCATAGACCGGGCAGCTCGAGCGCCTTGAGCTCTTTCCCGTTTTTCGACTTGTATGAGATGAAACCCGTAGCCTTGTCGACATAGCGTGTCAGGTCGAACTTCTCTCCCTTGTAATTACGTACGCCACATACAAGGTCGACAGGATTGAAGTGTGTGCCTTGTTCGAACATGGCTTTCTTCTCGGGGTCGTTCATGTCTATCTGCGAACTTTCCAAAATCTGCAGCGAAATGGTGCCGTCGCTATTGTATGCAAGGAACGGACCTCCGCCCGGTTCACCCACGTTTTTCACCATACCACAGACGCGAAGAGGACGGTTAAGCTTCTGTTTCAGATAGATAACCAGCTCGGAATCCTCCAGATTCTTCACCTCCGGATTCTTGCAGAAGAGTTTCTTCTGAAGGAACTGCAGGATTTCCATCACCTGCTCGTGCGAGTATTTGCCAGTATCGAGCAGCTCCAGATAGGTGTATATCTGTTTCTGCAGGGTTACCAGCACGCCGGCAATCAGATTCTTATAAGTCACCGTATCCATCTTCAACCTGTCGGGCACTACATTGTCGATGTTCTTGATGAAGATGATGTCTGCATCCAGATCGTTAAGGTTCTCGATCAACGCTCCGTGTCCTCCCGGCCGGAACAGCAGCTTTCCATCCACACGGAAAGGCTGGTTCTCCATGTCTGCAGCCAGCGTATCGGTGCTTGGCTTCTGTTCGGAGAACGAGATGTCGAATTTCACCCCGTATCTCTTCTCCATATGTTTCAGATTTTCGCTTACAAGCATTTTGAACAGTTCGCGGTGTTCGGCAGAGACAGTAAAATGTACATTTACCTTCCCACTCTTTCCTGCCGCATAGAGTGCACCTTCAGCGAGGTGTTCCTCTAGCGGAGTGCGTGCACCTTCGGGATATTTATGGAATTTCAGCAGCCCTTTTGGAAGCGAACCGTAGTTCAGGCCTTCTACATTCAGCAGTGCTGCCACTACCGACTTATAGTTTCCTTCTTCCATCAAGCTTCTGACATCCTTTCCAGTGATATTCAGGCAAGCTTCATTCAGGTCATCATAAAAAGCGAAGTTCTCTATATGCTGGAAGAAGTTCTGTTCAAAAGAAGTGGTCGGGACATCGTATCCGGCATCCAAAAACTCAAAAAGATTCTTGAACATCCGACTTGCCGCTCCTGACGCAGGAACGAACTTCACAATCCTGCTATCTCCATCCTTATATAAATTCCATGCAGACAAGTAGTTTTCCTGTTCCTCGGCATCGGGGACTAATATTCCTTTTTCTACAGAAGCTGCAGCATACAATTTCAAATAAGGAAAACCTTTGCGAAAACAATCCAGCTGTTCGGCTATTTGCGCTTCGGTAATGCCCTTCTTTGCTAGTAACTCTTTATCATCGGTTGTTATCATAGTTTTTTCCGTTTTTAATTAAATTGACGGTCAAAAATACAAAATGTTATTTACTTCTTACCGACAATCCGATAAAAAAAGTAATTTTACGTCGAATTAACAAGAAGGAATATGAACGACTTTTTTACACCCGAAGAGAAAAAAGAACTCTTTTCACTCTATAAAAGGCTATTGCAATCAGCCGGAGACAGTATTCTTCGAGAAAGTTATCGGAAATTGAAGTTGCACCTCATCAAAGCTGCCGAATGCAACGGGCTGCAACGTAATAACTTCGGCATGAACCCCATCATTAAGGATTTACAGACAGCAGTCATTGTCTCTGAAGAGATTGGTATGAAAGGGTCGTGCCTGATCGGTATTATGCTTCACGAGATTGTGAAGAATAAAATCATGACACTTGAGGATGTAAACAGCGAATATGGCGACGACGTAGGCGGCATTATCAAGGGATTAGTAAAGACCAACGAGTTATATTCCAAAAGCCCAGCCATCGAATCGGAAAACTTCCGTAATCTTCTTCTATCATTTGCCGAAGACATGCGTGTCATTCTCATCATGATTGCAGATCGGGTAAACATCATGCGTCAGATCAAAGACTCCGAAAATGAAGAAGATCGTTTGAAAGTAGCCAATGAGGCAGCTTATTTATATGCCCCTTTGGCACACAAACTTGGACTTTATAAGCTGAAATCGGAATTAGAAGACCTTTCACTAAAATACACACAACGAGAAACTTATTATTTCATTAAGGAAAAACTGAATGAAACAAAAGCTTCACGTGATAAATATATTGCATCTTTCATTGAACCTATAAAGAAAAAAATAGCAGAAACGGGGCTGAAATTTGAAATAAAAGGCCGTACGAAGTCGATTCATTCCATCTGGAACAAAATGCAAAAGCAGAAAACCTCCTTTGAAGGAATATACGACTTATTCGCCATACGTATTATACTGGATTCAGAGCCTGATTCTGCAAAAGAAAAACAAGAGTGCTGGCAGGTATACTCCATTATTACGGACATGTATCAGCCCAATCCCAAAAGATTGCGCGATTGGCTTTCTATCCCTAAAAGTAATGGATACGAATCATTACATATCACTGTCATGGGGCCAGAAGGGAAATGGGTAGAAGTACAGATACGCACACGACGTATGGACGAAATTGCAGAACGAGGACTTGCAGCTCATTGGAGATACAAAGGGATCAAAGGAGAAAGTGGGCTTGATGAATGGCTAACATCCGTACGCGAAGCTCTGGAGAATGCAGATAACGACTCATTAAAAGTAATGGATCAGTTTAAAATGGATCTTTACGAAGATGAGGTCTTTGTATTTACTCCCAAAGGAGATCTGTTTAAGCTTCCTAAAGGGGCTACAGTACTTGATTTTGCCTTCCATATTCATAGTCTGCTGGGATGCAAATGCATTGGTGCAAAAGTCAACGGGAAAAATGTGCAGTTGAAACAAAAGCTTAACAGCGGCGACCAGGTAGAAATTATGACATCGAATACCCAAACGCCTAAACAGGATTGGCTAAACATTGTCACAACTTCTAAAGCACGTACAAAAATTAAGCAAGCTTTGAAAGAAATGGTAGCACGTCAACATGATTTTGCCAAAGAAACACTGGAACGTAAATTCAGAAACCGCAAAATCGAATATGATGAAGCAACCATGATGCGACTTATAAAAAGACTAGGTTTCAAAAATGTAACAGAATTCTACCAACAAATAGCAGACGAGACTTTGGATGTCAATGGAATTCTAGATAAGTATATTGAACAGCAAAAAAGAGATAACGATGCTCATGATGAGATTATCTACCGTAGCGCTGAAGGATATAATCTGCAAACGGTTCAAGAAGAAACTGGCTCTAAAGAAGATGTACTTGTTATTGAACAAAATTTAAAAGGCCTCGAATTCAAACTTGCCAAATGTTGTAACCCGATTTACGGAGATGACGTTTTTGGCTTTGTCACCATATCCGGCGGAATCAAAATTCACCGGACTGATTGTCCTAATGCCGCACAAATGCGTGAACGTTTTGGGTATAGAATTGTCAAAGCACGTTGGGCTGGGAAATCAGAAGGGACACAATATCCCATTACATTACGAGTTGTAGGACATGATGATATTGGTATCGTGACCAATATAACATCTATCATTTCCAAAGAAAATGGAATCAACTTGCGCTCTATTGGTATAGATTCTAATGACGGCCTTTTCTCTGGAACATTGACCGTAATGGTAGGTGATACAGGACGATTAGAAACATTAATAAAGAAACTTCGTACTATAAAAGGAGTAAAGCAGGTGAGCAGAAGTTAATAAGACTTCACCTCACCTTCATTCTTTTGTAGTAAGGATACGTAACAAAAAGAAAAAACAGAAATGCGGAAATGGAAATTAATTTTCCAATGTATGGAAGTTCACCAGTTTCAATAACATTGCCGACTGTAATTCCTAAGCAGATCCCTGTTGTTATAAATAATAGATAAGTAGTATTTGCAGTACCTCGCTGACAATGATGAGATAGTTTCACAAACATCATTAATAAATCAGGTACAGCGAATCCAATACCTATACCCAATATTATGGAAAAAATTTCCAATGGCACATTCATATCTAATAAAAAGAAAGAGACAATTTCCAATATTAGTCCTATTTCAATTTGATTTATTGTATTGTTCTTCAAATATTTCAAATGAGACAATAATAATGCAATTATAAAACCAATGCCAACTCCAATAAAGACAGGAACAATTATCCCTTTCTCTTCTCCCAACATAACCGTTGAAAAAGATTGAACTGGTGACACTAACATCCCTATTACAAAAGTTTCCAATAACAAATTTATAGATGGTATTAATCCTCTGAACAATAAAAAACGATCAAAAGAAAATATTTTCGTAACAATAGGAGCACGAAAAGGAACATATATCCCCCAAGTAATCAATATACCTATACTACCAGTTATAATAAAAGTCAACAAAATATTATTAAATGCATATTTTGAATAAATCCATAATCCTAAAATGATTCCTATTATCATTCCAAAATGAGAAATCCATGCAAAAGCCTTATTACCGGCACTTCGTAAAGAAGAGTTTGTCAAATCAATAGCTAATGTTACACCTGCAGTAATAGACATTCCTAATGCTCCGCCTTGTACTGCACTTAGCAATAAAACACCTTTCCATTCTGAAATGAACATATAGCCAATTGCTGTAATCATCATAGCGGCAAACGAAAGCATATAGACATATTTACGCTTATAGGCATCTATCAAATAAGCATGAAATAATCCAAATAAAAACATTCCGATTATAAACGTAAAATAAAGACAATTCGATTTTTGAAATGAAATATCACAACGCTTAGCAATCTCTATTGACAATATAGGCAATAACATATAAAGTGCCGTAAACAGCAACAGATTAGCAATACAAATTCTAATAAAATGGGCTGTCCACAACTTTACTGTCATGATTTTCTTTTTTAATATTGTTCTTTTTCATTGGGAAAGTCACAGTTCTTTACGTCTGAGATGTAACGACTTATTGCATCTGTCATTACAGTATAAAGATCTGCATATCGACGTAAGAAACGAGGTCGAAAGCCATTGTTCATACCTAACATATCTTGAACAACTAAAACTTGACCATCAACATTACTTCCTGCTCCAATACCAATGATAGGTATTGTTAATTCAGAAGCGACTCTCGCAGCCAATGCTGCAGGTATTTTCTCAAGAACTACAGCGAAGCATCCTGCTTCTTCCAACAAATGAGCATCACGAACTAGTTTCTCAGCTTCATTCTCGTCTTTAGCACGGACAGTATAAGTTCCATATTTATTAATAGACTGTGGCATTAATCCCAAATGTCCCATTACTGGAATACCTGCACTAATAATACGTTTTACTGTACCTATAACTTCTTCACCTCCTTCTAATTTTAAGGCGTCAGCATGGCTTTCTTTCATAATCCGAATAGCAGAGGCTAAGCCTTCCAGTTCATTTCCTTGATATGAGCCAAAAGGCATATCTACAACAACCATAGCACGTTTTACTCCACGTACTACAGACTTTCCGTGATAAATCATTTGATCAAGTGTTATAGGCAAAGTGGTTACATTCCCTGCCATCACATTAGAAGCAGAATCACCTACTAAAATAACATCCATTCCTGCTCCATCTACTATTTGTGCCATTGTATAATCGTATGCTGTGAGCATTGAGATTTTCTCACCTCTCTGTTTCATTTCTACAAGGCGATGAGTTGTTACTTTTCTTGTATCATCTGATATATAACCTGCCATATTCTTCCTTTTAATAAGATTAATAAAAAATGCTAATTATCAAAAAACGGGACAAAGGTATAACAATTAATTGAAACAGACTAAAGAGCTAATAATTTATCATATGTCATTTCTACAAAATCATCTATTATAAAATGTGCTTTTCCTTTTATATCATCACGCGAATTAGTTGTTGCCAAGCCTATAACAGTTGCTCCAGAAGCTATTCCAGCTTGCAGACCATGAAAAGAATCTTCAAAGACATAAGTATTTTCTGGCGATATATCCAAAAGTTTCATCGCTGCTAAAAAGCAGTCAGGAGAAGGCTTCGATTTGATAAACATTTCACTTGTCAAAATACAATCAACCAACTCTCTCAATTCAGGATGTGCATGATAAACATTTTTCATTTTTTTTTCATTGGAAGAAGTCACAATAGCTATTTTAGCACAGTTTCGTTTCATGTCAATTATAAAATCCTTGGCTCCTGGAATATATTCATAATACATATGCTTCTCAAACTCATCCAATTTATCAGTTATTTCTTGTTGTATTGCTTCTTTCCCTAAAAAATATTTATTATAAATTTGTGTCAATGTTTGTCCTTTGATCCCATATCCAAAATTATTCTCTCCCAAATAAACACTTCCTTGTTCGTTCCAAAATAGAGTATATTGTGCTTCTGTATCCATAATTACCCCATCAAAATCAAATAATGCTGCAATTGTTCTCATTTCTGTAAATAATTAATATTCTATGTTTCTGTGCAAATTTCAGAATAAACATCGGATCAAACAAATTATTTATAACTTTGTCAATCGTAAAAAGATCACATATGGACAACAATCCACACATATTAGGAACAGAACACATCGGAAAACTTTTATTGCAATATTCTATTCCTGCTATTATCGGAATGACCGTCACATCCATTTATAACATCATAGACAGCATCTTTATAGGGCATGGTATTGGTGCTATGGCTATTGCCGGACTAGCTATCAGCTTTCCATTAATGAATTTAATCATTGCCTTTTGCACGTTAGTCTCTGCTGGAGGATCAGCCATTGCTTCCATTCGTCTAGGGCAAAAAGATATGAGTGGAGCAACCGAAATTCTCTCACATACATTAATATTATGCATAGTAAATGCAATCTTATTTGGTACATTATCATATCTTTTCTTAGATGATATTTTGATTTTCTTTGGTGCAAGTTTAGAGACATTGCCATATGCACGCGATTTTATGCAAATAATTTTATGGGGAACTCCTGTTGCATATACTATGATAGGTTTAAATAATATTATGCGTGCCACAGGTTACCCACGTAAAGCTATGCTAACTTCAATGGTCACAGTACTAGCTAACATTGTATTAGCCCCCATTTTTATCTTTCAATTTAAATGGGGGATGAAAGGAGCAGCGACAGCGACTGTCATTTCGCAACTTATTGGTATGGTGTGGGTTGTTAGCCATTTCTTTAATACAAAAAGTACAATACATTTTGAAGAAAAAATATGGAAAATTAAAATAAGAATAATAAATAACATTTTCTCTATAGGCATGTCTCCATTCCTAATGAATGTATGTGCTTGTATCATTGTGGTCATTATTAATAATAGCCTGCAAAAACATGGAGGTGATTTAGCCATTGGAGCTTATGGTATAGTAAATAGATTATTAACTCTTTATGTAATGGTTGTATTAGGATTAACAATGGGGATGCAACCAATCATAGGATATAATTTCGGCGCTCAAAAAACAAATAGAGTAAAACAAGCCTTACACTTAGGAATTATCTCTGGAATTATTATAACTACTAGTGGCTTTATCATTTGTGAACTCTTTCCATATACCGTATCAACGATATTCACAAACAATGATGAACTAATCAAATTGGCTGCCGAAGGAATTCGTATCGCTGTGTTAATGTTTCCAGTTGTAGGAGCACAAATCGTAATCACAAATTTCTTTCAAAGTATTGGAAAAGCCAAGATTAGTATTTTTTTATCCTTAACAAGACAATTATTTTATTTTCTTCCTTTTTTACTGTTACTGCCTTCCAAATGGGGACTAAAAGGAATTTGGGCTAGTATGCCTATATCTGATTTTCTAGCATTCATCACTGCTGTTACTATTTTAATAATTTATAAAAGAACGGTAGATAGGCGTGAAATCAAACAGTAACAATTATCTTAAGACAAATATTTTTCATAAAAGGATTTAAAGATAAGTTCAAATTCTCATTAATAAATATCTAGTTTTACTGTTCATTTTGGCTGTTTCTTTGTTCAGTAAGTTGGCAAAATGATAATAAAATATTGTTTATCATTAAACAAAACTTTATTTTCGCGTCCAGTTTTCAATAAAATGCGATTACATTATGTCACGAAAGAACCTATGTATTCTTATTGTCTCTAGTTTTTTATTCACCAATTGTGAAATGGTGGATTATCATCCTTATGATGTACATATTAGCGGAGAGACCAATGTTAATGCTCAAAATATTGAGCAAATCGAGAGCAACTGTAAAGGTAAAACAAGTATACGTTTTGTTGCAATGGGAGATTCACAACGATGGTACGATGAAACAGAGGACTTTGTACAAGCCATCAATCAAAGAGATGACATTGATTTTGTCATCCATGGAGGAGATATGAGCGATTTTGGGATGACAAATGAATTCTTGATGCAACGAGATATTATGAATAAACTAAAAGTTCCATATGTTGTCTTAATTGGGAATCACGATTGCCTTGGCACTGGCGAAGAGACATATAAAGCAGTATTTGGAGCAACAAATTTTTCTTTTATCGCAGGAAACATTAAATTCATTTGCCTCAATACCAATGCATTAGAATTTGACTATTCTGAACCTATTCCAGATTTCAATTTTATGGAACAGGAACTTGAAAATCGTAAAGAAGAATTTACAAAGACTGTAATCAGCATGCACGCTCATCCTTATGCAGATGTATTTAATAATAACGTAGCTAAAGTTTTTGAACATTATGTACTTCAGTATCCAGGCATCCAATTTTGTACAGCTGCCCATGATCACGGTTTTGGTGATATCGATTTTTTTGAAGATGGAATGCATTACATCATTAGCGATTGTATGAAGCATCGTAGTTACATTGTATTTACTATAACTTCTGATAAATATGAATATGAATTGGTTGAATTTTAAAATCATATTACGAATAACCATTATACTTGTCATAACTACTATACCAAACGATCTATTGGCTATTCATCCAGCAGACACATTGTTCTTGTTCAATACGACAGATACGATTATTAGTCCATCAACCAGATACGAAAGACGCGTATACCGCCGTCATAAAAACTGGGCACGCATTATTCCTACATATGGAAAAATGCAATTTGCGGGTAATATGGGCCTACTGTCATTCGGAACTGGATGGGATTATGGGAAAAAGAACCAATGGGAAACAGACTTATTGTTCGGATTTATTCCCAAATATTCATCAAAGAAGGCCAAAATAACTATGACACTCAAGCAAAACTATATGCCTTGGGACCTCGATTTAGGAAAAAGATTTTCAATAGAGCCGCTTGCATGCGGTCTTTATCTAAATACCGTATTCGGAGACCAATTTTGGGTGCATGAACCAGACCGCTATCCAAAAGGATATTACGGTTTCTCTAATAAGATAAGAATACACATTTACATGGGACAACGTTTAACATATGATATAGATCCACGATTCCGGATTTCAGCAAAATCCGTCACTTTCTTTTATGAAATAAGTACCTGTGATTTATACCTGATCAGTGCAGTCACTAACCGATATTTGCGTCCTCGTGATTACCTAAGTTTATCATTTGGACTAAAATTACAATGGTTTTAATAATTCTAAAATGCCATTTAATAAATAACAATAGAGCTATTTGCTCATTTTTTAGTACTTTTGCGCGTTGATTTCAGCATACAAAGAAATTTAAAATAGAAATAAGATAATGGCAAAAGAATTGAAAGACTTGACCAAGCGCAGTGAAAATTACTCACAATGGTACAATGATCTGGTAGTAAAAGCTGATTTAGCAGAGCAGTCTGCAGTACGCGGATGTATGGTTATCAAACCTTATGGTTATGCAATTTGGGAAAAAATGCAACGCCAGTTAGATGACATGTTCAAAGCAACTGGACACGTAAATGCTTATTTCCCCCTATTAATTCCTAAATCATTTTTGAGCCGTGAAGCAGAACATGTAGAAGGATTTGCCAAAGAATGTGCTGTTGTAACCCACCATCGATTGAAAACCTCACCTGATGGGAAAGGTGTAATAGTAGACCCGGAAGCCAAATTAGAAGAAGAGTTAATTATTCGACCGACTTCTGAAACAATTATCTGGAATACATACAGAAATTGGATTAATTCTTATCGTGACCTTCCTATCTTGTGTAATCAATGGGCTAATGTAATGAGATGGGAAATGCGTACACGTCTTTTTTTGCGTACTGCAGAATTTTTGTGGCAAGAAGGCCATACAGCACACGCAACTCGTGAAGAAGCCGAAGCTGAGGCACAAAAGATGCTGAATGTATATGCAGATTTTGCAGAAAAATATATGGCTGTCCCTGTCATCAAAGGAGTAAAATCTGCAAATGAACGTTTTGCAGGTGCATTAGACACATATACCATTGAAGCTATGATGCAAGATGGAAAAGCTCTTCAAAGCGGAACATCTCATTTCTTAGGACAAAATTTTGCCAAGGCTTTTGATGTTCAATTTGTCAACAAAGAAAATAAACTGGAATATGTGTGGGCAACCTCTTGGGGAGTTTCTACCCGTTTGATGGGTGCTCTGATCATGACTCATTCCGACGACAACGGATTAGTATTACCTCCACATTTAGCTCCTATCCAAGTAGTTATTATCCCCATCTACAAGAACGAGGAACAGCTTAAACAGATTGATGCTAAAGTAGAAAATATCGCAAACAATCTGAGAGCAATGGGTATTTCTGTAAAATATGACAATGCAGATAATAAACGTCCAGGATTTAAATTTGCAGACTATGAGCTTAAAGGAGTACCTGTACGTCTCGTTATGGGTGGACGTGACCTCGAAAACAACACAATGGAGGTAATGCGTCGCGACACACTAGAAAAAGAAACAATTACCTGCGATGGCATTGAGACATATGTTAAAAATCTTCTTGAAGAAATTCAAAACAATATCTATCAAAAAGCATTAAACTATCGCAATTCACGAATTACAACAGTTGATACATACGACGAATTTAAAGAAAAAATCGAAGAAGGTGGATTTATTTTGGCTCACTGGGATGGAACTACAGAGACAGAAGAGAAAATCAAAGAGGAGACAAAAGCGACTATTCGTTGTATCCCGTTTGATTCATTCGTTCCTGGAGATAAAGAACCTGGAAAATGCATGGTCACAGGAAAGCCTTCTGCATGCCGTGTGATCTTTGCACGTTCATATTAATCATAATTCATTGATTATTTCTAAAACGCAGGTTTATTCAGTAAGTCATTGGATAAATCTGCGTTTTTATTACATAAAATCACCTGCAAAAGATTATTTATTTCTCACTCATAAATCTGTCAATTAACCAGTTCTTACAAAAAATCCTTTCCCTTTTCAGTTTTATTTCAGAAATATCTTTTTTCTTTGTGTCAATATTCAAACAAAGGGTTTTATATGAAAATATTAATTGTCGAAGATGAACCTGAATTGAGAGAACTCATTCAACGTTCCCTTGAGAAAGAACGTTATGTGGTAGAAACTGCCGATAATTTTAATGCAGCATTATATAAGATAGAGGACTATGACTACGATTGTATCCTACTAGACATCATGTTACCAGGAGGAAGTGGCTTAGATATACTCGAACGATTGAAATCAATGAACAAACGCGAAAATGTTATCATCATTTCTGCAAAAGATTCATTGGAAGATAAAATTCAAGGATTAGATTTAGGAGCTGATGATTATCTATCAAAACCATTCCATCTGGCTGAACTAAGTGCCAGAATTAAAAGTGTTATCCGTCGCCACCAACATAATGGGAAATTAGATATCATTCAAGGTAATGTTCGCATTGAACCAGATAATTTCAAAGTGTTCGTAGGGAATAAAGAGCTGGAACTGAACAGAAAAGAATATGATATTCTACTTTATTTCATAAATCGTCCTGGAAGACTTATCAATAAAAGTACATTGGCAGAATCCGTATGGGGAGATCATATTGATCAAGTAGATAATTTTGACTTTATTTATGCCCAAATCAAGAATCTTCGCAAAAAGCTAAAAGAAGCGGGTGCAAACATAGAATTAAAGGCTGTCTATGGATTTGGCTATAAAATGATAGTAGAATAATTAAATTTGCATGAAACTTATCTATCACACCATTTTCCGCCTCTCATTGGTTTTAACTGCTATTCTGACCATATGGGCTATATTCTTTTACATCACCATGATTGACGAAATCAATGATGAAGTAGATGATGCATTAGAAGATTATTCAGAAACCATCATCATACGGGCTTTAGCAGGCGAAGAACTACCTTCAGGACATATAGGCTCCAACAATCAATACTATCTCACAGAAGTAAGCCAAGAATATGCCAAAAGTCAATCCGATATTCAATATAAAGATTCTATGGTTTATATCATAGAAAAAGGAGAAACCGAACCTGCTCGAATTTTAACAACCATTTTTCGAGACGGTCAAGGCAAGTATCACCAACTTACAGTATCCACCCCTAGTATTGAAAAGGAAGATTTAAAAAAATCAATCCAACTATGGATAATCTTCTTATATGTAGCTCTTTTGTTATGTATTATTCTTGTCTCCGTTTGGGTATTTTACAGAAACATGCGACCACTTTATATATTATTGCATTGGATGGACGAATATCAAACAGGGAAAAATAATACTCCACTAAGAAATAACACAAAAATAACAGAATTTCAAAAGCTGAACGATGCCGTTGTTCGATATACAGAACGTACCGAACAAATATTTGAACAACAAAAACAGTTTATAGGAAATGCTTCACATGAAATACAAACTCCTCTTGCCATTTGCCGCAATCGATTAGAGATGTTAATGGAAGATGATTCATTATCTGAAAAACAATTAGAAGAATTAATAAAGACTCATCAAACTCTTGAGTATATAACTAAACTGAATAAATCGTTATTGCTCTTAACCAAAATAGACAATAAGCAATTTTCTGATACAAAGAATTTAGAACTGAATACGCACCTTAAGCAATATATCGAAGACTATAAAGAAGTATATCAATATAAGAATATCCAAGTTAACATCGAAGAGACCGGACATTTTTATATTAATATGAACGAGTCACTAGCTACAGTTCTGCTCACAAATCTTTTAAAAAATGCATTTGTACACAATATAGATGAGGGAATTATTCAAATCATTATTACCACTGACAGTATAATCTTCAAGAACACAGGTATAAAACATCCCCTAGATAGAGAGCATATTTTCGAACGTTTCTATCAAGGCAACAAAAAAGAAGGCTCTACAGGGTTAGGACTGGCTATTGTAGATTCCATCTGCCAACTGCAACATCTAAAACTCCAATATAGTTTCGAAGAAGAAAAGCATTGCTTTAAAATAAGCAAGTAAACATTGTTTATTAGAATAGCGTGCAATTAAGGCCATATTAGTTTTTAGATTTCCAAAAATAGTAACCACAATATTCCAATTTTCTTTTTCTCAAGAAAAATGTATTTTCACTATATATTCCTAAATCTTTTCAGAATTAGTATCCATCTTTGCAGTACGAAATAAATAATTAAAAGTATAAACCAACTAAAAAAAGAAGATTATGAAAAAGTTATTATTTTTATTTGTATGCTTATTTACTTTACAAACTGTAGTTAAAGCTGATGACGATAAACCGATACAAGTAACTCAAATGCCAAAAGCTGCCCAGCAATTCATCAAACAACACTTCGCTGATAGTAAAGTTGCATTAGCCAAGATGGAAAATGATCTATTAAGTAAAAGCTATGAAGTTATTTTTACAGATGGAAATAAAATCGAATTTGATAAAAAAGGTAATTGGGAAGAAGTAAACTGCAAATTTACGTCTGTACCTCTTCAAGTTATTCCTCAACCCATCCAGCAGTATATCAATACCAACTATCCTGATACGAAAGTGTTGGTCATCGAGCGAGACAGCAAAGATTATGAAGTTAAACTATCTAATCGGGTTGAGTTAAAATTTGACCTAAAGTTCAAATTAATTGATATAGATATGTAACCCTAAAAGTACTTAGAGTATATTGTCACCGAAATCAAACAGGAATCTGGCAAAAACGTTTATGTCAGATTCCTGTTTTTTCTTTCAAATCCTTCTCTATCAACCAAAAAATCTTATTAACTTTGCGAGTCTTTTTGAGAAACAATAAAAACTTAATGATATGAATATCTCTTATAACTGGTTGAAAGAGTATGTCAATTTCAACCTGACACCTGAAGAAACTGCTGCTGCACTTACTTCCATCGGTTTGGAAACAGGAAGTGTAGAAGAAGTGCAAACCATAAAAGGTGGGCTCGAAGGATTGGTAGTTGGCGAGGTATTGACTTGCATAGAACACCCAAATTCTGACCATTTACACATTACAACTGTCGATTTAGGGAATGGCGAACCTGTACAAATTGTATGTGGAGCTCCCAATGTAGCTGCCGGACAAAAAGTGATTGTAGCCACACTTGGTACAAAGCTATATGATGGCGATGAGTGCTTTACCATTAAGAAATCAAAAATCCGTGGAGTTGAGTCAACTGGAATGATTTGTGCAGAAGATGAAATAGGCATTGGAACCGATCATGCCGGCATCATTGTACTTCCGGCAGAAGTTGTCCCCGGCACCCTCGCCAAAGATTATTATAATATCAAGAGCGATTATATATTGGAAGTAGATATCACTCCTAACCGTGCCGATGCTTGTTCACATTATGGAGTCGCTCGCGATTTATACGCCTACCTGATTCAAAACGGACAACAAGCTACGTTGCAACGTCCTTCTGTAGAGAATTTCAAGGTAGAAAATCATGATTTAGATATTCATGTAACCGTAGAAAACAGTGAAGCATGTCCTCATTACGCAGGGGTAACCGTAAAGGGGGTAACTGTAAAAGAGAGTCCTGAATGGTTACAGAACAAACTGCGTTTGATAGGTTTACGCCCTATCAATAATGTAGTAGACATTACCAATTATATTGTACATGCTTTCGGACAGCCAATGCACTGTTTCGATGCTTCCAAAATTAAAGGGAACGAAGTTATCATAAAGACTCTTCCCGAGGGAACTCCATTTGTCACATTGGATGGCATTGAACGTAAATTGAATGAACGTGATCTGATGATTTGCAATAAGGAAGAAGCAATGTGTATTGCCGGTGTATTTGGTGGACTCGATTCTGGTTCAACCGAACATACAACCGATGTATTCCTTGAAAGTGCTTATTTCCATCCCACTTGGGTACGAAAGACAGCCCGTCGTCATGGTCTAAACACCGATGCTTCTTTCCGTTTTGAACGCGGCATCGATCCAAACGGAGTTGTATATTGCCTGAAACTGGCCGCTCTTATGGTAAAAGAGTTGGCTGGAGGAACTATTTCATCAGAAATCAAAGATGTATGTACAGCTCCGGTCAATGATTTTATAGTAGAGCTATCCTATGAAAAAGTTCATTCACTGATAGGTAAAATCATCCCGGTAAAAACAATCAAAAGCATCGTAAGCAGTCTGGAGATGAAAATCATTAACGAAACGGCAGAAGGATTAACACTGGCTGTTCCTCCCTATCGTGTAGACGTACAGAGAGACTGTGATGTAATAGAAGATATCCTTCGCATCTATGGATACAACAATGTTGAGATTCCTACCACGCTAAAGTCCAGTCTGACAACGAAAGGCGAGAATGACAAATCCAACAAACTGCAAAATCTGGTAGCAGAACAATTAGTAGGATGCGGATTCAATGAAATTCTTAATAACTCATTGACCAAAGCGGCTTATTATGAGCATTTAGAGAGCTATCCGTCAAATCGTTTGGTCATGTTGATGAATCCGTTGAGCACCGATCTGAACTGCATGCGACAGACATTATTATTTGGTGGATTGGAAAGTATCTCTCACAATGCCAATCGTAAGAATGCAGACCTGAAATTCTTTGAGTTCGGTAACTGTTACTACTTTGATGCCGATAAAAAGAACCCTGAAAAAGTATTGGCAGGTTATTCGGAAGATTACCACTTAGGTTTGTGGCTGACAGGAAAGAAAGTGTCCAATTCATGGGCGCATGCTGACGAAAATACATCTGTATACGAACTGAAAGCCTACGTTGAAAACATTCTGAAACGTTTGGGATTGGATTTACGGAATCTGGTTGTCGGCAATTTGTCTGATGATATTTTTGCAACAGCTCTTTCTGTTCATACCAAAGGCGGTAAACGGCTTGCTTCTTTTGGTATCGTCACCAAAAAGATTCTGAAATCATTCGATATTGACAATGATGTATATTATGCAGACCTGAACTGGAAGGAATTGATGAAAGCCATCCGTTCTGTTAAGATCAGCTATAAAGAATTATCCAAATTCCCCGCTGTAAAAAGAGATCTGGCATTATTACTCGACAAGAACATCCAGTTTGCCGAAATCGAAAAAATCGCATACGAAACAGAAAAGAAACTTTTGAAAGAGGTCGAATTGTTCGATGTTTACGAGGGAAAGAACCTTGAAAGCGGTAAAAAATCATATGCTGTCAGCTTCTTGTTGCAAGACGAGACGCAAACGCTGAACGATAAGGTAATTGACAAGATCATGTCGAAACTCATCAAGAATCTCGAAGATAAATTAGGAGCCAAGCTAAGATAATCCATTACCTGATCCTTACTATTAAAATTGAAATTTTAAATATATTACTCATAACTCTATAACTTAAAACCAATGGGAAGAGCGTTTGAATATAGAAAAGCCACCAAATTGAAAAGATGGGGGCACATGGCAAAAACATTTACAAGACTGGGTAAACAAATTGCTATCGCTGTAAAAGCCGGCGGCCCAGAACCGGAAAACAATCCGGCACTGCGTTCTATTATCGCTACATGTAAGCGTGAGAACATGCCGAAGGATAATATTGAGCGTGCCATCAAAAACGCAATGGGAAAAGACCAGAGCGATTATAAAGGAATGACTTACGAAGGATACGGACCTCACGGAGTAGCAGTATTTGTAGACACTCTGACAGACAATCCAACCCGTACGGTTGCAGATGTACGTTCCGTATTCAACAAATTCGGTGGAAACTTGGGTACAATGGGATCATTGGCATTCCTGTTCGACCATAAATGTGTTTTCACATTCAAAAAGAAAGATGGATTGGATATGGAAGAACTGATTCTCGACCTGATCGACTACAACGTAGAAGACGAATACGATGAGGACGAAGAAGAAGGAACAATCACCATCTACGGCGATCCTAAGAGCTATTCGGCCATCCAGAAGCATTTGGAAGAGTGTGGTTTCGAGGATGTCGGTGGAGACTTCACCTATATTCCAAACGATCTGAAAGATGTTACTCCCGAACAGCGTGAAACATTAGACAAGATGATCGAACGCCTGGGAGAATTTGATGACGTTCAGACCGTTTATACAAACATGAAGCCGGAAGAGGAATAATTCCCCTCATTCCAATCAATAATATAAAAGGGACGGGAAAGTTACAACCCGTTCCTTTTCTTGCTTTTACCAATATGAATATCCGTACAAGACTGGAAAGCCTTGCAGATTCTGCTTACAGAGCATTCCACTCCTCCCTGCTCCCTAATGTCAACAATATTCTGGGAGTGCGCATTCCACAGCTCCGGGCATTAGCAAAAACAATAGCCCGCCAAGACGACTGGAGAAGTTTTGTCGAAACAGAAGATTGCCTATACTACGAAGAAACAATGCTGCAAGGCATAATTATAGGAATAGCCAAAATGCAGCCGGAAGAGCGTATGCAATATGCCCGCATGTTTATTCCACGCATCAACAACTGGGCTGTATGCGACATTTTCTGCGGTGAACTGAAATCACTTGTCAAAGAGAGGAAAGAAGAGACTTGGGAATTGCTCAAAACATATCTATCTGCACAAACTGAATTTGAAATACGTTTTGGCATCGTCATGCTTCTCCATTATATCGACGAAAAACATATCGATGAGATATTGGCATATGCCGATAGCTTCACTCACGAAGCATACTATGCACGTATGGCTATGGCATGGCTGTTATCAGTCTGTTTTGTCAAATTTCCCAATAAGACAATGTACTATCTGCAACAAAGTAGTCTGGACACATGGACATACAACAAAACATTGCAGAAGACTATCGAATCACTCAGAGTAGACAAAGAAACGAAGCAAATCCTGCGTAGCATGAAACGTCGGAAATAACGGTCAGAATCAATAAAGCCCTCTCCTGCCCTGCTGCACTTCAATCTTGATGCCAAACGAGCCATTCTCCGACTTCAGTTCGAAAGCTCCGCGAAAATTATTTTTCTCCCATGGCATGGCACTTTGGTTAGGAACTCTCATTCCTTTCCAATTATAATCTCCATATGTATTTAGCCTCATGCCGTTTTTCAGCTTAAAGCTTCCCATCTGCATATACGAAGAAGACGATTCCCCAAACATGCCATACCTCCATCCGCCGTAAGACGACATCGCATCCGTAAATCCTTGCGAATAGGTTACATCTGAATTCAACTGAAAAATATGGTTATAATCCTTGCTCACATCTGGCAGCTCCCAGCTCAATTCCGGCAATTTTGGAGCAGACAGATTCATCAGTTTCATATCAAGCAGAAATCCGCCATATTCTTTCATTCCACCAGTGGGCAAATCTCTGCGAATAGTATCAGCCACGGCCTCCGACTGTGCAAAAGCCATTCCTACTGACAAAGTCATCAGAAAAAATAAAATAAGCTTTTTCATCTTCGCCCAATTTTCATTAATGCGGAACAAAGGTATGAAAAACGAACTACAATCAGAAGGGCCGAAACTTTTTTTCACTCTTTCATATTCGTCGGAATATACAGTTATATGTAAACAGAAAGTCCGTCACCGATGCAATTACGACATCGATGACGGACTATGGCTCTGAATTTAAGTTTTTGAGTTTCTAAGTTTCTAAGTTTTTGAGTTTGTGAGTTTTTTTGAGTTTCAGAGATTGGCAGGACTTTGAGTCTATACATACAAACTCCAACAAGCCCAGACTCACAAACTTACAAACTCATAAACTCAAAAACTTAATAACTTATTTCAGCATATTTGCTATCGAAGCGGCCATCGTACCCAGTGAGGCAAACGAAGTGGCAAAGCCCAGAATCGTAGAGAGGTTGGCACCGTTGCGCTTCTTCTTGTTCGGAACCACTATCTCACACCCCGGCTCTATCTGCGACTTGCCGCTGCCCTTCACCTTGGCCACCTGGCCGTTCATGTAAATGATAAACTTGTCTCCTTTCTTCGCATGCTGGCTGTAACCACCCGCCTGACTCAGGTAGTATTTCACTCCCTCGCCTTCCTTATACGACACCGTGTTCGGGACCATCACCGCACCGTTGATCTTCACCGTATTCGTATATTCGGGAACAGTCAGCACGTCGCCCTCACGCATCACAAGGTCGGCATCACTGCCCGGATTGGCAAGGGCTGCCTCCAGGTCAATTCCAATCGTATATGTATCTTCCACCTTGATGCCCAGCGAATCCACTACGCCTTCACCCAGCTCACGCCCCATCAGCTTGATGACGTCCTGCATGCGCTTCCGTTCCTCCTCGTTGGCCACACGGGTCAGCTTCGCACCGCGGACATAGGCAAAACCCGTCACGCCGCCGGCCTTCTTCACCAGCTCACTGATCCGTTCCGTCTTCGAGGTCATCGTATACGTACCGCCAAACAGCACTTCGCCCTCCACACGCACATTCTGTTGTGCCTGATAGCCCGGACTGCGGCGAACAAACACCTGATCGTAAGGCTGGAGCACAAAGCCCGGCTGACCGTCGATCACAAATCCGTCCTTCAGCGCAAACGAGTACATATGCCCGATCGTATCGGCACTATTCACGCTCTTCGGGTCCTTGATGCGGCGGGATACGTCCACACGGACCGTCGAGGCTGCCTCTTTCAGACCGCCCGCACGGATAATCAGGTCTTCCAGCGTCATGTTGTCGGCATAAGGATAGCTGTCCGGACGTGCCACCTCGCCGTAAACTGTCACATTGCCCAGATCCTGAAGGTCGTGGATACTGGGGATATAGAGCACGTCGTTCCGTCGGAGGGGAATATCGGGTATCTTGCCGTCCATCAGCGCCTTCACGTCCACCGGAACAATCTCGCTGGTCAGGTCGTCACGCTGACGCTGCAGCACCGCACGGTTCGTGAACGCATCGTCCATCAGGCCTTTCGCCTTCTCTATCAGGCTGCGTACCGTGTTCAGCTTCCCGCTCAGCTCATAGATGTCCGGACGGTAAACGGCTCCCTTCACCTCCACCTTGTTCGTAAAGCGGTTCAGAATGGCACCTACGGTCACCACATCGCCGTCCTCCAGATGGCAGACGCTGTAGTCCATCTCGTCCACCGTCTTCACCTCATACTCCTCGCCGTTCTGGCGGACAATACGCAACGAACGGCTGTAGGCATCTGCCGTGAAGCCACCGGCATAACGGATCAGTGTCGAGAGTGTCTCGTCCTTCTTCATCTCAAACTTCATCGCGCGTTTCACGTTGCCGCTCATCTTCACCAGCAGCTCGTAGGCGGGGACTATCACCACATCACCCTCCTGAAGGCGGATGTCATCCTCCATCTTGCCCTGCATGATGAAGTCGTACACGTCTACCGTGGCAACCGTCTTGCCCTCGCGCACCAGCTGCACATTCCGAAGGCTGCCGATACGGTTCACACCGCCGGCACGGTACAGCGCATGAAACACCGTCGAGAAGGCGGACAGCGCATACGTGCCCGGCTGCACCACCTCACCCATGATGTTGATCTGGATGGTACGTGTGCTGCCAAGGGTCATCCTGATCTGGTTGTCTTCGTTAGAGTATACCTTGCCCAGCTCCGATTTCAGATACTGGTTTGCCTTGTCCACTGTCAGGCCGCTCAGGTATACGGGACCCAGCTCCTGAAGGTTGATCGTACCGTCAGGAGAGATGGTCTGGCGGATGGTTGTCTGGCTGGCTCCCCAGATGTCGATGATCACCTCGTCGCCCGGGCCGAGCTGGTAGTTGGGCGGAGTGGCAAGGTTGTTGTTCGGCTCAAAGGTCAGGTTCTTCGTGTTGAAGATGTTGCGGCCGAACACACTGTCTTCCCGTACCAGTTCCTCCGTTGTCGGCTTTCCGTCCGTCAGGGCGGTAGTCTCGTCCGCCGTCTCTTCGCGGAGGCGTGCCTCGTTCAGGTCCGTACCCTGCATTGTCGCGGCGTTCGTACCGCTCTGCTGTTCATACAGCTTCTTCACCCGTTCAGCCTGTTCGCGTGTCACGCCGCGGCGGGCAAGCTCGCTCGCCATCTGTTTCTGGTCGCGTCCCTGCTTCATGCCCTCCTTCACATACTCCAGCACCTGCTGGTCGGTCATGCCCGACTGGGCATACGCCGCTCCGCAGAAAGAGAACACACACAGGGAAAATAGCAATAATAAGTATCTTGATTTCATAAATAAGTTATTGGTTCGTTAGTTTCAGTTGTATCACCACAGAGGACACAGAGTCCCACAGGGGTTCATCTAATTCTGTTCTTCATTCTTTACCGACTTGAGCTTCTTCCAGATGTCCTCGCCGAACAGGATCCATCCCACCGATGCGCAGAAAGCAAGAAACACACAGCCTGCGAGCACCACCGCCTTCCTAGGAGCCGCTGCTTTCACAGGCACCGTAGCCGGATTCACCACGGCAAACACCGGCTTCGCCTCCTGAATCTTCCCCTGTGCCAGCTGAAGCTGCTGCGCCATCTGGTTGTACACCTGATACGCCAGATTCATGTCGTTCTGCAGCCGTTCCCCCTCCACCTTCGAGCGTTGCGTGTAGAGGCTCTTGTTCTCGTCCGCATAGGCGGCATAGCGCTGCTGAGCCTCGTAATACTCCCGCTGGCGGTCTTTGTACAGCTTCTCCCAGTAGGCACAGTCCTCCGTCGCCTTCTTCGTGCGGTAGGCGGTGATGTAGTCCTGCAGCTTTGCCACCACGCTGTCGGCCACCGTAGCTGTCACCACCGGGTCCTGCAGGGTCACCGTGATGGTCGTGATGCCCGTCTTCTTGTCCACATTGGCAGACATCGATTTCTTGATTGCATCCAACTTACCTGTTTCCTCTTGCGTCAGGCGGAAGGGGTTCAGCCCTGCACCTGTCTCCTTCTCTTCCTCTTTCAGGAGAGACAGCACGCCGCCGATGGCTTTTCCGGGCAGCCCCATCAGCCAGCCCCACCACGGTTGGCGTTGCTCCTTCATATATTCGTTCAGGGGCATCTCCACCTGTCCGTCATCCTTTTCCACCTTCACCGGCATTGAGTAAAGCTCCAGTGCAAACGGGTTGGACGAGAGGATGTCGGGAAACAGCGTGATGTTCAATGCATCCACATCCGAGCCGCCGGACAGTCCGCCGATGCCGAACATGGCGGCTGCATCGGCAAGACCACCTTTATCCGATTTACCCGATTCCGGAGAGAGGGTTACGGTCACGCTATACTCCTTGGGAATGCTGAATGCGACTACCAGTCCGGCAACGATACCGATGCCACAGGCTTTCAGCAATGCTTTTCTGCATTGCCACAGCTTACCAACAAGTTCCAGCAAATCCATTTCTTGTTCCTCTTGAAGTGAGGAAGGGTGTTGTTCATTCATAATCTATTCAAACTTATCTTCTCAATAATTTTTTATAAACAAACGTTCGCCATGAGTTGGGAATAATCCTCACCATAAAACGAATTATCACATTTCTCAAGAATTGCGCTATAGTAATAAAGCCCATTTTCCATAATTTTCTTTGGAAACGGCATTCATCCAATGCATATCTCCATCCACCCCGACGCCTAAACATATCCGGTGAAGAACGGAAGAGTAACAGACTTTCCTGAATATTATAGAATCTACTTCCGTTCAACATCATGCGAACCCACAAATAATAATCTTCAAACAAAGGGAAATGTTGATATCCACCGGCAGCCAATACTGCACTTTTCCGAAACATCACTACCGGATGATTCATCGGAGACCTGCTTTGGGCATACTTTCTAATCTCTTCATCCCGTTCCGGTAATTTACGGGTAGATTTTATATTCTCTATATCATCCTCAAAATCGTCAATCCACGCACCGCAAACATCCACTTCCGGATGTTTCTCAAATATTTCCATCTGCTTACGAAAACGTTCCGGTTTGGCAATGTCGTCCGTATCCATACGGGCAACCAGTTCATAAGAACAATGCTTCAATCCCTCATTCAATGCCTTGCCCAATCCCTGATTCTTCTCCAAAGCAACTACTTTCAGAATGGGATAACGCTGTACATAATCGGATACAACTGCATCCAATTCCGGCGTTAACGTTCCATCTTTTACTAAAATGATTTCTAAAGGGAGAAGAGTTTGAGAGAAAAGACTGTCAAGGCTTTGCTTAAGGTAGGAAGGATGTTCTTTCTGATAAAGGGATAAAAGGACAGAGAAGTTCATCTATTATAAATTAGTGTCAAATTTTGATAACCATTTTAAAGTGCCATACCATTTACTTATAATTTTTGCCCTATCAGTAATTTATATAGCAGAATATATTTCTGCTGCATTACATCTGCCGAAAAATTATTCTCCAAATATTTTCTATAATCAAATTTCGTAGAATTAATAGATGTGCTTTCTAAAATAAGACTCAAATCTGTCAAAGATTTCAAACTAAAAAGCAAAGGATTATCTACTCCATTCAACATTTCTGCATGTGGTTTGATATTAGACAAAATTGGAGTAAGACCAACGCTCATAGCTTCTAATACAGCAGTAGGAAAGCCTTCAGAGAAAGAAGGAGAAATATAATAATCAGATATTTGAAGATATTTGAGGGTTCCAGATTGTTTGCCCAAATAACGTACAATATTTTCATCATCACAAATTTCTCTGCACTCTTTCATTAGTTCGCCATCTCCCATCATTAATAAAATTGTATTAGGTATTTTTAAATCAGAAAAAATCTTTACTAAAAAAGCAGGATTCTTCCTTGGAATCAAATTTGCAATAAAAATATAAACCTTACAATCGCTTGAAATATTCAGCTTCTTCTTTCTTTCAATTTTCTCGCTAGGATCCAACGGGATATAACAATTAGAGGGAACTCCTGTATAAATTATTGATAACGGTAACTTATATTTAGCAAGTTGCTCTGCTATAAATTTTGAACAAGTGATAACATTTCTAAATCCTCTTAGTACAAAAACATGAGATTTAGCCATTAAATATCCCTTGAAATTTCCAAACAACATCGGATAATCTTCAAATGGATTATTAAATAAAGAAGAGACTTTAACAACATTATTCAAAGGAAGTAAACTCATTATGACATCAGCCCTATAACCGTAAGAATGACAAATATCAGGTTGCATCTCTTCTATAACACATTTGATCTTTTTCAGATGAAATAAAGCATCCAAACCTCGTTTTATATTTAAGCAGAAAATTTTGATTCCTAAATCCTCAAAATCACGTTTGCGTGTTGTTTTTGGTTCAGGAGATAATGTCACAATCGTAAAGTCAAAATCTGATTTATTTTTATAATATGCTTGAAGCATATTATAAATTACATTTGTAGGTCCTAACCTATCTAACGTCGAACAAAACAAAACTATTTTAGGCATTCTTTTATACTATTTAAGTAACTTTTCCAACGCATATCCCATGTATTATTCTTGACCAGCAATTCTACGCCATCCATCGTAAATGAAAATGCAGACAATTCCTCTGGCTCAGTAATAATTTTCATATATGAATCATTTTCATATTGCACAACTTCAGGCAAAGGAGTTGAAACAACAGGTACTCCAGCAGATAAATATTCAAATAATTTTGTCGGATAAACTCCTTGAGTTAGACTGTTAACTAAATAAGGTATTAATCCAATTTTCATTTTGGCTAAATAATTATTTAGTTCTAATTTAGGCATTTGAGGAAGAAGTGTCACATTTTTATATTCATGCATTTTTTTTGCTTTTTCTTCCATTATAGAACCTATAAAAAGAAATTTCTCTTTTTTATTAATTTCTATCAAATCAAACAAGAAATCATAGTCAATAGCATAATGCAGATTACCTATATAACCAATATATTCTCTTTTATTATTATCAACTTTATAAAAAGTATCTTTATTCACACCTTGTGGCAAATATATAATATCCCTGTTTATTGTTTTATAGTCATCTATTATAGCATGATTGTCAGCTATTACAATGTCTGCTTCTTTTACAGCTTTTTTCTCCAAGTCCTTTATATACTCATTCAAATATGGATTACAAGTTCTTCTTTCAGCCATATCATAAACCCTAAAAGTAGACCTTTTAAAAAATTCATACACCGTAGGATTCATATATGTAGAAAAGAAAAAATTATTCTTCCCAATTTTTGCCTTTCTCTCAAGAAGATGATAATTGATAGAACTGATAAATGTCGAATTATGATAGGGAATGAATAAAGAAGTTATAAAATTCATATTTTCTCTAACCGGATTCTGTTTCACCAAATTCTCTATTTTATGTAACTTTACATGAGCAATAACTTTCTTTAAAAAATCGATTGAAATAGGGTTATGATTTACTAAACCTAGTGGAGAATAAATATTTAGTTTCCTTTCTGACAATTCATTAGCAAACCTAGTGACCAATTCATGTTGCCGTTCCCATGTATGATTCCAAGGTTGACCTATAAAAAAAGTATAACTGTCGAATTTTGCTAAATCACTCATTTTTATTTAAGAAATTAATAATTAGTTTGGATATATAATCAACATCTCCCAATGATAAATCATAAAACAAAGGAAGCCGGATTAGACAATCACTATATCGAACTGCGTTTATAATATCTGAAGAGTTCCAATTCTGTTTTCTTGCGAACTCAGAATCATGTAAACACAAATAATGAAATGTTGCATGAACATTATGTTCTTTTAAATAGTTTATTAATTTTGTTCTCAAATTCCCTGTTTTACAAACCAAATAAAACATATGTGCATTATTCGATGCATATGAAGGAATATACGGCAGCTTTATTTTATCAATAACATCTTCTATATTCAAATTATCATAGTAACGCTGCCATAATGTAATTCTTTTCTTTTGTATCTCCTCTATATGAATCAATTGAGAATATAGAAAAGCTGCATTTAATTCAGATGGTAAGAAAGAAGAACCTGTATCTACCCAACCATATTTATTTACTTCACCTCTAAAAAACTCTGAACGATTAGTTCCTTTCTCCCATATAATCTCAGAACGACGTAATAATCTATCATCATTTACAACTAATAAACCGCCTTCACCGGCTGTAATATTTTTTGTTTCATGAAAAGAAAAACATGCTAAATGCCCGAATTTCCCTAAAGGTTGCCCTTTATACGTAGCATCAATTGCTTGAGCCGCATCTTCAATGACCCATAAGTTATACTTCTTTGCCAAATGCATAAGTTTATCCATATCTACCGACACTCCTGCATAATGCACAGGTACTATCGCAACAGTCCTGTCAGTTATCAACATTTCTAACTTATCAACATCAAGATTAGGAGTATCTTTATCACTATCAGCAAAAACAATCTTAGCACCTTGACGAACAAAAGCCAAAGCTGTAGAAACAAACGTATAAGAAGGTACTATAACCTCATCGCCATGCTTAATATCACACAACATAGCAGCCATTTCCAATGCATCTGTACATGATGTTGTCAAAAGAGTTTTTTTAAATCCATACGTCTCTTCAAAAAAACTTTGGCATTTTTGAGTAAATTGTCCATTACCACACAACTTTTGATTATCTAATGCTTTGCAAATAAAAGATAAACTGTCATCTAGCACACAAGGCTTATTAAATGGAATTGTTCTTTTCATTTTATATAAAATTAAAATTGATTTTATTTCAGATAAGTAAGCATTTATAAGTATCTGTCAGACAGACTGTAACAAAGAAAAATTGGATTATTTCTTTACTTGAACAATTTCCTTTTCTAAGTTCAGTATGACAGGTAGTATAAGCTAATTTGATACAGTTGCTTATTAAAAATTGATTTTCAATATGTCTCCATCTCCTGATACATTTTGATCAATCCAATTACTATCATATGTATGATTTAAAATATGAAAAGAAGTAGAATAAAGTAATATCGGAAAATCACTAACAGCTAATTGCCTTCTAAATCCCCACAATCCCATTACATTTGACAACATTGTCAGCCAAAACATCACTACCAGACATTTAAACATTCTTCGAGTATTATCATAAGCGACAAGTAAATGCACCTTTATAAAATACATCATTACAGCTAGAAAACGTCCATTTATTGTTGCAAAAGGAGTAGTGACTGTAGCAAGTAGCAACATGGAATTTGTCAAAGAAGTATACTTTTTATTACTCTTCTTATACTGCATAATATATATCAAGACACAGAAATATTGAATCAAATTTCCAACAAACATTTGCATTTTATATTTCCAACTATGATCTTCTAAAAAATCCTGAGCCCAATATCCATCTAAATAAATCATATAAGAAGAAACAAAATCAACTGGTAAAAAAGTAAATATTTTTATAATCAAAGAAGAATCTAAAAAGAAAGAAATAAAAATCAAGAGTATGACGACTTTCCTACCAAATCTAAAAAAATGCATTTGCTGTAATATAAGAGCAACAGTCTGAATAATGTATGACATATGATTAAAGATTGCAAATCCAACAAAACACCATCCACTCTTTTTATTCTTATATACAATTTGATATGCACCATATACAAAAAATATAGCAGACAGGAAATAGCGAAAACAGAATATAGATAAATTAAAAGCGATAAAGAATCCTAAAGCATATAAAGCGACCTTCTTCCCTCGTAAAAGGTGGTTATTTTGTATTATATCCAAATACAAAATACCCAAAAAATAATATCCAAAGAAATTATACAGAAATCTAGATAAATCAAAATGAAGCCCTAATTCATTTATAAAAAATGAAAGAATCGGTAACATTAAATCTTTCTGTAAAAAGAACACAAGCAAAAAGTCATTCCACTCTAATCCTTTATATAATTCATAATTCATTGTATATCTATAAAAATCCCCTGTAGGAGGAACTAATATCCCCATTAGCCCCATAAATAATGCCCATAATACAAAAGCCCATTTTCTTTGTTTCCACATTCCATATACAATCAAAGGTACAGAATACAATGGGAGCAACAGCAAAAGGAGAATACTACAAAAAAATAATCTTGGTATTTTGAATGAGCTATATTGTAACATGCCATATGTAAATTTATAGTAGCTTAACAATCAGTCGTATCTACCAAAAGATGTTTAAGAAAGTTACTTATTGAAAATTTGTCTTTATTTGTATATGTCACAGGTGGCGTTCGAATAAAAGTGATTAAATCATTTATAGGCATATCTATTGAACCTACTTCCATATCGACAAATTCTTTATTTGCACACACAAATGGATTGGATGTTATCAATTTTTTATTCATTCCATAACATTCTATTGTTCTCATAGAATAACCCTGTTGAGAATTAGACACAACATCTAAAAAAACTTTGCTTCTCTTATAATATTGAAAAGTTTTACTCTTTGGTACAGGGGAAAAACGGCATAATCTTAGAGAAACGAAATTTCCTTTCAATACTTCTTTTATGCAGGTAAAAAATGGTATATAAATCAAACACTTAAATACAAGTTCATTTGTTTTACAAATTTTGTTATAGTATGATGCAATATCATATCTATCTTTTCTATATATACCTATCATAAGTAAATCTATATCTTCGTTATTAATCATATTATTATTTTCATAAAAATCACAAAATAAAGGTAAATATTTAAAAGAGTATTTTTTTGCATCAACCATATCAAAAGTAAATACTACGTCAAAGTATTTTGTTAACGGCAAATAATTAAATAGACTTACAGAATCCCATTGATACATAATCTTCTTAAGAGTAGGATTACGGCGAATAATATACTCCAAATGAACTGGTTGTACAGTTGTGCCTCTAATCATTAGTAATATATCAAATTTTTCTAGGCTTAATTTTGAAATTTTGTGCATTAACCACCATGAATGAAGTTTTAAAGCCAGTTTTTCATTTAAAAAAAGATCTACTCTCAATTTTCTAAAAGGGCTCCAATAGTCTAACAAATAAACTTTGTACCCCATTTTTTTCATATTTTCTACTAACGACTTTTCATAGCCATAAAAATGGGATACAACAAATAATATATTTTTCATTTCTTTATATATGAATTTTCTTTGGCCAAATTTAAGTGCTGTTTCAGATAACTCCTAGCAGCCAATCTCTTATCATACAATTTATCATCAACTGATTTATAATCAATTTCCAACGATAATATTTTCTCAATCATATTAGGAAAAGTTGTTAAATGAGAATCAATATCCAACATAGATAATAGGCTTCCTAATTTATCCTTATTACTATCTCTGGCCAAGGCGCAAAATTTACAATGAGTTATTATAGAAAAAACGCTTCCATGAAAAGTATCAGTAATAACAAAAGAAGCATTCTTAAAATAGGAGAACAAATCCATGGGATTATTTAGACGTATTTCATCATCACACCAATCATATTGACAAAAAAGTGATAAAATTTTAACTCCCTTTTTACAAGCAAAATCTTTAATCATACATATTTCTTCTTTGTTGCTGATTCGCCCATTATAACTATATATAAGGATAAAATTTTCCTGTATATATTTATTTTGATTTGATATTTCTTTATTAAAACCATAAATAAGTACAGGGTCCAAATGTATCAAAGGAGTCACTTTAGTTATTTTTTTTACAATCTCATAAGAATTGTCGTCTCTAACAGAAATAGCTTTCAGATTTTGCATAGTTGTTCCAATTTCTTCTGCTATTTGATAATGATACAAATCCTCTATATGGGTATTGCCAAAGGATCCTGCATATGATATTATATAAGGACAATCTATTTTTCCATATAACTGAAGTGTATATCCCCAAGATGAGTATTGACAACAATTAAAAACTTCATCACTTCCAATAACCACCATATCTACATCATTCGTTTCTATTATGCTCTCACTACCTAATAACACATGAAATTTTTCAAATTCTTTTTGCGTTCTTCTATAAAATCTACGCAATTTTATTTTATCAAACAATTGCATGGATAATACAGAATATAATATTTTTTTTACTTTACGAATGCTAGAAGGCTTCTCTAAATTTTCCCCAGGATTGATTGCCAAAAAGACAACTTCATCTGCACCATTCTCCAATAATAACTGCTTTAAAGCAAATGCCTGCATCAATGAACCATAATTAGGTACATCTTGCATTGATAATATTCCAATCTTCATCTATTAATACTGATTATACGCTGAACTACATTTTTAAACCTCATACCCAATAATTGAGGAACTTTCAATAAATATTCTATTCTCAATAATATTTTCCAATAAGCTAAAGGATACACTTTAGTTGATTTTAACATTCTCCATGCAAGATTGGAAAAATATGCTTTTTTTGCATTTTTCTTCATTTGCCCTTCTGCTACAGTTGCAAATGAATGTTCAGACAAAAAACAATTTTTCTTTAGTTTACTTATTATTTCACAGCCAATTGAAGTATTACAAACTAACGCACTTACACCTTTCTGATCTCGTTTATACGTCTTGCCCCACAAATCACCAATTCTAATATCTGCAGCCGATTGATCATATTTGTATTTACAATGTTTGATACACGCAGGATTATCACAGAAACCACCTAAAAACAAACTATAAAAAATATCTCCTTTAGACAATCTAGACACATATGATTTTTGCTCACAATATTCCTTATTTAATTCATTTTTATAATCGATTGTAACAGCCCATGAATCATGCCACCCCCAAGCTTTGTTTCTCCAAGACACGTATTCTAATTTTTCTTTTTCCATTCCAATTAGTACAAGATATTTTTTCCATGACAAAATAGAGGGAACTCCATGACAAAAAAAGTCTAAAAAGACGAATCGTTTTTCTTGTTTTGTTAGCTTTGCTAATCGCCTGAAAGAATCAATCTGACATGGCGTACCAATAACCAAATATTTGTTATCGCGATCTATTTGAATTTTTCTAAATGCATCAAACGTATAGCTCTGTAAATATTTACTACCTATAGATTCTTCTAAATCTTCTATTCTCGTAGCTATGTAATGCTCTACGCGTTCTTTATTTATATTATATTTTACACCACAAACATAATATCCTTCACTAAGTAATATCTTACTGACTTCATACCCAATACCACCTGAGGAACATTTATATCGAATCTCAGGAGTTAGACTCCAAGATGCATAACTTGCTTTTACACTATTTATTACCGATAAACCTTTATTATAAAAAGAACAGACTGATAAACATAGGCCACAAGAAATACATAAAGATTCAGAACGAATAATAGGCTCATAAAAACCGTCTTTATTTATACAGATATCTATGATTTTTTTCCCACAAGCCAGAGCACAAACTCCACATCCATAGCAATTACTAATTATGGACACATTTTTCTTCTTATCTTCCATTCTTTAATAGATGATCTTTACAATTTTTGATACATCTCCATACACACAAGGCGAATCATACTCCCTATCTGGATAAGCCCCATACTCTAACCTTATCTTCAATCCATGCTCAGCGATATATTGCTCCACACGCTCTGCCAAACTAACAGGCTTACCACTACAGCAATTAATAATCCCTGTCACTTCTTTCTGTACAGCAACACAAGCTATCTGATGTGCCAATTCATCCACAGTTATAAAGTCATATTTTGCCTTACCTGTAGTAAAAGGGAATTTTTCTTTGCCTGCTGCATCAGCCTCCAGTAACTTAGTAAATATAGAATGATTGTTTTTGTCATCACCCAAAATGTAATAAGCCCTGCACCACTGTAAAATACATTCTTTAGCCTTACAATAAAGTAACATCGCACGTCTTAAACTATCTTTGGCAATTCCATACATTGACAATGGATTGCAAGGAGTATTCTCATCTATAGCCCCTTCATGATAACCCACTTCGTGCATTGTTCCCATCACTACCAATTGCTTTAATCCTCCGTCAATCATAGCAGTAAGGAATCTAAAGTGACCGGACAAATCACCCAAATGATTATTGGAATTATGTACAAAACCATCTCTCCATGCTAAATGAATACACACATCAGGACTACCTACTTCATTAAAAACATTTTCTGATACAGAGAATAGGTCCATCTCGAGTTTTTCAGCACGTTCATCTACATTTGTTAAACATAAATCACATGCTATCACTCGATGCCCCATATTCAACAATTGAGATACAACATGCCTGCCTATATAGCCATTTGCACCAGTAACTAATATTTTCATATTCATTATTATTTATACAGCCCTTTCTGTTTCATTTCCTTTATAGAGGCCTCATATTTATCTTCTTGAACGTCCTGTTTATTTACCCACTTGACAAATTCTCCTATGCCATCACTAAAACTCCATTTAGGCTCGAAACCTAGGATAGTACGAGCAGACGTTATATCAGCATAATTATGACGTATATCACCTAAACGGTAATTACCCGATACCCGTACAGGTACTTGAATCCCATATTTTTCAATTAAAGTATTAGCTACTGTCAATACATCTGTCGCTACACCGGTTCCTACATTAAATACATGTCCGTTTGCCTCGTCTTTCTCTATTCCCAAAATAGTAGCATCCACCACATCGTCTATGTAGACAAAATCACGTGTCTCTTTTCCATCCTCAAAAACATTGATTTCATTACCATTTTTGATACGGGTAGAGAAAATAGACAGAATACCTGTATATGGATTGGACAACGATTGTCCCGGTCCGTAAACATTCTGATAACGGTAGGAAACAGCTGCAATACCAATGGACGGACAAACCAAATGAACTAACTGTCCTTGTACCTGTTTTGTAATTCCATATACTGAAGTAGGATGTATCAATGAGTCTTCTGTTGTACCTACTAATTTAAGTGGGTGTACACATCCTGCATACTTTACCTCAAAATTTCCTTGTGACATATCAGAATCCAAGCGTTCTGTAGGATAGACAAATTGATTTAATTCCTCACTATAATAACGACCTTCACCGTAAATAGCTCTCGATTCGGCAACTAGCACTTTTTTTACAGAATGTTTGGTATTGGCTAGTATATCCAACAGCAAGGCAGTCCCCCCAATATTTACATCTACATACTTTTGTATTTCATACATAGATTGTCCAGTTCCTGTCTCTGCTGCTAAATGGACTACACACTCTACTCCGTCTAAAGCCTTTAACCAATCCTCACGAGAAGTAACAGAACCTTTTATAAAATGTACTTTGCCAATAATAGACTGATAAAGTGGAGAAGTCACTTCAGGATATTCGCCGTGAATTTGAATAGATAAATTATCCAATACTGTAACTTCGTATCCTTTGGATACAAGTTTCAAAGCGAGATTGGATCCTATAAATCCAGCCCCACCGGTAACAAGGATATGTTTCATTTTTTGCTTTTTTTAATCTATAAATTCTCCTTTGGGATTTGTTTTACGCCAAGATTGGGTTGCAAAGTCATAACGCTTTATGATTCGGGCAGGTGCACCAACTGCTACACAATAATCTGGAATATCTTTAGTTATTACACTATTTGAACCGATAACACATTGTTTTCCCACTTTGCACCCAAGAACACACACATTTTCTCCTAACCATGTTCCTTCTCCTATAATAACCTCTTTTTTTTGAATAATAGGTTGGTTCTTTATATATGTATGCACATCCATATACCCATGGAGATTATCAGAAATATATACTTTATCTGCAGTCAATACTCCTTCTTCTAATATAATACTCTTCGTACAATAAATATGATTAAAATGTCCAATAGTACAATTATCCTTTATTACTAAATTACATTTATCCTCTCCTGTCAATGGTAAAGCAGCAAGCCACGTTTTGTAAGCAATAAAAACATGATTTCCTATGGATATATTTTCTCTACCATCAATTGATAATGGCTTAATAATTGAAGACTTTTGACCAAATTCTTTAAATGTATATTTGTAACATATAGAATAATATCTACGTATTACAGCCCGTATACATCTAAGTATTAATTGTATTATTCTAATCATTTAAAAACTCCCCAAAAACACTTCTACGTTTTGAAAATCATCAACATGTTTTTCAATCCAATCCAAATCTTTCTCCCACCATTTCATTGCTAGTAAGGATTCAATCTGCTCTCTCGTGAAACGATATTTAATATGTCGTGCCGGTACTCCACCCACAATACTATAAGGCTCAACATCTTTTGTAACGACAGCTCCTGCTGCTATTACTGCTCCATCCCCAATTTTTATTCCATCCATAATCAAGACATGGCTACCAATCCAAACATCATTTCCTATCTCTACCAGATATTTCCGATCAGTATCCACATAACGCCAAACATTGAAAACCGGCTTTTTCCCTTTCATAAAGGAAATGGGTATATTGGTAGTATCATAATAAAATGAAGGAAAAGTAGATACAAAAGTATGAGTGGGATGTGTTCCAAATCCTGTCCTCACATTATCTGCAATACTACAAAAACGGCCGACTTTAGTATTTCCTAATTTAGTATTCGAGCTAATATATGTACACAATCCGATGTTACAATTTATTACTTCAGCATATTCATGCAAAGCATTTTTCCCTTCAAAATAAGTATTAATAGCAAGAGCATGTTTAGCGAACTGTACTTTATTCCACAAAATAACTTTTACTAACAAATCCTTGATAGGGAAAAAACTATTGTAAATTCTCCGAAGATCTTTTTTTATTCCCATAAAAAACATATTATTAATAAGAGTATAACTTCCTAATCAATTTTATAAATCTCTTATCACAAATGATTACTATTTGTCATTTAACGCAAGTTTTCTACTATCCAGACTATCTTCAAAAAATAATAGCACAATTCTTACAATTGAAAAAATTCAATTATTTACATAACTTTTGTCACAACTTCTTTAATCATAAACCTTCGCCAACTCAGCCTCGACTTTTCCATTGAATAATTTGTCTTCTTTTATTTGAGTAAAATCCGTCATTAATACCTGTGCCGGATTTCCACCTATCAAAAGATTCTTCCCTTCTCGTCTAAAACTCCGATTCACCAAGCTATAATTAGCTACCACACAACCATCATCCAAATAAGTTCCTTTACCGATTATTGAACCATTTCCTATAAAAGTATTAGCTCCAATATGCACTTTTCCATTCCTTTTTATTACCTTATCAGAAATTAAATCACGGAAAAAATGGAAATTTGTATCATATATTTCACAGTTCCAAGAGCAGCCCATGAAATATCCCAAAGAAATATTTTTCATACATGCTATGATAGAATGGCTACCAAAAACATTATTTCCACCTACTTCTAAACAACCATTCACCCACAAAGTCATTCCTGCAAAAAAATGAACCTCTAAACCATGTACAAGTATCGTACCTGAAACATTGACTATGAAATGCTCATGTTTAGTTGCAACAGGACCTTCCTTTATATTCAAAGTAATAACTCCAGGACGAAGTTGCAAACCATCGTCAAATAGGATTTTTCCACTTACATCTCTAAATTCTGTACGCCATCCTACTAAAACAGGAAAATACACAGCTTGCCTAAACGGAAGCATCTTAAAATTAAGATATATGGTTTTCAACCAATTCACCTTAAAAAGATTGTGTTTGACAAATTTCAAAAAAGTAATCAACGACATTAACTTCTCCTTACTTTTGTTCTAATTTTCAATTTAAACTCATTAAAATGGTACATGAAGAAAGTATCATGAAATACTAATAAACAAGCAACATAGGTCAATAGGGCAAGTATACAATCTATAGAGAATTTCAATATTACATTGTTGAAATTCATTTGTATGAATCTATTTACAACAAACATTACTATTGATGATAATATACAGATCAAATAATGTTTTGAATAGTATTTAATAGGAAGATATTTCCGCCCCATAATCATCAATCCAACCAATACTGTTATTTGAGCAATTACTGTACTTATTGCTGCTCCATCTTGTGCATATTGGGGAATTAATAAGATATTCAACAACAAACTTATAATCGCCCCTCCTAAAGCAGCCCATATAAATATCTTTTCACCACCTTGAGGCAACAAGATCTGCGATCCTAATACATAAGCTAAAGATATTACCAGCATCTGTGGTGCAAGAAGTTGAAGAGTGCGTATAGCTGGATCGAATGAAGTACCACAAAGAATATTTACAATACATGAAGCTTCTAATATTAAAAAGAAAACGATTGGAGTACAAATTATGAATACAAAATCAACAGTTTTCTGAGCTAAATCGTCAAATCGCTCTTTCTGACCAGTTTCAACAAGATTAGACATCCTCGGTATAAGACTAGAGACCAATGTAGTAACAATACCCATCAATAAAGTGCAAACTTTCAAAGAAGCACTGAAATAACCAACAGATGAAGCATCTCTCATAAAACCAAGCATAACTACATCCAACTGCATATAAATACTGATTACAACATTCAATATAAATATTCTCAACACAGGTTTCAAATGCCGAAACGGATGTAATGTTTCCAGTTTAACTTTATGTATATCAACATATTGTTTAAGCTTAAAGAAATTAAATAAATTTCCCCCTACTGATCCAATAACTGTATATGTCCCATAAAGTAACAAATCACTACGGTCATGAACAAACATAAATAAGAAAAGTACAGCTACAATCTTTACGATTAGTCCTCGAATAGTGATATATTTGAAATTTTCAATACCCTGATAAAACCATTCACAACCAATTGCAGTAAAAAAAACATTAGCACTCAATATTAAGAAAAGCGTAAGGTTTTCCTGTATCTTATCTACTGTCAAACAAAGAATAAAAATAATGAGATATCCTACTACTGTAAGCATCGCATACAGTAAAAGAATTTCCAAAGAAACTTTGTTCAATTTACTAACATTATCTCTAGCTTTAGCTATTTCCCTTACTGCATAAAGAGGTATTCCCAAAGCACTCAGCATCACTACGTATTGAATGATAGAAGAGTAGAAATTAACCAATCCCATACCATCAGCCAGCATAACACGGGAAACATAGGGAAATACTAATAAAGGGAAAAGCATCCCCGATAAGGTGTTTACAAGATTTAATGCATAATTTGTCTTTACAGAAGACATAACTATTAAAATTTTAACACACAACCTCCCCAACTCAATCCTACTCCAAAGCCTGTAATCATTACCTGCATACCAGCTTTCACTCTCTCACTACACAGACAATCTTTTAAGCCAATCAAGACCGTAGAAGATACCGTATTCCCTGTATTCTCAAGATTGATATAGAATTTTTCTTTGGGCAATGTACAAACCTTGCGGATTGTGCTTAACATAAACTTATTTGCCTGATGAAAAATGAAATAATCAATATCATCTTTTTGACAACCATTTTTATCAAGCAGCTGCTGCACCATCACCGGAACAGTTTCTAGCGTAAAGTTAAATATGGCTCCACCATTCATATACAAATAATCATCATACCATGTATGCCCTTCATCATCCTCCCGAAAGACTCCGGTAGGATTCCGATGTCGGGCAGCACCTGTTTTGACAATCAGATTTTCAGCTCCACTGCCATCTGTACCATATGCAAAATCGCCTATTTCTGCAAATCCTTCTGTAGAAACTAAACAAGCTGCTGCACCATCACCAAAAATAGAACGGTTGCTTTTGTCTGAGGGATGTAGATACTTATTATATGTTTCCGCAGTCAGTAGCAGGACATTCTGTGCAATTCCCGCTGAAATCAATCCCTTAGCTACAGCTAAACCATAAATACAACCGGAACACCCTAAATTATAATCAAAAGCTCCACTCGTAGTGGGAATGCCCAATCTATGCTGTAACAGACAAGCCGTAGAAGGTAGAAAATAATCCGGACTTTGTGTACAAAGCAATAGAAAATCAATATCAGAAGGAGAAATACAATACTCTTCAAACAGCTTTCTTGCTGCTTTTTCTGCCAAATCTCCTGCTGTTTCATTCTCGGCAGCCAAATGACGGGAATTGACCCCTACCTTTGCAGCTACTTTGTCTACGCTCCATTCCGGAAAGTCTTTCAGCAGTTCTTCATTGCTTACAATTCTTTCGGGTAAATAATAGGATAATGCTTTGATATATGCTTTCATAACAGTTATAATTTACTCTCCTCCGCCTGTCAAATCAACGCATGACCCTGTCATCCAAGAAGAAGCATCAGAGAGCAAATAAATAGCCAAATGAGCGACATCTTCAGGAACACCATATCGCTTGAGGGGATACTTTAATTGTTCTTGTTCTAAGTACTCTTTAGTCAAACCTCCCTGTAATATCAAATCCGTCCATACCATTGCCGGACAAATGCAATTTACACGGATGAAACGCGGAGCCAATTCCAAAGCTAAACAATTAGCATATGAAACAATCGCCCCTTTCGACGCACTATACAGTGCATTACCAATACTTGGTGAAGAAGCTGCCCGTGATGCAAGAAATACAATGGACGCTTTTTTATTGACCTTTTTTTCTTTTAGAAGAACAGCCTGCAAGCAAACGGATGACTTGAAATTTATATTCATCACTTCATCCACATCAGAAGAGGTCAACATCTTGCATGGTTTCCGAAAACCAATTCCTGCACAATGTACTACTCCATCCAACGCAGGCATATCACGCACTAAATTGTTAATATCCTCTTCCGAAGAAAGATCGGCTGTACGAGACTCATGCCCACCGCCTTCCAATAAATGGAATGTTTCATCAAGACGGTTCTGACTACGCCCGGTTATCACCATCACAGCTCCCATCTTCGAACAAGCTATTGCAACGGCACGACCAATACCAGCCGAAGCGCCTGTTACCAGAATCCGTTTACCTGCAAGTGAAAAAGGATTATAGTTCTCCATTTATTTAGCATCTATCAAGTTAAAGAGATCTTCTATGGTTTTGCAAGAACGAATCTCTTTGCCTGTTATACTTTTACCGTATTCTGTTTTCACAAAAGCAATGATAGCCATTGCTGTCAAAGAGCTCCATTCTTCCAACTCTTGGAAATAAGTATCTGCACCAATCACAGATGTATCAGTCTCATCAAATTGTTGAGCAAAATTTTCAATAAATTCTTTTAAATCCATAATCTAATCTTATTACTATTATAATAAACCATTGTTAAAGTTTAACTAATCCATATTTCAAGTTTGACAATTGTTTTTTTTAATCTTTTAATATACATGTTGTCATACCAGCCACTCCCTTAACACCGTTACCCCCGGCGTTAAGGGAGAATTATTAAGCCTTACACAATCGGATCAGGACTTTCTCCATCATCTCCATCACCGCCGCCACCGGGAATTGGGTCTGGGGCTTCGCCCTCTCCTACTTCTCCATTACCCGATGTACTGCTGCCTGCAATACGTGAGAATGCGGCCACTGCACCGTTGACATTACCGATGAAGGTATTGATGGTATCGGTGGGTTGTACCACAGCATAGGCGTTGACCAGCATTACAATCTCGTTGTAGAGCTTGTTGACCTTCTCGACAACTTCTTCCGACTTCACATTGCTCTGAGCCATACGGGCACCACTTTCTGCAGTACGGGTGTAATACTGGGTATCGAACGTGGCGTTCGCTTTACGCAATGCTTCTACTTCGAGAGACAATCCCAACATGGTGACCGCATCAGCCTGCGCATCGAGCATAACGAGCATTCCACGTACTTCGGCAGTCTGCTTGGTATACTCATGATTGCGGATGCCACGGTAAGGAGACATTTTAACATCGAGCAACTGTGCCGCAGCTTTGCGTTCGGCTACCGGCGAAGTAAGACAAGCATTGATCACCTGACTGATAACTCCCGCAGCGCTGTCGCGAACCAGATCGGCTTCACGCAGGGCTTTGGTTGAAACAAAGGCACGCTCACGATTGACTATAGAATCGAGCGTTTTAATTGCTTCTGCATAGGCAGTGGCCTGCGACTCGATGTGCAATGCAGCAGGAGTAGCTGTCTGAATAAAAGTGTTTACCCGATTGTGGAAATCGTTGCAAGAGCCGATAGTCATCTTGCTCATGCCGAAAGATTGAATCTGATTTGCCATAAGAGAATGTGTTTTTGTGGGTTAAGAAATATGTTAATTAGTTGCCGTAGCCTTTCTAAAGGCCGTCAACACGTATTGGCAAGTCGCCGGAGCACTACGGAATGATGTCAAAGCGCATTTTACCCATTCCGAAGGGCTACGGAATGATGCCAAAACGTATTTTACCCATTCCGAAGAGCTACGAAATGATGCCAAAACGCATTTTACCCATTCCGAAACACTGCGAAGTGCTCCCAAAACGCTTTTTTGCCATTCCGAAGTCCTAAGACGGATTGCCAAAGCGTATTGGCAAAGCAATGACACAGAAGGAAATGTTGAAAATGCTTCTTTTAACGCCATATCAAGGTTACAACAGACTATAATCAGGTCAGAACTTCTTGCCGAACACAATGCTGAAAAACGTCATCCAGAGTATCTTGAAGTCGAACCACCACGAACGGTGTTGCAGATAGTACAAATCGTAGCGCAACCGGCGGAGCATCTTCTCCATCGTGTCGGTATAGCCGTTGTAGAGCGTGGCATAGGAGGTGACTCCCGGACGTATCTGATAGAGAAAACGGTAACGGGGATCGTGCTCCATAATCTGATCAATGTAGAACTGGCGTTCCGGACGGGGACCGATGAATGCCATATCACCCCGAAAGACGTTCCACAACTGAGGAAGTTCGTCCAAATGGTGTTCGCGCAAGAACTTGCCGACTTTGGTCAGACGGGTATCCACTCCTCCTGCATAGAGCTGCGGACCTGCCGCTTCGGCATCGATGCGCATGCTGCGGAACTTGTAGATGTAAAACGGACGGCCGAAGCGACCGATGCGTTCCTGCTTGAAAATGGCCGGACCTCCGTCCTCGCGCTTCACTGCGATATAGCATATCAGAAACAACGGAGAAAATACAATCAGCGAGATGCCTGCAATGATGCAGTCCCCAATACGCTTCACGCTGCGTTCAAAATCGTTCATCCCATCGGGAATAAATTCTGTGTCCTTATACCCCATACAAATGTTAGTTTATGAGTTTTTGAGTTTGTAAGTTTTTAATCAGTTGACGAGTTGACGAGGAAATTAGAATTTATCTACTTGTTGACTTGTCCACTTGTCTACTCGTCAGCTTGTCCACTTGTTTACTTGTCTGCTAATTCATAGTCTGCTGGAATTGTGGGGGTATGAATATCATCGGTTGTCAGCAAGCGATAGAATGCAATCAGCCGATCCCTAAGCAATGAGGGCAAGAGTGACTCAATCAGTTGCTGAGAGTGTTTAAGTATGGTCTGTTTCTTACGTTCGTCATCCGGATTGGCATACATGGAAACGCTGTAGCCCATCAGCATGGCAAGACAGCGTGAGGCTTCCTGTTCGGGAGTAGCCCCGTGACAGGAGTACAACTCTGTCAACTGCGAATGGATACGGCTGTTCAGTTCCGACAGGTTGTCGGCATAAGCAATTCCTGCACCGCCCTGCGAAGGAAGCAGGATGCGGGCATCGGCCATCAGGGAATCTATTTTTTGTTGTAAAGACATAGTTTTTCTTTTAAATCAGTTGACGAGGATTTTAGTTTTGAGTTTGTGAGTTAACGAGGAATAAGGGCTTGTTAACTTGTCAACTCGTCTACTTGTCTACTCGCCCTTTCATCGGTTCTATATAGCCAATGGGCATGTCAACACAGGCACAGCCCAACATATTCAGCCGGACAGCGATTTTACTACGACCGTCCATCGTGACCAGCTCACCGACAAGGCCTTTCAAAGGACCTTTAATGACACGCACCATTTCGCCACGTGCCAACGGCGAACTGTTCATGCAGATCGCCTCTTCGGAATAATCGAGCATAAAACGGAAACGGGCCATCTGTTCGTCGGGAATGACTGTTGGAGCACTTTCACCGCGCATCACCATGTAACGGCTAACAGTGGAAAGCGTAAGGACTTCCATACGTTCTTTGGGAGTGGTGTGGACAAATACCATCATCGGAAGGAGAACAGAAGCTACCAGCTTGCGGCGGTCGCTCCACTGATGATACTCTTCTTGAACAGGAACAAAACTTTCGATACCCATCTTTTCTAAACGCTCGGCTACTTTTTTCTCGTGGTGCATACGTACCAGAGCTACGTACCAGTTGCGCTTAGGGTGTGCTACGCCTTCCCCTGTCCCATTGAACGGCACAGCACGCGATGATTGTTTCTCTAATGAAATCATACTTTTTTACCCCATGTAACATCCATTACTTAATAGGTAACGGATGTTTTAATATCTATACAAAAGCTTCGCTAAGCGTAATGTAAAAAAGATGTATATCTATGTCGTTTATAAGAGGTAATTGTGAGGAAAATAAAAAATAGAGACATTTAAAAGGTAACTATAATACGTTTTGTGACCTTCAATCGCATTTGGTAAAAAGAAAAGAAAAAAAGATAGCTATATTTGCTATCTATAAACTATTTTCCCTATCTTTGCGCGAAAATAAAATCCGTTACCTATTAAGTAATGGATTTCAGACATATCTTAACTAATTATACACCAACGGATTAACATGAATGTTAAAAATACTAAACATATAATCATTTTGTAAGCATTTATTTACATCAAAAAACTCTATAAAAAGGCGAAAATATACAGAATTTTCAAGCAAAAAGAAGGGCACTCCCGGATGCGCGGTTACCGCTATCCAAGAGTGCCCAACTTAGAGAATTATAAGGCTTTTTGTTTTCTACAAATCTTATTTCTATCTGAAACTATAGGATCTGTAACTCTTCACTCACCACTTCTTAGTAACTGTTTTGACTTTCCCCTCTTTCGATTTGTGATGCCTGTAGAAAATCAAAACAAGTCTCTTAATATTCGTCCCAACTGCGGATGGCAATGTCGTCTATGCTCATCGTACAGAATGCCTGTATGAAAGCACTTGCCAGACGAGCATTGGTAATGAGCGGTATATTAAGGTCGATGGCGGCACGACGTATCTTGTAGCCGTTGTCAAGCTCACCGGCAGTGAGGTTCTTCGGTATGTTGACCACCATGTCTATCTGCTTCTGATGGAGCATGTCCAGTGCCTGAGGCTGGCCGGATTCGCTTGGCCAGTAGACAAGGGTACTCTCGATACCTTCGTCGGCAAGCGCCTTATGCGTACCTCCCGTGGCAAAGAGGCGATATCCCTTGCTGACCAACAGACGTGCCGCGTCCATCATGTCTGCCTTCTGTTTGGAGGTTCCCGTAGAAAGCAGTATGTTCTTTGCCGGAATGCGGTAGCCTACGGAAAGCATGGATTTAAGGATGGCACACGACGTGTCGCTACCGATACAACCCACTTCGCCGGTGGAAGCCATGTCTACTCCCAAGACGGGGTCGGCTTTCTGCAGACGGTTGAACGAGAACTGGCTGGCCTTGATGCCCACGTAGTCGAGGTCGAACAGGTTCTTGTCCGGCTTCTGCACGGGAAGACCGAGCATGACACGGGTGGCAAGTTCTATGAAGTTGATCTTTAACACCTTGCTTACAAAGGGGAAGGAGCGGCTGGCACGGAGGTTACATTCTATCACCTTGATGTCATTGTCCTTGGCCAGGTACTGTATGTTGAACGGCCCGGAGATGTTGAGCGCACGGGCTATCTCACGGCTGATACGCTTGATGCGGCGAACGGTCTCCACGTAAAGCTTCTGGGGTGGGAACTGTATGGTGGCATCGCCCGAGTGTACACCGGCAAACTCGATATGCTCACTGATGGCGTATGCCACTATTTCGCATTCCTGGGCTACGGCATCCATCTCTACTTCCTTGGCATGTTCGATGAACTGGCTTACTACGACGGGATGTTTCTTCGACACGTTGGCAGCCAGACGCAGGAAGCGTTCAAGCTCTTCTTGGTTGGAGCAGACGTTCATGGCCGCACCCGAAAGGACATAAGAGGGGCGCACAAGTACGGGGAAGCCTACTTCGGCAACGAACTCCTGTATATCGTTCATCGATGTAAGTTCGCGCCAACGGGGCTGGTCTACACCAATGCGGTCGAGCATGGCCGAGAACTTCTCGCGGTCTTCGGCATTGTCGATGCTGCGGGCCGACGTACCGAGTATCCTTACGTTCTGCGCGTCGAGCCGCAAGGCGAGGTTGTTTGGTATCTGCCCTCCGGTAGAGACGATGACTCCGTGCGGGTTCTCCAGCTCGAGGATGTCCATCACACGTTCGAACGTCAGCTCATCGAAGTAGAGGCGGTCGCACATGTCGTAGTCGGTAGAGACGGTCTCGGGGTTGTAGTTGATCATAACGGAGCGCCATCCCTCCTGCCGGATGGTCTTCAAGGCCTGCACTCCACACCAGTCGAATTCTACCGACGACCCGATGCGGTATGCTCCCGAACCGAGCACGACGATGGAGCGATGGTCGCCTACATAGTGAACGTCGTTGGCTGTGCCGCTATATGTCAGGTACAGATAGTTGGTCTGAGCGGGATACTCTGCTGCAAGCGTGTCTATCTGCTTCACCACCGGAAGGATGCCACGCTGCTTGCGATAGGTGCGCACGGCAAGAGCTCCCTCTTCGGGGTCGCCCTCGTAACCGATGGCACGGGCTATCTGAAAGTCGGAGAATCCCTGACGTTTTGCCCTGTAGAGCAGCTCGTCGGGCAGTTCGGAGAGCAGGCGATGGTTGCCAGCCCATGCATGCAGCTCCTCTGAGGTGTGCATGATGTTCATCAGCTTCTGCAAGAACCAGCGGTCGATACGTGTAAGCTGGTGCACCTGCTCTACGGTGTAACCGGCACGGAATGCCTTGGAGATGACGAACACTCGCTTGTCGGTCGGCTCACGCAGTGCACGGTCGATGTCTTCGATGACCAACTCTTTGTTCTCCACAAAGCCATGCATGCCCTGTCCTATCATTCGTAAACCCTTTTGGATTGCCTCCTCAAACGTGCGGCCTATGGCCATCACCTCGCCCACGGACTTCATCGAACTGCCAAGCTCGCGCGACACACCGTGGAACTTACCCAGATCCCAGCGGGGTATCTTGCACACCACGTAGTCTAAAGCCGGCTCGAAGAAGGCGCTTGTTGTCTTAGTGACCGAGTTGTGGAGGTCGAACAAACCGTAACCCAAGCCCAACTTGGCGGCGACGAACGCCAGCGGATAGCCTGTTGCCTTCGACGCAAGGGCGGACGAACGGCTAAGGCGTGCGTTGACCTCAATGACACGATAGTCTTCCGACTCGGGGTCGAAGGCGTACTGTACGTTACACTCGCCCACGATGCCTATGTGACGGATGATGCGGATGGCCAGCTCGCGGAGCTTATGATACTCGCTGTTGGTCAGTGTCTGTGACGGAGCTATCACGATTGACTCGCCGGTGTGAATGCCCAGAGGGTCGAAGTTCTCCATGTTACACACCGTGATGCAGTTGTCGAAACGGTCGCGGACAACCTCGTACTCTATCTCTTTCCATCCCCTGAGGGACTTCTCTACAAGCACCTGAGGCGAGAAGGAGAAGGCTTTCTCTACCAGAGCGTCGAGTTCCTGCTCGTTGTCGCAGAAGCCCGAACCCAGACCTCCAAGGGCGTAGGCTGCACGTACGATGACGGGATAGCCCAGCTCGCGTGCGGCACGACGGGCATCCTCTGCCGTCTCCACTGCCTCGCTCTTGATGGTTTTCACCCCAATCTCGTCCAGCTTGCGGACAAAGAGTTCGCGGTCTTCCGTATCCATGATGGCCTGTACGGGTGTGCCCAGCACCTGCACACCGTAGCGCTCGAGCACGCCTTCTGTATACAGAGCCACACCACAGTTCAGCGCCGTCTGCCCGCCGAAGGCAAGCATGATGCCGTCCGGCCGCTCTTTCTCGATCACCTTCTCTACGAAGTAGGGCGTCACGGGCAGGAAGTATATCCTGTCGGCCACGCCTTCCGACGTCTGCACGGTAGCGATGTTGGGGTTGATGAGCACCGACTCAATCCCCTCCTCGCGTAAAGCCTTCAATGCTTGGGAGCCGGAATAATCGAATTCACCTGCCTCCCCAATCTTCAATGCTCCCGAACCTAAGAGGAGCACCTTCTTTATGGTATTTTCTTTCATATATCGCTTGTTAATGGTTGATGTATGGTTGCGGATGGCTCGCGGCACATCCATTTATCTTTACATGCAAAACCGGTCAAAATTAACAGTACAAGTTAACCTCGTTGACAGTACAAGTTAACCCTAGTTGACAGTACAAGTTAACCTTGTTAAGAGTACAAGTCAACATCGTTAAGAGTACAAGTTAACTTTGCTCACTTGTACACCTTGTATTACAGCATGTTACAGAGAACGATTTTGTCATTATTTCTTATCTTCGCCGGAATATGCTTCGACAAGTTTTAAGAAATTATCGAACAAAAACTCCGTGTCGGTCGGTCCGCTGGCAGCTTCGGGGTGGAACTGTGCCGAGAACCACGGGTTCTCCCTATGGCGGATACCCTCGTTGGAGCCGTCATTCATATTGATGAACAGTGGCTCCCACTCCTTGCCCAGCGTGTTGTTGTCTACAGCATAGCCATGATTCTGAGATGTAATGAAACACCTGTCGGTTCCAACCATTCTGACCGGCTGATTGTGCGAGCGATGGCCGTACTTGAGTTTGTATATACTTGCACCTCCAGCCTTGGCAAGTAGCTGGTTGCCCATACATATCCCGAAGATGGGAAGGCGATGGTTCGCCATTGCTGTGCGGATGTTACGTACAGCCGCCTCGCAAGTGTCCGGGTCTCCGGGGCCGTTGGAGATGAAGAGTCCGTCGAAGGGTAGCCCGTTGAAGTCGTAATTCCACGGCACGCGTATCACTTCCACGCCGCGGCGAAGGAGACAGCGTAGTATGTTCGCCTTCACTCCGCAGTCCACCAGACAGATTCTTCTTGCCGACGGAGCTCCGGCGGGCTGTGCAGCATGGATGGCTTCGATAGCCTGCGAGAGCTGTTGCTTGGGCATGTCGGTGGGGAACACATGGCAATCGCTGCCCGTATAGAGCATCACCTGCTTGCAGCTGACCTTATCCACAAAGTTGATGGAGCCGTATGCCTGCTGCACTTCGCCGTTCACCCGGGGCTCTTCATTTTCGTACTCAATGCGCCCCATCATGACACCGTGTTCCCGCAGAAGCATGGTCAGCGCACGGGTATCGATACCGGTGATGCCGGGCACTTGCTCACGCTTCAACCACTCGTCTAGACTCTCGGCAGCATTCCAGTGGCTGTATTCCGTGGAATAATCGCTTACGATGATGGCTTCGGCGTGTATCTTGCCGCTCTCCATGTAGGTGGGAATTCCGTTCTTTTCGATAGTGAACGGCGGTACACCGTAGTTTCCTATCAGCGGATAGGTTAAGGTCATCAACTGCCCTGCATAAGAGGGGTCGGTCAGGCTCTCGGGATAACCCGTCATGGCGGTATTGAAAACCACCTCTCCTGCCACAGGCTTCTCTGCTCCGAACGACTTGCCGTAGAACCGGGTGCCGTCGTCGAGGATTAACACTGCATTTCTCATTGTTCTATATATATAAAGGTATAGGGATTAATTAAAACTGATAAAGCTGTTCGATGTAGTCTATAAACGCCTTGTTTACCATACGTACGCCTCCCGGGGTTGGGTAGTTACCGCTGAAATACCAATCCCCGGTGTGATTGGGGCATGCTTCGTGCAGCCCTTCGAGCGGCTGGTAGACGATTTCGACGGTAGCCCGTGTGCCTTTCGGCGTAAGGAGCTGTACCATCTTGTCGGCAATCTCCTCGTCTGTGAAGGGGGCGTAAATCTCCTTCACATAGTTCGTCATGCGCTCTTTGGGCAGGTCTGCCTGCTCCTTCGCCTTGCGGTAAGCCGCAGCTATTACGTCTTTCATCTCGCGTTCCTTCAGCAGTTCGATGGCTGCACGGAAGGCTATAAACTCGCTCATGCGTGCCATGTCGATACCATAGTAGTCGGGGTAACGCACTTGGGGTGACGAGCTGACGATGACGATTTTACGAGGCGACAGGCGGTCGAGTATACCGATGATGCTCTGCTTCAGGGTGGTTCCGCGCACGATACTGTCGTCGATAATCACCAGATTGTCCACTCCCGGACGCAGGCTGCCATAGGTGATGTCGTAAACGTGTGCTGCAAGGTCGTTACGGGTATTGCCTTCGGCAATGAAGGTGCGCAGCTTGATGTCCTTGATGGCCACCTTCTCGCTGCGTATGCGTCGGGAGAGGATGGCTTCAAGCTCGGAGTGAGTGGGGTTATGTCCCAGTGCGGCAATCTCTCTCACCTTCTCTTCGTTGAGATACTTGTCCAGCCCCTGAAGCATGCCATAGAAAGCCACCTCGGCAGTGTTGGGGATGAAAGAGAATACGGTGTTGTCCACATCGTAGTTGATTGCCTTAAGGATGCGGGGTACGAGCTTCTCTCCCAGCAGTTTCCTCTCGCGGTAGATGTCGGCATCACTGCCACGCGAGAAGTATATGCGCTCGAACGAACAGGCATGTCTTTCGCGGGGCTTGTTGACCTGTACGGTACGAAGCTGTCCCGACTTGCTGATGATGACTGCCTCGCCGGGCATGAGTTCACGGATAGACGCCATAGGCACGTTCAATGCCGTCTGTATCACCGGACGTTCGGAGGCAAGGACAGCTATCTCATCATCCTGATACCAGAATGCCGGACGTATCCCCCACGGGTCGCGCATGGCAAACGACTCGCCGCTTCCTGTCAGTCCGCAGATGACATAGCCTCCGTCCCAGTCGGCGCTGGAAGTACGGAGCACGTTGGCAAGGTCGACGTGCTGTTCGATATAGTGTGTGATGTCCATGCCTTGAAGCCCCTTCTCCTGTGCAATGACAAAGAGACGCTCCACCTCACGGTCAAGGCGGTGACCCACTTGTTCGAGCATGATATAAGTGTCAGCATACCGACGGGGATGCTGTCCCTTAGCCGTAATATGGGCAAAGATCTCGTCCACATTGGTCATGTTGAAGTTACCGCACAAGGCAAGGTTCTTCGCCCTCCAATTGTTCCTGCGCAAGAAAGGATGAACGTAAGACAGACCCGACTTGCCTGTGGTGGAGTATCGCAGATGTCCCATGTAGACCTCTCCGGCAAAGGGTAGTGTACGCTTGGCCAGTTCCACGTCGTGCAGTTGCTCCCCGGTCAGCTCCTTGAAATTGCTGTGTACGGCATCGAATATCTCTGTGATAGCCCCTGTGCCGAGTGCTCTTTCGCGGAACATGTACTCTTCTCCGGGATCGGCCTCCAGTTTGACGCACGCCAAACCGGCTCCCTCCTGCCCCCTGTTGTGCTGCTTTTCCATAAGCAAGTAGAGTTTGTTCAACCCATACATCCATGTTCCGTACTTCTGTTCGTAGAACTCTAACGGCTTCAACAGGCGTATCATGGCGACGCCACATTCATGCTTTAATTCTTCCATCTAGTATCCTATTATATTAAAAGTCAAAAACTAAAGAACTTACACTTAAAAACAGACAGACATACAAGCTCAAAGCCTGTCACTCTACAGTGACCGACTTTGCCAAGTTGCGAGGCTGGTCTACATCCATTCCCTTGCAGACAGCAATGTGATAGGCAAGCAACTGTAAAGGGAGTGTAGTTATCAGCGGGTCAAGGCATTCAAGCGTTTCTGGCAGTTCGATGCAGTAATCTGCTATCCGGCTGATAATCTTGTCACCCTGTGTCAATATGGCGATAACCTTTCCCTTGCGGGCTTTAATCTCTTGTATGTTGCTCAGTACCTTCTCATAAAGTCCGTTCTGGGTGGCAATGACCACAACTGGCATTTCAGCATCGATCAGAGCTATCGGTCCGTGCTTCATTTCCGCCGCCGGATATCCCTCGGCATGTATATATGATATTTCTTTCAGCTTCAGTGCACCTTCCAAAGCAACAGGGTAAGTATAACCACGTCCCAGATAAATAAAGTTGTGAGCATAGGTGAATATCTTCGAGAGTTCGGAGATAGATTTGTTCAATGTCAATACCTCTTTCATCTTCTGAGGAATGTGTGCCAGTTCACGTACGATTTGCAGATAAGTCTGTTCGTCAATGGTTCCTTTTTCCTTTGCCAGCGTAAGGGCAAGTATGGTCAGCACAGTCACCTGACCTGTAAAAGCTTTGGTAGATGCCACACCAATCTCCGGCCCTACATGAATATACGAACCCGTATGCGTAGCACGAGGGATGGAAGAACCGATAGCATTACAGATGCCATATATGAATGCCCCACGGCTCTTCGCCAGCTCAACTGCTGCAAGTGTGTCCGCCGTTTCGCCACTTTGAGAGATAGCAATCACCACATCATGTTCGTCGATAACCGGATCACGGTAGCGGAACTCTGAGGCATATTCTACTTCCACAGGTATGCGACAATAGCTCTCTATGAGATGTTTTCCTATCAGACCTGCATGCCAGGAGGTGCCGCAAGCCACGATAATAAAGCGTTTTGCACTCAGTAACTTCTCTTTATGGTCAATTACAGCCGACAAGACAGCATTGTTGGCATCGACATTGATACGGCCCCGCATGCAATCACGTATACAATCGGGTTGCTCAAATATCTCTTTCAGCATGAAATGCGGATATCCTCCTTTCTCCAGTTGTCCCAGATTCAACTCTACCTTTTGTACTTCAGGAGTCATTTCCACATTATTCAAGTCGACAATCCTCAGTCCTTTTTCCCTATCAATAACAGCAATCTCTTCATCTTCCAAATAGACCACCCTGTCGGTATATTCTACAATTGGAGTAGCATCTGATGCAAGAAAGAATTCACCTTCACCGATACCAACAACCAAGGGACTACTCTTTCGTGCAGCGATAATCATATCCGGATGTTCTTTATCGAGTACTGCAATAGCATAGGCTCCTATCACCTCTCTCAACGCCAACTGAACAGCAGTAAGCAGACTGACATCATTCGTCACCTTAATATATTCAATCAACTGTACAAGAACTTCTGTATCTGTACTACTTTTAAACTGATAACCTTTAGATTGGAGTTTTTCTTTAAGCACGGCATAATTCTCGATGATGCCATTATGAATGAGAGCGAGTTTTTCAGAAGAGGAGTAATGAGGATGGGCATTTACTGAACAAGGTTCCCCGTGAGTGGCCCAACGGGTATGGGCAATTCCGATTGTGCCGGAAACATCTTTTTGTGTGACGAAGCTCTCAAGCTCTGCAACTTTACCTTTCGTCTTATATACATTCAATTGTCTATTATCACTGATTAACGCTACCCCGGCACTATCATACCCACGATACTCTAGTCGTTTTAGCCCTTTGATAAGGATGGGGTAGGCTTTTCTTTTACCAATGTAGCCTACAATTCCACACATATATGCAATTATATTTTTATTCGATGTGCAAAGATAGATATTCTGCATGACATAAAGACATTTTTTCTTATTTTTATTAGACATAAAGGAACAGAATTATCACAAATCAATCAAAACGTTATATAAAACAATTTTATATATTCAAAAGGAAAAGGCAAGAAAGAAGAATATAACATAATTGTAACATAAATACAATCAACAATATACATAGGGGAAATTTATCATCCTGTGTAAAGAGAAAACTATATTTTATTTTATACATTTGCCGTAAATTAATAAACAAAAACAATATGAACTTCAAAAAACTTATTTCAACTTCTATTCTCATGGTAGCTACAATCTGCTACATACAGGCACAAACTCGAGTGATTGCACACAGAGGATTCTGGAAAACAGAAGGGTCTGCTCAAAACAGTATTGCAGCGCTTCAGAAAGCAGATTCCATCGGTTGTTATGGCTCCGAGTTTGATGTATGGATGACAAAAGACAATCAACTGGTTGTAAATCATGACGCAAATTTTAAGTCAAAATCAATGGAAAAGTCTAACGGAAAAGAACTTATGGAACTACAGTTAGACAATGGAGAAAAGTTGCCCTCACTAAAACAGTACTTAAAAGCTGGGAAAAAAGTCAATACACGATTAATACTAGAATTAAAATCGCTTAATAGCAAACAGCGGGAAACAAAAGCTGTAGAACAAGTAGTTGCAATGATCAAAAAAATGAAATTGGAAGATCGAGTAGAATATATAGCTTTTTCTCTACACGCAACAAAGGAATTTATACGATTAGCTCCTGCAGGCACACCGGTTTTCTATCTAAATGGAGACCTATCTCCGAAAGAGTTGAAAGAGATAGGATGTGCTGGAGCAGATTACCATTTGGGAGTATTCAAAAAACATCCCGAATGGATAGAAGAACTGCATAAACTAGGAATGAAAGTTAATGTATGGACAGTAAATAAAGCGGAAGATATGCAATGGCTTATTGACCGCAAAGTGGATTTTATTACAACTAATGAACCCCTAGTTCTCCAACAACTGCTGAAGTAAATGCAAAAACAACCTGCCACAGCATTGCGGCAGGTTGTTTAAAGAACATAACATTATCTATTTCTCTATCCAAACGCATATAGCATCTTATTCAATAATCTTTGCATCTTCTATTTTATCTTCTGATACAGAGAAAGACGTCTTTGGACGACGACGCATAAATTTAAGCCAATTAACTAGTTCAGAAAGCGCATAAACCAGACTGCTTACACCAATAATAACAAAAGCTGTATTACGAACTCCTGTAGGATTGAACAATGCAATAACACCTGCTATCAAAATCAACGAAGGTACAACATAAAATGCAAACGGAACGGCCATCCAACGACGTGCAACAGACAAAGAAACAATCTGTTGTACCCCTCCCATAATCAAAATAAACCCTAATAAAAACATCAATACATCAGCAAAAAAATCAGGCATTACAATCAACCATAATCCAAATAAAAGACTCCCTATACCTTCTAATGGGAAACGGGAATATTTAGCAGATGCTGCACCTCGATTAGCCAAATAGCCAATAAGACTAATAATGCCAGGAAGTAAAAAGGCAATGCCTATCGTAATTACAATATAACTGGCAGCCACATCCGGCCACAGTACTAAAATTAATCCAATTGCGACAGCAAACAAAATACGTACAAGTGAATAATTCATTGTTTTCATAAACATTATATTTTAAAATATACGACTTAAGTAGTTTTACAAAAGTAATCGTTTTAATTTACATATAGAAACAACAAAACTAAATTGTAATATGTTCGTAACACAATTGTTATATCAATAATACTCACGCTCCATATTTTTGTCCTCAAATTAATGAAGATCTTTCTTTATGAAATCAAAGAGTACAAAGCAAAAGCTTCCCTATGTGGAACGCGACGTCAGTTGGATGTATTTTAACCAACGAATCCTACTTGAAGCTTCACGACCAGAAGTTCCCCTACTAGAACGTATAAATTTCCTAGGTATCTATTCCAACAATTTGGATGAATTTTTTCGTGTCCGTGTAGCTACTTTAAATCGAATTATTGAATATGGAAATAAGAATTTCAGAAAAGAACAAGAAACGGCTTTACGAACACTAAAACAGATAGGGAAACTACACAACCGATATTACGAACAATTTGAAAAAATATTCACAAAAATTTTAGAGGAGCTAAAAGAAGAGAACATCTTCGTAATTAAAGAGACAGAAATGACTTTGGAACAAAAAGAGTTTATTACCTTTTTTTACCAAAACAAACTAAATGGTTCTACCAATCCTCTTTTCTTAAACAGCTCCCATCCTTTCAACGATCAAACGGATGAAAATATATATCTTGCTGTACGACTTACTCGAAAAGATACATCTGGTAAAGAAAAGGAGAAAGACTATGCTGTGATCGAATTACCAACAACCGAATTCGGGCGTTTTATTCAATTGCCTCAAAAAGATGGAAAAACTTATCTGATATTCTTAGATGATGTTATCAGATATTGCCTTCCCATGATTTTCGTAGGGATGAAATATACTGATTATGAAGCTTATACATTTAAGTTTACTAAAGATGCAGAAATGGAAATAGACAGTGATCTGCGAACCGGAGTTCTCCAAAAGATATCGAAAGGAGTAAAAAGTAGAAAAAAAGGAGAACCGATTCGCTTTGTCTATGACGAACAAATGCCAAAAGATCTGTTAAGGAAACTGATAGGAGTATTGAACATAGACAAAAATGACACACGTGTGGCAGGAGGGCGCTATCACAACTTCAAAGATTTAATGACATTTCCCGATTGTAATCGTAAAGATCTTAAATATCCACAATGGACTCCTATTTTTAAGAAAGAGCTCAATGGGAGCGAAAGCCTATTAACATTGATCCGTCAAAAAGACCGTTCATTACATTATCCATTCCATTCGTTCGATACATTTATACGTGTATTACGGGAAGCAGCAATCAGCAAAGAAGTCACAAGTATTAAAATGACACTTTACCGTTTGGCAAAAGATTCTAAAGTAGTCAAGGCATTAATCTGTGCAGCCAAGAACGGGAAAAAAGTAACTGTAGTCATCGAATTGCTAGCACGGTTCGACGAGGCATCCAATATAAATTGGAGCAAAAAAATGCAAGATGCAGGTATTCACGTCATTTTTGGAGTAGAAGGATTGAAAATACACTCAAAACTAGTACATATAGCTACTCGAAATGGAGACATTGCTTGTATCAGCACAGGTAATTTTCACGAAGGCAATGCACGCATGTATACTGATTACACCATCATGACAGCACATCGTCCCATTGTTCGAGAAGTAAATTCAGTATTCAATTTTATTGAAAAGCCATATGCACCAACCAACTTTCGTGAACTGCTTGTCTCACCCAATGATATGCGTAAGCGTCTGATCAGTCTTATAAATAAAGAAATCAAAAATAAAGAACAGGGTAAAGAGGCGTATATTTTAGCAAAAGTCAACCATATCACCGATCATACATTGGTAGAAAAGCTATACGAGGCTTCAATGGCAGGAGTAAAAGTCGACTTAGTTGTCCGTGGAAATTGCTCATTGGTTACAGGCCTACCAGGCATCAGTGAAAATATCCATATCAATGGAATTATAGACCGTTACTTGGAACATTCACGGATCTTTATTTTTGCCAATGATGGTGATGAAAAATATTACATTGGTTCTGCTGATTGGATGCCACGAAACCTTGACAATCGGATAGAAGTTGTTACTCCTGTTTACGACAAAGAAATCCAAGCTGATTTAAAGAAAGTCGTATTATATGGATTACAAGATACTGCTAAAGGAAGGATAGTGGATGGAAGTGGAGAAAATCAGCCTTCCCAATATGCCTCCTTTTCTATTCCATTCCGTTCACAAGAAGAACTTTATAACGAATATAAACGAGATAACGAATGAAAAAAATAAACTATGCAGCAATCGACATCGGTTCAAATGCTGTCAGATTATTGATAAAATGTGTCAATGAAGAAAACTCTTCTGAACTGATGAGCAAAGTACAACTCATCAGAATTCCGCTGCGTTTGGGAGAAGATGCCTTTACTATAGGATACATATCAGACGAAAAGGCAAAAAAACTAATTCGTCTTATGAAAGCATATAAACAGCTGATGAAAATATATGAAGTAGCAGATTATCGTGCATGCGCTACTTCTGCCATGCGTGATTCTAGCAATGGGCGCCAGATTGCTAAACGTATCCATAAGCAAACCGGCATTCTGGTTGAAATCATCGACGGGCAGGAAGAAGCACATATTGTTTACAATAACCATATAGAACAGTTATTTTCATCAGGTCAAAATTACCTTTATGTAGATGTCGGCGGAGGAAGCACAGAAATCACACTGATCGGTAATGGAGAATTGAAACATTCATACTCGTACAATATTGGAACTGTACGTATGCTAAGCGGCATGGTAAAAGAAGAAGAAAAAGAAAAACTGCATGCAGATCTTACCGCATTGCTTGAAAAATATACTCCAATCAATATCATCGGTTCGGGTGGAAACATCAATAAATTATTCCGACTAGCAGAAAAAAAAGATAAAAAGAATGGATTTTTCCCCATTGAATCACTGCGTGAAACATATGAGAGTCTAAAAGCTGTCCCTACGACAGAGCGTATCAAATTATTCAAATTAAAACCGGATCGGGCTGATGTTATCATCCCTGCAGCCGAAATATTTATTGAAATAGCTACATTAGTAAAAGCTACAGGAATCATGGTTCCAACAATAGGACTCTCTGATGGAATAATCGACAGTCTGTACACAAAAAATAAAACTGCCAGATAAATCGGATGAGCAAAAACATTCACCAAGAGAAAACATGTATAAACCACAATCTGATATAACAAATTCAGAAAGAGCTCTGCCGCAAATACGACAGGGCTCTTTTCGTATTCACCTTATCCCAAATACAGTTCTACAACTATTAAAAGATAAGCACGATGTAAATTGCCAAAAGGATATCTGAAAAATTCAATCTTTATATCACAAAACATAGGGATAACACAGAACAAAATATACCTGATAAAAGTGATTGACTCCTCCTATAATATCCGCTATCTTTGCAACATCAGAATTGAATTAATTAGTCATAATTTTATTACGTAGCCACATTTTAAGTAAAGATGAAAACAATCCCGACGTAGTGACTCCGTCGGGATTGTTGCATATTGACATCCACACTCAGTGGAGGAAAGCGACAGGATTACAGACTTGCAAAAATGTCCGCGCAATGTCGGGAAGGAATTGCAGACTTGCAAAAATATCCGCGTAACGTCGGGAAAGAATTGCAGACTGCAAAAACGTCCGCGTAACGTCGGGAAAGAATTGCAGACTGCAAAAACGTCCGCGCAACGTCGGGAAGGAATTGCAGACTTGCAAAAACGTCCGCGCAATGTCGGGAAGGAATTGCAGACTGCAAAAACGTCCGCGCAATGTCGGGAAGGAATTGCAGACTGCAAAAACGTCCGCGCAACGTCGGGAAGGAATTGCAGACTTGCAAAAACATCCGCGCAATGTCGGGAAGAAATTACAAGTTTTTCACCTCGTTCAACGAGACAAGCTTATTGACAATGGCATAGATTGTCAGACCAGCTACACTATGGATCTGAAGTTTTTTGCCGATATTTCTACGATGAGTCATGACTGTATGAATCGAGAGAAACAAGGTCTCGGCAATCTCCTTGTTGGTCATCCCCTTTACAACGCAGACCACAATCTCTTTTTCACGTTGGCTAAGCGAATCCTGATTCCCCTCTTCATCCTCCTTCTCCTGATTCTGATCGGACAAATCACTGATTTTCTTTGCAATGTCCTCCATATCGTCAAATATAGAAAATGAATCATCATATTTGCTCAGCAATGAGTTATCTACAAAAGATGTGACCAAAGCAATCAATCGGATTTCCTTACCGGCATTTTCTTCACGAAACTTTGCGACATCAAAATATCCTTCGAACGAAGGGTTCACAATCAAAATATCCGGATACTGAGTACGGAGACAATCATGCAAAGATTCTGCAGACAATAATTCCACAGGTTGTATCTTCAGATTAGGCAAACGCTTCAACACCATCGTCAGACCACTACGGATGATAACAGACGTTTCGGCTATGGCAACTCGGATGGTCTCTTTATTTTTCATTTTCAATCATCCTCCTCTCCAAATTCAGAATGGCAGGAACAAAAATATAATCCTCCACTTTACAATGCGATTCCAATCCCTCTTCGCAAGCATAAATATCGAACAAAGCCGCATTCAGCAGATTTACATTGGCTTTTGCAGGACAATATTTAATAATCAGCTTTTTCAGTTCTGTCAACGTTTCGCCTACCTGATCATGATGCTTAGAGAAGGTGCTGATCTGATAATTTCGAGGAGCATTGCCTTGAAGCAAAGCATCGACATACTTGAATACCGTCTTTTCTTCATAATCCATATGGCGACGTACCTCACGCATGTATTCGTCAAAGAATTTCAGAATGAGGAAAGCCACATCGTCTTGCGAACAATCTATCGCTTCAATCAACTTCCGCCGAATGGATGGAAGACAAAAATCGAGGAAATAAATATGAGCCTGCCGCAAATAGTCGATCAGAGCCGGGATAGAGATTTCATCATGATCACCGCTCAATCTGGAAAAGCCCTCTGCCATAAAGTTGACAACGGCCAGAAACGTACGACAGTCTACGTGATTCATCTCACAAACTTCGCTTACTGTCTTGTCACCAAACCCCAACGAAAGCCCGAAACGGCTCATCACTTGCAGCAACGAATAATCGTCGCTTATCAAATCAACCATCTTATCAGTCGGCTTGTATTTCTGTAAATTATCCATCCGATACCCATTATATATTAGTGTGATGCAAAGGAACACAATATTTTCCAAGCGCGCAATCACCATTTGTAGGTATTTTATGTGACCCTGCAAGTTCATTTATGTCATAAGATTATAAGTTGTAAATTTTATAAATTTATTATTCTTCGTAATTTTGCCACATCAAACAGAGATCAAACGAAATATAATTATGGCAAACGAACTTGAACTTAAATACGGGTGCAATCCCAACCAAAAACCTGCCCGTATCTTTATGAAAGAGGGAGAACTCCCCATCGAAGTGCTGAACGGCCGCCCCGGCTACATCAATCTGCTGGATGCATTTAATAGCTGGCAGCTGGTGAAAGAGCTGAAAGCAGCCACAGGGCTTCCTGCTGCCACCTCATTCAAGCATGTAAGTCCGGCAGGAGCTGCTGTTGCGATAGAAATGAGCGATACATTAAAGAAAATCTATTTTGTAGACGATATGAAGCTATCGCCTCTTGCCACCGCATACGCCCGTGCACGAGGAGCTGACCGAATGTCATCATACGGCGATTTTATTGCCTTGTCCGACACATGTGATGAGGAAACGGCACGTATTATCAACCGCGAGGTTTCCGACGGAGTCATCGCACCAGGATACACTCCTGAAGCATTGGAAATATTAAAGAACAAGCGAAAGGGAACCTACAATGTCATACGTATTGACCCCTCCTATCAACCCGCACCCATCGAACACAAAGACGTGTTTGGAATCACCTTTGAACAAGGTAGAAACGAATTGAAAATAGACGAAAGCCTGCTGAACGAGATGCCGACACAAAATAAGAACATCCCCGAAGAGGCCAAAAGAGACCTGATTATCGCACTGATCACTCTAAAATATACCCAATCGAATTCCGTCTGCTATGTGAAAGACGGACAGGCAATCGGCATCGGAGCAGGACAACAGTCACGCATCCATTGCACACGGCTGGCAGGAAACAAAGCTGATATCTGGTACCTTCGCCAACATCCGAAAGTAATGAACCTGCCATGGATAGAAAAAATCAGACGTGCCGACCGCGACAATACCATCGATGTCTACATCTCTGATGACCACGACGATGTACTTGCCGACGGAGTATGGCAACAATTCTTTACTCAAAAGCCCGAAGTGCTTACCCGTGAAGAAAAGCGTGCATGGCTCGACACAATGACTGGGGTGGCATTAGGCTCGGATGCATTCTTCCCCTTTGGTGACAACATCGAACGTGCCCACAAAAGTGGAGTAAGCTACATTGCCCAACCCGGAGGATCTGTACGCGATGATCATGTTATCGAGACATGCGACAAATATGGAATAGCAATGGCCTTTACCGGCATACGCTTGTTCCATCACTAATCGTCTGCCGATCAATCGTAGGATACCTACCATATCTGCTACCTGTCATTGGTAAAATTACATCGAACAATGGCAGGTAGCCTTTTCGAAAAAGAAAGACGGAAAATTCCTCCAAATAATAAATTATGACGACACTCAGCAAAAGCAAAATCAAGTATATTCATTCATTAGCACTGAAAAAAATACGTAAGGAAGAACAGGTTTTCCTCGCAGAAAGCCCCAAAGTGGTGGAAGAGCTGGCAGCATATTTCCCCTGTCGCTTTCTGGCAGCAACCTCGTCATGGTTGAAAGCCAACCCTACTATATCGGCCAATGAAATTGCTGAGGTAACTCAGGATGAGCTGTCACGTGCCAGCCTGCTAAAAACTCCACAACAAGTATTGGCTATTTTTGAACAACCTCAATATACTCTAGATTCCCAAGTCGTCCGGCATTCGCTCTGCCTGGCATTGGACGATGTACAAGATCCCGGCAATCTGGGCACTATCATCCGACTGGCTGACTGGTTCGGCATAAAAGACATTATATGTTCACCCAATACGGTAGACGTATACAACCCAAAGGTAATACAGGCTACAATGGGAGCTATTGCGCGGGTAAAAATACACTACACTCCCCTCACCGACTTTATCCGTTCGGTCGGCAATATACCTGTATATGGCACTTTTCTGAATGGAGAAAACATATACGGACAAGAGTTGGCAAACAACGGGTTGATCGTTATGGGAAATGAGGGAAACGGTATAAGCCCGGAGATTGAGACACTTGTCAGTCACAGGCTCTATATCCCCAATTATCCACAGGGGCAAAAGACTTCCGAATCCCTGAATGTTGCCATTGCTACCGCAATAGTCTGCTCCGAGTTTCGACGACAGGCTGCATCGAAATAAAATCAAAAGGATACAAAAGATAGGAATAAAACACCTCGCCTGCCTTCTGACGGAGAGTTAATGTATCGGTAAAGCATTGGGATGTCTGATGGAAAGCATTGAAATCTGAAGCAGAAAGCATCGGAATGTCTGAAGATAAAGAGCTCAGCAGAGCGATTACACCCGGCAACCACTCTACCGACTCTATTTCTTCCGTCAGTGGAAAAACGTTTCGGACAACTCCTCCATCGGCAATCTCCACTACGTGTTGCTTTACAAATCCCAGATCGGGCATGAACAGATAATGAGCAGCATAACGTTTCACCATACGGTATCTGATTAATTATCACGCTGTTGGCGACGCTGTTGTTGCTTCTTACGAAGAATCATTTGCCGCTCACGACGTTCTTGCTGTATATGCCGTTCCACCTCAATCTGCTCAGGCTTCTTTGCCGGGCGTGCTCCTGTACGCCGACGGTTCAATTCATCGGGGCTCAAACGGCGCTCATCTTCTTCTTCGTCTGTCGACCTTGACAATGAGTCTTTCTGCCGAACTGCAATCTTTGCAAGCGAGTCTCTCAATGCCATTTCCCTGTTCAAAGAATCACGTGCTTCGAACGAGAGTGAGTCTTTGCAATGGAAACGCATCATCGACAACTGGTCTACCAGCAGTGCATCCTCCGTCTGACCTTCACTTGCCGTATAGAAAATAATGCCCTTTATCTCTTTCATACTGCCCAATGTATCTGCATACAGGCGAATCTGCCGTGTGCATGAGGCATTAATCATCTCCAACTGGCTGATTGTATCTTTTTCGTACATTATCTGCAATGCCATGAATACATTGCGCAGAGAATCGGACAAGGCTGGTTGCGTGAAATGATAACGTGCATTCCAAATCAGTGTATCCCGTTCATGATAGTTCGAATCGACAGGCAGCGTAAACACGTATTTGTTGTCCAACGTGGCATTGGTCAGACGCAGTACATGTTGCCATGGCCAGACGTCGATACTATCACCCGCTTTCGTTGTTTTAGGTTTCTTGTCACGCTTGGCTATCAGATCGCTCACCAGATCTTGTTCGCCCTTCAGCCGGTTCCTCACTTTCTCATAGATCTTGGCTATGACCTCTGTGTTGCGTGTATACCAAACCATCGAAGAGTCAAAATCGGCCTTTGTCGTACCATATTTCTTGAACACAGCATCCATGTAGAGACTCTTCTTGTAGTTTTCCTCGTAAGGTAGATTCTCACTCATCGATTTTGCCAGATGATAATCGTAGAGCAGATTCTCCATTGTCGATTCTGGTATCACATGCTCTGGTGTCTTAATTTTACATCCCACAAGCAGGCCGACAAGGACAGACGCCCAGCAGAGGTGAAAGGAGATTTTACTTTTCATGAGCTGTATCCTTCTTTTTAGATTCTCCCAACGAATGGGTGGATTCGTTCAGATATCTGCTATAGAAAAGCAGTAATGCTATGATACCGCAACTGATGGACGCGTCTGCAAAATTGAAAATGGGGCTGAAAAAGACAAAATGCTCACCTCCCACAAAGGGCATCCATGAGGGCCAGTTGGTTTCGATAATAGGGAAATAGAACATATCGACCACCTTGCCATAGAGCCATGTGGAGTATCCTCCTTCGGCAGGCATGAAGGTTGCAATCTGCGAATGGGTACTTTCGTTGAACACCACCCCGTAGAATACACTGTCGATGATGTTTCCCAACGCTCCTGTCAGTATCAGAGAGATACAGATAATGTAACCTGTCTTGAATCCTTTCCGTATGATTTTATAAAGATACCACCCGATCAGGATAACGGCTACGATCCTGAAGCTGGTCAGGAACAGCTTTCCTACAATTTCCATTCCAAACGCCATACCATTGTTCTCGGTGAAATAGATGTAGAACCAATCGGTCACACGGATACTTTCGTGCCAATACATGTGGGTTTTAATCCAGATTTTTATTACCTGGTCAATAATCAATACTGAAAAGATAACGATCAGGGCAATTCTTCCCTTCGTAAATATTTTTTTCATTCGTGTTATACTGTTATTATAAACGCAACAGGCTACAAGTGCCGTGCGACCATTGCGCAGCTACTTGTAGCCGTCACTCGTAGCCTGTGTGAGCTATCTGTTATTTTTTACCACTGTTTTTTGCTTCGATGCTTAAGGTAGCATGAGGAACAGCCCGCAAACGCTCGGCAGGAATCAGCTTTCCGGTCTCGCGACAAATGCCATAAGTTTTATTCTCAATACGTACCAAAGCTGCCTGCAAGCCTTGGATAAATTTCAACTGACGTTGTGCCAGACGTGTTGTCTCCTCTTTTGAAAGTGTGTTGGCACCTTCTTCGAGCACCTTATAAGTCGGCGATGTATCGTCTGTATCATTACCATCCAATCCCATCAGGCTGTTTTTCAACAGGTCGTAGTCACGTTGAGCCAATTCAAGTTTCTCCATTATAATGGCCCGGAATTCTTCGAGCTCTGCATCTGAGTATCTTGTCTTTTCAGCCATAACTTTACAAATTTAAAAGGTTAATCAATCATTTTTCAATTTTTCACGACGCTGACATACAAAGAGAAGTCGTCGAAGTTCAATTCTGTGCTGTCTTTTACTTCGTCTGCCAGCTCGAGAGACGTTGCTAGAACTTGGTTGCGAATATAATCATTATATTCTTTTACAGCATCATCTGTTTGCATATTTTTCGAGATTGTAATACTGATTTTATCTGTTATCTCGAAACCATTGGACTTACGAAGATTTTGAATACGATTGACAAGTTCACGTGCAATTCCCTCGCGACGCAGCTCTTCGGTCACCGTTACTTCGAGGGCTACCGTCAGTTTTCCTTCATTGGCAACCAGCCATCCGGGGATGTCTTCGCTGATGATTTCCACATCCGATGCTTCGATTGTTGCCTCGCCATCGGCTAGTTGCAAGGCGTAGCGACCGTTCTTCTCCAGCTCGGCAATGGCTTCCTGCGACATGTCGGCAACGGCTGCGGCAACGGCTTTCATCTGTTTGCCAAATTTCGGGCCCAGCTTCTTGAAGTCGCATTTTACTTTCTTCACCAGCACTCCGGCTGCTCCGTCGACAAACTTGATCTCCTTCACGTTCACCTCGTTCATGATAAGTGTCTGTACAGCCTCGATATGTGCCTTCTGCTCGTCGTCTACTACAGGAATCATGATGCATTGTAGCGGCTGACGAACCTTGATGTTCACCTTGCGGCGCAATGCCAGCACCATCGAGGTAACGTCCTGTGCCATCTGCATACGTGCTTCAAGTTCCTTGTCTACCATTTCTTCCTGATAGCAGGGGAAGGTTGCCAGATGTACAGACACGGCTTTGTCGCGTCCTGTCACGGCAATCAGGTCGGTATAGAGTCTGTCGGCATAGAAGGGTGAGATGGGTGCCATCAGCTTGGCCACAGTCTCGAGGCAGGTGTATAATGTCTGATAGGCCGAGAGCTTGTCTTGGGTGAAGCCTCCACCCCAGAAGCGCTTACGGTTCAGGCGGACATACCAGTTGGAGAGGTTGTCGTTGACAAAGTCTGAGATCAGTCGTCCGGCCTTTGTGGGCTCGTAGTCGTTGTAGCAGGTGTCTACCTCTTTGATCAGTGTATTGAGGACTGAGAGGATCCAGCGGTCGATCTCGGGACGTTCTTCCACGGGGAGGTCTGCCTCCTTGTACTCGAATCCGTCTACATTGGCATAGAGGGCAAAGAACGAGTAGGTGTTATAGAGTGTGCCGAAGAACTTGCGGCGTACTTCTTCGACTCCTTCCACGTCGAACTTCAGGTTGTCCCACGGAGATGAGTTGGTGATCATGTACCAGCGCAAGGGGTCGGAACCGTATTTCTCGATTGTGGCAAACGGGTCGACAGCATTGCCCAGACGTTTGGACATCTTGTTGCCGTTCTTGTCGAGCACCAGTCCGTTGGAGATAACGGCTTTGTAGGAGACGGTGTCGAACACCATGGTGGCGATGGCATGCAGGGTGAAGAACCATCCGCGTGTCTGGTCGACACCTTCGGCGATAAAGTCGGCCGGATATACGGCACCGCTGTCGAGCAGCTCCTTGTTCTCGAACGGATAGTGTATCTGTGCATAAGGCATGGAGCCGGAGTCGAACCACACGTCGATCAGGTCTGTCTCGCGCTTCATCGGCTTTCCGTCTTTGGACACCAGGATGATGTCGTCTACATACGGGCGGTGCAGGTCGATCTTATCGTAGTTCTCCTGTGTATATTCGCCCGGCACAAAGCCTTTCTCCTTGTAGGGGTTGGTCTTCATGAATCCGGCTACTACCGACTTTTCTATCTCGTTGTAGAGTTCTTCTACCGATTCGATACATTTCTCGTCCGTATTGTCTTCCGTACGCCAGATGGGGAGCGGTGTACCCCAGTAGCGCGAGCGGCTCAGGTTCCAGTCGTTCAGGTTCTCCAGCCATTTGCCGAAGCGTCCGGTACCTGTCGATTCGGGCTTCCAGTTGATGGTCTTGTTCAGCTCCATCATGCGCTCCTTGCAGGCAGTTGAGCGGATAAACCAACTGTCCAGCGGGTAGTAAAGCACTGGTTTGTCTGTACGCCAGCAATGCGGATAGTTGTGTACATGTTTCTCTATCTTGAAGGCCTGATGGGCGGCTTTCATCATCATGCAGATTACGATGTCGAGACTCTCGGCAGCCTGAGCTGCTTTTTCGTCATACTTGCCGTCTACGGTGAACTGTGGGTCGTAGGCGTTCTTTACCCATGCGCCCTGATATTCCTTGTATTTCTCGACGTCGACACACTCTTTCACGAAGCGTTCGTCCAGCTCGTCCAGCAGGTAGAACTTACCTGTCAGGTCGACCATCGGGCGTGTCTCTCCCTTCTTGTTGATCATGAAGAGTGAGGGGATGCCTGCGGCGCGTGCCACGTTGGCATCGTCGGCACCAAAGGTAGGTGCGATGTGTACGATACCCGTACCGTCTTCGGTCGTAACATAGTCGCCCGGTATGACGCGGAAGCCCTTGTTGCTTGGTGTCCAGCTACCGTCGGCAGCCACTTCTACGGGCTTCACCCATGGGATGAGCTGTTCGTATTCCATTCCCACCAGCTCGGGGCCTTTGTATTCGGCCACCACTTTGTAGGGCACCAGCTTGTCGCCCGGCTTATAGTCTTCCAGCTTGAGGTCGGCAGCTTTGGGGTTGAAGTGGGCGCCAAGCAGTGGTTTTGCCAGCACCACGGTGATGGGGTCGCCATTATAGGCGTTGTATGTCTGTACGGCTACGTAGTCTATCTTCGGGCCTACGCAGAGTGCCGTATTCGAAGGCAATGTCCACGGAGTGGTTGTCCATGCGAGGAAGTAGGGAGTTCCCCATCCTGTCATCTCGGGTTTGGGGTCTTTGATGCGGAATTGTGCCACTACGGTCGTATCCTTTACGTCGCGGTAGCATCCCGGCTGGTTGAGCTCGTGCGAGCTGAGTCCCGTACCTGCTGCGGGCGAATAGGGCTGGATGGTGTATCCCTTGTAGAGCAGTCCCTTCTTGTAGAGCTGCTTGAGGAGCCACCACAGGGTTTCGATATAGCGGTTGTCGTAGGTAATGTAGGGGTGCTTCATGTCTACCCAGTAGCCCATCTTGTGGGTCAGGTCTTCCCACTCCTTGGTAAACTTCATCACGTCCTTGCGGCAGGCGGCGTTGTATTCGGCCACCGAGATTTTCCGTCCGATATCTTCTTTGGTGATGCCCAGCGTCTTCTCTACGCCCAGCTCGACCGGCAGTCCGTGAGTATCCCATCCTGCCTTGCGCTTCACCTGATAGCCTTTCATCGTCTTGTAACGGCAGAAGGTATCTTTGATTGTACGTGCCAATACGTGATGAATGCCCGGCATACCGTTGGCCGAGGGAGGTCCCTCGAAGAATACGAACGAAGGGCATCCTTCGCGCTCTGTCATACTTTTGGTGAACACCTGATGTTCGTCCCATTTTTTCAGCACGTCTTTGTTGACCTGCGAGAGGTCAAATTGCGAATATTCGGCAAATCTCTTACCCATAATCTTTTATCTGTTTTTTTATTATTTTCCTTTTAAGGGCGCAAAGTTACAAAAAAAATCGAGTCCGTCACCACACGAGGGGATTTATTCACCACAGAGAGTGCTGAGCCTCACGGAAGTGTGGGTGTGTGTATCCCCTTCTGTCTTTTCTGCGGCAGAGGCGTGTGTGTGTGGAGGGGTCATTTCTTCAGCTTCACCTCGTAGACGTCGCTACGGCGGTCTTTCAGATTGCGCACGCTTCCGTAGGTATGCAGTTCGTTCAGCAGGTCGAGGTCGACGTCGGACACAAGGATCATCTCCGTATTGGGTGTGGCTTCTGCCCGCTTGCCGTCGGTAGGGAATGCGAAGTCGCACGGGGTGAATACGCCCGATTGTGCATACTGTATGTCCATGTTGTGTACACGCGGCAAGTTGCCCACACTTCCGGCAATGACCACAAAGCATTCATTTTCGATGGCCCGTGCCTGCGCACATACTCTGACGCGTGAGTAGGCATTCTGCGTGTCGGTCAGGAAGGGCACAAACAGGATCTGCATTCCCTGATCTGCCATCAGACGCGAGAGCTCGGGGAACTCTACATCGTAGCATATCAGCACGCCGATTTTTGCGCAGTCGGTGTCGAACGTCTTCAGCAGGCGTCCGCCGCTCAGCCCCCAGCTCTTGATCTCATCGGGCGTGACGTGCATCTTCTCGTACATCTCGTACGTGCCATCGCGGCGGCAGAGGAAGCCCACGTTGTAGAGCAGCCCGTCTTCCTTCATGTAAGGCATGCTGCCTGTGATGATGTTGATGTTGTAGCTGATGGCAAGATTGATGAAGCGCTCGCGTATCTCGTCGGTATATTTGGCAAGTCCCCGGATGGCCTGCGATTCTCCCTTGTCGTTGTACTTCGACATCAGCGGGGCGTTGAAATACTCGGGGAAGAGTACGAAGTCGCTCTTATAGTCGGACACGGCATCAACGAAGAACTCCACCTGCTCGAACAGGTCGTCCAGCGTCTTGTAGCTGCGCATCTGCCATTGCACCAGCCCCACGCGTACGGTGGTCTTAGGATTGATGTACTCGTGTGTAGGCGGCTGATAGTAGATGTTGTCCCACTGGAGGAGGCAGGCATAGTGTTTCGACTCCTCGTCGCCCGGCAGATAGTTGGTCATCACCTTGCGGACATGGAAGTCGTTGGATAGCTGGAAGGTGAGCACCGGGTCGTAGATCTCGCGCTGGCGGACACGGTCGATATACTCTTTGGGGCGCATCTTGTCGGCATACTTGTGGTAGTTCGGGATACGTCCGCCAAACATTATGGCCTTCAGGTTCAGCTTCTCGCAAAGTTCCTTGCGGTACTCATACATACGGCGTGCCAGACGCAGCCCCCGGTATTCGGGATGGATAAACACCTCGATGCCATAGAGGATGTTTCCCTTGGGGTTGTGTGTGTTGAACGTCTCGTTGCCGGTCACCTGTGCATAGGTGTGGTCGTTCTTCACCTTGTTGTAGTCGACGATGATGGAGAGTGCACACCCCACAATCTTATTATCGACCACCGTCACAATCTGTCCTTCGGGGAAGATAGTGATCAGCTTCTTGATTTGCTCGCGTGTCCAGAAGACGTCGCTTCCGTCCGAATAGACACGGGTGAATGATTGGGACAACTGTACGTAGTCCTCCATCTGCAGATTGCGGATCTGCACTTTATTGATTTTAATCGGATGCTGTTCCATACGTATACAGAGTTTTAAAAACGGTGCAAAAGTACATCATATTCCCATACGATGTTACATCAGCCCGGGGATCATACCATAAAAGAACATGGGCTTGAGGAAATGGCGTTTGAGCATCATGGCTGTCCACTGTTCGCGGCTCATGTCGAGCAGGGAGAAGGGGAAGCTGATGTCGGGCTGCTTGTTGTAGTCGAACTCGGCCAGCAGCACGTGGTCGTAGTCTGTCACGATGGGGCAGCAGGCATAGCCGTTGTACTTGGCCGTGGGCTCCTTGCCCTGCATGATGGCCAGCAGGTTGTCCTGTGCCACGGGGAGCTGTTTGCGTACGGCCGACGAGGTTTTGCTGGTGGGGATGCCTGCCACGTCGCCAAAGCTTACAATGTTGGGGTAGCGGCGGTGTATGAGTGTCTCCTTGTCCACCTCCACCCATGCGTCTTTGGCCAGCTTGCCTTCCTGCCACGAGAGTCCCGACTGGCGCACGAAGTCGGGTGCCGACTGTGGGGGTACGAACGAGAGCAGGTCGTAGCGTTCGCACACGAGGTCGGGCAGGTCGGTCGAGCTGCCGTCCTCGCCCACCACATAGGGCTGGAAGCATACCTCACGCTTGCCGATGTCGATTGACTTCACTTTGTGGCGCACGGTCAGGTTGATGCCCCGTTCCTCGTAGATCTGCAGCAGGCGGGGTGTGTAGTGGGGCACGTCGTAGAGTGCCTTCTCGCTGCAGAAGTAGTCGAGCTGCAGGTTGTCGCGTGTGCCCTTCTTGCGTGCCAGATGCTCGGTGAGCATGCAGATTTTCTTGGGTGCTCCGCCACATTTGTGCTTCGTATAGGTGTCGGTATAGATGCCTCGTCCGCCTTTCTCTACCAGTGTCTGAATGGCCGGCCAGATGCGCTGGGCGCCTTCGAAGTGGTAGATGCTGTGTGCATTGCCCACGCGTGCCACCTCTTCGAGCGAGCCGGACGTGACGCCCTCAATCTTGTCCCAGTTGAGTTGCAGCCCGGGTGTGAGCACAAGGAAGTCGTATTCGATGGTCTTTCCGCCCGAGGTGCTGACCTTCTGCCGTTCGGGGTCGAGCGCCACTACGGCCTCTTTCACCCATTTCACGCCCTTGGGCATGCATGCCTGCTGTGGCTTCCACACCTCGTCGGGCTGGAAGATGCCCGAGGCGATGAAGGTGAAGCCGGGCTGGTAGTACTGGCGTTCGGCGGGGTCGATCACGGTGATGTCGGGATGTTCGATCTTGCGCATCAGACGTGCTGCCATACACACTCCTGCGGCTCCTGCGCCGATGATTACGATGCGTGCCCGCACGTCGACGGTGCTCAGGTAGTTCATGGCGCCTGTCCCTACGACGGCAGCTCCCAGCACTCCTGCCGAGGTGATGAGAAACGTACGTCTGCTGATGCTGAATTTATTGCTCATAATGTGTTTTTATGTTTTATAGTGGTTCTATCTGTTTTCAGAAAACTTTTGTTCTCTCCCCCCCCGTCCGGAGAGGAGAAGGAGTCTGACAATCAGTCTTAAGTGTTTAGCCGCGCAAAATTAACGTATATTTCTCACCTTCCCGGTTTTATACAAATATTAACTTTTGAGTTTTTAAGTTTTTGAGTTTTTAAGTTTGTGAGTTTTTGAGTTTTTGAGTTTGTGAGTTTGTGAGTTTTTGAGTTTGTGAGTTTTTGAGTTTGTGAGTTTGTGAGTTTTTGAGTTTGTGAGTTTTTGAGTTTTTGAGTTTTTAAGTTTTTCTACAGCCCCATGCAGCTGGTGATGCCCAGTGTGGTTCCGATGGCTGTCAGGATGGTGACCAGTGTCTGAATCACCAGTTTCCAGATGTTTTTCTTTTCCATGATTTCTTCGTTTTTTTTCAGTTAATGATTGTCTTTTTTTTCACCACAGAGGGTCACAGAGGGGAATATTCGCAGAAACAATCTGTGATGAACTCCTGTGGCGAAAGAGCTCTGTGTCCTCCGTGGTGAGTCCGGTCACACGATTGGGTCGGGCGATTCGCCGTCGTCACCTCCGTCCGTGCCGCCACCGCCACCAGCGTTGTCCGTACCGCCGGCAGTGTAGACGTCAAGTTCGGCCAGCCGTGCAGCCTTGCGCAGTTCGGCGTTGCTCCACGTCTTGGTGTTGCGCACGTTCAGGTGGATGCCTGTCACCATCCCCGTGTTCCACTCCTCGGCCGTAGTTGCGCCCTTCGACGAGATGCCCACGGAGAAGAGCCCCAAGTCGCCGAAGCGGACCGACTTGCCGTCGAGCACCAGCTCCTTCAGGCAGGCAAGCGTGTCGATCAGCACGCCGTGGATGACGCCTTGCGAGTAGGGCGAATTGTGTTCGGAGATGTGGGTGACAAAGTCTTCAAATTCTACTGTGCGGTCCTGCACGGCACGGGCGTACCACTTGGCGGGATCGTCCGGCTTCTGCGGCGACTTGGCCGCATAGCGTCTGTACTTCAGTGTTCCGATTGCTGTCATGTTTTTTTTAGTTTTTAAGTTTGTGAGTTTTTAAGTTTTTGAGTTTTTGAGTTTGTGAGTTTTTAAGTTTGTGAGTTTGTGAGTTTTTTGAGTTTTTGAGTTTTTGAGTTTGTGAGTTTTTAAGTTTGTGAGTTTGTGAGTTTTTTGAGTTTGTGAGTTTTCAAGTCAACTTGTCAACCACCCCCCCTTTTTGTCAACCCTGTCAACTTGTCTGCCCGTCTACCGAAAAGCTCCCGTTTATGTCACAAAGATACCCCTTCATCCCCCGAACGCCAAAAATGGGGTGTCGCTAATCTCTAAAAATCTGTTAACAAAACAGCGGTTTCGTGTTAATAAAACTAACCCGCTGATTTGCAGCGCGAAACACGGCATTATCGTGTGCAGAAAACATCGCTTTTCTTTTTTGCAGGCGCCCGGGTTTGAGTTTGTGAGTTTATGAGTTTTTGAGTTGACGAGGATTCAGTTGACGAAAATCAGGACTCGTCAACTCGTCTACTGAAAACTCGTCTACTCATCCCCTTTGCCCACCCGTCAACTAAACTAAAATCCTCGTCTACTCGTCAACTCGTCTACTTGTCAACTTAAAAACTCACAAACTCAAAAACTCATCAACTCAAAAACTGTGTAAATTTAATATACAACTATTTAACCATTTGCAAATGAGTAGTTTATAAATTTTGTTTCTGAAACAAGAAACAAATCA
>CALUOO010000007.1 GCA_944322345.1 uncultured Bacteroides sp. | reverse complement strand
TCGGAGCAATGGTCAGACCTGCAAGAGCTGCTGCTCCTGTCTTGAGAAAATCTCTTCTTGAAATGTTTGACATGATTTCTAGTTTTTAATTGAAAATAGTTTGTATTTAAATTGGTTTGCAAATAAAAGACTTTTGATTTAACAGACCATAACCGTTTGTCATGGTGCGGCGACGTTCACGGATTTGCTCAAGAGTCTCAAGATTACCAATAGCAGGTAATTCATGTCCCTTGGCATCTTGTAAGAATTTCCATGCATATTCTGAAGCTATTGCTGAGTCACGAAGAGTAGGCAGTTGGTCAGATAATTTACCAGCTGCAATACTATCTGCAAATAGATTGCACATGACATCTATATTTTTCCCTCCGAACGGCTGCTCGATTCGCTGGGTCTTTTCTACTCCATGAAGATCTACTACTGCAGTTTTAAAATCATGTGTCATACGTACAATTCCTTTTGTTCCAATCAAATCTACATAGGAATTATGTGTCTGGTTTTTCGATAGTTGTCCATAAACGAATCCTTGTGTAATATCGAATACTATTCCATTTTCGAAAGTTCCATGACACTGTACCCACCATGGCTCTTTGTAATTCCACATATTGATTCCCTGAGCATGCCAAGTTTTGTAATTGCATCCGGCATACCAGCGTGCTATATCTACATAATGCATTCCACAATCATGGAAAGCCGGTCCTTCATATTCGTGACCTTCTCCTGGAGCTAAACCTGGAGTCATATGACAAATGCGAATGATAGCCAATTCACCCAGTTCTCCTTCTTCTATAAATTGTTTCATGCTATGATGATACCAAGAATTACGTAGGTAGAGGTTGACGGTAGAAAGAACATTGGAATTTTCTGTCATGTTTACTACATCCCATTCTCTTTCTATTGTATCGGCTATTGGCTTCTCAGAAATAATATGCTTTCCGTATTGTACTGCTTTTTCTATTTGCTCTTTACGGAAGTTGGCTAACGTACAAAGAGCTACTGCACGTACACTTGGATCTTCGAACACGATTTGCTCATCGGATACAATACGAGATTCAGGAGAAAGTTGACGAGCACGTTCACGAGCTTCGGGATTAACATCGCATATATACGCTATATCCCATCGTCCACTTTTACGCATCGATTCCAAATAAAAGCCGCCCATTCTTCCAAATCCTATCAAGCCGACTTTGATTCGTGAAGTTTTCATATTGTCCATGATGTAAAAATTAGTATTAGTAGATAATTTATATTAGTTTATTTTTAGCTTTCGATAATCTCATGGTTTTGTTAATGCAAAAATAAGGGTATAAAATGGATTTTATTTTTTATAAGCTAATTATGTAGATTGTAAAATTACTTATATTATTTATAATCAGATATATATATTGTTTTTATGTGCTTAAAAATGTAGATAATTTGGAGATGATATTAGCTACATTTTTCTTAAGAAATTGTTTTTTATCTGTATCTTCGCGCATTGTAATATTAAAGTTTTCATTACTATGAAGTATAATTTTGATGAAGTGATAGAACGGAAAGGAACAGATTCTGTAAAATGGGATGGAGTAGAGTCTCGTTGGGGACGTAATGACTTGATACCTATGTGGGTAGCAGATATGGATTTCCGTACAGCCCCTTTTGTTGTAGAAGCTTTGAAAAAGCGCTTGGAACATGAAGTCCTTGGATATACTTTTGCATGTAAAGAATGGTCTGAGTCTATCGTAAAATGGCTTATAAATCGTCATGGTTGGGCAATTCGTGAGAATATGTTAACTTTTACTCCAGGAATTGTAAGAGGATTGGCGTTTGCTGTGCAGTGTTTTACAGAAAAAGGAGATAAAATTATGGTAATGCCGCCTGTATATCATCCTTTCTTTTTAGTATCAGAAAGAAATGAACGTCAGGTCGTATTTAGTCCATTGGTATTGAAAGAAGGTAGTTTATATATCGATTTTAATCGCTTTGAGAAAGATATTGCTGGATGTAAGCTATTAATATTAAGTAATCCGCATAACCCGGGGGGACGTGTATGGACTAAAGAAGAATTACATCGGATAGCGGAAATCTGTTATGATAAGGGAACGTTAGTCATTTCAGATGAAATTCATGCAGATTTGACTTTACCTCCTTATCATCATTCTACTTTTGCTTTAGTTTCGGAAAAAGCACGTATGAACTCTCTTGTATTTATGTCACCAAGTAAAGCTTTCAATATGCCAGGGCTTGCCAGCTCTTATGTTGTGATAGAGAATGAGTCTCTTCTTAATCGTTTTCGTACTTATATGGAGGCAAGCGAGTTTAATGAAGGGCATTTGTTTGCTTATCTTAGTGTAGCAGCTGCATATAGTCATGGGACTGAATGGCTTGATCAAGTGATTGATTATATTCAGGGAAATATTGATTTTACAGAAAATTTTTTGAAATCAAATATTCCTGTGATTGGTATGATTCGCCCTCAAGCATCATATTTAATTTTTCTTGATTGTCGAAAGTTAGGTCTGAAACAAGAAGAACTGAATCGTCTCTTTGTGGAAGATGCTCATCTGGCGTTGAACGATGGAACTACATTTGGAAAAGAAGGAGAAGGCTTTATGAGGTTAAATGTCGCCTGTCCTCGTTCGGTATTGGCACAAGCTTTGCAACAATTAGAAAGAGCAGTTTCCAATAGGAAAATTTGCATGCAGTAAGATACTTTGTTCTTAATATTTTGCTCGTCCGCGTATTTTAAAGAAAAATATGCGGACGAATTTTAAGTATTCTATGTGTGAGGCGGCATGGTAACGATATTTTTGATTTCCTGAGCTGTGTTCACCAGATAAGTCGGATTGAATTGTTCAAGTTCTGTTCGTGGTCTAAATCCCCATGTCACTCCACAAGCTTCTACCTCGGCATTAGCAGCTGTTTGCATGTCTACGCCGGAATCTCCTACATAAAGCACTGCTTCTTTGGGGGTATTTGATAGTTTTAAAATATCGAAAACTATGGTTGGATCAGGCTTTACGTTGATTCCTTCTCGTTGTCCGAATACTGCCACAAATCTGATGGAAGGAAAATAGTGTTCTATTAGTCTCTGGGTTGCTGCTTGATATTTATTGGATGCTACGGCCAGTTGTATACCGAGAATTTGTAGCTCAGACAGTAATTCTGGGATACCGGTGTATGGTTGGCTATCGTCAGCGTTGTGCAGGTTGTAATAGGGAATAAATTCCTTTCGTACCCGCAAAATATTCTCTTCTGTCTTTTCGCCTTCTGGCAAAGCACGTTCAAACAGTTTGTTAATCCCATTTCCCACCATGAATTTGTATTTTTCTACGGGGTGTGTTGGATATCCTAACTGTTTTAATGCATAGTTGGTACTCTGTGCTAAATCAGCAATTGTATTTAATAATGTTCCGTCTAAATCGAATATGACTAGCTTTTTCATTAATGCCATTTCTTGTAACTAAATAAGATTTTCTTGCAAAAATAGGACTATAATTACCTATTATTTACTCTTTTGGCGTGTTTTTATATGGAAAGTTCCTATATTTGCACAAAATTTAACTATTATAAGATATGAGTTACAATTTGTTGAAAGGAAAAAGAGGAATTATTTTCGGTGCTCTGAATGACCAGTCTATTGCGTGGAAAGTAGCAGAGCGTGCTGTGGCAGAAGGTGCAACGATAACATTGTCAAATACTCCAATGGCTATCCGAATGGGGGAAGTAAATGCATTAGCAGAGAAATTAAATTGTCAGGTTATTCCTGCAGATGCAACAAGCGTTGAAGATTTGTCGAATGTGTTTAAAACCTCTATGGAAGTGTTGGGCGGACAAGTGGATTTTGTTCTTCACTCTATTGGCATGTCTCCTAACGTACGCAAAAAACGTACATATGATGATCTCGATTATGGGATGCTTGAAAAGACATTAGATATTTCTGCTGTATCATTTCATAAGATGATTCAATCGGCTAAAAAATTGAATGCCATTGCCGATTATGGATCAATTGTTGCTTTGAGCTATGTAGCTGCTCAACGTACTTTTTACGGTTACAACGACATGGCTGATGCTAAGGCTTTATTGGAATCAATTGCACGTAGCTTTGGCTATATTTATGGTCGTGAACATGGTGTCCGTGTTAATACAATTTCTCAGTCTCCAACCTTTACTACTGCAGGTTCTGGAGTAAAAGGAATGGATAAACTGTATGATTTTGCTAACCGTATGTCTCCGTTGGGAAATGCTTCGGCAGATGAATGTGCAGACTATTGTATTGTAATGTTCTCTGACCTTACTCGTAAAGTCACGATGCAGAATCTATATCATGATGGAGGCTTCTCTAGTGTAGGTATGAGTCTGCGTGCCATGGCTACTTATGAAAAAGGCCTGGATGAATATAAAGATGAAAACGGTAATATAATTTACGGGTAAATAATATGAAGTTACAGATTTCTCTTTGTGTTATATTTATGAGTCTGCTTTTTATCTCTTGTGGGATAAACGCAGGAAAAGATGTAGGGCAGAAGAAGCATGAAGAGATTTCTGTTCTAAGATATGACAAGCTGTTGGGTGAATATGTTCGCTCTAACAGCTTTTCTGCTATGCAAAAGCTGACCATGGATTATCGTCAGCAGACCAAACTATTGATAGAAGATGTCTTGGCAATTGGTACTGTAGAGGATGATACTATTTTTCAACGTTTAAAAAGTTTTTATTCCGATACAACGTTGCTACGCCTTCTGAGTGATGTGGAAGCTAAGTTCCCTAAGTTGGATCTGATTGAAGAGGAGCTGACCAAAGGCTTTCAGAACCTGAAAAAGGAAGTTCCGGATATTCATTTCCCGCTGGTATATTCTCAAGTGTCTGCATTTAATGAATCTATTGTTGTAGTTGATACATTGTTAGGTATCAGCCTTGATAAATATATGGGCGAGGATTATCCTCTTTATAAACGTTTTTATTATGAATATCAACGTTCTTCCATGCGTCCTGAACGGATAGTGCCAGATTGTCTTTCTTTCTATCTTATGAGTCGTTATAGCATGAACTTTCATGAAGGCACTTGTTTGCTTGACTTTATGATGCACTCTGGAAAAATCAATTATGTGGTGCAACAAATACTTGGGTATGATAATGTTGGAGTCGCAATCGGATTTTCCGAAAAAGAATATCAGTGGTGTGAAGAACATGAAGAGAAAATCTGGTCGGAGATGTTGAGTAAAGGACATATATATGCACGTGATCCGATGATTATGCGGTATTATATGAAGCCAGCTCCTTCTGTCGAGATGTTTGGAGAATCGGCGCCGGCTTTATTAGGTAGCTGGATAGGTGCTCGTATTATTGCTGCATATATGAAGAAACATAAGCATTTCGGTCTGAAGGATTTGTTGGAAATGACTGATTATCATAAGATGTTTGAAGAATCCGGTTATATGGCTTCTTAATTCTCTTTTTATTATTCTTATTTATTATCAAAAAGTGGAGACTGCTCTTTATCTGTTGCCTGTGACATTGGGAGATACTTCTATTGACAAAGTACTTCCATCTTATAATGCGGAGATTATTCGTGAGATCAAACATTATATTGTAGAGGATATCCGTTCGGCTCGTCGGTTTTTAAAAAAGGTAGATCGTGATATTGATATTGACTCTCTGACATTTTATCCTTTGAATAAGCACACCTCTCCAGAAAGTATCTCGGGATATTTAAAGCCTTTGATAGACGGAGCTTCCATGGGAGTTATTTCTGAAGCCGGTTGTCCTGCTGTTGCCGATCCGGGAGCGGATGTGGTGGCTATTGCTCAGCGTAAGGGGCTGAAGGTTGTTCCGCTGGTAGGGCCTTCTTCCATAATTCTTTCTGTTATGGCTTCAGGGTTTAACGGACAGAGTTTTGCCTTCCATGGATATTTGCCGATAGAGCCGGGTGACCGTATGAAGAAACTGAAGATGTTAGAACAGCATATTTATGCTGAAAATCAGACACAATTGTTCATTGAGACTCCTTATCGTAACCATAAGATGATTGAGGATATATTGCATACCTGTCGTCCACAGACAAAACTTTGCATAGCTGCCAATATCACCTGTGAAGGAGAATTTATTCAGACACGTACTGTGAAAGACTGGAATGGACGTATCCCTGATCTTTCTAAGATTCCTTGTATTTTTCTTTTATATAAATAACGTCTTTCAAGTGTTCGTATTCTTCTTCAAAACAGCTGCTAAAAAAATTTTTATGTAGATTCTCTTCTATTTGGCTGAAGTGCCATAACTTTCCGTTTCTGCATGATATATGGTCAAGTATAGACTCATCTTCAATTTCTACAATGAACAGATAGATGAGCCGATTGGTTACTTCGTTTTCAAAATGATAGACGATATTGAATTCCGGATGGATGCTTGGCGAACCTTTGGAAAAGACGCTTCCAATCAGTCTCTCCACGCCCTCTGATAAAGATTCCCCATAGCGTAGGTAGCATTCCATTGGTATATCTGTTTTTCCTGTATCCAACATGGAAGTTGTCGGTCGGTCACATAGGTATAACATTCCATGTACGGATATGGCTATTCTGATGACGGGATTGATATAAGTGTTTTTATAATTTACAGCTTCAAAGGCCAGACTTTTGCCTATAACATCCCCTTGAGTGTTTACAATAGGAACATATTCTGTGTGAGACATCAGGTGATTAAAATATTGAATTGCTATCTGGTTGAGAATAATGCTGGTAATGAAGACTATAGGAGGAAATATTTTGTAGAATATTAAGATGCGGGTTGGGCTCAGTGGGGCATGCAGTATGATGGCAATACTGATTATGATGAAGTGAAGGGTTCCTAAAATTAGGGTGATTCTGGCCGATACAATAGTACATTCAGCACCTTGTGCAAACAAGCGGCGTTGGCAAGAGTTGATTTGCTTTAGAAAATGATTGATAAATCTTTTTTTATGCATAAACAGTATCAGCATTGGGATAAGAATTCCGGCTTCAAGAGTAATAGGAAGTGCTCCGTGGGGAATGTTACAGCAAGGAATAAAAGTGGAAAGGGTAACAAGAAGCTGGACGATAGTAGCGATTAATAAGATGAAATTGGGTGCCTGTATGCCCCTGCGGAGAAATGAAAAGACCATGTAGGCAATTCCTACTCCTGTTCCTATATAGATAGCCGCATCTTGTGAAATAAATTCACATAGAAGAATGGAAATGATAATGGGAATAAATCCCATCGACATATTGAATGTTGAAGAAAGTACTCCTTTATGATTCATCTTATTTGTTCAAATTTTACTGTAGAACAAACAAAACGTCTCTTTTGTTTTTACCGTCGGATATGTTTTTCTGCGTGATAAGATGAGCGGACAAGCGGAGCACTTTCTACGATGTCGAATCCTTTTTCCAGTCCTATTTGTTTATATAGCTCAAATTGTTGTGGAGTGATATATTCGGCAACAGGATAATGACGCCGGCTAGGTTGCAGATATTGCCCGATAGTCAGTATCCGGCATCCTGCATTTCTCAGGTCGTCCATCAGTATTTCCACTTCTTCTGGCGTTTCTCCCAATCCTACCATAATACCACTTTTGGATGTTATTCCGCTTTGTGAAATATGATAAATGACGCTCAGACTTGTTTCATAATTTGCCGCACTGCGTACTTGTGGACTGATGCGGCGGACAGTTTCCATATTGTGTGAGATGATGTCGGGATGTTCGTGGATAATCTGGTCTACCAGCTCCATCCGTCCTTGAAAGTCGGGGATAAGTACCTCGACAGTTGTCTGAGGATTCAGGCGTTTGATTTCTCGGATAGTCTGTGCCCAATGTCCGGCACCCAGATCGGGCAGATCGTCGCGATCGACAGAAGTGATAACGGCATGGTTCAGTTTCATTAGTGCAATGGATTGGGCTACATGTGTAGGCTCGGCACTGTCCAATGGTAATGGACGTCCAGTCTGAGTATTACAGAACTTGCAGCTTCGCGTACAGATGTCTCCGCCTATCATGAAGGTTGCTGTCCCTTTTCCCCAGCATTCTCCCATATTGGGGCAACGCCCACTGCTGCATATTGTATGCAGGCAGTGGGAGTCTACTATTTGTTTGGTTTCCGTATATCGCTCGTTGGCTCCGATACGGATTTTTAGCCATTCGGGTTTATGTATTCTGTCAGCCATTACAGATTTTCTTTGAAGAAATTGGTCAGTCGGGTGTACAGATGCAATCTTGTATTGCCTCCGTATATACTGTGATTGCGGTTGGTGTATATCTGCATGTCAAACTGTTTGCCCAGTTGCACCAGTCGTTCAGTATATTCGGCACAGTTCTGGAAGTGTACATTGTCGTCAGCCATGCCGTGTACCAGCAATAGGTTTCCATGCAGTTTGTCTGCGCGTGTAAAGGCAGAAGATGCATTGTATCCTTCCGCATTTTCCTGAGGAGTGCGCATGAAGCGTTCTGTATAGACACTGTCGTAGAAACGCCAGTCTGTTGGGGCTGCAACAGCTACTCCTGCCTTGAATACAGGTGTTCCTTCGCTCATGCTCATTAGGGTCATGTAGCCTCCATAGCTCCATCCCCAGATTCCGATACGGGCTTTGTCTACATACGGTTGTTTGCTTAAGTAAAGGGCTGTTTCTACCTGATCTCTTGCTTCTTTCACTCCTATGTTCATGTAGGTACACTTCTCGAAGGCTTCTCCACGACCGCCTGTACCCCTGCCATCAACGCAGACTACAACGAATCCTTCGCTTGCCATATAGGTTTCCCAGCTGATACCCCATGTGTCTGTCACTTGTTGAGAGCCGGGGCCGCTGTATTGGTACATCAGTACCGGATACTTCTTGGATGCATCAAATGCCATTGGTTTCATCATCCATCCGTTCAGGGTAACTCCATCCGTCGTTTTGAAGGTGAAAAATTCCTTTTTAGGCAGTGCGTATGTAGCTAATGTCTGTTTCAACTGGTCGTTTGTCAGAAGTGTCTTCAGTGTCTTTCCAGTGTTGTCGTTCAGGGTGATAAGCATTGGCGTATTCAGGTTGCTGAACTTGTTCATATAGTACTTCATGCTACTGCTGAACAATGGTGTGTTAGTTCCTGCCTGTTGTGACAATTTTGTCTTTTTCCCTTTCTTGTCTATTTTATAAACTGCTTTCCGAAGCGGGCTTTCTTCATTGCTGGTGTAGTAGAAAGAACCGCTTTCTTCGTCGTAGCCTAAAAATTCTTTTACTTCAAAATTACCGCTTGTTACTTTTTTTACAAGCGTTCCTCCCATGTTGTACCAATAAAGATGACTATATCCGTCGCGTTCGCTCAGTAGGCTGAAGTTGTTTGGATAGAATTTTATGTTGTCAAATACATTCTCCTTTATATAATAGGAAGATTCATCGCGTAGAATCAGCTTGCAGGTTGTTGAGCGTGGGTCGGCAAAGTAGAGGTCAAAACGGTTCTGGTGACGATTCAGTGTCATGATGGCCAGTTTGTTGGTGTCTTTGGTGAAACGTATGCGCGGAATGTATCCGTCTGCATCCAAAGGCAGCTTCATGGTGCGTGTGACGTGCGACTTAATATCGTAGGTACGTACTTCTACTTTCGAATTCTTTTGTCCTGCTTTGGGGTATTTGTAAGTATATGCTCCCGGATAGTCTTTGAATGCTTCAAGTGTCGGATTGGATCCAGCAAACAGTGGGAAAGAATAGGAGGGCACTTCCGATTCGTCGAAACGGATGTATGCAATCATTGTGTTGTCTGTGCTGAACTCCAGAGCGCTGTTGAAGCTGAATTCCTCTTCATACACCCAGTCGGGCACTCCGTTGATGATGGCATTGCGTTTGCCGTCCTCGGTCACTTGGCTTTCGCTGTTTCCATAAAGCGTTTTTACCAGAAAAATGTTGTTGTCTCTGACGAAGGCTATCATCGTACCGTCCGGTGAGAAAACCGGAGCCTGCTGAGGTCCTCCGTCCGACAGACGCTCCACCAGATTGGCAGTTGTTACACCTTTACTGTTTCTGTCTAGTGGATAAAGATAGTGTACTGCCGTGTACGAACGGCGGTAGATAGGTTTTGTCTCGGTAGCTATCAGCAGTTTCTTCCCGTCGGGTGAGAACTGATAACTGTCGAAGTGCTTGAAGCTGCATTCGCGTGCCGTGTTCACGTCAAACAATACTTCCACTTCTTCTCCAGTACGGAACGAATATTTAATGATCTGAGTCTTGTCAGCATTCATTTGTGTATAGTGCTCGCCGTCTGGCATGGGAATGACTCCTTGAATATTTTCGGGAGTGAATTTCCCTGATACAATGTCGTTTAATTCGAGCTTCTGCTGCCCCGTCATTGTTTGAGCGAGACAAAACAAACAGAAAAGTAGTGTAAAACTGATTTTTCTCATTGGGTGAATCTTTTTATATTTTACAGATTTGATGCGTTGTTCATGCTTCGCAAAAGTACGAATAAACTTAGAATCCTCAAATCGTAACTCTCTTTTTTTACAGCCTTCCATTGGCCTGTCCGTTGGCTTTTGCCTGTTCGTCTGCGTGTTTATTGGTTTTCTTGCCTATCTTTTTTCATTTCCTTCCGCAATTTTATTTCGTATCACCACTGTGTTCCGTTCGTATCACGTAAGTGATACTTAAGGTTGACCTAAGTGATACGAACGGATGACTTAAGTGATACGAAAGAAAAATACGAAACACTTGGCTTAATGTTGTCTACATGAGGGATAAGCTTTTTCATATCAAACACAAATGATTAGTGGGGTGATGGGATGATTGCGGGAAAAAGCGGGGGATGGAGATTGATAATTTCCTATATATTTTCTTTGAATCATTAAAAATCAGTATATTTAGGGCATCAAATCCTTTGAAATTATGAACTCAAAAAGAAAAGACTTGCAGTATGCCTCTGTTTTTCTGCTGGCGGTGGCACTGACTTTCCTGATGGGAAAAGGAGAAAACTTGTGGCTGGTGGATTGGGGAGACCTGATTCCCGGTTTGTTTGTACTGTTCATTTCTGGCGATTGCCTGTACAGTTCTCTGCTTCGTTTGCGGAGTAACGAGACGGGGACGAAGGCACGGTGGAGCACCTGTTTTACTTTTCTGGTGTTCAGCATTGTGTTTATGGGCGATTTGTTCTTTATCGGACATTTTATTATAGAACGTTTGTTAGGCATTTGACGTTTTGCATACCATGAAAAGTATTCTGGCAGGCTGTCCCGTTTTGAGGCTGATGGTGATGGCGTTGTTCTTGGCTTGTTTCTCAGACGGCCTTGCCTCTGTACGTCCCGAAATGGGGCGAAGTATTCCTACACTTTATCCGACGCGTGACTGGGTGGTATCGGACTATGTGGTGACCGACCCGCAGTTTGGTGCCAAAGCCGAGCCGGGATTTGATAACCGTGCCGCTTTTCAGGCAGCGATAGATGCTGCCTATCACGACGGGGGAGGTGTGGTTTATGTGCCGGCGGGCAACTATGAGTTCCACAGCACGCAGACTGGAACCAAGCAGGTGCCTGTGCGTCAGGAAGGAAAAGAATTTAATCGTGTGTTCACTTACGAGTATGTGCTCAGGCTTCCTGCCGGAGTACAGTTGCGGGGCGATTGGGCTGATCCGGAAGAGTATGATGGCCGGGTATTGGGTACGATTCTTGAAGTGCGTGTGGGAAAGAATGCTCCCAATTACGACGGGACGGTAGAGAGTTGGTGGACGGATGCACAGAACAATAACTCGCTTCATACAACTTATACCAGCATTGCCGACCGCTTTATTGAGATGAACGAAAGCACAGGTGTGCGCAATCTCTCCATCTGGTATCCGGAGCAGGACATCCGTGCCGTAAGCCCCTATCCATGGACGCTCTATCAGACACACGGCGACTGCGCTACTGTAGAGAATGTGACGCTTGTCAACTCGTATAACGGCTTTTATTCAGCTCCAAGTGAGCTTCATTATTTGCTGAACAGCTATATCACAGCCTTGAACAAGGGTATTGAGATACATATCTGTACGGATATCGGCCGTATAGAGAATGTGAAGGTCAGCTCCTGCTATTGGTCTGATTCAAGATTGCCCGGTGCTCCTTCACGCGAAGAGGCTGCCCGTTACACCCTGACGCATGGGACGGGATTTAAAATGCACCGTTCCGACTGGGAATATATTTCCTATCTTTCCGTCGAACATTACCGGACAGGCATGTGGATAGGGCGCGAGCCGGGATTCGACAATGCCCCCAATTCGCAACTTTACGGAATTCGTGTGTCAGACTGCGGCAACGGACTGTATGTGGACGACGTGAATCCTTTTGGATTGCTTATTTCAAACTCGTCGTTCGGAGCCATTCCGTCGGGAAATGCCGTCTGCTTTTCCGAGAAATTCCGTACGTCTGTACAGTTTAACGGGGTGGATTTTCTCAGTCCCGTAGTCAGTAGCGGAAGTGGGGGAGTTGTTTCGTTCGAGAACTGTACATTTAATAATAAGGAGGCATATGGGATCCGCTTCGAGGGCGGCAATCTGCTGCTTACCCAATGCGACTTCCGGCAGCCGGACAGGCAGGTGTACTTGGGAGACAAGGTGACGATGCTGAAATCGGTCAATTCCGGTTACCGCCACCGATTGCAGGTAGAGAATAAAAGCAAGGCTGCGAAGGTGGAGATTGCCGACGATAAGCGGTATGCTTTCGCACCGATTCCCAAACATATCAAGACCGATATATCTGTCCGTCCCAAGCCCTCATCGGACAGAGTGATGCGGGTAGACCTTCCTAAAGCATCGGGATTCAACAACGATGTGCCCGATACGGATGTTTCGTCGCAGCTTCAGGCAGCCCTTGATGAACTGAAAGCTGCTGGTGGCGGAACGCTCTACCTTCCGGCAGGGAGGTATCTGATAAATCATCCGTTGGTGATTCCTTCGGGTGTGGAACTACGCGGGAGTTGGGACGTCCAGCACCATACACAAGGCGGGGGAACCGCGCTTTTCACCCGTTACGACGGTGGGGCCGAAGGGGAAAACGGAGCATCGCTAATACAGATTTCCAAAAACGGCGGGCTGAGCGGGCTGACTCTTGCACAACTGAATCTTGTATCGGACGGTTGCAGCGTTGAAAATCCTCGTAAGACTCCTTTTCTGGTACAAGGTCGAGGAAGTGGCGTTTATATTGTAAATGTCACTGTGGCGATGGGTGATAAAGGCATCGATTTGGCATCGTACAATACCGACGGACATTATGTGAACTACTTTGCAGGCGTGTTGCTTCGTGCAGGTATATGGGTAGGCGGTGGAGCCAAGAATGGTTTTATACGTAATATGCAGTTCAATCCTCATTATGGTGTAAGGCTTCCGCGAGGATTGCAGGGGTATCCATCGGCATGGATGGTAGATTATGTGCAGTCACATTGCAGTGCATTGAAATTTGCCGATGTCAAGAATCAGACCATATTCAACAATTTTGTGTATGGTTCGGTCTATGGCATTCACTTCCTCAGGAACGAGGTTACTGGGCGTACACCCGGTAAAATGACGATGCTCGGACATGGTTCTGACGGATGCACCTATGCTCTTTTTGTGGAAGATGCCGCTAAGGATACCAAGATAACAGCCATTAATTCGGAGTTGGTAAATACTCACATCAAGAGCCAGCCCATGCGTTCGTATATATTGATGGGGCATAAAACCGGTACGAAGCAGATAGACCACCGGGCTCAACTGATTCTGTACAACAGTTCCTTCTGGGGCAGTCCGGTGAGGGGGGCTATTGTGAACAATGGGATATTACGGTTGCAGCAAGGTAACTTTGCTCATTGTGGCAAACCTTGTATTGATGTTCATGGCGGCGAAGCACATGTCTATACCACCTATTTTGCACAGCCGATGCCTGAGGGGGATTCCGAGTTATTTACTTATATCCGTCAGAGCAATGACAGTCAGATGGTAGAACTGACCAATAATTACTATACTTCGGGACTGAAGCCGGTCTGTAAATGTTTTGACAGAATGTGCGGGTCGGACATTGCTGATTGATAGGTACGGATTATTCTTTTCTTAGCGGAATGAAAATCTGCTAAACTATAATCTTTAGTTTATATTAACTATAAATATTAGTTTTCTAACTATAATTTCTCGTTCTTTGCGGGAGATAATATAAAATATGCGTGATAATTATGAAAGGATTGACTGCAAAAGAAGAAGAAATCATGGGTTTTTTCTGGAAAAAAGGTCCATTGTTTGTGAAAGAGATGCTGGCTTTTTACGAAGAGCCTAAACCGCATTTCAATACTTTGTCTACCATTGTCAGAGGATTGGAAGAAAAAGGTTTCTTGTCTCATCATGTGTTTGGAAACACATATCAGTATTACGCTGTTGTCAGCGAGGAGGAGTTTCGGAAAGGGACGTTACGCAATGTAATTCATAAGTATTTCAATAACTCTTACTTGAGTGTTGTTTCTTCGTTGGTGGAAGAAGAAGATATTTCCTTGGACGAGCTGAAGCAATTGATTGCCGACGTAGAACGGGGAGAGGTGAAGTAAGGCGGTAAGTTTATTAGTTTGTCAGTTTATGTGTTTTTGAGTTGATGCAAAACAGGAACTTATAAGCTTACTAACTCAAGAACTCACAAACTTAAAAACTCAAAAAAGTTGTATGGGATTTTTTCTTGTGTATATATTAAAGTCAGCTTTCTGTCTGACACTTTTTTATTTGTTCTATCGTCTGCTGTTGAGCAAAGAGACGTTCCACCGTTTTAACCGGTTTACATTATTGGGGATATTGTCTCTTTCTCTTTTTCTTCCTCTGATAGAGATAAATTCATCGGGCAGCGGTAGAGTTCATCAGGCAGTGATGAGTGTAGAGCAGGCATTGTCTTCGTCTCCGGAAGTCGTCCAATCGGTGACGGATGCAGGATTGGCGTCTGCCGCTGAAGCAGAGAATCTTCCGGCTGCCTATCCTACAGGAGGCTTGTCGGCGAAGCCGGTATATGCAACCGATGGTAGGGAATACGAAGAGAGCGTTTCTACCGAAACATCCTTTACATGGGTGGAGGCGGTGATGCTGGTTTATCTTTCAGGTGTATTGCTCTTGTTGCTTTATAGTATATGTTCGTTGCTTCGGATGGTTATGTTGTTGCGCTCGGGTAGCTTCCATAGGCAGGAGGATGGCATGGTTTTGGTGGTTCACGACCGTGAGGTTCCTCCTTTCAGTTGGTTGAAGTATGTGGTGGTGTCCCGCCGCGATTTGGAAGAGGGCGGTCGTGAGATTCTGCTTCACGAGAAGGCGCACTATTCCCATTGCCATTCTTTGGACTTGCTGTTTGTGGATATTTGTGTATTCTTCCAGTGGTTCAATCCGTTTGCATGGTTGTTGAAGCGCGATTTACGGGCTATTCATGAGTATGAGGCAGATGCTTCGGTGCTTGCTTCGGGGGTAGACTCCCGTGATTATCAATTGCTTTTGATAAAGAAAAGTGTCGGTACTCGTCTTTATGCAATGGCAAGCAGTTTTAAAGAGTATAAACTTAAGAATCGAATACATATGATGCTGAAAAGAAAGTCAAATCCGTGGGCACGTTTGAAGTGTCTGTATATGTTGCCGCTTGCCGGCATTGTGTTGATGGCGTTTGCGCGTCCGGAGGTGGGGGAGAAAGCGGAAAGTGTAAAGTCTTCACTGCCTGTTGATACTGTTTGGTTGAAAGATGCAGAGGGAGGAAAGTATCTGTCGTTGCGTGGTGATGCAACCAAACGCCTTCCGTTAATCATCATTGATGGAAAAGAGATGGATAAAAATGTACTGAATGCTCTACTGGATACACATATCAAGGCAGTCGACATCTATCAGCCTGCAGAAGCTGCGGAAAAGTTTGGCAAACTGGGCAGGCATGGTGCGGTAGTAGTGGAACTTTATACAAAAGAGGAGGTGGATGAGATAAGCCGGAATAAATATTCTGCTTATCGTGATGAGGCTGATGAGGATATGGAGTATATGAAGAAATATTGTGCTCTTCAAGGAAAAACTCTTACTGTTGGAAATCAATACTCGGAAGAAGATATTTACATTGTCAACAGAAGGAAAGCTACTGTTAAAATTGCCAAAGCATTGAATGCTTTTTGGGTGAAATCGAGGTTTCCTAAATATGAGTTCGATACCTATGTAGACAATGGAAAGGAACTGAAAGCGGAGGGTGAAATCATGGCAATTACCCTGCATACAGAAAAATACCGGAGAACGTTGGGAGAGAAAATGACCTCGGGAAGTGCTTGGGATTATTTTGAATATGAGCTTCAGAATAGATTTAAAGAGAAGAACATCAACGAAGTTGTTTATACATTGAATGGGAAACAGGTAGAGGAAGAGGTGATGAAAGCACAGCTGGACACGATTCCTTATAAGGCATTATTTCAGTCCACTATAGTAGGAGGTAGTAATCCTATTCGTGTAACGGTTATGACAAGAGACTTTTATAAGACAATGATGGTTCATGTGATAGGTACAGTGAAAGATGAAGCGGGCAATCCGATGCCTTATGTGAATGTTTCTCCAAAAGGACTTGGGCAGGGAACCTTTACTTCCAAAGAAGGAACATTCTCTACTTCCGCTTTTAAAGACGGTTTCATTTCGTTTGTTGATGTTGCCGGGAAGAAGGCAGACCTTGAATTAAAGGTTGCTCCAAACATGGAGGTTGTGATGAAGGATAAGTAGGTTGGATGAGTAATTGGTAGTTGTACATTATGGGGCTTTTCCTTGTCTATATCTTGAAGTCTGCTTTTAGCCTGACGCTGTTCTATTTGTTCTACCGTCTGCTGTTGAGCAAAGAGACGTTCCACCGTTTTAACCGGTTTACATTATTGGGGATATTGTCTCTTTCTCTTTTTCTTCCTCTGATAGAGATAAATTCATCGGGCAGCGGTAGAGTTCATCAGGCAGTGATGAGTGTAGAGCAGGCATTGTCTTCGTCTCCGGAAGTCGTCCAATCGGTGACGGATGCAGGATTGGCGTCTGCCGCTGAAGCAGAGAATCTTCCGGCTGCCTATCCTACAGGAGGCTTGTCGGCGAAGCCGGTATATGCAACCGATGGTAGGGAATACGAAGAGAGCGTTTCTACCGAAACATCCTTTACATGGGTGGAGGCGGTGATGCTGGTTTATCTTTCAGGTGTATTGCTCTTGTTGCTTTATAGTATATGTTCGTTGCTTCGGATGGTTATGTTGTTGCGCTCGGGTAGCTTCCATAGGCAGGAGGATGGCATGGTTTTGGTGGTTCACGACCGTGAGGTTCCTCCTTTCAGTTGGTTGAAGTATGTGGTGGTGTCCCGCCGCGATTTGGAAGAGGGCGGTCGTGAGATTCTGCTTCACGAGAAGGCGCACTATTCCCATTGCCATTCTTTGGACTTGCTGTTTGTGGATATTTGTGTATTCTTCCAGTGGTTCAATCCGTTTGCATGGTTGTTGAAGCGCGATTTACGGGCTATTCATGAGTATGAGGCAGATGCTTCGGTGCTTGCTTCGGGGGTAGACTCCCGTGATTATCAATTGCTTTTGATAAAGAAAAGTGTCGGTACTCGTCTTTATGCAATGGCAAGCAGTTTTAAAGAGTATAAACTTAAGAATCGAATACATATGATGCTGAAAAGAAAGTCAAATCCGTGGGCACGTTTGAAGTGTCTGTATATGTTGCCGCTTGCCGGCATTGTGTTGATGGCGTTTGCGCGTCCGGAGGTGGGGGAGAAAGCAAATGAACTGTCTGCTGTCAGTGTGGAAGATTTGACTGCTGCGGCAGAAGGTTGGCTGAAAAACAAAGTTGTGACTGTGAAACCCGATACTGTTCAAGTGGAGGAATTGTGGGGAAAAAGTATCCGTGTGAAAGGAGTGACACAGGGAAAAGAACCACTGTTGGTTGTAGACGGAAAGGAACAGGATTATATCGTATTAAGTCGTTTGAACCCGGAATTTATAAAAAGTATTTCCCGAAGTGAAAAATCTGAGGAACATGTGAATGGAGTAATTAATGTAAAACTGTACACTAAGTATCAACTGGATAGTCTGAAAGGATGGGGCGATTATTTTAAAGAGAAGAATGAGCAGTCGTTGAGATATGTACGCAAGCATGGTGGTGATAGCACTCTGATTATGACTTATCCTTCTCAATCACGAAAGCGGATTGTGTATGTAAATGGAAAAGAGGCATCTGGCGCTATGGAAGATGCTTTGCAGATTAGAGGCATTACTTTTACATCTACAGGACATGTATGCAAGATAAATATTACTCCCGAAAATCAGATATTGGCTGTACAAGAGCAGGAAAAGGAGAGAAAAAAGGGAAATGCTTATGATTATTATGCCCGTGATGGGTGGTGGGAAGATACTCAGCATATAGTGAGCTGCTGGTTTAATTATCGGGAAATGTCATTGGATGAATTTGTCGCTCATATGAAAGAGACGCCTGCCGATTCTGTTGCCTCATGGAGTCGAGGTGTGACTAATGGTGACGTAGAATTGCGTGTTTCTACAATGGGCAGCTATTATTTGTTGAATACTATAAAAGGGGTGGTGAAAGATGAACTTGGAAATCCTGTCCCGAATGCATATGTCCGTACAAAAGAATATAGTGATGGTACTTCTACTGACGAGAATGGATGTTTTCGTATTAATGTCCCGAAATGGGGAGGTACTCTTACTGTTTCTGCTGATTATGCGGAGATGGAACCGATGGTAATGAAAGTGAAGGAAGTACGCGATTTGGAGATAGTATTAAAGAAAAAAGAGCATAAATTGCGGTTAGGAAATCTTTGGTAATAACAGTAAACAAATCTATTATGAGGGCGAATAAAAAAATAGATTTATGGATGTGTCCGACATTGCTATGTGTACTTTTACTCGTTTCAGTGTCATTACCAGCACGGAATAGTTCAATCTTGGCAAACGTCTCTTCAAAAGATTCCATCGTGGGATATTGGTCTTTAGATCCTTTAGTTTGTGATTATGTTGTGAAGGCTGTGATTGTTCCCCATGAATCATCAGAAAGTGGCATAAAGAAAATGGTCGTGAAAAGGTTCCGTTTGTATGACAATACGGGGGAACCATTGATATTGATTGATGGAGAAGAGGCTGGTATGGAGTATTTTAATATGGTCAATGAGGCAGGAAGAATCAAGTCTTATTCTACTATGAAAGGTGAGGATGCCGTCGGAATTTATGGTGAAAAGGCTAAGAACGGCGTTTTACTTCTAAAGTTGCGTTCGTTGAATGATACTATTTCATATAGGAAAGCAATGTCTTTCTCAGAAAGAAACGGTGCTTTGGAATTGAATAACGATGGCAAAACCTTGATGATTATTAATGGTAAAGAGACGAAGGGAGATATTTTGCTGGAGAATATTCCGGTTAGGAATATAAAAAATTTCACTGTCCTGAAGGGGAGGAAAGCAATAGAAATGTTTGGCGAGAAAGGACGGAATGGAGTTATCATTATGGATTTGCATTCGGAAAAGAAATAATAGCACAGGAAATATACAATGGGCATGTTGGAAATTTTTGCATTGCAGTCGGCTATCTGTCTGTCATTATTCTATGGAGGATACCGCTTGTTGCTGGCTAAAGAGACATTTCATCGTTTCAAGAGGTTAGCATTGGTTGGATTGCTGGTCTTGTCGGTCTTGATTCCGTTGATGGAATTTGAAATTACATTACCGGAAGAACAACTTTGTCTTCCTGTGGAGATGGAGCAATCATACGTCGAAATGTTGCCCACTTCTGTAATTGCGTCAATAGATATGGAGCAGTCTTCATCCGTATCCTTTATGTGGTGGATAATAATTGTGCAGTTAGTCTATTTAATAGGAATTTTCATATTCACCTGTCGTTATGTCTATTCACTCATTTATGTCGGGTGGCTGATTGGTTCGGGTAGAAGAGAAAGGCACTTTCAGGGAGTTACACTGATTGTGCATGATAAGGCAATAGCTCCTTTCAGTTGGATGCGATATATTGTAATGAGCCGTGCAGATTGGGAAACTGATGGCAGGGAGATTATGCTTCATGAGATGGCTCATATCCGTAATTTCCATTCTATCGATCTGTTGCTTGCTGATTTATATTTACTGTTTCAATGGTTCAATCCTGTTGCGTGGCGTTTGAAACGTGAACTGCAAATGGTTCATGAGTTCGAAGCCGATGAGGCTGTCATTAGTGGCGGGAAAATAGAAATGAAAGAGTATCAGTTGTTATTGATAAAAAAGGCTGTTGACAGACGGTTGTATCCAGTGGTCGACAATCTGAATAATGGTAAACTTAAAAAACGTATTGACATGATGTTGAAAAGAAAATCGAATCCATGGAAACGCTGGAAGTATCTGTATGTGTTTCCGTTGGCAGCAGTGGCAATGTCGGCTTTTGCCCGTCCGGAGGTATCGGAACAGATGGAAAAGTTATCTTCTGTTCAAGTAAGTGATGTATTGTCTGCTATAGGAGATAGGAGCGAAGAAACAAGTGCAGATATAGTAAATGGAGATTTTATAGCGATAGGTAATGAAGTAGCTGTAAAGGATAGCCTGCAATCACAAAAAGATAACGTGGAAACATTTTGGATTCGGAGTTTAAACGATGGAAAGTCCGATTCATTATCTTCTAAACCGTTGGTGATTATCAATGGAATAGAAGTGGCAGGGGATGACCCGATCTCTGAGTTGGATGTGGAGGATATTGAAAGTTTCTCGGTATTGAAAGAAAAAAGTGCTACACAGCTATATGGTGAGAAGGGAAAAAATGGGGTTATTTTTATAGAACTGAAGCCTACTAGCAAAAAGTTTGGAGTAGGAATGTCTAAGAAAATGATGCAAGCCAAAGCTTCGGTAGCTGTGAAAAAGGGACAATCGGAAGTGTCCCGTCAAGGAACCGGAGAGCAAGGAGATACCTTACTCATTGTAGATGGTAAGGTATCTGCTGTGAGCGAGTTGGCTAAGATTGATGTACATAGGATTAAATCTTTCTCCATTATAAAGGATAAACCTGCAATGAATATGCATGGAAAGTCAACTGTGCTGGTGGTTGACTTGTTTGATGACGAGGAATATAAAGCTCGTCAAGAAAAGCGGAAACAGGAAAAAGGTGACATTAAAGATATTTCACGTGAGTTTTCTGAAGGGAAAAATCCTTTGACTTTGGTGGATGGTAAGAAAGTTTCTTGGAGCGAATATGAAAAGATTGATGCGGACAAGATTCGTACGATTGTGGTCATGAAAGAAAAAGAGGCTGTATCTTTCTACGGTGAGGAGGGAAAGAATGGGGTTGTTTTAGTAGAAACCAAGTCGAGCAAATCGTTTCGTGACAATCAGAATGGAGTGAATAAATCTTTACCGGGAATCAAGAGTCCTGCACCAGAGCTATTGAAACTTTCTCAAAAGAAACGGGATTTGGAATCAAGAAAAGCTTATTTAAATTCTCCTAAAGCACTTATTATTGTTGATGGTAAAGAGGCTCCTAAAGACGTATTTCAAAAGCTTGATGTAGAAAGAATCAAATCTGTTAAGGTGTTAAGGAAAGATGAGGATCTTGCTTCGTATGGGGAGAAAGGGAAAAATGGGGTTGTTATTATTACTACCCTAAGTGATAAAGAATATAAAAAACTCAAGGAGAAACAGCGGAAAGAAAGTTCTGCTATTTGAATTGAGAAATTATTTATTCAGTCGAACATTCTTGACGGAGGTACGCTAGTATCTCCGTTTCTTGTTCGGGGTGGAACCAACGGATTTCGTTATCGCGTTTGAACCAAGTCATTTGTTTGCGGGAGTAGATACGTGAATTCTGTTTTATCTTTTCGATGGCAAAAGGTAATTCCCATTCCCCGTCTAAGAACTTGAAAAGTTCTTTGTATCCTACGGTGTTGAGCGAATTGAGATGACGGTAGGGGAGTACGGAGCGTACTTCGTCAAGTAGTCCTTCTTCCATCATTTCGTCTACGCGGTGGTTAATTCGTTCGTATAGTTCTTCGCGTTCACGTGTCAAACCTATTTTCAGAATACGGAAAGGGCGTTGTTTCTTTTGCTGAGTGCGGAAAGAAGTGTATGTCTTACCCGTCATGTAGCAGATTTCCAAAGCATGAATCACCCGTTTGGGATTTTTCAGGTCTACAATCCGGTAATATTCTGGGTCGAGTAGACGCAATTCCGAACAAAGCTGTTCAAGCCCTTCTTCTTCATATTTTCGTAGCATCAGTTGGCGTGTCTCTATATCTACGGTAGGAATGTCGTCAATACCTTTACAGATAGCATCCACATACATCATAGAACCTCCTGTGAGAATTACTACCTGATTCTTTGTAAACAAATCGGTCAGAATATTCATTGCGTCCTGTTCGTATTGGGCTGCACTGTAATAGTCTGTAAGGTGTAGTGTACCTACCAGATGATGAGGCACACGTTGCAACTGGGCAGGAGTCGGAGCGGCTGTTCCTATTTTTAATTCGGCATAAAGCTGCCTTGAATCAGCCGAAACAATGTGAGTATGAAAAAACTCTGCCAACCGCAGGCTCAATTCCGTTTTTCCTACGCCGGTAGGGCCTATTAGAACGATTAAAGTGGGCATGAGTTGGCAGAGTCGTTATATGTTTAGTATTTGTCCTCGTCGTATGGGTTGCTCATTCCACCACCCATATCGAAACCATCTTGATCAAAGTCTTCCATATCGAAATCCTGATCTCCATAGAAATTTTCATCTAAATCAAGATTGGCACTATTCTTGGCTTCCATTTCTTCAAAATCAATGGTCTGTTTAGGAGCTTCACCAGATTTCTTAGTACATTTAGCACCTTTCATATCTTGTCCGGTAATAATCTCAGTCAGTTCGATGAAGAAACAACGTTCGGTCATATAGTCGAACACGTAAAGCAATTTTTGCTTTTCTTCTTCTACCAATTCACTGATAGTTGTATCTTTCATAATCCAACTGTCCATTTCCGGATTATCGTCCATTTCTTCCAATGTGACTTCTTTCTCTTTTTCCCAATCATCATCACAGATGAAGAAAGAGGTCATTTGATCGTTTGTATAACCAACGGATTTCAATATTGCTTCGTGGAAGTCAAAGAAGGTAGCTTCCGGATCAATCTGTATTTCTCTGATAAAATCATCCACTTCATCAGATATGATTGTAAATCTGTATATCATAATTATATCTATTTAGGACTTGTTTTATTTTATAATACCGCGTTCAGAATTGCGGATAAAGCTGATGATATAGTCGATTTCAGGACTCTTTTCAAACTCGTCTTCAATTTTCTTCAACGCGTCTGTTGTATTTAAACCACTCTGATAGATTATACGATATGCGTTGTGAATGTTTTCAATTACTTCGTTTGCAAATCCACGACGTCGTAGTCCAATAATATTGATGCCGCTAAATGCGATAGGTTCACGACCCGCAATAATGTAGGGAGGAATGTCTTTACTGAAACGGCATCCGCCTTGAATCATTACATATCCTCCAACACGGCAGAACTGATGCATTAGCACATTAGCACTGACAATAGCATTATCATCAATGATGATTTCACCGGCCATTTTAGTTGAATTTCCAATGATACATCCGCTTCCGATTAGTGCATCGTGAGCTACGTGTACACCTTCCATCAATAAGTTGTTACTTCCTACAATAGTCCGTCCTTTAGCTGCAGTACCACGGTTGATCGTCACATTTTCACGAATCAGGTTATTGTCTCCTATTTCAGCAGTTGTTTCTTCTCCACGAAATTTTAAGTCCTGCGGCACGGCTCCAATTACGGCTCCCGGAAAAATTGTATTTCCATTGCCAATACGTGAACCATATAATATGTTGGCATGTGCCATAATCTTGTTATTGTCACCAATTACTACGTTTTTGTCGATAAATACGAATGGTGCTATCTCTACGTTCTCCCCGATTTTTGCTTCCGGATGAATATACGCTAAAGGACTTATCATATTGAGTATTTAATTTTGAGTTTGAAAAGGAAGAGAGAATCTCAATCAGCATTATTTTAGATTCTTCATCTTCCGCAGATCATTCTTTTTAATTATTTATTTTTTACTATTTGTGCCATAAATTCGGCTTCACAAACCACTTTCTCTCCTACAAAGACATAGCCTTTCATTGTAGAAATTCCTCTACGAATAGGAGCTAGTAGCTCTACACGGAAAATCAAGGTGTCTCCCGGAACTACTTTCTGGCGGAATTTTACTCCATCTATTTTCATGAAATAAGTAGAATAACGTTCCGGTTCGTCTACAGAATTTAAGACAAGCAATCCTCCAGTTTGAGCCATTGCTTCTACTTGCAGTACTCCTGGCATAACTGGTTCTTGGGGAAAATGTCCTTGGAAGAATGGCTCGTTGGCTGTAACATTTTTAATTCCTACAATATAGTTGGCTCCAATTTCGATAACCTTGTCTACTAATTGGAAAGGATAACGGTGAGGAAGCAATTCGCGAATACGGTTTACATCCATAATCGGTTCCCGATTGCAATCGTAGGTTGGAGCTTGAATTTCGTGAAGACGAATTTCCTTTCTCATTTGTCGGGCAAACTTATTGTTAATCGTATGTCCCGGTCGTGTGGCGATGATACGCCCTTTGATAGGCTTGCCGATTAATGCCAGGTCACCGATTACATCAAGTAGTTTATGACGTGCACATTCGTTGGGCCATACCAATGGCTTATGATTGATATATCCTAACTGGCTGGCATCCATGTGAGGAACTCCCATAACATCTGCCAGTTTGTCAAAATTCTCCTGAGACATCTGACGTTCGTAAATGACAATTGCATTATCCAAGTCTCCACCTTTGATAAGTCCTGCTGATAGAAGCGGCTCTATTTCACGTACAAAAACAAATGTGCGGCTAGCTGCTACTTCATCTTTGAACTTACTCATATCTTCCAATGTCGCAAATTGGTTAGGGATAATGGTAGAGTCGTAAGATACCAAAACGTTCAGACTGAAGTTTTCATCAGGTAATACAATGATGGAAGAACCTGTTGTTTCGTCTCGGAATTCAATTTTTGATTTAATGATATAGAAGTCCTTAACAGCAGTTTGCTCTTCTATTCCTACACGTTCTATTTCTTGTACATAATATTGTGAACTTCCGTCTAAAATAGGGAACTCTGGTCCGTTTACTTGAATCAGACAGTTGTCTATTCCTAGAGCATAAAGGGCTGCCATTCCATGTTCTATGGTACTTACTTTAGCTCCATTTTTGGATAAAACGGTACCACGTGTTGTTTCTGTTACATTATCGGCAACGGCATCAATGATGGGTTGACCCTCTAAATCAATGCGTTGTATTTTATATCCATGATTATCTGGAGCTGGATTGAATGTAACTGTAAGATCAAGTCCAGTGTGAAGACCTTTTCCGCTTAGTGAAAAGCTATCTTTCAGCGTTCTTTGTTTCAGCATTGGTTACTTATTTAATGTTTTTTTTAATTCTTCGATTTCTTTACGCAGATTGTTCAGTTCTGTGTACATATCCGGCAGTTTCTTAGCCATTACAGCTGCTTTAAAGTATGCTTTTGGTTCCATAGGAGGAGTACCAATGAGCTGACTGCCTTCCTTGATGCTACCTGGAACCCCTGATTGGGCTCCCAGATTTACTTTATTTCCTATTTTTATATGTCCTGCTATGCCTACTTGGCCACCAAACATACACCATTCTCCCACTTTAGTAGAACCAGCAATTCCTACTTGAGCTGCCATTACTGTATGTGAACCGATTTCGTCATTATGGGCAATTTGTACCAGATTGTCTATTTTAGCCCCACTATGTATAACTGTTGCTCCCATTGTTGCACGGTCTACACACGTATTGGCTCCTATGTCTACTTTATCTTCTAGAATAACAATTCCAATTTGTGGAATTTTATCATAACCGTTGGGAGTAGGTGCAAATCCGAATCCATCTGCTCCGATTACAGCTCCTGAATGAAGGATGCATTCGTTTCCAATACGGCAATCGTGATAAATATTCACGTGGGAGTAGAGCAAACAGTTATTTCCTATTTTTACTCCATCTCCTACAAATGTATGTGGATAGATCTGAGTATTGTCTCCAATGACAGCATTTTCGCCGATGTAGGCAAAAGCTCCGATATATACATTTTCGCCGATTTTAGCACTAGGGGCTACGAAAGCTAATGAGTCGATTCCTTGTTTTTTAGGTTTACTCATTTCGTAGAGATTGAGTAGCTTGGCAAGACTCTCATAGGCGTTGTCTACTTTAATAAGGGTTGCCTGAATTTTATGCTCGGGTATAAAGTCTTTGTTTACCAGTATAATGCTGGACTTTGTCTCGTAGATATAAGGAGTATACTTGGGATTTGATAAGAATGATATAGCTCCGGGCATTCCCTCTTCAATTTTGGCGAAGGTATGTACCGTTGCATTTTCATCTCCAACAATCTCTCCTTGAATAAATGCTGCAATTTGCTTAGCCGAGAACTCCATGTCTTTATTTTAAATTTAATTATTTTACAAATAACGGATTTTTTTTTCAAATATCTCTCTTCTTGAATGAATATTTTGTGTTTATCCATCCAATCTCAAATAACAAAGATAGTATTTCTTTACCTTTTTAGATAGTAAAGATATGTTAAGCATATCTGAAGCTTCTGCGATATTTTTAATTGTCCCGTCTTTATAAATAATGTCAATACTGTCGTCTGCAGGGTCGTACATGTTTTTTTCAATACTGGGGGTAGAGACAAAATATTTAGCCTCAGAAAGTGAAATTCCTAATTTGCTGCTTACCAGCCTGGTTAATTCATTTATTCTTTCTTCTTCAACCGGCTCGTTTGAAATCTCTACTTTAAAGATACGTCTGTTTACCATTCCAGAGCTAAGTGTCGAAAGAACTTTATCCGGGTGATCACACCAAACTTTTAGAGCAGTCCATATATCGTTGTCATCCAAACGTATAAATTGTTCTAAGCATTCTAGGTCTGTACAGAATGCCTTATGGTCAATATCTCTGTATAAAAAGAACCGAAGGGCAGGCGAGGCAAACAACTCTGTTCCTTGAGAAGCGAGTTCCTTAGCACGAAGCAATGCACTGATCAACATACGTTCATAGGCAACTGATGTTTTATGCAAATAAACCTGCCAATACATCAAACGGCGCGCTGTAAGGAAATTTTCTATAGAGTAGATACCTTTGGATTCAACTACCAAACGATCATCTGCAACGTCTAGCATCTTTATGATACGTGCAGATCCGATGTTTCCCTCTGTCACTCCTGTGTAAAAGCTGTCTCTACGAAGATAATCGAGCCTATCCATGTCTAACTGGCCACTGACAAGTTGGTGTAGAAACCGTTTGGGGTATTCGTCTTTGAAGATTTGGATGGCAAGACTGAGTTGTCCGTTCATCTCTTTGTTCATGCATTCCATGAGCATAAGTGAGATTTCTTCGTGAGAGATGCCCTGTACGATTGTGTCTTCTAACACGTGGGAAAAAGGTCCATGTCCGATATCGTGTAATAAAATAGCTGCACGTACGGCTTCAGCTTCGCTGTCGAAAATAAAATTACCTTTGGAGGTCAGATGGGTAATGGCCTCACTCATCAGGTAGAAAGCTCCCAGAGAATGCTGAAAACGGGTATGTTGCGCACCGGGATATACAACAGAAGAAAGCCCTACCTGCTTGATGCGGGTAAGACGTTGCAAAAGGGGATGCCGTACAATATTGTACAGCAATCCCTTGGGTATGTTGATAAATCCGAATACCGGATCATTGATTATCTTTCTTTCGTAAGACATTCGTTCCTTTTAGAGAATAGCTTTTAGTTGTTCGCTCATCTGATTTTGTATTTCTTGTGCGGCATTACGGGCTGCATCGGCAAATTTTTCTGTTTTATCTGCATATATAATACCACGTGATGAATTAACAATTAATCCACAAGTCTTGTTCATGCCGTATTTGCAAACCTCTTCGAGTGAACCTCCTTGTGCTCCTACGCCGGGAACCAGTAGAAAATGGTTGGGTACAATCTTACGGATGTCTTCAAAGGCGCGTCCTTGAGTGGCACCTACTACATACATCATGCGGTCGGCTCCTGCCCATTCCAGAGATTTACGCAACACTTTCTCGAACAGTCGTTCGCCATTGGTATCTTCTGTCAGTTGGAAGTCATGTGAACCTTTGTTGGAAGTCAGTGCCAGCAGAATTACCCATTTTCCTTCATAAGAAAGGAATGGAGTCACACTGTCTTCGCCCATATAAGGAGCCACTGTTACTGAATCAATGTTTAGCTCTTCGAAGAAGGTACGTGCATACATGGCAGAAGTATTTCCTATATCTCCTCGTTTAGCATCGGCAATGATGAATTGATCGGGATAGTTTTCTTTGATGTAATTCACTGTTTTTTCGAATGCAATCCATCCTTTTACTCCCATGCTTTCATAGAAAGCCAAATTGGGCTTATAGGCAATACACAAGTCGGCTGTAGCATCGATGATTGCTTTGTTGAAAGCAAAGATAGGATCGGCCTCATCGAGCAGGTGGTCGGGGATTTTCTTAATGTCTGTATCCAGTCCTACACAGAGGAAGGATTGTTTGCGTTTGATATTTTCAAAAAGTTCCTGTTGATTCATATTTGTTTCTTTTTTAGTGATTTAGTTATTGTTATGGAAAAGGTAGCCATCAATGCTGGCTTCGGTCTCTTCTTGATTTTTCTGTATGCTGAAGTGAAAATATGTCAGAACCAGCGTATTCCCCGATTGAGTCTTAAATATGGCCGGTTGCAGGTGCAACTGCTTGTGACGGACACGCAGGGTATCGATCGGAATGCGTACTGTATCATTGTCAAAATCCAGTGGAAGTGAAAGCATGCTGTCGTTGACTAATTCATGAGGCACTTTGCTGAATTGCTCGATAAAGGTACATGAGTCATATCCTTGAGGTACTTTTATAGTAGTGTTTTTTAGTTGATTGTAGTTTAGTAATTCCATGTCTGGATTTTCCTCCTCCATTGCTGTATTTCGGAAGGATATTCTTTCGTCCATTAAATCGCTGGTACTTTTTGTTCCGAACCAACTGACAAGATACCATAACTTTGCATTGATTTTTCTGGCTTCTGTGTCAGGTAAAGATGCTATCCAACTCTCATACTGCTCTTCTGTCAGGGGCAATGTGGTTTGGTTGCTTTGTGCCAGAGCTTCTTGAATTTCTGCCCGCAGTGTATTGCGTGTGATGCTGGCATAATTTATGGGAAGTGCTGATATCAGCAAGAATATGAGAGTGAATGAAATCGGTATCCAGTTGACTCGCTTCGCTTTGCTAAGAATCAATCCGATACATACAGCGTAGAACCAAACATTGAGTGTGGCCAGGTAGAGCCGGTTGATGGTAATGCCGTAATCGCTGAAGCGTCGTGCTATTCCTACACTCATTAGCAGAAGCAGTGGCAAAACCAATGCTGGTAGCCAGCGTGTCACTTGCTTGGCCATTGTGCTTTCTCCTTTAATCCGTGTAGGGTATAGAGCCAGTTCAATAGCTATAACCCCGAACATCAGGGCTATTATCAGCCACGATACCCATCCGTCTGGAAGCTCCCATCGTGTGATGATACGAAAAGCATAGACGTAGAGTACAAGCAGGTAGCCACCTATTAAAGGTAAGAATAGGTAGCGGATGATACTGTTTAGGAAGGATGTTGCAACTGGCAGCGGATCGTGTTTCTGATCGCCATTTGGCAACATTCCCAAAAACAACAGTATGGGGAGCAGTACACTGAACAGGATAAAGATAAACCGGTAACAGTAATTGTCTATTGTCACACCGAATAACTGGGGCAGTGAGTAGGCCAATAGACATAGTCCTCCGCTCATGACAAGCCCTATCAGAACAGTCATAGACAAACACCCCAATACATATTGGGTGAAGTTCCATGCTGGAATGTCGTTTTTCTCACGGAAGAATGGCAAGAAAAATACGGATAATCCGATGGTCAATATAGCTGCTCCGTGAGCAATACCGATATCTACTAAACGGGGTTCTACAGCATTGTGGTAGAGAAAGAATGCATCGACTAGTAATAGTAACTGAGCTGTAATCTGGACAATAAGACGGGTACGGAAACTGTGTACTTCTTCGCTCCAGAGGTGCAGGCTAAGTGACAATAATACGCCTACAGACAGATAATAGCCAGCTATGGCGATTAGTTTATCCTCTAAAGGTTCCTTGTCCGGATATACTATATATAACAGGTATAAAGTGAGGGCAAAAGTAAAGCACACTGTTACTGGAAAACGGTTCCAGCAGTTGCGGAAAGTCCCCATTATATCTTGGCGCAAGGCTGTCAGTTGTGGTTTCATAACCCTTTACTTATCACTTATAACTCAAAATCTAATACTTAAAACTCCAAACTACAGTTCACTCTCCTTCAGGCGTTCTGCATTTTCGGCTACAATCAGATGGTCGATGCAGTCTTGAATGTCTCCATCCATGAAGGCTGCAAGATTGTAGATGGTGTAGTTGATACGGTGGTCGGTGATGCGTCCCTGCGGATAGTTGTAGGTACGTATCTTTGCCGAACGATCACCCGTAGAGACCATTGTCTTACGCTTTGAAGCAATGTCGTCAATATACTTCTGATGCTCTTTGTCGTAGATAAAGGTACGAAGACGTGCCAAAGCGCGTTCTTTATTCTTTGGCTGATCTCGTGTTTCGGTACACTCTATCAGAATTTCTTCGGATACTCCCGTGTTCGGGTTTTTCCAGATATACCGCAGGCGTACACCAGATTCTACCTTGTTGACATTCTGTCCGCCGGCACCGCCGCTCCGGAAGGTATCCCACTTGATCTCTCCTTCGTTGATTACTACGTCAAACTCTTCGGCTTCGGGAAGAACTGCTACGGAGGCTGCTGATGTATGTACACGCCCCTGTGTTTCGGTGGCCGGTACACGCTGTACGCGGTGGACGCCTGATTCGTATTTCAGCGTACCATACACGTTATCGCCCGTCACGCTACAGATGATTTCCTTGTATCCGCCGGCCGCTCCTTCATTTGCACTGGAAACTTCCATCTTCCATCCCTTGCTCTCGCAATATTTGGCATACATGCGGAAGAGGTCACCGGCAAAGATAGCGGCTTCGTCGCCTCCTGTGCCGCCTCGTATTTCAAGGATGGCATTCTTACTATCCTGTGGATCTGCGGGAATAAGCATCAGCTTGATTTCTTCCTCCAGTTGGGGGAGTCGTGCCGCGCTGTTGTCCATCTCTTCCTTAGCCATCTCGCGCATGTCGCTGTCCGATTCGTTGGCAAGGATATTTTTGGCTTCCTCTATGTTGCCCAGCAGACTGATGTATTCCTTGCGGGCTTTCATCAGGTCGTCGAGGTCTTTGTATTCCTTTGTCAGCTTGACATACCGCTTCTGGTCGGCTATCACTGCCGGGTCGGTGATTAATGTAGATATTTCCTCGAAACGTGCCACGAGGCCGTCAAGCTTTTCCAATATGGTGTTGTTATCTGCCATGTTGTTTTAGTATTCTGTTTTATAGTCTGCTATTTCCTCGTTATAGAGTTCTTTCAGGAGTTTCCGTGCTGATATCTCAACAGTTCCTCCATCATAATTCCCTTCTACTATGTTCTCGTTGCGTAGTGCTTTCTCGCGGATAAGTTTATACCGTGAGCGTTTCAAGCCAGCACGAAGTTTCTGCCTGAATTCAATTCTTTCATTCTCTGACATATTGCTTTACTTTATAATATGTATTCCAATCAAAGACTTCAGTAGAGATTTCTTTTCCACCCTCAGCTATGTATTCACTCTCGCCCTTAGTGTTGTTGATGAGCAACCAATAGTCTACTTGTTTCATATATAGAGTGAATAGGTTGTTTATACCTGCATGATACCGTCTTATTATAACATCTTTCGGGATGTTGTGTCCACCTTCGCTGACTCTTTGCGCAACGCGCTTGAGAGCAGTTTCAGGAGAGTCGAGCCAAAAGAATATTAACTTGACTTGGTAGCCTTGCTGATGTGCCTTTGATACTAACGATTGATATGATTTGGTAGATAGAGTTGTTTCGATGGAGAAAGAAACATTGGCTTTTAACAACTCTCTGATACGTGAGAGCATCAACCTTCCAGCCTCTATAGCTACACTTTCAGGATTGAAAGGTGAGAGACCTTTGGCTATCTCGTCAGCATTTACGAACTCTCGGCATTCTAATATTTCGGGTAGGACAGTATAAGATGCAGTGGTTTTTCCTGCACCATTACATCCTCCTATAATATAGAGTACTTTAGTTTCTATAGTGTTATTCTCTGCCATTCTGTTCTTTCAGTTCTTTTCTTAGTTTACAATAACGTCTGTGCTGGCAATAGCACTGCACTATGGCGGATATGAGAATAAGGACAAAGATTGCTCTAAGCACGATAAGCGATGTGTCCGCTTTGTTGCCGATATCAGCAATCAGGGATTTGATACTGAAAGGAAGAACAATGATTCCTCCAATGATGCCAATCCATACTGCTCCTTCTGACAAGAGCAAGTATTCTTTTTTCTCTTCCTTTTTCATATTCCGCTAGGTTATTGATTCTTTACCCACTTATGCTTTCTTGTAATCACATGATAGGTGATAATGCACCATCCGGCAAATACCAAGAGGCGCATGATAAGTTCTATTATATAATGTATGGTTCTTCCTGTTGAGACTGCAGAACTGATATCCTTTATCTTGTCTACGATTTGCCAGCCTGTATCCGCTAAAGCGGCAAGCGACAAAACGGAACATACAATGTATAATAGTTGCCTTTTCATAAGTCGGACGGATGTTTAGTATCTGAACTCTCCAAATTCAGAGCGGATGATCAGCTCTTTCTTGTCGCTCTCTTCGATGCGTCCTACCACTTGTGCAGGGATGCCGAACGACTCGGAGATAGCAATCACCTCGTCAGCATGTTCGGGTGAGAGGTAAACTTCCAGACGGTGTCCCATGTTGAACACTTTGTACATCTCTGCCCAGTCCGTACCGCTTTGTTCCTGAATAGTCTTGAAGAGGGGAGGTACGGGGAAGAGGTTGTCTTTGATGACTCTTACCGTGTCTACAAAGTGCATCACCTTGGTCTGTGCACCACCTGAGCAGTGTACCATACCGTGGATTTGCGGCCGGAGTGCATCTAGCAGTTTCTTCACTACCGGTGCATAGGTGCGGGTAGGAGAGAGAACCAGCCGTCCGGCATTGATAGGTGAGCCTTCTACACTGTCGGTCAGTTTCAGCTTGCCTGAGTAAACCAGCTCTTCGGGTACGGCAGCGTCGTAGCTTTCAGGATATTTGGCTGCAAGATATTTGCCGAATACGTCGTGGCGTGCGCTGGTCAGTCCGTTACTGCCCATGCCTCCGTTATACTCCTTTTCGTAGGTGGCCTGTCCGTAGCTGGCAAGTCCCACGATGACGTCACCCGGACGGATGTTGGCATTGTCTATCACGTCGGCACGGCGCATGCGGCAAGTCACGGTAGAGTCTACAATGATGGTGCGTACCAAGTCGCCCACGTCGGCAGTCTCACCTCCGGTAGCATAGACGCCTACTCCCATTTCGCGAAGTTCGGCAAGCAGTTCGTCCGTGCCGTTGATGATGGCAGAGATTACCTCGCCGGGTACCAGCAGCTTGTTGCGTCCGATGGTAGACGATACCAGTATGTTGTCTACTGCTCCTACACAGAGCAGGTCGTCAATGTTCATAATCAGAGCATCCTGTGCAATGCCTTTCCACACCGAGAGGTCGCCTGTCTCTTTCCAGTACATATAGGCGAGTGATGATTTTGTTCCAGCACCGTCGGCGTGCATGATGTTACAGTATTCCGGATCACCTCCTAGAATATCGGGGATAATTTTACAGAAAGCCTTTGGGAAAATACCTTTGTCTATGTTTTTGATGGCGTTGTGCACATCTTCCTTTGATGCGCTTACGCCTCGCATCATGTATCGTTGATTACTCATGAGTTAATAGAATATTATAGTTGTATACGGTGGCAAAAGTACGGCTTTTTTTCCGGATAGACAACTTTTACGGTGGGCATTCGGTTGTCCTGTTTCTTTGTCGTCTGTATCGGCGGCGAGTGGTGTATGTCGGTTGTTTCTTAAAAAGAGAACAATCTGAAAAATAGCATACTCTGTTGCTTGTTTATGACGTTTTTTGCAAGTTGCTGAGGTTGGGGTAGGAAATATGCAGCAGATTGGCTGTTTGTAGAAATAGAATTGCTGTGATTTTGGCTGATTTTGTTTCTTTTAGACGTGTATCTTTGTAAATGTTGTTCTGTAAGACGTCGGATTTTATTTCTGGCTATGATTCTGATAGCTCTGTTTGGCCTGTAAATCCAGATGAACTACGCTGAAAAAGAGGAAAATTCGGGATAAATGAGTGGGAAAAGATTTACTTTTTCTTGGAAAAGGTAAGTTGACGGGATGGGAAAGGTTACTCCAGACGATAGATAACTATTCCCATCCCGTCAGTTCTCCTTTCCCAATCGGCTTAAATGGTATAATTAATGCAAGAAAATTGAAAAATAGAGCGTTTAATTGTATATTCTTTCGGTTTTCCGAATGGTTTGAATGCAGAAAGACTTTTTACAGACAGTTGTCTCTGCTTCTGAATCTTAAAAATAGAACATTTTGTATGAAACTTAAATTTACTTTGACAATTGCGATATAGGCTTTATTGCATGCTTGTTTTCTCAGGAGATTTCTCTTTGTCTCGGTTTTTCCCTTTGTATTTTAGGATAATGTAAGAATGATAGCCTTCATTGGCTGATGTAAATTGTGTAAACAGCGTAAAGTGGCGGAAAAAATCTACGTGATCGAAAATAAACTTCGGCATAAAGCTGGGTAGAGATTTCGGAGAGCTGGAAAGAATATTGAGGTCTGTCATTAGCATAAGTAAATAAGAGCTGGCTAAACCATCAATACCGGAGTTATAATCAATAGTATGCTCCAGTACCTCATTCTTTTCAACATAGCGAATATAGTCGGATAGTTCTTCGTGACTGGAAGACAATAAAAGTTCATCTCCGTAAAACGCGGCGTAAAGCAATGGAGAAGATGTAGAAAACGAGGATAAATTTGTAAACAGTTTTACCGATGGAAAACTGTAGACCGGATAAGCCCGATCGGGAAAATAAAGCCATGATATACGTGTACTTTTTCTTTCATTAACTTTCAGAGGAAGTGAGTTTGCCAGTGAGTAAAGTCTTTTTTCTGATTCTGCCCGGTCATACACAGGAATTCTTATTACTGTGGCAGGATATGGTGATGAATCATGGGAATAAAAGGAACATACTGTTAAATCTTTACAGGCGTTCTCTATCAGATAGTCGGAAAGTATATTGTCGTATCCTATTGTATCACATTTTATTGTGGAAGAATCCGTCTTGCAACAGTAATTTAGAAAAGATGTCCAGTTTCTTACCCCCTGTCGGCTGAAATAACAGGTCGTTGCAGGCAATGCATCTCCTACAAAGCCTTCAATAGATGTGCGGCTGCGAAGTGTATGTCCTAACATGCATGTATCGGTCTCTTGTCCGGTCCCTGAAAGGTAGATAAAATCGCCTTTCATTTTTATGTCAAGGTCTATCCAACTAGTTTTAGATGACATTCGTTTATAAAGAGTAGCAGAAGAGGCGTTTTTGTGTATATCGCTCACTTTTTTAAAGTTGATGTCGTTGGCCAGTGATTCCCCTGTTCTTTGTGCGTCAATCACTTCCTCGATCAGTCGTTTTTGATAGCTGAGTGCCAGAAACTCCTTGTCTCGATAGCAAGCAATAAAATCTCCTTTATCTGTGGAATAAATATAGATCTTTTTCCCTTTATAGGGAAAGATCTTTGGAGAATAGGCTGACTCGAAATGCGTTTGGATAAAGTGGTCGACTAAGTCTTGATCTCCTATACCCAAGCGACAATAAAGTATCTGATTGCGTTCGTTGATCGGCTCATGAAAACTGAGTAATATCTGATTCATCTGTGGACTGATTCCGTGAGGAACACTCTCTGTAAATTCATGCAACGAATGCTTTAGAGAAGAAAATATTTTAGAAAAATAGAGATAATGGCCATCACGGCTGCAAGAGAGATTCTCAATCTCTGATATTAATGAATTGACGTCTTCGGTAATAAAAACAGCTGATGCTGTAGAAGGTACCAGGGTATAAAGATTAAATTTATTTTGTTCGCTGGCAATTGAAAGTCTGAAAAAGGAATATAAGGCAAAACCTGTACATAAAAATATCACAGAAGATACTAGAACTATTTTCACGGTTGTATGAAATTTCATAAGGCAGCTTATTTCAGGTTATGGCAAAAGTATGAAAGTCTGCAAATAAAACAAAATTTCGCTAAAATAGTTCAATAATAAAGATAAATAAAGAGTAGAAATGTGTTTTTAGAGAAGAATCTCTTCACCGTCGAATGACAGATGTATATGTGGCGGTAATTCTTTTTCTACCTCTGCATGCAATCCAATGTCATGACTCATGTGTATAAAATAAGTATCCTTTGCCTGAATACGCTGTGCCATTTGTAAGGCTTCTTCCAGATTTTGATGAGTGGGATGGGGGGCTTTGCGAAGAGCATTAATAATTAGTACATCTACGCCTAAAAATGAGAATAATGACTCTTCGGGCATTGTAAGCATATCTGTGATGTATCCTACTTTGCCAATACGATATCCTAAAATGGGTAAACGACCATGCATTACACGAATGGGAAGAATTTCTACGGAATTGATGTGGAAGGCATGTCCGGGAGTTATCTCCCGTAGAGGAATATTGGGAACTCCGGGATAACGCCGATCGACAAAACAGTATGGCATACGAGAACGAAGGACATTGGTTACTGTACTTTCAGCATATATGGGAATGGCTCCTAAACTGCAGAACGGACGAAGATCGTCCAATCCCCCAACATGGTCATAATGTTCGTGTGTAATAAGTACTCCATCTATTTTGCTGAATGGCAACGTGAGCATTTGTGTGCGGAAATCTGGTCCACAGTCAATCAGAATTCTTGTGTCCTCAGTTTCAACCAATGCAGAAGTACGTAAACGCCTGTCTTTAGGATTGGTAGAGGTGCATACAGGGCAGGCACAACCGATCTGGGGTACTCCGGTAGAGGTTCCGCTACCTAATATTTTGATTCTCATTATTTAGATAATATTTACTTCCGGGTAAATCTCAATACCAAATGTTGTACGTACCGAAGCACGTATTGCATCTGAAAGTGCTACAATATCACGTCCAGTTGCTCCTCCTCGATTTACTAATACTAATGCTTGCTTATCGTGCACGGCAGCAGGCCCTAATGCTCGTCCCTTCCAACCGCATTGCTCAATCATCCACCCTGCCGGAATTTTGACATTTCCATTGCCCAAATCATAATATGGCATCTGTGGATAAGTCTGCAGTAGAGTGGTCAATTTAGCTTTTGTCACTATAGGATTCATAAAGAAACTTCCCGCATTTCCTATTACCTTAGGATCTGGCAACTTGCTTTTCCGAATGTCGACGATGATGTCTCTAAGTACTTTGAGTGAAGGCTGTGAATGTTGTTCTAACTTCTGTCGAATAGTGCCGTAATCTAACGTATAACTTTCTATTTTAGAGAGGCGGAAACAAACATGAGTTACAAACAACGATTTATTTTCAGGAAGTTTAAATATGCTGTTACGATAGGTGTATCCACATTCTGCAACGGGATATATATGTTTTTCTCCTTGTATGCTGACTGTCTCTACAGAGTCAATCAGGTCTTTCACTTCTACACCATAGGCTCCTATGTTCTGTACAGCACTTGCTCCTACTTCACCTGGTATGAGTGAAAGATTTTCTGCACCATAATATCCATGTTCGATACACCACATTACAAAGTCATCCCATATTTCACCAGCTCCTACCCGGACAAGGATATCATGCTCTGTTTCTTCTATTATATTGATACCATGAATTTGTGAATGAAGAATCAATCCCTCGTAGTTACCCGTGAACAATAAATTGCTTCCACTTCCTATGTGAAGGAAAGGATATGTAATTATTCCGTTGGCAATGAACTCTTTTAACTCCTCTACAGAGGTGTATTCTAAAAAAGAATTAGCATTGACATCAATGCCAAATGTGTTATGGGCTAATAAAGAATACATAAATATTTAATCTTAACTCTTAGTCTTGGTAAATAGGCCGAAATGAAATATTGATGTAATTATATACTCGTATCTTCAAATTTGTATAATTCCCATTCACCTCCACGTCGACGGAAGTAGAGGATATTGGAAAAACCATTGCCAATTCCCTTTAGTGCAAGAATCTTAGTGGAAGAATCACCATTATTACGTTGTCCGTAATTAATATTTGAAAGGCGTTCTAACGGTAATTGAGGTTTGAATGCAAACCATTGATTTCTGCTAATAGTGGTTTCCAATATTGAAAAATCATCGTCAGGATCAGATGTCACGAAAACTAATGGATCTAATACATGTTGGCTTTGATATAAGCTGTCTGAAACAAAACGATTAAAAAAATCGATGAATCCTGTATCTTCATTTTTTTCAACGGGACGAAGATTAATAGCCTCTAGAATCCAAGCTCCCTTAATACGTTCGAAATAATATCTTTTCAGCAACCTCTTTTTTATGAAGAACCATTCTACTTGTACAGAAGTTAGGGAAGTATCTCCAGCTAGATCCATATCTTCTTCACGGTCAAACAAAAGTGTGTAATAATTCTGTTTGACGAAAAGATTATCGTGCTTCCACTCTTGTTTCCCGATACTGATTTTCTTATCCTCTTTATAATAAGATAATGGAAATTTTACACGTTGGCGTTGTAAAACGTCATCTGAGGCAAAATTATATATAAAATCGTCGAAAGACTCATCTACATCGGTCGGTACTGGAGCTTCCGGCAATTTTTCATTAGAAACCGAATCTGTATGATGCAGAACGGAATCTACTTCGTAAGTAATTGCTGCAAAAGGGTCAATATTTGTTTTCTTGTTTCCACAAGAACTCAAGAAAACAAATACAACGACCCCTGCAATGAGTTTTTTCATCTTATTTTAGTCTTGCTCTTAATTTTTCAAGCATGTCTACTGTCATACTTTCCAGATTGTATACAGGTTTCCATCCCCATTCCTCACGAGCACAAGTATCATCCAGACAATCCGGCCAACTGTCAGCAATCCTTTGTTTCAAAGGGTCAATATCGTAGACCATTTCAAAATCTGGAACATGTTTTCGTATTGCTTGATAAATAGTTTCAGGGTCGAAACTCATAGATGCTATGTTAAAGGCATTACGGTGTATAAGTTTTGCAGGATCGGCCTCCATCAGCATTACTGCGGCATTGAGGGCATCAGGCATATACATCATGTCCATTAGTGTTCCTTTTTTGATAGGGCAGATGAAACGTTCACCTTTAACGGCAGAATAATAGATGTCAACAGCATAGTCCGTCGTTCCACCTCCAGGAGGAGTTACATTGGAAATAATGCCTGGAAAACGAACTGCACGAGTATCAACGCCATATTTGTTGAAGTAATAATCGCTCAGTAATTCGGTAGTAACTTTAGTTACTCCATACATTGTGCGTGGGCGTTGTATTGTATCTTGTGGGGTATTTATGTGAGGTGTATTTGCTCCAAAAGATCCGATGGAACTTGGGGTAAATACTGCACATTTGTGTTCACGAGCAACTTCCAATACGTTCCATAATCCGTCAATTCCTATCTGCCATGCCAATCTGGGTTTTGACTCTGCTACGACAGAGAGTAGAGCTGCTAAATTGTAGATTGTATCTATTTGGTATTTTTTCACTGCAGAGGCTATCATTCCTCCATTTGTTACATCTACTACTTCCGAAGGTCCTGAATCTTTCAGTTCACCTGTCGGTGCGGCAGAAGGAATATACCCAGCTACGACATTCTCGTTGCCATAACGTTTGCGTAGCTCCATAGTCAACTCGGAACCAATTTGTCCCGTAGCTCCGATAATTAAAATGCGTTTCATTTCTATTAATATTAAAGGTGTTAAGCCAAATTGCGCGCAAAGTAAGCACTTTTTTTCCATATTTTCATCAAAAGGTATGGTTATTCCAAGAAAAATAATGTCCTTTGCATATTCACTTAATCAATTAAACACTATGTACGGTAAAATGAAAGAACACCTCAGCCAGACATTGGCTGAAATCAGAGAAGCCGGTCTGTATAAAGAAGAACGACTCATCGAAAATGCCCAACAGGCTAGTATCCTTGTTAAAGGGAAAAAAGTGCTTAATTTTTGCGCAAATAACTATTTAGGGCTGTCAAATCATCCACGTTTAATCAAAGCTGCTCAGGAAATGATGGATCGTCGTGGGTATGGAATGTCATCGGTTCGTTTTATTTGTGGCACACAAGATATTCATAAAGAGTTGGAAGCTGCTATTTCTGATTATTTCCAGACAGAAGATACAATTTTATATGCTGCTTGTTTTGATGCCAATGGTGGTGTATTTGAACCTTTGTTTTCTGAAGAAGATGCTATAATATCTGATTCTTTGAATCATGCCTCAATTATTGATGGAGTACGTCTCTGTAAAGCTAAACGATACCGATATGCTAATGCAGATATGGAGGATTTAGAGAGATGTCTTCAAGAAGCGCAGGCTCAACGATTCCGTATTGTAGTGACCGATGGCGTATTCTCAATGGATGGTAACGTGGCGCCAATGGATAAAATTTGTGATCTTGCTGAAAAATACGATGCATTAGTGATGGTGGATGAATCGCATTCTGCAGGTGTAGTGGGTAATACTGGGCATGGTGTAAGTGAACTGTATAATACGTACGGACGCGTTGATATATACACAGGGACACTTGGTAAGGCCTTTGGAGGTGCTTTAGGTGGGTTCACTACAGGAAGAAAAGAAATTATTGATTTGCTTCGTCAGCGTAGCCGTCCTTATTTGTTTTCTAATTCTTTGGCGCCAGGTATTATTGGTGCAAGTCTTGAGGTGTTCAAGATGCTGAAAGAAAGTAATGCATTGCATGATAAATTGATGGAGAATGTGAATTATTTCCGCGATAATATGACTGCTGCCGGATTTGATATCAAGCCTACTCAAAGTGCAATCTGTGCAGTGATGTTGTATGATGCTAAACTTTCTCAGGTATATGCAGCGCGTATGCAGGAGGAAGGCATTTACGTAACTGGATTTTATTATCCAGTAGTACCTAAGGGACAGGCACGCATTCGTGTGCAACTGTCTGCAGGACACGAACGTGAACATTTGGATAAGTGTATTGCTGCCTTTATTAAGGTGGGTAAGGAACTAGGTGTATTGAAATAATTGCGATTAGTATATGTTGTACAAAAAACGAGGCTATTTAAGCCTCGTTTTTTATTTCATTCGGAAATTTTCTCTTCATCTTTGCTGTTCTCTTCGGGAACGAAGTCTGTAATACCGTTAGAAACCAATATATTATACCATGAGATTAATTTTTTGATGTCGGTTACGTATACACGGTCGCGGTCAAAATCGGGTAACACATCACTTAAATACTCACGTAGCTGTTCTGGGGTTGCTTTTTTAGGGTCAATAGAAGCGATTTGAGAATTCTCCTTTTGTTTTATGGTATTTAAAACTTTGTATAAGGGGACTTCTGCATCGTTTGTATACATTGCAATGTCAGCTAATGAAATGATCTTTTCGTTACCATATGCTGGGAATCTTTTTTTTTCTGTATTAATTGATTCTACAATCAGCATATTTTTCCCTTGAGAAATAAGTTTATATAATCCAGGCTTTCCTGAAATGGACAAAATTGTCTTTAACATAGTAGTATGTATTAATAATTATTGAGTTGTTTTTATTGAAATAATTTATTCCTGCAGGCAAAGGTAATGATTATTTTTAGATAGTGAAGAAATCAATTTTAAAACCTGGGGAATTAATGGGGTTTTCTCATCATTTTGGATAATAAAATCAGACTGTTCGCTTTTAATTTCATCATTCATTTGCGAATTGATGCGTTCCATGACTTTTTCTTTTGTAGAATGGTCACGTTTGATGGTACGCTCTATTCTTAATTCAATCGGGGCATATACCATTACAACGATATCTACTTCTTTTTTGAATCCTGCTTCTAAAAGAATTGCTGACTCTATTCCTATAATTTTGTCTGTAGGAAATCTGGATGCCCATTGCTGAAAATCTTTTTTTACATTAGGATGAATGATTTGATTTACTTTATGTATATGTGTTGGTTTTCCGAACATGTATGCCGCTAATAATGTTCGATTAAGTTCTCCATTTTGGAATAGAGTATTTCCTGTGAGTTTACATAAAGCTTGCTGAATAGTAGGATCTGTGTGGATAAGTCGTTTTGCCTCTGTATCAGAATTGTAAATAGGTATTCCCATAATTTCTAATATTTGAGATACGGTACTTTTTCCACTACCTATTCCACCTGTAATACCAATTTTAATTGCCATAAGAATTTACTTGTTCAATAAGATAGTCTACCTGTTCGGGTACTATACGGATATGACTTATGTTTTTAGGAATTGATTTCAATTTTACCGTATATTTATCTGATCCAGAGTTTAATAATTCTTCATATGAAACATGAATTGTAAAATCATTTGCTTTTATTTCACGAAAATGTTTTAGACCTACTTGAAAAGTTATTTGTACTTTAGAAGGAAAAGAACGTAAAACTTTATTGGCAGGGAAATTGATTCCATATAATGGAACTTCTACTGTTTTTTCTGTATAAATATCTACAGGAAAAAGTAATTCAACTGTATTGGGGATAAATTTTATTCCTTTTATAGGCTTTAAAGGTATCTGTTTGTAGACTGTGTCTGATATATTTGCTAATTCTATAAATTGGGTATAAGCGGCAGTTAAAGTGTCTAATATCTCAGTTGGTGCATAAGCTAGAATAGAATCAGGCTTACAAATGGTATCAGATATATAGTATTGTGATTCTGCAGAAACTTTTCCTAAAAAACGTATCGGAATTAGTTTAGATTTGCCAGCAGAATAGATGTATTCTAATGTATCAGGTCTTATTGAGAGGATTTTAGAAGATGTGTTAAGTTGACTCAATATTTTTTTTTCAATTTCACTTATTGCAATTTTTACATGATTTCCTCTCTCTTTATAATCCTCGAAATTAAGATTAACAGGGAAGAAACTTTTTCCTAACATATAATTTAAAAGAACTGTCCCTTTGTCTTTTACTTTTATGTGAATCTCGGTGGCAGGCTCAGAGGTTAGTAATATTTCATTAGGAATTCCTTTTATCCGTATAGGAATAGAAAATTCTGTTTCGTAATCATTATTTAGTGTTTGAAGCAGCCAAAAACCACTTGCGATAAAAAAGAAGAATAAAAAAATAAAGAACTCCCTGCTCTTATCACTGAGCAGGAAATTCTTAATTTGTTTGAAATACATTGATTGTATATATCGTATTTTTTTACGATTTAACATAATGACATAGTTTGACTTTTATCACTTAGACTGTGTGATAGTAGACGAAGCATCTGCAAAAATAGAATTTTTGTCTATTTTAATTTTGACGTCATGATCTATTTCTAGAATAACATAGTTATCTTCTATTTCTTTTATTTTTCCGTAAATTCCACCAGCAGTTATTACTTGTTGATTTACTTCAAGGCATTTACGGAAGTTTGCTAATTCTTTTTGTTTTTTGTTTTGTGGACGAATCATAAAAATATACATGATAACAAACATTGCTATCAGCATAATCCACATCATGGCTCCATTATTTGCTGGAGCTGGAGCTTGCATAAGTACGGTTAATAAATTCATAATAATTGCTTTTGATTCTTTAGTTATAATATACAGAATTTTTTAGTTCTTAGTTAATTTTCCTTCTTTCTTGAGCCGGTTGACAATTCCATCTAAGGTTCCATTGATAAAACTACCACTTTTGAAGGTGCTGTATAGTTTAGCTATTTCAACATATTCATTTAAAGATACACTAATTGGAATATTGGGAAAACTTAATATTTCAGCTAGTGCTGTTTGCATAATGATGATATCCATGAATGCAATTCTGTCTAAATCCCAATTTTTAGTATTTTCACTAATAAGATGCCGATAGTAATCTGCATTTAAGATTGAACGGCGGAATAAGCGGCGAGCAAATTCTCGATCTTCATCATCTTTGAATTCTGGAAGTAATTCTTGATCTGCTCCATTCTTCTCTTCAAAACGTTTGATAGTTTTTAAAACAAATGTGTCTACAATTTCTTTGTCATCATTCCAATATAGACTTTGATCTTCTAACACTTGGTCAAGCGAATCATTGTTGAAAATGAACGTTTTATAGATTTTTCTCCATAATTCTCTGTCTGCTATGTATGAATTTTCTTCGGAGTTCATATAGCTTTGATAGATATCAGAGGTAATGATTTTATCATAAAGTCCTTTGATGAAATCTTGGTCGTTCGCCCATGTCCTTTTTTGATTTGTTGCAAAATTGGTCAATTGCTTGTTTATTTCTAATTGAGCAATAAATTTATTTTCTATGAATTTTGTGTTAGGATACAATTCTTCTGTGGTTGGCGCAAGTTTAGCTTTTGCAGCATCAATACGTTTTTGTGCATACTCGGTTATAGCTATCATTAGCATTAATAAATAGTTGTAAAGGTCATATGCTTTAGAAAGGCTAAAAAATAACTCTTTTTCCGCTGCATCTAAATTTTTGCTGCCATTTTGATGATAAGCATATACAATTTGTATAATCTTAAGACGAATAAGAACTCTGTTAATCATAACTTTAATTGAAACTGTTACTTTTAAAATGCAAAAGTAGATATTTTTGATGAGTATCCATAAATAAATCACATTTTTTAATGTTACCTTTTATTCTCTGCTTATTTTCTTTGGGTAGTTAAAAAAAAATATCCAATTTTGAAGCCGATAATAAACGGACTGAATGATTATGGAAGAATTAAAAAGTAAAATGAGTACAGATGTTAATGATAAAGAGATTATATTCTCAAAATCAATTAAAGCCGGTAAACGTATCTATTATCTTGACGTAAAAAAGAATCGTAAAGATGAAATGTTTCTAGCCATTACGGAAAGTAAAAAAATCGTATTGGGTGAAGGGGATGACTCTCAGGTTAGTTTTGAGAAGCATAAAATATTCCTGTATAAGGAAGATTTTGAGAAGTTTATGGCAGGATTGTCGCAAGCAATTGATTTTATTAATAATAATGAGCAAGAACATGATGGTGGACTGAATGTGGAAGGCTCTTCTACTCTTTTAAATAATAATGTGGACAAGAAAGTAGAGGGAGAAATCAAAATTGATATTGATTTCTAAGAATTTTATCTTATATTGAATGTCGGTTGATATAGAATTTGGATATTCTAAAAAATATATATACTTTTGCACCGATTTTTGCAGCATCGTGTGATGGTGAATTGAGCAAAAATAACTTAATTTAGAGTAACACAAAAAAAATTAAAAATGAAATCATTTGAATTAAAAGGAACTGCAAGAACTATTGCAGAACGTTCTTCTGAACAAACTAGAGCTTTAAAAGAAATTCGTAAAAACGGTGGTGTACCTTGTGTACTTTATGGTGGAAATGAGGTTGTTCATTTTACTGTGACTAGTGAAAGTCTTCGTAATTTGGTTTATACTCCTCATATTTATGTAGTGGACTTGATTATTGATGGCAAAAAAGTTAATGCTATTATGAAAGATATTCAATTCCATCCTGTGAAAGATACCGTTCTTCATGTTGATTTCTATCAGATAGATGAAGCCAAACCTATTGTGATGGAAGTTCCAGTTCAATTGGAAGGTTTGGCTGAGGGTGTGAAAGCTGGTGGTAAATTGGCTTTGCAGATGCGTAAATTGAAAGTAAAAGCCTTGTATAATGTTATCCCAGAGAAATTAGTGATCAATGTTTCACATCTAGGCCTTGGTAAGACTATTAAGGTTGGTGAATTGAATTTTGAAGGTCTTGAATTAATAAATGCTAAAGAAGCAGTTGTGTGTGCTGTTAAATTGACTCGTGCGGCAAGAGGTGCTGCAGCTGCTGCAGGAAAATAAATCCTTCCTGAATAATTAGAAAGAAAAAATATAGCATGAATTAATGCAGTTTAGACAGATTTATTCTGTATTATTGCATTAATTCGTGCTTTTTTGTATTTGTAGAATTTAAATAGGATGGATAAGTATTTGATTGTGGGGCTGGGTAATATTGGTATGGAATACCATGAAACCCGCCATAATATAGGGTTTATGACTGTGGATGCATTGGCTAAGACTAATAATGTACCGCCGTTTATTGATAAACGATATGGGTTTGTTACAAATTTTTCTCTTAAAGGGCGTCAGTTAATTTTGCTTAAGCCTTCTACTTTTATGAATCTTAGTGGTTTAGCTGTTCGTTATTGGATGCAGAAAGAGAATGTTTCATTAGAGAATCTTTTGATTGTAGTGGATGATTTGTCATTGCCTTTTGGGAGTTTGCGCTTAAAGGGTAAGGGGAGTGATGCAGGTCATAATGGTCTGAAGCATATTGCTGCTACTTTAGGTACTCAGAATTATGCCCGTTTACGTTTTGGTATTGGAAATGATTTTCCTCGTGGTGGTCAGGTGGATTATGTGCTTGGTCATTTTACAGATGAAGATTGGAAAATAATGGATGAGCGTTTGAATACAGCAGGAGCAATGATTAAAAGTTTTTGCCTTGCTGGTTTGGATGTTACTATGAATCAATATAATAAAAAATAAATCTTTATGGCTGAAGCTAGAATTGATAAATGGATGTGGGCTGTACGTATTTTTAAAACGCGTACAATTGCAGCCGAAGCTTGTAAGAAAGGCAGGGTAACTATTAATGGCTCTCAGGTAAAAGCTGCGCGCATGGTAAAGTTTGGCGATATAATTCAGGTGAGAAAACCACCTGTTACATATTCATTTAAAGTATTGCAGCCTATAGAGAAACGAGTGGGGGCAAAAAAAGTGTCAGAAATGATGGAGAACGTGACATCTCCAGAACAATATGAATTGTTAGAAATGAGTCGTGTTAGTGGATTTGTTGATCGTGCGCGTGGAACAGGACGTCCTACTAAAAAAGAACGGAGAAGTTTGGAAGAATTTACTACTCCTGAATTTATTGATGATTTTGATTTGGACTGGGAAGATGATGATTGATTTTGTTTATAAAGATAAAGGCCTGTAATCATTGTTTCTGATTTATTAATTGATATACATTCTCTTTTTCTCCTACTATCCAAATAATATCTCCTTCTTCGAAGGGGATATTTACGTTTGGTGCCATCAAAATACCATTTTCTCGTTCTATTCCGACTATCATGCAGTGGTATTTCTCCCGAATGCCAGATTGCCGGATATTTTTTCCTAAGAAAATGGAGTTTGCATCTATGATAAATTGCTTTAGGTTCATTTCACTTTGTTCATAGGTTTCCCATTGTGGAATAGCTCCTTTTTGTATATTATCGCTAAAAGTATTTAATTGATCGTCTGTGCCTATAACCTGAAGTTTATCGGAGGGGAATATACGTTCGTTGCCGCCAGGGATATTAATTCTTTTTTTCCCACGTAAGATAGAAGCAATGTGTACTCCATAGTTTTTACCTAGATTGAGTTCTTGAAGAGTCTTTCCTGCCCATGACGATTCTTCTGGTACTTCAATATCTGCCAAATGTAAATCATGGGATAGTAATCGTCCTGCATATGCAGGTTTTTTTTCTCCCAAATATTCAGCACGTATATCTCTGGAATGTAAATTTTGGAAGAAACGTCTTTCAATTAAAATCGATTGCTTTTTTAAACGTCGTGACCATATTATTAGTAGGATGGTTAGTACTGCTATTCCGCTAACTATTCCTATTGATGCTTTGAATAATCCGGATATAACGAAGATGATAAATAAAGCTGCTATCATTATTCGAATTACAATTGTTGATATTAATGGAGCTCTATTAGCTTTATTTTCGTACCATAGCGTCATGTATTCTACAGAACGATTTTTTTTGACCATGATGGCGCGAAGGAATGGTGAGATACATATAATCGTGATTATTGCTCCAAGGATCGAAGCCCATAAAGAGGGTAAGCTTTTTTCTAAAAATGGTATTATAAAACGGAAAAAAATAGCAATGATTGAGATAATTACAATAGAATATACAATAGTAATTCTTGTGATTGCTATTAATAACTTTTTCCATAGATTTTCATGATTAACCACTGTTGAAGAGTTGGTAGAATATCGTTGGAGGAATTTTTTCCATGAGCTTGGAAGATGATTGTCTACGAAATTATAAGCTGGCTCAGCTAACCGTATCATATATGGTGTCAGGAAAGTTGTGATGACTGAGACTGCTACAACAATTGGGTATAAGAAGTCACTTGTGACATGCAAAGAGACTCCTAATGTTGCTATGATAAAAGCAAATTCACCAATTTGTGTTAGGCTGAATCCACACTGCATTGCTGTTTTCAATGTTTTTCCTGAAAGTAATACTCCGAATGTCCCGAAAGTCGATTGTCCAACAATGACCGCTATTGTGATAATAAGAATTGGAATTGCATACTCTACAATCATGTGAAGATTAACCATCATACCAACTGATACAAAGAATATGGCTCCAAAAAGGTCTTTTACAGGCTTTACTATTTGTGTGATAGATTCGGCTTCGATAGTTTCGGCTAGAATTGAACCCATAATAAAAGCTCCGAAGGCTGCTGAAAATCCAGTTCTGGCTGCAATGACTACCATTCCAAAGCAGAGTGCTAACGATATTATAAGCAAGGTTTCCTCTCCCATAAATTTACGGGAGCGTTTTAGAAATTCGGGGACTAAATAAATTCCTACGATAAACCATAAAATAAGGAAAAATAAAAGTTTGCCAATGCTTTCTAGCATCTCTGTTCCTTCAAAGTTGTTGCTTACTGCCATGGTTGAAAGCATAACCATTAGTACAATAGCAAGTATATCTTCTAGGACCAGAATGCTTAATACTAACCCTGTGAACTGCTTTTTTCGTAATCCTAAATCATCAAAGGCTTTATAGATGATGGTTGTGGATGACATGGCAATCATTCCACCTAAGAACAAACAGTCCATATGTTGCCATCCGAATGACATGCCCACACCAATGCCTAGCAAGATCATGCAAAAAATAATGGTACATGCTGCTATGACAGCTGTACCTCCTACTTTTACGATTTTTTTGATGCTGAATTCTAGCCCAAGAGCGAATAGTAAAAATATAACTCCGATATCTGCCCATATTTTGATGTTTGTAGTGTCAATGACGGAAGGTGTATAGGGCATTCCTGGGCTTGCTAAAAATCCTGCTACTATATATCCTAAAACTAAAGGTTGCTTTAGCTTTTTGAAAAGTAATGTCATTATTCCTGCGCAGAGCAGGATTAGTGAAAGATCGGCAATGAGTGTAGGTAGTTCCGACATTGTTTATGTAGTTATTTCAGAAGTTTATCTATGTTCTGTACTAAGGAAGAAAATTCCTTTTCGTTGTAAAGGCGAGTCAGCTGTATAATTATTCCATTGCGGTCGATAAGTACATTTCTTGTTATACCAGAATCTCGTAATGCATATTTTGTAAATATATTGGCTCCAGGATCTAATCCAATCGGGTAGGTGACTCCTGTGGATTTAGCGAATGCAATTACTCTCTCGAGCGGTTCATCACGATCGATTCCTATTAACATAAAATCATCGTTATTTTTGTGTTTCTGCCAAATATCTTTTTCTATAAATGGCATTTCTTGGCGACAGACACCACACCAACTAGCAGTAAACTGCAACATAACGATTTTACCACGTAATGAAGATAAACTTATCTGTTTACCATCGGTCAATGTGATGATAAAATCGGGCGCAATATCTCCTGTTTTTACTATGTATCCACAGCTGTCAGCTTTTGTAGATGATTTTTGAAGTGGAGCTTTTATGCTATCTGTTGTATCTTGAATTTTTTTCTCAATTTTCCCTTTTTCAGAACAAGATGAACAAAAAAAGATTATGTGGAAAATTGTACTTACTATTAGAATTTGCTTTTTCATATTTCTATGGTTAAAGTTCTGCCAGCAAATATACGAAAAAGTTATTTGGATATTTGTAGTTTCAGATTCTTTTTCTACCTTTGCACCCGAAAACGAAAAAGCCTCTTTAGCTCAGTTGGCCAGAGCACGTGATTTGTAATCTCGGGGTCGTTGGTTCGAATCCGACAAGAGGCTCTCAAAAAAGATGTCCATTAAGTGGCATCTTTTTTTATTTCTTCGTTAAGGTATTATATATCTGTTTGGAATGAATTTAATTGTATATTGGTTGGGATGATTGAGTTGGAAAATAAAAAAGCTCCGATTCTTAATGAAATCAGAGCTCTTTTTGTTATAACTTTATTTTTAAAGCGGTGCGTACGGGACTCGAACCCGTGACCCCATGCGTGACAGGCATGTATTCTAACCAACTGAACTAACGCACCAATTATAAATTGGTTTTATTTTAAAGCGGTGCGTACGGGACTCGAACCCGTGACCCCATGCGTGACAGGCATGTATTCTAACCAACTGAACTAACGCACCAATATTTATCTAATGAATTTCTCTCAATTCGCGGGTGCAAAGGTAGTGCTTTTTTGCGAATATGCAAATGGTAGAGTCCTTTTTTATTATAAAATTGAATTTCTTCTTTAGCAATAGTCTGGTGCAGAGATATAAAACGTACAGTGATGTGTGGTTGAATATGAAAGATCTTATGTCTGTTTTTTTGTTGGTGAGTAATTTGTAGTTATTACATAGAGAATTTTTTCTCAGTTGATATCAGTCGAAGTATAGGTTTTTTATTGAAGGAAGTGTATCTTTAGTCTGTTATTTTAGGGCGATAGATTATCTGATATGGACGACATGCCCATCTCGCACTGTACGGGATGAGCATGTTGTACTTTGTGAGATGTACATCTCGTATAAAGTTGCTGCCTTTATGTAGGAATTGACGTTTATAAAACTTTGTATATCGTTCTGCATTTTGAAAGAAAAGGTTTGTTTTGTGGGAATAGAAGGCGTCTGGTAAAACGTGTGTAAAGACGATTTTGTCTTTATATGTTGCTATCTGGGAGTTGGTTATGTCGTAAATGCCTATGTTGTAGTATTAATTGTAGAAGCGGTTGGTTCTTATGGATAGATAATGTATAGCTGAATTTATGTTTTCTGTTTTATATTTTACATGATAGACTAATGGTATATTATGTGAGTTTTTATAGATTATAATGGTTGTTTTTATTACAGAATGGCTTTCTATATGTAAGAAAATAAATATTTATTGCAAACTTTATGTTAATCTAATCCGCTATTTGCAATAATTCGTTATTTTTGCATTTTGAAAATTAAATGATGAAATATAAACAGGCAAGGCAAATGATGATTACGGCTAAATTATTATTACATTGCCCCGACAAACCGGGAATTTTAGCGGATGTGACAGATTTTATTACTGTAAATAAGGGAAATATCGTTTATTTGGATCAATATGTTGATCGTGTTGAGAATATTTTCTTTATGCGTATAGAGTGGGAATTAGAGTGCTTCTTGATTCCTCGGGAAAAAATAGAAGATTATTTTAGAACTCTTTATGCGCAGAAATATGAAATGGATTTTCAACTGTATTTTTCAGATGTAAAACCTCGAATGGCTATATTTGTCTCCAAGATGTCTCATTGTCTCTTTGATATGTTGGCGCGCTATACTGCAGGCGAATGGAATGTAGAGATCCCTCTTATTGTTAGTAACCATCCGGATTTGCAACATGTTGCAGAACGATTTGGCATACCCTTTCATTTGTTCCCCATTACTAAGGAAACCAAGGAAGAGCAGGAGCGCAAGGAACTGGAATTATTGAAGAAACACAGAATTACATTTATAGTCTTGGCACGTTATATGCAGGTGCTTTCAGAACGGATTATTGATGCTTACCCGGACAAGATCATTAATATTCATCATTCTTTTCTTCCTGCATTTGTTGGGGCTCGACCTTACCATGCTGCTTTTGAGAGAGGAGTAAAAATTATTGGTGCGACTAGCCATTATGTGACAACCGAACTGGATGCAGGTCCTATTATAGAACAGGATGTAGTGAGGATTACACATAAAGATGCGATAGAAGATTTGATTAATAAGGGAAAGGATCTTGAAAAAATAGTTCTGTCCCGTGCCGTTCAAAAGCATATTGAACGTAAGATCTTAGCTTATAAAAATAAAACTGTAATTTTTAGTTGATGAAGATAGTAATAGTTAAATATAATGCTGGGAATGTTTGCTCTGTGGATTATGCTTTGAAGCGGTTGGGCGCAGAAGCGATAATTACGGCTGATAAAGAAAAAATTTTGTCTGCTGATAAAGTAATTTTTCCCGGAGTCGGGGAGGCTAAAACCACGATGGAATATTTACGAAAGACGGGTTTGGATGGAGTAATAAAAAGTTTGCGTCAACCAGTGCTGGGCATTTGTTTGGGTATGCAGCTTATGTGTCGTTACTCAGAAGAAGGAGAAGTGGACTGCCTGAGAATTTTTGATGTGGATGTGAAGAGGTTCTCTCCATTAGTGCATACTGATAAAGTCCCTCATATGGGATGGAATACAATAAATAGGATGAACGGTCATCTATTTGATGGATTTAAGGAAAAAGAGTATGTGTATTTTGTCCATAGTTATTATGTGCCTATTTGTGATTTTACAGCTTCTGAAACTGATTACATTCAGTCTTTTAGTTCTGCACTAAATAAGGATAATTTCTATGCTACTCAGTTTCATCCGGAAAAAAGTGGAAAAGTAGGAGAACAGATTTTAGCTAATTTTTTAAAGATATAGAATATAATAATCTGATGATCGAGATAATTCCAGCCATTGATATTATTGAGGGGAAATGTGTTCGTCTTTCTCAAGGTGATTATACTAGTAAGAAAGTGTATAATGAAAATCCTGTTGAGGTTGCAAAAGAGTTTGAAGCGCATGGTATCCGTCGACTTCATGTTGTTGACTTGGATGGTGCTGTTTCTCACCATGTTGTGAATTATAAGATATTGGAACAAATCGCAGTTTGTACCTCTTTGGTGATAGATTTTGGGGGAGGAGTAAAGAGTGATGAAGATCTGAAAATTGCTTTTGAGAGTGGAGCACAAATGGTGACAGGAGGCAGTATTGCTGTGAGGGAGCCTGATACCTTTTGCCGTTGGTTAGAGAAGTATGGTAGTGAGCGTATTATTTTAGGAGCAGATGTAAAGGATCGTAATATTGCAATGAATGGCTGGAAGGAGGAAAGCCATTTTGAATTGTTTGCTTTTCTAGAAAAGTATGTTAGTAAAGGAGTTCGTAAGGTGATATGCACTGATATCGCGTGTGATGGAATGCTAAAAGGACCTTCTCTTTCTTTATACGAAGAAATATTGTTTAAATTTTCAGATTTGCAATTGATTGCTAGTGGAGGTGTGGGAAGATTGGATGATATCATTGCTTTAGAAGAGGCGCATATTCCTGGTGTTATTCTAGGAAAGGCATTATATGAGGGAAAGATTGCATTGAAAGATTTGAAGATTTTTTTTGATTAAAATAGGAAAAGTTGAATTAGAAAAAAAGTAGTGAATTGTGTTAGCGAAAAGAATTATACCATGTCTGGATATTAAAGATGGGCAAACTGTAAAAGGGATAAATTTTTTGAACTTGCGGCATGCAGGTGATCCTGTCGAATTAGGGCGGGCATATAGTGCTCAAGGTGCTGATGAACTTGTTTTCTTGGATATTACAGCTAGTTATGAGGGGCGAAAAACATTTGTGGAACTAGTTAAACGGATCGCCGCTAATATTGATATTCCATTTACGGTAGGAGGAGGCATTAATGAATTGGGCGATGTAGAACGCTTGTTGAATGCCGGAGCAGATAAAATTTCTATTAATTCGGCTGCTATCCGCAATCCTTTACTGATAGATGAGATTGCTCAGCATTTTGGCTCACAAGTTTGTGTGTTGGCTGTTGATGCTAAGAGATGTGGGGATAGTTGGTTCTGTTATTTAAACGGTGGACGAGTTAAAACAGATAAAAAATTATTTTCATGGACGAAGGAGGCTCAAGAGCGCGGAGCGGGAGAAATTCTGTTTACAAGCATGGATCATGATGGCGTTAAGACTGGTTATGCAAATGATACATTGGCAATGCTGTCAGAACAACTTTCGATACCTGTGATAGCCTCGGGAGGTGCTGGTCAGAAGGAACATTTTCGTGATGCTTTTTTGTTGGGAAAAGCAGATGCGGCATTGGCTGCCAGTGTTTTTCATTTTGGAGAAATTAAAATTCCCGAATTAAAATCGTATCTTTGCGCACAGAATATTCCAATGCGTATGGTCTGATGGTTGAAGTAATAAGTAAATGATTTGCAGAGGAAAATGTTTTGCTATTTAGTATTGGTAAATGAAAATTAAGGATAGAATGTTAGAACTGGATTTTGATAAAATGAATGGATTAATTCCTGCAGTGATACAAGATAATGAGACTCGTAAGGTATTAATGTTGGGATTTATGAATGAAGATGCTTATCGTAAAACTGTAGAAACAGGAAAAGTAACTTTTTTTAGCCGTACTAAAAAACGTCTATGGACGAAAGGAGAGGAAAGTGGTCATTTTTTGAATGTTGTTTCGATAAAATCGGACTGTGATAACGACACGCTGTTGATTATGGTAAATCCTGTTGGACCTGTTTGTCATACAGGAACAGATACATGTTGGGGAGAAAAGAATGAAGAACCTATTATGTTCTTAAAGAATTTACAGGATTTTATTGATAGACGTCATGTTGAAATGCCAGAAGGTTCTTATACGACCAGTTTATTTAAGTCTGGAGTAAATAAAATGGCACAAAAGGTTGGTGAAGAAGCTGTGGAAACAGTAATTGAAGCAACCAATGGCACTAGCGATCGTTTGATTTATGAGGGAGCTGATTTAATTTATCATCTTATCGTCTTACTTACATCAAAAGGGTACAGTCTTGAAGATCTTGCTCGTGAGTTGCAAGAAAGGCATAGCAGTACATGGAAGAAGCACTGATTAAATATAAGAATGTAGAAATCCGTCAACAAGAACTCTCGGTTTTGGAAAATGTAAATTTGGAATTGCATAAGGGAGAGTTTTTGTATTTAATAGGGAAGGTAGGCTCAGGAAAAACAAGTCTGCTTAAAACTATGTATGGAGAGTTAGATGTGGCAGATGGAGAGGCAGAAGTGTTAGGATATGATATGTGCTCTATTAAGCGGAAATATATTCCTCAGTTACGAAGAAAGCTTGGAATTATATTTCAGGATTTTCAACTGTTGATTGATCGTACTGTTTATAATAATCTGGAATTTGTACTTCGAGCTACTGGATGGAAGAATAAACAGGAGATAAAAGAACGAATTGACGAGGTCTTACAGCTTGTGGGCATGTCTAATAAAGGATATAAGTTCCCCAATGAATTATCAGGTGGAGAACAACAACGAATTGTGATAGCGCGTGCAGTGCTGAATTCTCCAGAAATTATTCTTGCAGACGAGCCGACAGGCAATTTAGATGTGGAAACAGGAAAAGCTATTGTGGAATTGTTGCATAATATCTGTTCTTCGGGCGCATCTGTCGTTATGACCACGCATAATTTGCAATTGCTGAGGGAATATTCCGGAAGGGTATATCGTTGCTTTGATCATCATATTATGGATGTAACAGATGAATATGTATCTCGAAAGAAAACTATTGAGATTGAATTAAATATAGATTAATTTAAATAATAATAGAAATGAAAGTTTTAAAGTTTGGAGGAACTTCTGTAGGCTCTGCTCAACGGATGAAAGAAGTAGCCAAATTAATTACTGATGGTGAACAGAAAATTGTTGTTCTTTCTGCCATGTCGGGAACTACAAATACATTGGTAGAGATTTCAGACTATCTGTATAAGAAGAACCCGGAGGGAGCAAATGAGATTATCAATAAACTGGAGGTTAAGTATAAACATCATGTTGATGAACTTTATGCAACTCAAGAGTATAAGCAGAAAGCGTTAGAAGTTATAAAGTCTCACTTTGATTACATCCGTTCTTATACTAAAGATCTTTTCACATTGTTTGAAGAGAAAGTTGTATTGGCTCAAGGTGAACTGATTTCTACGGCGATGGTGAATTTGTACTTGCAAGAATCTGGAGTAAAGTCTGTTTTGATTCCAGCTTTAGAATTTATGCGTACAGATAAGAATGCGGAGCCCGATTTGGTATATATAAAAGAAAAGTTGCAGATACAACTAGGACTTTATCCCGATGCGGATATTTATATAACACAGGGATTTATTTGTCGTAATGCATACGGAGAAATTGATAATTTGCAACGTGGTGGAAGTGATTATACTGCATCTTTGATAGGCGCAGCTATAAATGCTTCTGAGATTCAGATTTGGACAGATATTGATGGTATGCACAATAATGACCCACGTGTTGTGGATAAAACTTCTCCGGTACGTCAGCTGCATTTTGAAGAAGCTGCAGAGTTGGCTTATTTTGGTGCTAAGATTTTGCATCCTACTTGTGTACAACCTGCCAAATATGCTAATATTCCTGTCCGGTTGCTTAATACAATGGATCCCAAAGCACCGGGAACATTAATATCCAATGATACAGAAAAGGGAAAAATTAAGGCTGTGGCAGCTAAAGACAATATTACGGCTATCAAAATAAAGTCTAGTCGAATGTTGCTTGCTTATGGTTTCTTACGTAAAGTGTTTGAAATCTTTGAAAGTTATCAGACTTCTATTGATATGATTTGCACTTCAGAAGTAGGAGTATCAGTTACAGTTGACAATATAAAACATTTAAATGAAATATTAGATGATTTGAAGAAATATGGCACAGTTACAGTAGATAAAGATATGTGTATTATCTGTGTCGTAGGTGATTTGGAATGGGAAAATGTTGGTTTTGAAGCAAAAGCATTAGATGCTATGCGCGACATACCTGTACGAATGATTTCTTTTGGAGGTAGCAATTATAATATTTCATTTCTGATTAGAGAGTGTGATAAAAAAGCTGCATTGCAAGCTTTAAGCGATATGCTGTTTAATAGTTGATTTTGCATATAAGGACATACGCATAAAGCGCTTTTGACCGATGGGTAAAAGCGCTTTTTTTAACCATTTAAAAAGTTATTTGATGATGAAAGGAATATTCCCAGTCGATAAACTGAAGGAGATGCGCACTCCTTTTTATTATTATGATGTAAATATTTTGCAACAGACGTTGTCTGTTATAAGGCAGGAAGTTGCGAAATATCCTGGTTTTGTGGTGCATTATGCTGTCAAGGCAAATGCAAATCCTAAGATTTTGTCTTTGATTAGTGATGAGGGGTTAGGGGCTGATTGTGTAAGTGGAGGTGAGATTCGCGCTGCAATTCGTGCCGGTTTTCCTGCACAGAAGATTGTTTTTGCAGGAGTAGGAAAGTCTGACTGGGAGATCAATCTGGCACTGGAATATGGCATTTTTTGCTTTAATGTTGAATCTATTCCTGAATTGAAGGTTATCAACGAATTAGCTGCAGCTCAAAATAAAGTGGCCAATGTGGCATTTCGTATTAATCCAGATGTTGGAGCGCATACTCATGCAAATATTACTACCGGACTTGCAGAAAATAAGTTTGGTATTAGTATGCAGGATATGGACGAAGTAATTGATGTATCACAAGCAATGAAAAATGTAAAGTTCATAGGTTTACATTTTCATATTGGTTCGCAGATTCTGGATATGAATGATTTTATTGCATTGTGTAATAGAATAAATGAATTGCAGGATAAATTAGAGGCACGTCGTATTCTTGTGGAACATATTAATGTTGGAGGTGGACTAGGAATTGATTATACGCATCCCAATCGTCAGTCTATTCCTAATTTCAGAGAATATTTTGTTACTTATGCTCGGCAATTGAAACTCCGTTCCTATCAAACTCTTCATTTTGAGTTAGGGCGTTCGGTTGTTGCTCAATGTGGCTCTTTGATTTCTCGTGTACTGTATGTGAAGCAAGGGACCAATAAAAAATTCGTTATTCTTGATGCGGGGATGACAGATTTGATTCGTCCTGCGCTTTATCAAGCATATCATAAAATCGAAAATATTACTTCCGACTTGCCAATCGAGACTTATGATGTAGTTGGACCTATCTGCGAATCATCTGATGTGTTTGGAAAGGCGATAGATCTGAATAAAACATATCGAGGTGATTTGATTGCTTTGCGATCAGCTGGTGCATATGGTGAAATTATGGCTTCGGGGTATAATTGCAGAGAGTTGCCGAAAGGATATTTGTCCGATGAGCTTATTTGAATTTTGTGTGAATATAAATTAAAAGTTCTGTTGTACTTGAACAATAGGGACTAGAAGATAGTTATGTTTGCATCGCGTTCGATGAGGACGATTTTTGATTAACATTTTATTAATGTAAGGATATAATTATGATTACAGAAAAATTACAAAATGCTATTAATGGCCAAATCAATGCTGAGATGTGGTCGGCTAACCTCTATCTTGCAATGTCTTTCTATATGGACAAAGAAGGATTCGATGGCTTTGCACATTGGCTGAAAAAACAATCTGAGGAAGAGATGGAACATGCTTGTGCAATGGCAGGGTATCTTGTTAAACGTGGAGGTACCCCGAAGGTGGATAAGGTAGATGTGGTTCCTAACGGTTGGGGGACTCCTATGGAAGTGTTTGAACATGTTTACAAACATGAATGTCATGTGTCTGAACTTATTAATACATTGGTTGATGTGGCTTCTGCTGAAAAAGATAAGGCAACTCAAGATTTTTTGTGGGGATTTGTACGCGAGCAGGTAGAAGAAGAAGCTACAGCACAAGGTATTGTAGATAAGTTGAAAAAGGCTGGTGATGCCGGAATCTTCTATGTTGATGCGCAATTGAAAAACAGATAATACTTGTTTTTTATAAGTAATCTTTTGAGATTTTACGTATTGGTTTAATGCGAGAGGCTGTGCGAGATGATTTTGCACAGCCTCTTTATTTTCAGAGAGATGTTCTTACTTAGTTTTGTTGCTCGGAAGACTATATTTTTCTGTTTACTTATAATTAGAAAAATCTGCACCACAGCATATAAATGCTAAATAATGACTTTGAGGTGTAATAGGAACTAATGGTTGATAGCCACAGATAATCTGTCCTTCTCTTGTTTGTAAAGGATATGAATCTTTCATGTGCAAATGTACCTTCATGATATCTGTGGGACAAGATGAGTAAATGATTTTAAAAACGCCTGTTACTCCAGGAGCTAGATAACGGTCTGCAAGAAAACGGGATGTAACTCCCATATTCATCCGTAGGTTAATCTCTACGCAAGGATGTATTCTATAAAATGGCTTTTGCTCAGGAAAGTGGCAAATCATCATATCTATTCCCAAATACCCATGATAGAAGGTACCTAGCAGAACAGATAATTCTTTGATTAGACAATCCCTTAACTGTATTAGTTCTTCTATAGGAACATATGTTGAAAGATATTGTAATATTTCTTCGTTAGAGAGAAGTAGATTTGAGGTATACATACCACTTTTGTTGGTATGAAATAGAGAAAATCCAACAAAATGTACGTTCCCATTTCCGTTAGAATAGAATTCCATAGCAAAGTCTTCTGTCTTGTTATAGACAGGTTCAGCTATGATTCCATCTTGTGAGGTGTTGATGCGAGAACACCATCCTTTAATAGAAGAAGTAAATGTCCCTTTGCACCAGTTGAGCCCTTTGCCGCTTCCAGATAGAGGCGCTTTTAGTAAACATCTTTCATGCTTTTCAATAAAATCCTTCCAATCATTTTCATTTCTCAACCAAAAAGCTTCGCCACAAAAAAAATTATTTAGTTGTAATCGGGAGAGTAGCTCTGATGCATAGAAACGATGAGCATATTTTCTTATTAGTTGAATGTAAGATTTGGTAGGTAAATAACATTCATCTATACCTATTGACAACAAGCGTTTCAGCAGAGAATGATTCCATCCCCAAGGAAAAATTTTGATATGCTCTTGATTACACAATTCAGGGGCTGTAATCAGTGACATAGGACGATGGAATCGGTTACTCATTGTGGCGAGAAAATCCAGATGATAAGCGGAAGGAGCTAATATGTGTGCTTCATCTGGCATGTACCATGCAGGAAGGACTGCTAGGTCTGCAGCCATTTGACGTGCTGACACCGGAGCCATATAATTTGTTTCACCGCTAGCAAGCGCAAGATCATGATCTGGATTAAATATATAGATTGTTTGTGAATTCATCTTTAATGCAATATAACCAACTGCTTATTTTGCAAATATATACAAGAAATAATCGATAGCTTTCAATCCTACGTAAAACTTAGCTTATAGAACGTAATTTTGCTATCTCTACTTTGCAAATACTAAAAAAAACAGTATATTTGTCGCCCAAAACTGAAAGGATTGAAATGGAATCATTCTATCGTACACACGCTTATCTTGTTGAGCATACCAATGCTCCTGTTCGTCGTGACCTTATGGATGAAATAGATTGGAATGACCGATTGATTGGCATTAAGGGAACACGTGGTGTAGGTAAAACGACTTTCCTTCTTCAGTATGCTAAAGAAAAGTTTGGAACAGATCGTTCCTGTCTTTTCATTAATATGAATAATTTTTACTTTTCAGGACACAGTATTGTTGATTTTGCTGCTGAGTTTCAGAAACGAGGAGGGAAAGTATTATTAATTGACCAAGTGTTCAAACATCCGGAATGGAGCAAAGAGTTGCATACATGTTATGATCGCTTTCCTGATTTGAAAATTGTATTTACAGGTTCTTCTGTAATGAGGCTGAAAGAAGAAGGCTCTGAGCTTCGTGACATTGTAAAGAGTTATAATTTACGTGGTTTTTCATTCAGAGAATTCTTGAATTTGCAAACTGGAATGAAGTTTCGTGCTTATAAGCTTGAGGAAATACTCAAGAATCATGAACAAATTGCAAAAGGAATAATATCCAAAGTACGTCCATTGGATTATCTTCAAGATTATATTCATCATGGATTTTATCCTTTTTTTCTCGAAAAAAGAAATTTTTCTGAGAATCTATTGAAAACAATGAATATGATGGTAGAAGTTGATATTCTACTAATTAAACAAATTGAACTAAAATATCTCTCTAAGATAAAAAAATTACTCTATCTATTGGCTGTAGATGGCCCTAAAGCTCCTAATGTGAGCCAGTTGGCAAATGACATTCAGACTTCTCGTGCTACTGTAATGAACTATATTAAATATTTGGCAGATGCACGACTCATCAACTTGGTCTATCCTAAAGGCGAAGAATTTCCCAAAAAACCCTCTAAGATTATGATGCACAATTCCAACCTGATGTATTCCATTTATCCGGTAAAGGTAGAAGAACAGGATGTACTTGAAACCTTTTTTGTTAACACTTTATGGAAAGACCATAAAGTACACCGAGGAGATAAGAACAGCTCATTTCTTGTGGACGAAAAAATACCGTTCAAGATTTGTTCGGATAAGACAAAACCTAAGAATATTCCCGGAGTAGTGTATGCAATACACAAGTCGGAAATAGGATGTGACAATCAAATTCCTCTTTGGATGTTTGGCTTTTTATATTAAAATTTTGGAAATATGGATTACAGAAAATTGGATGAATTAAATAAGTTACGTTTGTCAGGAGCTCTGACAGACGAAGAGTTTGAACGCGAAAAACAAAAATTGTTTGCGGAAGAAGCTAAATATAATTGCTCCAATGAAATGATTCCAATGGGTTTACAAGAAAACTCCTACTTAGCCCTAATGAACTTTCTGATTCTTATTCCATATGTAGGATGGCTGATACCTATCATCTTATGGGCTTTGGGAAAAAATGCTTCCGTACAAATAAACAGTCAAGGGAAATATATCCTGAACTGGTATATCACTTGGTTTATTTTTGGAACGATATTTGTTATTGCAGCCATAGTTAGTCTTCCGGCAGCAATAATCAGTTGTATTCACTTGGAAGAGTTGGAAATAGAACTAGATACACTTCCTGTTCCAGCTCTTGTTGAAGGTGTACTTTGGTTGTTCCCAATAATAGTGTTGGCGGGATTAGCATGTTTGGCATTCCCCATCATAGGAGGTATCAAGGGAATGTCCGGGCAAGCATGGAAATATCCACTTTCCATACCTTTTTTGAAATGATTTATTTACTTAAATATTTAATGTAATTATGACTAAACAGAAGAAATTCATCACTTGTGATGGTAACCAAGCTGCTGCACATATCTCGTATATGTTCTCGGAAGTTGCAGCTATCTACCCCATCACCCCGTCGTCTACGATGGCAGAATACGTGGACGAATGGGCTGCCGCAGGACGTAAGAACATCTTCGGCGAAACAGTATTAGTGCAGGAAATGCAGTCGGAAGCCGGTGCGGCTGGAGCCGTTCACGGTTCATTACAAGCAGGTGCATTGACTACAACTTATACAGCCTCTCAAGGACTTCTTCTTATGATACCTAACATGTATAAGATTGCTGGTGAGTTCCTGCCATGTGTATTCCACGTATCTGCACGTACGCTAGCTTCTCATGCATTGTGTATATTTGGTGATCACCAAGATGTAATGTCTACTCGTCAGACAGGTTTTGCTATGTTGGCAGAAGGATCTGTACAAGAAGTCATGGACTTGGCCGGAGTAGCTCATCTATCTACAATTAAGTCACGTGTACCGTTTGTTAACTTCTTTGATGGTTTCCGTACTTCTCACGAAATCCAAAAGATTGAAATGCTGGAAAATGAAGACCTCGCTCCGCTTATCGATCGGGAAGCATTGGCTGAATTCCGTGCACGCGCATTGAACCCCATGAATCCGGTAGCCCGTGGCATGGCAGAAAACCCTGACCATTTCTTCCAACACCGTGAATCATGCAACAATTATTACGAAGCAGTACCTGCAATCGTAGAAGAGTACATGAACGAAATTTCCAAAATTACCGGTCGCAAATATGGATTGTTCGATTATTACGGAGCAGAAGATGCAGAACGTGTTATTATTGCAATGGGTTCTGTAACAGAAGCCGCCCGTGAAGCAATCGATTACCTGACAAACAAAGGCGAAAAAGTAGGTTTGGTTGCCGTACACTTGTATCGTCCATTCTCTGCTAAACACTTCCTGGCTGCTGTGCCTAAGACAGTTAAGACAATTGCTGTGCTCGACCGTACCAAAGAACCGGGTGCTAACGGCGAACCTCTGTACCTTGACGTAAAAGATTGCTTCTATGGCATTGAAAATGCTCCGGTTATCGTAGGCGGGCGTTACGGTCTGGGCTCAAAAGATACAACTCCGGCACAAATCCTTGCCGTTTACAAGAACTTGGCTCTGCCGATGCCGAAGAATCACTTCACTATTGGTATCGTAGACGACGTTACCTTCACTTCTCTTCCACAAGAAGAAGAAATCGCGCTGGGTGGTGAAGGCATGTTTGAAGCTAAATTCTATGGTTTGGGCGCTGACGGTACAGTAGGTGCCAATAAGAACTCTGTAAAAATCATCGGTGACAACACCGACAAGCACTGTCAGGCCTATTTCTCTTACGACTCTAAGAAGTCAGGAGGCTTCACTTGTTCTCATCTTCGTTTCGGCGACACTCCGATCCGTTCTACTTACTTGGTAAATACTCCCAACTTTGTGGCTTGCCACGTACAGGCTTATTTGCACATGTACGATGTAACTCGTGGCTTACGCAAGAACGGTTCATTCCTGTTGAATACTATTTGGGAAGGTGAAGAACTGGCTAAAAACTTACCGAATAAGGTAAAAAAATACTTCGCACAGAACAATATTACAGTTTACTATATCAATGCAACACAGATTGCACAAGAGATTGGTTTGGGTAATCGCACCAATACTATTCTTCAGTCTGCATTCTTCCGTATCACAGGTGTTATTCCTGTAGACTTGGCTGTTGAACAAATGAAGAAATTTATTGTGAAGTCTTACGGTAAGAAGGGTGAAGATGTAGTCAACAAGAACTATGCAGCCGTTGATCGTGGTGGCGAATATAAGCAACTGACAGTTGACCCGGCTTGGGCTAACCTCCCGGACGATGTAAAAGTTGAAAATAACGATCCGGCATTCATCAATGAGGTTGTTCGTCCTATCAATGCACAAGATGGTGACTTGTTGCCAGTATCAGCATTCAAAGGTATCGAAGATGGTACATGGGAACAAGGAACTGCACAATACGAAAAACGTGGTGTAGCTGCATTCGTTCCAGAATGGAATCCCGAGAACTGTATCCAATGTAACAAATGTGCTTACGTTTGTCCTCATGCTGCTATCCGTCCGTTTGTTCTTGATGCAGACGAGCAGAAGGGTGCAAACTTTGCTCAGTTGAAAGCTGTAGGTAAGGTGTTCGACGGCATGACATTCCGTATGCAAGTTGACGTACTAGACTGTCTGGGTTGTGGTAACTGTGCTGATGTATGTCCGGGTAACCCGAAGAAGGGCGGTAAAGCACTTGAGATGAAACATCTTGAAAGTCAACTGTCAGAAGCTGCCAACTGGACATATTGCGTAGAGAACGTGAAGAGTAAACAACATCTGGTGGACATTAAAGCCAACGTGAAGAATTCTCAGTTTGCTACGCCGCTGTTCGAGTTCTCAGGTGCTTGTTCCGGTTGTGGAGAGACTCCGTATGTAAAACTGATTTCTCAACTGTTCGGCGATCGCGAAATGGTAGCTAATGCTACAGGATGTTCATCTATCTACTCAGGTTCTGTACCTTCTACTCCTTATACTAAAAACGAAAAAGGACACGGACCAGCTTGGGCTAATTCACTGTTCGAAGACTTCTGTGAATTTGGATTGGGTATGGAATTGGCAAATGAAAAGATGCGTGGACGTATCGCCAAGCTGATGAACGAAGCTATTGCTTCGGACGAAACCCCGGCTGAATACAAGGCAATCTTCACAGAATGGATTGAAAACAGTCTTGATGCAGATAAAACTAAAGAAATCTACAATCGCATTGTTCCGATGCTGGAGGCTGCCAAAGACAATTGTCCGGTATGTGCTCAGCTCTATGGTCTGAAACAATATATTGTGAAGAGAAGCCAGTGGATTATCGGTGGTGACGGAGCTTCGTACGATATAGGTTACGGTGGTCTCGATCACGTTATTGCTAGCGGTAAGGACGTTAATATCTTGGTATTGGATACAGAAGTCTACTCTAATACTGGTGGACAGTCATCCAAAGCTACTCCGGTAGGTGCTATTGCTAAGTTTGCAGCTGCAGGTAAACGTGTACGTAAGAAAGACCTTGGATTGATGGCTACTACTTATGGTTATGTATATGTAGCACAGATTGCTATGGGAGCAGATCAGGCTCAAACGCTGAAAGCATTGCGTGAAGCAGAAGCATACCCTGGTCCGTCACTAATTATTGCTTACGCTCCGTGTATTAACCATGGTCTGAAAGCTGGTATGGGTAAGAGTCAGGCCGAGGAAGAAAAAGCAGTGAAATGTGGCTATTGGCACTTATGGCGTTACAATCCGGCTTTGGAGGCTGAAGGCAAAAATCCGTTCACGTTAGATAGTAAAGAACCAGATTGGGCAGGATTTAAGGATTTCTTAAAAGGAGAGGTTCGTTATGCTTCTGTGATGAAACAATATCCAGCAGAAGCAGAACAACTGTTCCAAGCTGCTGAGGATAATGCAAAATGGCGTTATAACAGTTATAAGCGTCTTGCAAAAGAAAATTGGGGAACGGAAGTTGAATAATATGTTTTAATTTGTATTTTATCTGATTAATAAGAGGCTGTTTCAAGATGATCTTGAGATGGCCTCTGTTTTTATGCTAGATTTAAATTGTCTACATTTTATTATTTTAATGTTAGTTTTTTAGAAGTATTTTTTACTCAAATAATCTTTCTAACAATATTTTTCTCAAAAGATTTAATTGATATTTGGCATGAATAATCATTTTCGACTTGCCTTTATGTCATTAGTATTTTTTTTAGATATTGTCATTTTTAGTTATCTGTTTTTTATGATGCTCCTAAATAGTGTACAAATGGTATCACAAAGTAATAGATATGGATAGTGCTGTATTAGGATTATATCATTCGTAAATTGTAGAGTAGACTTTATGGTAATTTTTAATGCTATAAAATAAGCATAAAACCAAGTTTAAATTATTCGAGGGTGATTATGTTGAACAGTTTAGTCTTTTGGAAAATATGAAGCTTATCTGTGTTATGATACTCTAGATAATTCGGATTGGAAGTCTTGGAAAATGAATTTATCGAAAGAGTTGAATCTAGGTTGAATGAAGTTAAAGATTCTATTTATTGGTACCCAAAAATATTTTTATGATAAAAATGTTTAATAATAATTTTATCAACATTTCCTTCTTGAATAACATGATTCAAAAAGGAAATGTTGATAATCTTCAACGGTTATTAGAATGGCAAATCGTCGTTTGCATCTCCAGGAGTAAATTCAGGAGTAATGGAGGGAGTAGGAGGAGGTACAGGAATACCCGGTGCTATAGAAGCTGTAGCGTTTACACGTTCAACTTTCCATGCGCGTATGCTATTAAACCAACGATCTTGCCATTGACGGGCATCAATATCAAAAGATACGGTCAGTTCTTCGCCCATTTGTATGTTGAATTGTTCTATTTTTTCTGCGCCAAATACATCGAAGCACATTTTACGTGGATATTGATCATGGTTTTCGATTACATATTCTTGTGATTTCCACTCATTTCCACTAGTCTTTGAAATTCCACCTCTTGGAGGAAGTATTGCAATTATTTTTCCTGTAAATTCCATTATAATAAATTTAGATTCATGGCGCGAAGTTACAATTTTTTGAGAATAGTCATTGCATTGTGGTTGTTTTTTGTTCGTTTTTCTTGTTTGGCTAACATCTTTTTCCTTAACTTTGTGCATTCGGAATCTTAAAAACTTAAATATACGAAACTATATGAAATTTATCGTCTCAAGTACTGCTCTTTTTAGCCATTTGCAGGCTATTAGCCGTGTAATCAATTCAAAGAATGCATTGCCTATTCTTGATTGCTTCCTTTTTAATTTGGAAGATGGGACTTTGTCTGTCACTGTTTCCGATAGCGAGACGACGATGGTGACTGCTGTTGAAGTAAACGAAAGTGATGCCAATGGTCGGTTCGCAGTAGTAGCAAAGACGTTGCTTGATGCGTTGAAGGAAGTCCCTGAACAGCCTTTGACATTTGACATGAATTTAGATACATTTGAAATTACAATACAGTATCAAAATGGAAAATATAGTTTAATGGGACAAAATGCAGATGAATTTCCTCAATCTGCTATATTGGGTAATAATGCAGTACGTGTGGAGATAGAAGCGGATATCTTATTGGGAGGGATTAACCGTTCTGTTTTTGCAACTGCTGATGATGAATTGCGCCCAGTGATGAATGGCATTTATTTTGATATAACGACAGATGATATAACAATGGTAGCATCTGACGGACATAAATTGGTTCGCTGTAAAACATTGGCTGCTAGAGGTAATGAACGTGCTGCTTTTATCTTACCTAAGAAACCTGCGATGTTATTGAAAAATCTTCTTTCTAAAGAACAGGGAACAGTAGTGGTCGAGTTTGATGAGCGAAATGCCGTATTTATGCTTGAAAATTATCGGATGGTTTGCCGCCTAATCGAAGGACGTTATCCTAATTATAATTCTGTAATTCCACAAAATAATCCCCATAAGGTTATAGTTGACCGTCAGCAACTGTTGGGAGCTTTGCGCCGAGTTTCTATATTTTCTTCACAAGCTAGTAGCTTGATTAAATTGCGATTACATGAAAATCAGATTGTGATTTCTGCACAAGATATTGATTTTTCAACATCGGCCGAAGAAACATTGATTTGTCAGTATATAGGGACGCCTATGAGTATTGGATTTAAATCTACCTTTCTGATTGATATACTGAATAATATTGCTGCTGAAGAAGTGATAGTAGAACTTGCAGATCCATCGCGTGCCGGAGTGATTATACCTGCAGAACAGGAAGAAAATGAGGATCTGTTGATGTTGTTGATGCCTATGATGCTTAATGATTGAAACAAATGAAACTGAATCTGAAAAACCCGATTGTATTTTTTGATTTGGAAACAACGGGAACTAATATCAATACGGATCGTATTGTCGAAATCTGTTATTTAAAAGTGTACCCAAACGGAAATGAAGAGTCGAAGACTATGCGCATAAACCCTGAGATGCATATTCCTGAGGTATCGTCGGCAGTACATGGTATTTATGATGCAGATGTGGCCGACTGTCCAACTTTTAAGGAAGTGGCAAAAAGCATTGCTAAAGATATTGAAGGGTGTGATTTGGCTGGATTTAATTCCAATCGTTTCGATATACCGGTGTTGGCCGAAGAATTTTTACGTGCCGGCGTAGATATTGATATGAGTAGACGCAAGTTTGTGGATGTGCAGGTGATTTTCCATAAAATGGAACAGAGAACATTATCAGCTGCGTATAAGTTTTATTGCAATAAGAATCTGGAAGATGCGCATACGGCAGAGGCGGATACGCGTGCAACATACGAGGTCTTGAAGGCTCAGCTTGATCGTTATCCGGAACTTCAGAATGACATTGCTTTTCTTGCTGACTATTCTAGTTTTACAAAGAATGTAGATTTTGCTGGAAGAATGGTATATGATGATAATGGAGATGAAGTTTTCAATTTTGGAAAGTATAAAGGAATGAAGGTTGCTGATGTTTTGAAGCAAGATCCTGGATATTACGGCTGGATTCTGAATAGCGACTTTACGCTGAATACAAAAGCAATGTTGACCAAGATTCGCTTACGTGAAATGAGTAACCTGATTACGAAATAGTCATGTTGAAGGGAAAGAAAATTGTTCTCGGCATTACGGGAAGCATCGCTGCATACAAAGCTTGTTATATTATTCGGGGATTGATAAAACGGGGAGCAGAGGTACAGGTTGTAATTACTCCTGCAGGCAAAGAATTTATTACCCCCATTACACTCTCTGCACTTACCAGCAAGCCAGTAATCAGTGAGTTTTTTGCTCAACGGGATGGTACTTGGAACAGTCATGTGGATTTGGGGCTGTGGGCAGATGCTATGCTGATAGCTCCGGCTACTGCATCGACAATTGGAAAGATGGCTCATGGAATAGCCGACAATATGTTGATAACTACTTATCTTTCAGCAAAAGCTCCTGTATTTGTGGCTCCGGCAATGGATTTGGACATGTATGCACATCCGTCCACGCAACAGAATTTAGAAATACTTCGCTCTTATGGAAATTACATAATTGAGCCGGGAATAGGAGAACTTGCTAGCCATTTGGTGGGAAAAGGACGGATGGAAGAACCTGAACGTATTATTCAAGTGCTAGATGAATTTTTTGTTGCTAATACAGATTTAGTTGGTAAACGGGTGATGATAACAGCAGGACCTACATACGAAAAAATAGATCCGGTAAGGTTTATTGGTAATTATTCATCTGGAAAAATGGGATTTGCATTGGCTGAGGAGTGTGCCGGTCGAGGAGCAGAGGTAACATTAATCTGTGGGCCTGTGCAACTAGAGGCTATTCATTCACGTATTCATCGAATAAATGTAGAGTCTGCACAGGATATGTATGAAGTATCTCTGAATTGTTTTAAGTCTTCTGATGTCGCTATATTATGTGCTGCAGTCGCCGATTTCAGACCTGATGTAGTGGCAGAAGAAAAAATAAAACGTGAAAAAGAAAAGCAAATGACACTACATTTACAAGCGACTCAAGATATTGCAGCTGGACTGGGAGCTTTGAAACGAAAGGGGCAACGATTGGTTGGGTTTGCATTGGAAACACATGATGAACAGCAAAATGCACAAAATAAATTGGAACGGAAAAACCTCGATTTTATTGTATTAAACTCTTTGAATGATACAGGAGCGGGATTCCGTTATGATACGAATAAAATTAGTATTATTGATCGTAAAGGATGTACGACTTATCCACTAAAACTCAAGCAAGAAGTCGCAAAAGATATTATAGATTATTTGTGTTCATTATCCGATAAAGAGTCTTGAAAGATCTTTTTAGTATTAAAGAAATAGGAAAGTGTTACGTTCATTATATATTCAGAATTATGCATTGATAGAGAAACTTGACATTGATTTTGAAAGAGGATTCTCTGTTATTACAGGCGAGACAGGTGCCGGTAAGTCCATTATTTTGGGAGCCATAGGTTTGCTTTTAGGGCAACGAGCTGATGTAAAGGCTATTCGACAGGGGGCTTCAAAATGTGTGGTAGAGGCTTATTTTGACATTTCTGCTTATAATATGCGTTCATTTTTTGATACAAACGAACTTGAGTATGATGATGAATGTATTTTGCGTAGAGAATTACTGTCATCTGGAAAAAGTCGTGCTTTTATTAATGATAGTCCGGTATCCTTGTCGATGATGAGGGAACTTGGAGAACAGCTTATTGATGTACACTCCCAACATCAGAATCTTTTGTTGAATCAGGAAGGCTTTCAATTGAATGTATTGGATATTCTAGCTCATAACGAACAATTATTGGAGCAGTATCATGTTTTTTATAAGGAATGGAAGCAAATAGAACGTGAATTGGCTGAATTTATTTCGTTGGCAGAACAGAATAAATCGGATGAGGATTATATTCGCTTTCAACTGGAACAATTGGAAGATGCTCATTTATGTGAGGGAGAGCAAGAAGAATTAGAACAGGAAATAGAGACACTAAGTCATGCCGAAGAAATAAAAACGTGTCTATATCGAGTAGAGCAGAGTTTTAGTTCGGATGAAGGTGGGCTTCTTACCGAATTAAAAGAAGTCCTAAATACACTGAATGGTATTCAAAAGGTTTATCAGCCTGCTAAAGAATTGACAAATCGTATAGAGAGTACATATATTGATTTGAAGGATATTTTTCAGGAGATTGCTTCATGTCAGGAAACAGTTTTGTTTGATCCGGTTCGTTTGGATGAAGTAAATGGTCGTTTGAATCTGATTTATTCGCTGCAGCAGAAGCATCATGTACAGACTGTGAAAGAACTGATGGCTCTCTCTGATGAATATAGAGAAAGAATAAATTCAATAACCTCATATGATGATCGTATTGCTGATTTGCTTGTGAGAAGAGATACAGCTTATAAAAAGACAAAAGAGCAGGCTGAGATATTAACAAATATTCGTCGGAAGATGGCTTATGAGGTAGAAAAACAGCTGGTTCTTCGCCTTATTCCTCTAGGTATGCCAAATGTTCGCTTTAAGGTGGAAATGGGATTAAAGAAAGAACTAGGAGTTCAGGGAGAAGACACAGTCAATTTCTTATTTTCGGCAAATAAAAATGGAACATTACAAAATATATCTTCAGTTGCCTCTGGTGGGGAAATAGCTCGCGTGATGCTCTCGATAAAGGCGATGATTACTGGTGCTGTAAAATTACCTACTATTGTTTTTGATGAAATTGATACAGGAGTATCTGGAGAAATAGCTGACCGAATGGCTGATATCATGCAGGAAATGGGAGATTGTCGGCGTCAGGTAATAAGCATCACACATCTACCGCAGATAGCTTCGCGTGGACGTATACATTATAAAGTGTATAAACAAGATAGTGATACTGAGACGAATAGTCATATCCGCCGATTAACCCAAGACGAACGAGTGGAGGAAATTGCACATATGCTTAGTGGGGCAACTCTAACAAAAGCCGCATTAGACAATGCACGTTCGTTACTTTCGGTTTCACAAGGCGAAGAAAGTAAAAACAGATAAACTGACAACGAGAAAGATTATGGAATATAGAAATAGAAAAGACGAACATGTAAAATCAACTATGATTTTCGGAGTTCGTGCAGTAATTGAGGCTGTACAGGCAGGGAAAGAGATTGATAAGATTTTAATAAAGAAAGATATTCAAAGTGATCTGTCCAAAGAACTGTTTGCTGCTTTAAAGGGAATGATAATTCCGGTTCAGCGTGTTCCGGTGGAACGTATCAACCGTATTACTCGGAAAAATCATCAGGGGGTCGTGGCTTTTATGTCTGCCATCACTTATCAGAAGACAGAGGAGATGGTTCCTTATTTGTTTGAGCAAGGGAAAAATCCTTTTTTTGTTATGTTAGACGGAGTGACAGATGTACGTAATTTTGGAGCTATTGCTCGTACTTGTGAGTGTGCTGCAGTAGATGCTATTATCATTCCGACGAAAGGAGGAGCCTCTGCAAATGCAGATGCGGTTAAAACATCGGCCGGTGCACTTCATACTCTTCCGGTTTGTCGCGAACAGAATCTTCGTACTACACTACAGTATTTGAAGGATAGTGGATTTCGTATTGTGGCTGCTACAGAAAAAGGAGACTATGATTATACCAAAGCGGATTATACGGGTCCCCTTTGTATTATAATGGGAGCAGAAGATACGGGTGTTACGTACGATAATCTAGCACTTTGTGATGAGTGGGTAAAGATTCCGATGCTTGGAACAATTGAATCGTTGAATGTTTCTGTAGCTGCTGGAATTTTGATATATGAGGCTGTAAAACAACGAAATTTTGATATATGAGAAAAAGTTTAATTGTATATTTAGTGTTTTTTGTGTGTACTTATGTACAGACAAGTTTGGCACAAATAACTCCAAAATGGGTGGAAAAGGCAAAACGTGCGGTATTTTCTGTCATAACATATGATAAGGATGGTAAGATGCTGAATACTGGAAACGGTTTTTTTGTTTCTGAGGATGGATTAGCATTATCTGATTATACATTATTTAAAGGGGCTGAAAGCGCAGAAGTAGTGACCGCTGATGGTAAAAAAATGCCGGTCGATATGATTTTAGGGGCAGATTATATGTATGATGTGATTAAGTTTAAGGTTGCAATTATAGGAAAGAAAGTTCCTGCCTTAGAGATTACATCTACGGTTCCGGAAGTCGGTGCGAATATCTGGATGCTTCCTTATTCTACTCAAAAGAGTATAGCTTGCGAATCTGGGAAGGTGAAACAGACTATGAAATTTGAAGGGAGCTATAATTATTATACCTTGGAGATGACAATGAAAGATAAAATGGTTAGTTGTCCGGTGATGAATGAAGAAGGGCTGGTTGTTGGAATATCTCAAAAGGCTTCGGCTAATGATGTAGCAGGTGTTTGTTATGCCGTAGATGCTACATTTGCTATGTCTCGTAAGATTGGAGCTTTGTCATTGGGAGATGCAACGTTGCGTAGTATTGGCATTCGCAAAGGACTTCCAGAAGAAGAAGATCAGGCCTTGATTTATTTAATGATGGCTTCTACACAGATGAGTCCTGAAAATTATAAACAGGCTCTAGATGATTTTATAAAACTGTTTCCTAGTAGTGCCGAAGGATATTATCGTAGAGCTAATTATTATGTGGCAAATGCTAAAGATGATGAAAGTCTTTTTGAAAATGCAAATAAAGACTTTGAGGAAGCTCTGAAAATCACAGACAAAAAGGATGAAGTACTTTACAGTAAAGCAAGATTGATTTATTCTTATCAGTTATCAAAACCAGAGAAAACTTATAAAGACTGGACATACGACAAGGCATTGGAGAATGTACGTGAAGCCATTGCACAAAATCCTCTTCCAGTTTATTCTCAATTGGAAGGTGATATACTTTTTGCTAAGCAGGATTATGAAGGAGCGTTAGCGTGTTATGAAAAAGTAAATGCAAGTGAGTTAGCTTCACCGGTTACATTCTTTAGTGCTGCTAAAACGAAAGAGATAATGAAGAGTGACCCGAAAGAAGTTTTAGCATTGATGGATAGCTGTATTGCTCATTGTGCTCAGCCTTTAAATGCTGAGACTGCGGCTTATGTATTGGAGCGTGCTCAAATGTATATGAATGCTAATGAACCTCGAAAGGCATTGTTGGATTATGACACATATTTTAAAGCTGTAGATGGTCAGGTAAACGATGTGTTTTATTATTATCGTGAACAGGCCGGATTGAGATCACGTCAATATCAGCGTGCATTAGATGATATTGTTAAGGCTATAGAATTGAATCCTAAGGAGTTGACCTATCAGGCTGAGCATGCTGTTATTAATATGCGAGTAGGACGTAATGAGGAGGCTGCTAAAATATTGAATCAAGTACTAAAAGATAATCCTAAATATGGAGAAGGGTATCGTTTACTTGGCCTTTGTCAGATTCAAATGAAAAAGAATGCTGAAGCTTGTAATAGTTTTCAAAAGGCGAAAGAACTGGGGGATCCCAATGTCGCTCCTCTTATTGAAAAATATTGCAATAAGTGACAATTGTAACAGCTATACTGGAATATCAGAATATTTATGAGACCGGGGTTCATGAAAGTGAAGTCCGGTCTCATATTGTTTTATTTTTCTTGTTTTCTATCTCACAAAAAAGTACGATATTTGCAACATGATTCAGATAGAGACAATAATTGATATATTAGTTAAGGGATTTATTATAGGTGTAGTTGTATCGGCTCCGCTGGGTCCTGTAGGAGTTCTTTGTATACAAAGAACCTTGAATAAGGGACGTTGGTATGGCTTTGTGACAGGACTTGGAGCTTCGTTAAGTGACATTGCTTATGCTCTACTGACGGGCTATGGTATGAGTTTTGTATTTGACTACATCAATAAGAATATCTTTTATCTTCAATTGTTGGGCAGTGTTATGCTGCTGCTTTTTGGTATTTATACTTTTCGCAGTAATCCTGTCCGTTCTATTCGTCCTGCTTCTACTAATAAAGGTTCTTATTTCCATAATTTTATCACCGCTTTTTTTGTGACTCTTTCCAATCCCCTTATAATTTTCCTGTTTATTGGACTTTTTGCTCGTTTTGCTTTTGTACAGCCAGGGGTATTGGTGTTTGAAGAGATAACAGGATATTTTGCTATTATGTTGGGAGCATTGTCGTGGTGGTTTGGTATTACCTATTTTGTTAATAAGGTGCGTACCCGTTTCAATCTGAGAGGAATTTGGATGTTGAACCGTGTTATTGGCAGCATCGTGGTGGTTGTTTCTGTAGCGGGACTGATTTATACATTATTGGGAGAATCAATTTACTAAGAGGAAACAAAAAATTATGAATCAAGTTGCACAGAGGTTAAGAGATAGCAACATTGCAGAATACCTCATATATATGTGGCAGGAAGAAGACTTAATTCGTGCTAATCATTGTGAACTGGAAGAGATAGAGGCTAATATAATTGTACGTTATCCGGAAAAACAACGGCCGGATATGCGTGAGTGGTATAGTAATCTGATTACTATGATGAGAGAAGAAGGGGTATGTGATTGTGGACATTTGCAGATTAATAAGAATGTGATTATTAACCTGACCGAACTCCATCAGCAGTTGCTTTCTTCTCCTAAGTTTCCTTTTTATAATGCTGCTTATTTTAAGGCTTTGCCTTTTATCGTAGAATTGCGAAGCCGGAACGGCAAAAAGGAAGAACCGGAACTTGAAACCTGTTTCGAGGCTTTGTATGGAGTGCTATTACTTCGTTTGCAAAAGAAACCTCTTAGCGAGGGTACAGAAAAAGCTGTGGAGACAATTAGTAGTTTTCTTTCTATGCTGGCAAATTATTATGATAAAGACCGTAAAGGTGAATTAAAATTAGACGAAGAATGAGAATATTAGTGACCGGAGCCAACGGGCAATTAGGGAATGAAATGCAAATACTTGCAAAGGAAAATCCTCAACATACTTATTTCTTTACCGATGTGCAAGAATTGGATATTTGTGATAGGGAGGCTGTGTGGACATACATCTCCGAGCAGAAGATAGAGATGGTAGTGAACTGCGCTGCTTATACAGCTGTAGATAAAGCGGAGGACAATCGGGAATTGGCACATAAGTTGAATTGTGAAGCTCCTACAGAATTGGCTAAGGCGGCACAGGCAAATGGAGCAGCCATGATACAAGTCTCAACAGACTATGTGTTTGATGGAACGGCACATTTACCCTATACAGAAGACTGTAAACCCTGTCCAAACTCAGTGTATGGTATTACCAAATTGGCTGGAGAACAAGGAGTAATGGATAATTGTGAACAGGCAGTAGTGATTCGTACGGCTTGGCTTTACTCTACCTTTGGCAATAATTTTGTGAAGACAATGATTCGTCTGGGGCAGGAAAAGGACACATTAGGGGTTGTCTTCGACCAGATAGGAACCCCCACCTATGCACACGACCTTGCAAGGGTTATCTATACAATAATTAATAAAGGTATTGTGAGAGGAATCTATCATTTTAGCAACGAAGGAGTCTGCTCGTGGTATGACTTCACGCTTGCCATCCATCGCTTGGCTGGTATTAACTCATGTCAGGTGAAACCTTTGCATACTGCCGAGTATCCGGCAAAAGCAAATCGCCCGGCCTATTCGGTACTTGACAAGACGAAAATCAAACAGACATTCGATATTGAAATCCCCCATTGGCAAGAGAGTCTTGCCGTATGTATTAATAAGTTATAATCAATGGCAGATAATACAGAAATTGTAAGAAGGCGGACATTCGCCATCATCGCACACCCGGATGCCGGTAAGACGTCGCTCACCGAGAAACTGCTGCTTTTCGGAGGGCAGATTCAGGTGGCAGGCGCGGTGAAGAGCAATAAAATCAAGAAGACAGCTACCTCCGACTGGATGGAGATTGAGAAGCAACGTGGAATCTCTGTGACCACCTCTGTTATGGAGTTTGACTATCAGGGGTACAAGATTAATATCCTTGATACACCGGGACACCAGGACTTTGCTGAAGATACCTACCGCACACTGACAGCGGTGGATAGTGTAATCATCGTAGTAGATGGTGCAAAAGGTGTGGAAACACAGACACGTAAGCTGATGGAAGTGTGTCGCATGCGTAACACTCCGGTGATTATCTTTGTCAACAAGATGGACCGCGAGGGTAAAGACCCCTTCGATCTGTTGGACGAATTGGAGGAGGAGCTGATGATTCAGGTGCGTCCCTTGTCGTGGCCTATCGAACAGGGACCTCGATTTAAAGGCGTGTATAATATCTATGAACAGAAGCTTGACCTTTATCAGCCATCCAAACAGGTGGTGACCGAAAAGATGGAGGTGGACATACATACTGAAGAACTGGACAATCAGATCGGGAAACCGCTGGCAGACAAGTTGCGTGGTGACTTGGAACTGATAGAAGGGGTTTATCCCGCGTTTGATGTCGACAGCTATCTGGCAGGAGAGTGTGCTCCCGTGTTTTTCGGATCGGCACTTAATAATTTCGGTGTACAGGAACTGCTGAACTGCTTCGTGCAGATAGCTCCCAGTCCTCGTCCTGTACAGGCAGAAGAACGCGAAGTGAAGCCCGAAGAACCTAAGTTCACCGGATTCATCTTTAAGATTACGGCGAATATTGATCCCAACCACCGTTCGTGTGTCGCATTCTGTAAGGTTTGTTCGGGGAAGTTTGTCCGCAATGCCCCCTACCTGCACGTTCGTCATGGCAAGATGATGCGTTTTTCATCGCCCACGCAGTTTATGGCACAACGTAAGACAACTATCGACGAGGCTTACGCGGGCGATATTATCGGACTGCCTGACAACGGGACGTTCAAGATTGGCGATACGCTGACCGAGGGCGAACAGCTCCATTTCCGCGGGCTGCCCAGCTTCTCGCCCGAGATGTTCAAGTATATTGAGAATGCCGACCCCATGAAGCAGAAACAACTGGCAAAGGGTATCGACCAGCTGATGGATGAAGGTGTGGCACAGCTCTTCGTTAATCAGTTTAATGGACGTAAGATCATTGGTACTGTAGGGCAGCTTCAGTTTGAGGTCATTCAGTATCGCCTGCTCAACGAATATAACGCTTCCTGTCGCTGGGAGCCGGTCAGCCTTTACAAGGCATGCTGGATAGAGAGCGATGATGCCGACGAACTGGAGGCATTCAAGAAGCGGAAGTACCAGTATATGGCGAAAGATCGCGAAGGGCGCGACGTCTTCCTTGCCGACTCGGGTTATGTGCTTCAGATGGCGCAGATGGACTTTAAGCACATCCGCTTCCACTTCACCTCGGAGTTCTGACGAGACTTGTTTTTGTCTGTATATATTACCTATCAAAGTTCCCTTGCTTCTCTCGCCGTCTCATCCCGGCGGGAACGAAGCAGGGCTTCTTTTTCTCTTTTTTTGTTTTTGCGTAATCTGTTGATAATGAGTATGCTGAAGACTGTCAGAGTGACATCCGTGTGTCGATGCCAATGACATCCGTATGTCGTTGCTCATGACATCCGTATCTCATGCCTCATGACATCCGTATCTCATGCCCCATGACATACGTATCTCATGCCCCATGACATCCGTATGTCATTAGAAGGCAGATTCCGGTGACTTTGTGATGTACATACTTTTTACTTTCTTCCCCTTGTTCATCTCTCTCTGTGTCCGATAACAGGAAAAACCTGCCGATTTATACTTTTTTATTTATTCTTTCTTCTCTTTATAAGAGAAAAAAGGTAATTTCGGGCGCATTTTTAATGATAGCGGCTTAATTACTAATAGTTTATTATATGGAAAATATTGAAACGGCGCTTTTGCTATTGGTCGTGGGGATGGCTACTGTCTTTGTCATCCTTCTGATCGTCATTTATTTTGGTAAACTGCTGATTTCCCTTGTCAACAGGTATGCTCCCGAAGAAGTGCTTCCAGCCAAGAAGGATGCTCCTCGAGGTGTGGCACCCGTGCCGGGTAACGTGATGGCAGCTATTGCAGCTGCGGTCAGTGTGGTGACACATGGAAAAGGTAAAGTTACTAAAGTAGAGAGAATATAAACAAATACAAAAACAGTATAATACTGAAACACATGAAGAAAGAAGTAAAGTTTAGTCTGGTGTTCCGGGATATGTGGCAGTCAGCCGGAAAATATGTACCCCGTGTAGACCAGCTCGTAAAAGTGGCTCCTGCCATCATTGAAATGGGTTGCTTTGCCCGTGTAGAAACCAATGGAGGAGGATTTGAACAAGTAAATCTGTTGTTTGGAGAAAATCCGAACCGTGCCGTGCGCGAATGGACAAAGCCTTTCCACGAAGCCGGCATACAGACACACATGCTCGACCGTGCTCTGAATGGCCTTCGCATGAGCCCCGTTCCTGCAGATGTCCGCAAATTGTTTTATAAAGTAAAGAAAGCCCAAGGTACGGACATTACTCGTACATTCTGTGGCTTGAATGATATCCGCAACATCGCTCCTTCCATCACTTATGCCAAGGAGGCAGGAATGATTTCGCAGTGTTCGCTCTGTATCACTCACTCACCCATTCATACGGTGGAATACTACACCAACATGGCGTTGGAGCTGATTAAACTGGGGGCGGACGAGATTTGCATCAAAGATATGGCAGGTATCGGACGCCCTGTTTCGTTAGGAAAGATTGTTGCCAACATCAAGGCGGCTCATCCCGACATACCGGTGCAGTATCACAGCCATGCCGGTCCCGGATTCAATATGGCAAGCATTCTTGAAGTCTGTGAGGCAGGTTGCGACTATGTAGACGTTGGTATGGAACCATTGTCGTGGGGTACAGGACATGCTGACCTGCTCAGCGTGCAGGCAATGCTGAAGGATGCCGGATTCCAAGTGCCGGAAATCAACATGGAGGCATACATGAAAGTACGTGGTATGATTCAGGAGTTTATGGATGACTTCCTCGGTCTCTATATCAGTCCGCGCAACCGTCTGATGAATTCCCTGCTGATAGGTCCCGGTCTTCCCGGCGGTATGATGGGCAGCCTGATGGCCGACCTCGAATCCAATCTTGAATCCATCAATAAATATAAGGCAAAACGCAACCTTCCGTTCATGACACAAGACCAGTTGCTCATAAAACTGTTCAACGAAGTGGCATACGTATGGCCTCGTGTAGGCTATCCTCCATTGGTAACTCCGTTTAGCCAGTATGTCAAGAACCTTGCACTGATGAACGTGATGGCGATGGAGAAAGGAAAAGAACGTTGGGGCATGATTGCCGACGACATCTGGGATATGATTCTTGGCAAAGCAGGGCGTTTGCCCGGAAAACTGGCTCCTGAGCTTGTTGAAAAAGCTGAACGTGAGGGACGTAAGTTCTTCGAAGGTAATCCTCAGGACAACTATCCGGATGCTCTTGATAAATATCGCAAGATGATGAAAGAAAAGAAGTGGGAGACCGGCGAGGATGATGAAGAACTCTTCGAATATGCTATGCATCCGGCTCAGTACGAAGCCTACAAGAGCGGTAAGGCAAAAGAAGATTTTCTTGCCGATGTTGCCAAACGTCGTGCCGAGAAGGACAAGTCTCCGTTGGAAGATGTTAAACCTAAGACACTGACGGTACAAGTCGACGGACAAGCATATCGTGTGACGGTGGCATACGGTGATGCTGAGCTTCCGATTGCTCCTGCAGGTGGAACAGCAGCTCCAACCGGAGAAGGAAAAGACGTTATTTCACCACTGGAAGGTAAGTTCTTCCTGGTGAAGAATGCCAGCGAAACCGCCTTAAAGGTAGGCGATGTAGTGAAGGAAGGTGACGTAATCTGCTATATTGAGGCAATGAAGACTTATAATGCCATTCGTGCAGAATTCAGTGGTACGGTGACTGCCATCTGTGTAAATCCGGGAGACTCTGTATCAGAAGATGATGTATTAATGAAGATTGGATAATGAACGAGATATTTGAAAAGTTGTACGACATGACTGCGTTCAGCAATATTATTGCTGATCCGCAGTTTCTGATAATGTATGCCATTGCCTTCATTCTGCTCTATTTGGGCATCAAGAAGCAGTATGAGCCTCTATTGCTGATTCCTATTGCTTTTGGGGTTTTACTTGCTAATTTCCCTGGTGGGGAAATGGGTGTCATACAGGCAGATGAGAATGGTATGGTGGCTGTGAACGGAGTGATGAAGAACATCTGGGAAATGCCTTTGCATGAAATCGCCCACGAGCTGGGACTGATGAACTTCATCTATTATATGCTGATTAAGACAGGATTTCTTCCGCCGATCATCTTTATGGGGGTTGGTGCTTTGACCGATTTTGGTCCGATGTTGCGTAATCTTCGTCTGTCTATATTTGGTGCAGCAGCCCAATTGGGTATCTTTACAGTACTTTTGGTGGCCATTCTGATGGGATTTACTCCTCGTGAGGCTGCTTCTTTAGGAATTATCGGTGGAGCAGATGGCCCGACAGCCATTTTTACTACCATTAAACTGGCTCCACATTTGTTAGGCCCTATCGCTATTGCTGCTTATTCCTATATGGCGTTAGTTCCGGTAATTATTCCACTGGTAGTAAAATTACTGTGTACAAAAAAGGAACTGAGTATCAACATGAAAGAACAGGAAAAGAAGTATCCTTCAAAAACTGAGATTAAGAATCTGCGTGTGTTGAAGATTATTTTCCCGATTGTAGTTACTACTGTGGTTGCTTTATTTGTGCCGAGTGCTGTTCCTCTGATCGGTATGCTAATGTTTGGTAATCTGGTAAAAGAAATTGGAAGTAATACTTCTCGTCTGTTCGATGCTGCTTCGAATAGCATTATGAATGCTGCCACTATTTTCCTTGGCCTTTCAGTAGGAGCAACCATGACGACAGAGGCTTTCTTAAACTGGACCACTATTGGTATTGTTATCGGCGGATTCCTTGCTTTCGCCTTGTCTATTGCCGGAGGTATTCTGTTTGTGAAACTCGTCAATCTTTTCTCTAAAAAGAAAATCAATCCGTTGATTGGTGCGACAGGTTTGAGTGCTGTTCCAATGGCAAGCCGTGTTGCAAACGAGATAGCTCTTAAGTATGATCCTAAAAACCATGTGTTGCAATATTGTATGGCAAGTAACATTTCTGGTGTTATTGGTTCAGCTGTTGCTGCAGGTGTTTTAATCTCTTTCTTATCATAAACGAAGAAACAGATACATTATAAAAGACTCCGGAGAATAGTGAATGACACTTTTCTTCGGAGTTTCTTTTATATTATTGGCTTTAATACTAGATGATTCCTATTGATCTTCTTTTATATTATTTCTGCGTTTCTATAAATCTTTTATAAAAACGTGACATGACATTGATAAACTCTTCGGGCAATCGTTTCAGAACCTCTTCATATATATGTGTAGGTATTTCTTTATAATATGCTTCGGCTATACTTCCTGCGATTGCTCCCATTGTATCGGCATCGCCACCTAAGGAGACTGCCAGCCGGATAGCTTGTTCAAAGCTATTGCTTTCCAAGAAAGTAATGATTGCTTCAGGCACAGAACCTTGACAGCTGATGTCGAATGTATAGCCCGGTCTTATTTCGTCGCAACTTCTGTTTAGGTTGTATCCAAATGTTTCTTCTATGTATTTTCTGATTTCCTGTTTCGAATTTCCTGTACGTGCCAGATAGATGCATGCGGCTGTAGCCTGTGCTCCTTTGATTCCTTCGGGATGGCTATGAGTGATTTCTGCACTTCTTTTAGCGGTCTCAAGCGTCTCTTCCAAAGTGTCGAACGCCCATCCTGCAGGACTCACCCGCATGGCTGAACCATTTCCCCAGCTGTTGTAGGGTTTGGGAGATTCTGTGTTCAGCCATTCCCAAAAATTCCGTCCATATCCGGCACGTGGATACTGTTTGCCATATTTCTGCATGATTGCAGGTAAACTGTTGCCAGTCAGCAGCCATTCGGCATTGGCAACTGTCATCACCGTATCGTCGGTGAACGTTGACCATTGGGTGAAGAGTTTGAAGTCTACAGACTTTGTTCGTATCCGTTCGTAGATAGAACCGATTACATCGCCTGCGATAGCTCCTATAAGAACTTTGGGAGATTGGGATTGGTGCATATTATTGATTCTTTAAGCGTTTGATATATTAAATTCTGTTGTTATTGTATGGTTGATAATGTTCGCAGTGAACTTCGTCTCCTATACATTTGTTACATTGTGCAATTTTAGTCATTTATCTTTTGGATTTGATTCCTTTTTATACATAATTCTCATTCTTTATTCGTTAAAAGAACAAGCAGATTTTCTTTTTTGCTTTCTTTCGGTTTGCTTGTACAAGCGGTAAAGCATAAGAAAGTGGTGAGTAAGTAGATTATTGTTTTCATATATTTGTTTCCGAATATGATCTGTTTGAATTTAAGTTTGTTTAAGATTAAAACCATATTCCACAATGATATTTGAATAGTATGACTTTGTCTACATTGAATATGCTTTCTACTTTATGATTGGCAATTTTTATTTCAACCAATTCTCTAATAAGTCCGTCCCAATCAGACCAGTAGCAACATGTGACATAATACATGTCATTATACTTTATGATTTCAGGAGTTAGATTCTCTAATTTATCATAGATTATTGACATAAGCTTATTACGCTGCTCAGACCTTATAAACTCTATATTAGGAATATCTTTACTGGTGAAGATATATGAACGTCTGTTATATCCTCCATGCCAAAAATGCGGAAGTGCATGCCAAAGAGAGTGTAGAAGATAAATCTGCCATGCAGCCATTGAGCTGTCATTTACCTCTATATGATCCCATATTTTAAAATCAGTGTTATCACCCTTAGTTACCATTAGACGACTATCATCACCTATGCCTCTTTTTTTGCATAAATCCACGTCTAGAATCCAACCAGATTGTAGTGTCAGCTCGTTTAGACAAGATAATAACTTGTCATATTGGGGGGATTTTGCTAAACTAAAAAGAGCAGATGCTATATCTGCATAATCCTGTGTATATTGGGTACTGTTTAGATTTATGGCGGAATGATAATTCTGTTGAGCGAGTAGCTTTTTTTTCTCTTCTTCCTTTTTCTCCTTCTCCCATTCCATATTTAATTTCTTTTGTTTTTTATTCTCAATTAGCTCACCTATCAAAAATATAGGGATGATTAGTATTATAATTGGTGCAAAAATTGGTGCAAAAAGTATCAGTAATGCATCTTTATACCATTCTCTCTTTTCGCGAGAAATACTTTTTCTTAATTTTAATACGGCAAATGCAATTAAAAGTATAAGCCACGAAATGCCGTATGTGATGAGTATAAATTTCATATTTTTTTGTTCTAAAATTTATAGTAAGTAACTATCTATTATTCTTCGTATATGCTTTTGAAAGTAGGTGATGCTTGTAGGATTCTGTTACAACTGTCCTGTTGTGCTTTCATTTTTGCTTCCTTATAAATGTCGGTAAGCTCCATCAGAGCGTAAATGTAATCTTTAGATTCTTTTTGTTCTGTATGTAACTGTTCCATCAGATTACACAACTCTCTCCCTCTTTCTATGGCAACAGGATAATTACCTGTTTCTTTATAAAGTTGAGAAAGACCGTAAAGCGTTGTGGGGTAGCTATAGGGTACTCCTGCATTTAAGGCTATTAATGTTAATGAATGAAGCCTTGTTATTTCAAAAAGAGCAATACTTTTGATGGCAGCCTCTTTCTCTGCATAGAACTTTGAGTAGAGCATAGAGATTATGCTGTGCAGTTGTATTTCATTTTCAAGTAGATTACCGGGATGTGCATGGATATTTTTCAGATCTTTTTCAAGTAATAGAAGTAATTCTTTGGGTTTATTCTGCTTTGACAATTCTATTCCCTTTAACATGATGGAATCGATATGTACTATGTTATTGCTGTAGAAATCATCATTTCCCATTGAGTTGGATTCATTTTCCATTCCCGGCGTTTCGGGCAATTCTTCTTCAAGCAATTTAGCATATTCTTCAGACTCTGCTATGCGGACTGAATCCTTTTCCAAATACAAAGATAGTGTCTGAATGCATTGTTCCTGCTCTTCTTTTGTCAGAAGTACAGACTGATTCTCTTTTTTGCTTTCTTTTGGTTTGCTTGTACAAGAGGTAAGGCATAAGAAAGCGGTGAGTAAGTAGGTTATTGTTTTCATATACTTTCCCCCGAATAAAATCTGTTTTGATATAAGTTCGTTTAAGATTAAAATCATATTCCACAATTATATTTGAAGAGTGTTACCTTGTCTGTATTGAATATATTTTCTACTTTATGATTGGCAATTTTTATTTCAATCAATAGGAGATATTCACACAACCTCATTTCCTAATATATCAATAACCTGAAGTGATGGAAAATATGAATATATAAATTTCATTGTATCAGGTCTCTTTCCTCTATAATGACTTGAAATTTGATGTGTAAAAATCAATTGTGAGAACCAAATACTTTACTGACAAACTTATATGCTCTCTTTTCTCCTGTTTCAGGGTGTGTCCAATCTGCATTCTTAGGTATAGATATGACAATGATAGCGTGCTTATAACAGATCTCATTATCATCTAGTTTATCGTAGAAATCTTGGTCAGTTAATGATATTCCTTTTATTGGATAAGGTAATCTATGCCATGTAAAATCAATCTTAGCCTTTCCGTAGTCGTTTTTATAAAGCTTAACATCGGAGACAAGCAGAATAGACTCTGATGGTTGTGTCACGTTTTCTAATTCATTTTCTCTTAGAAAAGAGTAGCCGTTATTCCAAAAACCATGATAGCCATACTCTTTAAAAGCTTGTACAACTCTTTTTATAGATTCCGTACTGATTTTTTTACAGGAGTGATTATCAATTACCCAATTTTCTTTTTGCTTACCTTGAGGCATTGGGCGGCCGTCAAACTCTATAATATCAAGCGGCTTGGCAAAATCTATTTCATAACCTTGAACAGCGCCTGAATTTCCATCGTCTCGAACTATACGAATCCACTCTTTAGGATTATCTAGGTCTATTCCGCCCGGACATAACCCTCCGTTTTTGCAACTAACAGCAAGAAGAAATACACGTTTTCTCATTATAAATTTCCTCCAAATTTAATGCGATCTCCAAATTTTTCAAGCAGTAGTTCACTAAGAACTCTTCTATGGCACTTTTCGTTTGTTGGCTCAGAGCACAGTAACACAACGTTTTCATACATCCCAAATTCATCTGCAAAATTAGAAATACGAGATTTAGTTTCGAGTTGTTTTCTGTAAGCAACCTCAAACAGTTTATAGTTCTTACTCATAGGTGAAGCATTATCCCTAACCTCTTTTAGTAATTCCTTAGTCGGTGCCAAGTCAATACGATGTTTGTATTTGCAACCGTTTGACAATTCCGAAAGGAAAAATGGTAAATCTTTTTCAAATGCAAAACGTGATAATTGCCCGTTAGGATTTAGTCGTATATCCACAAGGCAATTAATACGATTTGTTTTAATGATTCCGAAAAATTCTTTTGCGGTCTTTTGTGTGAAGCCAATGTTAAATAATTTAATCATAATTTTCGTTATTATTGTGGTTAAACCTTTTCCATCCATGCAGTAGATTCCAGTATCTATCGCAGAAGTCATTAAGTTTCTCTTGTTCTGTTTCTCCAAAATAATTTTTAAGGATTTCATTTTTGAACATCATACTCAATACATTTTTTTCTTCACAAACAAATTTCTCAAGTTGTTTATCCAATTCAGTATTTAAGATATATCCTATCTCATCATCTGATTGTTTGATAATATGTTTTACTTCAAGCCAATCTCCGAATCTCTGTTCAAGGGCTTTACTTATCAAGAAATATCTGTGACAATCCATCGGCTTTTTCTCGCTACACATTAAGCATAATGTAAAATCTTTATTATAAGCATCTTCAATGCGTTTTAATCCTCTTACAAAATACTCATCATGCCTAAATTTGCGGAAATCGATTATTTCATCATCAGCATGTAATTCTGTTTTTTCTGGGCGATAACTTTTTGCTATGGGGAAAATGGAAACAAACTCATTCTCAAAGAATATGTCTGATGCCTTGGAAAAAACATCTTGCTGGTTATTTGCTTTTGCTCCAATTTCTGGCATATTCATGTACTGTATGCCTAAACTCTTTCCTACTATTTTCATATTGTCAGCATTGCATTGTGGATATTGTTTTGAAAATGGTACGGAGCGAACATCAACCAAGAAATTCACATTATATCTTTTCAATATATTAAACATATTCTCAATATCTATTGAACTTCCTTTTTGAAACAAGGTGTATCCAATGGTATATATGTGTTTTTTATTCATAAAGCTCTAATTTTGTATTACTTTTTAATATATCAACTGATTCGTTATTAATATAATATACATTGAATTTATTTCTGTTTCTTAGAAGTACATACAGATGATTATAAAAACAACGCTCATATTTAAAGTGTTCTATAAATAAATCACAGTCGGTAGGAACGCTATCACAACTATCTGAAAATACGCATCCATAATATTTATCTATAAAACTCTGTATTTTTCTATTGTCTTTATTGAATTGACAAGCAAATTGAAAAGACACTTTTGGTAAGTGATTTTTCAAGTATAAAATGATAAATTCTTCCAAACCAATTTCAAAATACCGACAGCTGATAGCCCAATTTAGAATACTGCATATTGAACCATCAATTGAATATGTAATAGTTGAACAAATCCCTAAATTTTCGCCATTAGAACGCAATAGCTCAAAGGATATAGATTTTGTATTTGAAAAGTTAATTTGTTCAGAAATAAGCTTAAATTGGTTTGATTTTGCATATAACTTTCTAGCCTGAACATGGTTTATATCATCATTAACTTTTACGAATAGTTGTGGAAGACAACTTTTTTCACGCTCCTGCTGTAAAACCGCATATAATCGTTTGCGGTTTCTTGATTTCAACGAAAGTTCAAATCTATCAAAAATACAGCAAGCCTCCAACAATGTTAGCAGACCATCGTGATTCTCCCAGTCTGGCACAAATACTTCAGGCAAATTGCTTCTAACCTCGTCACGAACTAATGGGTTATCATCAATAAAAACACAAGCATTTGTTAATATCGACAATTGCTGAGCTATGGCTTTTATGTTCTTGCTTTTATCATTATAATTGGCAACAATACAATCTATCTGCCCTTTTAATGGAAATTCATTCTCATTAAATTTATCAATAGCAGCCTGCACATCATCAAGGTTGTTGCGTGAGCATATTGCTATATATAATCCCAACTCTTTTGCTGCCAACCGAACGAAACGCATAAACATAACGAAGGGTATAGCATCAATTGAACTTAAATTTTGTTTGATTGCCTCAATACCATCTTCTGCAAGTGTACCTTTCCATACAGTGTCGTCAAGATCAAGTACAATTGCTTTATATATAGTCTTGGATTTACAAATAATGTTTGAGATAATTTGCATAACGAGTATTCCAACAATGGAAATACCTGTTTTACTTGACAAACTTATAATTGAAATCAGGCTCTCTATTTTATATTCAAAAAGTTCACACTTCCCATCATTTTCACAAGTATATTCTACCTGAATCTCATCAATAATATCCTGCCCTTTGGAAATAACTACATCAAAATCGTATAAATGTAGCTTATTGATAAGAAAAGTAACGTCTAGGTCATCTATAGCAATAAAATTGGCAAGACCACCAATATTTACCGTATATCTACTACGACAGGAACTACGAAACGACCTGACATAGCTGTCAAGATAAACAGCAATGTATTTATTGATTACAGAGTCCATTTTATCAGTTGTTGGTAATCACGATTTTCCATGCTTCTTTGTCGGCTACCAAAACAAAGAGGTTTATAAAACATTCTTTCCCCTATACACAAAAAACGTGGAGCCGATCCTGTCGCTCGTTCCACAATGTAAAGGCTCTCGCATTGCCCGGTTAGTCGAAACGAGCAACGTCGAAAGCCCCACGCCGATGTCTGTATAGTATACACCCTTTCCTTTTATACCTTATTATATAAATAGGTATAAGAGTACACAGATGCATATAAAAACACCCCGAGAGCATTCACCGTTGCTTTGTCTTTGACTAACCGTTTGAATTTGCGAGATTCTTACATTGTCAAAATCAAAGCGTCAAGTAAACGCCTTTTATGTATAAATCTACATTCCCACTCCTTCCATCTCTACGGATTGTCGGCGCAGGAATATGGTGCAAAGTTATTAAAAATGAGACGGAATCCGTTTTTTTTCTCTCTGTTTTTTATGTAGACCTGCTGCATAACATATTAGCAATGTTGCAGTCATTTGTTTCAACAGTATAGGGCATTAAAGGAAATATATTAGGCATTTAGTGTTTGTCTTCAGTGGATCTATACTGTTCTGATTGCAATTTTATTTCGTATCACCTTAGTGATACGAAAGGATAACATTAGTGATACGAACGGTTGACTTAAGTGATACGAACGGAATACCTACGTGATACGAAAGAAAATTGCGGAAGAAGCAGGTTAATCTTTGCGAAGGAAGATAATAATCTTCGTCTAGAGTTAGATAAAGAGAGGCTGGAAAGGGAGTGTATAGTTGCGTTTGGCTCTTTTGTTATATAGGTAGATGACGTCGGGTAGTAGCAATAAGAGGTGGGGAAGGCAAACAAAAAGGAGACTCCTTGCGCAGGGAGTCTCCTTCTGTCTGTATCTTAAATCTCAGATAGATTATTTCTTACGGTTTCCGTAACGGCTCATGAACTTATCAACACGACCTGCAGTATCTACCAAAGTAGATTTTCCAGTGTAGAATGGGTGTGAAGAACTTGAAATTTCAATCTTTACCAATGGATAAGTTTCACCTTCAAATTCGATGGTTTCTTTAGTAGCTACGGTTGAGCGAGACAAAAACATATCGCCGTTTGACATATCTTTGAATACCACCGGACGGTAATTTTCTGGATGAATACCTTTTTTCATTTCTGTACGTACGTTTAAATAATTAATATTCTTTTTCCTAATTGTCTGGTAACAAATAGTGTGTAATGGTCTCTTTTTTCAGAGCGCAAAGATAGGTCTTTTCTATGAATCTATGAAAAATTTTATGTGTATTTTTTAACAGGACATAGTGATTTAAGCCTTTTTCTACTATATTTTCTTATACACCGTTCGTTATTAATAAGGAAATGCTTACTTTTGCATAGAATTTTGATTCACTAACAATAAAATTTAAACAAAATGGTAAATTACAAGGATTTAGGCTTGGTAAACACCAAGGAAATGTTTGCGAGAGCTATTAAAGGCGGATATGCTATTCCGGCTTTCAACTTCAACAATATGGAGCAGCTGCAAGCTATTATTAAGGCTGCAGTAGAAACTAAATCTCCGGTTATTCTTCAGGTTTCTAAAGGTGCACGTAACTATGCAAACCAGACTTTGCTGCGTTACATGGCTGAGGGCGCTGTAGAATATGCTAAGGAATTGGGTTGTGCTCATCCTGAAATTGTTCTTCACTTGGATCATGGTGATAGTTTCGAACTTTGCAAGTCTTGTATCGACATGGGATTCTCTTCTGTAATGATCGACGGTTCTCATCTGCCTTATGAGGAAAATGTTGCATTGACTAAGAAGGTAGTTGATTACGCTCATCAGTTTGATGTAACTGTAGAAGGTGAGCTGGGTGTATTGGCAGGTGTAGAAGACGAAGTTTCTGCAGAGCACCATACTTATACTAACCCTGAGGAGGTAATCGACTTCGCTACTCGTACAGGTTGTGATTCATTGGCTATCTCAATCGGTACTTCTCACGGTGCTTACAAGTTCAAACCAGAACAGTGCCACGTTGATCCGAAGACTGGCCGTTTAGTTCCTCCTCCATTGGAATTTGCAGTTTTGGATGCTGTAATGGAGAAACTTCCGGGATTCCCAATCGTTCTTCACGGATCTTCTTCAGTTCCTCAGGAAGAAGTTGATACTATCAATAAGTTTGGTGGTAAATTGGAAGCAGCTATCGGTATACCTGAAGATGAATTGCGTAAGGCTGCTAAGTCTGCTGTATGTAAGATCAATATCGACTCAGACTCTCGCTTGGCTATGACTGCTGCTATCCGTAAAGTATTCGCTGAAAAACCGGCAGAATTTGATCCTCGTAAGTATCTGGGTCCGGCTCGCGATAACATGGAAAAATTGTATAAGCACAAAATCATCAATGTATTGGGTTCAGACAATAAGTTGGCTGAATAATTGAAATAGATTGTTGATTTAAACAATAGGAGAGAGGTTACTGTCGGTTAGGCAGTAACCTCTTTTATTTTTGCTTCGAAGGACTTTCCGGAATGAAATAATGGTTTGTTGAAGTTTTCTTCAACTCCTTTTTATGAAGTTCAGGTTTTTGGGGGGATAAAAATAAAAATAAAACCACCAACTAAATTATAGTGGTGGTTTTATGAATGTGCTATAAAGGATGATTTTACATCAGGAATCCCAGCAATATACCGGCTGCAACTGCTGAACCAATAACACCTGCTACATTCGGTCCCATGGCATGCATCAACAGGTAGTTTGTAGGATCGTATTCCAAACCTACTACTTGTGAAATACGTGCAGAGTCAGGAACTGCAGATACACCAGCATTACCGATCAGCGGATTAATCTTGTTACCTTTTTTCAGGAAGAGGTTGAAGATTTTTACAAAGATAACTCCTGAAGCTGTAGCAATAATGAACGACAATGCTCCAAGGATGAATATCTTGATAGAATCCCAAGTCAGGAACTCAGATGCTTGGGTAGAAGCTCCTACAGTCAGTCCTAACAGAATGGTAATTGTATCAATCAAAGGACCGCTGGCTGTGTTGGCAAGACGGCGAGTTACTCCACTTTCTTTCAATAAATTGCCAAAGAATAACATGCCTAGCAATGGCAGACCTGAGGGAACCAAGAAAGTTGTCAACAACAGACCAATGATGGGGAATACCACTTTTTCTGTATGAGACACTGCACGAGGAGGCTTCATGCGAATCAGACGTTCGTTCTTAGTGGTAAGTAAACGCATGATAGGAGGTTGTATAACGGGTACCAATGCCATATATGAGTAGGCTGATACGGCGATTGCTCCCATCAGATTGGGTGCCAATTTGGATGAAAGGAAGATAGCGGTCGGTCCATCTGCTCCACCAATAATACCGATAGCTCCTGCCTGCATCGGGTCGAAACCAATAGCTAGTGCAATCATATAAGCACCGAAAATACCAAACTGGGCTGCAGCTCCGATTAACATCAATTTGGGGTTTGAAATCAGTGCAGAAAAGTCGGTCATTGCTCCGATACCAAGGAAGATGAGAGGCGGATACCAACCTGAAGTTACTCCTTGATATAATATATTTAACACGGATCCTTCTTCATAGATACCGACTTTCAGGCCGGCTTCCATGTTGAAAGGAATATTACCGATTAAGATACCGAATCCGATAGGAATCAGTAGCATTGGCTCAAATTCTTTAGCTACTGCCAGATAGATGAAAAACAAACCTACCAGAATCATGACAACATGTCCAGCGGTTGCATTCGCAAATCCGGTATATGTCCAGAAATCAGCCAGATTATTTCCTAAAAAGTTAATGAAATCTCCCATATTATTCAATAATTACTAGATCAGTGCCTTCGAGAACAGAATCGCCTTTGTTTACATTAATAGCGGTAATCTTTCCGTCTTTATCAGCATTAATGTTATTTTCCATTTTCATGGCTTCAAGAATGATGATTGTTTGTCCTTTCTTTACAGTGTCACCAACGTTCACTTTTATTTCAAGAATGACACCAGGCAGAGGGGATTTCACGCCTGATTTTCCTCCTGAAGGAGTCGCAGGTTTTACTACTTGTGTTGTTGGAGCTGCAGGAGCTGTAGAGGTAGGGCGCACAACAGGCTTTACAACCGGTGCTTTAGCCGGTTTTTCCATTTCTACTTGGTAATGTGTGCCGTTAACTTCTACATGAGCAATATTGTCTTCGATATCTCCGATAGTAACTTTATATAAGTTACCGTTGATTTTATATTTATATTCTTTCATTGCAGTATTTATCTTTTAGTTGAATGTTTAAACTGATTGGGCAATCCTCGTAATGTGTAAATTTTTGAGCTCCATGGTGAGTAGCTACGTTTAACACGTGTAATAGTCAGGACTGTTTCTTCTACATCGTGTACTTCGTCCTGCATCTGGTGTAAAGCCATTGAAATGGCAGCGTATACTTCTCCCGGTGCTTGAGAAAGTTCTTTGGCTTCATGTTTATCAATGCCTTTTGCTTTCATTGTGTTGCGCTTGCTCAAGCTGACAGAGATTTTACCGATAATTCTGAAAGAAATATAAAGTAAAAGTAGTCCTGTAAATACGACACTCATGGCAGAAATAGTCATACCAACACCTATTGCATCATGTTCTTCGAATTTCTCCATCTTAGCGTTACTATCAATAGTCTTGTTGTTGGTGCTTGGAGTAACATATTTATCAGGGGTTTCACCTTTTACTTCCCATTGATCGGCTGCATCGCTGACACGTGCATAGGACTGATTCTCTGCGAGAATTCCTCCGGGGATGACAATTTGGTCTATCAGTTTACGGCCAGAATCGAACAATCCGATCCAATTGTCTGTGTTGGCATTGAGCTTAAAATTGGTATGGAATGTTCCTCGGTTTGGTTCACCATCAGCCCAAAATAGTGCATGTTGGCGTGGCTTGATCAGTGTCAATACATCACCTTTGGGGATGAAGTAAGTGATTGTGTCTCCCGGCTGGGTGCTTACTTTCAGTAGACATCCTGCCAGATCGGCACTACCATATGATTTGTTGAATATTTCAATCCATGCGCTGTGTATTCCATAGTCGTCTTGGAAATTACTCTGGTTATTGATAAGAACTTCATTAAGCAGTAATTTCTTGTTTGAAGTCTGTGTTCCACAAGAGTAAAGTCCCATCAACATTAACAAGGAAAGAAATATTCCGATTTTGTTTTTGTTCATAATCTTTTCTCTTTTTAATGTTTACAATGGAATGTTTCCGTGTTTTTTTGATGGATTGGCCAACTTCTTGGTCTGAAGTTGTTGCAGAGCACGGATGATGCGGAATCGAGTATTGCGAGGTTCGATTACGTCATCGATATAGCCATATTTTGCTGCATTGTAAGGATTGGCAAAAAGTTTGGTATATTCTGCTTCTTTTTCTGCAAGGAATTGTGCAGGGTTTTCGTGTTCCTTTGCTTCTCTTGCATATAATACTTCTACTGCTCCAGCTCCACCCATTACAGCGATTTCTGCTGTTGGCCAAGCATAGTTCATATCACCGCGAAGCTGTTTACAACTCATTACGATATGAGAACCTCCGTATGATTTACGCAGAGTAATGGTTACTTTAGGAACTGTAGCTTCTCCGTAGGCATAAAGTAGTTTTGCGCCATGAAGGATGACTCCGTTGTACTCTTGTCCTGTTCCTGGAAGGAATCCCGGAACGTCTACTAATGATACGATAGGAATATTAAAGGCATCACAGAAACGAACGAATCGTGCTCCTTTGCGTGATGCATTACTGTCCAATACACCTGCCAGATATTTCGGTTGGTTGGCAACGATTCCGACTGATTGTCCGTTGAAACGTGCAAATCCGATGATGATATTCTTTGCATAGTCCTTTTGTATTTCGAGGAATTCACCATTGTCAACAATCGCACCTATAACCTCATACATGTCGTATGGCTTGTTCGGGCTATCGGGAATAATTTCATTCAGAGAATCTTCCAAACGGTCGATTGGGTCTGTACAGTCGATATAAGGAGGCTCTTCCAAATTGTTCTGAGGAATATAGCTGAGCAATCTGCGAATTAGAGCCAAAGCTTCTTCTTCTGTTGCTGCTGTGAAGTGGGTTACACCAGATTTGGTAGAGTGTACACTTGCTCCTCCAAGATTTTCTTGGCTTACATCTTCACCCGTAACGGTTTTTACAACTTTCGGTCCGGTGAGGAACATGTATGAAGTGCCTTCCATCATCAAAGTAAAGTCTGTCAGTGCCGGTGAGTATACTGCACCGCCGGCGCATGGACCGAAAATTCCTGAAATTTGCGGAATAACTCCAGATGCTAGAATATTACGTTGGAAGATTTCTGCAAATCCAGCCAAAGCATTGATGCCTTCTTGAATACGTGCACCACCTGAGTCATTGATACCGATACAGGGAGCACCCATTTTCATAGCCTGATCCATGATTTTGCAGATTTTCAAAGCCATTGTTTCAGACAATGAACCGGCAGATACAGTAAAGTCTTGAGCAAAGACGTAAACCAGTCGTCCGTCAATGGTTCCACAACCTGTTACTACACCGTCACCCGGATAATGTTTTTTGTCCATACCGAAGTTGGTACATCTGTGTTCTACGAACATGTCCATTTCTTCGAAACTTCCTTCGTCCAACAGCATAGCTATACGTTCGCGTGCCGTATATTTTCCTTTTTCGTGTTGTTTTGCTATTGCTTTCTCACCACCACCAAGACGTGCATTGGCACGGCGTTCGATGAGTTCTTTAATTTTTTCAAGTTGATTGCTCATGAGTCCTTGTTGTTTTTAAGGGTTATGGATTAGTGTTCACAGAGTTCTGTCAGTACGCCTAACGTTGATTTTGGATGCAGGAAGGCGATATTCAGATTTTCAGCACCTTTACGGGGAGACTTGTCGATAAGACGTATACCTTTTTCTTCTGCTTCTGCCAGTGCATTAGCTACACCATCTTCAATGGCAAATGCAACATGGTGTACTCCTGCACCTTTGTTTTCAATGAATTTTGCAATTGTACTTTCCGGACAAGTTGGCTCTAACAGCTCGATTTTTGTTTCTCCAACTTTCAGAAAAGCAGTTCTTACTTTTTGATCTTCTACTGTTTCAATGTTGTAACATTTTAGGCCTAACACATTTTCGTAATAAGGGAGGGCTTCTTCGATGCTTTTAACAGCAATGCCCAAATGTTCAATGTGAGAAATCTTCATAATGAATCAATTTTAATTTGGTATTAAATCAGTTTTTTGCATAGCATAAAACTGCACAAAGAAAACGATTTCTTGCTTAATAAAGAAATAATTCTGCATTTAATTTGAGTGAGAGAATGGGTTTGCTAATCAGATTTATCAGGTTGATTATTGTATATGATGTCCCGATAAGAAAGTAGGGTGGTAAGGTAATGCTGTTTGGGAAAAGGAAAACGGTGATGTACGAGATGTACATCTCATGCAGTACGAGATGCATATCTCGTGAGATTGTTGATAACAGCTTGTCGGATTGTGGAAATAATAATTGATTTATGGATAATTATACATATATTTTGACCAATAGTTTGTTGAGCCATTTCCAGTTGATACGAAACCAACGTCGTGTACTACTCTGTTTTCCCCCAAAACGAAGCACAAATTCGCGATATCCGTGGCGTCTGAACGGGAGTCCTACATCCATAAACTCCATATGACGATACCCACTCTGATGAGCATCCTCCAGAGCTTTCCATACAGCGAGTATACCGGGATATTGGGCTGCATAGGTTTTCTTCATTCCTCCGGAGAACAGAAGATAAGCATTGTCGCCGGAATAGATGCAGACAGAACCACCTATGATTTTTTCCTTATATTTTACGATGAATATCTTTCCCCGTTTTTCTTCTACTGGCATCTTGCTGAAATGGTCGAAGAATTCTTTATTGGGGAAATAACGGCGTATACGTGATGAATATACCTTGTGCAGCATTTTGGCGAAAGATCTGATTTCATCTGCCGTATAAGCTTCGGTGGCGATTGCTCCATTACGGATGCCTTTTTTTACCTGTCGTATGCGCGAAGGACTGAATCGTTCTTCTACCTTCTTCATACTATGTAAGGAATTACGCACCCGAAGCCAGTTGACGGGGAAGAATCCGTTTCTTCGAAAATAACGGTAACCGAACATTGAATTCTCTAGATTCCTGAATTCTATAATAAGGCAAGAACGTGAGGCTTCCTGTACCAGATGCTCTAAGATTTCTCCGAATATATCTTCTTTTTCTTTATGTGATAATCGGTGTGTATTGTCTAATATCTCTCCTGTTCCGTATACAACACATTGTTTGGAAAGAGAGGCTGGAAGCCATTTCTTTGTTTTTCGTATAGCGGCCAGCAGACGCGCTACCGGACAACTGTCGATGGTTGCCACAATAAGGAGCGGAGAATATCTTGGGGTTGATTCATAGATTTGAAACAACTCTTTAGAATGGAATGTGTTTTCTCCCGGCAGGTTGGGGATGTCTTTCCCGTGATAGTATGTAGTTAGTTTAAGTGGCATGTATGCACAAATTTATACTTTTTATTTCTCTTTCAACAAAAAAAGATGCATTTTTGTTGAGAACTTATAAAATGAGAGAGCAATTTAGCTATCTTTGCGTATCTGCTGACATGAATATTAAATTGTGACTACAAAATATGATTGAAGAGATTTTAGCATATAATAAAGAGTTTGTTGCAAACGAAGGATATAAGGAATATATTACTAACAAATATCCTGATAAGAAAATAGCCATTTTGTCATGCATGGATACTCGTCTTACAGCTTTACTTCCTGCTGCATTGGGCATTAAGAATGGGGATGTAAAGATGATCAAAAATGCAGGAGGAGTAATATCGCATCCTTTCGGAAGTGTGATCCGGAGTCTGCTGGTGGCAATTTACGAACTAGGTGTAGAGGAGGTGATGGTAATTGCCCATTCTGACTGTGGAGCCTGCCATATGCAGAGCGATGAGATGATAGAGAAGATGAAGGCGCGTGGTGTAAATGCGGACTATATCGACATGATGCGCTTCTGTGGAGTAGACTTTAATGCATGGCTTGACGGGTTTGAGGATACGGAGAAATCCGTGCGTGGAACGGTTGATTTTATAATCCACCATCCGTTGATTCCAACAGATGTGAAAGTATATGGATTTATAATAGATTCAACGACGGGCGAACTGTCGAGGATTGTTTGATAACATTGGACTTATGGAAAATTTCAGTGAATTAATAAAGAATAGGCGCAGTATGCGCAAGTTTACCGATGAAGAGCTGACTCAGGACGAAGTGGTATCTTTGATGAAAGCCGCTTTGATGGCTCCTACCTCTAAACGTAGTAATTGTTGGCAGTTTATAGTGATAGATGATAAGGAAAAGCTGAAGGAGTTGTCTCATTGCAAGGAACAGTCGGCTTCATTTATTGCTGATGCTGCTTTGGCTATTGTAGTATTGGCCGATCCATTGGCAAGTGATGTATGGATTGAAGATGCCTCTATTGCTTCCATAATGATTCAGCTACAGGCTGAGGATTTGGGCTTGGGAAGCTGCTGGGTACAGGTACGTGAACGTTTTACAGCAACCGGGATGTCTTCCGATGAGTTTGTACATGGAATTCTGGGCATTCCTTTACAACTTCAGGTGTTGTCGGTAATTGCTATCGGGCATAAAGGAATGGAACGTAAACCTTTTAATGAGGAACATCTGCAGTGGGAGAAAATTCATATTAATGAATACGGAGGTAAATAAAGATGGCTGCTGTTAAGGCAAATAATAATAAAGACACGTACAAGGCTACGGCAGTGTCGCTGATCATCATCGGTTTGCTCTTTTTGATAGACAAGCTGATTCATTTTGCATCTATCGGTCTTCCGTGGGTAATGCATAAGGACAATTTATTGTTGTATACTTCTATCTGTTTCTTGATATTTAAGCGTGACAAGTCGGTAGGATTTGTTTTGCTGGCTCTTTGGCTGGTGATGAACATCGGACTGGTGATGTCGTGGCTGGGAACATTGTCGGGCTATTTATTGCCGCTGGCATTGCTATTGATAGGAGGAGTATTGTTGCTGATAGCCAAGCGATAGAAAATTAAAGAAGAAATGAAAAGAAGTATTGAAGATACGCCGATTGTGTTTGTCGGAGCAGGCAATCTGGCTACTAATCTGGCGAAAGCATTGTATCATAAGGGATTTCGTATCCTGCAAATTTATAGCCGGAGTAAAGAGTCTGCCCAGTTGCTGGCAGAGCAGGTTGAGGCTGAATATACAACAGATCTGCAAGAGATTGTAAGAGATGCCAGACTGTATATAGTATCTCTGAAAGATGCTGCTTTTGTGGAACTGCTTCCTCAGATAACAGCGGGAAAGCAGGGCGCGTTGCTTGTACATACTGCCGGAAGTATTCCTCTGGATATTTGGAAAGGGCAAACAGAACGTTATGGTGTGTTTTATCCTATGCAGACTTTTAGTAAACAGCGTTCGGTGGATTTTAGCGAGATCCCTTTTTTCATCGAAGCCAACAGCGTGCAGGATACAGAGTTTTTGAAAGCTATTGCTGCTACGTTGTCAGACAAAGTGTATGAGGTGACATCCGAACAGCGGAAGAATCTTCATCTGGCAGCTGTGTTTGCCTGTAATTTTACCAATCATATGTATGCATTGGCTGCAGGCATCCTTGAAAAATCGGGATTGCCTTTCGATGTCATGCTCCCGCTGATTGACGAGACTGCACGGAAGGTTCATGAGTTGACTCCATATGACGCCCAAACGGGACCGGCAATCCGTTATGATGAAAATGTGATTAACAATCATCTTGCCATGCTGGAGAGTAGTCCGGAACTGCAAGAAATTTATAAACTGCTAAGCAAAAGTATTCATGAGCACCATTAATTACGATTTGTCGCGTATTAAAGCGCTGGTCTTTGATGTCGACGGTGTGCTTAGTTCTACCACAGTCCCTTTGCATCCGTCGGGAGAGCCGATGCGCACAGTGAATATCAAAGACGGTTATGCCATGCAGCTGGCTGTAAAGAAAGGATTCCACATCGCTATTATTACGGGCGGTAGGACTGAGGCTGTGAGGGTGCGTTTTGCTGCATTGGGAGTGACGGATCTGTATATGGGATCTGCTGTGAAAATTCATGATTACAGGTCGTTTCGCGACAAGTACGGTCTGACTGATGAAGAAATCTTGTATATGGGTGACGACATACCGGATATTGAGGTGATGCGTGAATGTGGCTTGCCTTGCTGCCCCAAGGATGCTGTGCCTGAGGTGAAGTATGTATCTCGTTATATTTCTTATGCGGAAGGTGGACATGGCTGTGGACGTGATGTGATAGAGCAGGTGCTGAAGGCTCATGGCAAATGGATGGCTGCAGATGCTTTTGGATGGTAGATTAGATTGATTTTCTTTTTTGAAAGATATGCTTGAGAATTTAAATAAATATCGTGTGATACTTGCTTCCAACTCTCCACGGAGAAAAGAACTGCTGTCAGGGTTGGGAATAGATTATGTTGTTAGGACCTTGCCGGATGTGGATGAGGCTTATCCCGATACATTGGTAGAAGGGGAGATTCCTGAGTACATTTCCAGAGAAAAGGCAGCTGCCTATCGTCCAACGATGGAAGAGGACGAACTGCTGATTACTGCCGATACGATTGTTTGGCTCGACGGGCAGGTGCTTGGAAAACCGGTTGGGCGTCAGGGAGCGATGGAGATGCTGCGGCTGCTCTCCGGAAAATCCCATCAGGTTTTTACCGGCGTTTGCCTGACTACAACCGAGTGGCAGAAAAGTTTTGTTGTTTCATCCGACGTGCTGTTCGACCACCTTTCGGAAGAAGAGATTGAGTATTACGTCGACCGCTATAGCCCGATGGATAAGGCCGGTGCTTATGGAATACAGGAGTGGATTGGGTATATTGGCGTTAAATCTATTTCCGGAAGCTTTTATAACATTATGGGGCTTCCTGTTCAGCGACTGTATCGGGAGCTGAGGAATCTGTAATATTCCGCTGTCCGGAGTTTCTTTCTTCACCGTCATCTGTTTTAAAGAAGATTGCTGCAATCTTGTTTCTCGCTTTCTAGTTGGAGGAAGATTGCAGCAATCTGGCTTCTTCCCCCTCTGTTTGGAGGAAGATTTCAGCAATCTGGCTTCTTCCCCCTCTGTTTGGAGGAAGATTTCAGCAATCTGGCTTCTTCCCCCTCTGTTTGGGGCAAGATTTCAGCAATCTGGCTTCTTCCCCTCTGTTTGGAGGAAGATTTCAGCAATCTAGCTTCTTTCTCCTCTGTTTGGAGGAAGATTGCAGCACGTCTTTGTCAAATCAAATCCAGCATAAGGGGGATTTCTTCTTCGCGGATGCCTTGCTCGAGAAGGGCATTCTTATCTTTTTCAAACATGCTCAGGAATTCTTCCCTGTTACCGCCGTTTGCCGTGATTGCTTTTCCATAGAATACGGCAGCATTGGCGACGTTCCCCATTGCCCATGCCACGTGTCCTGCGTTCATATAGTCGATTGGCAAGGGCTTGTGTCCGATAATCCGTTCGTAGTATTTCATGGATTGTTCGTATTTCCGGCAGACGAAGGAGCACCAGCCGATTCCCCTCCATGCCTTGACGGAATTGTTTTCCATGAAATCGAGCTTGAAGAAGTAATTCAATGCTTCTTCATTTTCTCCCAGCTCGAAGAGGCAGCTGGCTATCTGGAAGACGATGTTCGGATCGTTGGGCGCCGCCTCTTCTATTTTCCTATAGTATGACAGCGCTGCTGTGAAATTCCTTGTCAGGCGATAGCAGGTAGCCAGATGCCGGTTGTTCCAGATGTTGTCTTCTTTCAGTATTTCGGCTTTCCTGTAAGCGCCGATTGCATCTGCAAATTTCTTTCTTTTTTGTAGAGTGAATCCCAGTTTCTGATAGTATTGGACTGCATTTTCGGCGGGGAATCCCAGCTTTTCCAGTTCCTGATACACCTCGGTCGCTTCTTCCCAACGCTCTTTCTGGAAATAGAAATTGGCAATGGTCGACAACACTTCTTCGGTATACAGAATCTCTTTGAGCAATGGGATGTGGTGCAGGTCGAGCTTCTCTTTGAAAATATCTCTGAACTCCTGACGGCGCACGCTCAGCTTGAAGAAGCGGTAAAGGTCGTGCAGATATTGGTTGCTGATGACTTCCGGCTGGTCGCTGTATTTCTTCAGCTTCTCTGTGTTGGCGGACTCCATCAGTTCTGCCTCCTGCTGCTCGGTGAGCTGCCCTATCATCATATTTTGCTGGGGCCCTGTTAATTGATGAATCGTGAAGAAGAAAGAATATTTGTCACTATTGCTGAAGAATCCCGACTGCAGAATCAATTTCAGGAACTGATTGACTCCCGATTCTTTGTTCTGTATTTTGAATATTTCAGAGTGTTTCTCGGTGAACGGATAGAACCAGTTGTACACCTCTTTAAAGAACGAATAGTTCTTCAGACTGGCAAACGAACTCATGTATATATCTGCCCCTTCCAGCTGCAGCTCGCTCATCTCACGCAGCTTTTCGCTTAATCCCGATTGCTCTATACTTTCCCAATCGGGGTTGAGGTCGTTGTTCTCATCTTCATTTTCCTCTGTGCCAAAACGCATGCTGCGCATGTATGCAGAGGTGTTTTTTATCATTTCGGGGATAATCTCTTCCCTCATTTTTTTGTCTATTTTCTCTGTTTCCTGACAGAGCAGCATCTGGCGGTAGATTTGCGCCACGTCTTTTCGGAACGCCGTAAGTTCGGACATAGAGGCAATCTTCTCTTGTAAACCAGGATAGAGCCCGATTCTTTCTTTGTAGATGTGTAGGATAATCAGCAGGCTGACCAGTGCACGCTGGCTGACATGTGTTTGCGGATATTTGTAAGCGTCCAGCAGCCATATGATTTTGCGTGTATCGAAGCATTCCATTAGGCTTAGCATGATACTGCTGGTGAATACGCACAGGTCTTCCATGGAAATTTGTTCCGAAAGTAGCATACCCTGCGCTGCTTCTTCCTCCTGAGATGTCCATCCCGTATTGGTCCACGTCTGCAGGAATAGGTATTTTAAGGTTTCCTCATGCCGTTTGAGTTGCTCTTCGGTATCTTTCGATGCCTGATTTTCAGTGGACAAGATTTCGTTGAAGCATTCTAGTATTTTAGTTATTTTGGTAAGGTTGTATGTTGCCAGAGTTGCCGATTTAGGAGTGCGACGCACCTCGTGATAATATTTCGAAGAAATAGCGTCCAACATTAATATGCGTGATCGGTCGGCAATCTCCCATGTGTCTGCAATTAGCTTTTTATGTAGATTCCATCTTTCAGGATCTTCGGCTCCTTGACGCATGTATTCCAACATGTATTGGTAGGAAGTCTGCAATTGTTCCAATTGGTTTTTAAGTTCCCAGTCCGGAGCTTGCCAAAGCTGTGATTCCAGTTGGACTAATGCTTCTTTCAATCTCTTTCTTTCAAGAAGCGTACATATGTGATTATACTGTTCGTTTACGGTTTTCTCGTCCATCATATTAATCCTGCATTATCTCAGTCCATGTGATTAAAGTTCGGTTTTCCAGAAGGATCTTTTGTTTTTTACATTTTAAGGTTACTGAAAAGGGTGCTTATGTATTGGGGATAGCTGGTTATTAATTAAGGCTGTCTCATTCTTCTTTCCGATTCTGAGACAGCCTTATGCTTTTTATTTTTCTTCCATTATTATAAGTGGAATTCTTCTATCTTATTCTTGGATAGCAGCAATACCCGGAAGGACTTTTCCTTCGATTGCTTCAAGCAATGCACCACCACCGGTAGAAACGTAAGATACGCCGCTTGCTAAACCAAATTTGTTGACGCAAGCAACAGAGTCTCCACCTCCAACAAGTGAGAATGCACCATTCTTGGTTGCTTCAACAATAGCTTCGCCTACAGCACGTGAACCGTGAGTAAAGTTGTCGAATTCGAATACACCTGTAGGACCGTTCCAAAGGATTGTCTTAGATTGCTTGATAACATTAGCAAAGATTTCTTCTGTCTTAGGACCTATATCCAATCCTTCCCATCCGTCAGGAATTTCGTTTACATTGCAGAACTGGGTGTTAGCATCGTTAGAGAATGAATCTGCAATTTTAGCATCTACAGCCAATACGAGGTTTACACCTTTTTCCTTAGCTTTCTTCATCAAGTCAAGTGCAAGATCAAGTTTATCGTCTTCGCAGATTGAAACTCCGATTTTTCCTCCCATTGCTTTGGTGAATGTGTAAGTCATACCACCTGCAATGATCAGGTTGTCTACTTTATTAAGTAAGTTCTCGATAATGTCAATCTTTGAAGAAACCTTAGATCCACCCATAATAGCTGTGAAGGGGCGGTGAATGTCGTTCAGTACTTTGTCTACAGCCTTAACCTCTTTCTCCATCAGGTAACCGAACATCTTGTTGTCGGCATCGAAATATTTAGCAATCAATGCTGTTGAAGCATGAGCACGGTGTGCTGTACCGAATGCGTCGTTTACATAGCAGTCTGCATAAGATGCCAATTTCTTTGTAAATTCTTTCTGGCTTTCTTTTACAGCTTTTTTAGCAGCAGCCTTTTCTTCATCTGTTGCATCTTCTGCCAATCCTCTAGGTTTTCCTTCTTCTTCAGCATAGAAACGAAGATTTTCCAATACCAATACTTCGCCCGGCTTCAAGGCTGCAGACTTTGTAGCAGCTTCTTCGCCCATGCAGTCGTTTGCAAACTGAACTTCTACGCCTAAGAGTTCTGACAGGTGATTCAATATATGTTTTAAAGAGAATTTATCAGCAACTCCTTTGGGACGACCTAAGTGAGAACCAATAATGATACTACCTCCATCAGCTAAGATTTTCTTTAGTGTAGGAAGTGCAGCACGCATACGAGTGTCGTCTGTGATGTTGAAGTTTTCGTCCAGAGGTACATTGAAGTCCACGCGAACAAATGCCTTTTTACCGGCAAAATTGAATTTGTCAATTGTTTGCATAATACTTTTAATATTAAAGTGTTTGAATCATCTTTATTGCGATTGCCTGCAAAGTTACTATTAATTTCTATTTTTTACTATTAGTTTATCATTTATTCTTGGCTTTTGATGCCTTTTCACTTACTTTGTATGTGCTGCAGAAGTGTTTGCACATCATTTGTAGTCCGCATTTGGTACATTGGGGAGAACGTGACTGACAAATATAACGCCCATGTAGTATGAGCCAATGGTGGGCGATGCTTATTAAATTCTCGGGTATATGTTTTACTAATTCTTTTTCTACACTGAATGGAGTAGTACACTTGGAAGATACTAAACCGATACGGTGACTGACACGGAATACATGGGTATCTACTGCCATGGCTGCTTTGTTAAAAGCGACGGACTGGATGACATTAGCAGTCTTTCGTCCGACCCCGGGCAGTTTAATCAAATCGTCCAGCTTGTCTGGAACTTGACTGTTGAAATCGTTAACCAACATCTGTGCCATCCCTACTAAATGTTTAGATTTGTTGTTGGGATAGGAAACACTTCGTATATATTCGAAAACTGTTTCAGGTGTACTGGCAGCCAGTGCTTCTGGTGTTGGAAAGGCTTGATAGAGTGCAGGGGTAATCATGTTTACACGCTTGTCGGTACACTGCGCAGAAAGAATTACCGCAATTAGTAGTTCGAAGGGATTTTCGTAGTGCAATTCGGTTTCGGCAGTGGGTACATTTTGTTGAAACCACGCGATAACTTTTTCGTAACGTTCTTTGATTCTCATCGGAGTTTATTTTTATGATAGTGAGGAACTACTTTAAAATGAAAATAAATCGAAGAAATTATTGTCAAACAAGCCCCGAATAGGTATGCTTTATCGAATGTGCTGATTTCTGCAATGTATCCTCCTGTTAACATCCCGATTCCGATTCCTATATCCCATGAGGTAAGGTAGGTGGAAGTTGCTGTGCCTCGTTGACTGTTTGGTGCTAAGTTGACAAATAACGAATTAAAAGCCGGAAACATGATTCCAAATCCAATACCTAAGCATAAAGCAATGGTAAAGAACAGAATACTGCATACAGTGGAATTCCAGACAATCAAATTGGCGCAGAAAGATAGAAGAAAGAAACTGAGTATGACGATATAAATACCTGTTGCTATAACTTGAGTTATTTTACCTCGATCAACAAGTCTCCCCGAAAATATTCGTGAGATAGCCATTCCTACAGCCATACAGGTAAAAAAGAATCCTGTTGGAACTTGAAGTCCTATCTGGCGAGAATACATGGCAATATAATTAGTAGTCATTCCATAAGGAATAGAAAGTAATAGAAGACAGATTCCTGCTGGGATTCCTTTGAGTAAGATAAAACGGTCGAGGGAGATAGGCTCACGTTTTATAGGTGGTTTGTAGGGAGTTTTTACCAAACTGGCTGATGTGAATCCTAAAACACATGAGCCTAATGAATAACAAAAGATTGTGGAGAAAGAGATGCCTGCGTCGTGTAAAAACAGTCCAAACATGGGACCTACTGACATAGCTATATTATTGGCGAGTCCATAATATCCAAGCCCTTCACCTCGGCGTGACGAAGGCATGATATCTATGACTACTGTGTTGCCTCCTACTGTTACCATTCCAAAGGATACGCCATGTATTATGCGGAAGATGATGAATAATGTGAGAGAAGTTGCGATTAAATATCCTGCAAAAGCCATCATAAAAATGAAATATGCAAACAGGTAGAGAGGCTTGCGGGCAAAGGTATCTAAAAAATAACCAGAAAAAGGGCGGATGCAAAGTGCTGCTACCGTATAGCATGATAGCACAATGCCAATAGTAGAATTCCCGGCTTGAAAGACTTCAGCCAAATAGAATGGGAGTACTGGAAGTAGTAACCAAAAGCCGAAGTAAAGCAAAAAATTAGCTATTAGAATACAGCAGTAGTCAATAGTGATAAGTTTATCCTTTGCCATAATTAGGAATTTTTTCTACCTATAAACCACACGGATTCATATAAATCCTGCAAAAAGGTTTATATGAATCCGTGTAATCGGTGGTATGTAGATGGTTTATTAATAAGCGGCTTCAAATTCTTTCAGGAAACGGGTGTCGTTTTCTGAGAACATACGCAAATCTTTCACTTGATATTTCAGATTTGTAATACGTTCGATTCCCATTCCTAGTGCATAACCGCTGTATATTTTGCTATCAATGCCGTTAGCATCAAGTACATTAGGGTCTACCATGCCACATCCAAGAATCTCTACCCAGCCTGTATGTTTACAGAACGGGCATCCTTTACCGCCGCAGATATTGCAACTGATGTCCATTTCTGCACTTGGTTCGGTAAACGGGAAGTAGGAGGGACGCAGGCGAATCTTTGTATCGGCCCCGAACATTTCTTTTGCGAATAATAGCAATACCTGTTTCAAGTCAGTGAATGATACATTTTTGTCCACGTACAATGCTTCTACCTGATGGAAGAAACAGTGAGCACGATAGCTGATTGCTTCGTTACGGTATACACGTCCTGGGCAGATGATGCGGATAGGAGGCTGAGATGTCTCCATCACACGGCTTTGTACGGATGAGGTATGTGTACGTAATAGGACATCAGGGTGAGACTCGATGAAGAATGTGTCTTGCATGTCGCGTGCCGGATGATCTTCTGCAAAATTCAGGGCAGAGAACACGTGCCAGTCATCTTCTATTTCAGGACCTTCGGCAATGCTGAATCCCAAACGGGCAAAGATATCGATGATTTCGTTCCGTACGATGGAAAGCGGATGGCGTGTACCCAGTTCAATAGGGTAGGCTGAACGTGTCAGATCAAGTCCGTCGCAACTGTGGTCGTTGCTTTCGAATTGTTCCTTCAGCGCATTAATTTTCTCCTGTGTTTTGGATTTCAGCTCATTCAGCTTGATACCGACTTCTTTCTTTTGTTCTGCCGGAACGTTGCGAAAATCTGCCATCAGCTCATTGATGGCTCCCTTCTTGCTGAGGTATTTGATGCGCAGTGCCTCCAGTTCATCGGGATTGCTGGCCTGCATTGCCTCTACCTCTTTCAGAAGCTGTTCAATTTTAGCTATCATATTTCTTGTATATTATTGTTCGTTTGTCTGATAAAAACCTTGCAAAGATATATCTTTATTATAAATCATCGAAATTATTTATACCTTTGTTGCCGATTTATACCTAAAAACAACACGATATGAAGAAGATTCTTACCTTCCTTGCCTTTTTAGCTTTTACGTTTCGTCTGACTGCACAGACCGATTACTTGGAGCCGGTTAGGTCGTTCGATACTTATACAGGCGAATTGGGGGAATATTACCGTAATGTATTTTCTTTGTTGCACACTGGTTTCCAGCAACCTCCGTATGCTTGTTTCACAGTTATACCATCCTTCTCGCCTGAGTATGCCATGTCGCTAGAACGCATTGGAGGGCGTTATGGCTTGGTGTCGAACACATTGTCGCGTACTTATTGGCAGGCAGATAAGGGGAGTGTGCAGGTGAATAAGAAGTCGGTGTTTATTACGCAATCTTTATATAAGACACTGGGAGATATTTTCCAGCTGGTGACTAAGCAGGTTTTGGATTTGGACGGAAGCACCGCTGGGCTAGACGGAGTGGTATATTACTTCGCTTCGGCGGATGCGAAGGGGCATGTGATGGAAGGCCGGAAATGGTCGCCAGAGGAAGGTTCGCTGATGGAGAAGCTTGTCCAAGTATGCCAGTCGGCCTATCTGTTGACGCAGGGGAAGAATATCTCCGAAGCTGCGCTGACCGAGGAAGCCGCTACGCTGCTGAAGGCTTTGCAGGCACGCACCAAGGAGGAATCGGACGTCTACAAGCGCCCTGCGTATGTGGGAATCTATCATGTGGGGGCACAGATGGAGACCTTGTCGGGTAAGAAGATTGACAAAGCGCCCCGTCTGCTCAGTGGTTCGACAGACGAGTACGTTGAGCAGCACATGGTCTATCCCGCCCAACTGCTGAAGGAAGGCATAGAGGGCTATGCCCTTTGTGAGTTCACGATAGACAAGACGGGCACCGTTCTGCGTCCGCATATCTTGAAGTCTACCCATCCGGCCTTTGCCGAAGAGGCATTGCGGATTGTGAAAGAGATGCCGCGATGGATGCCGGCCACTGTGGGGGAGGATGCTGTGGGGACGAACTATACGATCTATGTACCCTTCCGGGTGGAGCGTTACAAGCAGCTGAAGAAGAAGTAACCGGCTGCCGGGCTGTTTGTCCGACGGTAGGGAAGGGACAGAAGCATATATGGGAAAAAGGCGTACAGGGTTGCTGTACGCCTTTTTTCTGTATGACAGAGGAAAGATTGGGAAGTGCCGGACGAGGGCTTCGGTCAGACGATAGGGTCGGGTGACTCACCTCCACCTTCTTCTTCGCCGCTCTCTTCACCCGGCAAATCGTTTGTGTCTTCGTCTTTGCCCAACCATTCGGCAAAGCTGATGCCGTCACTTACGAGCGACCTTGTATAGCCGCCTCCCATATCCCGCTCACGTTCGGGGGTAAACTGGACACGAATGCCGACTATCTGTTTGTTACTGACGTCTTCTTTCTTGTCTACCCCTTTCCCATTGGATTTAATGATGTAGCGGAACCATCCGAATCCTTCGAGGTGAACGGCGCGACTCTCTTGCATAAAGTCTGCCATCACCTGAGGCATGGCTCGGATTACGGCATGGGCATCGGCGGGCGATACGGTACTTTCGCGCGCAATGCGGTTTGCTAACTCTTGGGTATTAACCGGTTTTCCTATGGTAACACTTAGGGGATACCATTTCTTATTTATAGCCTGCTGTACTCTCTTCCAGAAAAGCATATAAATGTCTCCTTTCTTTACTGTCCCTTACAGTATGCCTAAGCCTCGGATATGTCGAGGGATACTCTCGAGGGTGTCGAGGGATACTCTCGGGCATGTCGAGGGATACTCTCGAGGGGCTCGAGGGATACTCTCGACAAATTGCTCTGAAAACCTGCCTACAGCCTATTCTGAGAGGGGTAGAGTGCGGGAGTACGACTCGGACTGTACGAAGGCAAACTGTAAAGTATTATTGATTATTATTAAGGTTATTTCTCTCTGTTGTTTTGCCCAACTTTCCGATGGCTTTACTGCTATCGGCTCATCCTGTTGGACTGAGGATACTATAGGTTCCGACATTCCTTCTCTTTCCATCATGTCATAGAGCGACTGCCTTAAAGGCTCTCATCCACAAATTTAAGAATAATTTTAAAATAACGACAATATTATGATGATTATTTTTTGATTCTGGTTAATTTTCCTTATATTTGTATCAATCGTATCACTGAAGATGCGGAAAGCATGGGTTGTCATGCTGAGATTGCTACTATTAATACTTACGTCAATATCGGATGAATTATGAGAAGGAACATTTTATCGACTCTTGCCCTATGGGGAGCGATACTCACAGCTGAGGCTTCGGTAGTGAATCTTCAAGTAGAGTATCAGACGAATCCTGTCGGGATAGATGCGGAAGCGCCCCGGTTCAGTTGGCAAATGACTTCGGAGAAGAGGGGGACTCGGCAGAAAGCCTATCGGATTGAAGTCTCTGAAAATGCCGATTTCACTCGTTTGAAATGGACATCGGGCAGGGTAGAAAGCGACGAATCCCTGCACATACGCTATGCGGGAGATGCCTTGCAACCTTCGAAACGTTACTTTTGGAGGGTGACTACGTGGAACAACCGTGGCGAGGAAGAGACCTCGCAGGAGCTCGCCTTTTTCGAAACCGGACTGTTAGACTCGGGTTGGTCGGGCGCAGAGTGGATTCAGGCTACCGATATACCTAAGGATTCTTCCGAGCAACCGGCGGGTATCAACACCGGCAGGCTATGGATGACACTAGAGTCAGACGTAGCTATCGTCAAGGGCAATGCCTCTGTGCTGTTTGGCGTACAAGACGCATCGAACATGGGAATGTGGTCTGTCATCACCCTCAACAAGGAGTCTGAGCCCCTCATACGCCGCCACGTCTATGTGGGCGGACAGCTTCGGACCTCGGATACGCCTATCGGGAAGTATTTTACAAAGGAACAGCTGCTCGAGAAACCTTTCCGCCTGAAGGTGGATGCCAAAGACGGGAAGGTGGAGACCTATATTAATAATGTATTGGTAGATACGTATGAAGACAGCTTCGGGGAACTCAAGAACGGTTCGGTAGGCTTCCGCGCCTTCAACGGACCCAGCGGAGAAGAGACGGCAGTCTTTGATAACGTACTCTTCACACAGTACTCGAAAGAGGGCAACAGTACGGTTAAAAAGGTTCTTCTCAAAGAAGACTTTGAAGGCAAGGTCTCTCCCTTCGAAGGCGGAGAAGTCATATCAATAGGTAACAATCATAAGTTGAAAGTGTTTTCGAAAGGGGGAGACTATCGTATATTCCAGCCTATAGACAAGGGCTGTCCAATGTTCCGCAAGGAGTTCAAGCTCAGCGGACGGGTGGCTTCGGCTCGCATCTATGCTTCGGCTCTGGGCATCTACAACCTGTTTATCAACGGACAGCGTGTGGGAACCCCTCAGAAGGATGGCAGCATGGTGTACGACGAACTGAAGCCGGGATGGACTAACTATCGGAAAACCGTTCATTACCAGAGCTACGACGTTACCTCGCTGCTACAGAAAGGGCTCAATGCCATCGGCGCACAGGTAAGCGGCGGATGGTTTACGGGCGACGTCAGCAAGGGCGAATACCGCGCTACGATTCCCGCATTCATAGCCAAGCTGGTGGTCAACTATACCGACGGCACTGTGGAGACGGTTGTTACCGACCTCTCGTGGCTCTCTTCCACCTCGGGCGCCGTACGCTTTGGCGACATCTATCATGGCGAAACCTACGACGCACGCCTCGAGAGCAACTGGATGAAACCCAGCTTCCGCGACAAGGAATGGTTCAAAACGGCACAGAATACTTACCCCAAGGGCGAACTGACCGCCTTTGTAGGACCCCCGGTACGTATGCGCCCCTATCTCAACAGGGAGCCTGTCAGCATCGTTACCTATAATGGCGAGACCGGTAGACGCATCAATAAGACACGCGAAATCAAAGGTTCGCAACCCATCCTGCTGAAGAAAGGCGAGACGGCAGTCTACAATATGGGGCAGAATATGGTAGGTTGGCCACACTTTGTGGTGAAGGGCGAACGCGGCACCACTATGACTCTCCGCTTCGGAGAGATGCTTAACGACACCGGCGACCCTTCCCGAGGAGATGACGGACCTGCGGGAAGCATCTATACAGCCAATCTTAGGACGGCCAAGGCAACGCTCCGCTACACCCTCCGGGGAGACCGCCGAAGCGAGGAATTCCGTCCTTCCACCACCTTCTTCGGCTTCCAGTACTGTGAGGTAAAGGCTACCGAAGACATCGAGATCCTCTCCCTCGAGGGCGAGGTAGTAGGCTCTGTCACCGAAGAAGGCTCTTCTTTCGCCACCAGCAGCCCGCTCATCAACCAGCTCTACAGCAACGTTCTGTGGGGGCAAAGAAGCAATTACCTCAGCATCCCGACAGACTGTCCGCAGCGCGACGAACGCCTTGGATGGACGGGAGATACTCAGGTGTTCTGCCGCGCAGCTACCTACAATGCCAATGTAGCGGCTTTCTTGGAGAAGTGGATGGGCGACATGCGCAATGACCAACTTGGGGATGGAGCCTACCCGGGCGTAGCTCCCAGCTGTTGGGGAGTACCCCACGGACAGGCCGCATGGGCAGATGCCGGTATCATAGTCCCTTGGACCATCTATCTGGTGTATAACGATCGGGGCATCTTAGAAGACAATTATACCTCTATGGAGAAGTACATGGAGTATCTCTCACGACAGGTAGGAGATGGCTTTAACTACAACGGAGCAGGCACGGCATTTGGAGACTGGCTTGCCTATGAAGCCACTCCCAACCGCTATATCAGTGTTTGCTACTATGCCTACACAGCCCAACTGATGGAGAAAGTCTCCGCAGCACTCAGCCGTGAGGGCGGCGACGAGTACGACATCAAGTCGCGCCAATACCGTAAACTTGCGGCAGACATCAAGGAAGAGTTTCAGAAACGCTACGTCGACGAACAGGGCGACCTGCGCGAAAAAAGCCAGACGGCCTATCTGCTGGCGCTGAAGCTAAACCTGCTCCCCTCGGAAGAGGCTACGCAACGCGCCCTTACCACACTGGTAGGCAAAATTGCCGCCAATGGCAACCGCCTGAGCACAGGCTTCGTGGGTACGGCTATCCTCAATCAAACCTTGAGTCAGTATGGTGCTACCCCTGTTGCCTACAACCTCCTACTGCAGCGTGACAACCCTTCATGGCTATATAGCATCGATCAGGGAGCTACCACGATATGGGAGCGATGGGACTCTTACACCAAGGAAAAGGGCTTCAACACCGTGACGATGAACTCTTTCAACCACTATTCATACGGCGCTGTGGCCGAGTGGATGTATCGTACGATGGCCGGCATAGATGTTGACGAACACCGTCCGGGCTTCAAACACATCCTTCTTTGTCCCGAGCCGGACAACCGCACTGTATTGCCCGAGGGACAGGAACATATCACATGGGTAAACGCTTCCTTCGCTTCGCCCTATGGCGACATTAAGAGTGCATGGACCAAGCGAGACGATGGCTCTGTCGTATATAAGGTATCCGTACCTGCCAACACTACAGCTTCACTCCATCTTCAGTTGCCTTCGGCAGATGCCACGGTAACCGAAAACGGGCAGGCAGCCGTGAAATCCGAAGGTGTTCAGTCCATTATGTTCACCCGCAACAAGGCTGTGCTTGAGCTGGAATCCGGCAGTTACGAGTTTGTAGTCAGTGGAAAGTAACTAAGATACGGTAGGTTTTACATTTTCAAGTCATAATGTAAAGTTGGGGGATGTTCTGCGTGATGCAGTGCATCCCTTTTTTTCCGATACAGGCATCCATAGGTTCCGGCTGGTTGGCGGATACAAAAAAACTCTCCGGGAAATCATCTCCCAGAGAGTTACATAAAATGTGGAGCATGCCGGACTCGAACCGGCCACCTCGACACTGCCAGTGTCGCGCTCTAGCCAGATGAGCTAATGCCCCTTCTGTCCTTAGGCTTACACAACCGCAGTCTTAATTTGACGGGGCAAATATAATACATTATTCTGATTAAATTGCTATGTTTGCACCATAAAAACAATAAATAAGCGATATGTTAGTCTATAATACAACCTTTCAGGTAGATGATGATGTGCATGACAATTTCCTCATTTGGATCAAGGAATGTTATATTCCCGAAGTGTTGAAACATGGCACGCTGAGTGCTCCCCGTATCTGTCGGATACTGAGTCACCATGATGAGGGAAGCTCATACTCCCTGCAGTGGGAAGTAGAAAGCAGCTCACTGCTACACCGCTGGCATCTGGAGCAAGGTGCGAAGCTTAACGGCGAACTGCAGAAAATATTCAAGGATAAGGTGGTAGGCTTTCCTACATTAATGGAGATTGTAGAGTGATACAGCCGGTAAAGGAGAAGATCATACTGGGGATAGATCCGGGTACCACCATCATGGGATACGGCGTGCTGCGTGTAAAGGGCACCAAGCCCGAGCTGGTAGCAATGGGAATCATCGACCTGCGTCGCTTTGCCAACCATTATCTGAAGCTTCGCCATATCCACGAGCGTGTGTTGAGCATTATCGAAAGTTACCTTCCCGATGAGCTTGCCATAGAGGCACCCTTCTTCGGGAAGAACGTGCAGTCGATGCTAAAGCTCGGTCGGGCACAGGGAGTGGCCATGGCGGTAGCCCTTAGCCGCGACATCCCGATCACGGAATATGCCCCTCTGAAGATCAAGATGGCCATTACGGGCAACGGGCAGGCTTCCAAGGAACAGGTGGCAGATATGCTTCAGCGCATTCTTCATTTTTCAAAAGACGACATGCCGGTCTTTATGGATGCTACCGACGGACTGGCTGCGGCCTACTGTCACTTCCTTCAGATGGGGCGTCCGGTACACGAGAAAGGGTATAGCAGTTGGAAAGATTTTATATCAAAGAATCCCGATCGGGTGAAATAAAAGGAGCAGGCAGTTATGAAAAATTGGGGACGCGCTTTAGGAGTTATAACAATTGGTATGTCAATAGCAGCTATGAGTTGCACGGAAAAGAAGAAAACCTATGCCTCTTACGAGCTTTATCCGGTTCGTAAAGGTAGTCTTGTAGAGATGGAATATACCCCTCAGTCTACCCGTTTTATGCTTTGGTCACCTCCGGCGGATGAGGTGCGGGTGGTGCTATATGAGGAAGGCATTGGCGGACATCCCCTTGAGACTATCAAGATGCAGCCCGGTGAGGATGGTACATGGACGGTTACAGTCGATCGTGATTTGCTTGGAAAGTTCTATACCTTTAATGTAAAAATCAACGATCGATGGCTTGGAGATACTCCGGGCATTAATGCGCGTGCAGTCGGAGTAAACGGACAACGTGCTGCAATCATAGACTGGAATACAACGAATCCTGAGGGATGGGAGTCCGATCGACGTCCTCCATTATCCTCTCCGGCTGATATGATGATTTATGAGATGCACCATCGTGACTTCTCGGCCGACTCTACTTCTGGTGTTAAGCATCGTGGCAAGTATCTTGCTCTTACCGAGCATGGGACGATGAATTCTGATCAGTACCTGACAGGTATTGACCATCTGATAGAGTTAGGAGTTACTCACGTACATTTACTTCCTTCTTTCGACTATGCTTCGATAAATGAGACCCAACTTGATAAGAACCTTTATAATTGGGGATATGACCCTCAGAACTATAACGTGCCAGAGGGCTCATATGCTACTGATCCCTATCAACCTGCCGTACGTATAAGGGAGTTTAAGCAGATGGTACAGGCGCTTCATCGGGCAGGTATTCGTGTCATTATGGATGTGGTATATAATCATACATTCAATGTGGGTGAAAGTAATTTCGAACGTACCGTTCCCGGATATTTTTATCGTCACAATGATGATGGAACACTTGCTAACGGATCCGGTTGTGGCAATGAAACAGCCAGTGAGCGGCCTATGATGCGTAAGTTTATAGTAGAATCGGTATGTTATTGGGCACAGGAATATCATATTGATGGTTTCCGTTTCGATTTGATGGGAGTACACGATATAGAGACGATGAATTCAGTTAGAAAGGCCTTATCTGATATTGATCCCACAATTGTTGTCTATGGTGAAGGGTGGGCTGCTTTAGCACCTCAATATCCTCAAGACTCATTGGCTATGAAGAAAAATATTTCTCGTATGCCAGATATTGCAGCCTTCTCGGATGAATTAAGAGATGGACTTTGTGGCCCTGTTGGGAATAAGCGTAAGGGAGGATTTCTTGCTGGTATTTCGGGACAAGAGGAGAGCGTAAAGTTTGGTGTTGTAGGTGGAATACAGCATCCTCAGTTACGGTATGAGGAAGTAAATTATAGCCAGTCTCCATGGGCTTTGCAGCCAGTGCAGATGGTTGCTTATGTTTCTTGTCACGATGGGCTTTGTTTGGTCGATCGTCTGAAGGCAGCTATGCCTGGTATTACCGATGATCAGCTAGTTCGTTTGGATAAACTTGCTCAGACAGTAGTTTTTACCTCTCAGGGAATTCCTTTTTTGTATGCAGGAGAGGAAGTGATGAGAGATAAGAAAGGTGAGGATAATAGTTATAAAAGTCCGGATTCTGTTAATGCAATTGATTGGAGAGACAAGACAAAGAATGGAGATCTCATGATGTATTATAAGCGTCTGATAGACCTTCGTAAAAAACATCCAGCTTTTAGGATGGGCGATGCAGATAAGGTTAGGAAACATTTGGAATTTTTGTCTGTAGAAGGGGATAATCTGGTAGCCTTTCAGCTGAAAGATCATGCTAATGGTGACGATTGGGGGGAGATAATAGTGGCATTCAATTCTCGTACTCTTCCGGCTCGTTTGGTCGTACCAGAAGGAAAATATACTGTAGTCTGTAAAGATGGAAATATAGACATACGTGGATTAGGTGTTTTGTATGGGACAGATGTTATGGTTCCTGCACAGTCTGCATTGATTATGTATAAATAGTGAATTGAAATTTGAACAAATGAAACAGTATACATTTAGAATGTCGGGTGGTATAGCCCGTAATGTATCGGTACGTTTGGCTCGGCCGGTTACAATTGACATTGCTGCTGATGAGCATATTGCTATTGTAGGGCCTAATGGCAGTGGAAAAAGTATTTTGGTGGATATGTTGACTGGGAAATATCCATTGAAAGAAGGAACGTTGAAATATGATTTTTCTCCGTCTGCGTCTCAGACTATTTACGATAATGTAAAGTATATTGCTTTTCGAGATACTTATGGAGCAGCTGATGCCACTTATTACTATCAGCAGCGTTGGAACATGCATGATCAAGAAGAGATACCGACAGTTAAGGATATGTTGGGAGAAGTGAAAGATGAACGGTTAATGAAAGATTTGTTTGAGCTATTTCAAATAGAACCAATGCTTGAAAAAAAAATTATTCTTCTTTCTAGTGGAGAACTCCGTAAGTTTCAGCTGACAAAAGCATTGTTGACCGCTCCCCGTGTATTGATTATGGATAACCCATTCATTGGTTTAGATGTTTCAGCACGTACATTATTACTCTCTCTGTTGGAGCGTTTGACAAAATGGGCTTCTGTCCAGATTATTCTGGTACTTTCGATGTTGGACGATATCCCCTCTTTTATTACTCATGTGATTCCGGTAAATGAAATGAAAGTCTCTCAAAAAATCGATCGAAACAGTTATTTGGAAATTTTTCGTGAGCGTTATGTAGAGCCTTCTTTTGATGAATTGCAGCAACGTATTATCCAATTACCGTGTGCTAGTACTGCATATGATTCTGAGGAAGTAGTGCAGTTAAATCATGTAAGCGTGCGTTATGGTGAGCATACAATTCTGAAAGATGTAGATTGGACTATCAGACAAGGTGAAAAATGGGCGTTGAGTGGAGAAAACGGTGCAGGAAAGTCAACTTTATTGAGCTTGGTTTGTGCAGATAATCCACAGTCATATGCTTGTGATATTAATTTATTTGGTAAGAAAAGAGGTACAGGAGAAAGTATTTGGGAAATTAAAAAACACATAGGATATGTTAGTCCTGAAATGCATCGTGCTTATTTGAAAAATCTGCCAGCAGTTGAAATAGTGGCTAGTGGCTTACATGATAGTATAGGTTTGTATAAACGTACTTATCCAGAACAATTGGAGGTTTGTGAGTGGTGGATGGAAATTTTTGGAATAGCTCCGTTAAAAGACAGATCTTTTTTACAGCTCTCTAGCGGTGAGCAAAGATTAGTTTTGCTGGCTCGTGCCTTTGTGAAAGATCCGGAGTTGTTAATACTAGATGAACCTTTGCATGGGCTGGATACTTATAATCGGAAGCGGGTGAAAAAAATAATAGAGGCATTTAGTTGCCGTCCGAATAAAACTATGATTATGGTTACTCATTATGAATCGGAACTTCCCTCTACAATTACGAATCGGATTTTTTTGAAAAGGAAACAATAGTCTTTGTTGTTTTATCGAAATGATGGATTAAAATGTTAAAGACTCGAAATTTTTTCGGGCCTTTGTTCTTTATCTTTGCTTTTTTCGAAGTAAGATTCTATTTTCGCACTGTTATCTTTCTTGTTTCACATATTGTGAGTTAGTTATTTCATATAATATGATTTTTCTTATTCACAATATATGAGAAAGATTTTGATGCTTATGTGGGTTAATGAAGAGATATTAATAATCAACTAGAACAGTAGTATGTTGAGTTTACTTATTACACAAAATTGAATGAATAATGAATGCACTTTATGATTTTTTTTTGACTCCCCAACCAAAAGATGCTGATGAGAATAAATATCATGCTCGTTTGGTTGTACGTGATACTGTGACTTTGGAAGATTTAGCAGAAACGATAGAATCTCGGAGTAGTTTGCGGAAAAGTGATGTTATGGGAGTTTTTATAGAGTTTATCAATGTTTTTAAGCAAGAATTATCTTCAGGAAATAGTGTACATGTAGATGGTATAGGGTCATTTCGTATAAAGGCTGAATCGCATGCTGTATCTTCTCCCAAAGAGATTAGAGCAGAAAACATACATTGTACTGGAGTTGTTTTTACACCAGAAAAGAGTTTACTCAGAGAATTGAAAGGAGTTACTTTTGAGAAAGTTGCAGAAACGCATCGTTCACAGGAATTGAGCGACGAAGAGATTGATAAAAAATTGGAGGAATTTTTTAAAGAGCATGTATGCATTACTACCCGTCAACTTTGTTCGTTGTGCGGATTAAGAAAAGCTACTGCGCTTCGTCGTCTACAAAAAAGGGTTGAGGAGGGAAAATTGACACATCCTGGATATTTGCGGTCACCTTTTTACTTCCCAGTACCTGGATGGTTTGGAGTTTCCCACTTATTGTAGTTTTGAAGCCAAATAGGCTGCTACTAGAGTGGTTTGAACAAAATAAGTGAAAAAGACGTTTTATACTGCAAGTTAAATTGATAAGTTGCAGCGGCAACTAGATGATTTAAAAAATGCAAAATACAGAGATTTAGGATAACAGGATTATGAGATTTTAGTTTAGGGAAAAAGTAAAATTATGAACATTGTGAATAACTTAAATTACTTAACAAAGAAGATTTCTTTTGTCGCTTTTATATGTGTATTATTGTTTGCTTCATGTAGTCAGGAAGAACCTTGGACAGATTCAGATAATAGTGCTGCACAAGTTATTTTTAAATTGCAGAAACAGAAGTATGAGAACGATAAAGTTCGTGCTTCTGATATGGAAGAGCCTGTTGATTATGATCAGGTCTATTTTTACATTGTTAACCAGCATGGGTATTGTGTAGAGAATATAAAATCGTTCTATGATTCAGCTACTTCTGAAATTTATGCTGAGGGATTACATGAAGGTGATTATTATTTATTAGTACTGGGAATCAAGGGAGATAATACAAAAGATCGTGTAGAAATTAGAGAGCTTAGCCATGGCGATAATGATTGGTTGATTTTCCCAAAAGATTTACAGAAACCATTAGAAGCAGAATATTTTTATTCTCGTATTCCGTTTTCTGTCATTTCTCAAATGACAGAAAATGGTGATCGCGAGATTGCGATATATCAGCAAGAAGTAAAGATGAAACGTATTATTAGTCGGATTGATTTTGAATTTGAATATCAAAATCCGTACATTCGTAATACGGTGATTGATAAAGCTGTACAACTTAATAATGCCCGTTTTTATACGAAACTTTCTGGAAATGGTAAGTGGGGAGGTGAAAGCAACGGAGAGATGGATATAATTAGTTTGAATCAGCAATATTCCTATTTCTTTTTGCCAGTCGTTGATAGCATGCCTTTATGTGGAGAAATAACACTTTCTACAGAAAATTATCGTAGAGAACAACTCCAGCAAGTTTATGAATTTAATCAAGGAGAAGTAATTTCAAACCAGATTCATACTATAGAAACTTCCGTACATCATCCAGATGATAAATCTGTTGTTATGTTTCTTAATCAAGCTGCATATAAAGAAGGAAACTATAGTAAAATCTTGCAAGATAATGAACGTAAGGAAATCTATACTGATCAATCTCAACGGAAATTTAATACAGCTCGTCCTTTACAGGTTTCAATTACTAATGAAGGGAAATTGCATGTTCGCTTTTATTCTCCCCGTAGTTTGAAAGATGTTTTGGTAAAAACGTATATCCCAGAGATTAGTGGAGAGTATATTGATTTGGCATATTTTGATTCTATTCCAGCATTTGCAGATTTTTACGAAGAGACTGTGTTGATACAACGTAGTTCTATGGCACGGACAGAATCAGGTAAAATAATCGAAATTCCGAAACAATCAGTTGACGTATTACAAAATGCTGTATTTAAGATAGAATCTTCGGACAATTATTGGTATAAGCTCAAGGAAATAAAGCATGGATGGAATATTTATTGGGGACTGTATGGGGGTAATCCAGATAGAAATGATGGAGGGCCTGTCGGAAATTGGATGGGAATTAGGCCAGTACACTGTCGAGAATCAGTAGCTCTTTTTCTTAATTTTACTTATATGATTGATATGCCTGAACATGAAGAAATTTTGAAACAGAATGCAGATAGACTTTATGATGATAATGGCAAATTGGTAGAAGTAGATAAGGTACTTCGACAAATGAGACAGGAACGTACTTTGCAAGTTGGATTAGTCTATCCAGGAAATGGAGTAATTGGATTGGGAGGAGGTAGTACATTTGGTGCTTATCAACAAGCATGGTTACAGCACTATTGGAATACTTATTCTTGTGAAATTATGTTTCATGAGTTGGGGCATGTAATGGGATATGGGCACAATAGTTCATTTACATATGGTCCATGGGCACAAGAATTGATGAATCATTTCTATGTGAATAATTTGGATAAACTTCCTGTAAATGCCTCTTCTTATTTAAATAGTTCTAGTAATCCTTATTTATACAAATAAGGACTGTTATTAATTTGTTGAATAAAAAGGAAATAAATGATGGTAAGAATAAATCAGAACTTTTTATGGAGTGTTTGCCTGTTTCTTCTGTGTGCATGTACATCTGAAGATAATTTGCAGAATTCATTTTTAGAGAGAACGGCTACCATTCGTCTGTCTATATCAGGAGAAACATCCGATGTATTTTCTCATATAGAATCAAAAATTAGTATAATACAAGGGTTTCGTTTTGAGGATGGAGTACTGGAAGAATGTTATGATCATTTGCTACCTGATGAAACAGGAACTTTTCGATTGCAACCAAGTCAGATGAGAGGTACAGTTTATTTCCTAGCAAATGCTTCCGATATAGTGGCAAAAGCTGGGTTTAAATTAGGTATTACTACATTGGATGATTTTTTGTCATTAAAAGCCATGTCTGATGAGATGACTTCTGAGGGGGGGTGATGGCAGGAAAAACAGAGTTGGATGAGGGGAAAAAATCACTATCTGTAATTTTGAAACGTAGTGTGTCGCGTATCGATTTAGATTCTTCTTTTGAGGGAGTACAAGTCAATGAAATATTGATTAAGGGTATTTCACCTAATGGCTATGTAAATGAACGTGAAATGAATGCTACTGTTAAGGAGGGTGAAGTTATAGACTTGTGGAAGGATTTTGGAAAACAGCCCTTTGAAAATGGAAGGACTATGTTGTTCTATGTGTGTGAGCAAGAGGGAGCAAAATATGAAGTTGAGATTCAAATGAATATTCAAGGGGCATGGCATCGACTTAAGACTACGTTGCCCGAAATAAAGCGTAATTCAATTTATACATTAAAGGTGTATGGAAACGGAACAGATATTCAAGTGAAAGTCCTTTCAGAGAATTGGGATGTTGGTTCTTCTTCGTCATCAGAGAATCAGCTGAAAGGTATAATAGATACGGCTGCTTCTCAGCTGTCTGAGGGAGTTGTTATAAATGAACGATGTGATACAGTGTTTGTACCTTATTGGAAAAGTGATTTTCAGTTAGCAGTGTTGGCTGAAGAGTATGCAGAAGTTGTTATAGATGGTTGGATTGATGGGGTAAATGTTTCTGTACATAACAGTAGGTCTCTGAATCAAGTGTCAAAAGTTTATGTTACTAGTAGACAGAAAATGCCAGGAAGTGCACAAGAATATATGTATTTGAATGTACGTCGCCAGTCTGTATATACAGGGAGAGTTGTATTAGTATTTACTCCTAATCCGGTTACAATATTAGGACGCATCAAATTTGATGAAAATGGTGAATGTGATTTTGATGGATATGTTGATGGCGTACTGGGAAAAATGATGTTACCAGAAGGGAAAGAAGTGGAATTAAAGTTCAATGAACAAGAAGCTAAATGGATGAAATTGGATTGGGAAGATGATAGGACTTGTCGTTTGTTAGGTGGTTGGAAGCCAAATGATCCTTTGGCAGATGGTCGTGAGCAGATTGCAGAATTAATAGTTTCAGATATAGATGGTACTCATCGCGAAGTTTATACTATTAAACGCCGTAATTGGGGGCTTCCTGTAGTGAATATGAATGGTATATGGTGGTGTAAATATAACCTCCGTGGTAATGTGAAGGATTTTTCAGATCAAATTTTAATAAGTGATGATCCTGCAAGTAATGAAAATTTAGGGGATTATTTAGAAAAGTGTTCGGATGAAGAGTTCTTATGGATATTAGGTGATCAGTATCAAGCAGGAAATCAACAAGGATTGGAATTGACACATGATGGAACAGAATTTTATTACAGAGGTTTTTCTAATTCTACTGATAATTTTGGAACAATGGATGCTGCAATGATGGCACCTGAGGGGTATCAAATTCCGGATTATAATCATTTTCGCTTTTTTACATGGGGAAATAATTGTAATCTAGGTTATAAAGAAGATGGATTTAATAATCAATTGGGACAACGTCTTAATTTTAAAATCATTGAACGTACAATTGCATTCAATGGTTTGAATTACGGGCCTGTTACTTTTTATGATTTTAGTTATGAAGGAAATCATTGGATTTTATGTGGCCTAGGACACCAAGCAGATGCAAATAAGAAAATATATAATATGATGATTTTGTTAGCAACTTATGGAAACGCTAATTCTACTTGGATGATGGAAGGATATTCAAGAGCGGATGGTCGAGGAAATTGGTTTAAATATGCTAACCATAATGCGCAGAAAACTCGTACAATACGGTGTATAAAGACTCCGGTTGAGTATATTTATGAATGATTTTAATAATTAAACAAGACAAGTAGTATGAAAATGAAGAAATTAAGCATTGTTGTGGTGATATTGGGAAGTGTGTTTACAATTGCATGTTCCAATGATTCTGATGACAGATTCTCTGGTAATACTCAAACTTCGGTTGTAACTACTAATTTTACAACTTTTGATGGAGCAGGGGAAATGCTTGAAGGAGAAAATGAAATTTCCGATATGAAAGCTTGCCTTTTTGAAAACGGTAAAATGACACATGTATTTGATAATCTAGAAAAAACAGAGAAAGGGTATAAACTGGAATTAGAACATTGTTCTGGTACATTGTACTTATTGGCAAATACTGCGGGAATCATTGATTTATACGAGATGAAGAATCAGAATGTTAATGAGGCGGAATGGATGAAAACTGTAATAACTCCTAGTAATGAAAAGACTACTCATTTCTTTACAGGAGTTGTTTCGATGGATGAATCTTCTTCAAACAATAATTATCTTTTGACAATGAAACGTGGAGTTGCTCGTTTTGATCTCAAAATAAATTCGTTGGAAGAAATATTAGTGGAAAAATTGGAATTGACAAATGTGGCTCAGTCTGCTTATCTTTTTCCACAAGATGGAGGTAAGTTGTCACCTGAAAACGTATCCTGGAAGAATATAACAGTTGATTTTATAGAGGCTTTAAGCACAAACCATTCTGGAGTGTTATATGTATATGAACAAGAAAATTCTAATATTCAGTTAATTGTTACTTTGTTGGTTAATGGAAAACGAAAAGAGATTGTTCAGACATTGAGTACTTCTTTGAAGCGAAATACTGTATATACGATTACGGTACGTAAGGATTGGATTGATGTTTGGGTAGATGTCAGTCTGGAGGATTGGGAAAATGGCAGTGATACAGAGATTGTACCATTTTCGGGTATATAGATTAAAGAATGTTGATACTTAAAAATAGCATAATGTATATAAAGAAATATTCATATTGGACAGGAATCCTAGTACTCTTGTTGCTTACTTCATGCGTTGAAGAATATGTGGGACAGAAGATGATAGTAGGAAACGAAATGGTGTTTGTAAAGACTTCTTTAAGTAATTTGAATACAGATGGTTCTTCTTTAAAAGGAGAAGATGATATAAAAAATATGCAAGCATGTGTGTTTGAAAATGGTGTTTTGTCTGAAGTATATACAGATTTAGTTGAAAATGAGGCAGGGTACTATATAAAACTTCATGCTTCTTCAGGACGTCTTTATATGTTGGCTAATGCAGCTGATATATTAGATTTGCGAACATTGAAGAATCAAGGTATTACTGAGGATGAATGGTTGGATATGACAGTTTTTGCAGATAGAGGAGTGGTTACTCCTTTTGCTACTGGGGCTATTGCTCTTGGAGAACAGACAGGGTCATCTTTGAAAATGAATTTGCAAAGAGGGGTTGTGCGGTTTGATCTTCTTTTAAAGTCGGATAAGGTTGCAGTAAAGAAAATTATTTTTAAAAATGTGGATCTACAAACTTATTTGTTTCAGAAAGAACCAATAGTTTCTCCTGAGAAAGCCGTAAAACAAGATATGGAAATTAATTTTTCGCCTTCTTTGCAACAGGATTCACTGGGAGTTATGTATGTATATGAGCAGGTAAATTCTGATTTGAAGGTAGAAGTGGAGTTAGTAATTGGAGATCGGACTTTTGTACAAGAGGTAGATTTACCAGATGTATTGAAGCGAAATACTATTTATACGTTGACGATACGTAAGGATTTGGCTTCTTCGGAAATAAAAGTCGATGTTGCGGAATGGGAGAATGGAGGCGCCTCTAATTTGCATCCTGATTGGGACAGTAAAATTTTGGTAGACCGGATTTATTCTGAATTTCCTAGTGGGGTAACAGTTATGCCAGAAGGTGATAAAATAATATTTCCTTATACATCAATTGATGCAATATTGGCTGTAGATTGTAATGATGAACTGGAATGTTTATCTGATTCTTCCATACCGTTAATAATTGAACCTATTAATCATCCGAATTCAATTAATCGTAATTTGTTTCGTATTGTAAAGGAAAAATGGAGAATTGGAGTTCCTACACAGAATGTAAAATTGCAGTTCCGACGTAAAGGATTGAAGGAAATTTATCCTGAAGATTGTCTGACTATTACATTACAAGAAAATCCTACAAAACTTGAAGGAATGTTACAGTTTCAGAATAGTGATGTTTGCGATTTTGAACGTTATATTGATAATGAATTAGGAGTGTTTGTTTTACCTGTTTCTAAAGAATTGTCAGTAGAGTATGAAGCAGGTGAAGATGAATGGATCAAATTGCTTCCACAAGGAGGAAATCCGAATAGGATTCGTGTAATAGCAGGATGGAAGCCAAACGATACAACGGCTAATGGACGTAGACAGGAAGCAAAATTGATTATATCTAATAAAATTGATGGAAGTGGCCGGGAAGAATATACGGTGGTACGTCGAAATTGGGGATTGCCTGTAACTTATTTCAATGGAGTATGGTGGTGTAAATATAATGCTAAAGGGAATGTCAAAGATTTCAATGATCAGGTATTGTCTTCAGATGATCCAGCAGTGAAGGTTGGAAAGACCCTGTTTGATTATTTACAGACTTGTACTCCGGAAGAGTTTTTTGAGCTTTGGAAGTGGGAGTATCAAGGTGATAGTGGATTGGGACTACAAGTGATTGATGATAATGGTGTTGCTAAATTGGACGGATATGATCATAATACCAGTATACATATGAATAAGTTAGATCCGAGACTCTTAGCGCCTGATGGCTATGAGATTCCATCAATGGAAGAATATAATCGTATCTTTAGTTCAATAAGTGGTACTATATGGCTGATGTGGGATGGTTCACATAAAACATCATGGAATGGAGATACAACAATCCAACGGCGACAGCGTCGTCGAAATGATGTAAAGATTGGTACTGTCGAGCTAAATGATTTGATTTATATTTCTATGTACAACAATGATCATATAGACTATGAACCGATTGTTTGGTATGGAGCATCTGCACAATGGAATAACGATGGAATTTATCATGGACATTATAATAACATGTTATTTACGGTTTATTCTCCAAAAGGTGAGGGATGGTATTTTACAGGTAGTATGAGAGGGCTTTATTCTGTTGTTAATGGAGCTGGAACTAAAGATACTCGCATTATTCGTTTTAAAAAATCGGATGTGGAGTACATTTATGAGTAATTGATCAAATTTACTTTGTTGTATTACAAAAAAATTTTGGACAGTGTCAATAAAAAACTCGGGAATACGTTGGATTGCGTAAACCCGAGTAAATAACATTTGAGTATCTTTATAACTTTATTTAGTTCTTAAATATTAATCCATCTTCAGAAACGTCTACATGAATTATTTTGCTTCGATCAACTTCCTGTGACAACAATTTTTTTGATAAATCGTTTAGAAGATAGCGTTGGATAGCCCTTTTTACAGGACGTGCGCCAAATTCCGGATCATATCCTACTTTAGCTAGAAAGTTGATTGCGGCATCACTCATATGAAGTTCTACACCATTTTCAGAAAGCATTTTTTGTACTCCCTTAATTTGTAAGAGGACAATTTGTTTAATCTCTGATTCTGTCAGAGGCAGGAACATAATAGTCTCGTCAATACGGTTCAAGAACTCTGGCCGGATTGTCTTCTTTAACATGTTCATTACCTCTTTTTTAGTTTCATCGATTACGGCTTCCTTGTTTGTTCCGTTCATCTTCTCCATTTGGCTTTGTATATAGCTACTTCCCATGTTAGATGTCATAATGATGATGGTATTTTTAAAGTTGACCACCCTTCCTTTATTATCTGTCAGACGACCGTCATCTAGCACTTGTAATAGGATGTTGAATACATCTGGGTGAGCTTTTTCAATCTCATCAAACAAAACAACTGAGTAAGGCTTCCGTCGAATGGCTTCTGTCAACTGTCCGCCTTCATCATATCCGACATATCCCGGAGGTGCTCCTACTAATCGAGACACGCTATGTTTCTCCTGATATTCACTCATGTCGATACGTGTCATCATTGTTTCATCGTCGAACAAAAACTCTGCAAGAGCTTTAGCTAATTCTGTTTTACCTACACCTGTTGTGCCTAGAAAAATGAACGATCCTATAGGACGTTTAGGATCTTGCAATCCGGCGCGACTACGTCTTACTGCATCAGCAACGGCTTGGATTGCTTCGTCCTGACCGATTACTCGCTTGTGGAGTTCTTCTTCTAGATGTAACAATTTATCTTTTTCACTTTGCATCATTTTACTTACTGGAATTCCTGTCCATCGAGAAACTACATCTGCGATATCTTCGGCATCTACTTCTTCTTTAATCATAGCCTTGTCTCCTTGCATTTCATGTAGTTTCTGTTGAGTTTCCTCAATCTCCTTATTTAAAGCTTGAAGTTTTCCATAACGAATTTCTGCGACTTTACCATAATCGCCTTCACGCTCAGCCTTTTCTGCTTCGAATTTCAGTGTTTCTATTTGAACTTTATTCTGCTGGATTTTATCCATCAGTTTTTTCTCACTTTGCCATTTCGCTTTGTACGATTTTTCTTGTTCTTTAAGTTCAGCTAGCTCTTTACCTATCATTTCTAGTTTAGGCTGATCGTTTTCACGCTTGATGGCTTCGCGTTCTATTTCCAACTGTTTGATTTTACGCGAAATTTCATCCAATTCCTCTGGTACAGAATCTACTTCCATTCGTAATTTGGCAGCTGCTTCGTCCATTAGATCGATAGCTTTGTCTGGTAAGAAACGGTCAGTAATGTAACGACTACTTAATTCTACAGCAGCGATGATGGCATCGTCTTTGATACGTACATGATGATGATTTTCGTAACGCTCTTTTAGTCCACGTAAAATGGAAATTGTACTAAGATTGTCTGGTTCATCTACTTGTACAATTTGAAAACGGCGTTCCAATGCCTTATCTTTTTCAAAGTATTTTTGATACTCATCTAATGTAGTTGCACCGATAGAACGAAGTTCACCTCGTGCCAAGGCTGGTTTCAGAATGTTAGCTGCATCCATTGCACCTTCACTTTTTCCAGCGCCAACCAATGTATGTATTTCATCAATAAACAGAATAATATTTCCTTCTGATTTTTTGACTTCGTTGACTACAGATTTTAATCGTTCCTCAAATTCTCCTTTGTATTTAGCTCCAGCCACCAATGCTCCCATGTCTAATGAATATACCTGTTTATTCTTTAGATTTTCAGGTACATCACCTCTTAGAATACGATGTGCTAATCCTTCTACAATAGCAGTTTTACCAGTTCCTGGTTCTCCTATCAGAATCGGATTGTTTTTGGTACGGCGGCTTAATATCTGAAGTACTCGTCGTATTTCTTCATCACGTCCTATGACAGGATCAAGCTTTCCACTTCGTGCTGCTTCATTTAGGTTAATAGCATATTTTTCCAATGCTTGATAAGTATCTTCACTGGATTGTGAGGTTACTTTCTCACCCTTTCGAAGTTCATTAATAGCGTTCCGAAGTTCGTTCTCTGTCATGCCTGCATCTTTTAAGATAGTAGAGACTGTACTCTTTACCGTAAGAAGTGCTAACAGAATATGTTCTAATGAAACGAATTCATCACCCATTTCTTTGGAATATTGCGTCGCTTTCTGTAATACTTCATTTGCTTCTCTACTTAAATAAGGTTCTCCTCCTGAAACTTTCGGGTACGAATTTATTTGCTTATCTAACATTAGACGGATCTGTTGTCCATTTATTCCTAATTTCTGGAAAAGGAAGTTGGTTATATTTTCTCCAACTTTCATTATTCCTTGCAAAATGTGAGCTGTTTCTATTGCTTGTTGCCCTCGAGTTTGTACCGAGTTGACTGCTTCTTGTACAGCTTCTTGCGATTTAATAGTAAAGTTACTAAAGTTCATATATTTGTTCTCCTTTCTTTTTCATCTCTTGTTGACGCTATAAGTTATTCAAAAGATTTGCCAAGCATTAAAACTGACATTTTTTCAGCTAAATTGTTTGGAGTGTAGACAAAATGGCGCTATTTGGCTACTCGCTTTTGACAAAATTGCATGATTCATGTGAGAAAAATAGGTGAATGAGATAATAAGATAGAACTATTATAGTATCTTTACCCACTAATTAAGTTTAAGAGAAAATAGAAGGTTCAATTAATTTATAGTGGGACATATGGAAAATACTTCGGAGATTAAGTTTTCGGAAACTGTAGTTCTAATAGATTCGGCTTTTCTTAATTTTGTGATTAGGGATGTAAAGGCATATTTTGAAGAATCACTTCAGCGCCCATTATGTAAAATAGATTTGTCGGTATTGATTACTTGTTTACTATTGGATGCAGGTCTGAAGGAAGGTGAAAATAGTATACATGTATTGATGGTTTATGATAAGTTATCTTCACGCTTACTTAATTGTATTCCTGCAGATTTAGTGAAAGAATTAGATGGTGTTGCTTTTCAAAGTATATGTGGAGAATGTTTATTTTCTAGCATAACTTCTGAGGAAATGGTATCACGAGGTGATTTGTTTATAGAATTGTTATCTATAGTTCTGAATTCAAAGGATGTAAAGAAAGTGGTAATTATCCCTTTTGTTGAGGAATATGAAGAAAAGGTTATAAAGGTTCTTAATGATTCGGAGGATAAAGAAATCTTTCAATTTCGAATGAATGAACCTAATATTCCTGTGAAGTATCGTTGGGATATGTTAGCTTTTCCTGTGATGCATGCTTTAGGTATTAAGTCTGATGAGCTTTAGTTTATCTGTCATAATAATGAAAATCTGAAATTTATAGATTCTTTAGTATGTCTGATTTTCGGTTAAAGGTTTTCCAGTGTGTAGCAAAAAATCTGAGTTTTACAAAAGCTTCTCAGGAATTATTTATCAGTCAACCTGCCATAACTAAGCATATCCAAGAATTAGAGAATCTTTATCAGGTACGCCTTTTTGATCGTCAAGGTAACCGTATTTTATTGACAGATGCTGGGAATTTATTGTTAAAACATTGTGAAAAGATTCTAGATGACTATAAATGTTTGGATTATGAAATGCATTTGTTGCATGATGAGTATATTGGAGAGTTGCGTTTAGGAGCAAGTACCACTATTGCTCAGTATGTACTTCCTCCTTTGCTGGCAAATTTTATCTCTCGTTTTCCACAGATAAATCTTTCATTATTTAATAGTAACTCTCGTGAAATAGAAAGAGCTCTTCAGGAACATCGTATTGATTTAGGACTGGTAGAGGGTATTTTTCGGTTACCTAATTTGAAATATATTCCATTTTTACAAGATGAATTGGTTGCAATTGTACATAGCAAAAATAAGCTGATAAATCAGGATGAAATTACTCCATGTGATTTGGTGAATATTCCATTGGTTTTGCGTGAGAGAGGTTCGGGTACGTTAGACGTTTTTGAACGTGCATTGTCTTTTCATAATTTGAAACTTTCTTCTTTAAATGTACAGATGTATTTAGGAAGTACAGAAAGTATTAAACTTTTTTTGGAGCATACAGATTGTATGGGCATTGTCTCTGTTCGATCTGTACGTAAAGAATTGCTTGCTGGTGATTTTCGAGTAGTAGAAATTAAAGATATGCCTATGCATCGGGAATTTCATTTCGTTCGTTTGCAAGGTCAGGAAGGAGGGCTTTCTCAGGTATTCATACGTTTTGCAGATCATCATGGTAAGAGTCTATAGGATACCTCATTTTATTATTGTACATTTGCCTCGTAATTTTATATGAATTAAGATTGTATGAATCAGAAGAATCATTTATTTTTTTTGTTGTTTATGCTGATTTGTATCAATGCAACAGGACAGGTTGTAGATACAAAATATCCTAAACGGGAGTTTCGTGGAGCCTGGATACAGGCGGTCAATGGACAGTTTAAGGGAATGGCTCCTGATCAGATGAAACAGACACTAGTGGGACAATTAAATTCACTTCAGGAAGCAGGAATTAATGCAATTATTTTTCAAGTACGTCCTGAAGCGGATGCTTTATATGCATCAGGATATGAGCCATGGAGCCGTTTTTTGACAGGAACACAAGGGAAAGCACCTTCTCCGCTTTGGGATCCGATGTTGTTTATGATTAATGAATGCCATAAACGAGGAATGGAATTTCATGCATGGATTAATCCATATCGTGTAAAGACTTCACTAAATGTTCAGCTAGCGCCTACTCATATTTATCACGAACATCCTGAATGGTTTGTTACTTATAATAATCAGTTGTATTTTGATCCTGCACTTCCGGAAAGTCGTGAATACATCTGTAAGATTGTAGCTGATATTGTTTCGCGCTATGATGTGGATGCGATTCATATGGATGACTATTTCTATCCTTATCCTGTAAATGGTATTGATTTCCCTGATGATGAAAGTTTCGCACGTTATGGAGGAGGATTCAGTAACAAAGATGATTGGAGAAGAAGTAATGTTAATATATTGATCAAGAAATTACACGAGACAGTCCGTTCTATTAAACCATGGGTGAAGTTTGGAATTAGTCCATTTGGTATCTATCGTAATCAATCATCTGATCCATTAGGAAGTCGTACCAATGGTTTACAAAACTATGATGATTTATATGCCGATGTTTTGCTTTGGGCTCGTGAGGGGTGGATTGATTATAATATACCCCAGATATATTGGGAGATAGGTCATAAGGCAGCAGATTATGCTACATTGGTAGATTGGTGGGCAAAACATTCTGAAGGACGTCCGATTTTTATTGGTCAGTCAGTGATGAATACGATACAACATGCCGATCCTCAAAATTCATCTATTAATCAATTACCTCGTAAAATGGCTTGGCAGCGTAATTATCAGACAATTCAAGGAAGTTGCCAATGGTATGCGTCTGCAGTGACAAATAATGTGGGGCTATATCGAGATGCACTGATGAAAGAATATCATAGATATCCGGCGTTGCCTCCTGTCTTTGATTTTATTGACAATAAGGCACCTGGTAAGGTGAGAAAAGTTAAGGGTGTGTGGACAGAAGATGGATATATTCTTTTTTGGACTGCTCCGAAAGCTAAAACAGAGATGGATAAGGCTGTACAATATGTAGTTTATCGTTTTCGTTCGGATGAGAAGGTTGATATTGATGATCCCTCACATATTGTAACAGTCACTCGAAACACTTTCTATAAGTTGCCTTACAATGATGGGAAAACAAAATACCGTTATGTCGTTACTGCATTAGACCGTTTACATAATGAGTCACGTTCAGTAAGTAAAAAAATAAAACTATAAATTATAGTAAAAATAAAGAGTCTGATAAAGGTAGAATGACTTTGAGATTCTACATTCTTTATCAGACTCTTTATTTTTTATTCATATAATATCCAGCCGACTATACCACATATTACAATCATCAGTATAGGATTGATTTTGTACTTTTTCGTTCCAATGAAGGTAATAATAAAAATGAGAAGACTGATAATGAATGAATAACTATCGTCTGTTGGTGTCCCAAAGTTTTCAGTGTTCATTAATACTAGGGCGGCAGAAGCTAATAATCCCACTACCGCAGGACGCAATCCGCTGAAGATAGATTCTACGACAGGATTTTTTTGATATTTGAGGAAGAATTTACTGATAGTCAGCATTAATATAAAGGAGGGAAGTACTACAGCAAAAGTAGCTATAACAGATCCCCATATAGTTCCTGTAGAAGTAAATCCTACATATGTAGCAGCATTGATTCCGATAGGTCCTGGAGTCATTTGGCTAATGGCTACAATATCCGTAAATTCTTGAGGGCTAATCCATTCATGGCGTGTTACAACTTCCCCTTGAATCATTGATAGCATTGCATATCCTCCTCCAAACCCAAATAAACCAATTTTAAAAAATGTATAAAATAGTTGTAAATAGATCATTGCAAATACTTTTGTTTTTAATTATGTAACATAGGCGATTTGACAGAGAGAATTCTCTAATTTTATCTGTTTTTTCCAGATGTCAATTCTTCCTTTTTATTTTTCTCTTTTTTAATTTTACCCCATACAAATCCTCCTGCTCCAGCAGCGATAATAATCCAGATAGGAGAGAATCCTAATAACCAAATAAGTAATGCTGAAACAATGGGTATCCATAAATTGTAGCGATTAATTTTAGCAGATTTAGCCATGCTGAATGTAGGGGCGGCAATTAATGCCACTACAGCAGGGCGGATTCCTTTGAATATACGTTCAATTGTTGCATTGTCTTTAAATGTATGAAAGAATAAAGCTATAGCCAATATGATAATAAACGAAGGAAGTACTGTTCCTAATACGTTTACAATGCTTCCTCGTATTCCTCTCAGTTTATATCCAATGAAAATGGAGATATTGACTGCTAAGATTCCCGGAGCAGATTGGGATATGGCAAGTAAATCGACAAATTCTTCCCGAGATATCCATTGACGTTTGGTTACAATTTCGTTTTCTATTAACGGTACCATTGCATAACCACCTCCAATGGTAAAGGCTCCGATCTTGAAAAATATGCTAAATGATTCAATATAAATATTCATTCTTTTAAATCTCCTTTTCTTTCATGTTTCTTATTCTCTTTACCATATTGACTTGGGCTCATTTTAAAATGTTTCTTAAATACTTCACGAAAATATTTAGCGTCATTGAATCCCGTCATTTCTGCAATTTCAGTGATACTGTAATTGTCACTTCTTAATAGTTCCGCAGCTCTTTTTAGGCGAATTAACCGTATATAGTCTGCTGGGGCCTGGTCTGTCAGTGCTCTTAATTTATTGTAAAAACTTGTTCGGCTCATGCCGACGAGAGCACAGAGTAAATCTACAGTTAGTGCAGGATTGTCAATATTATCTTCTACTTGTTTTCGTACGGTAGCAATGAACTTCCAGTCTATATCTTGTGAACAATTTATGCACTCTTTTTCTCTACCTTTGGTGTCCAATTCCAGATTGGCATATTTCTGACGTAATAGAGCGCGGTTCTTTAATAAATTGGCGATAGTCGCTTTTAATATACTAATATTGAATGGTTTGCTGATGTATTCATCTGCACCAGTCTGAAGACTTGATAAGATTTCTTTTTCATTACTTAAGGCTGTTAATAATATGACCGGAATGTGTGAAATCTCAATATTATTTTTTATTGCTGTACATAATTCGTCTCCACGCATTTCTGGCATCATGATATCTGAAATTACCAATTCTGGCTTATATTCTGGTATGATAACCAGAGCTTCTTTCCCGTTGGAGCATGTCTGCACATTATACTCATTAGATAATGTCTGTAACAGATAATTACGTAATTCATCATTGTCTTCTACAACTAGAATTCGTTGATGGTGTGGGTTGAACTCTTTTTTTATTGTCTCTTTGTTGCGTTGTTCTGTGATAATTGTCTGTTCTTTACTTTCTATTTCCCAATTTGGACTATTTAAATGCTTTCTTAATCCTTTATTTTCTTTTGGGAAAGATATCCGGATGGAAGTACCTTGGTTTTCTGTGCTCGATACCTTGATTTTTCCTTTATGCAGTCGGACTAGTTTCCAAACCAGCATCAGTCCTATTCCACTTCCTGTTATTTTAGAATTAATTGTATTACTGCCTCGGAAATGAAGTTTGAACAGGTTTTTCTGTTCTTTATCCGGAATTCCTATTCCTGTGTCTTTTACTTCTACTTGCCAATAGTCATTACTTGTTGTGACGCATATTGCGACACTACCATTGTCTGGAGTGTATTTGATAGCATTTGAAATAATATTTTTCAGGATTGATTCCATTTTTTCTTCGTCGAACCATACGTTCAGGTAACGGAAATTGCTTTCATATGTGAATGTAATGTTTTTAGCTTTTGCATATGGTTGAAACGATTTGAAGATATCGTTCATAAAAGCACTCAATTCATGCTCTGAAATATAGAGTTCTGAGGTGTAAACATCTGTTTTTTCGAAATTGATCAGGTTCGTAATCAGCTGGAGTAGTGCATTTACATTTCTTAGGGCTGTATCAATATTATCACTTCCTTCTTTAGTAAGTGACTCATTTTCGGCTACATCTTCTAAGGGTGCTTTTATAAGCGTAAGCGGTGTACGTATGTCATGGGCAGTGTTGATGAAGAATTGTATCTTATCTTCTGAAATTTTCCGTTGTTTTTTTAGAATTAATATTCGCAGTCCTATTGTAAAGATAAAAATGCCTAGTGTTATGTAGAGTAATAATGCCCAAATGGATAGCCAGAATGGTTTTGCAACAATAATGTCCATACTTCTCTCTCCTAATATGATTCTTTTGTCTTCATTGGATACGGCACGGATTCGAAGTGTATATTTCCCGGGAGCCAGATTGGTATATCGAATGATATTTTCTGTGCCAGGAGTACTCCATTCTTCGTAGAATCCTTCAAGTTTCCATGAGTACAGTATATTGGAGGGATAATCGTAATTGATGGATGACACCATCAGTGAGAAGATGTTTTGATTATATTTTAGCTTTAACTCCTTAGTCTTGTCAATATCCATTCGTAGGGGAGAATCTTTCATCCCTGGATAAACTGTTTCGTAGAACAGTTTGAAATCGCTTAAAACCATTTTGGATGTGTATTTTTGTGGAAGTTTCATGTCTTTGTGAAATTCCACAGCCCCGTCAATGCTTCCCAGTATGAAATAGTTGTTTTTACGTAGTGTACCCGATAGGGCATTGAAATGGGTTGTCATAAGTCCCATCTCTTTTGTCCAGTTATGGAAGGTATTGCTTTGGGGATAAAAACTGGCAAGCCCATTTTCGGTAGCCAACAATATATTTTTGTCTTTATCTGACAGGATGGTGTAGATATTGTTGGATATTAATGCCGAATTTTCTGTATAGTAGTGGGTAAATTCTTTTGTATTAGGATTATATACTAGTAGTCCAGAACCACCTGTGCCTATGTATAGCAGTCCATTTTGAGCTTGATACAGGGAATAGATGTAGATAGATTCTACGGGTAGATGAAGCTGTTCGAACTTTCCGGACTTTTTATCCAAAAGGTATAATCCGTTGGCACTTCCTATCCACATCTCTTTTTCATTCTTTTCAGCAATGGTGGTAATGGAATTGAGCCCGGGATAAAGTCTAACTTCTTGTGTATTCATATCAAAATACTTCAGATTATAATATCCTCCCACCCATATATATCCGGATGAATCTTTAAAGATGTCTCGTATGTATTTGTCTGGTTTTATGTCCTCATCAGTGTATTTAAGAGGAGTGAAGTATTCACTCTGTAGAGTTTTCTTGTTGATTTCATAAATGCCAGATGAATAACCTCCTGCCCATATAATACCGGGTTTTACTTCACACAGTTTTAGAAATGTATGGTTCCTGTTGTTGTGGGTGTCTCCAAATGAACTTAAAAAAGAAGTCCATTTGCCGGTCTTGGAGTTTAACAGACTGATTCCATTATTTGTTCCAAACCATAAGTCTCCTTCGCTATCTTCAATAATTGCATTTACCTGGTCATTGACCAATGATTGCTGATTCCCAATAGAATGTTTGATCCATTTATAGTCAGAATAACGATTATCCTGAATGGTGATTCCTATCGGATGATTTGCCATCCATATTCTGTTTTCTTCGTCGATATAGATGTCATTGATACTGTTCCCGTTCATGCCATTATTGCTGTTGTAGTCGGCAATAATATAAGGCGTAGTATCATAATTCTCGGCATTCATCTTGTACACACCTCCTCCGTCTGTTGCTATCAGAAGCTCTTTCCTGTTTAGAGGCTTTATACGCGAGATACTGATATCCGACAGACTGTATGATGGCTTGACTGTTGTTCTTTTCGTCGTGTCGTAGATTGCGATTCCTCGTTGGAAAGTGCCTATGAATAGTTTCCCAAGTGATGTGTCAAAGTAAAGATCATTTACTTGTAGATGAAGCTTGTCTAATGCTTCACAAGGAATAATATCCAGTGTATTATTCCCCAGTCGGGCTTGGTGAATTCCTGTTTCTGTTCCGATGAAAAACTGATTTTCATTGATCTGTTCAATAGCTGTGATTGCCTCATGCAATTGATTCTTTATAGGATGTACCTGCTGAGTATGAGTGTTATATAGGATAATTGTTTCATCATTACAAAGCCAGATGTGATTATTTCTATCAATCCATCCAAAACTGACCGGAGTAGAAGAATTGGTACTGTTGTTGCTTTCTGGAAGTTTGTATACACATTCAAATTTATCGTATGTCTGATTGTATTTGAAGATACTTCCTTTTTTGCCTACTTCCCATAATACTCCTGCCGAATCAATGTAGAGCCAATTCAGATTTAAGCGTGAGTTGACTTCTATTCCGTTGTCTTTCAGCTTATAGGGCTTGAAGTCTTTGCCATTGTAGCGGTCAATGCCTTCGTGGGTAAGAAACCACATGTAACCTGTCTTGTCTTTTTGAATACAATAGACTTGCCGGTTGCTCAGTCCGTCTTCTACTCCCAAATATCTGTATGTTTGTGCAATGCAAAGAATCGGAGCAAATAGTATAATAATAAAAAGCCATCTTCTCATGTAAGTAATGATTTTAAAGGTTGTAGTCGCATTTCTTGAGAGAGAAAGACTCACAAAATTAGAAAGTATTTTGATAAAACAAAAGAAATAAAATATTTTCTTAGGGTAGAATAGCTGCAATACATTGTTTTTCTTGATATAAAGCATCGCTTTGCTTACAATAAAGGAGTGCTTTTGTTGGGAAAGGTTAGCTGACATGTTGGGAAAGGTTACGGCTCGTATTGGCAAAGGTTATCCAATCTGTTGGGAAAGGTTAGCTGACAGACTGGAAAGTAGAGGGATATTTCTCAGTGGGAGGAGTAGTAAAAAAATCCCCCGAAGTCGTTTGACCTCGAGGGAAGAATTTACTTTGTATTTGAGAAAAGTATCAATGAAAATACTTATTTGGTCTTTTCTTCAATCCATTTGCGTGCATTGACAAAGGCTTCGATCCATGGAGTCACCTGATCACTATTGACACGGTCGGCAGGATAGCAGCCGTTCTGCCATGGGAAGATGGCACGTTCGAGGTGAGGCATGATGGCCAAGTGACGACCGTCTGCACTGGCAACTGCTGCGGTAGAATAATCAGAGCCGTTCGGATTGCCCGGATACTCATCATAGCTGTACTTGGCAACGATGTTGTATTTGTCTTCTTCGTAAGGCAATGAGAACTTTCCTTCGCCGTGGGCAACCCAAATACCCAGCTTGCTGCCGCTCAGCGAACCGAACATCACGCTACGGTTGGTAGGAATGGTTACTCCTAAGAACCGTGATTCGAACTTGTGTGAGTCGTTGTGCAGCATCTTGCCCTTTTTCTTATATTCCGGATTGATCAGATCGAGTTCCATCATCAGCTGGCAACCGTTGCAGACTCCGAGTGACAGGGTATCTTGACGTGCATAGTATTTATCCAATGCTTCTTTGGCTTTTGGGTTGAACAGGAAGGCACCTGCCCATCCTTTAGCCGATCCCAATACGTCGGAGTTGGAGAAACCTCCACAGAAGACAATCATGTTTACGTCTTCCAGTGTCTCACGTCCACTGATAAGGTCGGTCATAGTGACGTCTTTCACATCGAAGCCGGCAAGATAGAGTGAGTATGCCATTTCGCGCTCGCCGTTTGTTCCTTTCTCGCGGATGATGGCAGCACGCACGCCGCTTGGTGTACGTCGGTCGGGAGTAATGCCGTATTGTGAGAACTTGCCTTTGAATTCGGGCATGAAGGCAAACTCAACCGGCTGCATCTTGTAATTCTCGAAACGCTTCTTGGCACAACCGTTCATAGACTGACGGCGGTCGAGCAGGTAGGAGGTAGAGTACCATACATCGCGCATGTAGTCGATGCCGAACTGGTAGGTTGCGTCGTCCTTCGTTACGAGGATGTGGCGCTCGTCGGTAGGTTTACCCAGCTTGATGTAGCCTACACCTGCATCTTCCAATATCTTCTTCACCTCTTCTTTGTGCTTGTCGCTGACTTGGATTACTACACCCGGATTCTCGGCAAACAGAATCTTGATGAGGTCTTTCTCCTTCATCTTGTCGAGATTGATTTCCAGACCACCTTCCACGTTAGAGAAGCACATCTCAAGCAGTGTGGTGATAAGTCCTCCGGCAGAGATGTCGTGTCCGGCAAGAATCAGTCCTTTGTTGACAAGTGTCTGTATGGCAAGGAATGCATCGCGGAAATATTCCGGATCCTGCACTGTAGGAACTTCGCTTCCCACCTTGCCAAGCGACTGGGCAAAGGCCGAGCCTCCCAGTTTCAACTGGTCGAAGCTGAAATCGATATGATAAAGCGTTGTCTTTTCGTTGTTGACCAGTACGGGTGATACCACTTTCTTTACGTCGGATACTTCGCCGCCAGCAGAAACGATGACTGTTCCCGGAGAGATAACCTTCTCGCCGTTCGGATATTTCTGTGTCATAGACAGCGAGTCTTTTCCGGTAGGAACGTTGATCTGCAGTGCACAGCAGAAGTCACTCAGAGCCTTAACGGCTGTATAGAGGCGGGCATCCTCTCCTTCCTGCGAACGGCATGGCCACATCCAGTTGGCTGAGAGTGATACGCTGTCCAGTCCGTCGGCAAGCGGAGCCCATACAAGGTTGGTCAGTGCTTCGCTGACAGAGAGCACGGAGCCGGCAGCCGGATCGGCAAGTGCAGCTTGTGGAGCGTGTCCCAGTGAAGTGGCGATACCTTTTTCGCCGCGATAGTCGAGAGCTACCACACCGCAGTCGCTCAACGGCAATTGGAGCTCGCCCTGACACTGCTGGCGTGCAATCTTTCCTGTTACGGAGCGGTCTACCTTGTTGGTCAGCCAGTCCTTGCAGGCTACAGCCTCCAGCTGAAGCACGTTGGTCAGGTATTCGTGCAGCTTCGACAGTTCGTATTGGGGCATTGAGTAGTGGTGTTCTACGGTCTTGTCTACCATGTATGTCTTGGGTGAAGAGCCGAACATCTGGTCGACGGCAAGGTCGAACGGACGTACACCGTCTGCCTGCTGGAAGGCGAAGCGGTGGTCGCCGGTGGTTTCACCTACCACGTACATCGGAGCGCGTTCGCGTTCGGCAATCTTGCGTACGTGTTCGATGGCTTCTTCCTTGATGAGCAATCCCATGCGTTCCTGACTCTCGTTGGCGATGATTTCCTTGGCCGAGAGTGTCTTGTCGCCGATGGGGAGTTTGCTCATGTCAATCAGTCCGCCACACTCTTCTACAAGTTCCGACAGACAGTTGACGTGACCGGCCGATCCGTGGTCGTGGATGGATACTACCGGGTTGGTCTCTTCTTCGCAGAGGGCACGTACCACGTTGTAGGCACGCTTCTGCATCTCGGCGTTGGCACGCTGGACGGCGTTCAGCTCGATGCCGCTGCTGTATCGGCCTGTGTCGACGGAGGATACTGAGCCTCCACCCAGTCCGATGCGGTAGTTGTCGCCACCCATCACTACCACCTTGTTGCCTGCTTCGGGGGTGCCCTTGAGGCAGTCGCGCTGTGTGCCGTAGCCTACACCGCCGGCAAGCATGATTACCTTGTCGTAGCCGTAGAGTGGTTCGTCTTTGGCTTCCTGATGTTCGAATGTCAGCACCGAACCGCAGATAAGCGGCTGTCCGAACTTGTTACCGAAGTCGCTGGCTCCGTTGGATGCCTTGATGAGTATCTGTTCCGGAGTCTGGTAGAGCCACTTGCGTACGGGCAGCAGTTCTTCCCACGTGCGGCCTTCGTCGGTGCGGGGATAAGAGGTCATGTAGACGGCTGTACCGGCAATCGGCCACGAGCCTTTTCCACCGCCCATACGGTCGCGGATTTCGCCTCCGGTTCCGGTTGAGGCTCCGTTGAAGGGTTCTACGGTGGTGGGGAAGTTGTGTGTCTCGGCCTTCAGCGAGATGACGCTCTTTATGTCTTTTATCTGGAAATAGTCGGGTTTGGAGTGGTCGGCGGGAGCGAACTGCTCGATGACTGGTCCTTCGGCGAAGGCCACGTTGTCCTTGTAGGCGGATATGATTTTGTTGGGATTCTCCTGTGTGGTCTTCTTGATCATCTGGAAGAGGGAGGATTCCTGTTCTACGCCGTCGATGATGAATGTTCCGCCGAAGATTTTGTGGCGGCAGTGTTCGGAGTTGATCTGTGCGAAGCCGAATACTTCAGAGTCTGTCAGCTTGCGTCCGAGGTCGGCTTCTACCTTTTTCAGATAATCCATCTCTTCTTTCGACAGTGCCAGTCCCTCCTGTTCGTTGTATGCCTCGAGGTCGTCGATGTAGACGATGGGTTCGGGCTGACGGTTGGTGGTGAACACCTGTTGGTCGAGTCCCTTGTACATGCGTTGCAGCATGGGGTCGTAGTCGGCGTTCTCGTCCTTCACGGGGAAGTACTCTTCGATGCGGAGGATGCCTTCGATGCCCATGTTCTGGGTGATTTCTACGGCATTGGTGCTCCACGGGGTGATCATCTCCTTGCGGGGACCGACGAAGCAGCCGGTCAGTTGGTCTTCACTTTCGGGTTTGGCTTCTCCAAAAAGCCAGCAGAGCTTTTCGCTGTCTGCCTGTGCGATGGCGTTTGCCGATTCTACGGCTATCACGCTTTTCTGAGGAGTTCTGTAGAAAGAAATCATAAGTTTATCGCTATATTGATTGATATGTTTCGTTTACTGCGGGCAAAGATAGTGTAAATTGGCTGCAACGCAAAACGTTTCGGGGGCTTTTCGGCACATATGTCCGTCTGTGTCATTCCTCACGGAATGGTGATGGTTGGAAACTGGTGGAATTTTGTCTTTTATTCTTTTTATTTTGGAGATTCTGCCGACATTCCGGTTTATTTTATTATCTTTACCGTCGAAGCAGCCCGACCGGTTGGGGATGCCTCCGTAGCTCTCCGGCGGTTTGCCTGACCGGTTGGGCACACTTCCGGAGCCCTTGGGTGGCTTGCCCGACCGGTTGGGGATGTCTCCGTAGCTCTCCGGCGGCTTGTCTGACCGGTTGGGCACGCTTCCGGAGCCCTTGGGTGACTCGCCCGACCGGTTGGGCTGGGAAAACAATCAGAAATAGGGCTATAATTAACTGTCAGTATTAACGTTCTTAAATTTTTTCATCATGGTAAAACAGATTCGTACATTCGCAATGAGCAAGATGACTATCGGCTCTTGCAAATTATTCCACGACACGATTTACAAGTACATCCAGAAGGCTACGCCTGCCAAACTTCACATTGAGACGCTGGAACCTGCTTATAAAAAGGCATTGGATACACTCTCTTCCATAGTCAACCGCCAACGTTCGTTCATTGCAACTGCCAATCTTGCCGACACCGACAAGGTGCGCGACAATGCTGTGGGGGTTATCAATAGCGTGGTCAATGCTTATCGGACTTCGCCGGTGAGCGAGAAGCGGAATGCCGCAAGGCTGCTGTATCCGCAGCTTACTACCTATCGCGGCATCGGTCAGCACGAATATAGCAAGGAGACGGCAGAAGTAAAGGGAATGCTGGAGGTGTTGTCGGCCGAAGCCAATACAGCTGCCGTGACTGCGCTCGGGCTGGATGCCGAAGTGGAAGCTCTGCGCGAGGCAAACGAGGCTTTCGCCGAGGCGCTGGAGAGTAAGGGGAAAGAGATGAACAAGCAGCAGGAGCTGGGTGATATGAAGTCGGACGACGTGACGGGGCAGGCAAACAGCCTCTACGAGCAGATTGTACAGATGGTGAATGCGTATGCCATTGTCCAGCCGACGGAGGAGATCAATACCTTTATCGACGATGTGAACGGTACGGTGGGGGTATATGCTGATATAGCAGGCTCGGGATCCAGCGCTTCGGGAGTCCCTTCGGGCGGTGACGGTGGCGGCGAATCTCCCGACCCCATCATCCCGGGCGGAGATGATGATGGCGAGTCGCCCGATCCGATTGTCTGATCCGTGCTTCTGTCGGAAGCGTAGAGTATGACAAAGGGCTGCATCCTTATCGAGAGGGTGCAGCCCTTTGTCTGTATGGGTGAGAGGTGGTATCCGTTACAGGCTCAGCCTGATGCCTCCCATGAACGTGGCGCGCGGCATGGGGTATCCGGCCATCGTCTCGTAGCGTTGTGCCAGCAGGTTCTCTCCTTTGGCAAAGAGGTGGATGAAGCGGTTGAAGCGGTATCCCGCCTGCATGTTCCACAGGGTGAAGGTCTCCGTCTGGGCATCCTTGCCTACGGTGGTGTAGAGGTTGTCCACAAACTGTATGCCGGTCGATAGCGTCCAGCGTCCGTGGCGGTAGTCGGCTCCGGCGTAGAGCTTGTGCTCGGGCGACGAGATGACGGGCTGTTCCATGTGCAGCCAGCTGTAGTTGGCATTGAAGCTCCAACGGGCAGAGAGGCGGTAGGAGACTTGTGCTTCTGCTCCCCAGTTCTCTATCTCGCCGGTGTTCATGAAGCGCGGGCGTCCGTCCACGGGGACGGTGGTGATGATGTTGTCGCCGTTGATGTAGAACAGGCTGACGGAGTAGTTGAGCCGGTCGGCAAGAAGGCGTTGGGCAAACGAGAGTTCGTAGCTTACCAGCCGTTCGGCCTCCAGTGCGTCGTTCTTGGGCGGCAGGAAGTAGAGCTCGCGGATGGTGGGGTTGCGGAATCCTTTGCTCACCATGGCGCGCAGTTCCGACTGTCGGGGCAGGCGGAAGGCGAGTCCGCCTTGCGGAACCAGCTCGGTGCCCGTGTGTGAGTGGTGGTCTACGCGCAGCCCGGCATTGAGCGTCAGCCACGGGCGGATGTCCTGACGCAGGTCGATGTATCCCGCCACTTCGTCCATCGACTTGTCGAGGTCGGGAATCTCTTCGCCGGTCTCTATCACCTTGTCCCATGTCTCTCCGCCGAAGTGCTGGTAGTCGATGCCCACCGTCAGACGGTTGCCCTCGAAGAGCGTGGCACTCTGATACCACGAGATGCCCATCATGCGGTCTTTCGAGTGGAAGATGGCCTCCTGCGGAGTGCTGCCGGGTGCATATCCGTCGTTGATGCGGTGTTGTCCCCAGTTGTAGAAGAAGCTCAGGGCTCCCGACGTGCGGCGGTAGTGGTTCTCCAGTGCGGCAGATGCCATTCCGCGGTCGATGCGCGAGTCATTGTCCAGCAGCGGCGAGCTGACTGTCCCGGGGTTGGAGGCGTAGAAGCGGGTGATGTTGGCGTCGCCCCACAGCCGCCAGTTGTCGCTGAGCTCCAAGCCCACTTTGGCATATCCGGCATACTGCTCGAATCCCATGTCGCTGCGGTGTCCGTCCGAGCGGTTGTACGATCCGGAGATGATGTTGGTAAACCGTCCCTGTCGTCCGCGGCTGGTGATCTCGGACTGGAATGTGCCATACGAACCTCCGCTCATCTGTATGTCCGACCGTTGTCCGTCTTCCTCTACCTTTCGTGTGACGATGTTGATGACTCCTCCCATGGCATTCGATCCGTAGAGTACGGATGCCGGGTTGCGTAGCACCTCCACCCGTTCGGCAAGCATGGTCTGATAGGCATCGGCAATGGGATGTCCCATGATGCCCATGTATTGCGGATGTCCGTCGATCAGCACCAGCAGTCCCGCAGTGGGGCTTCCGCCGATGCCGCGCAGTGTCATTCCTCCGGCAGCTCCTGTGGATACTCCGTAGCCCATTGTGCTTCGTGAGGTGGAGAATAGTCCCGGCACCAGTTCGTTCAGCGTGGGCAGGATGTTGGGGCGGTAGGTCTGTTCAAGTTTCTCCCGGTCTACTACGGAGATGGTCATCGGCAGATGACGGATGTCTGTCTCGTTGCGCGTCCCGGTGACTACCACTTCGTCGAGGCGGTATTTCTTCTCGTTTCTCAGGCTGTCTCCCTGTTCGTGGGCGCAGAGTCCTGCGGTAAGCATGCAGGCAAGTGCCAGCAGATTGGTTCGTCTTGTCATTGATATTGTTGTTTGAATTACTGATTCCGGTTATAATTGTATGGCTTCGCTTTCGTTCCCGTAACGGTCGACGGCTGTTACGGCAAAATATTTCTTTTTCTCCCATGGCAGCAGAGGAGCATACAGGTAGCTTGTCCCTCTGATTCCCACCGCCACTATATTCTGTGCCTGCCCGGTATCTACGGGACGGGTGTCTGATGCGTAGATGACGTATGTCGGTGGGTTCTGAGTGTCGTTGTCTGTGGCAGGCTGCCATGTCAGCTCCGTATATCCGTCTTCTGTCTGCCGGACCGTACCGTCCGTAGGAGCCGAAGGTGGTGTGCTGTCTAGCCACGGCATGGGCGGTTGCAGGGCAGGGTAGGTGTAGAAATGGTCGGTCAGTGCATCATAGATGCCCTGTGTGTTGTCCATCAGATGCTGGGTACGGAAGAATCCTTCGCCTGCCATCTGGTGCTTTCGGATAAAGTAGAGTTGCCGTTCTATCTCTTCCAGTTTCCAGTTCCCTTCCTTCGGGTCAAGGAAATAGATCCCCAATCCGGGAATAATGTGCCGGCCGTTGCTCTGCTCTTGCCAGTCGAGTGCAAACGGGTAGAAGTTGTTTCCCTGAAAATACATCATGGGATAAATCTGGTCCATGATACCTTCGTTCAGCCATCCTTGCGGATCCTGACAGACGGTGTAGAAGGCATTCCATCCTTTCGACGAATAGCGTGTGGTGTCGCGAAACTTGCCTACAGGGCATGTACTCACTTTCACCCATGGTTTCATGGCCTTGACGCCCTTGTATATATAGCGTACAATTTCCGAAAGGTTGTCTCTTCTCCACTGTTCAAGGCTGCGTCCTTCGTTGCGCCGCCGATAGTCATTCCGGTCGGGGAAGGTCGTGGCATTTTCCGGATAACGCAGGTAGTCGAGGTGGATGCCGTCTATGTCGTAATTGCTTACAATCTCCTGTACGAGCTTCATCAGATAGACTTTTGTCCCCGGATGTCCCGGATTCAGGAAGTATTCGTTCTTATATGCCACACAGAGGTCTTTCTTTTGTCGTACCACAGAACGATTGCCTAGGGAGTTTACTTGTGATTTATTGCCCAATGGTATGGCTACCATCCATGCATGACACTCCATCCCTCGCTTGTGGCATTCTTCTATGACGAAAGCAAGCGGGTCGTATCCCGGATTCCCTCCGGTTTTCCCCGTAAGTAGAGAGCTGAATGGCTCAATAGCCGATGGATAGAACACATCTCCCCTTGTACGTGCCTGAAACAGAACTGTGTTGAAGTTGGCAATTTTTAGCCTATCCAGTATCTCAGTCAATTCCTGCTTTTGTTTGCGTATACTTTGTGGATCAGTCGCACGGGTATGTGGCCAGTCTAGTCCGTATGCAGTTGTAATCCATGCGGCACGTACTTCATGCTTTGGCTGTGCAGCAATGGTGAGAAAAAACAACAAAAGTAAAAGAACGGAGGTAAGTCGGCGCATACTTTTTATTTTTTGTCTTAAAGCTCGGCAAAGTTAGTAAAAGTGTCGGTATTCCTGTGCTATTTCATTAGATTATGTTACATTTGCGTCGATTATGTCAAACTATTTATATCACTAACCATGATTACATTTACGTTGTGTCTGCTGGCATTGATAGCAGGTTATTTTACATACGGTCGTTTGATGGAACGTATCTTTGGCCCGGATGACCGTAAGACTCCGGCTTTGACAAAAGCCGATGGAGTGGATTATATCCCATTGTCTACATGGAGAATATTCATGATTCAATTTCTTAATATAGCAGGATTGGGGCCTATATTCGGTGCAATCATGGGGGCTAAATTCGGAACTTCCTCATACTTGTGGATTGTATTGGGAAGTATTTTTGCCGGAGCTGTACATGACTTTTTCTCAGGTATGTTGTCGTTACGACATGATGGTGAAAGTCTGCCTGAGATTATCGGTCGTTATTTAGGTGTGACTACCAAGCAGGTGATGCGCGGATTTACGGTGATACTGATGATTCTTGTCGGAGCGGTTTTTGTGGCTGGACCTGCAGGATTGCTTGCAAAACTGACTCCTGAAAGTCTGGATACTACTTTCTGGATTATAGTCGTTTTTGCTTATTATATTCTCGCTACGTTATTGCCGGTTGATAAGATTATAGGAAAAATCTATCCTGTTTTTGCCGTGGCATTATTGTTTATGGCTGTAGGCATTCTGGTAATGCTTTATGTCTATCATCCTGCATTGCCGGAATTTTGGGATGGACTTCAGAATACTAATCCGGATGCAGAGAATCTGCCTATATTCCCTATAATGTTTGTCAGTATAGCTTGTGGAGCTATTTCAGGTTTCCATGCTACACAAAGTCCATTGATGGCACGCTGTATGACTTCAGAACGTCACGGACGTCCTGTATTTTACGGAGCCATGATTACAGAAGGAATTGTAGCTTTGATATGGGCAGCTGCCGCTACATATTTCTTCCATGAAAATGGAATGGAAGAGAGCAACGCTTCTGTTATAGTGGATTCTATCACAAGAGAATGGCTGGGGACAGTTGGTGGTGTACTTGCTATTTTAGGGGTAATTGCGGCTCCTGTTACTTCTGGTGATACGGCGTTTCGTTCTGCTCGATTGATTGTGGCAGACTTTTTAGGAATAGAGCAGAAGAGCATGCGTCGTCGGTTATATATTTGTATTCCGATGTTTGCAGTCGCTATCGGATTGCTACTGTATAGCTTACGTGATTCCGATGGTTTTAATATGATTTGGCGATACTTTGCATGGGCCAATCAGACGTTGTCTGTTTTTACTCTGTGGGCAATAACAGTTTATTTGGTGATATCAAAGAAACCGTATTGGGTTACATTAATACCTGCTTTGTTTATGACTTGTGTTTGTACAACGTATATTTGTATTGCTCCTGAAGGATTGGGTTGCTCACATGTATTATCTTATGGTATTGGTTTCGGAGGAGTACTGGTGGCAGTTGTATGGTTCTTTGTTTGGCTGAAGAGACAGAAGACTGGTTTACGATAAAGAATAATCGGATAGATACACATGTATTAGGTAATTTGTAATTGTTGAAAATGAGATTTATATGAGAATGACGAGAATGCGAAAATCAACAAAGATCGCAGTAGCGTTCTTGATTTATATATCTGTAACGGCAGCTTATCTGTTACCTCGTAATACAGAGATTGACCGGGCAGAAAAGTATCTTACTATAGCAGGGGCTTATGTAGTGGTATTACTTTTGTGGTGGGTGTTGCGTAAGAAAGAGCAGATTCGCGAACGTTATGAAAAAAATAGATTAAAATAGATAATTTTATGAAGAAGTTAGTGATGCTTGTTTGTCTGTTGGTTGTCACAGTGGCAGCACGGGCACAGTTTGAGAAAGGAACAATAATTCTTAATCCTTCTATTACAGGATTAGATTTTTCGTATAGTAAGAATGACGATGCGAAGTTTGGCATAGAGGCACAAGCTGGTTCATTTTTAGCAGATGGATTTGCGCTTTTGGTAAATATGGGAGCCGATTGGGCAAAGGAGATTGATAAATATTCGCTAGGAACAGGAGTTCGTTTTTATTTTAATACTACAGGTGTTTATTTGGGAGCTGGCCTTGATTGGGAACGCTATCGTCTGAAAGGAGGATATGATCATAATGATTGGGGAGTAGGGATTGAAGCTGGATATGCTTTCTTTTTGTCACGTACAGTGACTATCGAACCGGCTGTATATTATAAATGGCGTTTCAATGATGATGATCTTTCTCGGTTTGGAATAAAAGTGGGTTTTGGTTTCTATTTCTAATTATTGGGTTATCTGGCAGACTGACTATAAAACAATTCCCGGAAGATTAGCATTAAGTCTTTCTTCCGGGAATTGATTTTTTATTCTTCCAACCAGTAGAGGTAATTCATCTGTTTGTCAACTACGAGAATTTTACTTGCTTTTGGGATGGAAGTTACGGTTCGTTTGGCTTTTAACCGGATAGTCATTAGTGGCTGGTCTCCTTCTAGCACTGGTTTGTTGCCTATGTTAACAAATGTAGGATAGAGTACTTTTGATCCATCAGTATGAAGGCGGTCACGTGTCATATCTTTCATCTCTTTTAAATTAGAAGAATCTATACTTATATATTCCCAGTCATCCGTGTTGTAAGGTAGTGCAAGACTAATTCCGTTGATAGCTTTCAATTCTTTTCCATTTAATGTCAATTCCAAGATTTCTCCAGTACGGAAACTTTTTTTGTTGGTGCGTATGTCCACTTGTATATGCAGTGTATCTTTCTTCTGTATTTTAACTCCACCTTCCAATTGAGTAGCTACAGCAGAGATGTCATAAGCATCAATTAATCCGTTATTGTTTAAATCTCCCTTGCTTACATAGTCAAAATCGGCATCGCCTTTTTTCAGACCGGTATAGTTCATATAAGAGGTTAGGTCGTTCTCGTCAATTTTACTGTCCAGATTAATGTCCCCAGGTAAATAGCTTTCTGAACCAGGTACGCGGAAGATATATAATTCTCGCCCTGATCCAAAGTTACCTACAGCCTTTTCTACTTTTATACATATATAGCGTGCGGTAGGCTTTTTGTCAAAGGTAAACTCTTTTATGTCTCCTCCTTTCCAGTCGAAATGTCCACATTCTGTCCAGTTTGCCTTATCCATGCTGTAAGAGATAGATCCTTGTAATAACGTCCCATTGCCTGCATCGAGTCGAGGCAGATATTGAAGTTTGTCAAGAATGTTGATACTCTTGAGATCGATTGTTATACTGAATGGAGTAGCCGTTTTACTCCAAGCTGTATGCCATGTGTCGGATTCGTCAAAGTTGAATAATCGATCTATTCCTTGTCCTCCTTGATTTTCACAACTGGTTTCACCTGTTACACCTGTGATAGCATGCTCTAATGGATTTGCTTTGGTTGTAGCAGTTACAGTAGACCAGTCGGATTTGCCATCTTTGTTTATGGCACGAACCTTAAAACTGTATTCCGTTTCCGGATTCAGATCTTCGAATAGTAGATGTGTATCGCGGATGGTAGTGTATATCATACCGTTGTGCTCAATTTCATAATAGTCTGCATTTTCTACTTTATTCCACGATGGTGTTAGTGTATAGGCCTCAGTATGTTCGTCGGTTAGCTGAACAACAGGAGCTGTGAGTGTCCCTTCTGAATGCAGGTATTTGTTTTGTGGCTGAAACCGATATCCTTTCATCTGTACTTCTATTTCATCTTTTTGTATATCTACACTGTCTATTTTGATATAGATTACAGGATTCTTGATAATTGATTTTTCTGCGAATGCACTTCCTGGAGTAGCAAATTTGTTCATTTCGGGTTGTGCCTCATAATAGTAGAGGTTGACTCCTTTTTCAAGTGCTTCGAAAGATCTGGCTTCGCTCACTTTTATTTTTTTCTCTCCTATTTTTACGGTCAACTTTTTGAATTTATCTGTCGCATTGATTCGCAGTAATGTTGCTTTGCGAATAGCTATTCCTTTAAAGCTACCCGATGTTGGTTGTATTTGTATGTTGAGGTTATTTTCAATCAGGTCTGAAGTAATTTTGGTAGTTATGTATTCGCCACGCTGGTATGCTTCAGTTGTTCCATCGTCGTCATATTCTGTGAACGTACTATGCCCGTATGGATACATGTCATATATACGCAAACCTGGATTAATTTGTTTTACATTGTTGTGTGCAGATGTCATGGGGATGATGGCACCTTGTTTGACGAACAACGGAAGTTTCCAAAGGGGAGTATCAAAGTTATTTAAGATGCAGTTTCCTTCATACAGCTCTCCAGTATAATAATCAATCCAATTCCCCTCGGGCAAATAGATTCCGTTTCGTATGTCATTTCCTTCTTTGTCAGCTTTCGTATTTTGATAGACAGGTGCAACCAATACATAAGGTCCATACATAAATTGATAACGAGTAGAAGTTCCTAATGTATAATTGTTAGGGTAGTCGAGGAACATGGCTCGTATCATTGGCTGCCCATCAATCGCTTCATGTGCGATACTGTATGTATATGGCATAAATTCGGATTTCATTTTCAGATACCATCGGTTGATGGAAGTTGCTGGTTCTCCTAAAATATGTGGATATTTCGGGTTACTTCCCCATCCATCCATGTTCAGTTGCATAGGGGTAAATGTTTTCCATTGGAAATCTCGCACATTAACAGGAACATTTTTGCCACCAAAAATACCGTCCATATCAGAACAAATGTTGGGTTGCCCGGACAGACCAGATCCGATGTAAGTCGGAATGTGGAAACGGATATATTCCCATTCACCACCGGTTTGATCACCAGTCCAGATACCAGCATAGCGTTGTGTCCCTGCCCATCCATCAAGTGAAATAATGAAAGGACGTGCTTCGTTTCCATAGTAAGGCATGATATTGGCCACATCTGCTACTCCATTAAGTCCGAATGAATATCCTGCACCTACCCATGCTACGTCTGTTTTTAAAACGCGTACTCCTGCGTCTCTTACTTCTCTGACAATATCTCGTTGTAATAATGCTTCAACTCCTTTTTTAGGGTGTAAGTCAGATTGTGTCCACAAGCCTATTTCGACTCCTTTTTGACGTGCATAATCTCCCAACTCTTTCAAATTTTGGATGTTTCCTACTAGAGTACCGGTTTGGCCATATCCTGCTCCATAACCATCGTTAGGAAGTATCCATCCCAATGGCATATCATAAGTGTTGTAACGATCGATAACAGCTCGTGCAGAGAATTGATAGTTGTTTTTTTCTCCGTTCAATGATTCCTTGATACCTCCGTTGTCTTTTTGACTTTCTTTATATTTCTTGCCATCTTCGAAAAGAATTCCTTTTTCATCTTCTTTCCAATAGTCGCGATTGTAGGCATTCAGATGTCCTTCATAGAATCCGAATTTTGGCAATAAGACAGGATGTCCTGTAAGCTGATAGAAGTCATTTAGAAGGGCAACAGGAGTATTATCCACCATGAAGAAGAGGTCTAAATAATTAGTGTCGTGTGACAGTTTAACGATTCCTTTCTGAGTACTCCCGAAATCATAATGACCTTGTTTGAAGGTGTGCCACATTATTCCGTATCCTTTGGTTGACCAATAAAAAGGGGTAGGAGATGCCACGCCACCGTCTGTCCAACTGTTGGTATTGACAATGGCGATGATTTTGCCTTTGTGTGAAAAACGTCCGTTTTGCACACCACCTCCATAGAAATACTCTTCGGGATGTTCTTTTAGAACAACTTCTGTAGCTTTTTCTGTATAATGTATGGGCTCGACTGATTCTACTACAGTTGTATTATTGGCAAGATCTGTAATCTGGAACAATCCGTTTTGCTTGTTTATTACCACTTGTATGCGTTGGGTTGAGATAATAATTGTTCCGTTTTTTCTTCCAAAGTGACTTTCCTAGGTTGTTTACGGGGGGTATTCACTAGAATTTGTGCCGGAGGATTGGCCTCTGGCTGTCGAATAATGCCTCCTGAACGGTCTTGAAACATGCGAAAGATGTTATCTCCGTAAAAATCAAGAGTTAATGGGCTAGTTTCAGAGAACACAATCTCTACTGTTGTTGGATTAATAAGGCGTGTACCAGCAATTACCGGATTATCGTAGACCTCTAGTATCTGTCTTGTTGTTGGAGACGAGGCATATGTAGGTACATAGCCAAAAGAGGTCACAAGTGTTAAGCCTAGAATGCCGCATATTCTCGCGGTCTTGCATTTTTTAGGGGGTAAGGTTTTCATTGTATTTTTATATGATTTGGTGTTATAGAGCATGAGTATTATATTTGTGCTCCGATTATGGGGGTCAAATATACGGAAAAATATAGAAAGTCGTTTGCAAAAGATTATACATATTGATATGGATGCTTTTTATGCTTCGGTTGAGCAGCGTGATCATCCGGAGTTGCGTGGAAAACCTTTGGCGGTAGGACATGCTGAAGAGCGGGGAGTAGTGGCTGCTGCCAGTTATGAGGCTAGGCGCTATGGAGTCCGTTCTGCAATGTCTTCTCAAAAGGCAAAGAGACTTTGTCCTCATTTGATATTTATTCCCGGCAGAATGGATGTTTATAAAGAAGTGTCTCGGCAAATACATGAAATTTTTCATGATTACACAGATATAATAGAGCCACTTTCCTTGGATGAGGCTTTTTTGGACGTCACTGAAAATAAGAAGCAAATACCTTTGGCTGTAGATATTGCCAAAGAAATTAAATTGCGCATTCGTGAACGGCTGCACTTAATCGCTTCTGCCGGAGTTTCTTATAATAAGTTTTTGGCTAAAGTTGCTTCCGATTACCGTAAACCAGATGGATTGTGTACTATTCATCCGGAACAAGCGCTTGATTTTATTGCGCATTTGCCTATTGAATCTTTCTGGGGGGTAGGACCGGTAACAGCCAAGAAAATGCATGCTTTGGGAATCAGTAACGGCTTTCAGTTGAGACAGTGTTCGCTTGAAATGTTGAAACGCCATTTTGGAAAAGTTGGAACTTTGTATTATGAATTTGCCCGTGGTATTGATGAACGACAAGTGGAATCTGTACGAATCCGTAAATCTATTGGATGTGAGCATACATTAGAAAAAGATGTATCTCTTTATTCATCGGTTATTATTGAACTTTATCATGTAGCAGTGGAATTGGTAGAAAGGTTAAAGAGAAAAGATTTTCGTGGAAATACTCTCACTTTGAAGATTAAATTTTATGATTTTAGCCAAATAACTCGAAGCATTACTCAAGTAAAAGACCTTGTGACACTGGAAACTATTCTTCCTCTTGCTAAAGAATTGTTGAAGCACGTAGATTATCAACAACGTCCTATACGGCTGATAGGTCTTTCAGTATCTAATCCTCGTGAAGAAAAGACAGAACATCATGGTGATTGGGAACAACTGAGCTTTGAGTTTAGTGATTGGGAATAGCTTGTAGGAGGGGTTTGTCAGCTAACCTTTTCCAACATGTTGGATAACCTTTCCCAATATGTCAGCTAACCTTTTCCAACATGTTGGATAACCTTTCCCAATATGTCAGCTAACCTTTGCCAATATGTTGGGTAACCTTTTCCAATAATAAGGATTACAGCGGATTTTTCGTAATTTGTTTTTAGAGTTCGTTGTTTCAAGATAATATATAACTTTGTACTCCTACTAACTACTAATAAACGTTTGCTTATGGTCACGAATCGGACAAAACATTTCCTGCTATTAATTGTGATGGTAATCATTGGAAGTTTTCTACCAAAACACGCTGTTGCTTATGAAGAACGAAATCTGTTGCAACAATTAGCTGATGAATCTCGTTTGCGGGATATATTATTAATGAAACAGCAATGGGTACCTTATCCTTCTTATGCAGACAGAGAAGGATGGGAAACACTGTTAGGAGAGAATCGGGAACGACTGATTATTTCGGGCGAGAAGTTGCTTGATTATAAATGGAAGTTGGTTCCAGCTACAGCTTATTTGGAGTTTGAACGTTCAGGAGACAGAAATGTGATGCAAAATCCTTACGATGCCAATCTGAAAGCTCTTAATACTTTGATGCTTGCTGAATTGGCTGAAGGTAAGGGGCGTTTCATTGATCAATTGATAGATGGAGTATTTATGAGCTGCGAAATGACTTCGTGGGTGTTGTCTGCACATTTGCCTTATCAAAGTACCCATCGTTCATTACCTGATTTTCGTGAACAGGTGATTGATATCTCTTCCGGTGGCTATGGAGCATTATTGGCATGGATACACTATTTCTTTCATGCTTCGTTCGATAAGATAGATCCTGTAATATCTCTTCGGATAAGCCAAGTGATAAAAGATCGGATTCTTGACCCTTATATGGACAACGATCGTATGTGGTGGATGGCGTTTCATTGGAAATCTGGACAGGTGATTAATAATTGGAATCCTTGGTGTAACTCTAATGTATTGCAGTGTTTTCTTTTGATGGAGAATGATAGAGATCGTTTGGCTAAAGCAGTCTATCGTACGATGCAATCAGTTGATCGTTTTCTTAATTTCGTAAAAGCTGATGGTGCTTGTGAAGAAGGCCCCTCTTATTGGTCACACGCTGCAGGGAAATTATTTGATTATTTGCAGATGTTGTCAGAGGGAACGAATGGAGAATTGTCATTGTCATTGTTTCATGAACCTATGATTCAGCGGATGGGTGAATATATTTCCCGCTCTTATATTGGCGATGGATGGGTGGTGAATTTTGCAGATGCTTCTGCAAAAGGGGGAGGAGACCCCTCTTTGATTTACCGTTATGGAAAAGCTGTAAAGAGTAGTGAAATGATTCATTTTGCAGCTTATCTGTTGGGAGGTAAGAAACCTTTTCCTACAATGGGTAACGATGTCTTTCGTTCTCTTCAGTCACTATTGGTGTGTAATGAGCTTTCTGGTATTACACCGAAGCACGACGTCCCTGATGTGACATGGTATCCGGATACTGAGTTCTGCTATATGGCAAATAAATCAGAAATGTTCTTTGCTGCTAAAGGTGGTTTTAATAATGAAAGCCATAATCATAACGATGTGGGGACATTTTCTTTATATATAAAGAATCTTCCTATGTTTATTGATGCAGGAGTGGGTACTTATACTAAAAAAACGTTTAGTAGTGAAAGATATACTATTTGGACTATGCAGAGTGATTATCATAATCTTCCTTTAATTAATGGTGTTTCACAACGTTTTGGTCAACGATATAAAGCTACTAGTACTGTTTGCCATGAGCAACAGCAAAAATTTTCAGTAGATATATCCAAGGCTTATCCTGCGGAAGCAAAAGTGGAGAGTTGGATACGTTCTTATCAGTTGGGAAAGAATAAATTGACTATTTGTGACCGCTATAAGTTGAAAGAAACTTTAAATTCTAATTGTGTAAATTTTATGACATGGGGAAAAGTAACCAAACCGGCTTTAGGTGAAATTATAATAGAGGTGAAAGGACAAAAGGCAAGGCTGAAATATCCAACTCAGTTTGAAGTGAAGGTTGATACTGTCCGATTAGAGGATTCACGTCTATCCAGGGTATGGGGCAAAGAAATCTATCGTATTTCACTGAAAGATTCTAAACAGAAAATAAAGGGAGAATATAAGTTTGTAGTAGAAAAAATATAATCTCCACCAGGATGCATTTATAATATGAAAAAAGGAGTGGAAAGAATTTACCTTACCACTCCTAAATTTTATTGTATTATGTTATTCTCTATTTTACATAGCAGTCTGCTGATTCAGCAGCTTTTGAAGTTTACCATTCAAAGATTGGCACATAATACCATTTCCCATTGACTGATAACGTTTGATGCGATATTGTAGCATCATAATTTTTTCATTTAAATTCTTTTTCATAATTTGTTTCCTCTTTTTTTGTTCTCCACGTTTTGGAGAACGGTTTTACATTTTTCTTTTCTTATTACGCTGCAAATGTACGATGATTTTTTGAAATATGTGCTATAAAACATGTTTTTTTTCTTTTTTATTTGATTTTTATTGCTAATGGGATTTGTTTTCGTTTCTATATTACAAGATTGTGACAGATAATCCCTGCCTCTAGGTAGGCTTATAGAAAAATATCGTATTTTTGCAAAAATGCTTTTTATACCTTGTATAATAGAAAAATATATCGAAGATGAAAACACTGATTCGCTTTTTTTGTGTGCCGCTTTTGTCTGTGGTAATGTTATCATGCAATGATTCTCACTTTCTAAAAGATCCATCTTATCGAGAGCAGGTAATGAAGGATTTTGAGCAAAAACAGAAAGATCTTCCTTATGGAGATTTGTCTGCAATAGTTGATAAGGAAGGTTTGACATCTGCTGAACGAGAGGCATTGATATTCTTGTATGCTTATATGCCTATAGGGGATATAACGGACTATTCGGGTGAGTACTATTTGGAAAATATCCGTCAATCAGAACAGACGCGTAAGGAAATGACGTGGGGAAAAGAAGTCTCTGATGAACTCTATCGGCACTTTGTACTTCCTATTCGTGTGAACAATGAGAACTTGGACGATTCACGCAAGGTGTTTTATGCGGAGTTGAAAGAACGGGTAAAGGGACTTTCAATGAAGGATGCTATTCTTGAGGTGAATCATTGGTGTCATGAGAAAGTGGTGTATCGTCCGAGTGATGCACGTACCAGCTCGCCATTAGCTTCGGTGAAGACGGCATACGGGCGTTGTGGAGAAGAGTCTACTTTTGCCGTAGCTGCACTGCGTTCTGTTGGTATTCCTGCTAGGCAGGTGTATACACCTCGGTGGGCACATACAGATGACAATCACGCTTGGGTGGAAGCATGGGCTGACGGAAAGTGGTATTTCTTGGGAGCCTGCGAACCTGAGCCGGTATTGAATCTGGGATGGTTTAATGCACCTGCCAGCCGGGGAATGTTGATGCATACCAAGGTTTTCGGACGTTATACCGGAACAGAAGAGGTAATGTCAGAGACACCGAATTATACCGAAATCAATGTGACGGCGAATTATGCTCCTACTGCTAAGGCAACGGTGACTGTAAAAAATGAGGGTGGACAGCCCGTAGCACATGCAAGAGTGGAATTCAAGGTATATAATTATGCCGAGTTCTATACGGTAGCTACAAAATATACAGATGCAGATGGAAAGGTGTCGATGAGTGCCGGACTCGGTGATATGCTGGTATGGGCATCTGCGGACAACGGACGTTTCGGCTTTGCCAAGTTGTCGTTCGGTAAACAGCAGGAGTTGGTGCTGGCATTGGACAAGAAAGAAGGGGATGTGTTCGACGTGGATATTGACATCGTTCCTCCTGTTGAGAATGCACAGCTTCCCGAAGTGACTCCTGAACAGCGTGCAGAGAACGACCGCCGCATGGCGCAGGAAGACTCCATACGGAATACATATGTAGCGACATTCCCGACAAGTGAACAGACAGATTCCATTCTTGCCGATATCAAGGCAGTAGAGTGGGAGAAATTGGATAAGCGCATAAAGAACAGCTTATGGCATCTGCAAGTCTCTTCGCTGGTAGAGAAGGCGCGGGGAAATCATGCTGTTATCTGCCGTTTTCTTCAAGAGGCGTATAAGCAGGGAAAACTCTACAAGGGGTTGGCATTGCTTCATCAGCTTTCGGAAAAGGACTTGCGCGATGTTTCTTATGAAGTGTTGGCAGACCACTTTATGCATACGGAGGATGCCCATGATCCGGTCTATCGTTGTTGCATTCCGATGAAACTGTGTGCTGACGTCCCTCTACACGAAACCACCGATATATTGAACCCGCGCATTGACAACGAGATGCTGACTTCCTACCGCGCCTTTTTCCAGTCGCAGTTCTCCAAAGACGAGGCGGAGGCGTTTCGCAAGAACCCGGAGTCATTGGCAGAATGGACAGGCAAATATATAAAGGTAGACAATACGTACAACTCGCAGGCTATCCCCATCTCGCCTGAGGGAGTATGGCGTGCACGGGTGGCTGACAGCCATTCGCGTGACATCTTCTTCGTGGCACTGGCGCGCTCGCTGGGCATTCCAGCACGTATCCGTCCGATGGACGGGCAGGTAGGCTACTTTGTAGCGCCATCCGAAGTGGTATTGGGTGGAGAAAGAGCGTTCAAGATTGTCCGCTTCGACGGGGAGGAGCAACCGCAGCCTGCACGCACTCCTTTCCGCTTCTACGTGGACGAAAAGCCGCTGCTGAATCCTTACGACAACAGGGTGAAGTATTATGACAAGTACACCCTCTCGGAAATAGCGGACGGGCAGGCGAAGCTGCTGAACTCTGACAACAACGAGTTCCGCAACGATGGCTATCTGTACGGCGGCTATTACCTGCTGACCACCGGCACACGCTTGGCAAACGGCGGGGTGTTGGCGCATCTTTCTTCCTTTGTTGTGCCCCACAAGGAGGCTACCGACTGCTATGACATATGGCGGAGCAGCAACGTAAACGGTACTCACGATTACGTCTCCGAGCCGGGTGCCCTCCGGATACCCTTCACTCTCCGCCCTTCGGGTGAGAAGGTCGCCGTCATCGGCAACTTCAACTCCGAGTCTCTCTTCCGCCGGATGGATACGGGCGAGACGCAAAGTCTGCTTCAGGCATGCGGACGCGGCTATTTCGTAGTCGGTGTTCTGGGCGTGGGACAGGAACCGACCAATCATGCGCTGAAGGACATTGCTGCCATGAGTGCCGAGCTGGAGAAGTGGGGCAGGAAGTTGGTACTGCTCTTCCCCGACGAGGCGCAAAGCCGCAAGTTCCGTCCCGAAGAGTTCCCCGGTCTGCCGTCGACCGTTATCTATGGCATCGATACCGACCACAGCATACAGCAGCAGATTGTGGAGGGGATGGAGCTGAAACATAAGGAGAGCCTGCCGCTGTTTATCATTGCCGACACGTTCAACCGCGTTGTGTTCGTGTCGCAGGGATACACCATCGGGCTGGGCGAGCAGTTGATGAAGGTGGTGCGCGGTCTGTAGATACTTCCTCCCGCACCGGGCTGAGTGAGGGGACAGAGGGCGATGAGGCTCTCTGTCCCCTCTCTTTGTAGATGCCTTTCTACCCGTGTGTACATACGCTGCTGTCGGAGAGAGGGATACTTATAAAAAGTTGATTGGACACTTATCTGTCTTTTTAAGGAACAGGAAGTGTGGTTCTGCTTCATATGAAGTATTCTTTGTTCGGCATCGGTGAACATGTATTCGGCAGCGCCGAATACATATACGACGTCGCCGAATATATATTCGGCGACGTCGAACAGAGATTCCTTACTGAAGATAGGAAGAATGTTAACATATCTGATGGAGAATATCTGCTTATGTAGAGAGGCTTTCCTACCGAAGTGGGAGAGGGTAGATACAGAGACGGCCGCCCTTCGCCATAGGAGGGGCAGCCGTTTCAGACAAGAGGGGAATAGGGGTGGCGGCGTTTCTTGTCAGTTTACCACCACGTTTGCGAAGTATTCCCTCAGCAGTGCGGCAGCGCGGTCGAGCTGCTGGGGAGTGTTCTCTTTTACATCTTTCAGCTGATACTCCAAGCCCATCGCCTCGTACTTGTGTACGCCCAGTGTGTGGTAGGGCAGGAGTTCGACGCGCCCGATCATCCGGTAGCTACCCAGCGTCTCGCCCAGCAGGCGGATGTCTTCCTCACGGTCGCTGTATTCGGGCACCAGTACGTAGCGCAGCCAGAAGGGGCGTCCGTTCCGTTCCAGCCATTCGGCGGTGCGCAGTGTCTGTCCGTTACTTCGTCCCGTCAGCAGACGGTGTGCCTCGTCGTTCCGTTCTTTTATGTCGAGCAACACTAAGTCTGTCAGCCCCAGCAACTCTTCCACGTCGCTGTTCCAGATGCCTCCGTTGCTGTCGAGGCAGACATGTATGCCTTCCTCCTTCAGTCGGCGGACGATGGGAATCAGCGCCTTTGCCTGAAACGTGGGCTCGCCTCCGGAGAAGGTGACACCTCCCCGTCGTCCGAAGAATGGCTTTTGGTTGACAGCCATGCGGATGATTTCTTCCGCTTCGGTAGGTCTTCCTCCCTGCGGTGAGATGGTATCGGGGTTGGCGCAGTAGAGGCAGCGGAACTGGCAGCCTTGCAGAAAAACGACGAGCCGCAATCCCGGCCCGTCGAATGTTCCCATACTTTCGTATGAATGTACGTTGATAGTCATATCTTTTCTACTTCTTACATGCGTTCGTGGAAGCTGCGGCTGATGACTTCGAGCTGATGCTCGCGGCTCAGTTTTACGAAGTTGACAGCGTAGCCCGATACGCGGATGGTGAGTTGCGGATATTTCTCGGGATGTTCCATTGCGTCGTAGAGCGTGTCGCGGTTCAGCACGTTCACGTTCAGGTGGTGTGCTCCCTTGGTGAAGTATCCGTCCATCATGGTCACAAGGTTCTCTACCTGATCCTCGCGTGTTGCTCCCAGCGAACGGGGGATGATGGAGAATGTGTTGCTGATGCCGTCCTGCGAGTCGCGGTAGCGCAGTTTAGCCACCGAGCTGAGCGAGGCGATAGCACCGTTCTTGTCGCGTCCGTGCATGGGGTTGGCTCCCGGAGCGAAGGCTACTCCCTTGGCACGTCCGTCGGGAGTGGCGCCGGTCTTCTTGCCATACATTACGTTCGACGTGATGGTGAGCAGCGACAGTGTCGGACGAGCGTTCTTGTAGACAGGCAACTTCTTCAGTTCTTCGCTGAAATAGTACACCAAGTCTACGCCAAGATGGTCAACCTTGTCGTTGTCGTTGCCGAAGCAGGGGAACTCGCCTTCGATGTCGAAACCTTCGGTCAGTCCGATATCGTTGCGGCGTGCCGTCACTTTCGCATACTTGATGGCGGACAGAGAGTCGAGGGCAATCGAGAGTCCGGCCACTCCGTAGGCAAGGTTGATGTGTGGGTTAGTATCGATGAGCGCCATCTGTGCCTTCTCGTAGTAATACTTGTCGTGCATGTAGTGGATGATGTTCATTGCTTCGTTGTAGACACGGGCAATCTCTTTCAGCACCTTCTTGTAGTTGCTCATTACTTCTTCGAAGTTCAGTACGTCGCTTGTCAGCACGGGGATGCCTTTCACCATTACAGTGCCGGTGTTCTCGCAGCGTCCGCCGTTGATGGCAAGCAGCAGAGCCTTTGCCAAGTTGCATCGTGCACCGAAGAATTGGATTTGTTTGCCAATCTCCTGATAAGAAACGCAGCATGCGATACCGTAATCGTCCGATTGGCGTACTTCGCGCATCAGATCATCGTTCTCGTATTGGATCGAAGAGGTGTCGATAGATACTTTTGCACAGAATTCCTTGAATCCTTCAGGAAGTTCAGGACTCCAGAGCACGGTCAGGTTAGGCTCCGGTGACGGTCCCAGATTGTAGAGTGTCTGTAGGAAGCGGAATGAGGTCTTGGTCACTTTCGTACGTCCGTCGTTGAATCGTCCACCCAGTGATTCGGTCACCCATGTAGGATCTCCGGCAAAGATATCGTTGTATGATTGCATACGCAGATGGCGCACCATACGTAGTTTGATGACGAATTGGTCGATCAGTTCCTGTGCAAAGGATTCTGTGATAGTTCCCTTGTTCAGCTCATATTCTATATATATATCAAGGAAAGAAGAAACGTTGCCGAGCGACATGGCTGCACCATCCTGTTCTTTTACTGCTGCCAGATAAGCCATATATACCCATTGTACAGCTTCTTGTGCTGTGTAGGCAGGACGGCTCAGGTCGAGTCCGTAATACTCGCCCATGATTTTCATATCTTTCAGAGCCTTGATTTGCTCTGCTACCTCTTCACGTAGTCTGATACGAGCTTCTGTCATGGGACCTGTCAGGTGGCGTAAATCGTCTTGCTTAGCTTCGATTAGCCGGTCAATACCGTAAAGAGCCATCCGCCGGTAGTCACCGATAATACGTCCACGAGCGTAATTGTCTGGAAGTCCTGTCAGAAAGCCTAATGAACGGAATGAACGGATTTCTTCGGTATAGGCATCGAACACACCGTCGTTATGAGTCTTACGATAATGAGTAAAGATATCTTTTACATGTTCGTCTACTTCTACACCATTCTCACGGCATGCTTTTTCCACCACTTTGATACCTCCAAATGGCTTGATGGCGCGTTTCAATAGTTCATCAGTCTGTAAGCCAACGATGAGTTCATTTTCTTTGTCTATATATCCGGCTTTATGGGAGGTGATAGTAGATACTGTTTTGTTGTCTAAGGAACGGATACCGTTATTTGCTCTTTCTTCATTTAATGCTTCGAGGCAACGGTTCCACACAGCTTTGGTACGTTCTGTAGGTCCTTCCAGAAAAGAAGCGTCTCCTTCGTAAGGAGTAATGTTATTACTTACGAAATCTCTGACGTTGATTTCGCTGCTCCAAAGACCATCTTTGAATATTTTGTTTAATTCCATAATAAAAATAATAAAAGGTTTGTGTATTCCTTGTTCTCTTTAGAGCGAACAAAAATACAATAGTTTTTTCACATAGATAGCATAAATATGTGCGATTTTATGCTTTTCAACATAAAATACCAATAAATGGGGAGAGGTAGATTTATTATATTGGAAAAAAATAATAAGAAGGTTTGTAAAATTAAAAATGATTCGTAACTTTGCACCGCTTTTAGAAAAGTATAGAATCTTTTTATAAGTCTTTAGGAGAGGTGGCAGAGTGGTCGATTGCGGCGGTCTTGAAAACCGTTGTACCGCGAGGTACCCGGGGTTCGAATCCCTGTCTCTCCGCTGAAACCTAAGACATTAGGTAGTCAAATTAAGACAAGTCCCGTAAAATCAACGTTTTACGGGACTTTTTCTATTTATCCGGTGGACAACCGAAAGACATTCAAATGCCCACTTCAGACAAAGTTCCGTTACTAAATCGTTACTAAAAAATAGCCTATATAAATAGTAACGATTTTCGATGTAAGTCCTTGATTTGTCGCTCATTGACGTTCAAATGTCTGCTTGTAACCCAATTATTAATTATTCCTTTGCAGAGGGAAGTCATTACACCCACTGTAACGGAGCTAAATTAAAAAAGGATATGAGTAAGAGTACATTTAAGATTCTGTTCTATCTAAGAAAGAACTATCTGAACAAGGAAGGAAAAGCGGGTATTATGATTCGTCTGTCGCTTAACGGTGAAATTTCTCAATTCAGCTCAAAGCTGGATATAGAACCTGATAAATGGGATACCACATTGGGCAAGGCGAAAGGAAATACACAAAAAGCCCGCCAGTTGAATGAAACATTGGAGGACATCCGTGCTTCGCTGAA
>CALUOO010000006.1 GCA_944322345.1 uncultured Bacteroides sp. | reverse complement strand
GGACCAGCCAGGGCTTGAACCTGGGACCTCCAGATTATGAGTCTGTTGCTCTAACCAACTGAGCTACAAGTCCGATGTATCCTTTTTACGGATGCGGTGGCAAAAGTAGTTCTTTTTGTCGAATTATGCAAATACTTTTTTAGGAAAAACACAAAAGTAATTACCAAATCGGCTATAAATATCGGTTGTGACTTTTTGTTAGGGGGCTAAAACTTGTATTTACGTTTGGGGTTCTTGGGAAACCACCCTTTTTTAACGCGCTCTTCCTGTTCGAATATCTCTTTGATAGTCCAGAACGAAGAGAATGCGAATACACCTAATAGGGAGGATAGAATCACATTACTGATACTTAATGATGCCACAATGCCTGCAATGCCAAGTAGCAGGAATATCCACCAGCATCCGGTTCCCCAATAGTATTCGGATTTTATAACAATGGGATGAAAAAGCCCGATAATCAGGAATGTACAGATTCCGATGAATAATCCTGCCAGATGATATTCGTTCAGTAAATCCATCTGTTTATTTCTCGGCACGAATAGGAATTTCTTTCTTGATACTCTGTTCCAAAGAGATCAATGTCTCTGTAGCGACAACACCCGGAATTTCCTGCATCTTGTTGTTCAGCAGGTCCATCAGGTGCTCGTTGTCACAAGCATATACTTTAGTCAGCATGGTATAAGGACCGGTTGTAAAATGGCATTCTACAATTTCTGGGATCTTTTTCAGTTCGGCTACAACTGATTTATACATTGATCCTTTTTCCAGCTTGATTCCGACATAAGTGCAAGTGCTATATCCCAATGATTTAGGGTTTACATGGTATCCTGAGCCTATAATGACTCCAAGGTCGATCAGGCGTTGAACGCGCTGATGAATGGCTGCACGGGATACACCACATTCTGCTGCAACATCCTTGAACGGGATGCGTGCATTCTGTGAGATAATTCCTAGAATTTGTCTGTCGAGGTTATCTATTTTTTCCATAATGAGTAAGTTAATATGTTCCTGTTGTTGCCAAATAGTAAGCAAATATATGGATTTATTTTAATTATTCTGCTTTTTAGGGAAAGAAAATATGAAAAAGCAAAAAGAGGCGCACTTAATAGCTTATGCACCTCTTTTTGGTTGTTTCGGGAGATTCCCGTATTACTTCTTCTCAGGTTCGATACCCAACAGTTCTACTTCGAAAATCAGTGTAGAGAACGGTTTGATCTTACCAGTTTCTCTTGCACCATAAGCCAATTCTTGTGGAATATAGAGTTCCCACTTAGAACCTACAGGCATCATAGTCAATGCTTCTGTCCATCCTTTGATTACTTGGTTGGCACGGAATGTAGAAGGAGCGTTGCGTTTGTAAGAGCTATTGAACTCTGTTCCGTCGATCAATGTTCCTTTGTAGTTTACTTTTACTTTGCAAGTATCAGCTGGAATTTCTCCTGTTCCTTCTGTCAATACTTTGTATTGCAATCCGCTTGGAGTTGTTTTTACACCTTCTTTACCTTTGTTGTCTGCCAGGAACTTTTCGTTTTCAGCCTTGTAGTCGGCATATTTCTTTTCCAGTGCTTGTTCTTTCACCTTTTCGATAGTTGCCTGAGTGTATATTTGTGCTTGGTCCATAGCCATCATGCCGCCTTTTTCTAGTGCTCCGGCAATGAATCCTGCAAGGAAGTTCTCTTTGCTGATAGTTTGTGTAGAGTCACCGGCAAAGATTTCCTGATTGATACCAGTAATCATCTGGTTACTGATTTGCTGACCGATAGATACACCTGCCAGATAAGCGATATCTTTTTTGCTGGTCTTGCTTGCTCCGTCGTTCAAACCTTTGATGAAGTCAGCCATGTAAGTGCTGTCTACATTCAAACGACCGATCAGATAGCTTTTCAGTCCTTGTGTCTGTGCCATACCGATAGAGTAAGACAATGAGTCGAGTTGTGTTTTCAGTTCTGCTTTAGGAGCTTGAGCTGTACAAGAAGCAAGTCCTGCAGCAGCTGCAATTGCCATAAAAATACTAACTTTTTTCATTTTGCTTTTAAGTTTTTTATTTATAATACTTCAATTAATTCAACTTCGAAGACGAGGGTACTGTGAGGTGGTATCATCTCGCCTGCTCCTTGTGCGCCGTAGGCCAGTTCTGAAGGGATATAGAGTTTCCATTTCGATCCTTCGGGCATCAGTTGCAGTGCTTCCACCCATCCGGGGATAACTTGGTTTACTCCGAATACGGCAGGTTGTCCGCGTTTTACAGAGCTGTCAAATAGAGTTCCGTCGATTAGCGTACCTTCGTAGTGACATTTTACACGGTCGGTAGCCTTTGCTTTTTTACCTGTTCCTTCCTTGATGATTTCGTATTGCAGTCCGCTGGGCAGTGTGACAACACCTGCGCGTTTTTTATTTTCTTCTAAAAAGACTTTGCCTTGTTCTATGTTGGTTGCATTGATTTTGGCTTCCATCTCTTCAAAATATTTATTGACGATTTCACGTGCCTCTTTGTGGCTGATTGCTGTGGAATTGCCGTCGAGTACATCCTTGATAGCTTGTGCAAAATCATCTACTACGATGCCTTTTGCACCCATGCTGAGTAAGTTCTGCCCTATTCCAAGGCCGATTGCATAGCTGAATTTGTCCATATATATTGTTGTTTCTAGAAGGTTACATCCTGCTGGAATGCTTTTATAATTTTAGCTTTCAGTCAGTTGCATACTTATAAGCCGCAAAAGTACACGTTTTATTTGAATGATATAACATTTAGTTTCTAAAAAAAGCTAATTAGTAAATAAAGTGTATGGTTGTGGCTTATAGTATTCACGTTAATTGTTGTAATTCGGGAAGGAATGATTACTTTTGTTTCGAATTCGTTATCAGATGTTTTTGATAGAGTCTCACTGGTAGAGTCACATAAAGAAATTCAAATTGAAGATCCGATGAAAAGATTAATATGCATATTAGGAATGGTTTGTCTGACGTGTCATGCCTATGCTCAAATAGTATATCATAATGCAGCCGATTTCCCGTTACTGGGAAAAGCTGTGGAAACGACAAAGATGCGGTATGAACGTTTCCCTGATTCGTTGAAGTATATTTCACGCTCTCCGTTGTGGAATTTAAGCCGTAATTCAGCAGGATTGGCGATACGTTTCAGGAGTAATTCCACCCGAATTGCTTTGAAGTGGGAGAACCTCACAGGTAATCGTATGAATCATATGACTGACACAGGAGTAAGAGGACTTGATCTCTACTGCTGGGAAGGCGATGAAGGATGGAGATTCGTTAATAGCGCACGACCCAATAATAATGTAAAGAAAAACAATCAGGCTGTAATTATCGCCAACATGAAACCGAAAGAAAGAGAATACTTACTCTACTTGCCTCTTTACGATGGATTAGTCTCTTTACAGATTGGAATTGATTCGTTGGCTGCCATTCAACAGCCTATACTCCGTTATCCGGTTCGTGAAAAGCCCGTTGTGTTTTATGGAACCAGCATTTTACAGGGAGGATGCGCTTCGCGGCCGGGCATGGCGCATACTAACATTATATCGAGAAGATTGAATCGGGAGTGTATCAATTTGGGATTTAGTGGAAATGCGTTCCTCGACCCAGAAGTTGCTGAAATAATGGCAGAAACAGATGCTGGCGCTTTTGTACTTGACTTCGTGCCCAACGCTTCCGTGGAACAAATGAAAGAACGGATGGAAACATTCTATTATACCATACGCAGTAAGCATCCTGATACGCCTGTCATTTTCATTGAAGACCCAATTTTTACCCACACTCGTTATGACGAAAAAATTGCCAATGAAGTCAGAAGAAAGAATGAGACATTGAACGAGATTTTTAAACATCTGAAAGAACAGGGAGAGCGCAATATCACGTTAGTATCATCTAAGGATATGCTGGGAACCGACGGGGAAGCTACTGTAGATGGCATTCATTTCACGGATTTAGGAATGATGAGGTATGCCGATCTGATTTGTCCGATCATAGAGAAGGCAATTAGGCAATGAAACCTTTCGCTGGGATAACTCCACATCTGATTTTCTTCAAGGAAGAGTATCTTGTGCTGTTGAAGTATCACTATACGGAAAGGTTGCATATTACGGTACTGAGACTTGTTTGGCCCTCATTGGGGTGTTCAGAAAGAAGCTGAAAAGATGTATCTAAGTGCATCACCGAATTTTGCAGGTTACACAGATGAAATATGAATTTATAAATAATTGGTGCTGATTTGCAAAATCCGGTGATGAAGAACCGTCTATCGGTAGTTCTTGACTGTATCAATCATGCTGAGTACATTTTTTATTGGAGTACCCGCTTGTATGTTGTGGCAGGAGCAACAGATGTATCCGCCGCCTCTACCCAATGTCCGTAGACAATGCAGGGTTTCTTCTGCCACCTGTTCGGGCGTTCCCATAGGTAGTGTCTTTTGGTTCTCTATTCCTCCGTGGAATATCAGATCGTTGCCGAACTCCCTTTTCAGTACGTCGCAGTCCATTCCCGGACATACATGCTGTATGGGGTTGAGTATGTCTATCCCACATTCTATCAGTGATGGGATTAGGGGATAGACAGCTCCGTCGGTGTGATACAGCACTTTTTTCCCATAGCTGTGAATCAGGCTACACCATCTCTTCAGACGTTGTTTGAAGTGGGTTTCCCATACCTCAAGCGGAATGAGCATGTTGTCCTGCATGCCCATGTCGTCGCTGATGAATACAATATCGAGTTCGTCGTTCAGCTCTGTCAGCATACGTTCCAGCATAACGGTTTGCAGGGCGTCTATCTTGTCTAGCGCCGCTTCCAGAAAATCGGGGAAGGCAAGTGTATCCATCAGTGCATTCTCCAGTCCGCGCATCTGGCAGTAGATTTCGAAATGAGAAATCCATGGCCCGATGGTGGCAAACTGATACGAGCGTGCTTTCCGGGCAAGGGCTTTGGCTTCGTCGTAGTCAAACTTGTCAGGGTCAGGCCACAGTGGATAGTCGTCCAGCTGCTTAGGGTCGTAGAATTCTCCAAGAGGTGGATTGATATATTCCTGATAGGTGGCTTTCCCTGCCTTGACCATTCGGGTAGGTACTCCCCACGGGGTAAGTTCTCCACTGTCGTTCGGGTCGAAGTAGCGTCCTCCGTATCCGGGGAATACCCATACAATCTTGTCGATATCCAACTGGTGGTAAATCTCCAGTTCGTCCTGAATGGAGGTGTAGCTGCGCAGCATGTCCAATACCTCGGGAGTGCACCACAGGTCGATGGGTGTGCGGTCGGTCTCTTTGCGGCAGAGGGTGGCCAGTATTCGTTCTTTAGGTGTCATAATTTGTTTGATTGGGTTATTGACTGGTTTGTTGGTCTCTGATTCGGCGGTAGATGCAGGTGGTGTTGTGGCAGATGTGACAGCCGTATGCCCGTTTCTTGACGTTCTTGCCGATGCCGATGATGCCACTTACTGACTTGATGGGGAGCATCAGACAACTCTCGGTCAGCGTGATGTGGCAATTGTTGTCGGGCAACAGGCTGAACAGGAGCTTTTGTTCACGGACATCCCAATTACAATAGCCGGGGCTGTAGCGGTTGCTGATATGTAGTCCTTCGGCTTCCATCTGCTGTTCCAATTGTAACTGGATATAATCCATCGCTTTTTCCACTATCAGGCTGCCGTAGGTGTCGGCTATGTAGCCCTTCAGGTAGTCTCCCTCCTGGTTGCAGCGGCGGGCGTAGTCGGTAATTCCCTGTCCGGCGGTGCAGACGAAGAGGGCCACCTGTTCTGCCTCCCTCAGCAGCGAGCAGATTTTCCCTGACGGATGGAGCGTCGTTCCTTTCACCCGGAGGGTTTCTTCGCCGGGCGAGAGTGCTATGTCGTCGGTCAGCACATATCCTCCCCGAATGTCGATAGTCTCCGGCAGGATGCCGAGCGTCTGCACGGCTTCGCTCATCACCGGATTGTCGGGCGTGCGGTCTGCCTCGTGCAGCATCTCCATCACGTCGTCCGGACGGATGCCGAGCTCGCTCAGTTTGGGTTGGTAATGGATGAATGTTTCCATCTGTTGTCTCTTTTTATGCCTTCCGGCTGTTGAACTCGTCCAACGCTTCGTAGTAGGCCTCAATATTGGCAAGCGGGACATGAGGGGGAACGTCGCATCCGGTCGAGAGTACAAAGTTGGGATAACCGGCAGTCTGCTCCAACAGTTCACGTGTCTGCCGCTTCACCTGTTCAGGCGGGAGCATCCGCAGGACGCCCACGGGGTCGATGTTGCCCATCACCAGTACGTCGGGCGGGCATTCCGCGAGCGTATCGGTCATGGAGACAGCATTGCCGAAGTGGTAGGCATGTGCTCCGGTTGTCAGCATGGCGGGTGTACACTGTCCTGTGTTTCCGCAATTATGCAGGACTACAAGAAACTCTTCGTCCTGCAACAGCTCTACTATTTTCCGGACATAGAGGGAGGAGAACTGCATGCAGTCGTCGTTGGATAAAAGTCCTGCAGCCGGTTCGGCAAGAATGACTCCCGAACAACCTTCGGCCTTCATGGCGTTGCAATAGTCAGTGATGAAGCGTGTACATTTTTCCAATAATATATTTACAGCATCCGGTTCGATGTAGCAGGCAACCATGATTTCAGAGATGTCGAACAGGCGTCCTGCCAGTGAAAAGGGAGCGATGGCTCCGGCAAACAGCGGTTGGTCGGGCATGTTTTGGACAGTCATGCGGGCGGCTTTCAGATATTCTGGTATTCGTCCTGCCGATAACGAGGGGACAGACAGGCGGTCTACAGTAGTGGCATCCACTATGCGGTTCAGAATATGTGGCATGTCGTTCTCCGGAAATTCGATGGGACACCCGAAGGCTTCTGCCTCTACCGTGAGGTCCATCATCATGGTGGCGGCAACGGAGGGAAACCGTCCGTTTACCGCGCGGATGGCCTGTGCATGTATCTCGCCCTGACGGACGGCTTCTCCGACCGTATGTCCCGACAGTTCGATGCCGGGATGTGTCATGATGGGCAGCGTGAAACGTTTGTCGGCTTCGAGGATACGTTTCATCCATTGGTTCATGTTGATACGTTCCATGGTGGTCAGGCTGTAAGTTTATCCAGAATATCTACCAGTGCTTGTGGCTCGCTGGTGTAATAATCAGCCCCTATCCGGTCGGCAAACTCTTGGTTCAGAGGGGCACCTCCTACGCAGGTGACGGTGTGAGGATAGCGCTCTTTGATGGCACGATTGATCTTTTCCATGTTGACCATCGTCGTGGTCAGCAGTGCGGACATTCCTACAAAAGCGTTTGGATGCTCCTCGATGGCCGCAAGATATTTTTCGGCGGTAACGTCTACTCCGAGATCGATGATTTCATATCCGTTTCCTTCGGCTATCATGCTTACCAGGTTTTTGCCGATGTCGTGCAGGTCTCCCTCAACGGTGCCAATAATCAGTTGTCCCTTGTGGCGAACTGTGCCGTCGACAAAATATTCTTTCAGGTGTTTCATTGCTGCCGACATGGCTTTGGCGCTCATTAGCACTTGAGGTATGAAAACCTTGTTCTCCTTGAACTTGACACCGATACGGTTCATGCCGGCAATCAGCCCCTGACTCAGTACATCGGTAGGTGAGATGCCTGCTTTGAGGGCATCCAGTGTCAGTTCGTCGGCGCCGGGCTGTCCTTTCATGGCTGGTGGATAGGGCGACCGGCTGTCAATCTTTCCGTTTTCCACGCACATTGCGATTCTTTCTACTATATTCTCCATAATGTATCAGTCGTTTTGCTGCAAATTTAAGGGGGCAATAGGGGAAAAGACATTTGTTTATTGATAATAAACCATGAGATTTTGCGACAAAACACATTTTTTTGTTTCACCACAGATTATTTCTTTTATGCACCACAGAGGACACAGAGGAGCACAGAGTTTTTTTATTGATTGACTGAAGAATCGAGAAAACAGGCTTCCCACCGCGCAGCCAAGCTCCTCCTTGGGGAAGTTGAGGGGGCAATCCCTCCCGTTAGGGGAAGGGTTTGGGGAGGGGGTTGCAATCTGAAAAACAGAACATTCTGCCTTCTCGTACAGCAGAAATTCTGCGCATTCTGGCGTTGTGGCTGAAAAATGGCAGGCATTTGCCTTTTGCCGGAATCAGTTTGCTGTTCTGGCTGGTATTTCCCTTCTTCGTTTATCCATACTTGCCGGGAATGCTGTCGTTCTGTTCCTGTTTCATGCGGGACGGGAGAAAAAGGATACTTGCTTCCTGTCTGGAAATAACAGCCAACCAGCCCGAAAATGACTCGGAAACTTGTCTTTGGGGTGGGAAAATGCCGGCGTTGCCGAGCCGAAAGGCTGGTTGTTGTGTGGGAAAAGGTTGCCCAATCTGTTGGGAAAGGTTAGCCAATGTGTTCCGTAACCTTTTCCAACATGTGCGGAAAGGTCTGCCAATGCATCCGAAACGGTATATAAGGCGGATATTTATCTGCTTTTGTGGATGTGGAACGTATATTCTTGCAGATTCCAGAAGTGTTTTCGGGCTGAAAGCGGGCTTCCGGCGTGGGTGGAAGAGAGGAAAATCTTAAAAATGGGACAGATTTCCAGATGGCGGATCTGCTGTGAAAAATGCACATACCCTTCCATCGGCCTGTCTTCCTCTGTGGTGAGGAGGACATTTTCCGGTAGAAGGGTATGGATAAGGGTGTAGCCCGGGAATACTTATTCAGTCACTACGGGGCGAAGAGGCTCGCCGCTGATGGTGATTTTTCCGTCGGGCATGAAGTTGAAGTCGCAGATGTAGGATGTACGTGGATGTACTTTCTCCGTACTCCAGTGGGCATGGAAGATGTATTTGTAGCTTCCGTCCTTACACCGGAAGGGAGCACCGTGACCCACTCCGACAAGGTCGGCGGGCAGGTCTTTACCGCGGTGTAATATCGGGTTGCCGCTGTATCTCTTCCACGGTCCGTAGGGAGAAGAGGCGGTGGCGTATCCCACAGCATAGTCCTGACTGGTATATCCGTTTGCCGAGTAGATCAGGTAGTAGGTGCCGTCTTTTTTGATTACCGACGGTCCTTCTGTTACCTTAGGCAGCTTCAGTTCCCACGGCTCTTCTGCCTTGACACACTGTTTGAGAGTCTCCTGCTTGATGTGTTTCAGGTCGGGAGTCATTTCGGCCACCCAGATGACATTACCATCGGTGAAACGGACAAAGTAGAGATAGGGTGTGCCGTCGTCGTCGATAAAGAGATTGGTGTCGATACATTTCTCTTCTTCCAGAATGGGCTTTTTGATGTCTTGTACGAAGGGCCCTTCCGGACTGTCGGAAGTGGCAACGCAAATGTGTTCCTCTACCGAATAGAACATGTAGAATTTCTTTTTCGACTTGATGTAGTAGACTTCGGGTGCCCAGAACCATTTCTTTCCCCACGAATCTTTGGGCGAGAGTGCCAGTTGCTTCCCGCGTTTCCAGCGTTTCAGGTCTTTCGACTTGTAGACTTCAAACCCGTCGGTGCTGGTGCCGTAGGCATAGTATGTGCCTTTATGGAGCATCACGTAGGGGTCGGCAATGGGCAGGCGGTCTTCCTGTGCTGCGGCGGCAGCTGGTTGCTGGGCCTTACCGGTCTCGGCATGTGCCGCCATTGACAGGCAGCACACCAGACCGATTAGTAATATCCATTTTGTTCTCATGATGTCAGGTCTTTAGTGTTATTTTAAAAAAGCTTCTGCACGTCCCGGAGTGAGCAGTTCCCATAGGGATGCCACCGTCCAGCCGGGTGCAAAGATGTCGTTGTAGTATCCTTTTCCGTTTTTGCCATAGTCCCAGTTGGTGTGCTGAACCACTTCCGGATAGTAGCCCACTTTGGCTATACCGCACATGTGGCCTTCGTGAGGCAGCAACTGGCGCATGGAGGTGGAGATGACTTCGGCAAAGTGGGTGAAGCGCGGTTCGTCATACTCCTTGCCCAGCCATTGCAGGATGGAGGCAAACTCGAATACGAACACGTCGATGTGGTTGTTCTCTACCGATACGTTACCCCATCCGCGTGTTTTCAGTCCGATGTCTCCCAGCATCTGTCCTTTGGCAAAGGGTACGTCCCAGACGTAATACCACGACAGGGCGAAGTAGGCTGCCTTCTTCGTGAGGTCGGCATAGTGGCGATGTTCTTCACCTTTGGTGATGAGCGACAGGTAGTAGGTGGCTGTGGCTGCATAGAGTGATGCCTCCTTGTCCTCACAGTTGGCGTCCAGTGTAGACGAGAAGTAATCTGCCTTCGAAATCAGTTCTTTCTCCAGATAGTCGGCCGTACGCTTGGCGCTCTCCAAGTAGCGTTTATCCTTGAAGTACTTGTATCCCATCACCAGCGGCAGTGTTGCCGACGGTGTGCTGCCCCCGCTTTTGTCGACGATAGAGAAGTTGTCGCGGAACTTGCGCGGGAAGCTGCCGTCTTCGTTCTGAAGTTTCAGGAACATGTCGAGCATCTGCTTCATGCGGCTGTCCCATTCGGGGTGTTTGCGTCCGTTCTCGCGTTCGTATGCCAGATAGTGCAGCATGGCGTATACTCCCTCAGACTGGCGGCGGATGCTCAATACCGGATCTTTGTCTTCACGGTTGAAGTCTACGAACTCACGGAAGAATCCGGCAGGTGTAAAGCCGTTCTGCAGATAGCTGTCCAGTATCTTCTGGGCGCTCTCCTTCAGGTCGTCGCGGTTCTGTTGCCAGCCGTATTCCCACGCGTTGAAGGCGTTGAGCAGCACACGTCCTACGAATCCCACTTCTGCCGAGGGCTTGGGCAGACAGTCGTCGGTGCGCAGGTGTACGCCGGAGGTGTAGACCAACGGTTTGTCTGTCACCAGACTGCTGAGGAAATACTGGCTCATGGTCTCCTTCATACGTTCCGTAGTGTAGGGAGTCTCTACGGGTTGAGGCTGATAGGTGTCGTAGCAGAATTCCCATGTACGGCGGATGAAGTCGGAGTAGTCGTCAGCCTTGTTTTCGGTCAGTTCCCATGTCAGCAGAAGAGACTCTCCTTTCTTCAGGTACTGGAATGCTTCTACCTGCGGAGCCAGTGTCAGCTTGCGGATGTAGCTTCTTGGGGCTTCCTTGTAGGGGAATCCGAACGATAGTGTTGCTGTGCCGTTCTTGTTCTCGAAGCCGGTGAATCCGATAGAGGTTTTTCCCGACAGAATAACTTCCCCTTCGCGATGGGTGGTCAGTGCGTCGTCGGTGAATGCGTCCAGCCGGTTGACTGTCATGTAGCGTTTCCCCTGCTGGTCGTAGATACCTGTCAGCGGTGCGCTGAGGCGGTCTTCACGCACTACCCAGCTGTCGGATGTGTGGAACGAGGGCGCTTCTTTGGGCGAACGCAGGTTGCGGCGGTACCAGAAGCCCGGCATGTAGAACTGGCAGTCGTCGTGGCGGAATCCGGTGGATACCTGCTGACTGTAGTTGAAATAGATGTCTTCCAGTGCGGTGACGGATACTTCCAGATTCACCGTCTCTCCGGATTGGTTTACCCGTTGGGTGATGATTGCCGGAATACGTTCTGCTGCCTCCAGCAGGTAAGTGGAAGCATCGTTCTGCAGCTTTTGCCATGTCAATGGATACTCTTTTGCCGGATTACCGGGTACTTTCAGTGAGATAGAGGCAGCGACACGCTCTGGCGTGTAGTCGATGGCGTTTGCCGTCATTGTGCAGAGTCCTGACACTGCCACTCCCACAAACAAGGATTTCAAATTCATAGATCAATAATTGTTTTTACGAGTCTTTTCCCGACTCTGTTGATTTGTATAATAAACTCTCTAATGTTTTATCGTATTTGTTCGCTCTATTATTTCTTCTGGTAGAGACGTACATAGTCAACCTCATACCTGATGGGGAATGCTTCGGGGGTGGTTGGACCGCCGTTTGTTCCTCCCACAGCCAGATTCAACAGAATGTAATGAGGCTGCATGAAGGGGTTCTTCCCTTCGCCCAGACTGCCGTTATAGGTATCCTTCAGGAGAATCTCGTTGACCGGTTCGTTGTCGATGAAGATCCGGATGGCTTCTTCGTCCCAGTCCATCCGCCATACATGGAACTCCGAAGCCCAATCAGGATTTTTCCGGAGGAAATCCTCGAAGGGGACCATCTTGGTGTTCCATTTGGCATTCCACCGGCGATCGGTTCCCCAAGCGGCGTTGGCAAGGATGTAGGGTACTCCGTTCCGGCGGTAAAACTCCATTACGTCTATTTCGCCACACGACGGCCACTCCATCGAAGTACCCAGCGTCCAGATAGCTGGCCATGCCCCTTTGGCTACGGGTATGCGTGCCCTTACTTCCAGCCGTCCGTACAGGAACTCTTTCTTTCCTGATGTCTTGATGGACGACGACGTGCATTCGATGTACTGGCGTGACTTCCGCCACTCCTTGCTCTGCGGGTCGTAAAGCGGATTCTCCCGCCGTTCGCTCCGTGCTTCGATAATCAGCAGCCCGTCACGGCAACAGACGTTCTCCGGCTGGTACCACTGTAGCTCTTCGTTCCTCTCGAATCCGGTTTCGTAGCTCCAGTAGCGGGAATCGGGCTTACCGTCTGTCTCAAACTCGTCTGCCCATACAAGCTGATATTCCTCTTGTGCATGGCAGACGCCATACAGGCTCATCAGTGTGATGAGACAGACGAGTCCGGTGATTCTTCTTATCGTCGTCATAGCGCTCTTTCTGTTCTGCTAAAGGATTAGGATTCCTGCCATTGGCTTATAGTTTCTGAATTTTGGCAGCATATCCACCACCCGGCTGCATGACAAGCTTTATCTTTCTGTCATTTGGCAATGATTTTGTCTCTTTACGGTAGTCTGTACCTTTGCGGTCTGCATTTATACCATCGGCAAATTGTTCTATCTGATAGTTTCCTTCTGATAGGAAAGATAAATCGACCGTTAGTTCTCTGTGCTCCCAATTGGTAATTGCTCCAATATACCATGCATCTCCTTTGCGTCTTGCTGTGACGATATATTTTCCCATTTCTGCGTTCAGAATCCTTGTCTCGTCCCACGTGGTCGGAACTTTGGCAATGAACTCAGTACATTCCTGCTCTTCGATATAGTTGCTTGGAGAATCGCACAGCATGTTGAGCGGAGAGTCTAAAACCATGTAGAGTGCCAACTGTCTGCAACGGGTGCCTTGGCTCATCGGTTCGGAATAGCAAGGATAGTAGTTGCCTTTAGAAGCATTATGCATTGCTCCTTGTGTATAGTCCATCGGACCGGCAACCTGACGGATAAACGGAATCATCACATCATATTGTACCTGATCGTGAGTGACAGGGCTCCATTTTACCTGTTCCAGTCCGTTCACTCCTTCAAAGTTGAGAACATTGGGATAGGTCCGGTTCAGTCCGGCAGGTTTTGATGTCCCATGCAGGTCGAGAAGTAATTTGTATTTGGCACACATTTCAGCAGCACGGTAGTTGAAGTTAGTCATTTGCTGGTCGTCACGGTCCATGAAATCCACCTTGAAGCCTTTGACTCCCATTTCTGAATAGTGGCGGCAGATGTTTTCCATATCGCGTTCGAAAGCGTAATAACCGGCCCACAGTATGATTCCTACATTGCGCTGCTTTCCATAGCTGATCAGCTCTTTCAGATCGATTTCCTTTACAACCTGCATCAGATCGGCTTTCAGATTGACCGCCCAACCTTCGTCAAGGATAACGTATTCGATGTTGTTTTCGGCGGCAAAGTCGATATAGGCTTTATAGGTATCATTGTTCACTCCTGTCTTAAAGTCTACTCCTCTGAGATTCCAGTCGTTCCACCATTCCCAAGCCACTTTTCCGGGTTTGATCCACGAAATGTCGTCTATGCGCGAGGGTGCTGCCAGTAAATAGCTCAGATTGGAAGCGGCAAGATCCTTGTCGGAAGTTGTAACAATGGCTATTCGCCACGGAAAGTTCCGCTTTCCTTCTACCTTAGCGATGTAGTTTTCCCGTTCTGTTACCTGCATCTGGAGGTTGTTGTGCCCGCCTTGTTTTGTCTCTTTGGGATAAGGGGCAAATATTCCGCTCAGGTTGTTCTCACCTTTGAAGCTGGAAAGATAAAGTCCGGGATAATTCTCCAGATCGGATTCGGTGATACACACCTTAGTGCCCTGACCGGCATCTACTACCACCGGCAAGAACATGTATCTTCTTTTGTCCAGTTTTGAGAGCTGGTTTGTTTCGTAGATGTTTTCGAAAGAATTACCGAACTGGGCTTGTGGATTTTGTTCATTAAAGTCTCTGACATAGGGGACGGATGCTACCGCATCGAATGGGAAGCGATAGTCCACTTCTTCATTTACGATGCAAAAGGGCTTTTTCTCCTGATTCATGAATCGGTAGGCAATTCCGTCGTTATAAGCACGGAATTCGACCGTATAGTTGCCTTTAAACCGTAGAGTTACTTCATTATAGCAATCCTGCATTTCGCTGAAGCGGTAGAAAGGAGAAGGTATTGTTTGGTTTACGCTTTTACGGGTTGTTTTGGACAGGCGTGCATTTACTCCCCATACCTGTCCGTTGTCCAGTGTCATGGATATGGGTGAGGCATTCAGTATCTGCCGTCCGTCGCAGGTGATGTCGTAAGTTAACTGTTCACCGACGGTGATGGTTGTGCTTAACTTTTCATTGGGCGAAGAAAGTGTAATTCTTTTCTCTGCTTGTACGTAAAGTGCCATTACGCAGCATACAAGCATCATTGTCCATTTTCTCATAATTTCTCTAGTTTCAATAGTTTGTTTTGGGTAATTTATATCAGTTTTTAATTTCACGTCAAATATCCGAAAAATAGCGTAAGTCTGCAAATCCGGGCAGGGAATAGCTGAACCTTCTGTATTACTTGCATCGAAATGTTTGTAACGGAATAGAAGTAGTTTCACCTAGAGCGCATTTTCAGGCTCCTTGGGCTTCTCAATCCGGATGCGTGCATCCACCGCGATGACCGACTTCTCTGTAGCCAGCAGCGGATTGATGTCCATCTCCTTAATCTCGGTGGCAAAGCGGAGCAGTGTAGAGAGGCGGACGATGATTTCGGCAAACTTGTCTTCGTTCACTCCTTTCTGACCACGTGTGCCCTGTATGATTTTGTAAGCCTTCAGCGAATGGATCATAGAGTAGGCCTCTTCGTAGGTAAGAGGTGCCAGGCCGGAGGATACATCTTTCAGTACTTCTACAAAGATGCCGCCCAGTCCGCAGAGTACCACGTGGCCGAACTTCTCTTCGTACTTGGCTCCGATAAACAGTTCTGTCCCTTTCAGCATGGGTTGTATCATGACAGAGCGGGCTCCGGGGATGGCCATCATACGGTCGAACTCCAGTGCCAGATACTGCTCGCCCTTGATGTTCAGCGAAACGCCTCCTATGTCCGACTTATGGACAGGGCCTACCACTTTTGCCACGACGGGGAATCCGCAACGATGGGCAAAGGCAATGATCTCTTCCTTCTTGTTGGAGACAAATTCGTCGACTAACGGGATGCCTGCTGCATGGAGCAGTGCCTGTACATAATGTGGCTCGATGTATCCGTCGGACGGAATGGAGTCGATGATGCGCCGGATGCGCGGTACGTCTACTCCGAACAGCTCTATCTCGGGTGCTGCCGGGCGGGGAGCATTCACAATGCGCGAGAGGGCTGTAGCCAGTGTCACCTCGTCGGCAAAGTTGACATGTCCCTTGGCCAGAAATTCGGCTACTTCTGTTCCGGCTGTATTGATAGACGGGAGAATGGGGAAGATGGGCTTGCGGCACGTCTGCATCTTTTCGTGCAGCACGTCGTACATCTCGAACATCGTTACCAGTCCCGGTGTTCCGAATATTGCCATCATGGCGTCGATGTTGTCGAATTTCTCTTCGCAGTATTCGATGCAGGTGCGCAGGTGTTCGGGTGTGCCGGTGGCAAGTATGTCGATGGGGTTTCCTACGGCAGCTCCGGGGAATAGCTTCGCCTTCAGCTCTTCGGCCAGCTCTCCTTCCAGTTTGGGGACGTTGAGTCTGCCTTTGCTCAGAGCGTCGGTCAGCATGACGCCGGGACCTCCGGCGTGGGTGATGATGGCAAAGTTTCTGCCTTTCAGCTCGGGCAGGGTGAAGATGCAGCCCACAGTGGTCAGTTCTTCGCGCGAGAAGCAGCGTACAATGCCCGCCTTACGGAACAGTGCTTCCACTGCCGAGTCGCTGCTGGCAATGGCTCCTGTGTGGGAGGAAGCGGCACGGCTTCCGCTTTCGGAACTTCCTGCCTTGATGGCGGCTATCCGGCAGCCCTTACGGATGAGCGACGAGGCATGGAACAGCAGCCGGTCGGGGTCCTGTATGCTTTCGATATAGAGCAGCTTGATGCGTGAGTCTTTTTCCGGGTCGAAGTGTTCGTCCATAAACTGCAGCACGTCTTCCACGCCTATCTGCTTGGCGTTACCTACCGACCAGACAGAGTTGAACTGCAGTCCTTTGGTCACAGCGCTCTCCAGAATGAAGACGGCTGTGGCTCCGGAGCTGGAGATGAGGTCTACCCCCTGCGGGTGTAGCTGAGGGATAGGCTGGCTGAACACGCTGTGATGCCACATGGTGAGCAGCCCGATACAGTTGGGGCCGATCAGGGATGCCCCGTATTGGTTGACCGTATCCAGAATCCGCTGTTCCAGCAGGGCTCCTTCGTGTGTCTCTTCGCCGAATCCGGCCGAGAGGATGATGAATGCCTTTGTCTGTTTCTCTTTTGCCAGTGTCTCTACCACGTCGGGACACATGGGGGCGGGGATGGCAAGGATAGCAAGGTCGGTGGGGGGCAACGCTTCTGCGTTGGCAAAGGAGGGTATACCTTGTATCTCTGTCTCTTTGGGGTTTACGGCACGCAGTTCGCCTTGGTAACCTCCGTTGATAAGGTTGCGCAGGATGGCTCCGCCCGGTTTATGTGTATTGTTGGATGCCCCTACTACAACGATACTTTCGGGGTGCAGCAATTGATTGGTGATCATAAGCCTATAGTTTCAAAGTGTATTCTATCGCACAAAAATACGACTTTTTGTTTATTGTGTACTTTTTCTTTCGTGCAAACCAAAGAAAAAGGTTTCAAAATTGAAGTGAGAGTTCTTTCAGCTCCTTTCTTAAAAAAAGAGGAGATACGGGGTTGCAGGGGTGGCTTTTTATTTAAAATGTTCTGTTTTTAAGATTTCTCCCTCTTCAACCTGTCTGAAATCTCTGCTTCTGAGAGAATCGTGCTTCGGAAATCTGTATGAAAATGCGCTTTTCTGCCTTGAATATGGATAAATATCTGCTGAATATACCGTTTTTGAGGTATGGACAGACCTTTCGGCACGTGTCGGGAAAGGTTGCGGAACAAGTTAGCTAACCTTTCCCAGCAGATTGGGCAACCTTTTCCCACGTAACAACCAACCTTGCGGCTCGGCTGTCGCATCGTTTTCCCCGGAATGGGGGGAAGTTTCGGAGCATTTTTCGGCTATTTTGCTATAATTTCCGGATAAGGAAGGAATGTCAGTTGTCTCATTCTCTGCCTGAAGTGATGACGGAATGGAAGTATGTCGGTGATAGCCCGATTAAAAAAGAATGAAAAGCGGGAATTGGATGTCATACTGATTTTGTGAACCGGCGAATGCTTGGCGTTTTCGTGTACAGGCGACCGGGAAAGTGGATTTCCGCTTCACAGCGAAACGGGAATGTGCTGTTTTTCATCATGTGTCACAGATTGTGCTGATTGTCATACATTATTTCCCGGATGAGTGTAAGGCTTGCCTGAAAAAAAACTATCTTTGCACATTATTTAATTAATGAAGAGCAGCCTTTCTGTTGAGTTTGCTGTCCGTTTGAGGTGAAAATAGAAATTCTTCACCTCGTCCGGGATAGCAGCTGAACATCGCGCAGCCTCCGGCATTGTCCGAGCAGGCGTCAAACCGGCGCCGCCTGTGAGGCGTTAAGAAAAGCAGACTGTTTGAGCGGAGCGAGTTTCTGCGCTTTAGCCTCACAGACAAGACGGTAGCCAGCGAGGGGTAGCCGGCAGCCTTTCTTTTTGGTAGCTTTTTCTTTCGGCTGTACGAAAGAAAAAGTACAAGTGACAAGTGACAGGTGACAAGCAACAAGAAATACATAAAAGCAAAAGATATGGAAAAGAAATTCAAAAGAACCACCGTTACATCGGCATTGCCGTATGCAAACGGACCTGTACATATCGGCCATCTGGCAGGTGTGTATGTGCCGGCAGACATCTATGTACGCTATCTGCGGCTGAAAAAGGAGGATGTATTGTTTATCGGTGGATCGGACGAACACGGTGTGCCCATCACCATCCGTGCCAAGAAGGAGGGAATCACTCCGCAGGATGTGGTAGACCGCTATCATTCGCTGATCAAGAAGTCGTTCGAGGAGTTCGGCATTTCGTTCGACGTTTACAGCCGTACCTCTTCGCCCACCCATCACCAGCTGGCATCGGACTTCTTCCGCAAGCTGTACGACAAGGGTGAGTTTATCGAAAAGACCTCCATGCAATATTACGACGAGGAAGCAAAGACCTTCCTTGCCGACCGTTATATCACCGGCGAGTGTCCACACTGCCATGCCGAAGGGGCATACGGCGACCAGTGCGAGAAGTGTGGAACATCGCTTTCGCCTACCGATCTGATCAACCCCAAGAGTGCCATCAGTGGCAGCAAACCCGTGATGAGAGAGACCAAGCACTGGTATCTTCCGCTCGACAAGCACGAGGCATGGCTGCGCAAGTGGATTCTGGAAGATCACAAGGAGTGGCGTCCCAACGTCTACGGACAGTGTAAGAGCTGGCTCGACATGGGGTTGCAGCCACGTGCCGTGAGCCGCGACCTCGACTGGGGAATCCCCGTACCGGTGGAAGGGGCAGAAGGAAAAGTGCTTTACGTATGGTTCGACGCCCCCATCGGATACATCAGCAACACGAAGGAGCTACTGCCCGACTCATGGGAGAAGTGGTGGAAAGATCCTGAAACACGCCTTATCCATTTCATCGGCAAGGACAACATCGTGTTCCACTGCATCGTATTCCCCGCCATGCTGAAGGCAGAAGGCTCGTACATCCTGCCGGACAACGTGCCTTCCAACGAGTTCCTCAATCTGGAGGGTGACAAGATTTCTACTTCACGCAACTGGGCAGTGTGGCTGCACGAGTATCTGGCCGATTTCCCCGGCAAGCAGGACGTGCTGCGCTATGTGCTGACTGCCAACGCTCCGGAGACGAAAGACAACGACTTTACATGGAAAGACTTCCAGGCACGCAACAACAACGAGCTGGTGGCTGTCTATGGCAACTTTGTCAACCGTGCAATGGTGCTGACTCATAAATACTTCGACGGAAAGGTGCCCGCTGCCGGCGAACTGACCAACTACGACCGCGAGACGCTGCGCGAGTTTGCCGACGTGAAGGCAGAGGTAGAGAAGCTGCTCGACGTATTCAAGTTCCGCGATGCACAGAAGGAGGCAATGAATCTTGCCCGCATCGGAAACAAGTATCTGGCCGACACCGAGCCGTGGAAACTTGCCAAGACAGATATGGAGCGTGTAGGTACCATCCTGAACATCGCCTTGCAACTGGTGGCAAACCTTGCCATTGCTTTCGAGCCGTTCCTGCCGTTCAGCTCCGAACGCCTGCGCAAGATGCTGAACATGGACAACTTCGACTGGGCAGAACTGGGACGCAACGACCTGTTGCCCGTAGGACACCAGCTGAACAAACCCGAACTGCTGTTCGAAAAGATAGAAGATGCTGTGATCGAAGCACAGGTGCAGAAACTGCTCGACACGAAGAAAGCCAACGAGGCGGCTGCCTACAAGGCAAACCCCATCAAGCCGGTCATTTCGTTCGAAGATTTCGAGAAGCTGGATATCCGTGTCGGTACGGTGCTTGAGTGTGAGGCTGTGCCCAAGATGAAGAAACTGCTGAAATTCAAGATTGCCGACGGATTGGAGAACCGTACTATCGTCAGCGGCATTGCACAACACTATAAACCGGAAGAACTAGTAGGCAAGCAGGTGCTGTTTATCGCCAACCTTGCTCCCCGTCAGTTCAAGAACGGACTGGTGAGCGAAGGAATGATTCTCTCTGCCGAGAACTACGACGGTTCGCTGGCTGTGACCTCACTGCTCCGCGAGGTAAAACCGGGAAGCGAAGTGAAATAATATTTTTTAAGTAGACAAGTTGACAAGTAGACGAGGGGAGAAGTATTGGATACTCAAAACGCGGACTGATACAGATGATTTTTCTATATTGAATTCCGTTTTACCCCCTCTTCGTCGGCCAACTGACTTTCTTGTTTACTTGTCTACTTGTTAACTAAACAGCAAACATGCCCGATTCGTCACTGAAACAGAAAACTGCCAAAGGATTGTTCTGGGGAGGGCTCAGCAACGGTATACAACAGTTGCTGACTCTCGCCTTCGGGGTGTTTCTTGCACGTATTCTCAATTCGTCAGACTATGGCATCGTAGGGATACTTGCCATTTTTCCCGCTATTGCCACTACCATTCAGGACAGTGGCTTTACGGCTGCTCTGACCAATAGGAAAGAGTTCCGTCATGAGGACTATAATGCTGTATTCTGGTTTAATGTGGCAGCAGGTGTGGGCATGTACCTGCTGTTGTTTTTTTCTGCACCGCTGATAGCTCTCTTCTTTGGAGACAAATACGACAGTAGCGAACTGATTACTCTGTCGCGTGTGCTTTTCCTTGGATTCATGATTTCCAGTACCGGTATTGCCCACAATGCCATTCTCTTCAAGAACATGCGGGTGAAGGATATTTCGAAAATCAATTTGCTTTCACTTGTCCTGTCCGGTTCTGTCGGTGTGGTGATGGCATCGCTGGGGATGGGCTACTGGGCGTTGGTGGCACAGAACATTGCGTTTGTTACGGGGACTTCGTTGCTGCGGTGGCATTATTCAGCATGGCGGCCTACACTTCCTGTCAGCTTTCGTCCGCTGCGAGAGATGTTTTCGTTTAGTGTAAAACTGTTGTTGACGAACATAGTCAACCAGATAAACGGTAATATCTTTTCTGCCATTTTAGGACGATATTATACTTCTGCCGATGTGGGCTTCTATACGCAAGGCTACAAATGGATGTCGATGGGGCAGCAGAGTATAGGTGGCATGATAAACGGCATTGCCCAGCCCCTGTTTGTACAGGTGGCAGACGAACGCGAACGGCGTATCCGTGTGCTGGGGAAAATGCTTTCGTTCACCTGTTTTATTTCGTTCCCAGCTTTATTGGGACTGGCGTTTGTGTCGCAAGAGCTGATTCTGATAGCCGTTGGCGAAAAGTGGTTGCCTTCTGTCCCTTATCTCCGTTTGCTCTGTGTATTCGGTGCTATCTGGCCGGTGCTTAACCTCTATTTTCAGGTAGCTATCAGTCAGGGACGCTCTAATGTCTACCTTTGGAGCAACATCGTGTTCGGCATGTTTCAGATAGCTGTTGCCCTGCTGATGATTCCGTATGGGATTTATTGGATGGTGGTTGCCTACGTTTGTGGTTATGTTGTGTTGCTGGTTGTCTGGCAGGTCATTATCAGACAACTGACCGGATTTGGCTACTGGAATGCATTGCGCCGCATGTTGCCATATGCAGGAGCTACTGTGCTGGTGCTGGCAGTAACCGGTTGGCTGACACAGTCTGTAGCCAACATCTATTGGCTGCTGATAGCAAAAGTCGGGATAGCTGCAGTGTTATACCTTATTATAATGTGGCTTTGCGGTTCTGCTATTTTGAGAGAGTGTATTACCTTTGTGCGTAGCAAACTAAAGAAATAGGCCTATGAAGGAAGAACAGGAACTTGTTGAAGCATACCGGAGACTAAACGGCTCTTTCCAGAAGAAGTGTGTGTTTCATGTAGGAGCCAGTGCCGGCTTCTTTTCGGAATATAACATGATGCTTCTTGCCATGCTCTATTGCCTGACTCACCATATTCGGTTTGTGCTTTTCTCGGCAGATGCCAACTTCGCTTATGACAAAGGATGGACAGACTATTTTGAATCCTTTTGTGACGAAGTGCGTTCGTCACACCACTGCAAGCTCAACCAGCGTCCGGTGGGCGGATGGAAAACTATGTGGAGAATGGCGCGTGAGAAACGGTCGGTCGGCATTCTCTGCTGGAAACTGAAAAGCCAGTTGTTTTCGCTGATGGCGTTTTTCCACAAAAGATGTACTGGTGTAACCTATTATACACAGGATATCTGGCACGAATTACTCTCGTTGCGGACTGACGGCCGTTACCGGATTCCGGAATTGGGAATTGACGGAGACCTGAGCACTGCACTCCGTACGTTGGCAAGAATCACATGGAGGTTCAACCCGGAGGCGATGAATGAGATACGGAAGATTCGTTCTGCGATTACGTTGCCTGAAAAATATATGGGTTGCCAGATGCGTGGGGGAGACAAGTTCATAGAGTTTGCCCTTGTACCGGTGGAGGATTACATCAGCGTGTTCAAATCGTGTCCGGACATAAAGGATGTCTTTGTGCTGACAGACGACTACCGTATTATGGAGGAGCTGCAGAACCATTATAAGGATTATTGTTGGCACAGCCTGTGCCAGCCTTCGGAACAGGGATATTTCCACGGCGACTTTGTGAAGAACGGCAAAGACTATCTGCGTTGGCGGATGCTTCGTTTCTTCGCATCGATTGATATATTGACTGGTGCTTCTTTTTATGTGGGTACACGCACCTCCAATCCCAGTGTCTTTCTTTATATTTTTATGCCGGAAGCCTGTGCTGATACGGATGGCGACCGGAATTTGTTGTCTGATTCAACGTTGGGAATCAAATGAAAGAAATACGAATCAACTTTACGGACTTTGGATCAAGCTTTGTCCTCGAAGAGAACTTCATCTACCGGATGCTGTCGGAGCACTATCGGGTGATTATTGACGAACATCCCGACTATCTGTTTTATTCGGTAGGGGGATACAGGCACCTTGATTTCCCGGATGCTGTCCGTATCTTCTATACGGGCGAGAATGTTGTACCAGACTTCAATGTCTGCGACTATGCCATCGGATTCCATCATCTTCAGTTTGAAGACCGTTATCTGCGTTATCCGCTTTTTCTTGTCCATCGTATTGGCGAGAGTGAGCTTCGACGGTTGGAACAGCCAAAGACTATCTCTCGGGAGATGGCTCAGCGCAAGTTCTGCAACTTTGTCTATTCCAACGGCCGTCAGGCTGATCCCTTGAGAGAGTACTTCTTTCATCGCCTTTCCAAATACAAACGGGTGGATTCCGGCGGACGTTATATGAACAATATCGGTGCTCCGGTAGGCGACAAGCTGGCATTCCTGTCGGAATATAAGTTTACCATTGCGTTCGAGAACAGTGCGATGTCCGGTTATACCACAGAAAAAATATTAGATCCGATGCGGGTAGACTCTCTACCTATTTATTATGGTGACCCGCATATCGATGTCGATTTCAATCCCGAGTCGTTTGTCTGGGTGAGAGACCGTGAGTCTGTAGAGGCGGCAGTTGACGAGATTATCCGACTTGATAGTGACGATGCCGCTTACTTGGAGAAATTGGAGAGCCGTTGGTTTACCCGTCCGGCTACAATCGATTTCTACAGCCAAGAACTGCTTCGTTTCCTGCAACACATCGTGGAACAACCCAAAGAACAGGCATTCCGTACAACCAGTTATGCATGGGCTGGCTATTACAAGCAATGCCTAAAGCGGGCAATGCCTCTGAACGGAAGCTATCTGTTCAGAAAGATATGGGGACTGATAGACAGAATTAATAATTTGAGGAAAGAAGAATGAAGAACGAAGAACTGAGAAAGCCGAAAGTCAGTGTAATTATTCCGGTATATAATACGGAGGCGTATCTGGAAGAAGCTGTCGGAAGCATCTGCCGGCAGACGCTGGAGGACATCGAAATCATTGCTGTCAACGACGGCTCTACCGACCGTTCGCCTGCTTTGCTGAGCCGGATGCAGCAGGAGGACTCCCGCATTACGGTCTATACACAAACGAATAAGGGGCTTTCGATAACCCGGAATAACGGACTGGCACGTGCTCTTGGTGAATTTGTCTACTTCTTCGACAGCGACGACTTCCTGCAGCCCGACGCTCTGCAACAATGCTATGAAGCCGCCCTCCGCGACGGAAGTGATATTGTCTGCTTCGATGCATTGTGCATGGACGATACTCATCGCCCCATTGATACTCCGCCGGCCTATCAGCGGAAGGGGCTTCTACCGTCCGGTTGTTTTGGCAGTATCGAACTGTTGAGGCAGCTGATGAGAGCCGACCGCTTCTCTTCTTCGCCTTGTCTCAACCTGATCCGGACAGATTTTCTCCGTAAGATAGGGCTGGAGTTTTATCCGGGAATTGTCCACGAAGACCAGCTTTTTACCTTTCTGCTCTATTTGCATGCCGGGCGGATCTCGTTTCTTCCCGAACCGTTCTTCCATCGCCGGATGCGGATGTGCTCAATCATGACGTCGCCTGTTTCCATGCGCAATATCGACGGTTATCTGACGGTCTGCAGGGAGCTGAAGGCAGCTCTCTCGCTGCAGTGGACAGCTCAGCAGCAGGAACTGCTCCGTCAGCGAATCCGCAAGCTGGTCGGCATTACGGCTTCCACTGCGTTGCCGCTTTCGTTCCGTCAGCGGATGGTGGTGCTTAAAGAACTGGCAGAAAACTTCACCGAATCGCTCCAACCGGCATCTGTGCTCTTGCTGCTGATGCCTTGTCTGAAACGTAAAAAGAACAAACGAAAATGATTACTCTGATACCCGTAGGAGGGCTTGCCAACCGGATACGTACCATTGCTTCTGCTCTGACTCTGGCTAAACAGACCGGACACGAACTGCGCGTAGTCTGGTTCAAAGACAAAGGGCTGAACTGCCGATTCGACCAACTGTTCTGTCATCCGGCGGAGACTGTTCCGCATGTAGAGGTGAGAGAGGCCACCCGTATGGACCTCTTCCGCTACGACCGTCCCCGCAGGCGCAATCTCCGTTTTCCCCGTCTTATGCAGCAGTTTCTGTTCGACGAATGTCTGTATGAGCTTCAGATACCCGAGTTGATGGACAAGAATTTCGACTTCGAACTGTGGGCACGGGTATGGTTGCCCGGAGGAAAACATCTGTACGTGGCAAGCTATTCGGCCTTCTATCCTTACCAGCCCGAAGTGTTGAGAAACTTCTTTGTCCCGATCGAGGCTATCCGCCGTCGGGCAGACGAAGTGACCAGTGGCTTCGACGGACATACCATCGGTGTTCATATCCGCCGGACGGACAATGCACAGTCTATTGCCCTCAGCCCCCTTTCGCTCTTTATCGGACAGATAGAGAGGGAGATTGCTGCCGATCCGTCGGCAAACTTCTATGTAGCTTCCGACTCACCGGAGGACAAGCAGGCGCTGTGCCAACGGTTTGGCGACCGCATACGCACCCATCGGTTTTCGGCGGAACGCCATCGGGCAGAGGGAATACAGGATGCCTTGGCAGAGATGCTTGTCCTGTCTGCTACAAAGAAAATTATCGGTTCGTGCTGGAGTTCTTTCTCCGAAATAGCCGCCGGGCTGACCGGAATCCCATGTATCATCCTTAAAAAAGAAACATTATGACCGCTTTTGCTCCCATCCTGCTGTTTGTCTACAACCGTCCTGCCCATGCGCGACAGGCGATTGCTTCGTTGCTGCGCAATGAACTTGCCGCACAGAGTCCGCTTTTTGTCTATGCCGATGCTGCCCGTACGGATGCCGACCGTGAGGCGGTGGAGGAAACACGCGCTTTTGTCCGGCAGATTACGGGGTTTGCTTCCGTCACTCTGGTGGAACGTGAGGAGAACTGGGGGTTGGCGCGCAACATTATCGACGGTGTGACAACGCAGGTTGCCCGTTACGGTCGGGTGATTGTGCTGGAGGACGACCTTGTGGTGGCTCCCTATTTCCTGCAATTCATGAACGAGGCTCTGGAAACGTATAAGGACGAGCCGCGCGTGGGGCATATTCAGGCATGCGATTTTACGGGCGATCCTTCGCTGCCCGACACTTTCCTGATCAAATGGACCGGAAGCTGGGGATGGGCTACGTGGGAACGGGCGTGGCGGCACTTCAATCCCGACGGAGCGGCGCTGCTTCGTGAACTGGAGTGCAGAGGGCTTACACGTGCGTTCGACTTTGGCGGCAACTACCCCTTTACCCGTATGCTGCGGCGTCAGGTGAGGGGTGAGAACAACTCGTGGGCAATCCGCTGGAATGCAAGTCTGTTTCTTGCCGATGTCCTTTCGCTGAACGTCGGGCGGTCGCTGGTGCAGAACAATGGTTTCGACGGTAGCGGCACACACTGCGGCAGCGACCGTCTCTATCAGTCTACGTTGTGGATGCAACCTCTTCCGGTGGAGCGTATTCTTCCTGCCGAAGAGAACCGTCAGGCACGCGCCGCTTTTGCACGCTACTATCACCGTACCAACTGCTTTCGGGCGAAGGCGATACGGAGACTGAAGCGGATGTTGGGGAGCCTGTTCGGCACAAAGTAGACGGGGCTTGGCTCACCACAGAGGACACAGAGGGGCACAGAGTCTTTTCTTGGGTTCACCACAGATTACACGGATTGACACAGATTAATCTCTCTGCTTATTGCGTAACTTTATGTACTCCTATTAGCGAGGTGAGGCTACTTGAAGAATAGAACATTCTGTCTCTCTGTATAGCCGGAATTCGGTTCCTTCCGCCCTGCTGTCTGAAAAACGGCGGGCATTTGCCTGTTTGGAAAGCCTGTCTGTCTGTCAATCCTCGTGTTTCCTTTCTTTCTGATTTGTATCTTCTGAAAATCTTTTCTTCCTGTTGTCGTTTCGGTGGAGACGACAGAAAAATACTATTTCTTCCCTGTTCGAAAATATCGGCAAAGTAGAGTAAAAACAAGGTGAAACCTTGCCTGTTTTACGGGAAAAGGAGGGTTTTTCCAAGCCGCAAGGTCAGTTGTTGTGTGGGAAAAGGTTGCCCAATCTGTTGGAAAAGGTTAGTTATCACATTCCGTAACCTTTCCCAACGCGACAGGAAACCTTTGCCAACATGCCCAAAATAGCATATAAAGCGGATATTTATTTAGGTGCCCTAAAAGTGCATATTCTTGCAAATTGAGACTCCGTTTTCCGGCTGACTGCGAACATTCTGCACAGCGGGAAGAGAGGAAAATCTTAAAAATAGAACAGAATCCCTCTCAACCCTCTTGTTCCCTTAACTTTCCCAAGGGGTGACTTGGCTACACAATAAGGAAGCCTCCCCAAGCCCCTTCCTAAGGAGAGGGTGTGGGTTGCGCTATTGTAGTATTAGAGAAATAATCTGTGCGCCTCCGTGTCCTCTGTGGTGCAACTCTTCATTTAACAGCGTACTTTTTCTTTCATCCCGCTGAAAGAAAAAGCTACCAAAAAGAAAGGCGTCCAGCTGCACCTCGCAGGTTACCGCCTTGCCTCAACGGCTAAAGCGCAGAAACTCGCTCCGTTCAAACAGTCTGCGCTTCCTGACGCCGTTCCGCCTACGCCGGCTTAACGCCTGCTCGGATGATGCCGGAAGGCTGCGCGGCGGGAATCCTGCTCTCTCGATTCTTCAGTCAATCAATAAAAGACTCTGTGCTTCTCTGTGTCCTCTGTGGTGCTTAAAAGAAATAATCTGCATTAATCTGTGTAATCTGTGGTACACCCCCAAAAACTCCGTCTGCTTTGTGATGATTTTTTGTCAATTTATATCTACTTTTGCAGAAAATTTCCGGATTATGAGAGTTGTAATTATCAATACTTCCGAACAGACAGGGGGAGCCGCCATTGCTGCCGGCCGCCTGATGGAATCACTGAAGAATAATGGCATCAAGGCCAAAATGCTGGTGCGCGACAAGCAGACCGATTGCATCACAGTGGTAGGGCTTCGACGCAACTGGCTGCAAGTATTGAAATTTGTGTGGGAACGGGTTGTAATCTGGAAAGCGAACCACTTTAAGAAGCATCAGCTGTTTGCCGTCGATATAGCCAATACCGGGACAGACATCACTCAGCTGCCGGAGTTTCAGCAGGCGGATGTTGCCCATCTTCACTGGGTGAATCAGGGAATGCTTTCGTTAAAGAACCTTCGGAAGATACTGGAGTCTGGCAAACCGGTAGTCTGGACAATGCACGACATGTGGCCGTGTACCGGCATCTGTCACCATGCGGTGGACTGTACCCGTTACGAACAGGAGTGTCATCATTGCCCTTACCTGTATGGGGGAGGGAGCAAGAAAGACCTCTCTACCCGCGTCTTCCGCAAAAAGAAAGCACTCTACCGGATAGCGCCCATCACGTTTGTTGCCTGTAGCCACTGGCTGGAAGAACGGGCTAAGCGGAGCGCACTGCTGGAGGGCGAAACCGTGGTCAGTATTCCCAACCCGATCAATACCAACCTCTTCCGCCCGCGCGACAAGCAGGAAGCCCGTCGAAAATGCCAGCTTCCGGCAGACAGAAAGCTGCTGCTGTTTGGTTCGTTCAAAGTGACAGACGAGCGTAAGGGAGTGAAATACCTTGTCGAATCGTGCCGCCTGCTTGCCGAAAAGTATCCCGAATGGAAAGAATCGCTGGGGGTAGTGGTGTTTGGCAATCAGTCGGGGCAGTTGCAGGACATGCTTCCTTTCAAGGTTTATTCGTTGGGCTATGTGAAGGATGAACGCAGCTTGGTGGATGTCTACAATGCCGTCGATCTTTTTGTCACTCCCTCTCTTCAGGAGAACCTGCCCAATATGATTATGGAAGCGATGGCATGCGGAGTGCCCTGTGTGGGATTCAATGTCGGTGGCATTCCCGAGATGATAGACCACCTTCACAACGGATATGTGGCTCGGTTCCGTTCGGCCGAGGACTTTGCCAACGGCATACAGTGGATACTGACCGAACCGGAATATGACGAACTCTCTGAACAGGCATGCCGCAAGGCGGTATCCTGCTATTCGGAAAGTGCAGTCGCCAAAAAGTACATGGACATTTACAATAAAATTACCGGAAAAAATGCATAACAACCGTCCGATGCCGAAGTTTTCGGTCATTACCGTCACATACAATGCTGCCGGCGTATTGGAAGATACCATCCAAAGCGTTATCTCGCAGACCTACCATCACGTGGAGTATATCATTGTAGACGGTGCTTCGACAGACGGAACAATGGCGATTGTCGACCGTTACCGCTCGCGGATACATACTGTGGTCAGCGAGCCTGACAAGGGGTTGTATGACGCCATGAACAAAGGAATGGCACTCGCTACGGGCGATTATCTCTGCTTCCTGAATGCGGGCGACTGTTTTCACGAAGACGATACGCTGCAACAGATGGTGCATACACTGCACGGCACGGAGCTGCCCGATGTGATGTATGGCAATACAGCTATTGTGGATGCCGAAGGACATTTTCTTCGCATGCGGCGTCTGTCGCCTCCCGATCAGTTGAACTGGAAGAGCTTCCGCCAGGGAATGCTGGTCTGTCATCAGGCATTTTTTGCCAAACGTTCGCTTGCCGTTCCCTACAACCTGACCTACCGGTATTCGTCAGACTTCGACTGGTGCATCCGCGTCATGAAGAAAGCCCAGTCGTTCCACTACACCCGTCTGACAGTCATCGACTATCTGGAGGAGGGGCTTACTACACGTCATCATCGTGCCTCGCTGAAAGAACGTTTCCGCATCATGTCACGTCATTACGGACTGGTCAGCACGCTGTGTTACCATGCTTGGTTTGTGCTGAGGGCAATGGTCCGATAGCTGTTTTTTCTTACTCTTCTTAGTGTCTTGATGGCCGGATGATTGCTCAAACAATTATCCGGGCTCTGCCTGCTGTCCTTTTCCGGTATATCGGCTATTTTTTCCAATGTGGCAACTTACATTTTTCAATAGACTGCTTGCTTTTATATTACGATTTGTCATTCGCTGAATGTATATCGGGAGTGGACAATTGAAAGTTGTTTAGCTTATTTTATAGACTTTCGATTATTGTAGGATTAAAAAAATAATCTAAATGTATAGTATATTTAAAAAATATAGTAATTTTGTTACAAACACATGACTCTAAACAGAAAGTCAGTGAAAGATTTCTGAATAAATTGTAAGAAAAAAGAATGTTTTTCTAAAAATTTTTGGCTTTGTTAAACACTAAATAAGTAGTTATGAAGAATTTTAAATCTCAGATCCCCAAAAGGAAGAAAGACAAATATCCGGTGTTGCGGATATGTTTCTTGTCTGTGGCTTTATTCCTTTTTTATGGAAGCGCACTGGCACAACAGAGTGACAAAGTGAATGCAGCTTTAGCAAAAGCCGATTTATGTAAAGTAGAGGGAAGGGTGACCGACCTGAATAAAGAGCCGTTACCGGGTGCTCATATCATTGCCGAAGGTGAGAAGTTCGGCGGGGTCACTACAAAAGAAAACGGAGATTACATGTTGTTCCTGAAGACGGGAAGGGAATATACGCTGATAGTTTCCTATCTTGGAATGAAGACTCACTTTGTTAAGATCTCCTTGAAGAAAGGCATAACTTCTTATAAGGTAGAACCTATTGTATTGAGAGAAGATAACGAAGCGTTGGATGAAGTTGTCATTACGGGTTATCAGACGATGAGTCGCCGTGAGTCGGCAAGTGCCATTGTATCGGTCAAGGCCGAAGATGTGCTTACACCCGCTGCAATGAATCTCGACCAGATGCTTCAGGGTAAAATCCCGGGAATGTCTGTCATGATACAGTCCGGTGAGCCTAGCAGCACCCCGACCATCCGTATTCGTGGTAACTCAACAATCAACGGTAGCAAGAGCCCTGTATGGGTAGTAGATGGAGTAATCATGACCGATCCCGTACCATTTACTGCATCCGACCTGAATAGCCCGGACGCTGCTTATCTGATAGGTAATAGCATTGCAGGAATCAGCCCACAGGATATTGAGAGTATCAACGTTCTGAAAGATGCTTCGGCAACCGCTATTTATGGTGTGAAAGCGGCAAATGGTGTCATTGTTGTAACCACCAAGCGTGGAAAAGAAGGACGCCCCGTAGTTCAGTATGATGGATCTATGACTATCAATACCCGTCCTACCTATGGCGACTTCAATATGATGAACTCTCAGGAACGCGTACAGCTGTCGAAAGAGATCTATGATGCCCGTCTGGAATATCCGCGTGTACCGATGAAGGAGAGCTACGAAGGCGCGTTACAGCTTCTGTTGTCCAAACAGATCAGTCAGGATGAGTTCGGACAGTTGGTACGTAAATATGAGACCATGAATACCAACTGGTTTAAAGAACTGTTCCGTACTACGGTCAGTCAGAATCATAATGTATCTGTAAGTGGTGGTACCGACCGTATGAACTACTATACATCTTTGAGCTACAACAAAAGCCCCGGTATCGGTTTGACTTCAGAAAGTGAACGTTTCACCGGACTGGGTAAACTGTTTGTCAAAATCAATAAGATATTCGATGCCGAATTAAAGCTGGATATCAGTTCTTCGACCAATGACGGATATGTGGAGAGTGTAAATCCTTATAACTACGCTTACAATACTTCTAGAGCTTTCTCGCCTTACGATGAAAATAATGAATACTATTATTATTCCGAGGTTACAAGAGTAGAGCCTATTAATTTTAATATATTGAATGAACTTGAACAGACGGGTAAGAGAAGCAAAACGAATAAAATGGGTGGAGTCTTTAATCTGAATGCCCGTTTGTTCAGAGGGCTGACCTATACTGGAACTGTCTCTTACTATTGGTCGGAGAACAGATTGGATACATGGGCTACTGATCGCTCAACAGAGGTTGCTAATATCCGTGAGTATAATTATGGTAGTTTCCAGTCTGGTGATGCCGAATACCAGCGTTCTTCACTGCCTGTAGGAGGAACTTATCGGAATAGTCAGACTTCAAGCCGGACTTATACGGTACGGAATACATTGAACTATATCGAGAATTTCAAGGACAAACACGATGTAAACCTCTTTGCCGGTATTGAAATCCGTTCTGACAAATATGAAGGATTCAGCTCTTTTGCTTATGGATGGGATCCTCTCTATGGTCAATCTTTCTCTCCGGTATATACCGATGCCTATATGACTAAAGTTCGTAATGGGTTGTTTGCTCCTAGCATTACAGATGCAGTTACTCAGGTTGCTTCTTATATCGGGTCGGCAAGCTACACTTACGATAACCGCTATGTGTTGAATGCCAATGTCCGTTCAGACGGATCCAACAAGTTTGGAAGTAATCCTAAATACCGTTGGCTTCCTACCTGGTCATTTGCCGGAAAATGGATCATCTCCAATGAGAAGTTTATGGAGAACATTGACTTTGTCGATCATCTCTCTATTCGTGGATCGTATGGTATTCAAGGAAATATTCACGATGATGCTACTCCTAATCTGATTGTGAAGATGGGCGAGATAGATGATCAGTCTGGAATTCGTAACGGAAGCATTTATCGTCTGCCTAATCCGGATCTCCGTTGGGAAAAGACCCGTAGTTATAACATTGGAGCAGATATTAATTTGCTAGACCGCCGTCTGAATATTACGCTTGATTATTACCGGAAGAATACTTCCGACCTGATTACCGACATGCGTGTATCTCCTGTTACAGGGCGTACTTATATGTATATGAATTCCGGAAAAGCGATTAATAAAGGTTTTGAAGGAAGTATTAGTGCAGACCTTATCCGTATGAAAGACTATGAGTGGAATTTCTCATTCAATTTTAGTCATAATACAAACGAAATACGCTATGCCCATGATGCCGGACTGAGTGAAATTGAAACAGCTCAGGCAATGATAAGAGGTGAGGTTGCTGCGGTTGGCCAGCCATTGGGAACGATTTATTCCTTTAAGTTCGAGGGATTGAATCCGGAAACCGGTTATCCAATGTTCTTGGCAAAGGATGGACGTAAGGTATATGAAGGCGATTATCAGGCATTAGTTCTGGTCCCTTCCGGCAGTATCTATCCGGATGTATCCGGAGGATTTGATACCCGTTTCACATTCCGGAAGAATCTGACACTTTCTATCGGATTCAGTTATCAGTTTGGAGGCGTCAAACGTTTGCCGAGTGTTTATGGAGATGCCAATCAGGCATTCAATCCGGAATCCAATCTTCCACGTGATTTCATCAACCGTTGGAAAAAACCGGGAGATGAAAAACATACCAATTTCCCGGCACTCTATGATGGAAATGTTTCTGACGGATTTCCTGAAGAGATGCTGGCATTGTATGATATGAAAGGAACATCAGTTGATGTAAGGATGTCTTCTATGTATGATCTGAGTGACATCAGAGTGGCAAAAAGTGATTTCTTACGCTTGCGTTCGCTGATGTTAAGCTATCGTCTGCCGACCGACTGGCTGAAACGTTGCAATATATCTTCTGTTACATTACGCTTGCAGGCCAGCAATCTGAAAACGTGGGCTGCTAAGGAATGGAACGGAGTTGATCCGGAAACAGTCAGTGCCAACATGCCGTTGATGCCAAGCTATTCGTTGGGAGCTACTATTTCATTCTGATATTAATCTAAAAAAGAAAGGCGTGATATGAAATTCAATTTATATACTGTAGGATGTTTGTTGCTGACAGCTGCAATGACTTCCTGTTCTGATTATCTGAAAGAAGATTCAGGAGATTTGTTAATCCCGAAGAAAGTGGATGAGTTTCAGGCTGTATTGTTTGGCGAAGGATATCCTCATACTTTTTCAAGCGATGTAGCATTTATAGATTTGATGACTGATGATGTGACTGTGATGAACGGTTTATCTGACAATCCGGATGATGGATATGATACCAATAGTATTCCCACCGGAAGAGGAGCTTATTTGTGGGCATATGATGTGGAGTATTATATCAACGATTATGCCAATTCCTATAATAACCGTTATAAAAATATTCTGGCATGTAATACGATTATAGAGAACGAAGCTACTATGCTGGGGGACGACTCTAAACGCAATTATTGTGTGGCTCAAGCTTACGCGTTGCGTGCATTCAACTATTTCTGCCTGGTCAACTGGTATGGTCTGCCTTATAATAAGGAGACAGCCGACAAGGATATGGGTGTCGCCGTTCGTCTGGATAGCGAAGTGACTCGTGAGCACTTCACACGTTCTACTGTGGCGAAGGTTTACGAACAGATCAATCAGGATTTGGACCGTGCTTTGGAACTTTATAGCCAGAGTTCTGAAGCAGAGAACAAATATCTTGTTTCAGAAAAGGCTGCTTTACTCCTTAAGACTCGGGTGGCATTATTTATGGAGAACTGGGATGATGTTATTAAGTATGGAGAAGAACTCTATAAAAAGGGAGTTGTGCTTTGTGATTTGAGTGATAAAACTGCAGAAGATTTGGTTCAATCCAATGATAGTGAGACTAGGTATAGTTTTATCAGTTCGGATAATGAGGAAATTATTTTCAACTTTGGTGGAGATGCATCGGTTATGTTGGGAACTCATAAATATATGATGATAACTGCAGAAAGTTTTGCAGGACCGATGTTTACTGTTTCTCAGGAAGATCCGGATGATCTGTTCAATATTTATGAAGAAGGAGATAATCGGAAGTATGCATTCTTTATGCAGGATTATGCTAAGTATAGTTTTTTGCCTCCTACCAGATATTTACATGTAATTGCTAAATATTTTACACTTAATGCTAAGACAACGGATGGACAAGCTTTCCGCTGGGCAGAACTTTTACTTAATCTGGCAGAGGGATACATTCGGAAAGGCGGAGATGCTAATTTAGGGAAAGCTATCGATCTGCTCAATGAGTTGCGTATAGCACGTTTTGCATCTGAAAGTTATAAGGCTTTGACAAAAGCAGATTTTGCAACCAGTGAGGATTTGTTGAAGTTTGCATGGGAAGAAAGACGACGGGAGTTATGTTTTGATGAGACTCATCGCTGGACGGATTTACGTCGTCAGGGAATGCCGCGTATTGAGCACAAGTTTATTTCTGGAACAGGTGCCCCTGTAGAAACTTATGTCTTGGAAGAAAAAGACCGTAACTATACTCTTGCTTTGCCGACTAGTGAAACAGGATATAATACGGAGATAGAAGATTATCCTAGAAGAGATATTAAACCGCAATAACCGTTAAAATGTATTGTTATGAAATCAAAGATAATATATAGTGTGTTGCTTGCATGTGGATTATGTTTCGGATCATGTTCGGAAGATGAGATTGAACCGAAGATTGATATAACGCCAGAATACGATTATCTGTTGAACTTGACAAAGGAATCAATTCATGCAGACACAATCATAGCCGAATGGTATAAAAAGTATAATTGTGCAGCGCTTTATAGCTTTGAGGAAAAAGATTTCAGATGGCTATGGGCTGGTAAGATCAATAGTTATTATGAATGCTTAGATGTATCTCAAAAAGAAGATTCTATTGCTTTAGAGACAATGGTACGATATGTTAATGATTATTTGATTACGGCCGGTGACGAGAAAACGTTAAAGAAAGTACTGCCATATCGTATTTACTTTACTAAGGAGTTTCATGAAAAGAATGATAAGAACAGTACTTATCTGAATGTATTGCATAACGAACAGGATGCACTTATTATCGGATATTTAAGTAAGGAAGATACGCCATATGATGAGACAACTTTTGAAACCGGTTTAAGTGGAATGTTCATCAAACTTTCTTATAATGCATTGAATCCTAAACCCGAGAAATTCATTAATAGCAGAGAAAAGTGTAATATAGATATGGTTATTATGCCTGAAAATGAGGCTATAGAAGAGGAAGAAGAATGGAATAATATACCAGATTTTATACCAAAAAATGAGGAAACCGGAGATGTTGATACTTTTGATAAGTATAGACACCAAGCCTGTGTTCTTGGTTATGTAACAAGCGTGGCAAAAAAAGCAGGAACTGCTCCTACATATGTTCCTGATGAGGCTACCGATTACGGTGATTATTTGTCATTCATTACCAAACAACCGGGTAGCTATATTCGCGAACGTACTCAGTATTATTGGAGAATGGCTAAGCGTGGAGGATTGCTTATTGAGTATTACAAAGAATATCAAGGAGAAGATCTTATCGCAACTCAAAATGCCAATTTCCCGGATGACAAAGTTACGTTGGAAGACTTCAGCTATGATGAAAGTAGAGATAAATAATTGGTAAGCTGAAGAAGGAATTGATACAAGGCGTTTAAATCAAAAGTCGGTTCCTTCCGGTGCATTTGGGGTTGTTACAGCCTTAAAGGTGTACGGAAGTAATCGGCTTTATTAATTCACTATAAAATTGAAAAGGCGAAAACAATGAAGAAACTATTCTTTTTTATTACAGGTCTGTTATTGTGGGGACTAACTGTTACGGTGACAGCACAAGAAAACGGAACGGACAAGGGAATCCGGTTCTATAAAAACGAAAGTTGGGAAAAGATTCTTGAGCTTGCCCGACAGCAGAATAAGATGATTTTTATGGACTGCTATACTGTGTGGTGTGGCCCTTGTAAGGCACTGGCAAAGGAGGTCTTTCCGCAGGAAAAAGTGGGAGACTTTTTTAATCCCCGTTTCATTAATGTCCAGTATGATATGGAAAAAGGAGACGGAAAGATGTTGTACGAGAAGTATAAGAAATATATTATTGGTTTTCCTACTTTGCTACTCATCGACAAAGATGGTAACGTCTTGCAGCAGATGGCCGGATATCACGAACCTGATAAACTGATTGAAGGAATCAAAAAGGCATCGGAAGGTAAGGACTTGTTTACGATGAGCAAGAAATATCAGGAAGGAGAACGTAGCTTTGATTTTATCAAGGATTATATTGATGTGCTGAATGCTGCATTTCTCAAAGACAGTGTGACAGTTGTTGCAGAAGACTATCTGAATCGGATGGATCTGAAGGAACTGGATAAAGATGAAGTCTGGAATGTGCTGGGTGAATACATCAAAGATGTAAACTCACCGGCTTTTGACTATCTGGTGCAGAATGCCAGCCGATATTATTATAGATTGCATAGAGACCGTTATAAGATCGACCGCCAGTTGGGATATGCTTTAGATCGGGAATTGGGTAAGATTGTTAACTTTAAGTTTGATGAGAATGAATTACCGCAACCTTTGTTCTCGGATACAGTGATGGAGCAGAAGATTGTAAAATATATGACTACTCTCGATTTGCAGGGCATCAACGAGGCTAAAATAAAGCTGCGCATCCATCACCTGCTGCTGGAAGAAAATTATCCGGAGGCATGGAGAATTATCAAAGAAGCTACCGAGATGGGTATTACAGGCTTTTACAGCTTTAAACTCGATGACTACATCAAGTATATGATGTCGAAGACTGACGAGAAGAAACTGATGAAGAGTTTCTTGCAGACATTAAACAATTCTATGCAGGGAGAAAAGAACAAAGACTTCTCTTTCCGTACCTATAAGACATTAGCTGAGCTGCACCAGCGTTTGGGAAATAAGAAAGAGGCGAAGGAAATGCTTGATCTTTATCAGAAAAAAGAACAGGAAGCAAGGGAAAAATATAAAGAGTTTTTTCAAAAGTAACAGAAGATTATGAAGAAGTTTTTATGGATGGGAATGCTGGCATTTGCTTGTCAGGCAACAGCCCAAAACTATTTGATAGAAGGAACTGCCACCGGAATGGATGGGCAGAAAGTGTATATCGGTGAGGCAAAGAGCAGCAAGGATATACAAATGATTGATTCGACAACGGTGAGCGGCGGAGCATTTCGACTGGAAAACAAATTGCCTGCTGTGAAGCAGATGTACCTTTTTGTTGGAAAGAGCAAGCAGTTGTTCTTATTGGAAGAAAATCCTGTAAAGGCTGTTTGTACGACGGAAAAAAAGGATTTTAATGGAGTGGCTCTTCCGATGCAGAAAATACGGATCAGCGGAAGCAAGGATCAGCAGTTGCTGGTGAAGATGAACAATACGCTGGCACAAGAGATGATGACAATGATGGCTATCTCTTTTATTGGAAAGGGAAAGGATGTCAATGCTCCTGAGAACAAGGCGTTGGCAGACAGTATCACTTATATGTTTACCACTGCCAAACAACATACTAAGAGTGTCTTCGACAGCATTGTCGACAATAATACCGACAGCTATGTCAGCGCATTGATCCTGAAAGACTTCTATGCAAAAGAGTTGCCTGCTGCAGAGATTCAGAAACGGTATGCTACACTGAGTGACAGGGTGAAGAAATCCACACTGGGGCAGGAGTTGGAGAAAACTATTGAAGGTATGCTGGCGATAGGAGTAGGTCAGACTGCTCCGGATTTCACACTGAACGATCCGGAAGGGAAACCTCTCAAGCTTTCTTCTCTCCGTGGAAAATGTGTACTTATTGATTTCTGGGCATCATGGTGTGGCCCTTGTCTGCGTGAGGCACCCAATATTCGCAAAGTGTACGAGAAGTATCACGATAAAGGATTTGAAGTGCTGTCTGTATCAATTGACGAAAAGAAGGATGCTTGGGTGAAGGCTATTGAAAAACATCAGCTGAACTGGCTGCATGTATCTTCTTTGCAGGGATGGAAATGCCCGGTGGCAAAGCTTTATCAGGTTTCGGGCGTTCCTGCCATGTTCTTGCTCGACAAAGATGGTAAGATTGTTTCTACCAATGCTCGCGGTGAGGCTTTGGAGCAGGAGGTATCCAAGCTGTGTAAATGAATACTTAATAAATAAACCGATTTGTTATGAAAAAATTGATTCCCATTATATGTCTGTTGCTGTTCTGTCTGGGAGCAAAGGCACAGGGCATCCAGTTTACAGAAGGCACTTGGAAGGAGATATTGCAAAAGGCCAGCGAAAAGAACTGTCCGGTGTTTATTGATGTCTATACAAGCTGGTGTGGTCCCTGCAAGAAAATGGCTAAAGAAATCTTCACGCAGAAAGAAGCCGGAGATTATTATAATGCCCATTTTATCAACTATAAGATTGATGCGGAAAAAGGAGAAGGAATACAGATTGCCCGTCAGTTCAATGTGACTGCATATCCAACTTGTTTGTTTGTCAATGCAGACGGGAAACTCATTTCAAGCTTTTTAGGGGCACAGACGGTGAAGAAGTTGATTCAGGAAGGTGAAAAGGCTGTCAAGAACTTTGGCTTGCTGCCTGAACTTGAGAAAATGGATGAAACCTATAAGAATGGAGCGCCGGATATTGCCTTTCTTCAGAATTATTGCCAGTTGCGTGCTGAATTTGGTGAAAAGGGTGGACAACCGGTCAACAATCTGCTCACTGCCATGACCGATGGTGAATTAGTGAATACCGAAAACGCCAAGTGGATACAGAGCATGACAGTGTATGACGAGGCATTGCTGCAGCGCCTGATAGACCTGTTGAAAGGTATGGACAAGGCTGATAAAAAAGCCTGCTCGTCGTTGAACGGGGCCATTATGAAAGCTATGAGTACGTTTATCAACCAGACTGTCAATGACAATCAGAAAGAACGCTTTGAGCAGCTGATGAAGATGAAGGAGCAGATGGTAGCCATTGATCCTGCTAACGAGGAGAATGGTGTGATGGCTTCTATGGGAGGAGGTATAGCTTATATTGCTCCGGAGCAGGTGAAGATGACGTTCTATATCAAAAACAAGTACGACAAGGAGTTTTCTCAAGTCTTTTTGGACTATCTGAATCGGAAGATGAAAGAGAATCCTACTGACTCGCTGATTGCCCGTTCTGATGCAACGGAAAAGTACTATGCCGATTTTCTGAAGTCGGATGCCCATACTGAAGAAGAAAAAGCCGACATGAGGCGTGGGCGAGGTATGATGCAGCTATTTTCGGGAGTTCAGAACAAACTGCTTTCCGGTACATTATATAATGCTGCCGAACACTATTGGAAGATTAGCAAGCCACAAAGCGAGGAATTGAGAAAACAATACGTCAGCTGGTTGGAATTCTTTTATGCACTGGATCGTACTGCGAACATTGGTATCCCGGCTTCGGAAAAACTGGTGGAACTGGGAGAAAAAGAAAAGGCTAAACAGATGCTTCAGAACCTGATTGGTTTCCTGAAACTGAAGGAAGATCCCGATAAGGAACTGGATAAAGTGACCAAAGCGCTTGAAGCCATGTAAAGGCAGGCTGTTTGGTCATACGATATATGTAATCAGCCCGAATCTGTATATATGCAGGTTCGGGCTGATTACGTTTCTTGTTTCAAAGGTGGGGGAGAGTATCTGGAGTGGTTTTACGAGATTATCTTCAGCAGCTCCTCCATTCCCTCCGAAGCTCCTTTCTGTATCACGTGAACCGGGCGGCGGCTGTGTGTGTCTACCGGTTTCGGATCAATCAGATAGACGTCGGCTTCTGCCGGTACATAGTGCAGCAGCCCGGCAGCTGGATAGACGTTGAGTGATGTGCCGATAATGATGAAAATATCTGCCTGCTCTACATACCGGATGGCGGTCTCGATCTCAGGCACTGCCTCGCCGAACCATACGATGAACGGGCGGAGCTGGCTTCCGTCGCCCGCCTTGTCGCCTATTTTCACCTCATACTCTTTCGGCTTCAGCTTTTTGATATAGTGTGGATTCTGTGGATCGCGGCTGGAACATACCTTGGTCAGTTCGCCATGCAGATGGATTACATGGCTGCTTCCGGCACGTTCGTGCAGATTGTCGATGTTTTGTGTTACCACTGTCACATCGAATTCCTTTTCCAGTGCTGCCACCAGCTCGTGCCCTCGGTTGGGCTTTACCTCCAGCAGCTGTTTACGGCGTTCATTGTAGAAGCGGGTCACCAGTTGTGGATCTCGTATCCACCCTTCGGGCGTGGCCACCTGTTCCACCGGATACTGGTCCCACAGTCCTCCAGCATCACGAAAGGTACTGATTCCACTTTCGGCACTCATGCCGGCTCCCGATAAAATCACTACTTTTTTCATCTTGTGTTCCTCCTTGTTTGATTGGTTGCCGGGATGCTTTCGGTTGGTTCCCGGTTTTGCAAAAATAAGAAAAATAGTCGGACGCTGTTCTCTTTCTTTCGGGCTATTGCGCGAGATGCATATCTCGTACACGGCGGATAACTACGGCGCTCGTTTTTGAATTTCTTTCATGACATCCTCGCTGGCTGTTGTCTTTTTCACCGCTGTTGTTTGCCTGTTTTGTAGAAGCGGTTACATGTATTTCCGTCGGGAAACGGCATACGGGAGGCTGTTTGTAGTAAACCGTTTGTAGATATGTATTGCAACTTTTCGGACGGGTATTACCAATTTCTTGTACAAATAGAACGATATCTTTTATCCCTTCCCGTTTGTGGTTTCTACCTTTGTGAAGTTCAAAAAGAGACAAGTGTAAATGCAATTCAATATGATGAAAAGAAAGTTAGCAATCGTGTTTTGTCTGCTGCAAATTTTTTGGCTGGTGCTGCAGGCTCAGGACGTACAGTCCAATGTAGCGTATACAGACGACCATGTTCGTTTTACGGTGATTTCCGACGGAGCACTTCGCTTGGAGTATGCACCCGACGGTAAGTTTGTCGACAACAAGTCGCTGATTGCCGTAAACCGTCAGTATCCCCGCGTGGAATATAACTTGAAGAAACGTGGTGGATGGATTGAGATCACCACTTCGAAGATGAAGATGCGTTATAAAAAGAACAGCGGCAAGTTTACCGACCAGAATCTGGTGATTACAGCCGCCAAAGAGATGCTTCCCTTTACATGGAAGCCCGGAACACTGCAGACCGGCAACCTGAAAGGTACCTATCGTACGCTGGACGGAATGGACGGAGATACACAGACTCAGACATGGGTGGCCGACTCGAAAAAAGGAGATAAGCTGAAGCTCGAAGACGGACTGCTTGCTACCGACGGATGGACGTTTATTGACGATTCGAACGGATTGCTCTTTGACGGGAACCAAGAGTGGGACTGGGTAAAAGAACGTCCTGCCAACGACGGTCAGGACTGGTACTTCCTTGCCTATGGGCATGATTATAAGGCTGCGTTCAAAGACTATACGCTCTTTGCTGGACGTATGCCTCTGCCGCCCCGTTATGCTTTCGGCTACTGGTGGTCGCGCTACTGGCTGTATTCGGACAAGGAGATCCGTACCTTGATTGATAACTTCCACAATTATCGTATTCCGCTCGATGTGCTGGTGGTAGACATGGACTGGCACTATACGGAGCCGGGTAAAGGCGGATGGACAGGATGGACGTGGAACCGCGACCTGTTTCCCAACCCCGCAGGATTCCTTGGCTATCTGAAGAAAAACGACGTGAAGGTGACACTGAATCTGCATCCGGCAGATGGTGTGGCTTCGTACGAAGAACAATATCCGGCATTGGCCAAAAGCATGGGAGTAGATCCGCAGAGCAAGCAGACCATTCCGTGGGTGAACTCGGACAAGCGGACAATGCAGAATGTGTTTAAGGATGTATTAGGCCCGATGGAGAAGGACGGTGTAGACTTCTGGTGGCTCGACTGGCAGCAGGGACTGTATGACCCGAAGGTGAAGAACCTGAGCAATACGTGGTGGATCAACTATGTGTTCTTCAGCAATATGGAACAGAACCGCGAGACTCGTCCCATGCTTTATCACCGCTGGGGAGGACTGGGCAACCACCGCTATCAGGTTGGTTTCTCGGGCGATGCAGTGGTGTCGTGGAATTCGCTGGCATTCCAGCCTTATTTCAATGCAACTGCCTCTAATGTGCTCTACGGTTACTGGAGCCACGACCTTGGCGGGCATATCGGCGACCGCATCGATCCGGAGATGTACACACGCTGGTTGCAGTTTGGAGCATTGAGCCCCATTATGCGTACACACTCGCAGAAGAGTGCGGGAATGAACAAAGAACCATGGGTGTTCAGCAAAGAGTATAGCGACGTGATCCGTCAGACCATCCGTCAGCGTTACGAGATGGCACCCTATATCTATACGATGGCACGCAAAGGATACGACGAAGGATTGTCACTCTGCCGCCCGATGTATTATGACTATCCCGAAAACAAGGAGGCGTATGACTTCCGCAGCGAATATATGTTTGGCGACAATATGCTGGTGGCTCCTGCTACGGCACCGACCAAAGACGGATATACTCCCGTCAGTGTATGGCTGCCCGAAGGAGAGTGGTACGAACTTCATACGGGAACACTGCTGAAAGGCGGTCAGGTGCTGGAACGTCCTTTTGCCATCAGCGAATATCCTGTTTATGTGAAGGCAGGATCAGTGCTGCCGATGTATACCGACGAGGTGATGAATCTTAACGGCAACGACGAGGATATTGTGGTGACTGTATTCCCCGGTGGAAACGGCACTTCTTCGTTCGACTTCTACGAGGACAACGGTAATGACAAGCATTATGCCTCCGAATATGCTGTTACCCAGTTGACTGCTTCCCGTCAGGGACAGGAGCAGACCGTTGTGATAGGCAAGCGCGAGGGACAATATAAGGATATGCCTGCCGAACGTGCTTTCAAGGTAAAAGTACTGTCGTCGGTTATTCCCGAATCGGTGACTGTCAACGGCAAAGCGGCCGAGTATGAATATCTGGCCGAGGAGTTTGCTCTGTTGGTCAGCCTGCCCGAAATGTCATGCAACGAAGAGAAAGTGGTGAAAATCACTTATCCGGCACAGAACGTAGAGATGAGCGGACTGCTGGGCGCTTCCAGAAGGATGGCAAGATCGATGGAAGGATTGAAATATCGCGACTCATATATCGTCTTCAAAGAAGAACTGGGCAAGATGGGCAGTCTGAGCGAAGCCGTTCTGTATGCACCGTCAGAGATGCCTGCGCTCGTAGCCGGGTTCTGGAAAACTTACCGCGATCTCCCCGAAGTATTGAAACGTCAGGGACTGAATGATGACAACACAAAGTGGTTCTTGCAGGCAGTACGTTGGATGAAAGAATGACCATTTCCATGGCATCTGATGATGCCCTTCAATAGGATTAGTTAGCAATATATTGTAAGAGTACAGAGAGTGTTGGCAATCTTTTGCGACGCTCTCTGTTTTTTTCTACCTTTGTCTTGCATTTGCATGCAATGCATTTCAAGAGCTCGGCGGTCTGATGGCTGAGAACTCATAAATCTAATAACTCGTATTTCCCATGTTTCGTCATTATTTATTTTTTGTTTTTCTGTTATGTAGCTGTAGCCTGTTTGCCGAATTGAGCGAACGGCAGTATACATTCCGTTCGTTGGACAACAGTAAAGGACTGTCAAACAATTCGGTGAATGCCATTCTTCAGGACAGGTTGGGATTTATGTGGTTCGGAACCAAAGATGGACTCGACCGTTACGACGGTGCCTCCTTCCTCTCTTTCACTAAGGAGAACGGGACATTGGGCAACAACTACATCACTGCCTTGTATGAAGACAAGAACGGTGAGATATGGATAGGTACAGACATCGGTCTGTATGTATATTCTCCGCTGACGGAGAGCATCAGGAGATTCTATCAGAAGAGCGACCAGAATACAACGATAGACAATGCAATCAACTCTATTACGGGAGACAATGCCGGCAATGTCTGGATATCCGTGCAGGCGCAGGGCATTTTCTGTTATCGGTTTTCAGAGCAGCGGTTACTGCACAAGCAGAATGATGGGGCTGGCAAAATAGTCTTCCGCGGACTGGAACGCATTTGTTTCGACTCGGAGAATGTCTGCTGGATTGATCTGCACGACGGAAATCTTTACAGTTCGACCGACGGACTTAATACATTGACTCCGTTCTCTTTCCGCGACGGGCAGAATACACATCGCTGGGAGTATTCTTCCAAAATGATAGCCGGTCCTTACAACTGTCTGTATATTGGTACGGTAGACGGGTTGGTAGAGGTCAACCTGTCTACAAAGACTGTCCGCGATCTGCTCCAGAAAGATGTTTCGGGTGATAATATCTTCGTGAGAGAGATTACATTCTGTTCGGACAACGAATTATGGGTCGGGACTGAGTCGGGTGTTTATGTAAACGATCTGTCTACACATGAATGGTTTCATATACAAAGCCGCATAGGAGACCCTTATGCCATTTCGGATAATGCAGTCTATGCCATCTGTAGAGACCGTGAAGGCGGCGTGTGGGTCGGCTCTTATTTTGGGGGAGTGAACTATTATCCCAGACAGTATACTTACTTTGATAAATACTATCCGCGTACCGACAGCGACGAGATGGGACGGCGTGTCCGTGAATTCTGTGCCGGTACGGACGGAACAATCTGGTTTGGAACGGAAGACAAGGGACTGTTCAACTTCGATCCGAAGACCAAACGGATAGAAGCATTCAAGAGTGCAGATATCTATCATAATGTTCACGGCCTCTGTCTGGACGGAAATTATCTGTGGGTAGGAAACTTTTCAGGAGGAGTGCACAGAATTGATCTGCGGACACGGGCAATAAAGAACTATGGCGGCTACGACATTTTCTCCATTTGCCGTACCGAGACGGGCGAGGTGTATCTGGGAACCATTGATGGCTTGATGCGTTACAATGCCGAAGCAGATGTATTCGAACGTATGCCTTATCTTTCTGGAGTCTTCATCTATCATATCAAGGAAGACTGGCAGGGCGATCTGTGGATCTCTACGTGTGTAGACGGTTTGTATAAATGGTGTGTCCGTACGGGCGAATGGACTCATTATATGTTTGATGCGGCCAATCCGAAGAGCCTGCCTTCCAACAGAATTCTGAGCGTTTATGAAGACAGCCATCGTCAGATATGGGTAATGACACAGGGCGGAGGATTCTGCCGTTTCGAGCCTTCGGACAATACTTTTGTGCGCTATGACTCTTCAATGGGGTTGCCCAGCAACGTCATGTACCGTATGGAGGAAGACCGTAAAGGAAAGTTCTGGATCACGACCAATAAGGGTCTGATTCATTTTGACCCGAAAACCAATGACTTTAAGGTATATACAACGGGAAACGGGCTGCTGAGCGATCAGTTCAATTATCAGTCTGGCTTTCAGGATGAGAACGGACAGATTTATTTTGGTAGTATCAATGGCTTTGTGACATTCAATCCGGATTATTTCGTTAGCAACGACATATTCCCTCCGGTAGTGATTACCGATTTTATGCTGTTCAACAAAAAGGTGGTGGTAGGTGCCGAACATTCGCCGTTGAAACAGAGCATTACGTTGTCCGATTATGTAGAGCTGAATGCAAGGCAGAACTCTTTTTCGTTCCGGGTGGCGGCGTTAAGCTATCAGGCATCCGATATGAATACACTGATGTATAAGCTGGAAGGATATGATTCCGAGTGGTATGTTGCCGGCAGGAGTCCCATCACCTATTCCAACCTGCCCTACGGCACTTATACGCTGATGGTGAAGGGAGCCAATAGCGATGGAGTGTGGAATCCGAATCCCAAGACGCTTCAGATCCGCATACTTCCGCCGTTCTATCTTTCGGTTTGGGCATATATTGTCTATGCGCTGTTGCTTGTCGGACTGCTGATGGGCATGATAGTCTACTGGAGAAGACGCACCGCCAGTAGGCAGCGGCATGAGATGGAGAAATTTGAGCAGGAAAAAGAGCGTGAGGTGTATATTTCGAAGATTGATTTCTTTACAAACGTGGCGCATGAGATACGTACTCCGCTGACTCTGATCAAGACTCCTTTGGAGTCTATTCTGAACGACAGAGAACTGCCCGAATCTGTAAAGACGGAGCTGGAACTGATGGATCAGAATGCAGAAAGGCTGCTGAATCTGACCAATCAGCTGCTCGATTTCCGTAAGACGGAAAATAAAGGATTCAAGTTACATCCGGTAGAATGCGACCTGAACAGCCTGCTTAGTTCTGTCTATGAGCGTTTCACAGTGATGGCAAAACAGAAAGGCATCCGTTTTTCACTCGAACTTCCGCAAGAGCCTGTGTCTGTTTCGGTCGACAAGGAAGCAATGACAAAAATCATAAGCAATCTGCTGACCAATGCGCTGAAATATACTGATACGTATGCCACACTCCGGTTGTTGACCGATGAAAGGAAAGAAAACTTCATGATTGTGACAGAGAACGACGGACAGATTGTGCCTTTGGCTATGCGTGAGAATATATTCCGCCCGTTTGTTCAGTATAGAGATGGCAAGGTTGTTACTCCCGGAACAGGCATCGGACTGGCTCTGGCACGTTCGTTGGCCGAATTGCATCATGGGGCGCTGGCTATGGACCAGAAGGAAGACTGCAACCGCTTCATACTGACAATTCCTATTGTACACATGTCCGAACCGCTACCGGCTGAAAAGACGGATGAGATAAAGGAGCAGAAACCGAAGGCTGTCATAAGCGAAAGCATGGAGCAGGAAGAGGGTAGAAAAGAGCGTTACTCGATACTGATTGTGGAAGACAACAAGGATATGCTTTCGTTTGTGGCACGACAGCTTTCGGCACTATACAATGTGCTGACCGCAGAAAATGGTCTGAAAGCACTGGAGGTACTGGAGCAGAACGAAGTAGACTTGGTGATCAGCGATGTCATGATGCCCGAAATGGACGGAATGGAACTGTGCAGGCGGTTGAAGTCGGACTTGGACTACAGCCATATTCCCGTTATACTGCTGACTGCCAAAACTGCACTGGAATCGAAGATTGAGGGACTGGAACTGGGTGCTGATGCCTATATCGAGAAACCCTTCTCGGTAGAATACCTGCGAGTCAATGTTGCCAACCTGCTGAGCAACCGTGAGCGATTGAGGCGTCGTTTTATCGAGTCTCCTTTTGTAAAGGCGGATACAATGGCACTGACCAAGGCCGACGAGCAGTTTATCCGCAAATTGAACGAGTATGTGTCGAAGCATCTTGACCAGCCCGATCTGGTGATAGACGATATTGCCGATGCGATGAATATGGGACGTTCCAACTTCTACCGTAAGCTGAAAGGTGTGTTGGATATGAGCCCGAATGAATATCTGAGGCTGGAACGCCTGAAGAGAGCTGCCCAGTTGCTGAAAGAGGGTGAATATGGCATTGTGGAGATCTCTTATATGGTAGGGTTCAGTTCGCCTTCTTATTTCTCAAACTGCTTTAAGAAACAGTTTGGTGTGTTGCCGAAGGACTTTGTACAGTAGAGCGGCAATTCTGAATCCTGCAGACTGTGTTGAATCCTTGTCTGCCGAAGGGCCTTTCGGAAGATGTTCTGAAGGGGTTTGTTGGGAAAGGTTAGCTCACGTGCTGGGTAACCTTTGCTGACGTGTCAGCTAACCTTTCCCAATGTGTTGGGTAACCTTTCCCAATATCGGGGGCAAGAGGAGTTGTCGTATGCGTTTATCCAGCCCAGTTCTCACGGTCGAGATTGCGGTAACTGATGGCTTCTGCCAGATGGGCGGGAAGCAGTTGCTCGCTGCCCTCAAGGTCGGCAATGGTTCGGGCTACTTTCAGAATACGGTCGTAAGCCCTAGCCGACAGATTCAGCCTTTCCATAGCATTTTTCAGCAGAAGCAGTCCTTTCTCGTCAGGGCGGGCATAAGTGGCGAGCAATTGGCTGTTCATCTGCGCATTACAGTGTATGCCGGGCATGTTGGCATAGCGTTGTTCCTGTATTTGTCTGGCTCGGATCACTCTTTCGCGTATGGTGGCACTGGGTTCTCCGCGCCGCTGGTCTGACATCTTGTCGAAAGGCACCGGGACGATTTCTATCTGAATGTCGATACGGTCGAGCAAAGGTCCCGATATTCTGTTCAGGTATTTCTGTACTTGTCCGGCGCTGCATACGCATGCTTTCGTGGGGTGGTTGTAATAGCCGCACGGACACGGATTCATGGATGCCACCAGCATGAGCCCTGCCGGATAGTTGATGCTTCCCTTTGCGCGTGAGATTGTGATACACCTGTCTTCCAGCGGCTGACGCAGTACCTCCAGCACGTTCCTCGAAAATTCCGGTAGCTCGTCCAGAAACAGCACTCCGTTGTGGGCAAGACTGATCTCTCCGGGTTGCGGAAAGCTTCCTCCTCCCACCATTGCCACTTGCGAGATGGTGTGGTGAGGTGAGCGGAACGGACGTTGGGTAATCAGCGAACAGTCACTGCCGAGTTTTCCGGCTACGGAGTGTATCTTGGTTGTCTCCAGACTTTCGCTGAGCGACAATGGCGGGAGAATAGAAGGCAGGCGCTTTGCCATCATCGACTTGCCGCTTCCGGGTGCACCTACCATGATGAGGTTGTGTCCGCCTGCTGCCGCTACTTCGAGTGCGCGTTTTACGTTTTCCTGTCCTTTGACGTCGGCAAAGTCGCAGTCGAAATGGCTTTGACGTGCATAAAACTCTTCGCGTGTATTTACTATGGTAGGTTTCAGTTCCCGTTCGCCGTTGAAGAATTCTGCCACCTCCTTCAGCGTGCTTACTCCATATACGTTCAGCTTGTTGACCACTGCTGCTTCGCGGACGTTCTGTTTCGGGACAATCAGGCCTTCGAACCCGGCCTCACGGGCTTTGATAGCGATGGGAAGAGCACCTTTGATGGGTTGTATGCTCCCGTCCAGACTGAGTTCTCCCATCAGCATATAGCGGTCGAACTTTTCCGACGAGATGACCTCGCTGGCTCCCAGCAGCCCAATGGCGAGTGGCAGGTCGTAGGCCGATCCTTCTTTCCGGATGTCGGCAGGGGCCATGTTGATGACAATGTTGCTGGTCGGCATTTTATAACCGTTCACCTGCAGTGCCGAAAGTATACGCTGATGGCTCTCCTTGACGGCAGAGTCTGGCAGTCCTACAAGATAGAACATGCATCCGCGGGAGCTGTTTACCTCGATGGTGATGATTGTTGCGTCAATTCCCTGTACAGCAGCTCCGAATAGCTTGATTAACATAGGCAAATTTGTGTTTTACTGAGACGTATGGTATAAATGGTGTGTATCTTGTTTTTCAGGTTCCTGTTTCGAGGGAGTGCTTACGATTTCTTTTGTCTTTCTTCTCTCTTCTCCGATTTCTCGATTGCTTTTGCCACTTGCTCTTTCAGTTCCTCTCCCTGCAGGTCTTTGGCTATGATTTTTCCTTCGGGCGACAACAGTATATTGTAGGGCAGGCGGTAGATGCAATACTGATTGGCAATCTCGGAGTTCAATCCTTCAGGGCTGTATACCTGTTCCCAGTCCAGACTGTCGCGTTCGACAGCTTCTGTCCATTGTTGTTTCTCCATGTCGAAAGATACTCCCAATATTCCCAAATGTTTGTTTTTCTTATATTTTTGGTAGAGTTCTTTTAGTTCTTTGTTATTACGCTGGTTGCTGATACTGTCTCCCCACGAAGCCCAGAAACAGATGAGCAGGTTCTTCTTTTTGAAGGCTTCTGACGAACGGCTGATTCTTTCCCCTTTTGCGTTGCTGAGGGTAAAATAGGGTGCATATTTTCCTACCTGCATCTTTTCCGACCTGGTGATGGCTTCGGTCAGTCGCTCCATGTATTGTTTGTCCTGCAACACGCCTGTCAGCAGCTCTTTCAGTTCTTTTATTTTGATCAGATCGGGATTGTCTTTCTGTACAAAGTACTTGTCCAGCAGGTAAAGGCTTACATACGAAGAATTGTGCTGCCTGATAAATGCTTCTGCTTTTTCCTCGGCTGTTTCCTGTGTGGGGGCGTTTTGCCCGTCATACAGTTGTTGCTGGAAAGCGCTGAATTCTTCGTTATACACGTTCCCTTTTATGGTAAGACGCTGAAGATTATCTGCATTGCCTTTAATGCTGATTTGGTTGCCTTTGTCGAAGAATAGGGGGTATTCTGTCTCGTTGATCAGTAACAGGGTAGAGATAATGGTGTCTGCGCTGACTTGGTGGGAGAATTTTCCGTCTTGGACATAGATGGTATCTATCTGGTCGTATGATTCATCCATTCCATATAGGTAAAGTGTATCTGTACCCAGTCCTTTTATCTCTCCATTGATGGTAACTTCTTCCGACGTCTTCTTGCATCCGATTAGACAGAGTATTGTAAGTATTAAAATGTGGCTTTTCTTCATTGTTTACGTCTCTTTGTTGCGAAAGTACGCTTTTTGCGGATAAAAAAAAAGAAGAGCTTGACTAATTTTAGACAAGCTCTTCTTTTTTAAGTTATGGAGTTAATAAGCCAACTGTATTGGCTTATGTTTCTCTTCTAATTTATTTAGCGATGTTCATGAAATCTGCATTTGTGAAGAATTTAGCAAACTCAAGATCGTTTGCAGCTCTCTTACCCAATGCAGGTTCTTTAGCAACTGCATTCTTCAAGTTGCTGATTACCATAGAAGAGTTGTTGGTTCTTGCACCTAATACAGCTTTCAGGTAGTCAGTATAAGCATCTGGTCTTTCTACATTGTCAAGAGTAGTCTTAGCCTTGTTGTAGTCTTTAGCTAAGATCTGAGCCAATGCAGCGCTGTTGGTCTTAGAAGCACCGAATGAGTTAACTGCTTTTTCATATTGGCCTTGTGTAATGTACAGGTTACCCATAGATTCGCCCAATTCTTTAGTTCCGGCAGCTTTTCCGAAGTAAGTTTCAGCAGCAGCTTTGTCGCCCTTGATCAAGGCTACAAGACCTAAGTTCAGGTTTACTTCAGGAGCAGCGTTCAGGCTGGCAGCTTTCTTCAGGTATGATTCTGCTTTGTCTGCATTTCCTGCTTGGAAAGCAAGTTTACCAAGATTGTTGTATGCACGGTAGTCGTTCGGGAACTGCTTAGTAGCTTGTGTATAGATAGCTTCTTGTTTTGCAGGATCGTTAGTCAGTGTAGCAGCATACAGCAACTCTTCTACATTCAGTTCTGACGGATTAGAAGCAGCCAGTTTAGAAATCTCTTCGTCAGACTTACCGATGATTTCGTAGTTCAAAGTCAGACGAGAACGACGCAACTGAGGCAGGATTTCGTCAGCCAATGTTTTGTAAACAGAAGAGATATTTTTGATTTCCTGTTCTCTTTGAGCTGGATCTTGGTACATAGACAGAACACGAAGAATCAGTTCTTTGTCTTGGATGTTAGATTTAGAAACCAGTTCTTGGAAACCTTCCCAGTCTTGTGCTGTATACTTAGAGTCAACTGCGATATCCAGTTTGTCTTTCTTCAAGTTCTTTTCAACCAATTTAGCTGTGTTGTTTTCACGATTTTCAGCCAATGTAGTGTTCAGTTTTACACCACCATCAGGTGAAGCATAAGCAGAAACTTCGATGTTGCTGATCTTCTTGTTGTCAGCTTCGTTGATGTTGGCAACTTCATCGTTGAATTCTGTTGCTTTCTTCAATTCGCTTGAACGGATGTTAGCTTGTTGGATCAAGAACATGATATTAGACTCATGTTTTTCTTTGATAACACGTTGGAAAGCGTCTTCTCCAAGAGCACCGTTAGCGTTGGCCAGTGTATTGTTGATCAACTCAGAAGTTGAGATAACACCATCAGCAATCTTTACAGCAGGAATAGTTACCTGTTTCTTTCCGATAGTGGCTTTGAATTCAAGATAAAGTTCTGATTTCGCCATTTCAGGAACGTAGTCGAAGCTAGTCTTCATAGTGTAGCTACCACCCATTTTGTAAGAAATGGTCTGATCGTTACCTTCTACTTTTTCACCTTGGAATGTAGCTGATTGACCTTTGGCTTGACCGCCTTCCCATTTCAATACCGGAGTAACTTCTACTACAGCCTTCTTGTTGAAGTACTTTTCAGGGAATTTACCGTTAATTGTAGCAGGTACTTTGCCACCGACAGCTTCTAGAACTTGCGGAGTTACGGTAAAGTAATCAGCTGATAAAGGACCCATTTTTTTGCACGAAGAAAACAGTGCAACAACCATTGCCATGAGTAAGGGCAAATACAACTTCTTAGTCATTTTTGTATAATTTAAATGTTTGTAATTGAATGTCTATTCTCATACGACTCCTTATATATACAAAAGAGCAAGGCAAAGATATTAATTCTTAAAAAGAAGAGTGCGGATAAAGATTTTTTTTATTATAATTTAATAAAACGTTTTGCATATTACTCCCAAAACAGACGTTTCGTGCTTCTGAAATCAACTGTTGTCAAGATGCAGTTTTTTTTACAGTTTTCTGATTTTCTTGTGAGGCTGTTGAAATTTTTTGTTTAGAAGCGTATGGCTGAATATTGCAGATTGATTTTTCCCGTGATCCCCATCTCGATCATACCGACACCCCCATCTCGGTATGTCTGACACCCGGGTCTCGGGAGTACCGACATCCGGGTGTCGGTAAAAAGGCCATTGCAACGCCAGAAAGGCTTACAAGTCTTTTTTCTTTTCCCTGTACATGATGTTTCGGGGATGATGCTCTATTATTTCACTTCGGAGCATGCTACGGTCGATGTGTGTGTAGATTTCGGTCGTGGCGATGGATTCGTGTCCAAGCATACTTTGGATGGCACGGAGGTTGGCACCTCCTTCCAGCAGGTGGGTGGCAAAAGAGTGCCGGAATGTATGTGGACTGATGTTTTTGGTGATACCGGCTATTTGTGCCAGTTCCTTGATCATGTGGAAGATCATGATGCGTGAGAGTGATTTTCCCCGTCGGAAACTGATGAATACAAAATCTTCATATCCCGGTTTGATTTCTATTCGGTTGCGGTCGTCAAAATAGAGAGTGATTTCTTGTATCGCCCGTGAAGAAATCGGTACAAGGCGTTGCTTGTTTCCCTTCCCCTCTACTTTGATGAATCCTTCATTGAAGTAGAGTTCCGACAGTTTCAGGTTGACAAGTTCAGATACACGTAATCCGCAGCTGTAAAGGGTTTCGAGTATAGCCCGGTTGCGCTGTCCCTCTGGTTTGCTCAGATCGATAGCGGCAATGATGGAATCTATTTCTTCAACGCTCAGTACCGGAGGAAGCTTAAAGCCGATTTTAGGTCCTTCAATCAGTTCGCAGGGGTCGCTTTCGATATAATTGCTGATCAGCAAAAAGTGAAAGAAGGCTTTTATTCCCGAGAGAATACGTGCTTGAGAACGTGCGTGAATGCCGATATCATGTAGCCCTGCCAGAAAACGTTCCAGATCAGCCGGGCAGGTCTCTGTTGGCTCGATACCTTCAAGCAGCAGGAAGCTCATCAGCTTGTCAAGATCGCTCAGGTAGGCGTCTAGAGTGTTGTTTGAAAGTGATTTTTCAAGCTTCAGATATTGTCTGTATCTTTCGACGAGCTTCTTGCGTTGTTCTCGCTTCTGCATTTTTTCGCTGATTTCCATTTCTTCTTTCTGCCTTTTTGCACTATCTTTGCAACTTGAAATAGTGTTTCTTGATACCGCAAAGGTAAAGAAAAAACAATTTGCAGCGATGAAGATACAGATTATAAATGGCCCAAACATCAATCTGCTGGGCAAACGCGAACCTTCCATTTATGGAAGCATGACGTTTGAAGATTATCTCGCCAGCTTGCGTAGCAGGTATACAGAGGTAGAAATAGACTATTTTCAGTCGAATATAGAAGGTGAACTGATCGATTGTATCCAGAAAACAGGTTTTGAGGCAGATGGCATTGTACTGAATGCCGGTGCTTATACGCATACTTCTATTGCATTGCAGGATGCCATTCGGGCTGTCCCTGCTCCAGTGATAGAGGTACACATTTCGAATGTACATGCTCGTGAGGCGTTCCGTCATGTATCGATGATTGCCTGTGCCTGCAAGGGAGTTATTTGCGGATTTGGGCTCGACTCTTATCGGCTGGCTGTCGAAGCATTGATAAAGTAATCTTTCGTTGGTTATTTTTCAGTCAGTCTCAACATAGAAATAATACAAGGAATATATAAATATAGGTAAAAAGATTATGTTATTGAAACAAACAAAAATTGTTGCTTCTATCTCGGATAGGCGTTGTGATGTGGAATTCATCCGGCAATTGTTTAAAGCTGGAATGAATGTGGTGCGTATGAATACGGCACATGCCAGTCGTGAAGGATTTGAAACGCTGATAGCCAATGTACGTGAGGTGTCTAATCGGATTGCCATTTTGATGGATACAAAGGGACCTGAAGTCCGTACAACAGCCAATGCCGAACCCATTCCATATAAAATAGGTGAACGTGTAAGAATCGTAGGAAATCCGGAACAGGAAACTACCCGCGAGTGTATTGCCGTGACTTATCCCAACTTTGTGCACGATCTGAAAGTCGGAGGAACGATTCTGATTGACGATGGTGACCTTGAACTGGAAGTGATTGAAAAGACGGACGAATATCTGACTTGTGAGGTGAAGAATGAAGCCACACTCGGATCGCGTAAGAGTGTCAATGTGCCCGGAGTGCGTATTAATCTTCCTTCGCTTACAGAGAAAGACCGCAATAATATTCTTTATGCTATCGAGAAAGACATTGACTTCATTGCTCACTCTTTTGTACGCAATCGTCAGGATGTGCTCGACATCCGTGAAATACTGGATGCACATGGCAGCGATATCAAGATTATTGCCAAGATAGAGAATCAGGAAGGTGTAGACAATATTGATGAGATCCTCGAAGTTGCCGACGGAATTATGGTGGCTCGTGGCGACTTGGGTATTGAGGTGGCACAGGAACGTATTCCCGGTATTCAGCGTATCCTGATCCGTAAATGTATTTTGGCGAAAAAGCCTGTTATCGTAGCGACTCAGATGCTGCATACGATGATCAACAACCCGCGTCCTACTCGTGCCGAGGTGACAGACATTGCAAATGCTATCTATTACCGTACCGACGCACTGATGCTTAGCGGTGAGACTGCTTATGGTAAATATCCTGTTGAAGCGGTACAGACGATGACCAAGATTGCTGCACAGGCCGAGAAAGATAAACTGGAAGAAAATGACATTCGTATACCATTGGATGAAAACAGTAACGACGTGACAGCTTTTCTTGCCAAGCAGGCAGTGAAGGCTACTTCGAAACTGAAAATCCGTGCCATTATTACCGACAGCTATAGCGGACGCACAGCCCGTAACCTTGCTGCTTTCCGTGGCAAATATCCGGTGCTTGCCATCTGTTATAAAGAAAAGACTATGCGTCATCTGGCACTTTCATACGGTGTGGAGGCCATCTATATGCCCGAACTTGCCAACGGACAGGAGTATTATTTTGCAGCTCTTCGTCGCTTGTTGAAAGAAGGACGTTTGCAGCCGACCGATATGGTGGGTTACTTGAGTAGTGGAAAAGCCGGGACACAGACTTCATTCCTCGAAATCAATGTGGTAGAGGATGCTTTGAAGCATGCCGAGGAAACTGCTCTGCCCAATAAAAACCGTTATTTGTAATCAGTAGACAAGTGGACTGGTATATACCGAAGAACTGACTTTCTTGCCTGCTCGTCCACTTGTCAACCTAATAATAAACACTATGCAGGAGACAGAATCTATAGATGAATATATCTTGCGGCACATCGATCCGGAGAGTGACTATTTGAAAGCACTCTATCGTGATACACATGTCAAGCTATTGCGCCCCCGGATGGCTTCGGGACATTTGCAGGGACGTATGCTCAAGATGTTTGTCGAAATGATTCGTCCTCGTCAGATTCTTGAGATAGGAACTTATAGCGGCTATTCCGCCCTTTGCTTGGCCGAAGGTCTGCCCGAGGACGGTATGTTGCATACGTTCGAGATCAATGATGAACAGGAAGACTTTACTCGTCCGTGGCTCGAGGGCTCTCCGTTTGCCGACAAAATCCGTTTCTATATAGGCGATGCGCTGGAACTCGTACCCCAATTGGGCATTACGTTCGACATGGCCTTTATCGACGGAGACAAGCGCAGGTATATTGACTATTATGAAATGACGCTGGCACATCTCTCTAAGGGAGGCTATATCATTGCCGACAATACACTGTGGGATGGGCATGTGCTCGAAGAACCCCGTAGTGCCGACACACAGACTATCGGCATCAAGGCATTCAACGATCTGGTGGCTGCCGACCAACGGGTAGAAAAGGTGATTCTTCCTCTGCGTGACGGACTGACGATTATACGGGTTAAATAAAGAATTGCTTGTTCATTCGTTCATTTGTCAAGCTCATAGAACTCAAGAACTTAAAAACTCAAAAACTTAAAGATTATGGAAACAACCAGACAGAACAAGATTTCCCGCCTGCTGCAAAAGGAACTGAGCGAAATGTTTCTGTTGCAGACCAAAGCCATGCATGGTATGCTGGTATCTGTCAGTGCTGTACGTATCAGCCCCGATATGAGTATTGCTCGTGTCTACCTCAGCATATTTCCTTCGGATAAGGCCGAAGAGACAGTGAAGAACATCAACGACAACATGAAGACCATCCGTTACGAGCTGGGAACCCGCGTACGCTATCAGCTGCGCATCATCCCCGAGCTGAAGTTCTTTGTGGATGATTCACTGGATTATATTGAGAAGATTGATGCTTTGCTGAAGTGAACTTCCCGTTCTACATAGCGCGGCGTTATCTCTTCTCGAAGAAGAAACACAACGCCATCAACATTATTTCCGCCATTTCCGTGTGCGGAGTAGCACTTGCCACACTGGCTTTGGTGTGTACTCTCTCCGTGTTCAACGGATTTCAGGATATGGTGGCCAGCTTCTTTACGGCTTTCGATCCGGAACTGAAAATCACTGTCCGCGAAGGGAAAGTGTTTGACGCACAGGATGAGCGTATCCGTGCGGTGTGTGCTTTGCCCGAAGTGGAGATTTCTACCCAGACGCTGGAAGAGAATGCCATGGTGCAATACAAAGACCGTCAGGCTATGGTGGTGCTGAAAGGGGTAGAGGACAATTTTGAACAACTGACTGCCATCGACAGTATTCTGTATGGAAGTGGCGATTTTATTCTTCACGATTCTATTGTAGACTATGGTATTATGGGGGTGGAACTGATCTCTACGTTGGGGACAGGCATCCAGTTTGTTGATCCCTTGCAGGTCTATCTGCCCAAGCGGAATGCCAAGGTGAATATGGCGAATCCCGGTGCATCGTTCCGCAAGGAGTATCTCTATTCGCCCGGCGTGGTGTTTGCCGTTAATCAGCCGGAATATGATGCCAGCTACATCCTGACTCCTCTTCATTTCCTTCGCCGGATGATGGACTATACCACAGAGGTTTCTGCCATCGAGCTGAAGGTGAAACCCGGCATGTCTGTTGCTTCCGTGCAGTCTAAGATTGCCGAAATGTTGGGCGATCGCTTTATTGTTCAGAACCGTTACGAACAGCAGGCCGATGTATTCCGCATCATGGAGATTGAAAAGCTGATATCCTACTTGTTCCTTACTTTTATATTGATGGTGGCCTGCTTCAATGTCATCGGCTCGCTTTCGATGCTGATATTGGATAAGAAAGAAGATGTGGTGACACTCCGTAATTTGGGAGCCGACGACCGTCTGATTTCCCGTATCTTCCTTTTCGAGGGACGTCTGATTTCCCTGTTCGGTGCGCTGATTGGCATTGTGCTAGGATTGGCGCTTTGCTTCCTGCAGCAATACTTCGGGCTGATTACCCTAGGAGGAGGCAACGGAACGTTTGTTGTAGATGCCTATCCGGTCAGTGTGCACGCATGGGATATCGTGCTGATTTTTGTCACTGTACTGGCTGTCGGGTTCCTCTCTGTGTGGTATCCGGTACGTTATCTGAGCAAAAGGCTGCTGTAGATTCTATTTATTCCAATGTTTTTATAATTCATCTCAATGTTTGTTCTCAATCATTGGGATGTTTTTTTTATTCATCCCAATGTTTTTTGGTACTGATTGAAAAGCTGTATATTTGCACCGTTTCTTTTAGGAACAACAAAGAAACAGACATTTGATTATTAGCGTTTGCTAATTTATTCGATAGGATACTCCGAAAATTTGGCGATAGAAAGAGGCATCAATGTGAATAAGTTCTGTAAACGTCTGCGCTATAGCGTGGGCGGAACTTATCGTTGATGCGGGTCACGCCAAATACCTCGGAGTATGATAAGGGACGTTCCACGCTTCTTTTGTGTTCTGTGGTGACTTTCTTTTTCTGTTTTTCGATTTGTTTATTAACCATTTAATAATTCTAGAAGTATGAAAAAATTATTATTGTTTGTTTTGGGGATTATGGTTGTGTGTATAGGATGTAATGAGGAAAAAGAAGAAGATATTTATTTAGAGCAAGAAGTGGATGAACCTTTGTATTGGGCTTTTGCTTCTAAAGATTCCGTTCATCAATATGGTATAGTTGAAGATTATAAAACAGGTTCTACTTTCTTATGTAAGGAAAATAAGAAAGATGGCAGCGATATATGGAAAATGCCATTAACTCAGCCTGATCCTCTCATGATAAATTTGGGATATGGTAAGATTGAGCCTTTTGAATACCAAGTGTTTTCTATTATAGATACAGATAATAATATTCTTGTTTATTGGAATATAAAATTTAAAAATTATGCGTCTATTAATACTAAAGGAATACCAATTTATCAAACGTATGTTAGTAAATGTACTTTATCGGGAGAGTTTATTGAGTGTATTCCTATAGGAATTCAAAATGTAGCTCTTGGTGACATTAGAGAAGGTAATGGGAGATTAGTAGGAATGAATAATGAATGTTTTTTGGTAATTCAAGGGGGACTTGATAAAGAAGAATATGAATGGGGGATTTCTTGCTGTTATTATATTACAGTAGATATAAATACAAATACAATCCTTGAGATATATAAGGAAGAGGCTAATGCTGAAAATAAAGAATTATATTTCCCTCTTAATTCATTTAACTCAATCATTCAATTTGTTAATAATCATATTGTTTTTATTTATGAAGGAGGTAACATACAAAGAGTATGTGACTGGAATAAGAAAAAGCAGATTTTAGATATAGAATCTTTCGTAAATCAGAAATATCCAAACGAAGAGCATGCTCCCCAATATTCCACCTCTCATGAAGTGATAACAGAAACTTATGCAGACTTTACTCTTCGGGTAATTTTTTATAGTGGAGAAAAGATAGAGCATCGTCTTCGTTTTAATTATGAAACCCAAGAAATCATTGAATTAATGCTATAGGAAGGTGCTTTGTCAGCTAACCTTTCCCAACGTGTCAGCTAACCTTTGCCAACAGATTGGGTAACCTTTGCTGACATGTTGGCTAACCTTTCCCAACAACGGGCTTGTAGATGGGTATAAAAAGGGGGCAGGCATGGAGTGAAATCCTTGCCTGCCCCTTGCATTGTCCGTATAAGGTTACGGATGTCTTATTTCACTTCCCAAGTGTCGTTGGTCATCAGCAACTCCTTGAAATTGTGATATTTCTTCTTGCCTTTGATCTCTTCTACCTGTGCGGCTACTGCCTCGTCGTAAGTAGGCGCCTCTACGTCGCGGATCACACCGAGTGCGATAGGGAAGTCGGGACCTTCCATCAGGGCAAGATGTAGCTGGAGTGTTGCATCCTGACAGTGGGCGTCGTGCACCAGAATGTCTTTCTCGGTGATGCCGTTTTCTCCCAGTCGGACAACCTTCAGGCCGAATCCTTCTTGCATCAGACCGAATTCCTTGTTCTCACCAAACAGCATGGGTTTGCCGTGTTCCAGATAGATGGCGTTTTTGGCACGTCCCTCTTTGGTGGCTACAGATGCGTGTGTTCCGTCGTTGAAGATGACACAGTTCTGCAGAACCTCTATCACCGAAGCGCCTTTATGACGGGCTGCTGCGGTCAGCACTTCTACAGATGCCGGTCCGTCTACAGCTACACAGCGTGCGAAGAAGCGGCCGCGTGCACCGAATGCCAGTTCTGCCGGACGGAAGGGGTCTTCTACGGTTCCGTAGGGAGACGATTTGCTGACGAATCCACGTGCGGAAGTCGGAGAGTATTGTCCTTTGGTCAGTCCGTAGATACGGTTGTTGAGCAGGATCATGTTCAGGTCGATGTTGCGTCGTACGGCGTGGATAAAGTGGTTACCTCCAATGGCAAGTCCGTCACCGTCGCCTGAGATCTGCCAGATGGTCAGGTCTGGATTGGCCACTTTGGCTCCTGTTGCTACAGCTGCAGCACGTCCGTGGATGGTGTGGAAGCCGTATGTGTTGACGTAATAGGGCAGACGGGAGGAGCAGCCGATACCGGAAATGACGGCAATGTTGTGTGGAGCTACTCCCAATTCGGCCATGGCCTTGTGCAGTGAGTTCAGGAAAGCGTGGTCGCCGCATCCCGGACACCAGCGTGGCTGGCCTGATTTGTAATCTTGCATTGTATATGTCTTTTCGCTCATCTCTTATTCCTCCAATAATTTAGTGAATGCATCTATCAATTCTCTTGTCACGAACGGCTGGCCTTTTACTTGGTTGAACTGATGCAGTTCTATTCCGGGTACTTTCATACGCAGGTATCCGGCAAACTGTCCCAGATTCTGCTCGGCAACAATGATTTTCTTGTATTTGCGCAGCAGGTCGGCTGTGTTCTTCGGCAGCGGGTTGATGTATTGGAAGTGGGCGAGTGCCACTTTTTGTCCGCGTGCCCGCATGAAGTCCATTGCCAGACGGAGGTGTCCGTAAGTTCCTCCCCAGCCTACAATCAGCAGGTCGGCATCTTCGTCGCCCAGCACTTCCTGTTCGGGGATGCAGTCGGCAATCTTGTCGACTTTCTCCTGACGGAGACGTACCATCTTGTCGTGGTTTTCCGGTTCGGTAGAGATGGCTCCTGTTTCACCACTCTTTTCAAGACCTCCGATGCGGTGCATGAAACCTTCTGTTCCCGGTACAGCCCAGTAGCGTACTCCGGTTTTCTCGTTCCGCTGGTAGGGTGTCCATGTTCCAGCCATGTCGGGTGTGACGTATGGCGGGTTGATGGCAGGGTATTCGTTCAGATCGGGCAGTTTCCAAGCGGCAGATCCGTTGGCAACGAAGGCGTCGGTCAGCAATACGACCGGAGTCATGTGTTCCAGTGCAATCTTACATGCCATGTATGCTGCGTCGAAGCAGTTGGTGGGCGATGTAGCGGCAATGACGGGCATGGGGCTTTCGCCGTTGCGTCCGTAGAGGGCTTGCAGCAGGTCGGTCTGTTCCGATTTGGTAGGCATACCGGTTGACGGTCCTCCACGTTGTACGTTGACTACAACCAGTGGCAATTCGCCGATGACAGCAAGGTTCATGGCCTCGCTCTTCAGGCAGACGCCCGGTCCGGAAGTTGTTGTCACGGCAAGTGCTCCGGCAAAGGCTGCACCTACAGCCGAGGCACATCCGGCTATTTCGTCTTCACACTGTACGGTTTTTACGCCCAGCGATTTGTGTTTGGCAAGCTCGTGCAGAATATCAGTGGCCGGAGTGATGGGGTATGAACCCAGATAGAGTTGCAGTCCTGCTTTCTCGGCGGCAGCAATCAGCCCGTATGAGGTTGCTTTGTTTCCGTTGATGTCTGTATAAAGTCCTTTAGCTTTCGGGGCTTTGCTTTCGATTTTGTAGGTCGATGTAGAAGCGTGCGTATTGGCTCCGTAGTTGTAGCCGTCGTTGAGCACTTTGATGTTTGCTTCTGCTATTTCTGGCTTCTTGGCAAATTTATCACGCAGCATCTTTTCGGCAGCAGCCAGATTGCGGTTGAACAGCCAGCAGACCAGTCCGAGTGCAAACATGTTTTTGCAGCGCAGGATAGACTTGTTGTCCAGTCCGGAGTCTTTCAGACTCTCTTTGCACATGGAGGAGATGGGCACTTCGAGCACTTCCTGTTTGATGCCCAGTTCCTCGAAAGGATTGTCGGTGGTAAATTTAGCTTTCTCAAGGTCTTTGGCTTCGAAGGAGTCGGAGTCGGTGATGACCAGTCCCTGCGGTTTACAGAATTTGATTTGCGTTTTCAGTGCCGCCGGGTTCATTGCTACCAATACGTGGCAACGGTCTCCCGGGGTATATACTTGTCCGGCGCCGACATGAATCTGGAAACCGGAAACACCGGTCAGCGAGCCTTGCGGAGCGCGGATATCAGCCGGATAGTCGGGGAACGTACAGATGTCATTCCCTACAGTTGCCGACACGTTCGAGAAGATGTTACCGGCCAACTGCATACCGTCGCCGGAGTCGCCGGAGAAACGTACTACTACTTCCTCCAATTCTTTAACCATCATTTCGTCTGCCATAATTCTAATTTTACTATATTTTAGTTGAAAATTGATTTTTCTTTCAAATGGTGAAGGCAAATGTCGGAAAGTTAATCGAATTATCAAAATAAATTCCCGCTTATTGGGGCGTTGGTGTGAAAGAATGGAAAGGAATTGCAGGGAACTTGTATTTTTATTCTTGTTAAATCGGTAGAAACCGTTATCTTTGCAGCCAAAACCTGTTTATGGCCTTGTAGTTCAACGGATAGAATAGAAGTTTCCTAAACGTATGGCAGGGGGCAAGGCACAAAAAAGATGAGGTGAGCCGGATTCACCAAGTAAACAAATCCGGCAAGCCTCTTGAAATTTACATAAGGCTCTGTAGTTCAACGGATAGAACGGCGGTTTCCTAAACCGCAAATATGGGTTCGATTCCCATCGGAGCTACTTTTTCGCCCACTCTTTTAGCAAGGGTGGGCGTTTTCTTTTCCGCATTTACAGCAAAAAAAGCCTATCTTTGCGGTACAAAGTTCTACAAATGTTCTACAGAAAAAAGATATGGCTACATTCAAAGCGGAAGTATATGCCCACCAAAAGAAATCAGACGGGACATATAACATAAAGATAAGGGTTACGCACAACAGGCAAAAGAGGTATCTTGCCACCACATACTATGTGACGAAAGAAGATCTTACACGTGCGTTGAAATTGAAAAACCAGAAGTACATAGACCTCACAGATCAGCTTGTGAAGAAGTACCGCAACATCTGTGATCGTGCCGTGGAAAGGCTGAAAGATATGACAGTGGATCAGGTTGTGGATCTTATCACCTCTGACACTGGAGAACACTTTGATCTTGATATTGTGGATTACGCCCGGAAGTATATCCAGAAGCTCCGTGATAGCGGACACAATGGAAACGCAAACTCATACGAAGTGGCGATAAACAATCTGGTGAAGTTCGTTGGCAGGGATAAGATAAGCATCCATGAAGTAACATCACGCTTCATTGAGGACTGGATAAGGTGGATTGCATTGCAACCAGCCGGAAATAACAGGAAAAAAGGAGAAAGGGCGCAATCATTGTACCCAAGCCAGCTAAGAGCCATACATAACCGTGCAAAGGCAGAATTTAATGATGAGGACATGGGGGTTATACGAATACCATATTCTCCGTTCAAGAAAGTGAAGCTGCCGAAGATCCCGGTAACACGAAAAAGGGCATTGGATGTTGTGACTATGCGGAAGTTGGCGGAGCTTCCATATACGGAGATAATGCAACCGGGTAAAAACAGGTTCAATCTGGCAAAGGATGTATTTTTGTTGAGTTTCGCACTGGTCGGAATGAATGCCGTAGATTTGTACTACTGTACGGACTGCAAAAATGGTCGCATAACTTACCAGAGGACAAAGACGAAAAACAGAAGAGCGGACGGTGCGGAAATATCAATCAAGATAGAGCCGGAGATACAGGCTTTGGTGGATAAGTACCGTGATCCGGCTGGTGAGCGTGTGTTTGGATTCTACCATTGGTATAGCCGGATGGATTCTTTCAGTGCTGCTTTGAACTATGGGTTAAAGAAGATAGGCAAGATAATCGGAGTTGATGATCTGGAATTTTACGCAGCCCGGCACTCATGGGCTACAATAGCCAACAATGAGGCAGGAGTTGATAAGTACACCGTTCACACTTCGCTTAACCATGTGGACGAAACAATGAGGGTGACGGACATCTATATAAAGAAGTCATGGGACTTCATAGACAAAGCTAATCGCAAGGTACTTGATACTGTCAAACTAAATATCGGATCAGTGGATGAGCCAGTATATTTGCCTAAGCAAAAAAGAATTTTGCCTAAGCAAATTTCAGAAAGTATTTGATAACCAATAGACAAACTTTTGCGTTTTGCCTAAGCAAATTTATCATTTGCCTAAGCAAGCGCAATTTTTGGAAAAAATCGGCATTTTTTTAGTGCCAAAAAGTACGGTTTTGCCTAAGCAAAAGTTTATAACTATCTGTAAATCAATGTTCGGAAAATCATGTTTTGCCTAAGCAAAATTGTTTCTGGATATTTTTGCCTAAGCAAAACAACACTTTTGTTGATTATCAACACTTTACACACTTTTGCCTAAGCAAAACCAATTTGCCTAAGCAAAAATACAGAATACTCTGAAAATCAGATATTTAATTTTGCCGATTTGCTTAAGCAAAATTTGACCGATTTTGTTTTGCCTAAGCAAAAGTTTGCAAATGCCTAATAATGAACAATCTAATTTTTTCGTTTTGCCTAAGCAAAAGTTATCCGGGGGTATATATATTATATTATATATAAGTATAGATCTATAGATAAGAATAGATAGTATATGAAATAGGGGGTATGGGGGAAAGAACAAAAGAAGCGTGAGGAATGCCCCACGCTCTTTTTCTACACTCTGGATTTTAGTATTTCGTAAGTTGTCCGATCCAGTTTAATAATATCCGTGCCGTTTAACTTTGCATCAAGAATCAAATCCAGTAATTTCATTTCTTCCCTTGAATTGTCGTATATCATCAAAGAGTTTGCTTCCGATACGGAAAGAAAGACATATTCAGCTTTCAGCATTGCATTTTTCCCTTTCTTCTGATTCATCTTCTTTTCCCATTTTCTATATGGTTTTACTCTTTGCTGCCTACGTTTACCCGGTTTATTTGAATCAGGAATAACAATAGGAGGTGCGTTATCTTCTTTAGGTCGATACACGGCTACTGCTAATGCTACAGCAAGAGCTATTAGAAAAACTATCAGAAGAATTTCAATGTTGCTTATCATCTTCAAACATTTTACCGAATCCAGTAAGCAACCATTTTGCGCTAACTCCGTATTCCCTTACCATAGGTTGAAGCCACGACAACTGAAACCAGCCACGATCAAGATCCTTTCGTTGTGCAATGAAATTCCGTCTGTCTATATTATTCAGACGACAATATGTATTCACACCACGAATCTTCTTCATGGCTATTATCGCATCCAGTGCAGTATAAAACCGCTCCATTATCTGTTTACTCACAGCCGTATTCATTAGTATAAATCGCTTTCTTTGACTGTTACGCTGCTTCCCGTAATATGTATGTTCCTTGACATTATCATTCCCCCTCTATTATCCTTTGCGTATATGTAAAAAATAGGCTCTTCCGTTTCAACTACACAGGTAGAACCTACTTCAACCATACCAACCTCCGTATAGCCGGATAATTCGCCCTCTTCTGATTGTCTGAACCATACTTGCGTTTCATACCAATTTTTCCCGGACAAATTGGTAATAGTAATACTGTTGTCATCTTTGGAGCAACTGGATAATAGAGCCAGAATTGCTACGATTATAGGAAATAACTTCTTCATAAGATTTTGTATTTTAAGTAATCAATATCGGCTTTCAGATGATCCAGAAACTCCGTGCCAGTGTTTTCTATCCTTGCCTTGATTATCGCATTGCTAAGGGATTCTTGCGCTTCCAGAATTGCATCTACATTAACCGTGTTCCCATTCACATAATCGGTGAAGCTCTGTTTGTACAGGTCGATCACCATTCTACTAAGATTTTCCATATCAATAACTATTTAACAGACATACAAAGCAAAACCTTGTACACTCCGTAAATATCTTCCAAAGCGACCTCAAAAGGTGCAAAGATAGGATCTGTATTGATAGATACGCACTTTACATATCCCTCTTTGTCTGACGGTACGAGTATTTTTATCACTGTACCGTTACAGGTGTCAAGTACATATACTTTTCCCCATTCAATAAATGCCCTTTCATTTATCTTCTTGATGAAGATCCGGCTACCGTTTGGGTATTCTGGCGACATACTATCACCTGATACTGTCATAGCGAAGTCCACGCCACGGATGGGTGAAACAACCTTTTCACAGTCACTTTCCTTGACCGACACAACAAAGTCATTCAGGCTACCACCTTGTGCTGATACAGGTAGTAGCAATACCCATTTTGCAGTATCTTCTGATTCTGTTGTCTGGCTATGCTCTTCTTTCGGAGTGTACAGAGTTTCCTCACTTTCTCCGTTATTCAGCATTGAGCCGTGTCCGCTTCTTAACCAGTCTATATTTAATTCAGGGTAAGCCTTTGCTATTTTCTCCAATGACTTTGCATTGATGTTAAAACCCACCTTGTTTACAAACCCACGTCCCAATCCTGCTGTATTCTCAAACTTTAATTGTCCGTAACCCTTGTATTCAAGGAATTTTGTAAGTCTATCTTTTATCTCGCTCATACTGATTTCTTTTCAGAATTAAATTACTTGTATAACGCATTGAGTATCAACCAGAACAAAGAAATACGGAAAATTCTGTGATTTTTTATCCGTAAAATGCTTTGATGTCTGAAAAATCCTCCGTATATTTGCGGTGTGAATTACTACTTCACGGCACAAATATAACGAATTTGTGTTTGTGGAACACTATGTACTATAACAAAATTACAGAAATGGAGAAAACAAAATTCAGGCAGTATTATGATGCACTACCCCCTAAAACGGAGGTAGCACCAAAAACAGCTTTCGTGCGAAGAATAGCGGAGCTGTGTATGGTATCGGAAAAAACGGTGCGTTGTTGGCTGGCTGGCGCACAGAAGCCAAATGCACTATGTGTATCTATTATCGCTAAGGAAATCGGAATACCCGAAAGCGAACTATTCGACTAACAATCAAAAATGCAACACTGATTATGAAGTTTGAAACATTAATCAATTTGGCAGGATCGGTAATCTTCGGACTGCTTGGGATCACAGCTCTAATCGGAGCGATCTTCTTTGGCGCATGGTGGCATTTCGTCACATTCGGTATGTGCGCTCTTATGGCTTATGTGCTATACACAGATGATGAGTACGGCACTGAAAGCGTGTCTGCATTCTTCAAACGTATCAAAAGCAAGTAATCATGCCTATCATTCTGGAATTATACGAACTGAAAAACCTTTGTATGGAAATGGCAAGTTTGGGAGCGGCTAATTATGTCAAAATGACCAAACCTGCTGATGATCTCATTTCACAGCGTGAGGCATACAGGGAGTTTCAGGAGTGCCGGGTAAAGAAGTGGGTGCAAAAAGGTACAGTATCTACTACTCGTGGCGGTGCTTCCATACGCTCCAAAGTTCTTTATTCCAGAGCGGAGTTACTGGCTGCTGATAAATCTGAAAAATTGAACGCTTTAATCAACAAGTGACATGACCAGACCAATAGACTTGACAGGAAAACGCTTCGGTAGGCTGGTGGCAATAAAACCAGTAGGAAACGACAAGCACGGTAGCAAACAGTGGCTTTGCGAGTGTGATTGTGGGAACACTGCTATTGTTGTTTCTTCCTCTTTGACAAAAGGGAACACAAGGAGTTGCGGTTGCATTGCCAGTGAGAAGATAGTTGCAAGGAACTACAGGCATGGGCTAAGGCGCACCCGGCTTTATCACATTCATCAAGGGATGAAACAAAGGTGTGGAAATCCAAGCCATAGTAGTTACAAAGATTACGGAGCTAAGGGTGTCAAGGTATGTGATGAGTGGAAAGACTTTGAGAAATTCTACGCATGGGCTATGGCAAACGGATATACCGAAAGCATGACCATAGACAGGATAGACAACTCTCACGGATATTCCCCGGATAATTGCCGTTGGGTTTCAGCCTTTGACCAAGCATCAAACAAGAAAAACAACCACAATGTAACGTGGAATGGCGAAACACATACGCTTGCGGAATGGAGTAGGATTACTGGCATAAGGAGTGAACTTCTTAGATACAGATTGAGGCGTGGTATGGATTTGAATTTAGTTTTCAAGAAGTAATACGTTGATTATGAAACAGATTAAATTAAAAGAATTGTCTCTGCGGAATTTCAAAGGCATAAGGTCTTTGGATATGACATTTGACAAAGAGGAAGTTTTCGTGTACGGTGAGAATGGTACAGGTAAGACTACGGTATGCGATGCCTTTTCGTGGCTTCTCTTCGGAAAGGACAGTAAAGGAAAGTCAGACAGCAATTTCAACATTAAAACGCTGGATGAGAACGGAAAGCCTATTTTGAAGCTGGAGCACCATGTTATCGGTGTGCTTTCAGTGGATGGAAAGGATGTGAAGTTGCAACGCTGCTATGTGGAGAAATGGGTAAAGCCACGTGGAACTACGGAAGAAACTCTGAAAAACCACCAGACGGAGTTTTATGTGAATGATGTGAAGATGGCTACCAAACAAGAGTATGATAGTACGGTGGCTTCCATATTGCCGGAAGATGTATCACGTATGATCACCAATCCGTTCTATTTCACCTCTCTTAATCCAGATGTGCAGAAAAGTATGCTGCTTGATATGGCAGGTGATGTGACTGATCAAGATGTGGCAGGATTGAAGCCGGAGTATGTGGAACTGCTTGCACAACTATCTGGAAAACCGTTGGCTCAATTCGCAAGAGAAATATCCGCAAAGAAAAAGGCTATCAAGGATGAGCTACTGGTTATACCGTCTAACATTGAGACTGCAAACAGATTGAAGCCGGAAGAAGAGGATTGGGTGGCTTTGGATGCCGAACTGACGGAAAAGCGCACGAAGAAAGCCGAACTGGAAGCCTCTTTGTCTGATAAATCCAAACTGGTAGAGGAAGAGTACAAGCGGAAAGCCAACATCCAAAAGGCTATCGGAGAAAAGCGGATTTCCCTTACCAAAAAGGAGAATGAGTTGAGGGCAACAGCCGACAAAGGTCGCAATGATGTTTCATTGAAGATCCGTGATATGGAATACAAGCTGAAACTACATGAGGGGGATTTGGTGCGGAAGCGCAACGAAATATCCTCTTATGAGGCACAAATCCAGAGAATGAACACGGAACTTGATACGTTGCGTGGGCAATACAGGCAGATAAGCCAAGAGCAACTGACATACCCGGAGGGTGCTTTCGTATGCCCTACTTGCCATAGACAGCTTGAAGCGGATGATATTGCCGCCAAACAGCATGAAATGGAGGCTAATTTCAACCAAAGCAAATCTGCAAGGCTACAGGCTAATTCAACGAAAGGGAAAGGTATCAAAGCCTCTTTGGAAGAAACAAAGAAAAAACGTGAGGATGCTTTGGCTAAGGTTGCTGAACTGGAGGCAATGATTGAACAAATCAAGGCAGATATTGAGGCTCAAAAGGCAAGTATGCCGGAAAGCGTGGATGTGCGCCAACTGATAGAATCTGATGCCGATTGCATTGCCATTCGCAATGAGATTGCGGAATTGGAAAACCAGCTTACAATGGAAGCAAAGCCAGTAGATACTACAGACCTCAAAGACGGTATTAAGGTGCTTGACAGTGCCATTTCCGAACTGGTCAAGAGGCTGGCAAAGCGTGAAGCCATAGAACGGGCTGATAAGGAGATTGCAACGCTGGAAGAAAAGCGTATTGCCAACAATCAGGCACTTGCCGATCTGGAGAAAACAGAGTTTGTTATGCTGGATTTCCAAAAGGCAAAGGATAATGAGCTTATGAAGCGCATTAATGGAATGTTCCAGATTGTTTCTTTCTCATTCGTGAATGAGCAACTTAACGGAGGTGAGAAACTGACTTGCGTATGCACTATAGACGGTGTTCCTTATCCAGATCTGAATGATGCAAAGAAACTTAATGCCGGATTGGATATTATCAATGCCATGTGCAAAGTGAAAGGCATATCCGCACCTATCTTCATTGATAACAGGGAGCGTGTGAATGAGATCATACCAACCATTTCACAGGTTATTAATCTGGTGGTTAGCCATGACAAAGAATTAACCATTAAATAATCAATTATGAACGGATGCTGTACAACAGACTTTCAAAAGAAAGTTTCAGAGTTTATTTCTTCTGCTACTTGCATGGTGGCGAAAGATAACAACAACAAACGAGCAATTATTGTAATTGCGGTAGAAGAAAACGAAAAAGGAGATAATGCTAATACACAAGTTCTTGCCGCTGGTACGGAAGAAAAGTTGGTGTATGCGATAGCCCAATTTGCAATTAGAAACGAATCAAGAGGTTTGTTTAATAGGGCTATTAAGTTTTTGAATTTTATGAAGTTATCTAAAATATTCGGGAAATGACACAAGTAACAACAGCGGTGGCGACTGCAAACAGTGGAGCGGTTGCCGCAAAGAAAACAAAGGGCGTGGATCTGCTGAAACAGATGCTTAACGCACCCTCTGTGATGGAACAATTCAAGAATGCCTTGCAAAAGAACGCTTCTACTTTCGTGGCTTCTGTGATTGACTTGTACAACAGTGATTCCAAGTTACAGTTATGCGAGCCAAAACAGGTCGTAATGGAGGCTCTGAAAGCGGCTGTATTGCACTTGCCTATCAACAAGGCTCTGGGCTATGCCTTTATCATTCCTTTCAACAATAGCAAGAGAGTTGATGATCTGGATGAGAATGGCAAACCAAAGATCGGACGTGACGGTAAGACACTACAGAAGTGGGTTAAGGTCTATGAGCCTACTTTCCAGATAGGCTACAAAGGACTTATCCAGTTGGCTTTGAGATCCGGGCAATACAAAACAATCAATGCTGATGTAGTCTATGATGGCGAATTGCGCAAGGTGAATAGGCTTACTGGTGAAATAGCCTTTGACGGTGAAAGGAAGTCTGATAAGGTGATCGGTTACTTCTGCTACTTCGAGTTGATCAACGGGTTTGCAAAAACCTTGTATATGACAACCGAACAAATGGCTACCCACGCAAAGAGGTATTCTAAGGCTTTGAAGAATGACGAAAAGGCTACTGTTGAGCATCTGTTGAGCCTTTCAAATCTTCCGGTATCTCCAGATAGTACGGCTGTAGGCTGGATGGGTAACTTTCACGGGATGGCTATCAAGACGGTTATACGCAATTTACTTAGTAAATATGGGTATCTGTCGATTGAAATGCAGAATGCTATCGCAAGCGACTATGAGGGCGAATACACAGATTTCCGTGATAATCTGATTCAGGACAATGCCAACAAACAGGTATTGGATATGACGGATGCGACCTATGAAGAGGTTGCGACCGAAAGTAACGCTAATCCAAATGCGGCAAATGAGCCGGACTATTAACGGAGTGTGATATGGTTTTGAAAGTGTTAGGATCAAGTAGTCAGGGTAACTGCTACATTCTGGAGAATAAGAATGAGGCACTTATCATTGAGGCTGGAGTAAGATTTATTGAGGTGAAAAAGGCTCTGGGCTTCGATATACGCAAAGTGTCTGGCTGCTTGATCACGCACCAACATAACGATCACGCAAAATACATTAAGGCAATGGTGGAAAGTGGATTCCCAACGCTGGCACTGGAAGAGGTTTGGACTGCAAAGGGGGTTACTGGAAGCCGTGCCTATTGTATTGAGCGTGGAAAGGGCTACAGGTTTGGAAGATTCAAGGTGCTGCCATTCGATGCTTGCCACGATGTGCCTTGTGTCGGCTACCTGATAGACCACCCGGAAACAGGGCGTATAATGTTCCTTACGGATAGTTGTATGTGTGAGTATGTGTTTCCCGGATTAAACCAAGTTATGATAGAGTGCAATTACTCTGATGCAAAGCTGGTGGAGGCTATCAATGCCGGGCGTACACTTCCCTCACAGCGTGAACGCCTGATGACTTCACACATGGAGCTAAATACTTGCAAAGGGTTCTTATGTGCCAATGACCTTACCAATGTGGCAAACATTGTCCTGCTTCACTTATCCGACAACAATAGCGATGAAAAGAACTTTGTTTCGGAGATAGAAAGGCAGACTGGAAAGGTGGTTTATGCGGCACATACTGGACTTGAAATAGAACTGGATAGGATTTAGGTATGGCAAAACTTCTGGTAGAGAAAAGAAACGGGCTGTTTAACCTCAAACCTCTTTATGAATGGTTCAAACATCAATTAGATGGGATGTATCGGATAGAGGTTAAAAGGGTGAGAAAACCACGATCAAACGACCAAAACGGGTGGTTGTGGGGGTGTATCTACCCGATGCTTTTAGATGCTCTTCTGGATGCCGGATATGAGTTTGTAAGCGTGGAGCAAGTGCATGAGTTCTTTAAGGCTCAAATGACTTCTGACAAAGTGGTAAACAAACACACGGGCGAAATCCTGACTTTCCCCGGCTCTACAGCCACTATGGACACGCTTACTTTCTCCACCTATTGCGAAAAGCTAAGGGAGTACGGAAGAGAGTTTCTGAATGTGGAAATACCCGATCCTGATAAATACTGGAAGTGCAATGAAAAGAATACCCAACGGTGTAGTTTCGGAACTGATCCGACTTCTGCCAGTGCTGATTGAAAACATTCCACCCGGACGGAGTACCAGAGTGGATAATGCGATAAGATTAACTAAAAAACTGATTGTCAAACTAAAAACATTGAAAGATGAAAATTCAAATTGAAAAGGAGAAAGTACAAGCCGCCTATAAAGATGCTTGTGATGGTGTAAAGGAAATGCTGATTAAGATGTTCGGCAAAGAAGTCTGTGAGGCTGCAAAACCGACACTTGACGATTACAAAACGATCAAGAGTTACGAAGATGCTTGTGAAGTGCTGGGGCTAACTCCGATCCTTTCGGAAAACAGAAACAAGGCTCTTTGCGCACAGTTTCCAGATCACTACGATTTTCGGCAAAATATGCCTAAGCACATTACAGCCCTTATGAAGCTGGAAATTATTAGCCGGGCTTTGTGGGGTAAAGACTTCCAGCCAAAGCCAGATGCAGAGGGTAAGGAAATTTATTGGTATCCGTGGTTTGCCTTATACACCAAAAAGGAAATGGAAGAAATGAGCGAAGAAAAACGTAAATCTCTGCGTGGTGCTCTGCTCGCTGGGTATGCGCATTATGGTGCGAGTGCGGGTTTCGGTTTTCTGTCTACGAATAATCGCTCCTCGTACTCGTCTGCGCACATTGGTTTCCGCTTGTGCCAAGAAACGCCAGAGAAAGCGGAATACTTCGGAAAACAATTCATTGAGTTGTGGGCTGAATATCTGGCTTTCGGTTTCAAAGTTACAGGACACTTAGAATAATTCATTAATCACTAAAATGTTTGTAGGATGAAAGATGTAATGTTAGCGGACACCCCGATTGAGGAACGGGCGCAAATCTTACGGGATAGTTGCGATAAGATTGTTGAGAAGTGCTACACCCGGAAATTCGACACGAAAGAAACGAATGAAAAACGTGCTGAACTTGCCAATGTTTCCATTCAGATTGCAGATCTGGAAGAGAAACTGGCAGAAGTCCGGGCTGACTTAAAAGGGCGTATAAAGCCACTTGCTGAACGCATGGGTAAGATCCGTGGCGAATTGAAAGCTGGTGGAGAATGGGTATCTGGAGAATGTTACCAGTTCTTAGATGCTGATGAGGGAAAAGTGGCTCTGTATGATCCTAACGGTTACAAGATTGAAGAGCGTGATATGCGCCCGGAAGAAAGGACACGCACCATATTTCAGGGAATACGGGAAAATATGACGGTACAGATGTCTAAGACAGGTACAGATAACTAATGTTTAACTATTCAAAATTACCAAGATGGAAAGAAACGAAAAAGAGAACGGTTTGACCGTGAACATTGAGAACTACACAGGCGAAAAGCCTATTGAGATTGTGTACCGTGAGGGAGCTGCACCGAAATCGCCCAATCCGCTTGAAACCAAAGAGCCGGAGAAGATAGGTGTTAGTGGCGTTATCTCCACTCCGTTTGACTGGCTGGAGAAGCGTATAGGCACGATCGACCAGAAACGGGCGAATGTGAAAGTGGATCGTGAGAAAATGACGATCACCCTTACCGTGAATGAGGATGATTACTACACGAAAAACACTTTCGTTGGAAAGGTTGAGTTTTCAGAAGCCTTTGAAAAGTTCGGTATCAATGATGCCAGTGCTGGTTGGATTCCGGCAAAGCTGGGGCAGTTCCTGCGTATTAATCGTGTGCTGTTTGCCGACAAAGAAGAGTGCATGAAACTTGTTTCTCAACTCAAAAACTTTTCGGCTAAGGCAAAGGCTGAAATCCAGAAGCAGCGTGATCCGTCCGGCTCTATGGCTGATGTGTACCGTCAAGAGGTGGAAAGCAACTTGCCGAAGAGTTTCACTATCAATGTGGCTATCTTCAAGGGAACTGCAAAGACACCCATTGAGATAGAGTTTGACCACTATCTGAAAGACGGTGAAGTGCTGTTACAACTTGTTTCTCCGGGCGCAAATGAACTGACGGAAACCTACCGTAACAGTTGCATTGACGATGTTCTTACCAAGATCAAAGCCATTGCGCCAGACATTGCAATCATGGAAATCTAAATGTGTTTCGGGTGGGGGCTTTGTTCCCCACCCTTATAAGAAGTTCCACAATGGCAAGAAAGAAGAAAAATCCAATGCCTTTCGATACTGAATACTGGTTGAGTGATCCAGTATTGAAAGCACTGCCACTTGATGTTAAGGGGCTGTGGATTGATATGCTTTGCTATATGTGGGAAAGTGCGGATCGTGGCGTGATGGTAAAGCCTACAGGCGAAATCTATACGCATGAGGAAATACTAAGGCTGTTAGGGAAAGGAAGCTCCGTAGGTGAAAGCTGGCTTGATATGCTTATAGAAAACGGTTTGTGCGGAGTTCGTGATGATGGTGCTGTATTTAGTAGGCGTATGGTTCGTGATGAGGCTATAAGGGAAAAGAGGCGTGAAGCTGGCAAGAAAGGTGGTGATATAACAAAGGCTAAGGTTTTTGATGTTTCACCAGTACAACAGCCACCAATGCAGAAGCCGGAAGAGCAACCCAAGCAGGGAACTGTAGGGGAACAACAGCCGGATTTATTCCCGGAAGAAAGCCCACCGCCATTAACCCCGGAACAGCAGGCAAAAGCGGAGAAAGCGAAGAAGTACAAGTATGCCGAATTTGTCACTCTTACAAGGGATGAGTACGCTGCACTATGCGGGCGGTATTCAGAGGAATCGGCAAAGAGGATGATAGAAATACTTGACAACTACAAAGGCTCAAAAGGAAAGAAATACAAGTCTGACTATAGAGCCATATTGAATTGGGTAGTAGATAGATATAACGAAGAAATACAACGATATGGAAAAGCAATTAGCGGAAAGACTTCAAGCGATACTGGCAAGACAGGCAGCTACAGGGACACGCTTTAAGATCACCAATTTTCCGCAAGAAACGATAGAAGAAATGCTGCGTATGTGTTATCAGTCGGAAGTGGAGCGTAGAAGAAACAAGTACATTCCCGATGATAGTACACTGGAAAAGATAGGTAAGGCTGCAAAATGGCTCTGTGGCGATTACAAAGTAGGGCTGTTGCTTTATGGAAGCGTAGGTTCTGGAAAGACTACTTTAGCAAAGGCGATATGCAATCTTATAGGCATTCTTTACGGCGGAAGTTCAATATCATCTGAAAGAACGGAAATATACCGTGTTTCAGCGTTGAATCTGGCTAAGTATGTATTAGACGATCCAAGTTACTTTTCAAGGTTGAAAAACAAAGAACTTCTGTTTATAGACGATGTGGGTACAGAGCCGGAAAGTGTGAAGAGTTGGGGAAATGAATTTTCGCCAGTAACAGAGTTGATATATGCGAGATATGATAGACAGTTGTTCACTATTGCCACTTCAAACTTAGCGGATGAAGAGTTTGGAGAGCGGTACGGATTGCGTATTGCTGACAGGATGGAAGAAATGTTTGAAAGACTGCATTACAAACAGAATAGTTACAGAAGATGAATATGATTGAGTGGAACAAACTAAGGGAGAAAGCCCATGCCAATTCCGTAAGACACGGATTTTGGGAAAACAGCCCAAGTGACCAACATTTCCTTTGTCTGGTTATAAGTGAGCTTATGGAAGCCGTAGAAGCGGATCGAAAAGGTGATTACGCAGGCAAGGATATGAAGAAACTTTTTGAAGATGATTTAGCGTCTGGTGAAGATTTCAAAGGATTGTTTGAATCGCATTTGAAAGATACCGTAGAGGATGAGTTGGCAGATGCCGCCATACGGCTTCTGGATCTTGCCGGAGCGCACAATCTGAACTTGAATAGATTATGCCTAAAGCACGTTGTTACTCCACGAAAGACTTTCACGGAAAACATCTTTGCCATAGTTAAAGATTTGGTGAATTACAAGTATTCGCAGGAAGAGCAAGTAAACTATGCTTTGCACCAGATACGGAGATTGTCAGAAATTATGGGATTTAATCTTGAATGGCACATAGAACAAAAGATGCGGTACAATGAAAGTAGAGAGGTCAAACACGGAAAAAAGTATTGAACATGAATACAAGTTTTGAAAGATGCGCCAACACCACGGATGAGTGGTACACTCCGAAATGGATCATTGATTCACTCGGTGAATTTGACCTTGATCCGTGTTCCCCTGAAAACCGATTGTGGGACACTGCCAAAAGGCATATAACGCCACAAGAGGACGGTTTGAAAACCTCGTGGGGGGGGGTAAGAGTATGGCTAAATCCCCCTTATTCACGCCCTCTAATAGAGCGGTTTGTGGAAAAGATGGTAGCAAACAACAATGGCATAGCATTGCTTTTCAACAGGTGCGACAGCAAGATGTTCCAAGATCTGATCTTCCCCAACGCAAGTGCCATACTGTTTGTTAGAGGCAGGATCAAGTTCTACAGACCAGACGGGACACAGGGCGATAGTCCGGGATGTGGAAGCGTTCTTATAGCATTTGGAGAAAGCAATGCCGAAGCTCTGGAGAAGTCAAATATACCGGGTAAATACATAAAACTGAAATGATGGACGAATTTGTAAAGACAGTACAGGAAATGAGAAAATACCAAAAGGAGTATTTCAAAACAAGGTATAAAGCTACCCTTGCTAAGTCAAAGGAATTGGAGCGGAAAGTGGATAATATGCTATCCAACTTAGCACCCAATATGCCTAATTTGTTTCAATAAGTGTGTTCAATAAACATATTTAGCAATGGAAAAGAAGAAAGTTATAGTTACCCTCTGCAAAAAGTTCCCGGCTACACACCCGAAAGCCGGAGTGCCTACAGGATTTGAAAGCAAGTTGAAAAATGGCACGAAGATCCACACTATACGGCACAATGCAAAAGGTGTATGGGATGAGCGTTACAAGGGCATTTCCTCTGGCAGAAAGTACCTATCTGTTAGGGAATGGACTGGCAGACCGTATAACTCCGAACAAAGGGAGTTTGCAAGGTATGAGGAAATAGGACTGCAACGCATAACAATGACTTATGACAGCAGCGATGCCGTGCCTCAAATCTGGATTGATGATAAGAGAGTGCCTATTGAAGTGGTAGCCAAGAATGACGGTTTGAGCGTTGAGGACTTCATTTCATGGTTCTTCACTAAGGATAATGTGTTTGAGGGTGTAGTTATTCATTTTACGGATTTTAGATACTAACAATATGAAGAAGATTTATAAATACAGGATTGAAGTAACGGATGATCAGAATATCGAAATGCCAGTTGGCGCAAAAATTCTGACGGTTCAAACTCAAAATGGTGTTCCTTGCATTTGGGCAATGGTTGATCCTAATGCTGAAAAAGAAAGAGTACATATCAGAGTACATGGTACAGGGCATACAATTCAAGACAGCGACAGGCTGGAATACATAGGTACTTTTCAAATGTACGGTGGTTCGCTTGTGTTTCATACTTTCAAGGTGTGCTGATATGGATAAGGAGCGGAAGATTGAGCGGATTAAGGAGCGTGGTTTTAAGGTTGTCACATTGGGCAAACATATCCGTGCTTCAAAGGGGAATGAGGTTTATTCCGGCTCTGTAAGTTATGTTTTTAGAATGATATTCGGTTATTGATATGGATAAGACTTGTGAAAATTGCTCCTATATGAAGCTATTGGAGATTAGAAAAGGCTATAAGGCTTATTGTTGTACGGCTCATTCCTATGTTAAGGGAGGAACACGCTATGAAGATCCGAAAGGTGTAATGCCACACTTCAAATGTAACTGTGGGAAATTCCGTAGCAGATATGAATAGAAATGAAGAGTTGAAAGAAAGTCTGGGCGAAGAGCTATGCGCATATTGCCCGTGGCGTAGAGGTGAAATAGACCATACCCCGGAAATAACGTGTGATGGTATGTTTTGCGATGATGCGCTGGAAGAGTTTCTGGAAGATAACAAAGAATACTTTGATAGCGATGAGTGACGATAGGCATTGTAGCGAATGTAAGCACTTCTGGAGTAATCCGAAAGTAGGTCAGATGTATTGCTGCAAGCTGGCTAAGAGAATAACAGCAAGAAAGAAACCATGTAAGTTTTACCAACAAAACAATAAGTAGAATGAAAAATAATGCAACAAAGAAAACGGATGTGTTCCTGATTGATCCACGAAACATAGTAGTGGAAGATGGCTTCAATGTCCGTAGAGATTTTGATCTGGATGAATTGAAAGAGCAAATCAAGGCGAAAGGGGTGCTGAATCCCTTAACCGTGATTGCTTTCAAGGATGAAAACGGTGATGAGAAATACAGGCTGGTAGATGGTGAACGCAGATACCGTGCAACCATGATGGCTATTTCAGAGGGTGCGGATATTCCTTTTGTGAAAGCGTTGAAGCGACCGCCAACAATGAGCCGTGAGGATCTGTACATAGAGCAGATGATGAGGAATGAGGGAAAGCGTTTTACTGAATATGAATGCGCTTTGATGTTCCAGCGGTTCAAAGAAGAGTTCGGATATACACAGGTGGAGATAGCGGACAAATTCAAGAAGTCCCCGGCATATATCAGCAAGTGCCTTTCTCTTCTGGATCTTCCAAAGGAGTTGCAAGAGCGGATTATGAGAAATGAGCTATCCATAACAGCGGCAAGGGAGATTGCTTCAAGCTATGAAACGGAATCGGATCAAGTGAAAGCGGCTCAAAATGCTGTTAAGGCGGCAAAGGAACAAGGAAGAGAGACTGCAACCAACAGAGAGGTAACAGCCCACCTGAAAGAATCAAATGAGGCTAAGGCGGTAGCCAATGCCTTGCGTAGTATCTGGGCATATCTGGACGGTGAAAAGATGGTAGATGTGGATCGGCTGATTACGCTTCTGGATAAGGAACAAAGCCTATACCAAGCAATGAAACAATATAAAAAGATGTAAGTATGAAAGTATTATTTTTTGATTTGGAAACTACTGGCACTCTGGTAAATCGGCACGGCATTCACCAGATAAGCGGTATGGTAGTAATTGACGGTGAAGTCCGTGAAAGTTTCAATTTCCATGTACAACCCAATCCGAAAGCCGATATTACACAAGAGGCTCTGGATGTGGCAGGAGTTACAAAGGAGCAAATAATGGCTTACCCACCTATGGGCGAAGTGTACAGGCAGTTTGTGGATATGCTGGCTAAGTATGTGGATAAGTACAACAGGCAGGATAAGTTCTTTCTTGCCGGGTACAACAATGCCTCATTTGATAACCAGTTTCTCCGTGCATGGTTCGTGCAGAATGAAGATAAGTATTTCGGATCGTGGTTCTGGAGCAATTCTATAGATGTGATGGTGCTTGCCACTCCGTATCTTGCCGCCAGACGTGCGGAAATGGAGAATTTCAAGCAGGGGACGGTTGCAAAGTTTCTGGGCATTGATGTAGATTCCAACCGCTTGCATGATGCGCTCTATGATATAGAGATATGCAAGGCGATATTCGATATTGTTTCACCTTACAAAGTCTGATTATGGCAAAGAAGAAAGAAAAAACATTTGATCCGATGCCGGATGATCTTCTGGCACTACAGGATGAGTATATTTCCGTTGATGCTGAAATAACCCGGCTGGAAGAGCGTAAGAAGCAGTTACAGGATCGTATGCTGGAGCTTATGCAAACACACGACCTGAAGAAAGCGGAGAATGAGAGAATACGAATATCCTACATTGCACCGTCCAAGCGTAAGAATTTCGACAAAACCAGATTCCAAGAGGAACACAAGGATATGTATGCTCAATATCTGGTTGATGTGGAAACGAAAGCATCTATAAGAGTATCAATTAAAACCCAAGAATGATATGAAAACTGACGAAACCAAGAAAGCAAGAGTTATCTACCCGGAATACTGGGCGAAACGGAAGAAAAGGCTTAATGCCGGATTCATTAAGATGCTGGAAGAAACGGCACAAAAAGAAGCGGAGTGTTCCGATGAGTACGGAGAATACAAGACGGGTACATTCCTCTACAAGTCCGCTATAGTAAGCGTGAGAAAGGAAAACGACCTCTGGACTTTGCACATGATGAGCGAAGTTCCTATAGGCTTGCCGCTTATCAAGGAAATACGCTACAAGTTTTTGCCGGACAACCTTTTGATGGCGCAACTGTATGCACCAAGAAAGGATGCAAGTGAAATGAAAGGCGTGATATTGTATGAGATTCCCAACAATCAAGAAAACGAAGTAGCGGAATGATTTGTATTGGGATAGATACAGGCGTACATACGGGATTCGCTGTTTGGGACAGCAAGCAGCGATCCCTACTTATGGTGACTTCTTTGCCCATTCATAAGGCAATGGAAAATGTCCGATCCTTGCGTGATGAATATGTGGCTGTAGGCGATAAGGTGTTTGTGAGGGTGGAAGATCCGAGGCAAAGAAACTGGTTCGGCACTGAAAGGATGTCAAGGGAAGAGGAAAGGAAACGGCTGCAAGGTGTTGGATCGGTGAAGCGTGATGCCTCTATCTGGGAAGATTACCTGAAAGATCTGGGAGTTGAGTTTGAAATGGTTGCCCCTAAAAGGAATGTAACCAAGCTCAAACAGGAAACTTTCAAGCGATATACCGGGTGGGGAAAGCAGACAAATGAGCATGGCAGGGATGCGGCTATGCTTGTTTTCGGTTATTAGGCTATTTTTATGCTTAAAAGTGTGTTTAGTAAACACATAAATTCATATCTTTGTATCATTAACCAAGTAAATTGAAAGCTATGCTGATAATTGATGTTCTTATCGTGTTTGCCGTGATAGTTGGCGTTCTGTTTGTGTTGCATAATTGGGGCGGCTACCTTGTAAACAAGTGGATGCCAGCCGACAATATGAAGCAAGGTGATGTGATGTACATTTACCTGAACAACGAATATAACAGGAAAGCGACCATTTCAAAGGTTGAGGAAAACCGTGTCTTTATCTATGACAAACTGCCTTTGCCTTTGTCCTATCGTGGCAAGTTCTATGCTGTTGGCGTAGATGTGTCGGATAACAGCCGTTTTCTATACATGAGGAAGCGTAGATATATCATACCGTGCCGGATTGTAGAGCGTTTCCGCAAATCTATAGGGCTGGATCAGTATCTGGATAATCTGCCAGTGAGTGAGGTTGAGGAAACGGAAGATAACGAGGAAAAGGAGGCAGAGGATGAAGTGTAGCGAGATTACATATCGCCCTTTGTCGGAAATGGTGCTTTTGGAATCCAATCCGAGGACTATCAAGAAAGCCGATATGGATCGGCTTGTGGATAGTATCAAGATTTACGGATTCTGGAAGCACCGACCTATTACGCTATCCGACCGGACGGGCAAACTGGTTGTGATAGCAGGAAACCAGCGTTTGAAAGCGGCTAAGAAATTGAAGCTGAAAGAAGTCCCTACCGTTGTCTATTCGGATCTTACGGAGGATGAGGAAAAGAATATCATTCTCCGGGACAATATCAATAACGGAGAATGGGATTTCAACGCATTGCAAGTGGATGATGTCTGGAAAGATACCGATTTCAGCTTTATAGGTCTGACTATCCCGGAGGATGCAGAGCCTAAGAAGTCAAAGAAGAAAGCGGTTGAAGAGGATGAGCCGGAAGATGAGGCAGCGAGCGATGAGCAAGAGGATGGAAGCGAAGAGGCAAACGACAAAGAGGCTTTCTACCGCTCCATGTTCAAAGATGTTTTGTATGAGAGCGACAACATTTTTGAGATCCCCAACTTGCTTCTGGAAATGCAAGCCGGAAAACTGGAGTTGCCGTTATCTCCGTGGGGTGCAAACAGCCGTTTGAGGAAAGATGTAGCCACCTATCATTTCTATGTGGATGATTACAGGTTTGAGGCTCTTTTCAAAGATCCGATCAACTTGCTTGCAAGTGGCTGCAAAGCTGTGGTAGAGCCGAATTGTAGTTGCCACGACCAGACACCTATAGCGTGGGGCTTGCAACTCATCTACAAAAAACGGTGGTTATCCCGTTACTTCCAAGAGTGCGGTATAAGGGTGTATGCTGATTTGAATGTATCTCACAAATTCATAGAGTACAACAAAATGGGGATTCCGAAAGGATATAATGCTTTCGCCACTCGTGGGCTGGACGGATGGATGGAAAGCCTTAAATCGGATCTCCAAGTAGCACAAGAGATTTCCGGGCTTGAAAAGCCTAACCTACTTGTTTATGGAGGCGGTAAGGATGTACAAGCGTTTTGCCGGAAACACGGGCTACTGTATGTAACCGATTTTATAAACGCAAAAAAGAAGTAGCGAATATGGGAAGAAATTCAAGCGGAACACGTGGAGGCTTACAGCCGGGCGATGCCACTTTCAAGGGTAAAGTTTCAAATGTAGAGCCGTTGGTGAACATGAAAGATCCAGCGGTGTACAAAGCGACCAAAGAAGCCATTTCCAGATACCATGCCGTACTGGGTGTAAGGCAGCGTAGTGTGAAGTTGGCGGATCTGCCAGCAGGAACATACGGAGTTCATGTAACGGCTAATGGCAAGTCTGATGGCGTGTATCTTAACAAGGCTCATTTCAACCAGTCAAGAAGTGCTATCGAGGCTTCGCATAGGAAAGGATATGCAAGCGGATGGAGTACCAAGACAAACAAGCCTATTGCGCACACAGTGACACACGAACTGGCACACGCAACATGGAATCAGCACATGACGGGTGCAAAGCAAAAGGCGGCAGGAAAGGAGATCAACAAGCTATACACCCAATGGCGTAAGGATAAAAAGAAGTCCGGCTATGGTAAGTATGCCGCAACCAATGTAAGTGAGTTCTGGGCTGAAACGGTGACGAAAGCCATACATGGAAAGTCCGACAAATACACAGCAGCGGTTAAGAACATAGCCAAGAAGTACAAATTATGAGTATTTTTGTAACGTCTAAAGATATTGAATATGAAAAAGATTGAACTTACAGAAAAAGAAATTGAGGTGATCCGCCAGCAACTCAACGGAGAAATTGAGGTGCATAGTGCCACCGAAGAGCAGCAACAGTTGCTCATGGGAGTAATTGACAAAGCATACGATCTTCTGGATGAAGAAGATGCTTATGACGAACTGGAAGCGCAAGGCAATGACTTGATAGATTGGTATTGGAAGAAGTACCAAGAGCAGGAGAATGCCTAAGCAGACCGAATGAGAAAGAGAATCGGGTAAACTATATCCGATTTTCTTTTGGCTTTATAGTGTGTTCAATAAACACAGATTGCTATGATTAAAATGAGTTTCAGTATGCAGAAGAATTTTTCCGATGTGGAAATTTCCACGCAAGGCGTAGAAGAAGCCGGAAGCGTTGAAGCCACATTGTACGATAAGATCAAGGAGGTAGTAAGGGAGTTGCCCCTATTCCTTGTTAGTGACAGCCTGAAAGTAGGAGTAGAAAACCATATTGTGACAGATGCGAGCAAAGAGGCTTTCCCGGTACTGACAAAGGGCTACAAGGTAACAACCAGCTTTAGCGGATATGAAACGGTGATGGGTAGTGTAGATACTACCATTGAAGCTATCTATCTGGATAAGGAGGGTAAGGAGTACAGCGAAACGGATTGTTTGGTTGTGGCAAAGACATACGAAGAAGCAGAGAAAAAGAGGAAAGAATTGTTGAATGGCTAACCCGTCTGTGGAATGAGAAAACAACGGGAAAACAACGGAGAAGTTGAGAAATGGCAAGATTTGAAAAGGGTAATTCAAAGGGTAACAGGTTCACGAAAGACAACCAGCCTGAAAACCCCGGCAGGAAGCCAAAGATATTTTCCATACTGAAAAAGAAGTACGGAATAAATCTGGCTTCCAATGGGACATTTACCCAAAGCCAGATTATTGATTTGCTCCAGTCGCTATTGAGTGTGGATATAAGGCAGACAACAGCCCTAAACCTATCGCTCAACAATGACATGAAGAAGATAGCGGAACAAATACGGAATGGCGAAACTCCAGATGCTCTAAGCAAGGATGAAGTGATAAGCCAAGTGTTTGTTGCGCTATCGCAGGCTATCAACAGGGAAACATCAAAGGGGGAAAGCTACACGATCCGTTGGATCATTGAGTATCTGTTTGGGAAAGCCACACAGCCCATTGAGGGCGATGTGAATGCCCAAGTAACGACAACAAACAATGTGGATTTGTCCGCATTGAGTACGGAGGAACTATTGCAATACAATTCCTTACTTGAAAAGATCAGCATGAAGAAAGATGGCAAGAAGTAGCAAGGCGATAACAGTACCTATGGGGCTTGCAGTCAAAATTGAGTTGTTCAAGCGTGGCTGTTTTGACTTCATTGTTTGCCGTGACGGTAAGAGGCACGACAAACAAGCTGATGCTTTGCGCATTCTTACCGATACAGAACACGTTGAAATCTTGTATGGTGGTGCGGCTGGTGGTGCTAAGTCGTGGACTGGTGCGGCATGGCTTATCTTCATGTGCCTTTGCTACCCCGGCACGAAGTGGTTTATAGGACGTGCGGAGTTGAAGCGTATAACCCAATCCACACTGATAACATTCTACCAAGTGTGCGCCCGTTACGGTGTGAATGATACGCTTTATAAGTACAATGCCAACCTTAACTACATTGAGTTCTACAACGGATCACGCATTGACTTTCTGGATTTGCAATACAAGCCGGGTGATCCTCTGTATGAGCGTTACGGATCTATTGAGTTCACGGGCGGTTGGATTGAAGAGGGTGGAGAAGTAAACTTCGGTGCTTATGATACCCTCAAAACCCGTGTGGGGCGTTTCAAGAATGAAGAATACGGGCTAAGGCGCAAACTGTTTATCACTTGCAACCCCAAAAAGAACTGGATGTATGATTTGTTTTACAAGCCTTTCACTACTGGCAAACTTCCAGAATACAAGTATTACATATCGTGCCTTGTGCAAGAGAATCCGTTTATTGATCCTGATTACATAGAGGGATTGAAAACGACCTCTGACAAAGTGAAGTTCGAGCGTCTGTTTAAGGGTAACTGGGAGTATGACGATAACCCAAATTCCCTTTGTTCCCATGATGCTATCATGGCGATATTCGGTAACAGGATCGCCAAGAAAACAGGCACTCACTACCTAACTGGAGATATTGCCCGTTTCGGTGCTGACTATGCGAGGATAGCCGTATGGGACGGATGGAATATCATAGACATAAGGAGTTTTCCCGTAAGCAAGACTACAGACATACAAGCGTACATTATCCGATGCCAGAAGAAGTACCGAATACCAAACTATCGGTGTATCGTGGATGAGGACGGTGTGGGCGGTGGTGTTGTGGATAGTTGCGAGATACAGGGATTTGTGAACAACAGCCGTGCTTTGAAAGATGAGAACTACCAAAACTTGCAAGCGCAATGCGGCTACAAGCTGGCAGAACATATCAACGCTTCCGATGTGGGCATAGATGAGGATCTGGTAAGTCAGGCGGACAAAGAGCAGATAGCGAGGGAACTTGAACAACTGCAAACTTGGAAGCCGGACGATGACGGAAGTTTGAAGCTGAAACCAAAGGAGGCAATCAAGGAGGATTTAGGTTGTTCCCCGGACTGGCGGGATATGATGCTCATGCGATCGTGGTTTGACTACAACGAGTATGAGATACCAGACGATATAGAACGGAGATTAGGTTTAACCGGGTAAATTCAAATAATATGGGATTATTCAATGTACTGACAAACCAAGTGAAAGCGGCTGTTGGCTACCAGCAGAGCTTGACGGAGCTTTTGGATGCAAAGGATGTATCAAGAGCCTTAACGATGATGCACGATCATTCCATTGTCGCTGCCAAGAATCTAAGAGATTACGAGGTAAGCAGCCACAAGATAATGGAAAGAAAGGATCGTGCGGTGTACGATAAGAAAGGCAATTTCTTACGCTGGAGCAAGAGGTGGAAAATTCCTATCCCCTACCAGCAGTTTATCAATGAAATTGCTTTGGTGTTCCTCTATGGCAGACCAGTAAAATGGGGGCAACTTTCAGAGGGGACGGATGAAGCATTTGAGAATTATAAAAACCTGAATGATGAAGTCCACTTCAATGCCCGTGTAAGGGAAGCCAAAAGAGCGGCTGGATCGGAGGGATCAGCGGCTATACTCTACCATGTGTATAGGGACAAAGAGGATAACCCACGTCTTTTGCTTAATGTGCTTTGCAAGAAGAATGGCGATGATATTTACACCGTAAAGGATCAGTATAGGAAACTCAAAGCCTTTGCGTGGGGCTACTATCTGACAGAGGCAGGGAATAGGACGGTTTACCATGTGGATATTTACACAGCCGATACCATATACCGTGCGAAGCGTGGAAATATCGGCTGGGAGGTTGCGGTACTTCAAAACCCTATCGGGAAAATACCCGTGCTTCTGTTTGAACAAGAGGTTGAACACGCAGGAGTACAGCCGATGATCGAGCGATCGGAGGCTCTGGAAAGCACGGATGCTGATGTAAACGACCGCTTTGCAAATCCGGCTATGGTGGCAACTTCTGAAATTCTCAACTCATTGCCAAAGGCAGAGGATGAGGCTAAGTTGTTTATCCTCAAAAATGGCGGTGAGGTGAAATACCTTACATGGGATCAAGCCTCACAGAGCAAGGCTAACGAGTACGAGCGTCTGGATAAGCACATTCTTTCCAAGACTTTCACGCCAAACATTGATTTTGACAACATGAAGAGTTTGGGCAACCTTTCCGCAAAGGCTATCCGAAAGGTTATGCTTCTGGCTGTTATCAAGGCGGAGAAGCGCAAGGAAACCCACGATGATTACATGAATCGCCACGCAAGTATCATGCTTGCTATTATGGGGAATGTGTTGGACTATCGTAACAAATCCAAGTATGAGGCATTGAAACTGACACACGAGTTTCAAGAGCCGTTCGGTGAAGATGTCAGTGAAACGCTTGCCGATGTGCTGAAACAGTACGGGGCTGGCGCACTCTCTTTGCAGTCCACTCTGGAACTTTCCTACCTTGTGAAGAATGCCCAAAAGGAGTACGAGCAAATCAGCAAGGAGCAAGCCGAAGCAATGGAGCGGCAAATGGCACTTAACAGAACTGATGTATTTGGGGAGGGCGAATAATGGAAATAAAGACAAAATTTAATGTTGGTGATAAGGTTTGGATCATGCGTGACAACAAGCCGGAGAATATCCGTATTGACGGAGTAGAAATAAAGGTAAGGGGTGGAATCATACCCGGATCTGGCGGTATTCTTTCTGGTGAACTATATACAAACATTTTGTATGTGGAAATACAGCGCAACGATAATCGTTGCGCTGGTGATAAAGATCCTATTTACTACCACAATGAATGTAGCTGTTTCAGCACCAAAAAGGAGTTGTTAGATAGCTTTCTAAATGAAGATGAAAAGTGATGGCAAAGAAACTGAAACGATCCGAAATAAAGTACCATTGTAGGGAGTGCAAGCACTCTCACAGCTACCATGAATTGAACTGGAAAGGCGAGCCGTTTTTGTGCAAATGCCCGTTCCACAAGTATTCAAAGTTTCTGGATAGTGATTGGTGCGAACATTTTCAAAAGAAAGGGTAACGGAGTATGGCTAAGTACATAAACGAAAAGAAGCTACAGCAGGAGTTATTCAAGCGCACGGAGGGGTATGCTGCCGAAGTGCGTAAAATATATCTGGATTCACTGGGTAAAATCATTGAGCTTGTGAAAGGCACGGAGCTTGAAGATGGTAAGCCGTTTTCCTTTTCGGAGTATGGCTACAGTGAAGATGTTACGCCCATACTTCGCAATATGTACAGCCAGACTTACCAGACGATCCGAAACAGCGTACAAAAGGAGTGGCTTTTATCCAACGAAAATAACGATGCTTTGGTTAAAAGTGTGTTTGGTGAACAATCTATAGAGGATAACCACTTTGCCCGGTTCTTTCTCCGCAACATGGAGGCTATGGATGCTTTCTTTGCCAGAAAGACAAAGGACGGCTTAAACCTATCGCAAAAGGTTTGGAAGTACACAGGGATGTACAAAGAAGAGCTTGAAAAGACTTTGGATCTGGCTATCGGTGAGGGCATACCAGCCAACAGGCTTGCAACCAAGATTAAAGAGTACCTGAACGACCCGGATAGGTGGTACAGGCGTTTCCGTGTGAAGATCGGAGAAGATGAGAACGGAAATCCTATCTATGGCAGGAAATGGAAACGCAGGGTGTACGACCAAACAACAGAAACCTACAAATGGGTGGATGATGATCCGAAGAAATACCACCCCGGAAAGGGTGTTTACCGTTCCTCATATCGTAACGCTCAAAGGCTTGCCCGGACAGAAACAAACATTGCCTATAGGACTGCCGACTACACCCGTTGGGAGCAACTGGATTTTGTGGTAGGCATTGAAATCAAGTTGAGCAACAACCACCCCATACATGACATTTGCGATGATCTGAAAGGGATCTATCCGAAAACATTCAAATGGACTGGCTGGCATCCTAACTGTAGGTGCTATCAAGTGCCAGTGCTGGCAAAGGATGAGGAAATAGAAAAGATGTTGGATCGGCTTCTGGAGGATGAGAACGCTACACTTGAAAACAGCGAGAATGCCGTAGAGGACTTTCCTACACATTTCAAAGGATGGGTAAAGGCTAATGAGGATCGTATCAATGAAGCGACCTCAAAGGGAACTTTGCCGTACTTCATACGGGACAATAAAAGCGGTGTGGATGAGATATTGCACCCTCTGACACCAGAACAGAAGCATCATAAGGAATTGGTAGGTAAATACGGAGAAAGTGCCGTACAAGCCTTATATGATGCTTTTGATGCGTTCAAGGCAAAAATATCCGTAGGGGATCTTCCGTACCAGATAAAGAAGCTGGAGTTTGAAAAGAAATGGGTAGCCGACAAAAACAAGTTTCCGACTTCGCCAGAAATGGTGAAGATGCTTGAAAAGGAACTGGAGGCTGTCAAGGCTCAATACGAAATCCAGTTAGCCGTAGATGCTGCCAAGCCTTTGCTTGAATACAAGAGCAAAAGCAAGCCACTGAAAGCATTGCAAAATGAACTGAATGAGGCTATCAATGGCGGAAAGACTGCAGCGGAGATTAGAACGCTGACCGATAAGGTTAAAGCGAAGATCCATGAGGTAGAGAAAGCCAGACTTTCCAAGCTGGCAAAGCAAGGCGATGGATCTACCATTGACTTGTATGCTACAGCGGAAGAGAAATTGGAAGTTGCACGGCTTCAAGATGCTTATGATAAGGCTTTGGCTCAATACGGTAGCCAGTGGGATAGTAATGTTGGGTATGCCTACAAGCGTCTTGCTGAATACAAGAAAGAACTTGCATTGAAGTATGTTGATAAGCAAGGCAAACTGGTTAAACTGAACGGAGAAACGGAAGAACTTGCGAAAAAGGCTCTGGATGAGTATGTCAATGCACCTGTAAACCATTCCGGGAATAATGCTATTGGTGGCAGATGGCAGAACTACAGTGGCGAAGAGGATAAGATGAGGGCATACAGCAAAAAGACTGGCATTCCTGTAGATGAGCTTGCGTTGATCAATCGCTACACCTATGGCTCTAAATGGTGCAATAATTATGGCTATGGCATAGTAGATCCGTACTTCGGGAAAGTTGAGGATTACGGAGGATTGTGCCAGAAATACTATCCGGCTCATAACGCAGCACTGGAGAAAATGCCACGGTATAACGGCACTGTTTTCTCTGGTATTAGCTTTGATTCTATGAAGCTGGAGAAGTATATCAAGGAAATGCAACAATGCTTATCGTCTGGAACTCCCTATGTAAACAAGGCTTTTATGTCAAGCACCACAAGCATAGAGAACACGGCAATCTTTGGCGATAATCTTATGCTGGTGATCAAGAGCAAGAAAGGTGTGGATGTGAAAGCCATATCACACTACCCCAATGAAGATGAGGTTGTGTTTCGTGCCGGATCACGCTTCAAGGTGCTAAAGGTGTACCAAGAAACGGAGCGTAAATTTGGCTTTGGAAGAGGTTGGGTTGTGGAGTTGGAAGAAATATAAAAAAGAGGGGCTGTTAAGCCTCTCTTTTGCCAGTTTCAAAGGACTTTTCCCAATTTGTAGTATCTCCGTATGGATTTGGGGATTTACCGGGTAAATAGTCATTGATAAGTTCCTTTTTCCACTCATTGTAGGCTTCTGTGAGGCTTTTTTGTGTGTCAGCCTTATCAAGATACCCGAAGTGGAAATTACGCTCATATTCCCAAAAAGAAGCGGCTAAGGGATGGAATGTGTCTTTGGTGTACGGATTCTCCTTTTCGCCCTTATACCAATGGTAATTCGAGTAATCTTCTGTTATGCCGGAAAAGAATCCGGCTTTGTTCCAATCTTCATTTGCCATATTGAGATCTGTTGTTTAGTTTCTGAAAGAAATCCCCAAACGCATTGAGCATATCAACGGGCAACCTGTTGAAAGCCTCTTTGCGCATATCCTCTGGTATATCCCATTGCGCTTCTGCCATAGATCCTACTATTGCGCCTATGGTGTCACTATCCCCACCCCAAGAGATCGCCCGTCTTATGGCATCTTCAAAGGAGTTGCTTACACGGACTATTTTCAGACAAACGGGAACTGTACCCGGACACGTTTCATCAAACACGCCAGAGAAGTAATTGCCAAGCATAAAGCATGGGTAGTACCGATTCATTTCTCTTTCAAGTCCGGGCAGATTATGTGTTGTGCGCAGGTGAAAAATAGCGTGTGCAACGGCTACAGCACCTTTTATTCCCTCTGGATGGTTGTGTGTCACACTTGCAGTCTTTTCCGCTTCTGTCAGCACATCTTCCAGCCTATCAAATGCCCATGCTACCGGGCTAACTCGCATTGCCGATCCATTCCCGAAACTGTTGTACGGTTGCGGATCGCTTGAAGCTATCCAACGGGCAAAGCTACCACCGTATGCTCCTTTGGGATTAGGGTATTTTCTGCACCAGTCAAGCAAGCTGCTTTTGTAGTCAGTGCCTTTGGTTATGGCATCCGCTATCGCAATGGTGCAAATGGTATCATCCGTGAAAGTGCTTTCATCGGTGAACATTTCAAAATCGTATTTGTCTGTATTGTGGAACTCAAACCGTGATCCTACAATATCGCCAATAATCGCTCCTAACATATCACTTGAAGTTTTGATTATAATACCTCTCTGTCTGTATTCTGGTGTACTTCGCTTTCCTGTATTTCATTCGGTAATACCATCGTGTGAACCAGTGCGAAGATACCAATTTATCAAGCCATTTCATTTCTTCAATAAATGCGTCCGCAATGGATTGTTTCATAACGGAATCAATAGCGGAATCCATGAGTGAATGAAACTCCTTGTCAGTTTCAGCAATGCTTTTCGCTAACTCCTCAAATGCAATGGCTAAATCATTTGCGCATTTTTCGCATTGCTCTTTGATTAATTTCTCATCTTCCATATCACGACCCTTTCTTTGATTGCTGTTTCCGTTTGAGTTTCCCCATCCGAATAATACAATACTTGTTTGAGTATTCCCCATCGGAAAGATCCACATTCCAAAGGCTTTCTTTGGCTATTCCTACCAGCTTTTCCGGCAGTGTGTCATAGATTGCTGCCTTTGAGCCAAAGTAGTAGTGTTTCTTTCCGTTGTATGGCTCTCTTAGTTCTACATGGATAACCTTAAATTCCTGCTTCATGCTACTGTGTTTATTGAACGCAAATATACTAATTATATTACATATAACAAATTATTAACTATCATTTCGTACTATAACAAGATTGCTTCCGTCTGGCATACGGAAAGCCTTGTTAAATAACTTCTGGCATCTTTTGGGTGGATTTATATATGAATTATGAAACTCTCCGAACATAGTACAATGCCCTTTCCCCAAATTGGGTTGATAATGTGTTGATCCGCTAAAGAAGAACGGGCAAGTACCACAACTTCCCGGCTTATCGTAGAATATTTCCCCGTTTATTGTTACCATTTCTCGGAATCTAAGATTAAACCTCCGTTAAGTATATGATCAATCATTCCATCTGACATTTTTAGTGTCTGTTCCAAAGTTGGGCGATACCAATCAAACACCATAACATAAGGGGGCACAGTTTTTTTGTCGAAAGTCTTAGTATGATACATTGTGCCACCACATCTTGTACAGCGCATAGTAAAAGGGGTTACGCCCTTATCTTTGTATGTGGTGTGTATCATATATTCGCACGTATCGCATACATATCTATCAACGGTATTACGACCGTCATACATTCTCTTTTTCTCAATACCATTTACAAGTTCGTTGTATCTTTTCTCAATCTGTTCTTTTGTCATTTTGTTTCCTCCTGTATTTGTTTGATTTTTAACTTCATTCTTTCTTCTGCTACCCGTACATTAGCAATCTTTATGGCAAGTTTTTCACGAGCTTGCAGTAAATCCGCATCGGTGCTCTCATCGAAAAACATATTGTGTACTTTGTTATAAGACACATATTCCTCAATCTTTCGCCTTACCCTTGTTACTTGTGCCTTTGCCGCCAGAAGTCTTTTAAGATCCTCATTAATGCGTGTGTCAAGTCCCAAACGCTTATCGTAGAAACTCAATGTGTATCTAACATTTCCTTTTGGGTATTTGCACACAAGTTTTGCCTTTCTCCACTCCATTACCCACCGCTTGCGATCGTAAATCTCACGGGGTAAATCGTAGCTGAATAATCGTACATAGTTTCCTTGTTCGTCTATTCGCTCAAAGCTGACAAACACCCAACGCTGAACATCCAGATCCTTTTCTGCTTTGGCGTAATCCTTTGCCATCTGGATAAAATCATCAATGCTTTCTTGTGCCATATCAAAATACTATGTTGAATGGTTTGTTTCTCAAAGTAGGCAGTTTGCTAACCACAAATTCGGAAAGCTCTTCTATATCCAGAGGAAAAGCCGGGCAATACCTATATCGCAATGTGGCAACAAACCTACCTTTTAGCATCACATCAATAAACAGTGTTTTCATTTCTTGCCTACTTGCTCTAAAAGTTTATGATATTGATTGTCATTTAGACTCTCTTGCATGAACATGATTTTGATAAGTCGTTTGCGTTCATCATCCGTTAGCTCTCTGTCATTTTCGGGCTTAATATCGCTGTAAAGATGATGCTTTCGGCAGTATGCGAGTAAGATGTTCTTTTTCATGTCCTCCAAATCCTTATTGAAGTTCGCTTTATGCCATTCAAATAGGCTCACAAGTTCTGCATATTGAAGAGCTGTCATTTCTACTGATATTTTGCTTCTTGATTCCTTATAAAAACTCAATGAGTATTTTTGTGAAACCTTGCAATAACATTGCACGAATAGATCCTTATATAGCGCATTTCTACCAATATCAAAGTAATATCTTTTCAACTGATTTTCATCTAACAGTTCCTCCATAGATACACCGTACTCCTTGCATAGCTTTTCAAGCAATTTTCTGGCATTATCGGCTTCACCTTGCACACCTCGTTCTGCAAGTGCCAATAGCTTTTTCAGCTTATTTTTAATGCTCTCGTATTGTTCGTCCATAATCTTATCCTTTCATTCTTCCTAAGAATGCTAAATTCAACACATCGTATGTTTGTCTTAGTACCACAAACTCCAACATTGCATTATTATCTGAAATATCGTTAATCCTTAACACTGGATAATCTTCTCCTGTTTTGGTTGCAAATCCCTCTTGTGAAATGTCCTCTATTATGCGATCATCATTTGTATTGCCAAAATATGAATCAAGGCTTTTAATGATATGATCGTTCAAGTAAGCGGCACTATACACAGAGGATATTTTATCTTGATTCCTTAGTGCGTATCTCATAATTCCTCCTTTTGTCTTTGTTGTAACCATTTTACACCTTTCTTGAATCCCTCTATGAAAGCATCGGAGCAAGCCCGTTGGTATTCGGGCAAGCATACTCCTTTGTTATTTCTAAGAGGGCATTTTGCGCATGACTGGCTTCTGCCATTTGCCATTTTAGCGGCTTTCGTTATTCCTCTCATGGTTTGCCTCCTTTCTTGCGTTGTGTACACCTCTGGTATAGTTCCGCTCCACCTTGCGCAAATCATCATACTTGCTTTGTGCAGCCGTTTTCAACACTCTGGGCTTTTTTCCTACCCATTCAGCTTTTACACCCTGCTCTTTTAGGGCATTCAGTATTGCATCTTTCAGTATTCCCATATCCGTAGTTATTCGTTATAAATCAATCGCATTATTCCAAGATTAACGGCATTGACTATTGCAATGCGCTTGTAGTACCGTTCACACGCCACTTTGAAGCCGCCACACCAAGCGGTTTTTGCTTCATATTGGGCTATTACGTTCTTTTCCACCTGTTCCAAGTCTGTAGCTGGAAAGGCTTCACCTATGCGTATCTGGTCGTTCTTATCGTGCTGTAGCACTCTGATGTAAATTGGATTATTCATATTCGATGTTGCATTTGTTGGTTAAGGGTGGGTTTCCCCACCCGTTTTGTTATTGTCTTGCCCACTCTTCAAAGGCTCTATAGTAACTATGTCTGATAAACAGCATATCGCCTGAACCATCACCCCACCAGTCGTTACAGTGGGAAATATATCTGCCTGTCTGGTTTCGGTTTGCCGGGCATAGCTTTTTGTAGATTGATCGGAACATTGCGGCAACCTTTCTACCCGAAAAATGCCCGGCTTCTTTTGCATCATTGGTACAATAGCCATACATTCCGACTGTTTCTATATTCCCGTTCTCATCCAGAAATTCCATATCTGCATCACCCCATGCACCATAGTTGATAGTGTCTTTCAATAGCTGCTGTTGTTCCTCTGTAAGAACTGATACTATTTCCTGTACTTGTTTAATCGTTGCTTCCATGTCTTTTTGTTTTTAAGTTATTCATTATTAGGTGCGTCTTTGAAGTTAAAGCAAAGCATACTCCAATGCTCAATATCTACTTTTAGATCCATTCCTTCCTCTTTGATAAGCTCCGTTGGATCATAGCTGAAATACAAGTATTCTCCGCTATAGTGAAAGCACATTTCGCCAGATACCAGAAAGGCGATAAGTTGGCTAATCTCTGAACGTGATCCGTAAACCACATAAACTATCTTTGCGCTCATAATCTTATTTCCTTAGAATGTTATCCAATAACTCTTTATCGGCATCCCAAAGGTTATATCCTCTGGCAATCTTGCGCCTTAGATATTCCTTTTCTCCTATCATGGCGATTGCTTTTTCTCGCAAGTCTGATGCACTCCATTTTTCAGCCTGATCAATCAGGAAGTTTGCAAGGCTCTTGCGCTCTTCGTACAGTTCACGAACCAGCACCGTTTTCACCTCAATCTCTCTTAGTGCATCCGGGTTTTCCACCCACAACTTACAGAACTGATCTTTGTCAAGGTCTGTTTTCATATAGCTTTCTTCTATCTTAGAGTAGCTATCATCTTGTACCTTTAATCCCGTTCTCTCTTCAAATTCTTTTTTAGTCATATCCGAAATCTTTTTAATGTTGCTATTCTTGTTATGTGTGTTCCTTAAACACAGTGCAAATATAGTGTGTTATTTGTAATATACCAAATAATTTGCGGAGATTTTTTCTGTAAAATTCTAACTTATTTTCTAACACACAGAAAATAAATACATTAACCAAGTAAATTTTCTGTGTTCTATGAACACATTTCTACGGAATTATTTTCTATATTTGCAGTCGTAGAAGTCACATATTAACGGACTATAAATGCAATTCAAGTATGAATAAGAAACTCTTTGAAAAAGTAAAAGGCTTGTGTAAGGACACTGGTCTATCGGAGAAGTACCTTAAAGCGATAACCGAAAAAATGGGTGGCAGCATTGAGGATGATTCGACCGATGATGCGGCGATTGAAACAACGGCAAACCTGATAGCGGACGTTGCTAAGGAAAGTCAAGGTGAAGCTACCAGATGGGCTAACAAGAAAAAGGATGATCCGAACAAAGGCGGCAAAGGCGGTGAAGATGATGATCCCGACAAAAAAGGGAACAAAGGCGGAACTGATGATGCTGATGATAAAAAGGATGATCCGAATGAGAAGCGGATTAAGGCTTTGGAAGATGAGTTGGCTAAAATGAAAGCTGGCGAAAGCAAGGCAAAACGCATGGCAGAAATCAACGCTGCTATGGCAAAGCACAACATTCCGGCTAAGTTCCGTGACCGTTTCGCCAAATCCATTTCTGATGATGAGGATGTGGAAGAGGCTGTAACAACTCTCAAACAAGACTTCATTACGGCAGGTCTGGTTACTGATGATTCAGAGGGTACAAAGGCGGCAAGCGAAAAACAGATAGATGAGGCTGCGGATAGCTTGCTGGAATCAATCACAGTTAAATAATTATCGCAATGAAAAGGAAAACCCACTCATTTACAGGGGAACGCCCGATATTTACGGGTAGTCCCTCTATTGTGCAAGGCGGTTTCAATCTGGATGTTGCCAAACAGCGTTTCAATGTTGGCGATATGATTCCGGCTGGAACACTTGCGATCTATGATGAGCAAACCCGGCTTGTTAGCGTGTTGAAAACCGCTAAGGTGGTTGAGGTAGATAGCGATGATAAGAAGATTGTCCGCCTTTTGGTGGATGAGTTCTACGCTCCGATCTTCGCTGTTGGTGATAAGGTAGCTAAGGCTGGTGCTATCTCTGGCACTTTTGCCTCTGCTGTTTCCATTACCAAGATTGAAGAAAAGAACGAGAACTATGTTATCACGCTCTCTGGTGAGATCTCCGGGCTTGCAAAGGATGATGTGCTGGTGGAGGTGGTAGAGAAATCTTCCAATGCCGCTGAAATCGGTGAGGCAAACGCTGTAACTATCTACGATGTGGATGTGAAAGAGTTTGAAACTGGTATTGACGTATCGGCTGACACGATGCAATACGCAATGTATGAAAGGCGTGTTCCGCCTATCCCGGCAAGCCAGAAAGATGCTACAGGCAAGTTCCTGAAAGAAAATCCACACGTTAAACTCACTCAATCATTCTAAAGAAAGGAGGCTAACGTATGAAATCAATTTATTCAAAACTCAAAGGGCTGTACAAGGATGGCAGACCTATTGACTTTCTGGCAACGTGGCGCAAGGCTTTCGACAAGGCTTCTGAAAGAGAAGTAGCCTTGTTCCAGAAGATGTATTCCGATAACTGGTTTACCTACAATACCCCTCAAATGTCGCTGACAGCGGAGGGTATCATGGGTAAGTATCGGCTTCGTTTCATGGCTACGCTGTTGGCTGATGAATCACCTACCCCTCAAAGACGCTCTGACGGCTTCGATATTTGGACTAAGGAGATCCCCCGTGTGGGACACAAGTTCTTTATGTCCGCCCGTACCTATCGCAAGCTGATGGAAGTGTACGAGAATCCCCGTATTTCGGATGCTCAAAAGGTTAGGGAGATTGAAAAGACACTCAAAGCCGATTTGCAGGATGCCTATCTGGGCTGCAAAGATGTCATGGACTTCATTGCGCTTATGGCATTCTCCAACTGGGGTGTCGCACAGTTCAAACCAGCTATCAACAATCCGGGCGGTCGTGAGTTCGAGATTGATTACCGCATGGATGAGGCTAACAAGCTCATTTCGGCTTTCAACTGGACTACGGCAAACACCAAGGCAGGAAAGGTTAAACCCGTGCTGATGCTTGCCGCTCTGTGTGCGGAGCTTCGCCAGAGAGGTATTGAGCCGGGCGAAATCCTGATGTCGCAAGATCTGTACTACTGGTTGCGTATGGATCAAACCACACGCTTGCTGGTACACGGTAACGACAAACAGGCTCAAACCGTCACCAAAACCGAACTGGAAACCCTTTTGGGTGAAAACGAAATCCCGAATGTTACGGTTATTACCCGTAAGATGGGACAAGATAAGGACGGTAAGCGTGGATCTGTTGAGCCGTGGAATCACAACTTTATCTGTATCAAGCCAGCCGGAGTTATCGGTGAAATCCAGCCGTCTATTGAGGACAGCGAACTCATGGAAGAGGACGATGTGGACTACATGAACGCTGGTAACGGAATCCGTATCGCCAAGTGGCGTACTGGTGAATCCACTGGTCAGGTAGCAGGTGAAGTTACGCAAGGATCTGGACGCTTGCTGCCTATCATTACGGATATTAATGCCATTATCTGTATGCAGGTAAGAGGCATTTCCGAAAAGACGATCCCGGCAGATGCCAACGGAAACGAGCGTATGTATTGCACCAAGCAGGAGTTTGAGGGCATTGATGCTCTTATGGAGGGCTAAACTATGAAACTGGTAGTATTAAAGCCTTTCAGAGATAAGAATGATCACCAGACTATTTACAAGTCTGGCGATCTTCTTACCACAAACGACCTAAGCAGGGTAAACGACCTTGTGAAGCGTGGTATGTGTGAGATTACTTCTGTTGGTGATGGGGATGATGAAAAGGCTGATGATAAGAAGCCCGAAACAATCTCATTCCAACAGAAAGAATACGGACTTGATGAGGTGAAAGCAGCACTTGAAGAAGTCGGTAATCCAGCCTCAAAGAATGCCGGGGTAAAAGGTGTTTCTAAGAAGCTGGAGGAACTGACGGAAGAGCAAGCCACTTCACTCTCTGAAATACTTAACAAGGAGGTCTAAGATGGGTAATTTGACAAAATACGATGCTCTGATCGGTGAACTTGAACCATATACGCCAAGCCCTCTTGCGTTGAAAAAGGCTCTTGCTGATGCGAATGTGGGCAATTCTGATGCCGAATACAATGCGGAAACGGATAGGAAACCTATTGCCATTGCCGCTATCAAGGTGCTAAAGAAAATGGTTGTCCTCACAAGTGACAGCATGGGCAAATCCTCACAAGGGTACAGCGTGGATGAGCTAAAGAAGCGTATCAAGGCTATTTGCAGTGAAAACGGTCTGGATGCCTCGGAGTTTGTCGAAGTCCCGTCTATCACGGACGGATCTAATATGTGGTAGCCATGAGATATAACGGTACTTTCAAATACAAGGAAATTCAGGATGAGCAAATAGATCCGAATACCGGGTTTATTGTTTCAGAGCCTCAAACGGGCGACTGGATGGACGGTTGCGAGTGCCAGATAGAAACATTCGTGCCATCCAAACAAAAGATCGGTACAGACGGGCAAATGCACCAGTACACTTACGATGTACTTATACCAAAGTGCTTCAAAGGAAATCTGGATATTGCAACGCCAGTACAGATCACAAGTGAGGATGGCAAGGTGGCAGTTTTCGAGATTCAAGGCGTGGATAATCTTAACAGAAGATACATTGAGATATGGGGATAGCTCCGACTAACAATCATAGCAGTGTCATTTCAAAGGCGGTGGCAGCGTTTCAAGTAAGACTTGAAAACGCCACACTATACCTATTGAAGTTTCTTGGCGAAAGCCTTGTGAAGTACGCTAAGGAGAAACACAGCTATACAGACAGGACGGGCAACCTCACAAACTCTATATCCTATGCGATAGTGCGTAATAAGAAACTGGAATACTTTAGTGGGGAAAACCAGCCTAACAATGAGGGAGCTAAAGCAAGCCTTAAAGTGGCTATGCAAATGGCTAACAGCTTGCCGGACGCTTTCTCTCTCATTATAGTAGCCGGGATGAATTACGCAGCTTACGTTGAGGCTAAGGGTTACAATGTCATTCTTCCGGCAGAACTGAAAGCCAAAAAGGATTTTCCAGCCGCAATGAATCAACTTATGGCAAAAGCCAAATCAAAGGCAAATGAATTGTTCGGAGGTGTGTTATGATTACAACGGAAGAGATAGCGGTACGGGTGTATCAAATGCTTGTGGGAAGTGAAGTAAAAACCATGATTACAGGGAGCATTGACTATGAACGTAACGACTACAGCAAAGAAGATGTGATTATAGTCCCTCATGCAATAGACGGTGAGGAATCCGTGCGTTACGGGCAAATCAACGTAAACATTCATGTGCCGGATAAGGTGAAGAAGCGTACAAATTCACCCGTGTACAGAATAGACTACCAGAGGCTGATAGACATAAGGAAAAAGGTTATTGCAGTCTTGCAGAACCACTACGAGATAGGAAGCGGTTATAACTGGAATATCGGTTTGATCAATCCTCCTATCAAAGAGCCAGACCATAACGAACACTTTGTTTCTATCGCTTTGGAGATAACAGTTAGAGAAAAGAAAATGAACCAATAAATTTTACGACTATGCCAGTATTATCAACAATGGGATTGAAGAAGATCTATGTTGCCGATGCGGAAGCTGACGGTACTATGCCAGCAAAAGGCGCTGATTGGAAAGATCTTGGCGATGTGTATCAAGACACTTGCCAGCTTACCGATTCTGACCCTGAAACAACGGTACATAAGTCAGAAACTTCAAGCAAGAAGATTACACAGGTAGGCGAAACTGAAACCACATTGGCACTTTCGCTGATGGATCCAGATCTGGATTTGCTTTCACGCTATTTTGGCGGAACTGTAGAGGGGGAAACTCCTAACCGTAAGTGGGTAAGACCTAAGAAACTGCCTTATAAGGAATTTGCCATTTGGCAGCAGCCGGAAGAGGGCTTGTTTATCGGTTGCCCGAATGTGAGGATCATTCCGAAGTTCGAGATTACCTACTCTTCAACGGGTATCTGCCTTGTGCCGCTCACGATCCAGTATCAAGCCGAGTTGCAAATTGATGAGGCTATGACCGATCCGACTAAAGCGTAATCCTGATGCTTTTATGTAACAGGAAAGCCTCCTGCAAGCAACGTAGGGGGCTTTCTTTTTAACAGAAATATCTATGGAAGAAAAGCCAAAAGAACTGACAAGAGAACAACAGCTTGAAATAGAAGAGCAAGCGATACAGGCACTTCTGGATATGGGGGTGAAATTCTCCGTGCCTTTGAAGATTAACCCGGTGAAGCCTCCAAAGTGGGTACGTTGGTGGAACAAGCATTTCCCTAACCATGTCAAGGTATGGCATGACAGGCGGATTCCGAAAGATTGGAATGTAGCGGTGATGGAAATGCCGGACACGGATAAGGGAAAGATGGTGGAAGTATATATGCGCCAGTTCCATGTGAAGCCTCTGTATCTGGGTACTATTGACTATTTGAGGAAACTGTACCTACAAATAGAACTCAATGAGGAAAAGATACAGGAGCAACCAACGCAAGAAGCAAAAAAGTATTTCAAATACATTTCCCTCATGGCGGAGATAGCCGCAGTTGCAGTAATCAACAACGGCTCAATCGCTAATCCAGTAAACAAACAGACAAAGGTACTCCGTGATTTCTTCATTGAGCATCTGACTGTACCACGTTTGAAGCAACTTGCCGATGTGATAAGCCAGATGATGAATGCCGGGGGTTTTACATCCTCTATCATATCAATCAAGGAAGTAGGGAAAACGAAACCGAAGAGCAGAGCGGATATGATAGAGTAACCGGGCTAAACAGCCCGTGGGGTAATCGTGCGGAATTGCTGAAAATGTTCGGCTGGAGTTATGATTACTTGCTCTGGGGTATCTCTTGGATGAATGTAGAGCTGATGATGGCGGATATGGCAAGGACAAAGCCGATTCCGAAAACAGAAACGGATGAGAACGGATTACCGAAGCCAAAAACAGGAGGAAAGGTTATCCGTAGAGAACTCAAAACGAAAGAAGATATTAAGAACTATGTCAAAGGTTTAATTTAGTATGGAAAATATAGGTGGAGCATTAGCATTCAAAGCCACTCTTGATATAGATGATTTCAAAGTGTCAAGCGAAGCGATGGGGCGGTATATCAAAAACGCCTCTGATAATGCCGTGCTGGAAGCAAACCGCATGGAGCAATCGTTTCTGACCTTTGCGCAAAACGGGGCAAGGTATATCGTTTCCTACCTTGTTGGGCAAGGAATGATGAGCCTTGTTCAGAGCATTGTGCAAGTGCGTGGGCAGTTCCAGCAACTTGAACTGGCTTTCAATACCATGTTGAGAAGCACCGAAAAATCACAGGTGCTTATGTCGCAACTGGTAGATACAGCCGCTAAAACTCCGTTTGACCTTACCAGTATAGCGCAAGGAGCAAAACAGATGCTTGCTTTCGGATCAAATGTGGGAAGCGTGGTAGATGAGATCGTGATGCTTGGTAATGTGGCTTCTGGTGTGAGTGCGCCACTTGGAGATCTTATCTACCTCTATGGAACATTGAGATCGCAAGGCAGGGCATACACGGTGGATATTCGCCAGTTTGCCGGGCGTGGTATTCCTATCTATGAAGAGTTGGGAAAGGTGCTTAACGTAGATAGGCAAGAACTTAACAAGCTGGTTACAGAGGGAAAAGTTGGCTTCCCGGAAGTAGAGAAAGCATTTAAGAACATGACCAGTGAGGGAGGAATATATTTCAACCTCATGCAAGAGCAAAGCAAATCGCTTACTGGTATGCTTTCAAACTTGGGCGATGCTTGGGATAGTGCGCTTAACAAGATCGGCAAGGATAATGAAGATTTGTTCGCTGGAGCTATTCAGGGTGCTATAGACCTTGTAGAGAATATGGATGAGATTATCCGTATTGTACAGGCTGTTACTATTGCCTATGGAAGCTACAAGGCGGCAATAATGCTGAATACACTTGCCACAAAGGGATATACCGGGGTTGCTTTGATAGACAACACGGTTAAACAGGCAAAGATAGCCTTACTGAAAGCAGAAGCCACCATTACAGGGCAGACAGCGGCACAAACAAAGGCTATGACAGCCGTACAACAAGCCCATGTAGCCGCATTGCAAAAGGAGCTTACAGCGGAAGAGCAAGCCAATCTGGTAAAGAAACTCCGTATTGCCACCATACAGCAACTTTTGACAGCACAACAGCAGGAATACTTATCAAACCTTAACCTTACCACTTCCTCTGCCAATTATGAGGCAGTGGCTACCTCTGTATTGACGGTTGAGCAAAGGGAGGCACTTAGCAAAACCGACCTATCGGCTAAGAGTGCCGTATATCGTGCCGCTCTGGAGCAAGAAGTGGCAGCGAAGCAAAGGAACAATGCCGCCACTCTGGAGGCTATGCGTACCGATGTCAAGGCGGCAGCACAAAAGATGGAATCCGCCAAACAAACGGCTGTTTCTGCCATGCAAGCAACCGAAATGGCACGGTATGAATTGTATTGGGCAAGGCAAGCCGGGGATGCCACCAGAATTGCAACGGCTGAAAAGAAACTGGAGGCAGCACAGGACAACCAGAGTGCCGCCAGAAAAGCCGCATTAGCCGCTCAAACGGACTTATACACCAAACGCAAGCAGTTGGAGGCTACAGCCACAAAACAGGCTACAGCCGCTTCTGTAGCGGACACAGCGGCAAAGACAACACAAGGTGCTGTTACGACTGCACTAACATCAATCACGAAGAAAGCCACCCTTGCAATGAAAGCTCTTTGGGCTTCCATGAAGAGCAATCCTATCGGGTGGATTCTTTCACTGGTTGGGATGCTGGTTAGTGCGCTCACGTTGTTCAAAAGCTCCGAAGAGGAAGCCACCGATGCAATGGGAGAATTTCAGGACACCACCAAAAAGCAGATTGATAATCTGGATTTGCTGTTTGCCATTCTCCGCAACACAGAGAAAGGTACAAAAACGCATGGTGATGCCATTCGCAAGGTGAATGCGATTTGCAAGGAGTATAACAAAACCTTGCTGGATGAGAATGCCACCATTGATGAGCAAAAATTGAAGTATGCAGAACTGACAGCCGCAATCCAGCAGACTACAGCCGAAAAAATCAAGGCTAAGTATGTCGAGCAGGAACTACAGGAATATCTGGAGAAGTCGGATGAAAACTATGCAAACTTCATAAAGAATCTGGGGAATGCAAGCTATGACACTGGAAAGACAAGGACGGTAACGAACCGTAGCACTGGTGGAGATTCATACGAAGTGCCGATATATGAAGCCTCTGAAAACATACGGAACATGGGAGGTGCTGTACAGGAAGCCATAAGAAGCCAGATTGAGGATAACGCAAAATTACTGGCTTCCATGTCCGGGGATGCTTTCACCAAGCAATACAATGATGTAGTAGCAAGCATATTGAACTCCACAAAGGCAGCGACAAAAGCCACCGATGCGGAGATAGCAGGATTCAAGGGTATAGTTGAATCCTACCTTACCTCACAGATCAACAAGGCTAAGGAAATGAACGAGGCTATTAACCAAGTTGATAATAGCCTTAGTGCCTATTTTGCCCCAAAGGATGCCACGCCAGTAACTGACAGCGTGGACTATGTAAGTATGTCCTTTGAAGAGCTTGATAAGAAGATACAGGAAACCCAAACACAAATTGATACGCTCAATGCAAAGAAAGTCAAGGTTGAGGCGGACACAACGGAACTACAGAGCCTTAAAAAGCTGATGGATGAGCTAACGGGCGCAAGGGACACCAAGACTGCCAACCTTAACACTGAATCCGGCATAAATGAGCGTATCAAGCAGCTTAAAGAAGAGCGTTCAAATGTGGTTATCAATAGTGCCAAATATAAGGAACTGACGAAAACCATAAGTGGGCTGGAATCAAGACTACCAAAGACAACTACCAGACAGGCTGACAAGGCAGATCCGTTAAAAGACAAGCAACTGGAAGCGGATCGGAAACTGGAAGAGGCACGTATCTCTATCATGGAAGATGGGTATGAGAAGCGTAAAGCCATTCTGGACTTACAGCACAAAGAGAATCTGGATCGCATAGACAGAGAGGAAAGAGAACTGGAGAAAGCACGTAAAGCAGCCGGAAAAGGCGGATTGACTGCAACGGAGCAAGAGGGATTCGATGAGAGAAGAAGCATTGAGAATACCAGTTATCAGAGAGAGCAAAACAAGTTGTTTGATGGTGAAATAGCCTACAAAAAACAGCAGTATGAGTTGTATTTCCGCTGGGTGCGTAATCTGGGCGAAGATGTGGCGAACACACAGTTCGCAAACTTACTGAAAGGCGGTGCTTCATTCAAACAATATCTGGAAAACCAGATAGCAGAAATGAACCAGAAGAAAGAAGCCGGAACACTGACAGAGGGCGAGGGAAACCACCTTATTTCCCTGAATATGCAATATGATGAGATAACGGGCGCAAAGTCCGCAATGGATCTTTTCAAGGAAAGTGTGACGGAAGCAATATCGCAAGCAAGCACACTTGCAGAGAGGGTACAAGCCATAGCCGATGCCAAAGAAAGGCTTGTAAGCGGAAGTACAGGGCTGGTAGGTGAAGATGAGAAAGCTGAAGCAAGCCTATTCATATCGGAGAAGCAGGCGGAAGCGGATAAAGAAATTCAGGATAAGATACTGAATAATTACAGAAGTTATGAGGAACAAAAGAAAGCCATTCAGGATGAATATGCGATGTTGCGATCACAAGCCATTGCACAAAACAATGAAGAGATCCTGAAGAAGTTGAATGAGGGCGAGAATGAGGCACTTTCCGCCTTAAATGCTTCATTCCTCATGCAGAGCGACAGTTGGCGTAATCTGTTTACTGACTTGGATTCTTTGACCGTTGAACAGATAGACAAACTGGTTAAGGATATTCAGGAGAAAATGAATACAGCTGATCTTAAACTGAATCCGGCAGACCTTAACGCAGTTCTGGATAAACTGGATGAGGCAAAGCGGAAAATACTTGATGTTAATCCGTTCAAGGCACTTGGAAACTCACTTACACAGGTATTCAAGAAGCAACAGGATGGATCAAAGAAAACCTCAAAGCAGATCAAAACGGACTGGAGCAACCTTGCGGATGCAACCGAGGGATGTTTCAACTTCATAAATGATGCCATAGACAGTTGCGATGTACTGGGTGATTTACTTGGTGAAACTGGCAAATCCACTATCCAGATGATACAGGGTGTTGCCACCGCTGGTATCGCCATGTCAGCAGCCATAGCAACGGCTGAAAAAGGCTCTGTTATCCTTGCCGCCATATCCATTGCTTTACAGGCTATCCAGTGGATTGCCGGACTGTTTAACAATGATGATGAACTGGAGGAAAGGATTCAGAATATACAGATGGATGTTGATAAGCTATCCAATGCCTTTGACAGACTGCAACACTCATACGATCAGACTTTCTGGGTATTCAGTGATGAGGAAAGGGCAGCGCATGAGCAGCGCATACAAGGGATAAAGGATGAGATAGCCGCATTGGAGCAACAGGCGGTTGTAGCCCGTCAAAGCTGGGACTTCATAAGGTATGCCCAACTTACAAAGCAAATCAAGGAGCTAAAAAATGCTTTAGAGCAAGAGCAAAACAACGGGGATATGTTTGCTATCTATGAATTGCAGAAACAGAATCTCCGGGAACAACAGGAGCTTATCAAGCAGCAGATACAGGCGGAAAAAGACAAAAAAGACACCGACAACAACAAGATTGCAGAATGGGAAGAAGCCATTAAGGACATTGACACACAGATTGAGGATCTGGAGCGAAATATGCTTGAAACGCTTGCCGGAACAGATGTTCAAAGTGCCATTGATGATTTTGCCGATGCGCTTGTAGATGCCTATTGTCAAGGTGAAGATGCAGCAAAGGCATTGGGAGAAGTGACAAAAGAAACGCTGAAAAATGCGGTTGTAGAAGCATTGAAACGCCAGTTCCTTGCAAAAGCCATTAATGATGCCGTTCTGTATCTTGGAGAAGCCATGCAGGATAATGTGCTTTCTGACTATGAAAAGAAACGGTTTGAGGAAATGGTAAAGGAGGGAGCGGACAAATTCAATATGGCTTTGGAGGGTGTAGGTGACTGGATCAAGGATCAGACAGATGAAGAAGAGGAATCCGATCCCCTTACTGGTGCTGTTACTTCGATGAGCGAGGAAACGGGCGGAGTGATTGCCGGACGGTTGAATGCCTTTGTGATCAACCAGAGCGACCAGATAGCTATTATGAGGCAGAACATTATCTATCAAATCCAGATAGCACAGAACACTAAAATTAGTGCCGATGAGCTTACGGAGATAAAGGAAACTTTGAAGAGGATAGAGAACAAAGACAACTCATTATTATCACAAGGAATATCGTAATTATGGAACTGGTACACCAAATCAAACAGGATGGAATAGCAAAGGGATTGTGCCGTTTATGGCAAATGAAGCTCAAACCGGATTTGGGCGTGGATTCCCTTGCTGAATTGTATATACGGGGGATAGACTTCTGTATAAAGAATGATTATCCAACACTGGACTTCCTACGCACGAACTTCAAAGGAAAGTGTGAGGATTACGGTGTATATGTGGATGATGAAGTTGTGGAGAAAAACAGGAAAGATGTAGTGTTGAACGGTGACTGCAAAGCGATGTTGGAGTATGACGGGTTTGCTGTTTCAAACATCTATATCCGGCACAACTCCAAAGCCTCTGTGAATGTGGGCGATCATGCTATTGTAACCATTGACATATTCGATGATTCATACCTTGCTATCGCTGTGGCTGGCAGCGATGCAGAGGTGCTTGTGAATGTGTACGGTAATGCCACCGTTGAAACCGTTGGTGGAAGAGTTAAGATTATACGAACCAATAAAAAGACTTACGGATATGATAGACAATAATTTAATCCTCTACTTGCCGTTTGACGATCCGGACGGTAGCAAGGCATACGATTTTTCATTAAGCAGGGCTGATGCAACGCTTTCTGATGGTGCAACATTTTCCAAAATAGCGAAGAGCGGTAAATCTTTGTCTATGAATGGTGCTGGTGAATGCCAAACAGATAAAGCGATACCCCTAAGTGGTGATTTCACGCTGTGTTGCTATGTGTACCCGGCAACAAACAAACTGGGCTGGCTTCTGAACTTTGACGGAGTGGATAACTATCTGGAGCAATGGGTGAGCGTAATGCCTAAGAACTGGTATTTCTTTGCCTTTGTGAAGTCCGGCAACACTTTCGAGGTGTACCAGAACACAAGCCGGATCTTCAAAGATACCATATCCGGCACTCCGAAAGGTCTATCACTGAATGATGAGAGCCTTAACGGTACAAAGTCACTCATAGATGAGTTGCGTTTGTTCAATGTGGCAAAGTCTGCCACGGAGGTAATGAAGCTACAGGCAAATACCGATGTGGAATACTATATAGACGGAAAGAACACTAAAGACTTTGGCGTATATGTTTCCGCTTCTTCCGGGCTTCTGGGTAGGTTGGAAAGGAAAGAAAGTCTGGAAGTGGATTGGGATAACTACCACGGAAAGGTGATTGACTTGAAGCGACCACGATACAAGGAGCGCACGATCACGCTTGATTGCTTTATAGAGGCTTCCAGCCGATCGGAGTTTGTAAACTGGGTAAATCTCTTTATGGAGCAATTCGACAAAGAGGGTACGGTGCGCCTGAAATGCGAGTATGACGGAAAGGCAAAGCCTCTGGTGTATGAGGTGTATGTGCCTGATGAGGTTGATGTGGAAAAGACTTGGGGGACATACAACAATGATCTGATGGTTGGCACATTCTCTTTGAAGCTGGTAGAATGTGAGCCAGTGAAAAAAGTATTGCGCCATATCGGAAATGCCAACAGCAAGGCTACAATAACCGTTACCAGCACGAAGTTCCTTAATGTGTATTGGGGCGATGGAAGCCACACATTCAATGTGCATGGAACGGATGTAGCTTTGGAACACACTTATACCGAATCCGGAGAATACGACATTATTGTAAGCGGTGTGATTGAGGATATAGAGGAATTTTCCACTAATGCGATCGTGATATGGGAGAAATTGAAGTAATCAAGCGCAAAGGCGGCACTATCCAGCTATTCAGCAGAGATCCGTTCTGTACCATAAAATCGGCAACGCAGAACATATCTCTGATGGGTGATGATAACATACAGTTGTCTATTATCTCCACTGAATTGCTGGACTTCGAGAAAGGCGATAAAATCATAGTGGGCGGTGAAGAGTACACTATCCGCACACGTGTAGCCCGTGAAATGAAAACGGATAGATACTACCAGTATGATGCAGTATTCTATGGCGTGATGTATGAACTGATGAAAGCCCAATACAGGAATACGGACGAAAGCGGAAAATCTACTTCCATGACTTTTGACCTTACTTATTCCATTAGGGATTTCGTCAAGGTGATCATATACAATATGAACCGTGATTATCCGGGCTTGTGGGCTTTTGATGAAGCGAATTGCCCGGACACAGAGCCACGCACTATATCATTTTCACGGCAGAACTGCCTACAGGTGTTGCAATCGCTATGTAGCAAGGATAATTTCAAACTGGAGTTCCGCATTACCCAAAATAACGGAGTGCGTACTATCCATATCGGAAAATTCGGCACAAAGGTTATTCCACCAAGCGGAAGTGATTACTTTGAGTGGGGTAAGGGTGGCGGTTTGTTTACCCTCAAAGATCAAAAGGTGGATGATAAAGCCATTATTACCCGTCTTTGGGTGGAGGGCGGCACTACCAACATACGGAGCGACTACAGGGACTATTCAGAACGCTTGCAACTGCCTTACCCAAAGCGTATGAATAAGAATGAGCATACGTTGGCTGACGGTACTGTTATCCCGGCAAACAGTGAAATGATCGGTATTGATGATGATACCAAGCGTTATATTGAGGATGCGGAACTGGCGCAGGAGATAGGCAGCGAAGAGGATAGCGAACAATATGATGATATTTTCCCGAAGCGTACAGGAAAGGTTACTGCCATTGTTGAGGATGATATAAACTCATTCGTTGATGATACAATGGATTTCGACCTGAACGAAAAGGACGAAAACGGGACAAAGTACCTTATCAATGGAGTAACGGCAAAAATCACATTCATAACTGGCAGGCTTGCCGGACAGCAGTTTGAAGTAAAAGCAGATGGAGGATATGACCATTCGGCTAAGAAGTTCACGATCATACCTTTCACTGACAAACGAGGGCTGACCATACCCACCACCGACAATGAGGCTTTCCGCATTGAGGTTGGAAACAGCTATAAGATCACGGATATAAATCTGCCAAAGTCCTATGAGGATAATGCGGAAGAAGATCTTTGGTATGCCGGGTATGATGATTTCAAGCCACGCACACAGTCCAGAGTGCAGTATGCTTTGACCTTTGATCGCTCCTATTTTCTGGAGAATATGCCGGATGATAGCGAAACCAGCGTGTTCAAGGTTGGGGACTATGTGCCAGTGCGTGATGTGCGTTTCGGTGTGGAGAAGAGCATAAGAATCCAGAAGATAAGCCGTAACTTGCTTGTGGATCACGATTACAGCCTTACCCTATCCGACACTACCACCATATCCATAAGCCAGCAGACGGTGATAGATGTGATAGAGCATAACAAGATCATAGAGGCAAACCGCCTGAAAGATTTGAACAAAGCCCGTAGGGGATGGCGCACGACCGAAGAGCTAAGGAATATGGTGTATGACACGGACGGTTATTTTGACCCGGAAAACATACGTCCTAATTCCATTGATACGAATATGCTTACCGTTGGCTCAAAGAGCCAGCAGTTTGTTTTGATCGGAGTTGTGATGCAAGCCAATGTAAACGGCAATGCCAACAGGTTTGATGCTTCTTCGGGCATACTGGCACACCTTACCATAGACGAAACCACCATAAAGCAATGGACTTTAGGCGAATTGAGCGTTACCCTATCGGAGCAAGGCGGCTACTATGTGTTTGCGAAGTGTAGCAAGACTGGAACGAATGGCGTGTTTGTCGTTACGCAGACACCCTACAAGTTTGAGCCTACCGAAGATCCGAACAACTACTATTTCCAGATAGGTATCATTAGTTCGCTCTATCCTGATGATAATTTCCGTGATTTTGTAACCACTTACGGATTTACCCGTATCAACGGAAAGACTATCACAACGGGAACTATTGTAACCAGTGATGGAGAGTGCTATTTGGATCTGGACGGGAACAAATTCAGAATCGGTGATGCAACAAGCTCTATTGACTGGAATGTGACGGCATTAAAACAACTTACCTTGCATAATGTACGCCTATTAAGCGATTCTGGCGATGTGTCGTTTATCGGTGTGTATCGTGGAGATTACAACGAGGAATATGTGTACTATACAGGCGATGAGGTTAGCTATAGCAACGGTGCGGAAACTTGTACATACAGGTACATTTATCCAACTCCGGCAAAGGGAATTACACCAACCAATACGACTTATTGGAAAGTAGTAGCGAAAGGGCAGCAGGGACAGAAAGGCGATGATGGTTTACCCGGTAAAGACGGATTACCCGGAAAAACCACATATACATGGATAAGGTATGCCGATGATGAAAACGGAAACGGTATCTCTGACAACCCTACTGGAAAAGGCTTCATAGGTTTTGCATATAACAAGGAAACAGCGACCGAAAGCAACGACCCAAAGGATTACAAGTGGTCTGACATTATGGGAAAGGACGGTGTTCCGGGAGAGCCGGGAGAAGATGGGAAAACGCTTTATACTTGGATTGCCTACTCTGACAATGCCGATGGAAACCCGATGTACCAGCAACCGAAAGATTCAACGAAGTACATAGGCATTGCCACCAACAAGGAAACGGCTACAGAAAGCACAAATCCGAAAGATTATGTTTGGAGCAAGTTTAAGGGTGATGATGGTTTGCCGGGTGTTCCGGGTGCAGATGGCAAGACAAGCTATTTCCATATCAAATACTCTTCCGTGCAAAATCCAACCAGTGCCTCACAAATGACCGAAACCCCGTCTGATTACATAGGTACTTATGTGGACTATACGCAAGCTGATAGCAACGATCCGAAAAAATACACATGGGCAAGATTCAAGGGCTTCAATGGTGAGGACGGATTGCCGGGCATAAATGGTGAGGATGGAAAGACTTCCTATCTGCATATCAAATATAGCGATAACGGGGGATTGTCGTTCACTGCAAACAACGGTGAAGAGCCGGGCGCATACATTGGGCAATATGTGGACTTCATACAGAAAGACAGCGACAACCCCACTGATTACACTTGGAGTTTGATTAAGGGTGAAAGTGGTACGGCTGGTAGCGATGCAACCACTGGAGAATACTATGAATACAGGTATGCCAAAAACGGATCTACCGTTTCACCTCCGGCTCTGGATGCTGATGCTGAAAATCCGGCTGGGTGGAGTACGACAATGCCGACCGTTGGCACACTGGAATACTTGTGGTGTACGATGGCTAAGAAGTCCGGGCTATCGGATAAGAAAGTGTTTGATATTCCCGTGCAGCAAGGGGAAACTACGCTTCTGGATATTACCGGGCATGGCGTGTCTGGGGCATTGAAAAATGGTGCTTCCGTTGTGCAAGACGGTAGCCGATATGCCGTTGATCTTAGCGACAATGCGGAGTGTCAGATTAATTGGGATCTTCCGTTTGGTCAAAGTTTCACGCTCTGTTTTTGGATGAAAACGGATCAGACGCTCATACGGTGGATGCTGAACGGCTACAATGGCAGGGACTATGTGGAGAAGAGCATAACCGTGTCAAAGAACACTTGGTTTCATGTTGCCTTGCGTTTCAATGACAGAACGGTATCTATATTCATTAATGGATCTCTGGTGCAGACAGGCAGCATAAATGAAGAGGTGGTAGGCTTTTCCATGTACGATGATAATATGTTTGGATCTTCCGTGTTCTATGACAACATAAGGCTTTATGACGGTGCATTATCGGCTACCGATATAGGAAAAGACAAGAGCGGAGAAAGCGACAAACTTGTGCAGAACTGGTGTACACCTTTCCGTATCAATCCTTACGATGGAAAGGACGGGAAAGACGGTGTAGGCGTTAGATCTGTTGATGTAGAATATGCGAAAGGTTCTTCCAATACAACAGCACCTACAAGCGGCTGGCAAACCACCGCTCCGGCTTGGGAAGATGGGAAATATATCTGGTCACGTACTAAAACAGTTCTTACGGATGGATCTTCTGAATACACTAAGGCTGTTTGTATTACTGGTGGGAAAGGCTCTACAGGCGCAAATGGCGTGGGTGTAAAGTCTATCGTTGAGCAATACTATCTATCCAGCAGCCCAACTTCGCAAACTGGCGGTTCGTGGAGTACCACCAGACCTACTTGGAAAGATGGATGGTATATCTGGACGAGATCTATTATCACATACACCAACGGAACTTCTACAACTACTTCTCCTATATGTGTGACTGGCGGAAAGGGTGAAAAAGGCGATAAGGGAGATCCCGGAGAAAAAGGAGATCAGGGAGAAAGCCCGGCAGCGGTTTATCAAGGTACTTATAGTAGTTCAAAGACTTACTACGGTACTAAATACAGATTGGATGTAGTGAAGTACAATGGTATCTTCTACATTGCCCGTATTGATGCCGGAACATTTTCAGGTGTTGTTCCTACCAATACAAGCAAATGGAATCCTTTCGGTGCGCAGTTCGAGAGTGTGGCTACCAACTTGCTTTTGGCTGAAAATGCCAATATAGCAGGATGGGTATTCAGGAACAACAGACTGGAATCACAGAATGGCAGCGTGTATCTGGATGGTGTGAACGGGAAAGTTAGAGTTAATGGAATTGTGCAGTTTTCAACAGCATATCAAGGAAACATATCTGATTCAAACCTTTTTTATCTTCCTTCTATTACTTCTGACAAGAATATGAAGATGGGATATGAAAGGGAAGATATAGGTAAGGTATGTAGATTGTATAATTCAAGCCCATACGGGGGCGGAACTTATCAAATATATGTTGCGGCATTTGGAATAAAAGAGAATTTCACAGATGCAACGATAGGGAGCGACAAGGGAATGAATTATTATGTGTTAGTTCCGCCTCAAACTTGCGTTGAATTGACATGTTTTGAATTGCCTAAGACATTTGACGGTACAACCTATGAGATAGTAGGCAGATGGGATGTTACAGGAAGATTTGGGCAAACTGATTTTGTTACCGCTGGAGCAAAAGGCAGGCATCCGCTCATATTGGCTATAGGAAGAATCTCTGGTACTTCTTCTGGAGCTTCAATAAGTGGAACATGGTGGGATGGGAAATCTATTACTTCTGTTTTATCTGTTTCAAGACAAGATACGGGAAAATATAGAGTATCTTTTTCAAGTACCAATGTTCCGTCTGGGTATCGTGTTATGCTAACCGGGTATGGATATTCAAGCGGAAGTTCGGATGCTCCAATAAAAGGCACAATCTATACACTTGGATCTACATATTTTGATGTATTGTTAAGTGATGATGCTTCAAGGAATGATGGTAGTTGCGAGTTTATAATTTTTGCTCCTGCATGGCAATACAATATGTAATAATATGATAATGAACTGGATTAAAGAAAGTAACAGGACAAAGCATTTGGTATATGCTATACCGTGTGCGTTTTTGCTTACGATTCTGTTTGTGGCAGGATTGGCGGCTGGTATGGAGTTTAAGGATCGTGCCTATGGTGGCAAATGGGACTGGCTGGATCTCATTGCCACGCTGTTAGGCGGATTGGTAGGTCAAATCTTGCAAGCCTTAGTAATCTATCTTATATGGAAAGGAGGTGTATAATGGTTTGAGGGCATATTTTTTTCGTCTAAAAGTGTGTTTGAGGAACACATAAATAAGTATATTTGCAGTTAGAAATTAACTTGGTGAATTATGGATAATGACATGTACAGCCTTAGAGTGTTAGCCAAAGGGCAAGTATCGGATCTTAGCAAGGGATTCAATCTTGGCGGCAAGCCGTTTTCGGTCTATGTGCGCAGCAAGAGCGCAACGGAAATGGCTACCGATACGCTTCTGAATTGCAAGCTGATCTGTGATACTTCGTTTGGCAACATACCAGTACCAGTTGGCGACTGGACACCAGCGGCTATAGTGGAGATTGCCCCAAACGCTATAGACTTGCAGAAGTATGAGATTTATTGGGGTGCAGGTGAAATCATTAGAAACAACTGATATGGGACTTTTGTTAGGTAGCGGTAACACGAAACCGCAATATCCGTATGATATGTGGTACGGAATAGAGGGAGATTTTACAAGCCGTGATTACAAGCTCAAAAGAGTTGGTAATCTGGACTTGCACAAGACGCTTCCGATTCAGGCGAAACTGAAACGCTTCGTTGAGAATCCGGACGGATCGGTAAAATACTACTTGCATCCGAATGACAGCCGTAAGAAAGACAGCGGTGCTGCCGCTGTGATTGACAGCACGGACGGTAATGTGATGCTGGAGAAGCCGGAGTATTATTTCAGGCTGGAGATTGAGGGTACAAAGTGGATTCGTGCCTACTCTGAATATCCTTTGCCGGGCTTTGTCAAGATGGAGCGCAAAACGGTATCTCCGTGGTTTGCTACTATCAAGATTGATACGAATGAAGCCGTTTCCGGCTGTTTCCTCACTTGGGATGGTGACAATATCGCCCGTGATGCAAGCGGCTATGTGAAGCTGACCGCCAATGCTGCCAACTACAGGGGTGGTTCTGGCTCTGGAGATGCTGCCAAAGATGGCACTTACAACTCCATGCTTGGTATGCCTCGCACTTCTATCTCTAAGGTAACAGCCCGTGCCGCTTGCAAGAATGGCACTCACTTGGGCGTGTACCGTGTGTACAATGAAATCGCTTGGTTGCAGAGGCTGGAGTATGCTTCATTGCATTGTCAGGATGCCTACAATGAAACTCTTACCGCTGATGGCTATCATCAAGGCGGACTGGGCAACGGTACGGCTGTGAACGGTACGGAGTGGAACACTTGGGGCGGCTATAAGCCTTTCATCCCTTGCGGTGTGACTGCAACGCTGGGCAACAATACAGGCAGAGTGCCTTATGTGATCAAGGGCTGGACTGGTGGCGACAAGACGGTACAGGTTACTTCTTATCGTGGATTGGAAGTGCCTTATGAATACCTTTGGTATCTTGCGGATGATGTGCTTATCTGGCACAAGACAGATGTTTCTATCGCCTATGTCTGTGAAGATCCTACCAAATTCACTTCACACTCCGATTCCGCTACTTCCGTGCCAGATGGCTATGAGGCTATCACTGAATTGCCACGCAATGATGGATATATCCTACAGTTCGCCCATTCAAGCAAGGGCTATGCTTTCCCTGAAACGGTAGGTGGTTCTGCCGCTGCTGGTGGCTGTGATTATTTCTACACTTGTGTAGATGATTCCGGCTGGGCTTCTCCGGGCTGGTATGGTGCTCTGCTCGCTGGGTATGCGAGTTATGGTGCGACTGCGGGTTTCGGTTCTCTGATTACGCATTATCGCTCCTCGTTCTCGTATGCGCTCATTGGTTTCCGCTTGTGCCGTTTTTAACGGACTGCAAAGCGGCGGTACACGGGGGCTTTTTTGCGAACGTGAATTGAGAAAGAAATGAGAATAAACAGGTTGATGGTGATAGGTGGTGCTCTGCTCGCTGGGAATGCGAATAATGGTGCGAATGCGGGTTTCGGTTATCTGAATACGAATAATCGCTCCTCGAACTCGAATGCGAACATTGGTTTCCGCTTTTACCGTGGTTTCAACTTTACAAGATATAACTGTGATCACCATGACCTTACCACACAGGGGCTATCGGCACTGCTGGTAGCTGGTAAAAAAAGACGAATTAAAACGGTGTTAGTAAGTAATTGAACGCTCCGATTTAGACCAACGGCACAATGGGCTTGATAAAGACAGAATACGGCTTATGTTACAGTAGCGATACGATGTTTAACGGCTATAGTGATATGGAGGATTGCGGATATTATATTGGCGATACTGGTAGCCTCTATATATCCCAAAGCAAGAAGCTAAAGAATATCTATCCTCTTATCTACGAATCCGCAAACCTCGTTAGGGCGCAATATAATGCACAGAAAGGCAAGGGCGATCGTACAGAGATACGGAAGTTCAACAATAACATTATTGAGTGCCTGACAGATTTGTATTTCCAGCTAAGGAATATGACCTACCAGCCGGGAGAATACAAGACTAAGACTATATATGAGCCGAAAGAAAGGCTGATTATGATTGCACCTTTCTATCCTGATCGTATAGTCCACCATTGCGTTATCAATGTGCTTGGGCAACATTGGACGCACATATTCACGTCAAACACTTACGCTTGTATCAAAGGCAGAGGCGTACACAAGTGCATGGAAGATCTGCATAGGGATATGATGCTGGATAAGAAAGGCACTAAGTATTGCTTGAAGATAGATATAAGAAAGTATTTCGACAATGTGGATCACGCATCTATGAAGCGGATAATCCGTTACACCATAGCGGATGATCAGATGCTTTGGCTGTTGGATAGAATTATAGATAGCAACGGTAAAACAATCGGTTTGCCAATAGGTAATTTCACAAGCCAGTATTTTGCCAACCTATACCTCGCATACTTCGATCACTGGGTGAAAGAAGATCTTGCAAGAATGGTGATGGCGAAATTTGGGGTGAAGATATACTACTACCGATATATGGATGATATAGTAGTCCTTTGCTCCAACAAGGAAGCACTGCATTTCATACTTGACATGATGGGGCTTTACTTGGCTTCGGAACTGAAACTGGAGATAAAACCGAACTGGCAGATCTTCCCGGTCGATGATCGTTGTATAGACTATGTTGGCTTCAAACAGAATCACTACGGTATCTTGCTCCGCAAGGGCATACTTATGAGGTTCTATAGGAAGCTGAACAAAGTCAAGAAGAGATACGAGATCAAAGACATGAACGATGTAAAACACCTCTTCCCGTCTGAATACGGCTGGGTAATCAGATGCTCGGAGGAACACAGTAAATTCATCTTTAATAAATGTTTGAACAATGGAAACAACAGGATTATTTATCGGGTTGCTGGCTGACGAAAAGCCGGAGGTTATCTATGACTTGTACAACGGGCAGGGTACATTCATGTACAACCACAACATCAAAGAAGTATCGGTAATCAAGGAAAAAGAGGGTGGCATAACTGTTACCTCTGACGATGACGAAAAGGCTACTGGCAAGATGTTCCAGTATGACAGCGTTAGGGTGGAATACCCAAAGACAGCGGACAACATTTTCAGCACATTGCTTACTGCAAAGTACCCGTCTAAGACGGAAAGCAAGCTGATGAATGAATACCAGTCTGCCATGCTCGGACTGCTGGATGAGAGCTACAAGAAGCCTTATGAGGACTTTTTGAAAGATCGTCTTGCTATACGCAACATGATTGATGCCGATGCCGAAACGTACAACATTCCAACTGATTTATAGTATGATTGAAGATTTTGAAGATGAGCTGGATTCCAACGCTGGAGATAGTGATCTGTTTGATTGCGAATACTCCAGCGTGGATGCCCTAATTAATGAAGTGATCGTATTCACTGGCGTAAAGTCTGATGTGCAGACAGAGAACGGAACGAGAACGCTTGTTGCTTTTGGTGAGGGTGCAGGAAGATCCGCATTTTTCACCGATAGCAAGAGGCTGAAAGATGTGGTTTGCAATCCAAACCGAACATTCCCATTCCGTGCTATCATTAAGGTAGTGCGCTTTGGAAATAACACTGGATTCAAGTTCTTTTCTCCGAAGTCAAAGATCACGCAAGAGGATAAGGATAACTTCGAGTATTACAAACGTAACAAGTATAGAAGAAAAAGGTAATGAATGACTGGAAAGAAATTTTACTTGCCTTTGCCTCCGTAGTAACAGCACTTGGCGGATTGGAGTTCTTAAAGTATCTTCTTAACAGGAAAAATATAAACCGTGTTACAGCGGCAGATGCTTTTAAGGCGGAATATAAGTCTATCATTGAGGATTACCATAGGGTAAGAAAAGAGGTAGATGATGCAAAAAGGGAAATTTCATCTCTGAACGAGAAAGTGGATGAGCTATACAGGCAAGTACGCTCACTTGAAAATGAGAGGCTGGATCTGATCAAGAGAAATGCGGAGTTGGAACTTGCGCTAAGAGAGGCACGACACAATGAATGTGTCAGACCTGATGATGAGTGCTTTAAGGGTAGGCTACCTAAAAGGACTTATTGCCGATTGAAAAAACTTGCCTCTGGAGATTATGATGCTTTCTATGAAGATGATGATATAACTGAAAACAAGAAGAGCAATGCAGAGAATAAGGATAGCGGAGTATCTAAAAAGTCTGATAAGGGCTAATACGCTTGATAGTAGCAAATCCTTTGCGCTTGTACTATCAATTCTGGTAGGTGCGTTTATCGGGCTGTGTGTCGGATTTTGCCTTATATGGGATGTATGCACCAACGGCTATCTGAAAACAGATCTTGATGCTCTTGGAGTATTCATGCTCTGTATCGGTGGTTTCATGGCTGGCGGTGGAATAAATAAAGCAATTAGTGAACGAAGCAAAAAAGGAAAGGAACAAAACAATGTTGGTACTGATTGATAACGGGCACGGTGAAAATACACCGGGCAAAAGATCTCCAAAATGGGCTGATGGCTCACAGTTGTTTGAATGGCAGTATGCCAGAGAAGTAGCAAACGCTGTATATAACCAGCTTATCGCAAAAGGTGTGGATTGCGAGTTACTGGTTAAGGAAAGTGTAGATGTACCGCTGGCAGAGAGAGCCAGAAGAGCCAATGAAGCGGCTGCAAAACATGGTAAGAGCAAGACTATCCTTGTATCTATCCATGTAAACGCTTCCAATGGAAAGGGTACAGGCTGGGAGATACACACCTATCCCGGAAAAACAAAAGCCGATGATCTTGCGCAGATCTTCTGGGACACCGCAAAAGAAATGTTCGGTAATGACTGGAAGATCCGTGGTGATTGGAGCGATGGGGACGGTGATTGGGAAAGCAATTTCTACATTCTCCGAAAAACCACTTGCCCGGCTGTACTTACAGAAAACTTCTTCATGGATAACGAAAGGGATTGCAAGTTTCTTCTTTCCCCGGAGGGCAAGGCGGCTGTTGTGAAACTTCATGTGGATTCAATAACCAAATACATTGAGAAGTATGCGTAAGTATGTAATCATAGCGTTTGCCGTTCTTTTGGCGGCAATCGCTTTCCTATCACACCGTGTCCGATCGCTCCAAACGGAGCGTGACAGACTACAGAACAACCAGACAGCACTGCTGGAGGATGTAGCCTACTACAAGACAGAATCCGGCAAGTATGCCGCATCCGTTCAATCATTGGAGTTGTCTAAGTCGGAGCTACAGAAACATTGCGATGAGCTTGTTAAGACGGTTGAGGATCTCAATGTGAAGATAAAGCGCATCCAGTCTGTTTCAACGACTGCAACGAAAACGGAAGTGCCGATAAAGACGGAAGTACGGGATAGCATAGTTTACCGTGTGCCGGATAGTTTGAAGTTGCTTCCAGTTCGCCCTACCTTGATAGACACATTGAAAAGGATCACATTCAAAGATCCGTGGGTTGAGCTTGACGGTACTATTGACAAAGGTATGTTTACTGGCAGGATTCAAACAGTAGATACGCTCATTCAGGTAGTACATAGAGTGCCGCATCAATGGTGGTTCTTCAAATGGGGGACAAAAGCCATAAGGCAGGAGATAAGAAGCTCCAGCCCGTACACCAAGATAGTTTACTCTGAATACATAGAGTTGAAACGAAAGAAGAAGAAATAATTTGTGGAACATAAGAACTTTTTGAGCCGTGCCAACTGTGAAGTCCGCACGGCTTGTTTATTTGGAATGGAATGCCTATCTTTGCACCATCCGATCCGAAATCGGTGTTGCATTAGAAATCCTCTGCCGCTTTCGGGTGACAGGGGATTTTCCATAGAAATTGCAGAAGTTCTACAATAGTTCTACAGAAAATCAAAAAAGCCTTGCAAGTGGTTGATTTACAAGAATAGGACATAAGTTTCCTAAACTTTAGATAGGGGTTCGATTCCCCTCGGGGCTACTACAGCAATTCAGACAGGAGGCAGCCGTGCTCATCTCTCCTGTCTTTTTATTTGTTTGATTGATTAATCAATAGAAAAAGCCTCTCCCGGTGTTCCGGAAGAGGCTTTTCTATTTCAGGTTATCGGGTTTGATTACGCTTCTGTTGTTTTCTTGTTCTTCAGCATAGTGTATGCAATCGGAGAAGCAATGAACAGAGAAGACAATGTACCGATTACCACACCAAGAATCATGGCGAATGCGAAGCTGCGGATTGAGTCACCACCGAGGATGAAGATACACAGCAACACGATCAATGTACTCAGTGAAGTATTGATGGTACGTGCCAGTGTCGTGTTCAGTGAGTCGTTGAACAGCTGGTGCTTGTCGCGTTTCGGATACAGACCGAAGAACTCACGTACACGGTCGAAGATTACCACCTTATCGTTGATAGAGTAACCGATAGCTGTCAGGATGGCACCGATGAATGTCTGGTCGATTTCCAGTGAGAACGGTACGAATCCCCACAACAGTGAGTAAACACCGATAATCATTACTGTATCGCAAGTCAGTGCAACGATAGAACCCACACTGTAGGCAATGTTGCGGAAGCGCAACAGAATGTACAGACCGATGGTAATCAGTGCAAGAACTACAGACCAGAAGGCACCTGTCTTGATGTCGTCGGCAATACTTGGACCTACTTTCTGTGAACTGATGATACTACCGCCTGTGTGGTTGTCGCGGTCGATGAAGGTTGCCAGATCAATATTCTTAGTCAGCAACGGTTTCAGCGTTTCATACAGATAAGCTTCGATTTCAGAGTCAACGTTGTTGCCTGCATCTTCGATGCGGTAGTTTGTGCTGATACGTACTGTCTTCTTGTCTGTACCAATGGCAATAACGCTTACTGTAGCTTCGTCGCCAAACTTATTGGCAATCAGCTCACGTACTTGCTCTGGCTCTACAGGATTTTCGAACTGTACCTTGAAGTTACGTCCACCGGTGAAGTCGATGCTCTGGCTCAAACCACGTACGGCAAGCGAGCCGACGCATACGAGAAGAGCGATACCTACAACGATAAACGCTTTCTTGTTCTTGCCCATAAAGTCGAAGTGGGTATTGGCCATCAGATTCTTCGAGATACCTGTTGTAAAGGTAAGGTTCAGCCATTTGTCTTTGTTCATGAAATGTTCATAAACGATACGTGTGATGAATACAGCTGTGAAGAATGATACCAGAATACCGATGATCAGGGTAGTGGCAAAACCACGGATCGGACCTGTACCGAAGTTGAACAGGATAATACCGGTGATGATTGATGTCAAGTTAGAGTCGAAGATAGCAGAGAATGCGTTGGAATAACCGTCGGCAAGTGCTTTTTTCACTCCCTTACCTGCACGCAGCTCTTCTTTTGTACGTTCGTAGATAAGTACGTTCGCATCCACAGCCATACCCAGTGACAATACCATACCGGCGATACCAGACATGGTCAGTGCAGCCTGGAATGAAGAAAGGATACCCAGTGTGAAGAAGAAGTTGAGGAACAGGGCGCTGTTGGCTACCATTCCCGGAATGAATCCGTACATAACGCACATGTAGATCATCAGTACAACCAATGCTACAACGAATGAGAATACACCGGCGTTGATAGATTCCTGACCGAGTGACGGACCTACGATGTCTTCCTGTACGATGTGTGCGGGAGCCGGCATCTTACCTGCGGCAAGTACGTTTGCCAAGTCTTTGGTCTGTTCAGGTGTGAAGTTTCCGGAGATCTCTGAGCGTCCGCCTGTGATTTCGTTCTGTACAGTCGGAGCAGAATATACATAGTTGTCAAGAACGATGGCGATACATCCTTTTTCTGGAGCGACCTTCTTGGTCAGCTGTGCCCAGCGGCGTGCACCGTCGTTGTTCATAGCCATTGTAACAATCGGCTTGTTGTATTGGTTGAATTCGTCTTTTGCCTCTGTGATTACATCACCTTCCAGCGGAGCTTTGCCGTTACGTTCGGTGATTCTGATGGCATACAGTTCGAATGTCTGCTTCTTCGGATCGAATTCGGCTGCAGAAACACCCCATTTCAGACTCAGGTCTTTCGGGAATTCAGCCTTCACTTCCGGCATAGCCAGATATTTGTTCACTTCGGCTGTGTCTTTGTAGTTGGCATAACCTACTACCGGACCCTGGCCAGTTGTGTTTGGCTGGAGGATAGCAAGTAGCGGATATTGCTTTTTAAGTTTCTCGATGTCGGCTGCAGTCTGTTGTGCTTCTTTGGCTTCACCGCCTTTCAGTGCGGCTGCAAGGCTGTCGGCTGCACTTACTTTGGCAGTAGCCTGTGCAGTGGCTGTAGTATCGGCTGGTGCTTCTGTTGCAGTAGAGTCAGTCGGGTTTGCTTCAGCCAGCAGGTTGTGCAGTTTTACGTCGGCTGCCTGCAGTGCCGGAACAATCTCGCGTGCAGTGTAGGTTTCCCAGAACTCGAGGTTGGCTGAACCTTGCAGAAGTTTTCTTACACGTTCGGGTTCCTTGATACCGGGAAGTTCCACCATGATACGTCCCATCTTGTCTTCCAGACTCTGGATGTTGGGCTGTACCACACCGAAACGGTCGATACGTGTACGAAGTACGTTGTATGAGTTTTCTACAGCGGTCTTTACCTCTTCTCTCAGTACCTTTTCTACCTCTTCGTCAGAAGATTTCTGATTGATTTTGTCTTTCAGCTGTTGGGTAGCGAAGAGTTCGGCAAGTTTTCCTTCCGGAGCTACTTTGTGATATTCTCTGATAAACAGTGTGATGATGTCATCCTGACTGTTGACAGCTTGTTTGGCAGCTTCTGCCAATGCTTGGTTGAATGCTTCGTCCGTCTTGTTGTCTGCCAGAGTCTTGATGACATCCGGTACAGATACTTCGAGGATAACGTTCATACCGCCTTTCAGGTCTAGACCTAAACTAATCTCCATTTCACGGCATTGTTTCAGCGTCCAGTTGCCCAGCCATACCTTCTCATTGGCAAGTGAGTCAAGATAGTTTTGCTCTACCTGCGGATCTCCTTTCGCGATTTCTTTCGCCTTGTTGGTGTAATGGCGAGTCACGAAGGAAAAGGAGAGGTAGAACACGCACACCAGTGTGAGTAATACCGCAAAAACCTTAACAAATCCTTTGTTTTGCATTTTACATTTAATTTATGATGATTACTTTTTAATTTATTCCTTATTCATTTTGTCGTATGTAAGAGTCTATTCTACTGCATACAAGGCTGCAAATATAGGTTTTTTTTCACATTTGCATGTTATAAGGCTTCAAATATTTGATGATTAAGGAGTTTTTTGTTCTTTTCCGGGTGAGTGGCGTGTGGGTGGTCCGGAGCCGATGTGGACCTGAAAAACAGCTTGCCGGAGAGGTGGTATTAACCCGTTTGTTGGGAAAGGTTAGCCAACGTGTCAGCTAACCTTTCCCAACATGTTGGGTAACCTTTCCCAACGCGTCAGCTAACCTTTGCCAACAAACGGGCAATGGGATGAAATACTCTATGTTGCTAATAGACTGATTATCTATTGTTTATGAAGATAACACCAAATGGGGTAGTGGTCCGATTCGCGGATGGAGTCGTCTACCGTGCAGCGGTATGCTTTTAGGTTGGGGCTGTTCAGGATGTGGTCTATCCGGAAGTAGAATTTATTTTGATTGTATGAGATGCCCAGCCCGGTGCCTGAGTCGGTGAAAGCATCGTTCAGATGCTGTGTCAGTATGCGGTGGGCGTATGAAATGGACACATCGTTGAAGTCGCCACATGCAATAATCGTGGGATACGGGCTTGCTTCGATGATTTTGTTGATCGAATCGGCCTGTGCGGAGCGGATGGCTGTCGCTTCTGCCAGTTTCTTGACAAACTGGCGGAGCCTGCTCTTTATTTTCTGGGTGTTGGGGTCGTCTATCATGTCTTCATACAACCCCCTGTCTTCTTTCGTCAGTTTGTTCGATTCGAGGTGGTTGTTGATGAGCATGATTGTGTCTTCTTCCACCTTGATGGTATAAACCATCGAGCCATTGTAGGTACTTTCGTATTCCACTGGTTTTGCCGAGAGTATGGGGTATTTTGAGAAGCAGGCAAGCTGTGAAGTACCGTTTGCCGGGCGGCGGACAGAACGGTAGGGATAGGCTTTCAGTGCTTTCCGCACATCTTGTTCGGTCAGATATTTCTTATTACCCGATGTGTTGTATTCCTGCAGGCAGATGATGTCTGCTTCGCTGTTGGCAAGGTAGGTCAGGATGGCATTCTCTCCGTTTTCCTTTACCTGATTGTTGAATCCCATAATGTTGTAGGAGAGCAGTTTGATGCTCTCTTCGGGTACGGGTTTCGACGAAAAACGGATGGGCATGTAGCTGTGTACCTGTGGATAGCAAATCAGAAGTCCGATGACAGAGAGCAGTGCATAGCGGTAGTTGACAATGAGCCAAAGCACTAAGAAACAGAAGACTATGGCCAGAAAAATGGGGAACGTCAGTCCGAGACAGGCCGCTACCGGATGTATTGTCGGGCGCAGATACGGACTGTAGGCGCTAAGGATGAGCATCCCCACAAAGAATGCGTTGATGCCCAGCACCGGATATGCTACCAGTTTACCCATCCACTTCATCTTTTCTCTGCATTTTATCTTTTACTTGCCTCGAACAGCTTCTTTTTCTCTTCAGTGGTCAGGCTTTCGTAGCCGGATTTTTTGAGCTTTTCCAAAATACGGTCTACTTCGTCCGACTGGGCTTTTCGGCGGGCATTGTAGTCGTAGTCTTTTTCACGTACCGACTGTGCTCCGTAATGGATTTTCATTTTGGGTTTCCGCTGCCATGTCTTTTTCTGGAACAGCGAGAAAATAGCGTCTGTCAGGCGGTTGATCCATGCAGTCAGGTCTCTTCCTTTACTCAGGCTCGATGCGAACCAAAGTCCGGCAAGCGCTCCACCCAGATGTGCAATGTGCCCTCCGGCATTGCTGGAGGTGATAAACAGCAGGTCGGCTCCTATGACAATCAGTGCAAGATATTTCAGGCGGATGGTTCCGAACAGGAACAGCTGTATGGGGTAATTCGGTTCGCGGTAGGCAGTGGCTGCCACAATGGCCAGTATGGAAGCTGATGCTCCTACCAGCGTAGATACCGGAACGGAGAGTGCAAAATAGGGGAATACGTTGTAGGCAACCATGTAGAGAAGTCCTCCGCAGATTCCTCCCAACAGGTAGAGCCCGCGCAGATGCTTGGATGAAAAAAAGCAGAGAAACAGGTTGCCGAACCAGTATAGCCAAAGCATATTGAATAGAATATGCAGAAAATCGGCATGAATGAACATGTAGGTAATCAGCGACCAAGGCTGAAGGATAAACCGGCCGAACGAAGCCGGCAAAGCGAAGCTGTCGAGCATTCCGATTATCTGCACGTTGAACAATTGCAGGAATACGTTGACCAACATGACTGCTACGAAGACTGCCACGTTGATGTATATCAGTCGGATGAAAATATTTCCCCGTCGGAAAGCTTCTTTCAGATCAGTAATAATATGTCCCATTGCGTCTTGCTTTATTCTTCCAGTACAAAATCAATGCTAATCCGAACAACATACCTCCCAGATGGGCAAAATGGGCAACGTTGTCTCCTGTGCTGTTGGCCAGTCCTGCCCAAAGTTCGATGGCTGCATAGCCGATGACGAAAAACTTGGCACGGATAGGAAACGGCAGCGGGAAAATGAACAGACGTTCGTTAGGATACATCATTCCGAAAGCAAGCAGGATACCATACACTGCTCCTGAGGCACCAACGGTGGTCAGCATGTTCAGGTATTCTTCCATAGGGATGATGCTATAGCCTGTATTGACTTGCTCGTACAGACGCCATTCCGTAATGTACTGGATGTATTGGATTCCCTCTTGAATCAGTCCTGCGCCAATACCGCATACCATATAGTAAAGAAGGAATTTCTTGGCTCCCCATGTCCGTTCCAGTATAGGACCAAACATGAACAAGGCAAACATATTAAAGAAAATATGTGAGAATCCTCCATGCATGAACATGTAGGTGACAAGTTGTGCCGGATTGAAATCGCTGGCAAGGAAGAAGTGCAGTCCTAAATAATCATTCAGATCAATGCCGTAACGTTGGGCGACGAATGTTCCGAAAAAAACAAGTACGTTGATAATTATCAGGTTCTTGGTAATTGCTGGCATCATTTAGCTAATTAAAAGTTTGGTTTAGGGCGCAAAAATAAGAATAAAATCTGTTCTATAGCATAAAAAAAGGCTCTCTTTGCTCTTTTTCAAGATTTTGGCTAGTTTTTTTGATGTTTTTGTTTGAAAATGTTGTTTGCTTCGTCTATATTTGTGAAGTCCTTTTGAAAACGACCTTCAAAACTTACAATATTAATTTAATTCATTAAGTAAAAGTATCATGAATAAGTTTGATTTGATTAATGCAATGGCCGCAGAAGCCCAGATGAGCAAGGCTGATGCAAAGAAGGCACTGGATGCTTTCATTACTTCTGTCACAAATGCAATGAAATCCGGTGAAAAAATCTCGTTGGTTGGTTTTGGAACATTCTCTGTGGGCGAACGAGCTGCAAGAACCGGAATCAATCCGTCTACAAAAGCGACAATAACTATTCCAGCTAAAAAAGTGGTGAAATTCAAACCGGGAGCAGAATTGTCCGGAGCTGTAGAATAAGCATATTGTTGAAAGATTTAAAAAGAGGAGGCGTGTCGCGTCTCCTTTTTTTATATCTTTGCCGCCAAGAAACGACTTGATTATGAAGATAGAAGATAAACTTGTAGTGTCCGTTATCAACGGATTGAAAGCACTGTATGGGCAGGATGTTCCTGAAAAGATGGTGCAATTACAAAAGACAAAGAGAGAATTTGAAGGACATTTGACACTGGTTGTGTTCCCTTTCCTGAAAATGTCGAAGAAGGGACCCGAGCAGACGGCGCAGGAAATCGGCGAATATCTGAAGACCAACGAGCCGGCAGTTGCTTCTTTCAATGTGATAAAAGGTTTTTTGAATCTGACCATCGCTTCAAGTGCATGGATTGAACTGCTCAACGAAATTCAGGCCAACGAACAGTATGGGCTGGTGAAAGCAACCGAGACATCGCCATTGGTGATGATCGAGTATTCGTCGCCTAACACCAATAAGCCGTTGCACTTGGGACACGTGCGCAATAATCTGCTAGGAAATGCACTTGCCAACATTATAGCAGCCAACGGAAATAGAGTGGTGAAAACCAACATTGTGAACGACCGTGGCATCCATATCTGTAAGTCAATGCTTGCTTGGAAAAAATATGGAAATGGAGAGACCCCCGAAAGTTCCGGTAAGAAAGGAGATCATCTGGTAGGTGATTACTATGTGGCGTTCGACAAACACTATAAAGCCGAAGTGGCCGAACTGATGGAAAAAGGCATGACCAAAGAAGAGGCAGAAGCTGCTTCGCCACTGATGCAGGAGGCACGCGAGATGCTGGTAAAATGGGAGGCAGGCGATCCCGAAGTACGCGGCTTGTGGAAGATGATGAACGACTGGGTATATGCTGGTTTCGACGAGACTTATCGCATGATGGGTGTCAGCTTTGATAAGATCTATTATGAATCAAATACATATCTGGAAGGAAAAGAAAAAGTTATGGAAGGGCTGGAAAAAGGTTTCTTCTATAAAAAAGAAGATGGTTCGGTGTGGGCAGACCTGACTGCGGAAGGACTAGACCATAAACTTTTACTTCGTGGCGACGGTACGTCGGTTTATATGACACAGGACATCGGTACGGCAAAGCTCCGTTTTGCCGATTATCCCATCGATAAGATGATCTACGTAGTGGGTAACGAACAGAACTATCACTTCCAGGTACTCTCTATTCTGCTCGACAAGCTGGGATTTGAGTGGGGAAAGAGTCTGGTACACTTCTCATACGGAATGGTAGAGCTGCCCGAAGGAAAAATGAAGTCACGTGAGGGAACTGTGGTGGATGCCGATGACTTGATGGCAGAAATGATTGCAACGGCAAAAGAAACCTCACAGGAACTTGGTAAGCTGGACGGACTGACACAGGCTGAAGCAGACGACATTGCACGCATCGTGGGACTGGGAGCGCTGAAATACTTCATCCTGAAAGTAGATGCACGCAAGAATATGACCTTCAATCCCAAAGAATCTATCGACTTCAATGGCAACACAGGACCGTTTATCCAATATACTTACGCCCGCATCCAGTCTGTATTGCGGAAAGCTGCAGAGGCAGGTATTGTAATTCCAGCAGAGATTCCTACCGGTATAGAACTGAGTGAGAAGGAAGAGGGCTTGATTCAGATGATTGCCGACTTTGCAGCCATCGTAAAACAGGCAGGCGAGGACTACAGTCCCTCTATCATTGCCAACTATACATACGACTTGGTGAAGGAGTACAATCAGTTCTATCACGACTTCAGTATTCTGCGTGAAGAAAATGAGGCAGTCAAGGTGTTCCGTCTGGCACTTTCGGCCAATGTGGCAAAGGTTGTCCGCTTGGGCATGGGACTGTTGGGCATCGAAGTTCCTTCACGGATGTAATACAGAATATATATATATTGCTTGGAAGCAGGATGGTATATCTGTCCTGCTTTTTTATGTCGTAAGAAAAATGAGAATATAATAAAACGAGGTGACAAGATATAAACCAGAATGGTTTTACAGATCTGTCACCTCGTTTTGCTATGTATAGGTTTTATGATTTCTTGGCGTAACTCCTTTTCTTCTTGGGAGTATCCGATTTTGCTTTCTCTTCTTGCAGTTTGATAAGGTCGAGACAACTCTTCAGGCTCAAGTCCTGCGGAACAATGTCTTTAGGAATTTTGTAATTGCTTCCTTTGTAGGAGATGTAAGGACCAAAACGTCCGTTTAGGATTTCCAATTCGGGCTCTTCTTCAAATTTCTTTATGTGCCGTGAAGCCTCTTTTGCCCGTTTCTCCTCAATCAGTTGTTCTGCTTCTTCCAATGTTACTTCCATTGGGTCAATAGTCTTGGGGAGCGAAACGTAAACCTTGTTGTGTAATATGTAAGGCCCAAAGCGTCCGACACCTACTGAAACCATATGTCCCTCGTATTCGCCGATGGTACGTGGAAGCTTGAACAGCTCCAGTGCCTCTTCCAATGTGATTGTTTCGATGGACTGCCCTTTTTTCATAGGAGCAAAACGGGGTTTCTGTTCGTCGTCGGCAGTTCCTATCTGTACAACGGGACCGAAACGGCCTATTTTTACAGAGACAACTTTTCCTGTTCCCGGTTCTTCACCTAAGATACGTTCGCCTACCTTATGTTCGGTTTTGGTTGCCAATGTCTTTTCCACTGAAGGATGGAACTGCTCGTAGAAAGTCTTCATAACCGATGTCCACTGCACTTCTCCTTCTGCAATCTCGTCAAACTCTTTTTCTACGCTTGCCGTGAAGTTGTAGTCCAGAATGTCTGGGAAATATTGGGTCAGGAAATCATTGACAACTGTCCCGGTATCTGTTGGGAACAGTTTGGATTTTTCTATTCCAGTGATTTCCTTGCGGATGTCTTCTTTTATCTGATTGTTGGTCAGCGTCAGTACGTTGAATGAACGTTCTTCTCCATCTTTGTTCCCTTTTTCTACGTATTCGCGTTGCTGAATGGTAGAGATAGTAGGAGCGTATGTAGACGGACGTCCGATGCCCAGTTCCTCCAGTTTGCGTACGAGGCTTGCCTCTGTGTAGCGTGGAGGGCGCTGAGTGAACCGTTCGATGGCGGTGATGTTTTCTTGTGTCAGGTGTTGGCCTTTGCTGACGGGGGGTAACAGACGGCTTTCGTCTTCCTGTTCGTTTTCATCGTCGTATGATTCGCGATAAACATGCAGGAATCCGTCAAACTTGATTACTTCTCCGGTAGCTGTAAATACATCGCTACTGTTGCTGATTGAGATGGTTACAGTGGTCTTTTCGAGTTCAGCATCTGCCATTTGAGAGGCGATGGTGCGTTTCCATATCAGCGTATAGAGCTTTTTCTCCTGTGCTGTCCCTTCGATAGATTGGTTTTCCATATATGTCGGGCGAATGGCTTCGTGTGCCTCTTGAGCCCCTTTGGTCTTGGTCTCAAAATGGCGCGGATGCACATAACGCTCGCCTACCATCTGTATGATGGCTTCCTTACTTCCTGCCGTTGCATAATCGGAGAGATTCACGGAGTCGGTACGCATGTAGGTGATGAATCCGGATTCGTACAACCGTTGTGCAATCATCATAGTCTGTGCCACCGTATATCCTAATTTCCGTGCTGCTTCCTGCTGCAATGTAGAGGTTGTAAACGGTGCAGGAGGAGTCTTTCTTAACGGACGTGTGGTAATATCTTCGATAGTGAAGGTAGCTCCTTTACATGAGTTCAGGAATTGTTCCGCTTCCTCTTTGGTCTTGAGTCTTCGGGCAAGTTCGGCTTTCATTTCTGCCTGTTTCCCATCAGCTTGTGGTACGGAGAAAACTGCAGTTACGCGATAGGCAGCTTCTGACTTGAAGGTATGTATCTCCCGTTCCCGCTCTACAATCAGTCGTACGGCGACTGACTGAACCCGTCCGGCTGACAAAGCAGGTTTTACCTTCCGCCACAATATTGGAGAAAGTTCGAAACCTACAATACGGTCGAGCACTCTTCGTGCCTGCTGTGCATTGACAAGATTCAAGTCAATGTTTCGTGGCTGTTCGATAGCTTTTAGTATAGCAGTTTTAGTGATTTCATGAAAAACAATTCGTTTGGTGTTCTCTGGCTTCAGATTCAACACTTCATACAAATGCCATGCAATGGCTTCTCCTTCGCGGTCCTCATCGGAAGCCAGCCATACGGTTGTTGCTTGTTTTGCTTCTGTCTTTAGCGTATTGACCAGGGCCTTTTTGTCTTCCGGTATTTCGTAACAGGGGGTGAAGTTATTGTCTACGTCGATACTGAACTGCTTCTTTTTCAAGTCCCGTATATGTCCGTAACTTGAAAGCACTTTGAAGTCTTTTCCAAGAAATTTCTCAATTGTTTTAGCTTTAGCTGGAGACTCGACAATGACAAGGTTTTTTTGCATATCTATTCTTAATTTGTGATGGCTTATGCCAGCATATTCTGGGGGCAAAAGTAAACAAAAAGATTTTCCTTACGTTATTATAAAGGTGGAAACTATTATTTTTTTAGAAAAAAGAAGTTTGTTTGACAGGAAAAATGAAGGAATGTTGTGCAAGTCTCCCTCATTTGAAGGGTAATATTTTCAGAATTAAAAGAAGAATCTTTATATTTACGGGCGTTTTTATTTTTATTATCCATGATCAGATTACCATTTAAAACATATCTTCTCTTATTTTTATTCGTAGGATGTCTGCAATTTGTTGATGCTCAGTCAGCTTTTTATTATTACAAACAGTTAGGAGTCAAGGATGGTCTGTCACAATCAAGAGTGCAATGCATATTGAACGACCATAAGGGATATCTGTGGATTGGAACGGAATCCGGGTTGAATTGCTATGACCGTGAACACCTGAAGCAATACCATCATCGCTCGGGAGATGAGACTACATTGCTCTCCAACGATATAATCTTTGTAGCAGAAGATTCATTATATAATCTCTGGGTAGGCACTTCGGACGGGATATGCCGTTACAACAGAGAGAATGACAGTTTTGTAACTTTGCAGAATGATGGTCGTCCGGTATATGTTGCTTCTTGCCTGTCGGTCGAAGGAGGTATTTTGTTCGGAGGCTCGGGAGCTATCTACAAATATGATTACGCTACCAGAAAGCTACTTCCTTTATACTATGCCAATAATCCGGATTTCTACACTCCTTTTTGGCAGATGGTACGCTATGACGACAGTCACATTTTGCTTAACTCCCGGTGGCACGGCATCTATTCTTTCGACCTGAATACAAATGAATTGGAAAAGGTTGATTATTTTAGCGAACAGAATTATACAAGTATTTATTTCGACTCCCGCCAGCGCCTGTGGGTTGCTGTCTATGGGAACGGATTGTATTGCTATCAGAAGGGGCAGTTGTTGCATCATTTCACCACAGCCAATTCGCCTTTGACTTATGATGTAATCCACGATATGACAGAAAAGGATGACCGTCTTTGGATTGCTACCGATGGTGGGGGAATCAACATGATTGATCTGGATAATTTTTCTTTCTCCAATCTTCGGCAGACTGAAGATGACTTGCATTCCTTTCCTACCAATACCATTTACCGTCTGTATGTAGATATGGCCGACAATATATGGGCAGGAAGTATCCGGTATGGGCTGATCGGTATGAAGAAGGTTCATGCCCGCTGTTTTCAGAATGTCCCTTTTGGCAATCCATACGGACTGAGTAACCAGACTGTCAACCGCTTCTTTCAAGACAGTGAGGGGACTGTGTGGATTGGGACCGACGGAGGAGGAATAAACAGCTTCGACCTCGAATCCGGAACCTTCAGACATTATTCTTCTACCCAAGGAGAAAAAGTATCTTCTGTCGTAGAGTATTCTCCCAGTGAGCTGTTGTTCTATTCTTTTAATAAGGGGCTTTTTGTATTCAATAAACATACAGGGCAGATGCGGCCTTTTATTCTAATGAATCCTCAGGTGAACGCCCAAATGTGTATCAATGGCTTTTCTGTGAATGTTCAGAAGATTTCGGACAGTAAAATACTCTTCAGCGCCCAGCATATTTTCGTTTACGACCTTACTACCCGGCAGTTTGAGATTGTGGCCAGTATGGGCAGCGATTATGAACGGAATTCGCCCTTGGTCATCGCTACGGAAGGTGACAAAACCTACCTTTCGGACCTGAAGAATATTTGCGAATATGATTCTTCGATGGGAACTTTCAGAACAATCTATCGTGGCGAACATTCCATTAACGATGCATATCTGGATAAGGATGGTGTCTTCTGGCTGGCCACCGCAGAGGGGTTGGTGAGATACGATCCCCGCATCGAGAGGAGCGAACAGATAGAGACCAATCTGTTTCAGGAGGCAATGTCTGTTGTTGCAGACCATCAGGGACGTATCTGGGTAGGTACGCGCCGTCATCTGTATGTATATTCCTTACAGACACGCAATTTTGTGATTCTGGACGAGGTAGACGGTGTGCTTCCCAACGAATTTCTGTTCCATTCTGCTCTTGTCACATCGGATGGCGATATTCTGATGGGCGGGACAGAAGGTATGACATTGGTCAAACCGGATATCCGTTTTGTGTCCGACACTAAGTATACGATTGAACTGTTGGATGTGCTGGTAGACGGATTGCCGGTTGTGTTGCCGGAAAATAAAGATCGGCAGTTGAAGACAGTGGAAGTGCCTTGGAACTTCTCTTCGTTGCAACTGAAAGTGCTGTTGAATGAAAACGATGTATTCCGGAGAAACATGTTCAGGTTTCGCATCAAGGAATCTGGACTGGAACCGGTGGAGTCGGAGTCGAATTCTTTTGTCATCAATTACCTGCCCGTTGGCGAATATACCATTACAAGTTCCTATTACACCCTGAACGGTGAGTGGGCAGAAGAGCAACAGCTTTTCCGGTTGGTTGTCACTCCGCCGTGGTGGAAAACCGGGTGGGCGTATGCTGCGCTTTGCCTGATTATTCTTGCAAACCTGTATGGAGTGATCTACTATTTCTATCGTAAGAAGAAAATAAAACAGAGACGGGAGATCAGACGTCTGAAAAACAGGCTTTACGAAGAAAAAATAAACTTCCTTACCAATATCAGTCATGAGCTACGGACACCGCTGACGTTGATCTGTGCACCTTTGAAGCGCATTCTGAATCACGAGACAGACGAGAAAGACATCGTCAAGCAGCTGCTTCCTATTTACAAACAGGCATATCAGATGAAGAATATCATCGACATGGTACTGGATGTGCGTAAGTTGGAAGAAGGAAAGGACATGCTCCATATTCTGCCTCATTCCCTGAACGAATGGGTACGGTCGGTTGGTGATAAATTCTCTTTCGAATTCGAAGCCAAGGGCATCAATCTTGAATATCGGTTGGACGAAGCAATCGGAGAGGTGCCTTTTGATGCGAGCAAATGTGAGTTCGTGCTTTCCAATTTCCTGATGAATGCATTGAAATTCAGCGAGCCGGGAACGACTACGACTCTGATTACCAACCTTATGCCCGAGAAAGACTGGATACGAGTCTCCGTGCAGGACGAAGGTATGGGGCTTTCGATGGTAGACATGGACTCTCTGTTCTCTAATTTCTATCAGGGAAATCACGACAAGGGAGGAAGCGGGATAGGGCTTTCGTATGCCAAAAACCTGATTGCCTACCACAAGGGAAGAATCGGGGCTTCGAATGCGTCGGAACACGGGGCAATCTTCTATTTCGAACTTCCGCTTACAGATGCCGGACATGCCCAGTTGTCGTTGAGCACAGCCGACACGCCGGCCGATATTGAGATGAAGGAGGCTGACAAAGACATCGACTATGAGTTCTTACAGAAGTTCTCTATCATGATAGTGGAAGATACGGTCGATTTGAGAAACTATCTGAAGGAAACATTGCTCAAGTATTTCGGACATGTGTATGTGGCAAAAGACGGTAAAGAGGCACTGGAACAGATCAAGCAGCGTTTGCCGGATATCATTGTGAGCGATGTGATGATGCCCCGCATGAATGGGTTCGAGCTTTGTCGCGCCGTGAAGACCGATCTGGACATCAGCCATATCCCCTTTATCCTGCTGACCGCTTACCACAACTCGCAGAATATGCATACCGGATACAAGACCGGTGCTGACGCTTTTCTGGGCAAGCCTTTCGAGATAGACAGTCTGCTCGCATTGGTCGGCAACCAGCTCAGGATGCGTGAGAACATCCGTACAAGGTATCAGAACGACAGTGTGTTGTCGCACAAGGAGGTGAGCTTCAGCAATGCTGATGAGACGTTCCTGCTGAAACTGAATACACTGATTACTGACAACATGGCAAATCCCGAACTGGATGTTCCTTTCCTTGCCTCCAATATGTTTATCAGCCGTTCGTTGCTGTTCAACAAGGTGAAGGCCATCACGGGTATGGGAATTATCGATTATGTCAATAAGCTGCGCATTGACCGCTCTGTGATATTGCTCACTACCACGGACATGAACCTGACCGAGATTTCAGAATTGGTGGGGTTCTCGTCCTTACGCTATTTCAGCAAGGTTTTCAAGTCTGTTAAAGGTGAAATACCGTCCACTTTCAGAAAACAGTGGATGGCCGGGGTGAAAAACAATCAGCATCAGGAGCCGGATTCGCAGTCCTGATGCTGGCCGGGAAAGCGGATGAGAGTACATAATAATATACCACAGATTTACACACGGGCTGTTCCGTCGCTGTAAATCTGTGGTAAAGAGCTACCGGTATGTATCCGGACATGTTGACCTACTGTTTCCCCATTTCATCTCCCACTGCTTCAATCAGGCGCAGGCTTTTCTGGCTTTCGTGTCCGTCTTGAAACAGTTGCCAGATCATTACGCCTCCGTATCCGTTCTCTTTTACATACTGACATTTCTTGCGGATGGTGGGTCTTCCGTTATAGTAAGTCTGATTGATGGCATCCGTGTCGGCTGCCCGGTCGCCGAAGTGCTCCAGAATGCTGTGATAGCGTATTCCCCGTACGGCGTCCACTTTGTCTTTCAGTTCCTCGTCCCACGAATATCCGTAGAATGGCAGTCCGCCTACAATCTTGCTTTTATCGGCCTTCCCTTCGGTGTGCCAGTATTCCAGATCTTTGACGAAATCATCGTACGAGGCATGTTGCACGGGCTTGTCTGTAAATGCTCCCCGGTCGTAGCTCATCAGGTTGATGTAGTCGAAATAGCGTTCCCACTCCGTGCCGTAGTTCAGCCACCGGCTGTTGACGGCACAGGTCATCAGCATGCCTTCCTCTTTGAGGCTGTGCAGCTCTTTGGCAAAGGCGAGCAGTGAGGGGAAGTAATTGTCCCAGTCGTCATACTCTTCGTAGTCGATGTCAAACCCGTCCAGCTTGTTGTCGCGGGTAAATGCTACGATTTGTTTCGCCAGTTTTTTCCGCGCTTCGGAATCGCTGATGGCGGCTTTAAACTCTCCGGGACTGTTTTTTGCTACAGATATCAGAATCTTCACCCCGTTGCGGTGTGCATCGTCGCGCACTTTCTCCAGATTTTTTTCTGCCGGCTGTGTGTTGAGCGTACCGTCTGCTTTTGCCCGGATAAAGCTGGCATTGATGTGTGTCAGATGTTCCCATGCCACAGAGGGGTATTGTTTGTCAAATTCCCAGTCGTCCAATGGCAGATAGCCTGTCACTATCTTCCGGTCGGGTTCGGGTTGAGGCTCTGGTACTATGGGAGTCTCTTCTTCTTCTTCTTTCTGTTTCTCCGTATCGGAGGGGGAAGAGTTGCAGCTTGCAACTGCGATGCCGGCTATTGCCAGCAATAGATAGATTAATCGTTTCATAGCGCTTGGTTTTAATAATATGTTTTCTGTTCTTTAGTTGCAATGGTCCGAAGGAACGGCGTAACCTTCCGTTGGAAGAAATCCGTTTGCGACAGGCGCCTTGTCGAAGAAACCACCTGCTGCAATGGTGTTGTAGAGGCGGTTTGTTGGGAAAGGTTAGCTGTCGTGTCAGCAAAGGTTAGCTGACATGTTGGGAAAGGTTAGCCAACGCGTTGGGAAAGGTTAGCTGACACGAGCCGAAAGGTTGACTGTCGGAAGTGCTCTTAGTACCAAACCACTTTCCCTTCCTGATACACGAAAATCCGATGGTGTTCTTTGTTCCCTTTTTCGCAGTTGCTTAGTCGTAACAGAGCATGTCGGGGAACGTGGTCGAATGTCAGGTAGTCGGCGTTTCCCTGTTGTCTCGCTATCGGTTGCCATCCGTTGTCCCAATAAGCCAATTCGTAGTGGTAAAGCTTGTTCAGCCATGAGCGGATGTAAGGGCTTATTCCAATCCCCGACAGGTTATAGCTGCCATTCAGATCGAATTCTATGAATTTTTGGGGAGCTGTTCCGTTGAATGCTGTGTCACTTAGCCCGTCGGTCAGTAATTCTCGGGTTTCGGTGGTTGTGTTTGCTGATAGAGGTGTAGTGATGCACACATCTGCAATCGCCTTTTCGTTGCTATAGAAGGAGACTTCTCCCAAAGTAACATTGGGTGACGGTAAACAAAGACGAATATAGCGATAGCTATTCTTGGAAATCGGTTTGAATATACGGTGTTCAATCTGCAATGTGTCGTTGATAGTAAAGAGAAGTTCTTCTTTTTCCCCATTCCTCATTCCCCAGAACTCACCTCCCACCAAGGAAGTCAGGCGGGACCTGTTCTCATTGAAGGGTACCTGTCCGGCATAGTTACGAACCTTGACAGTCTCTGTTTCTTTGCCGGCAGTCAGTGGCTGTTGCGTACCGTCTGCTTTCAACAGGAAAGGAGTACCTGCCGGAATATTTTTTCCGTTTATGTAATAAGTAGGCAGATACACCACGCCTGTTCCCATATTGTAGAATGTCGCCTTACCTTTTTTTACTTTTCCCCATTGTATGGGCGACCATTGTCCATAATCGTAAACTGACAGATAAGCATAAAGCTGTTTGTCAGCAGGAAGCGAGTCGTTATTCAGGGTTACGGTCACTTCACGTGCATCGAAATACTCTGTGGAAACATCTTTCTTTCTTTCGTCCAAAAACAGAGGCGGAATGTCTTCGCGTGCCATACGGCAGTCGGAAGCAGGCCCTTCTATGTGCCGGGAGAATGTCCGACGGTAGACCTTGGCAAGTTGGAACTTACCCCACATGCTATCGCAGGAACGATTGTTATAGATACGTTTATATTTCCATCGATCGTTGTCCCAGAACGATTCGAATGCATACGATTTTCCATCAACGATAATTACATTCCAACTGTGTCCTCCGTTCCGATTGCCCCATACCGGAACAAAATCGATTGCTGCTGCCATGCCTAGTGACGAAAGTAGCAGCGAGTTGAACCAGCAGCGTTGCTCGCAACTTCCGGTCTTTACCCTCTCCAGTGTTGCGGCATCCGAAATGGGAATTTGCGGGACGTAGTATGGAGTGTGTGTGATGTCTTTGTAGAGGAACAACAGTGAGTCTGTTTCTCGGATAAAATCGTTTCCCTGTTTGCCTGTATAGAAATTTTTGTGATGTTGGCGGTAAAAGCGTTCTCTTGCCGAGTCGATGGTTAGTCCGTTTGCCCGTCGGTAGGGCAGTATGTACTCGCAAAATTCCTCGAAAGAGGCATTCCGGGTATACACATTGCCTTGCCATGCCTTGAATGCCAGTTCTATTTCGGTAATCAATGTCGATGCTTTCAGGCTGGCAGCATCCTCGTTCCGCTTGTCTGTCAGTTTTTCGGAATATGCAAACAAGAATACCTGCCAAAGGCTGTCTATCTCTTCTCCACACTGTTTGTCGATGCGGTAGTCATATTTTTCCATCACTTCGTTATAGATTTCATAGAAAGGTGCGTATGCCGCATGTACAATTGAGTCGGTAGCATAGGCTCCTTTCATGTTTGCTATCAGAAATTTGGCCGCTTCCAGTTTCAATGAATCATTTTCATAGTATCTCAATACTTTTTGCAGCTCAGCCCGGTTCTTTCCGGCAGTATCCATCACTTCGTCTATCGATGTTTTAGGAGCACAAGCTGCTTGGAGCAGGCATAAGTAAAGAAATGTAATTGTATATAGATGTATCTTTTCCATTTACAGAATATTATGTCATTCTCTTATAATCTCTATGATAGACTTGGATAGCTGCCGGGTGGATTCAATGCCAGGGTTACCATCCCGACAGCCATTTTATCTCATTATCTTAATTTCGATAAAAGATATAGAATATAGTATTCAAAACAAATACCTTTTTCTATATGTGAGGTATCTTTAGTGAAAGTAGCTTTGCTTTTTTCCATCATCGCTTTCTCAAATTGCTCGATGGCTTTGATTGGGATGCTGATTGAAGTATCATAGAATATGGTTATATATTTGAGTTCTCCTGTTGCAAACTCGTAGCAATAATCGAAAGATATCCTTTCGTTTTCTTTAGTGATTTCTCCCTTAATGTTTGGAATTATATATTCCTTAATTAGTTTTTTATCTATTTCGATTTTATCCGGCCATGTTTTGTATCTTTTAATGGCTTCATCTGCTGGAAGAGTATTGTATGATAGATATTTTACGTTGCGTATAAATCTGTTACCATAGCTTTCCGTTACTTCGTATGTCTCTGTATCTCCTTTTACGAAAAAAATCTTTTCTTTTTCCAATTGACTATAGGCATTCACCGTGATTGCCAATAGCAGGATAATGATGTTAATTGTTCTCATAATTTTTTTTATTTACATTTACTGTTTGCAATTCTAAGTAATTCTATAATGGCATTGAACCGATAACCTACACTTTCATCATAATTATATTTCGATTTATTGTAAGATATGTTCACTTTCCCGTAGAACTGGGCGTACGTCAAAAGCTCTTTCGCATTGAGCTCTGTTGGTATCTTAGTTCCGCTGTCGGTAATTTCAGATAGCCATTTTTTATAGTTTTTAGTTGTATTATTATCCTCTGTTTTTTCTCCATTATATACCCATGGATTTTTTTTCAAGTCAAACTTATTATAATCACTCCAGTTCCCTTTTAATATTTTGACAAAGAATATAATGTCGTCGAACAAGGTTCGTTCGTATTCCATGAATCCTCTTTCTTCTTCAATGTATTTCCCTTTGAATTTATGTTGGAATAAATGAAACATTTCATGGGTGAACGAATTGTAATTTAGATTTCCCGTTGTGTAAAACACAAGGTTCCCTTTTTCAGGACGATATGCAGCAGAAGCATTATTCTTGGGTGCTTCTTTCAATACTTCGTTAAATTTGAAATTATAGCTTGTTAGGCCTGTGTAGAGTGCGTAATCTCCACAATTTCCACAATCTTCGCATTCATCAGACATTTTGTCAATAAAGCTGCACAGACTATCTAAATCTTTTTTGTCAAGATTTTGGTTCTTTTCAATAAGCTCTTTCACTTTTTCCGGCAAAGGCTCTGCTTCGGTTTTATTGTCCCCTCCATTGCTTACTCCTCCACCACCATTTCCAGAATCAGTATCAGGAAACCAATCGTGTTCATTTCCGTCGTCATCAACATAAATTCCGTCACAAACTTCTACGGTTTCGGCTTTGTAACGCTTTTGGCATTCAGAGCCAAATCCAAGTCCATATTCAGGGTCGTTGTAAATGAACCCATCACAGTCATTGTATTCTATCCATACAGTTTCAAAATGACAGGGCGTATAAAAACGTGTTCCGGCATCCTTTTGCATTTCGACTCCTTCTGTTGTCCCTTGTCGGATAGTGGCAACAATCTTTCCGTCTTTATATCGCCATCCGTTGATTAACCCTCCTTCCGGCTTATAAAAATAAACGCTTCCACTTAGCTGGTTGTCACGTAGCAGATAGCAGTTGTCTTCGAAGTGTTTGGCGGTCATCAGGTAATTGTAACTTCCTGTGATGTGCATGATAAAGTGGATGATTTCTCCTGTTTCAATGTTTTTGATGATGACCATTCGTGAAATATTACGAATTTTACCTCTATCTTTTTGGGTATATTGCTGAATGGTTTCATCATCAATAATAACTGAACCAGCTTTGAGCAACAGTGGAATTTCTACCACTTCGAATCTTTCGAGCCGGCTTTCTTCTGCTTTCTCCCAATTCAGTTTGGTCAGCAACTCAAACTGTGTGTCCACAGAGCGAGTGGCTATGACCGGTAAAGGTTGTTCGGCTTCATACCAGCTGCGTGCTACGTCTACGGTCAGTTCGCGATTTCTACCTTTGACAAACTCTTTGCTCATTTTTCCGTTTGTTTCTGCCCATTCGTCTTTCAGGCAAGAATAGCAGATAAGAAAAAGAGCAAGAAACATTCCGCCATAGCAGAACTTTCGTTTCCATTTTTTGTAATTCATACTGTTGTTTTCTTATGATGGGTTGAATGAGTTCTTTTATATTATTCTACCTCAAAGGTATAGAATTCACAAATATAGTTCAGGCTTTTTCCCAATTCAGTTGGAGTCCGCTTGTATCCCACAATTTTGGTTTCAATTTCCCTATAGACTGAAACCGGTACTTGGGCAAACGGTTCGACTGTTGTAAATTCAAAGTATACTTCTTCCACTTTTCCGGTATCCGAATTAGTACAAGTGGTAATATATAGCCGTTTCCCTTTCATCTTTCCTTTGTATTCCCGGAAAGCGTTGTTTATAATCTCCATATACGTTTTGCGCATTTGTTTGAAGTTCTTTATGTCTTTGTCCTCTTCAAACAGTGGCTGGAAGTTTTCCGGAGTGACGTAGAAGGGCACATTGCTTCCTTTCTTCATTTGGTCTACATAAGTCCATTTATTATTCTTGTTATATAATGTGACCATTTTGTAGCTTGTAACATCACACTGATATGTGTACCCATTCTCGTGAAATGTTTTGGTCGTTTCATAGAAGTTGGTAGTTTGGCTTATGGCAAGCATCGTGTTGAACAGGATGCTTATCAGAAAAGTTAATCGTTTCATAGGCTTCTGTAGTTTTACTAAGGCTGGATAACTGCCAGATTGTAGCTATCCCTCCTTAGTACTTTCGTTCTATATTATTCTACCTCAAAGTGATAGAATCCACAAATATAGTTCAGGCTTTTTCCCAATTCAGTCGGAGTCCGCTTGTATCCCACAATTTTGGTTTCAATTTCCCTGTAGACTGAAACCGGTACTTGGGCAAACGGTGTATGTGTCGTAAATCTGAAATAGACTTCTTCCACTTTCCCGGTATCCGAATTTGTACAAGTGGTAATGGAGAGTTTCCATCCTGTCATTTTCCCTTTGTATTCTCGGAAAGCATTGTTTATAATCTCTATATATGTTTTGCGCATTTGTTTGAAGTTGCTGAAGTCTTTATCATCTTCAAGTAGTGGCTGGAAGTTTTCCGGAGTGACGTAGAAGGGCACATTGCTTCCTTTTTTCATTGGGGGCACATAGGTCCATTTATTGTTCTTGTTATATAGTGTGACAAATCCGCTTGGATCTACATCACATTGATATGTGTACCCATTCTCGTGAAATGTTTTAGTGGTTTCATAGAAGTTGGTAGTTTGACTTATGGAAAGCATCGTGTTGAACAGAATGCTTAGCAAAAAAGTTAATCGTTTCATAGACTTCTGTCGTTTTACTAAGGCTGGATAGCTGCCGGATTGTAGCTATCCTCCTTAGTGCATTCGTTTTATAATTATTCTACCTCAAAGTGATAGAATCCACAAATATAGTTCAGGCTTTTTCCTAATTCAGTCGGAGTCCGCTTGTATCCCACCATTTTGGTTTCAATTTCCCTGTAGACTGAAACCGGCACTTGGGCAAACGGTTCGACTGTTGTAAATTTAAAGTATACTTCTTCCACTTTTCCGGTATCCGGATTTGTACAAGTGGTAACGGATAGCCGTTTCCCTTTCATCTTTCCTTTGTATTCCCGGAAAGCGTTGTTTATAATCTCCATATACGTTTTGCGCATTTGTTTGAAGTTCTTTATGTCTTTGTCCTCTTCAAACAGTGGCTGGAAGTTTTCCGGAGTGACGTAGAAGGGCACATTGCTTCCTTTCTTCATTTGGTCTACATAAGTCCATTTATTATTCTTGTTATATAATGTGACCATTTTGTAGCTTGTAACATCACATTGATATGTGTACCCATTCTCGTGAAATGTTTTAGTGGTTTCATAGAAGTTGGTAGTTTGGCTTATGGCAAGCATCGTGTTGAACAGGATGCCAATCAAAAAAGTTAATCGTTTCATAGACTTCTGTCGTTTTACTAAGGCTGGATAGCTGCCGGGTGGACTCAATGTCATGGTTACCATTCCGACATCCGTTTTACTCATTCTCTTAATTCCGATAAAAGATATAGAATATAGTATTCAAAACAAATACCTTTTTCTATATGTGAAGTATCTTTAGTGAAAATAGCTTTGCTTTTTTCCATCATCGCTTTCTCAAATTGCTCGATGGCTTTGATTGGGATACTGATTGAAGTATCATAGAATATGGTTATATATTTGAGTTCTCCTGTTGCAAACTCGTAGCAATAATCGAAAGATATCCTTTCGTTTTCTTTAGTGATTTCTCCCTTAATGTTTGGAATTATATATTCCTTAATTAGTTTTTTATCTATTTCGATTTTATCCGGCCATGTTTTGTATCTTTTAATGGCTTCATCTGCTGGAACAGTATTGTATGATAGATATTTTACGTTACGTATAAATCTTTTACCATCGCTTTCCCTTACTTCGTATGTTTCTGTATCTCCTTTTACAAAAAAAATCTTTTTTTCTTCCAATTGACTATAGACATTCACTGTGATTGCCAATAGTAGGATAATGATGTTAATTGTTCTCATATCTTGTTGCACTTTTTGGTGATGGACTGCCGGGTGGACTCAATGTCATGGTCACCATTCCGACATCCATTTTACTCATTCTCTTAATTCCGATAAAAGATATGGAATATAGTATCTGAAACAAATACCTTTTCCTATATGTGAGATATCTTTAGTGAAAGTAACTTTGCTTTTTTCCATCATCGCTTTCTCAAATTGTTCGATGGCTTTGATTGGGATACTGATTGAAATGTCATAGTGTACGTTTATATATTTAAGTTCTCCTGTTGCAAACTCGTAGCAATAATCGAAAGATATCCTTTCGTTTTCTTTAGTGATTTCTCCCTTAATGTTTGGGATAATATGTTTTTTTATCAGTTCTTTATCGATTTCCAAGGTTTCTCTTGGCCATGTCTTGTATTTCTGGATGGCATCAGCAGCCGAAAGAGCATTGTATGATAGATATTTTACGTTGCGTATAAATCTGTAACTATCGCTTTCCGTAACTTCGTATGTTTCTGTATCTCCTTTTACAAAAAAAATCTTTTTTTCTTTCATTTGACTATAGGCATTCACGTTGATTGCCAATAGCAGAATAATGGCGTTGATTGTTCTCATATCTTGTTACACTTTTTTGTGATGGACTGCCGGGTGGATTCAATGCCATGGTTACCATTCCGACATCCGTTTTACTCATTCTCTTAATTCCGATAAAAGATATTGAATATAGTATCTGAAACAAATACCTTTTTCTATATGTGAGGTATCTTTAGTGAAAGTAACTTTGCTTTTTCCCATCATCGCTTTCTCAAATTGCTCGATGGCTTTGATTGGGATGCTGATTGAAGTATCATAGAATATGGTTATATATTTGAGTTCTCCTGTTGCAAACTCGTAGCAATAATCGAAAGATATCCTTTCGTTTTCTTTAGTGATTTCTCCCTTAATGTTTGGGATAATATGTTTTTTTATCAGTTCTTTATCGATTTCCAAGGTTTCTCTTGGCCATGTCCTGTATTTCTGGATAGCATCAGCATCCGAAAGAGCATTGTATGATAGATATTTTACGTTGAGTATAAATCTGTGACCATAGCTTTCCGTTACTTCATATGTCTCTGTATCTCCTTTTGCGAAAAAAATCTTTTTTTCTTTCATTTGACTATAGGCATTCACTGTGATTGCCAATAGCAGAATAATGATGTTAATTGTTCTCATACTCTGTTGCTTGAACTTAGATGTGCGTCTGTACTCTTTGCAGATGAGATAATTTATCTTTCTATCCTAATGACAGCGTGAGGTTTTATACATAAAGAGGGATGAAATACACTGCTGTGTTTTCATCCCTCTTCTCTTAGAGAGTGCTAAAAACAAATCGTTCTACCTTGAAAACCTATTGTTCCTTTCCTTGCTTTTGTTATTCGTCCAGTTTTGAAACCCGTATCCAGTCCACTTCCATAATAGCAGGCAGGTTGGCATCATCAATCGGACCAGCCCATGAGCCGTCGCGGTCGCCTCCCAATCCCATATTGAGGATGATATAGAAGGGGTTGTCTTCGGTGAACGGCCATTGTTTCATTTCTGCCTCGTCTGCCAGATGCAGGTTCGGGTAAGAGAAGGTCTCCTCACCGTTTACGTAGAATGTCAGCTTTTCAGCTGTTTTCTCTACGGCATAGATGATCCAGTCGCCGAACTCACAGGTCACTTGCTTGGTATTGGACGGATTGGCTGTGTTTCCTAAGTCATACGTATAGTGTGTATGGATGGTGTGATGAATTACAGACTCTTGTTTTACGTGTTCCATAATATCAATTTCACCGCTCTGCGGCCATCCTCCATGTACGCTGCTCTGTGGCATCATCCAAATAGCCGGGAAAGCTCCGTTCGGATAGCTGGTAAGCCTTGCTTTTACTTCTACTTTTCCATAGGTGAAGTTAAACTTGCCATTGGTTTCGATACCGCCTGCTTTGTATTCTCCGTCTACCAGCTCAGCTTTCAGGATTAGTTTTCCGTCTTCTACATAAGCTTGGTCATAGCTTTCGGACATCTCGTCGCACCAGTCGGATGTGTTCTTTTGGCAAAGTACCCATTTATCAGGATCCGGATTGCCGTCGACGTCAAAGTCGTCTGAGAATAGGAGATTGGTTACTGTCTCGTCAAACTTGGTCAGAACAATGGTATATGTGGTTTTCACACCATCCGGAGTGCTGACGGTTACAGTCTGTTCCTTTTTCCAATTGTCGATAAATGTGGTCGGATCGGGTGAGATGGTTGTTTGCCCGTCGAACAGTGTATAATCGACTTCGGTGATGAGCTTTGCATCGGATATTCCACCTATTTCGACCTTATGGGTTGTTTGATTTATCTTACCGTGATAGAAAGAATTGCCCACTTTCACCGCAAATGCTGTCAGCGGGTATTTTTTTTGAGGTGCGATTTCGCTTGTTTCATCGTCTGAGCAGGCTATGCCGGAAAATCCGATAAACATCATGCTCAGCAGAAGGAATATTTTTCTCATTGTCATATCGCTGTATTTTTATTATTACTTGTTTTTAGAAGATGTGATTGCCCGATAAAGACGGGCAATCACCCTGTTGCTTTTCTGGTTAATCTCCCCAAACTAGCGGAGCAATATATTCCCATTTCTTGAATACGGTGCTTCCACCTGCACTGATCTGGAAGTTTCCACCTGCACTGATCTGGCTGAATGGAACTTTCCATGTATCGCTTGTTCCGTTCACTTCATTCAAACCGTCGCTGATGGCACTTGCGAGAACTTTGCCGTCCAATATCCATTCGGTATAGATCCATGTACCGGTTTCGGTCTCTTTCTCTTGGATTTCGAACGAGAATACGTGCTCTGCATTAGTGTCAATATTGACATTTACAGAAGATTCATTGAACACATCACTACACCACGGAGTGGTACTCATCTGTGTCTTGCCTCCGATAACATGGTAACGAAGTTCTGCATACGGATCACTACCGCTCCAGATAAAGAAGAGTTTGAGGTCTTCTGCTCCGAGTGCTCCAAGGTAGAAGTTGTAGCGTCCCGGCATCAGTGATCCCGGTCCGTAAGATGTGCCTAATGCTGCATTTACCTCGTGTACCTCAGGTATTTGCGGATTGGCTTGCTTGAACTTCACGGTCTTCACTACTGGAGTTGTGCCTTCGGCTGCTTCTGTCTCAAGTACAATGACTCCTGTACGTACAGTGGAACCAGTATGCTCGTCTACATTGATCACAATGTCACCGTTGCCTTCGAATGATGTTTTTTCGAACTGGAACCATGCATTATCGGCTTCGTTTCCTTCTTTGGATATTGTCCAGTTGGCATTGGATTCTACATGGATAGTGAGCTGCTGTGCCTGTTCGTAGATAGCGAACCATGAGCCGTTTTCCGGTACTTCCGGATTCAGAACGACTCCCTTCTGTATGCATTCAACAGTTTGCGCCACTTCGCCATGACGGTCGTAGATGGTTACAATACCGGTACGCTGTTCACCAGCATTAGGAGTAGCTTCTACTACAATTTTTCCGTCCAATTCTCCGGAATTTCCCGATTTGATGGATAGCCAGATATCTCCTTCGGTTACTTCTGCTGTCCATTTCTGGTTGGTCAGTACGTCGAATTCTTCTTCTCCACCTTCCTGCAGGATCATGTCCACATTCTCTACATTCAGGTATGCTGTACCTTTTTGTGTGAGTGTAAACTGTTTCCCTGTCCAGTAATCACTTTTGATGTTGATGATGTCTGTACGGTCGTCCAAATCGGTGTTCTCCTTACAAGTGATGGTTACATCGTAGGTCTTTTCCGGGTCATCACCAGTCGAGGGTGAGATGGTATACCAGTCGTAGTGGTTTTCTCCGAATACCTCCCACGGATCGGTCGACTTCACTTGGAACGTGATAGTCTGTGTACCTTTGGCATCTATGGTGTAGGCATCCTGTTCCACACGGTAGCGCAGGTCGACCCACTTCTGGGCTTCGTCATCTTTGCAGCTATGTAACAAAGGCGTTGTTACAAATGCAACAAAGAAGATGCTGCTTGCTATTGATTGTTTTATATTTAGTCTCATGTTTTTCTTGTTTTTAAGATTGTTCATTCTTATTCAGCAGGTTCCCAATCGATGGATTTCACTGTGAAATTAGATGTGCCATTTCCTCCTTGTAATCGTAAATATACAATTTCACCTGGTTCCGTTTCGTATGGGTCTGTGATGTTGTTGTCTAATACAGCAACCTCTGTGTCGTCGATGATGAGCTTTAATACTAGTCCATTAGATGTTTCGTCTTTATTGACTACTTGGAACTCTATTTTCTTAACTGCATTTATTTCTTCTGCACTCCATGTAAAGATCTTTTGTGTCCAGTTTAATCCGGAACCTCCACATGTGAAGTTACTGTCTATACCGGGTTTAAGATGTAAGTGGAAATTGGTATTACCAGAGTTTGGCCACATATTGAATTCTATCCAGCTATCTCCTGTCAGGTTAATGGATTCAAAATTGAATGTGAGTTTCCCTTTTTTGAATAGATAATTGGATACTAATCCAGTTGAACCGCTACCTAGGAATGTCATGTAGCCAGTGTTTTCATCCAGTGAATAATTGGCTTCATTGCTTTCTTTCCAGAATGCAACTCCTTGGATAATATCAAAGGAAACACCTTCAAATCCCGGAATTATTTCTTTGGTTTTCATAAGAATGGTTCCTTTACGACTTGTCATCAAAGGATTGGCTATAGTTCTTACTTTCAACTCAGTCTCACTGATCTTTTCAGCAGAAATCCATTCTTGGAATTCTTTAGGTACTTCTACCTCCCATTCTTTATTGGCACTGATTTCTACTGTCTTTTCTGAGTAGTTAGTTTTTTGGCTGGTCCCGTTCATGTTGATAGTGGTTCCTCCTTCATCAGCAATTTCAATGACTACTCCATTCTGTGTGATGTTGATAGTCTTCTCTTCAAATTCTGTTCTGACAGTGATAGAACCTTCTCGTTTTGCTCCCGGATTGGATGGAACATTAATTGTGATTGTTTCCCATTCTTCTTTTCCTGCACCGGAAGTTTTGTCTATATCAGATAAGAAATCGACAGAAGGTATAAGTTCCCATGCTTTATTGGAGTAAAGCTTGAATGTAAAGGCTGTGTTGCCCTCTGTTGGAATCATTTCTGTAATTTCAGGGAGTTCCAGTTTTTCTTTAGAGGATTGCTCTATGGTTATTACTTTTGTTTGATTAATACCCTCTGCTTTGATTGTTAATGTAGCAGTACGTGTATCTCCGGGATTGTCTTCTAAAGAAACCACGATTTCGGAAACCAACGAACTGGCTGCACTCATAGCTGGTGTTGGCTTACACCATTGCTGGTCACTCTCAATAGTCCAAGGGGTATTGGCACTGATGTTGAAAACAATATTGCTTGGTGATACTGCATAGGCTGTATATGAGTCCTGAGCATCAATCTGGATATTGAGTGGACCTTCCGGTTGTGAGTCGATATCAAACTCTTGGCATGCTACAAAACTGAATGTGCATAGCGCAACGATCAGTTGCATTAATGTGTTCTTATATAACTTTTTCATATATCTGTGAATATTAGATTAAACAATTGATTACCATCCCGTATTTTGCGGATTTAAGTTTGTATTCTTGTATAATTCTTCTTGTGGAATTGGATACAGGTACATGCAGTCTCTCCAGTTACGGGTTTCGTACAAGTTCTTGAAATAGTTGAATCCACTTCCTTGCTTCTCGATTTTAACACCGTATATTTCACGTTGCGTACTGTCGGCAATTTTCCAGCGGCGGATATCCCAAAAACGGTGGTCTTCGAATGCAAACTCTACTCGCCATTCGTTGTAAAGACGTTCGAGGAATTCTTCTTTATCGCATGATGGAATTGCAGGCATACCTGCATTGGTACGTACTTCATTGATAGCCCAAAGTGCAGAGTGCGTATAGATCTGATCTGTATAATTGACATCTCCGAATGCATTGACCATAGATTCGGCATAAGTCAGCAACGTCTCAGCATAGCGATAAATTACCCAATGGTGACGGTTTGAAACTTCACTACCATCGGTGAAGTTTGTTGTCTCCTGAATGTATTTACGCAGGAAATAACCGGTGGGCGATCCTCCTTCGGAAACTACGTCATTGTCCAGTCCTCCTTCAAATGTTTCGATGGTGTTGTCTTTGAAGGACATGCCGTTGGCAAGGATGGTACGATAAAATCGTGGGTCGCGGTTGTCATAAGGTCTTTGTGGATCAAAGTCGGGATCATCGCACTCCCATCCGGTACTTTCCAGAGTTACTTTGTATCCATTAACTGTCTCGAATGCGTCTACGAGATTTTGTGTGGGGAAGTTGGTGTATGCAATGGTACTGCCCGTACGTTTACCTTCGGTGAAACGTAATGGGAAGTTGTATTGCTCGAAAGTTGTGCTGTTGTCGTTGATTCTCATCAATACCACTTCGCTGGACTCGAGGTTGTTTGCACTTTCTTGGGGGTCGAGAGTGTAGAGATTGGTGTTAATGATGTCTAATGCAGCTTTTGCTGACTTTTTCCATAACTCTACGTCCATATTGGGATTGTGCAGTTTACTGGCTGCATACAGCAGAGCTTTTGATTTTACAGCCATAGCAAAACCTCTGGTTACCCTACCTACTTCCGAACCGGGCTCTGTTTCATAACTGTCCGGCAGATTCTTGGCAGCTTCATCACATTCGTTAGCAATGAAGTTGATAACATCGGCAAATGCGGTTTTGCCAATTGTGTTGGCTTCTTCCTCAGTCAGTACTTCTAAAGGCATGGCAATATCACCATAACGACGTGCCAACTCAAAGAAGTAATATGCACGCAACACACGGGCTTCGTATGGGAAGTATTTCAGTTGCTTCATCCAGTTTGTGTATTGCCCATCGTGTTCGTAACGTGTAAAATCTACTTTGGCTATTTCGGTGAGGAAACTGTTTGCTGCACGTATACCATAGTATAAATTCCATGCGGTATCATAGGTCTTGATAGCCGACCATCCTCCATTGTTCATGTTTTGGATACCGGCTGCAACAGCTCCGAATTCTCCATCATCACTGGCACAATCAAGCATTGCCAATTCGTCAGTAGAAAAACGGCTACCGGGATTGAATGCCTTGAAGCCTTGTGGCATGAATGTGTACACATGTGTAAGCATTTGTTTGGTTGTTCCAAAATACTTGTACATGTCTTCTTTTGTCTTCAGACCGTTTGTTTCGTCGAAATCCAGATAATTGCAAGAAACAAAAGCCAGAGAGGACAAAATAGTCAGAATGAAATATTTGGTTCTCATAATTTTCAGTTGTTACTTTTCATTAAAAATTAAGTTTAACACCTGCCCAATAGCTCCTTGTCGAAGGATAAGCAATGCCTAATTGTTCTGGATCGGCAAAACCGATGTTGTCTAATGAGAACAGGTTGGTTCCTTGTACAAACACTTTCAGATCAGCAAATCGAGTTTGTGATTTTGGGAAAGTGTAGGCTAATAACAGATTACGTAATTTTAAGAACGAACCGTCGCGATACCATAATGAGCTTGCACGATAATTGTTCAGATTTTCAAGAGTTGTCAAACGTGGCATGGTAGCATTGGCTTTGTTCTCCGGAGTCCAGTACACTTCTTCGTTGAGGAATGTCTTGGAAATATTGCCATTATTTACCAACGGTTGATAAAGCGGGCTGTCTGATAGGGAAATGGTCTTTCCTGTCAGTCCTTGGAAATCGGCTGAAAGCTCAAAGCGCTTGTACTCGAAGTTTACATTGAATCCGAAGTAGAAACGTGGAATTGACGAGCCGAACATTTTGACAACATCTTTTTCGTCGATACGATTATCACCGTTCTGGTCTTTGTATTTTATGTCACCGGGGGCAACGGTAGAGAATGTCTGCTGGGGGCTATTGTTGATTTCTTGTTGGCTGTTGAAGAATCCAATGGCTTCAAGACCATACATCTGACCTACACGATTACCTTTGGTGTAAAGGTAGTTGTATTCCTGATAAGCTTGATTCTCGTTTACGACCTCTGAATTCAGGTATGACATACTGGCTCCTACGCCATAGTGGAAGTCTCCAATCTTGTCGTTCCAGTTTACAGAAGCGTCGAAACCTTTGTATTTGTATACGCCTTCGTTCACCTGTCCTACAGTGATACCAATAATGCCAGATGTGGAATTGCTTCCGGATACGAGCTTGTTGGAACGCTTCTCGTAGAATCCTTCAACTGTAGCGTTCAAACGGTTGTCGAAAGCAGCAAGGTCAAATCCAAAAGTCGCCTTTTCTGATTTTTCTGCTACTAATCCAACTACAGGAAGATCACCTTCACTGCCACCCCATGCTTCGGTTACATTGTTCCCGAAATAGTAGTTTGTTCCGCTACTTCCATAGCTCTGACGCCATAACTCGTGTGTCAGATTTCCATCCCATCCAGATAAACCATACGATGCGCGAACCTTTAACATATTAATAGGAGTAATGTTCTCCATGAATGATTCATTGGATACAATCCATGCTGCTGATACTGCCGGATAATTGGCAAACTTGTCGCCATCGGGTAGATAAGCAGAGCCGGAGCGACTGAATACAGCATTAAGACTATATCGATTGTCATATGTGTATGTTGCATTCAAGATTACCGATTGGTTCTTCTGTGAGTTGTTTCTGCCATTTCTGGTGATAGACTGCATGTCGTAGATGACTGCACCGCTAAGTGCATGTTCTGCGAATGTGCGGTTATAGTCTATTTTAGCTTGAAAATCACTTCTCAATACCAGACTTTTAAATGGTTGTGAATGTCCAAGAGTTTCAGAATCACTTCCTGTTATGCTGGGGGTAGTTACTAATGTGCCGTCGTCCAGTATCTGAGCGTTGGTATTCATGTATCGATAGCTTTTGCTGGAGTTTTCAGACATTGCTCCGATATTGTCGAAAGACACAGCTACTTCGGCTCCCAATCCTTCTGTGATAACGTCTAATTTCTGACGAAGGCTCAGATCGGCAAGCAAGGTTCCGTATACATCACGTACATGGCCGTAATCTTTTAATAAAGCCACAGGATTGTTAGCACCATACACATCGTTGCCGCCATAAATACCATTGGCTTGACGAATTGGAAATGCTGCAGACGGTGTTCCGTAGATTGTACTGAAGATAGCACTTCTTCCATAACGTGTCCCTCTGTTCTCCTGCAATTTACCGACGATACCAAGTTTCATATACGTACTTTCTGTGATATCTACGTCTATATTTGTACGTATGGTAAGCCGTGTGTCGGTAGGTGTAGTATCAAAGCGGTCGTCATCAGTATTCTTCTTCAACATCGAACGGTCACGGTAATAATCTACTACTGTGAAATAACGGAAATTCTTGTTCCCACCGTTGAATGACATTTTCAGATTGTGTGTGAATCCGGTTTTATTCAATGTTTCGTCCCACCAGTTTACATTGGGATAGTCGTAAGGATAAATACCCGTACGGAATGCTTCCAGCTCTTGTGAATTGTAGCGTGCGCTTAATCCGTCACCCAATCGTGCTGCATTCAATGCATTGGCATAAGTGTAGGCATCTGCAAACTCCGGTGAACGGAATTGAGTGTTGACACCAAAATTATAGTCAACCTTGATCTTTAGTCCTTCGTTTGCTCCACGTTTGGTTGTAATCATTACTACACCATTAGCTCCACGTATTCCATAAAGTGCAGCGGCTGCAGCGTCTTTCAATACGTAAACAGATTCAATTTCCATGGAAGTGATGTCGCTGATGTCACGTGGAAAACCATCAATCAAAATCAGCGGAGCATTTCCATGTATGGAAAAACTTGAAATGTTGTCGTGAGAAGCACCTGTTCCTTGGTATACATTCAATCCTGCTATTTTCCCGTACAATGCTTTACTGATATCTACCTGCGGAGACTTTTCAAATGCGGAAGCATTGACTCCGTTGACAGAATAAGTACTTATAGGAGAGGATACATTTATTCCATAAGCAATGCTCAGTGTATCGGACAATTGATGCTCTGGATGAGTTGCCGATGTCTGTGCATTGAGGGTTATGGAACCTCCCATAAGCAATGCGATAAATATATAATTTAGTTTATTCATTTCTCTATTGATTTAGTTAACATCTCATTTACCAGCCCGGATTCTGGGTCATTCCATAATTTTTATTGATATCATCTTGTGGAATAGGTGCCAGATACCATTTTGTGTCCCAGTTAGTAGCCCAATAGCGATCATCCAATTCTACTTTCTCGAATGTAAATTCAGTAGGATTATTCAAGTCGTTACCACGGCTTCTTAAGCCATAGAGCTTTTTGGTGAAATCGGCAGCCCGGTTCCGGCGGACCAAATCGAACCAACGGACTTCTTCGAAGCCTAATTCGAGTGCTCTTTCCTTTAATACGGCCTCAAGGAATTCGTCATGGCTTAGATTCTGAGGTAATGCAGAAAGACCAACCCGAGCACGTATGTCGTTCACTAGTTTGTAGGCTTCATCGTTGGGACGTCCATTTACTTCGTTTAATACTTCGGCATATCCCAGCATAATCTCAGGTAGACGTGTGTGTGCCCAATGAGCAGGCAGACTACGGTCGCTATTTTGCTGTAATATGTATTTCATTACTAAGAAACCACTACCATTTTTATAATCTGCATGATTCATGTAGACCGGAGCGGTTGTTCCATTGTAATAGCTGTCTCCGGGACATGCAACATTCTCATATAAACGAGGGTCACGTGTAGGTCCCATATCCCCTTTGGTGAAGAATGGCTGTTGGCTAGGATTGGTCCAGTCAAAGTCTTCGGGGAAATCTGTACCGTCAGCCCAAGGGAACATATCTACATAGTTGAGTGTCGGACCTGTATAATAGCGTTGGCCATAATAAGTACTATGTACACTGTTTGCATCGTAACCTTTGCGTGTAGAGATCAGAATTTCTGAACCACCACGGTTGTAATAGGATTGACGGTATGCCAAACGTCTGGCACGGTGTGTCTCTTCTGTCGGTTGTATGAGACTGTATTGGCCTTGTCTCTCCACTTCTTCGAAGAATGCTTTTCCTGCCTCTGCCGCATCTTTCCAGCGTTGGTCGCTATAGTTCCCGTAACATGTATATTCATCTGCTTCAGGATGCCATTTTGTATCTGAATTGAATGTAGGACTGGCAGCCCATTGCAGTACTTTAAATTTTAAAGCCATTGCACCAGCTTTACTCATACGTCCGTCATTGATGTCATCCTGTTTCCATGGAAGATTTGCGCCGATAGCCTCGTCGAGCAAGGTCACTATTTTGCTGACAGTTTCAGCGAACGTGATCCGTGGAAATTTCATGGCTTCGTTTACGTCTGCCGAATGATCCAGCCAGGTGACTCCGCCAACATATCTCAACATTTCGAAATAGCTAAGAGCTATCAGCACTTTAGCCTCTGCAATCCGCATGCTTTTTTCGCTGGCAGTCATGTCGGGTACTTTATTTACATTTTCAATGTACATCCATGCATAGCGGATAGTAGTCCAATCTGATTCTGCTCCATAGCGGTAGGCTGAATTGAATGCAGGGACGTTGTTGGCGCTAAGTGCTCCGTTGTAATAGTACTTTACAGGTCCATCACTAATGTTATCACGGAAACTGTAGCATAAGTCTGTCAGTGATTCAAGGATGTTGTCACCTAGTTTTTGTGAATTGCTAGGCAAACCATATGGTAATCCTGTATAAGCTTTTGTAAGAACTTTCTCAGCGTTTATTTTAGAAGAGAACATCTCTTCGGTAGTTGCTCCAGAACTTTCGGGCTGATCTCCAAGGAAGCTGTCCCAAAAGCTTATCTCAGAGCAAGAAGATGTTATTATTAAACATCCTAAGGCAATTCCGAGCTTTTTCATTAGTTTGTTCATAAGGCTCTTTTTAGAAGTTAAGATTTAAACCAAAACTGTATGTCTTAACCAGCGGATAGGCTCCAAAACGGTCAGGATCGCTTTCCGGATCAAGATATTTAAGTGGTGAGAAGGTCAACAGGTTATAACCGCTGAATGTCAGTCCAAGTGAATTGATTCCTAATTTTTTAAGGAATTGGTTATCACGAATAGTATATCCAAGATTTAAACTTTTCAGGCGGACATACGAAGCATCTACCAACCACAATGTTGAATCTTCCGAGTTCCAGCTTTCAGAAGTCTCTGATGCACGTGGATAAACAGCGTCCAGTTGGTTCTCTGGTGTCCAGCATCCATCATAGAAGTAAGTCAACAATCCACGTTTTCCGGCATTGGTGAAAGGAATGCGGTATTCAATATCATACATGCGGCTTACGTTGGTTGCACCTACCCAGTTCATAGAGAAGCTGAATCCTTTCCAGTTAAATCCGGCATTCAATCCAAAGGTATATTCCGGGCGTGTTGCATAACCTGCTACGCATTTGTCATTGCCGTCAATAATATTGTCATGATTAAGGTCGGCATACATAGCATCGCCGGGATATACTTTCTGGTAAGGCTGTGGAAGATTTGGCTTTAATGTCAGTTCTCCATCCGGTCCTTCAATGAAGTCGCTGTATTGATACAAACGTATATATTTGTATACATCTGTCTGTCGGCCTGTAGAACCGCCTGTTTCGTTCATGTATCCGAATTGTTTAGGAACTTCGTCCATATAGATAATTTTATTACGTGCGAATGAGGCGTTGGCATTAACGAAGTAATTAAAGCTATCTCCAATATTGTCATTCCATGCCACCGATACTTCATAACCATGGTTATTTACTTTACCGATGTTCAAGTTTGGCAATGACATGGCAATGATACCTGGTGTAGATTGTGGTGAAATCAGAATACCGGTACGGTGCTCAATGAAATAGTCGAAACTTGCAGATAAACGGCTGTCGAGTAATTTGATATCGATACCATAGTTTTGCTTATCGGCTGTTTCCCAAGTAACAGCTGGATTTCCGATAGATGAAAGAGCTGCTGCTTCTTGTGAAATAGAATTGTTTACTCCGAAAGAATAACTTCCTGAGGAACTCCATACTCCGGGCATGTACATAAAGCGAGAATCTACTCCTTTGTCATTACCGACACGTCCCCAAGAAACACGGAACTTTAAATAATCAATAACATCTTGTTTCTCCATAAATTCTTCGGCACTGGCAATCCAGCCTGCAGAGAATGATGGGAAGACTCCAAAACGGGTACTTCCGGGTGCAAAGTTTTCCGAACCGTTGTATCCGACGTTGGCATCTAACAGATATTTGCTTCTATAAGCATATGTAGCACGTCCTACGATTCCTACATAGCTACGTGGAATATAGGTATATGTGCTTGGATAATAATTGCGTGACTGATTATAGAGGAACAATCCTGAAACTTTATGATCTCCGAAGGTGCGGTCATAATTGATTCTTCCTTCCAGATACCAGTTTTGTGCCCGTTCCTGACTCTCTGAATAATTGAGGGGAGTATCTTCACTACTTGGCACATAGATAAGCGTTTTGTCGTAGTCAGGGTCGGTCTGTGCCATAGTACCGTTGGTATCGAAATAAGATTTGTAGTATACAGTTTGGCTTTCGATACTTCCTCCTGTACGTACTTTATTCAATTTGAAACGGTTGTCGTAGGCACCTTTTATTCCGACGCTTAATCCCGGAGTGATAAAATCCAGTTTCTGGGTGATGTCGACATCCATATTTAAGGTTGTGTCGTATGTCTGGTTATATCCTTGTCCGTAGAAAACGAACATACCATCACGAAGAACCTCACCCAGTGGAACAAGATCCTTAGGGACAAGTGTACGTACGCCATTGATAAAACCTGGGCCTGCAAAAGGATGCGACCAGATTTGAGCAATGACCCATGGGTTCTGGTCTTGACTTTGATCACCTGAAACTACACTTCGAGGTTCTTGGATTTTACCTAAATTACCACCGATGTTCAGTTTCATAGTGGTTGTTTTTGTCAGATTGACATCAAGATTGGCACGGTAGTTATAGCGGTTATAGCGATAGTTATTGTCGTACAACTGACCGGGAAGTTCTTTCAGAAGACCGTTCTGATATAAGTATCCGATAGATACAAAGTATTTTACGTCATCACTACCTCCTGAAATGTTGACGTTGTTACGGCTCATCAGATATAGATTGTTGAATATGTAATCTTTCCAGTCGATGCTGGGATACATCATCGGGTCAGACCCTGTACGATAGGCCTCTACCTGTTCCGGTGTGAAATATAACTTCGGATTGGTAACGCCGTCCATTGTCTGTTTGATATTCCAGAAGCGGGCGTATTCGTAGCTTCCTGTCTGTTCGACTAGAGAAATAGGCTGTTGCAAATCGAGCGATGTACTCACGCTGATTTGCGGTTTGCCCGTTTTACCTCTTCGTGTCGTTACCAGGATTACTCCATTCGCACCTCTTACACCGAATACGGCAGTTGAAGAAGCATCTTTCAATACTGAGATACTTTCGATTTCGTTGGGGTCAATTTGGGAGAATTCTCGCTCAACTCCATCAACCAGAATTAATGGTGCTGCCTGGCTGTCGTTGAGTGACCCAGAACCACGTACGAAAATGGTAGCTGCATCTTTACCGGGTTGTCCTGTAGTCTGCACTGCAGAAACACCTGGCAACGCGCCAGCCAACATGTTAGTAACACTTGCTACCGGTGTTTTTAACAGTTCTTCTGTACCAATAGAAGATACCGCACTGGTAAGCATTTTCTTGTCCTGATTACCATAGGCAATCGCTACAATCTCTACTTCTTCGAGGCTTTTCGAATCCTCTTTTAAAGTAACATTGATGATTTGTTGATTTCCAATTGTTATCTCTTGGGTAACGTAGCCTATAAAAGAGATAACTAACACGGATTCCTTACTTGGAACATCAAGCGTATAATTACCGTCCATGTCGGTAATTGTTCCAATAGTGGTGCCCTTTACAGACACATTTGCACCGGGAACGCCTTCTTTTAATGCATCGTCCACAACTTTACCTTTTATTGTAATACCTTCGGGAGGAAGGGCATACATAAAAGGTATGAATGAAAGAAACATGATAAGAAAGCTGACTCTTACGTTTAAATTAAAAGCGTTTCTCATGCTGTTTTAACTTAGAGATAAATAATAATATGTTTAACTGGTTGTCAAGAATGACCATAGATTAATTATTGTTTTACTGGTATTATGTCTCTTCGTGTACAAGAACTGTCATTTTGTACAGAAGGTTAACGTAATAACTCTATTTTTTGTTTTTCTTCACTTGCAAATGTAGAGATGGCAAATAAGAAAGACGTCTAAAATTTGCCACATTAGGTATACAAATAAATAGAAGCGATTTAGGACTAAAATAGGAATATTTTGCTTGATAATCAACCTTAAATAGCCTTATGTGAGGGTATGGTGGCTAGAGAGGAAAAGAATGAAATGTATACCTGTATGTAGAAATATGTACCTAAAATTAACCCGCAATGTATGTCACTAATAAAGCTACATACATTGCGGGTTAATAGAAAAGGCTGACAGAAAGTTAGAAACGGAAGCTTAGTCCGCCTAAGAAATTGAATCCTTCGGTCGGATAACCCAGATAGTATTGATATTCCTGATTCAGCAAATTGTTGAGACGTGCATAGACTGATACACCTTTGAATACATTATATTCTGCACCTGCATACAGGTTGTTGATGGCAGATAATTTGCCCAAGTCCTTTATTTCTTCACGTCCGGCATAGTTATAGCCGAGGTGGATGCCAAGGCCTTTGACTGGGCGTAAAGTCGCGTCGAATTTCAGCTCATAGGCAGGTTTAAGCAACAGGGCATATTCTTCTTTGGCGTCCCAGTTACGGTAGGTTCCGTCTATGGTGAAAGCAAAAATATCTTTGTAGTCATAGCTGATTTTCAAACCGGCATAAACATTGTGTGAGTTGGTGAAGCCAAGATCCTGAAACTGATAATAAGCGGTTTCACCGTCGACGGTCTCTTCGTCTGCCTGCTGCATCTGGAAGGCGTCGTCTTTCAGATCCTGATATCCTCCATACAGATTCAGCCACAGACCGGTGCAGGGACTTGCTTTGAAACCTATCGTTGCATTCAGCTGTTCGTAGGTGTCATGGATGGTACCTAATGGAAGCAGGTAAGGGCTGATTCTTTCCAGACGGCGCAAGTCGTTCACCATTTTTCCTCCAGTAGCCTGTGCATAGAGTACGTAGCTGTCGGAGAATACGTATTGGGCTGTTACGTCGGGTGATACGCGCAGAGTTTTCCCCGCTCCGAATGAGAAATCAACATTGGCACCGATGTGCAGTCGCCAGCTGTCATTGTTCAATTCATAATAAGGGTTTAGTGCCAGCGTAGTGCGGTCTTCGTATACGGGCAGGTCTTCTGTCTTAAAATCTTTCGTATAGAAGATGTTGCGTATGTCTGCCCCGATGTTGATGGTCTGTTCGTCACTGATAGTTCCGCTGACAACTCCTTTGGTATGTATCTGTGTTTCTCCCAATGCGTCACTAAACAACAAGGTATTGTTGTTCTGGCGGTTGTACATCATCAGGTTGGTTTCTGCCTTGAATTGCACCGGGTAACTTTCGTCTGTAGACTTGAGTCCTATGTGGAAGTCTCCTTCGGTAAACTTCTGTTTCCCGGGTTCATAGGGTGCAAGGTTGAAATTGCTGAGGCCGAAGTTAGCCGCCAGATTGAAGTCTATCCGGCTGAACTGATGCGTATAATCAATGTTGGCGCGTGTACGGTAATAATAGGCGTCCCATGTCAGTTTTTCTTCCGGCATGTCCAGTTCGCCGTCCATTCCGTCCATTTGGAAACGTACATTCAGTTTGTCTTTGTCCGACAGGCGGAAAAGATAATTGGCAAAAACATCCAGATTGCCATAGTTCCCGTATCCGGCACGTATGTATCCCGGTGTGGTATTGGGTTGCATCTTACTGATCAGGTAAGGGCTCATCATTCCCATCGGGATAGTTGTTGCCGGGAGAGGAGTGACGGCATATTCTGCTTTTTTCTTGACAACGGCAGGTTCTTCTACCTTGGGAAGAACGTTTACTTTCGAAGCATCCATGATGTTCGGATTGTATTCCTGCTCCACTACTACTGTACGTGTCATAGTGGTGTCTTTAGTCTGTTGGGTCTGTGCCTGGAGGGCGAACGGCATAAGTGTTGCCAGCGTGATTCCTCCTGCTATATAAATGGATCGTTTCATATCTCTTTACTTTGGAAACTGTTGCTTATTGGTTGTTTGCCGGAGCCTGTTGTGGCTCTAATTTCTTCAGTCTGGTCTCGATCATTTCGTTGATGTTCGGATCGTCCGGATAGTTCTGCTGCAGACTCAGCAGATATTGGCGTGCGTCAATTGTTTTACCCATGGCGACGTAGACATCGGACAGCAGTATGAAGCTGCGTGCCAGCCAGTAAGCATGCGGGGTACTTTGTTCAATGTAGCCAAGCAACTCTTTTTCAGCTGCAGCATATTCTTTTGCATCGTAGAGCGATTGTGCTACCAGATATTTGGCTTCGGCTCCGTAGAGATTACGTGTATCTTTTGCCAGCACTTTCAGGTCTGCCATCGCTTTCTGCCCTGCGTTCTGTCTCATGTAGGCTTTGGCGCGATAGTAGAGGGCTTCGTTCTGCAGTTCGGGACTTAGCTTGGCTTCTCCCAGCAGTTCGGTTGCTGCCTGAATGGTCTCTACATCATCTTTCAGCAGGTGTGCCGAACGAAGAATGCCGGTTTCTGCCAACTGGCGGCGTTCTGTTCCACTGGCCTTTTCTTTCAGCATTTTGTAGCTTGCCAGTGCTTCGGCCAGTTGCATCTGGTTGAACTGTACTTCTGCCCGCATTACCAGTGCCTCTTCGATGAACTGATTGTTGGGGTATTCCAACAGTTTGCCCGAGTGTTGGAGCACCATTTCGTAGTTCTTTTGTTCATAAGCAATGACGCAAAGATAATAATGTGCGTTCAGGCTGAATGCACCTTCGGGGAATGTCTGCAAATATTTGTCAAGACTGCTTTTGGCTTCTTCTGTCCGTCCGCGCATATAGATCTTCTCGGCTGCTACATACGTCAGTGAATCCTGCTCGTTGGTATCGAAATGAATGTTTCCCGGCATAGAGTTGGCAAGGGCTGCAAACTCGTCGATGCGGTTGGTATCTACATAGATAGATTTCAGGTCGCGCATGGCAAGACGTGCTTCCTCGCTGCCCGGATATTTCTGTATCACCTGTTTGTAGGCTTCGATGGCTCGGTTGTAGTCTTCGTTCTGATAATAGAGCAATCCGATTTCGGCTGCTGCTTTCCGGCTGACCGGACTTTCGGGATATTTCTCTACCAGCTCTTTGAAGGAGGCGATGGCTTGCTGGTTGTTTTCTGTCAGCACATACGCGCGTCCTTTTTCGTAAAGTGCATTCACTACGTAGGGAGACGAGGGGTATTTGCCAATCAGCCTGTTCAGAAGTGTCACTTTTCCGCTATAATCCTTTTGCAGACCGGCGACAAGTGCCAGCTGGTAGAACGAATAGTCACCGGACGAGGTGTTGATCTGCTCTGCCTGTGCGTAGTAGTGTTTGGCCTCTTCAAAGTCGCGTATATTCAGGTGACAGTCTCCGATGCGGTTGTAGGCATCAGCCAATGCTGCCCGATTTTCGCCTTTCTCTCGCTGGATATATTTCTGGAAATAGTTGTTTGCCTGTGTGTAATCTTTTTGATGGAAAGCAATGTATCCCAGATTGTAGTTGGCAAGGGCATACATTTCACTCTTGGGCTGGGTTGTCAGTTGCAGGTAGGCCTTGAAGTCGCGTGCCGATTCGGTCATACGGTTGAGTCGGTAGTATGCTTCGCCACACCAGTAGTATGCTTCTGCTTTAGACTGGAGGTTGTATTGCCCCAGTTCGATGGAGCGGTTCAGATAACTGAGCGCTTTATTAAAATCGGCGTTGGCAAACGTCTGGGTTCCCAGCCGGAACAGAATGTTCTGTTTGGCTTCCAGTATGCGGGGAGTCGGTTTGCTGATGCGATCGATAGACTTCAGTGCGGCCTCGTAGCTGCGGGTTGTCATGTAGACCTCTATCAGATAGCCACTGACCTTTTCTGCATACGGAGAAGTGGGGAATTCGTTGAGGAACCGCTCGAATGCAGTGACCGATTCACCAAATGCCGAGAATGATGTCTCATGCAGACAGAGAGCGTAGTTGTACGACGCCTGTTCCTTCACTTTCATGTCGGCGTTGGAGGCGGCTGCCTGTTCGAAAGCCATGCGGGCTTTGTTCTTTTCTGCCAGTTGCAGATAGGCAAGTCCCATGTTGAGGTTGGCGTTCTGTGTAAGTGCGTCGTTGGCGGTAGTCACTCTTGCCAGTGCTTCGGCCGCCTTTGAGTACACTCCCGTCTGGTAGTAAGAGAGTCCCATCATATAGAGGGCATCTCTTCGTGGGGCTGTACGCTCTTTGTCGGTATATTTGCTGAAAGAGTCTGCCGCCTGCTGATATTTCCCGAAGTGGTAGTATGCAGTTCCCAGAATGCGGTACATCTCGGCTGTATGTTCATTGTCGGGATAGGCAGACAGATAGCTTTCGGCCACGTTTTGTGCTTTATCGTAATTCTTGCTGACTGTATAGATTTCTGCGATGTAATACGGTACCAGCTCTTTGTATCGGGGATGGTCTTGCAACGGGAGGAAATCCTTCAGTGCTTCGTTGTATCTCCGTTGGGTATATCGGATGTAGGCAAGGTGGTAGCTGCAGTCGTCAGCATATTCAGCACTGCTGGCACGCAGTGTTTCAAACCAGATGGCTGCCTCTTTCAGGTCTCCTGTCTTCAGGTAGCAGGTTGCCAGCTGATAGGTACGTTCGTTCCGCTCTTCGTTTCCCAGATATCCCAAATCGGCAGCATTGAAGAGTGCCAATGCCTCGTCGTAGTTGTTTTCATAAAAATAGCAGGAAGCAAGCAGGGCATAGATGCGGTTGGCGTACGGCGTGTCGGGATAGCGTTCCAGATAGCGCCGCAACAGTGTGATGCGGTTTTTGTCTTTCAGTTCGTATGCCGAGCAGACCAGCATGTATTCTGCCTCTTGCCGCAGACTTGCCGATGGCTTTTGCTTGACGAATGCCTTCAGCGAGGGCACTGCTGCTGCATAGTTCTTTCCCTGAAAAAGTTCCTTGCCCTCTTGATAAAGCCTGTCGGGGGATGTGATTTCATTACTCGTTTGTGCCAATCCTACGATTGGAGTACAGCACAAGGCTGTACAGATGAGTCTGGTAATTCTTTTTTTCATAATCAACTGTTTATGCAACGGTGGCCGTTTCATGAATGATGGTGACAAAGATACGAATTAAGTTTTTAAGTTTTAAGTTTTTAGTTAATGAGTTAACAGGTCGTTCGGGGATTTTTTGTTTTTTGAGTTTTTATAATTTGTCTGTTTTCTGGCTTCCGTCGTATCCTTTTTCACGGAGAAACCGCTCCACTCCTTTCCGTACGGAGGCGAGTCCGAATTCTTCCGGACGGACTTGCGCGAGGGGAACGAAGAAAGAGTCGGCCACGTCGTCCATTGCGGTGAGCCGTGCGGCATTTTCCACCTTGCAACGGAAGAACATGTCGAGTGTATGTACCGGAAATCCCGAATAGACATAGATGTTGGGGAGCGAGAACTGATAGATTGCCTGTTCCACCCGCAGTCCGGTCTCTTCGAGCACTTCGCGGACTACTCCCTCTTCTGCCGTTTCGTACATGTCGATGAATCCTCCCGGAAGGTCGAGTGTTCCTTTGGCCGGTTCTTTGGCACGGCGGCAGACCAACAGTTCTTCTTTTTCGTTCAGAATGAATGCCACTGTGGCGGCAGAGGGGTTAAAATAGTAGACAAAGCCACAATCGGCACATGCTTTTGATTTCTCATTGTGGATTTCGAAACGGGTAGAACCGCATTCGGGGCAATATAGAAATTGAGAAAATGGATGTTTCATAAATATTTTTACTTAAAACGTTCGCTTCTTCGTGGGTAAAGATACGGAAAAAACCGACGGGACTGATGGGATAGGAGGGCTTTTTTTGATGTAGAAAAAGGGGAGGGGTTGGGCGGTTTGTTGGGAAAGGTTAGCTGACGTGTTGGGAAAGGTTGCCTGACATGTCAGCAAAGGTTAGCTGTCACGTTGGGAAAGGTTAGCTGTCACGTTGGGAAAGGTTAGCTGACAAACGGGGTATATTAGAGGATAGAGAACACCATTTTAACAGGTCGTTTTCTCTTTCTGATAGGTTAAAAAAGAATAAGGGGAGAAGTCCGCTCCTCTTATTTTCCATACCTTTGACCGAGTGTTTACTATTCAAAAGAAATTATGTCATGAAAAACTTCTTTTTGCTTTTGGCATGTATGGCGGTATGCGGCTCTTTCGCCCGTGCGCAGCAACCGCTGAAACTGATGACCTACAATATCCGGAATGCGAACGGACTGGACAATGTCCGTAACTATCAACGGATTGCCAATGTAATTGTGAATGCGGCTCCCGACGTGGTGGCTATACAGGAAACGGACAGCATGACCGCACGCAGCGAGAACCGCTATGTACTAGGAGAGATTGCGGAACGGACGCAGATGAAAGCTTTCTTCGCTCCGGCTATCGAGTATGACGGAGGCAAGTATGGTATCGGTCTGCTGAGCAGGCAGACACCTTTGCAGATCCGGACATTGCCTTTGCCCGGACGGGAGGAAAAACGGACATTGCTGCTTGCCGAGTTTGAAGACTTTGTGTATTGCTGTGTCCACCTTTCGCTGACGGAGGAAGACCGGATGGAGTCGCTACGGGTGCTGACAGAAGTGGCATCCGGTTATGACAAGCCGTTCTTTCTGGCTGGAGACATGAATGACGAACCCGGTTCACGGTTTACGGCTGAGCTTCAGAAGAACTTCCGCCTGCTTTCCAATCCGAAACACTTCACTTTCCCTGCCTCTGCTCCAGACAGGACGATAGACTATATTGCTGTTGCCAAGAAAAGCGACAAAGGTTTTGTATGTCTTTCGTCAAAGGTGGTGGACGAACCGGTGGCATCCGATCATCGTCCCGTACAGGTGGAACTGAGAATGGCCGTGAAGGCAGAAAAAATCTTCCGTACGAAACCTTATCTGCAAAATCCGACTGACGGGGGAATGACGGTGATGTGGGAAACCAATGTTCCTACCTATTCGTGGGTAGAGTATGGAACCGATACCACACAGCTGCAGCGCGTCCGTACGCTGATCAACGGACAGACACTTTGCAACAATCTGATGCACAAGATACGCATAGATGGTCTGCAGCCGGGGCAAAAGTATTATTATCGCCTCTGTTCGCAGGAGATGTTGCTTTATAAGGCATACCAGAAGGCGTTTGGAAATACAGCCCGGTCGCCGTTCTACGAATTCACACTACCCGATCCGGCGGGAGACTCCTTCACCGCACTGGTGTTCAACGACCTTCACCAGCGTGGCGAGACTTTCCGTGCACTGTGTGCTCAAGTGTCTGATGTGTCGCCCGACTTTGTCGTGTTCAACGGCGACTGTATCGACGATCCTGCCAGTCACGAACAGGCCACCTATTTTATATCCGAGCTGACAAAGGGCATTCATGGCAGCCGTGTTCCGGCTTTCTATATTCGTGGCAATCATGAAATCCGTAATGCCTATTCTGTCGGGCTGCGCGACCATTTCGACTATGTGGGCGGAAAGACATACGGTGCTTTCAACTGGGGAGACACACGTATTGTGATGCTCGACTGTGGAGAGGATAAAGAAGACACACATCCTGAATATTCCGGCTTGAATGATTTCACAGAACTGCGGCACGAACAAGTGGATTTCCTGAAGCAGGAACTGTCGTCTAAAGCCTTCAAGAAAGCAAACAAGCGTATACTTCTGCATCATATTCCTTTGTATGGATGTAACAAGAATCTTTGTGCCGACTTGTGGATGCCTTTGCTGGAAAAAGCTCCGTTTGACATCTGTATCAATGCGCACACTCACCGGTATGCTTATCACCCGAAAGGGGAATTGGGGAATAACTTCCCGGTAGTTATCGGTGGAGGTTATCAGATGGACAGCGCAACGGTGATGGTGCTGGAAAAGCGGAAAGATTCATTGAGAATCAGAGTGCTGAATACAAAAGGAAAGGTGCTGCTGGATGTTGAACTATAAAGAAAAATAGGAAACTTATAGACATATTAGTTTGACAGTATGCTGAATTTGCAACAACTTGCCGCTTCTGTCTGCCGTATTGCGACGGAAGCGGGACATTTTCTGCGGGAAGAGCGGAAGCACTTCCGTCGTGAGTGTGTAGAAGAAAAGCAGGCGCACGATTATGTCTCCTATGTTGACAAAGAGTCGGAACGAAGAATAGTCGGTGCACTGTCTGCCCTTTTGCCCGAAGCAGGTTTTATTACCGAAGAAGGTTCGGCCACTTATCGGGGAGAAACTTATTACTGGGTAATAGATCCGCTGGACGGTACGACCAATTACATACACGACGAGTCACCCTATTGTGTAAGCATTGCGTTGCGTAGTACAGAAGAACTGCTTGTTGGAGTGGTGTATGAGCCGTGCCGCGACGAATGCTTTTATGCTTGGAAAGGGGGGAGGAGCCTTCTTGAATGGTGCAAAGATACATGTATCTGATGTCAGAGAGGCAGAAAAAGCATTTGTTTTTGCCGAACTTCCCTATAATCATCTCCAATATAAGCAGACTGCTCTTCATCTGATTGACAGACTGTATGGCAAAGTGGGTGGTATCCGTATGAACGGTTCGGCTGCAGCTGCAATTTGTTATGTTGCTAATGGCCGCTATGACGCTTGGGCAGAGGCTTTCATTAACCGGTGGGATTATTCGGCGGGAGCATTGATTGTGATGGAAGCTGGTGGTAAAGTAACCGATTTTTACGGAAATTCCAACTTTATGGAGGGACACCACATTATTGCAACCAACGGACACTTGCATTCGTTGTATCGGGAATTGTTGGCCAAAATGCTCCCACTAAATTTATAGGATAGTGAAGGCTGGATGGATATCAGTCGCAAGAGAGTGGTTAGAGGCATGTCTCTCTCTGTTTTCTCCCCGCTGTTGTGTGGTGTGCGGACAACCTTTGGCAAAAGGTGAGGAGGAGATCTGTATGGTATGCAATATGCATTTGCCACGTACCAATTATCATCTTCAGAAAGACAATCCGGTGGAACAGCTCTTCTGGGGTAAGTTGCCCTTAGTCAGGGCAACTTCTTATTTTTTCTATCGGAAAGGGAGTGATTACCGGTTTATTCTGCATCGGTTGAAGTATGGCGGACGGAAAGAGATAGGTAAAACCATGGGGGAGTATATGGCTGCCGAGCTGATGCCTTCCGGTTTTTTTGAGGACGTCGATTTGATTGTTCCTGTCCCGTTGCATAAAAAACGGCAATCTGCCCGCGGATATAATCAGAGTGAGTGGATAGCTCGGGGAATAACAGCCGTAACAGGGATTCCGACGGATTATGAAGTTGTGGTTCGACGGAAAAACTCCGAGACGCAGACCCGTAAGTCTGTTTTTGAACGTTGGGAGAATGTGGAAGGAATCTTCGAACTCTCCGCTTCTTCCGGCCTGCAGGGAAAACATGTGTTGGTTGTAGACGATGTGCTGACTACCGGATCTACCATCGCCTCCTGCTGTTCAGCGCTGATGAGAGCAGAAGGAGTACGGATTAGTGTACTTACACTGGCTGTAGCGGAATAGGTATGCTTATTTCATATAAGACAAGAGGCTGTCTCAGCAAAAACTGGAAGTCAGCCTCTTGGTCATTTTTTGTCAGCAGATGCTATTTGCCCCTTATCCGGAAGGTGGCAAGATTTCCTTTATGATCGCTCGGCCATACGCAGTCGGGAGTCAGAATCTTGTCTTTGGAATCATTCTCGACAATTTTTCCTCTTAACACGGTTTCCGAAGGACCTATCAATGTGCAGTCTTTCATGGATAGTCCTGTACCAGCCGGACAGTAGTAGATGAAATCAATGCGGTCGCGTTCGTCAACTTCGGGTGCCCATGCCAATCGCTCAAGCTTAGCCTGTTCGGCAAGTCTGTTACCAGCCGGGAAGGTAAATCCGGGACAGCGTACCGGATTGGGATGTTTCTCCCGGTAGGCATCCTTGAAACCGGCTTCGTGAAGCAACATGGAGCAGTCCCAATGGATAACGGCACCATTATGGTCCCATAAATCTTTGGTGTCTTCCTGCCAGTCGAGATGGGAAGGTTCGTTGAAGTCGCCTCCCATAATCACGGCGCGCCCCTGTGCCATGTCTGCTTGTGCGGCCTGAATAAACGCCCGTATGGATTCATCTCTGAAAGAGAGTCTGTTAGCTTTCAGCACTTCTTGCTCATCCGTGATGGGCTGTTCTATCTTTTTCCATGTGGTACCGCTGTATCCTCTGGGCATGTAACATTCATAATGGGTGTAGTCTAAATGGCAGGAATAGAATGCAATCTGTTGTCCTTCGACGGTAGTCAGCAATTTCACCATCGCCCGTCCCTCGTCGCCGGGAACGATACAGCTTTTCTGGATGCTGTCCGGTTTGAATTTGCTCAATATGCCAATAGCCAGATCGAATGTTTCTCCGTAATATGTTTTTCCTCGTTTTTTCATCTCCTCAATAAGCTTGGGAATGAATGTGCGCCCGTCTCTGATTTCACAGAAGAATACCACATCAGGGTCTGTCTGTTCCAGAATGTCTATCACTCCTTGTTCTCCTCCTGGTACTTTGGTTGTTCCATGCCACAGGTTCATTTGCAGCACTTTAAAGGTGGTTTTCCCTGCTGTGTGACAAAGCCCGCAAATAAGTAGCAGGCATAATAGCAGTAGTTTCTTGTTCATGTCAGTAAAAGTTGTTTATAAGATTATGATTGTTTTTCCGTTTTTTTACTCGAAAGGATACTTGATTCCCCATTGATTTCGCAGCTCATCCATTTGCCTCATGATTCGGATTGTTTCTTCGTGTGGCATAAATGGAGATTCCAGCCAACCGTTTTCCAAAGCTTCCAGGCAGGCATACACTTCGTATTCGTATCCGGTGATTTGTTTGGGGGCGCGGTGTTCTTCGATGATATGGTAATCATTGTCGAGCACTTGTACTTTTTGTGGGTTATTGATGTTTTCTACAATGATGTGTCCTTTGTCTCCCGATATGATGCCCTGCCGGTCGGTACGTGCATACATCGAACTGCTTAGTGTTGCCATACGCTCTCCCGGGAAATAGAGTACGATGTTGTTCTGGGCATCGACTCCGCTTTCTGTCTTCATGCAGGTGGACACAGTACGTTCAATCTCTTTGCCGAAAATCATGGCCGCAAAGTTTAGTGTGTAGACACCGACATCAAGGAGTGCTCCTCCTGCAAGTTCAGGTCTTTGCAAGCGTTCTACGTGGCGGATGGGATAACCGAGGTTGGCACTTAGCATATAGGGCTTTCCGATGATGCCGCTCTGAACCAGTTTTATGATTTGTCCCGACAGAGGCATGTATCGTGTCCAGATAGCTTCGGTGATGAACACCTGTTTTTCTTTGGCAAACTGTAGCAGGGCTTCTGCCTGCATTGCATTTGCAGTAAAGGCCTTTTCACACAATACGGGTTTGCCGTTTTCAATACACATCCGTGCCTGTTCGTAATGCATGGCGTGGGGAGTGGCAATGTAGATCAGGTCGACTTCCGGGTCAGAAGCTAGTTCCTCGTATGAACCGTATGCATGGCTGAATCCCCATTCACGTGCAAAAGCTTCGGCTTTGTTTTTGTTGCGTGATGCGATGGCATAGCATTCTGTTTGTTGTATACCAGCCAGTGTAGCGGCCATTGCACGGGCAATGCTACCCGCTCCGATGATTCCTACTTTATATGTTTTCATATTCTTATCTTTTGTTGTTATGTGAAGATGATCTTGTTTTGATGATCAGCAAAAGTAGCCGTTTGTTCGTTTCCCTGCAAGTAATCGGGGAATCTATTGCTATTACTTCTTTTATCTGATGTAACAGAATATTTGCCGACATCCGGATGTCAGTCATTCCGACACCCGGATGTCGGTAATACCGGGATGGGGGTGTCGGGATGCTCGAGATGGGGATGTCGGTAGAATGCATATCGAAGGAAAACCTGTGACGGATTATATTGAACCTAGATATAGAGGGGCGTTTTCTGGATATGGTAGATTGAGACCTAGATACAGGAGAAATCTCGGTATAAAAACAATAAGCCCTAGAGGCAGAAGTGCTTCTAGGGCTTATTTTAATCTTACTCAGGTAAGTTTATCCCTTACTTGATTTCAATTTGTCTGTTGGCTTTTTTGATTTCTTCAGCAGAAAGTTTAGGTAATTCAATATTCAGTACACCATGTTCTACTGTTGCAGAGATATTTTCTTTATCTACATTTTCTGGCAAAATCATTGTCTGCTGGAACTTAGAGTATGAAAACTCGCGACGCAGGTAACGTCCCTCCTTGTTCTCTTCTTTGTTCTCGGCTTTCTTCTCCATTGTAATGACAAGGTTATTGTCTTCATCAATATGGACGTTGAAATCATCCTTTGTCATACCCGGAGCTGCCAATTCAATTTTGTATTCTTTTTCAGTTTCTAATACATTGATGGCAGGTGCAGTTGTATTAGCTTTTACCATCCAATCGTTATCAAAGAAATCATCAAAGATACTTGGTAACCAGTTCTGAGTTCTTCTTACAGGCATCATAATCAAAGTCTCCTATCTTTAAGTTATACATTCGGTTTACTATATGAACTTTGGTTCTTCTGTTCTTCTTTGAGAGGTTTTTGTATCACTTCTCGTGGTTGATTTCCGAACCCGCTGTTCGCTAATATTATTGCAAACCTTGTGCCAAAGACTTTTTATTTATTTTATTGACAATATGTCAGTAATATGGAGTATATATGTCTTGTTTTATGCCATTTTTGTATGGTATGTAGTTGAATTTCTTTTTCGATGATGATATTCTGTTATTCTGTTAGTTTGAATCGTAGACGCAATGTATGTGTGCTGTCATTATAATCATGGCTGATAATCTTGAAGGTTCCTATTTCTGATGTGTTGCTTACGTGCAGACCAATGCAAGCGCAAGCATCGTAATCACCTATACGTACTATACGCAGTGTTTGGCTGGCATTATCCGGCAGTTTGCTAAGATCTACTATTGAAGCAGCTTCTTCTTGCGTCATGAATTCTGTGGTAACCGGAAGATTCTTTCGGATAACCTCGTTCACTGTGTCTTCTATGTATTGAATCTGTTCTATTGTAGGACAGGTAAGTAATTGGTAATCACATTTGCTTTTTTTACGTTCGATGTGTGCATTCCGTGAACGTGGACAGCCGAATGTTTTTACCATTGTGGCATTCAATAGATGCTCTGCGGTATGCATGGGAGGATATTCCTGCTTATTGTGTCCGTTGAGTTGGATTTCTGGTTCCATAATTTGTTTGATTAAATGTGTGATGAATGTTCTTAGGGGGATATGAAAACAAAAAAAGAGATCAACATTACTGCCAATCTCTTTTTGCTCTTCCTCTTGGACTTGAACCAAGGACCCTCTGATTAACAGTCAGATGCTCTAACCGACTGAGCTAAGG
>CALUOO010000005.1 GCA_944322345.1 uncultured Bacteroides sp. | reverse complement strand
AGGTGTTCGATAAACGATATACCGTCTATCTGTATGTTGTTAACCTTTGCACCGAATTCAACGGATTTTGTTTCCTTTCCTCTTACTATTGGACGTACATAATGACGGTCAATGCTGACGATGCGGTCACTGACTTTCCGTCCTTCAAACATTTCCTTCTCCTGTACAAGAATCTTTCTGATGATGGAAAGACGCTTCCGGTAATCCCGGGTATACCGGAGTGAGGCTCCGTACTCCCGGTGAATTTCATCCCTCTGTATGAGGAGTTTTTCAAGAAGTCTGATCATACGACGCTTGAGCATCCGTGTTCTTGAAGCCTTCCTTTTTCTTTTCTTGCAATAGGAAAGATAGGACTCCGCCACATTCCTGTATTTGTTGCGGGGACGTCTTATGCCGAGTTCCCAGCAATGCCTGCAGATATGCCTGTAGAGCCATTCGAGGCTTTCCCAGAGGAGTTTCATATCTGTCGGAAAACGCATGTGGCTTTCATAGCATGTGGCATCAGTCATGCACACGTGAAGGTTCTCAAGATAAGGTTTCCAGTGTGAGGCCAGCACTCCATGGAGGGATTCAATGTCAAGACGGGATGCCATCTCATTACGGATAGCACTGACTATCTTGTAGTTGGTTATAGGAAAGGACGGGGCTATCATGATTCCGCAGAATATCTGATAGTGTATGTTGCCGTTCAGATGTTCCACCAGCTGTCTGTCGGAGAATCCGGTATACGCCTTTAGGACCATGAGGGCAATCTTCGCCGCAGGGCTGAAGATATTCCTGCGCCCAAGACGATGTTCCGATAGGCCTGCGGCTTTTGCCATACGTTCAAACGGAAACACCGAGTGAAGCCTGCCAAGCTCACTCTCATTAAAACTCTTGCGATATTTTTCCAGAACATCAAATTCTGTAAAGCCCAAAGTAGGGTGAATTTCTGAAATATTTTGTATCTTAGCCATATCTTTTTGTTGGGATATTTCCCCCGTTTTGGCTGCCAAACCTTATTTTCGGGGGAATACCTAAAGATACAAAAAAGCCAACTAACTCACAATACATTGTGTATGAATTAGTTGGCTAATTTTATACTATTTACTGAGTGTCCCTGATTAGACCTGCCAATCATTGGAATGTTTTTTACTCACAATAGAGAGTGAGGCTAAGAATTAACGTCCTATACATGAATAAACAAAGCCAAGATCCTCCATCTCCTTCTTATCATATATATTGCGTCCATCTAGTACGATTGGACGTGCCATCGTTTTCTTTATTACTGCCCACGAAGGCAAACGGAACTCTTTCCACTCTGTAACCAGCATTAGTGCATCAACATCAAGAAGAGCATCATACATATCACGAGCATAATAAATCACATCCCCTATCCTGCGTTTACATTCCTCCATAGCAGCAGGATCATAAGCCCTAATATGACAGCCTGCTTTCAATAACTTATCAATCAATATTAAAGATGGAGCTTCACGCATGTCATCTGTCTCAGGCTTAAATGCCAATCCCCACAACGCTATTTTAGTACCTTTCAAGTTTCCATTAAACAGTTTATACAATTTATCAAATAAAGCACCTTTCTGTGACTCATTTACTTCTTCTACAGCCTGAAGTACACGCATCACATATCCATTTTGTTCTGCAGTTTTTATCAATGCCTTTACATCTTTTGGGAAACATGAACCACCATATCCAATACCAGGATATAGAAATTTTCTTCCAATACGAGTATCTGATCCTATTCCGCTACGAACCATATTTACATCAGCACCTACCAGTTCACAAAGATTAGCAATATCATTCATAAAACTAATACGGGTTGCCAACATCGAATTAGCTGCATATTTAGTCATCTCAGCGGATGGAATATCCATGAAAAGGACACGAAAATTATTTAATAAAAAAGGCTTATATAACTTAGTCATTAATTTCTCTGCCCGTTCTGATTCAACTCCTACGACCACACGATCGGGACTCATGAAATCATTAATTGCATTCCCTTCTTTTAAAAATTCCGGATTAGAAGCTACATCAAATTCTATATGAACCCCTCTTCTATCCAGTTCCTCCTGAATAACCGCACGGACCTTACGAGCAGTGCCAACAGGAACAGTACTCTTTGTCACGACCAATTTATATTGCTTCATGTTTCGCCCAATTGTACGAGCAACTTCAAGCACATAACTTAAGTCTGCACTACCATCCTCATCCGGTGGCGTCCCAACTGCACTAAAAACCACTTCAACATCATCCAAACAACTTTCCAAAGATGTCGTGAAGTTTAATCGCTTAGCTTTCATATTCCGAAGGACCATTTCCTCCAACCCATTCTCATATATTGGAATAATTCCCCTCTTGAGCATTTCTATTTTCTGCTCATTAGTGTCTACACAAGTAACATCTACACCTATTTCGGCAAAACATGTTCCTGTAACCAGTCCGACATATCCAGTTCCAACAATTGCAATCCTCATATCCGTTATATTGACATCATCTTTATTTAAAATACACAGCATCTTTAAATGCTACTCCTTGACGGTCTTTCTGAGATAAAATCATTTCTGATTCAGCCAACGGCCAATCAATATTCAAGGTTTTATCATTATACATAATAGAGGCTTCTGCCTGAGGAGCATATGTATTATCAACTTTATATGTAAAAATAGCCTCCTTACTTAATACGACAAAACCATGAGCAAAGCCTCGTGGGATAAAAAACTGCCTCTTATTGTCTTCACTTAACAATACACCCACATATTTTCCAAATGTAGGAGAAGATTGCCTTAAATCTACAGCGACATCAAAAACCTCTCCTTTTATCACACGAACTAATTTTGCCTGACTAAATTCATTTTTCTGATAATGCAATCCACGCAAAACTCCAAACGAAGATTTTGATTCATTATCTTGTATGAAATTAATATTTCCTATATTAGCCTTAAATTCCTCTTGTTTAAATGCTTCCATGAAATATCCTCTTTCATCAATAAACACTTTAGGCTCTATTAACCATACTCCTTCTATTTCCGTCTGTATATAATTCATAATTACGAATGAGTTTTTATTTTAACACTGCAAAAGTAGTGTTTTTTTCGCAGCTTTTTCTGGGATATATTCAAATTATCTCGTACTTTTGCAGACATGATTGAATTAATACAACATATAGAGAAGCTTTTATCTGAAAATGATTGTGTAATAATTCCTAACTTTGGAGGATTCATAGTTCATTACACATCAGCATCTTATGCAGAAAAGGAACATTTATTTTTACCTCCTGCGCGCATCATTGGATTTAATCCACAATTACGAATAAATGATGGATTATTGATACAATCATATATGTCTGCCTATAATATTAGTTTCTCTGATGCGACACAAATAGTTAATAATGAATTAGCTAAACTGGTTACAATCCTTCACAAAGAGGGAAAAATCACATTGAACAACATCGGAGAAATACATTATACAATAAATGGACAGTACGAATTCACTCCGAACAATAATACGACTGTTCCCATTGCTTTCTATGGTTTAGCACCATTTGAAATAGAAAAGCTCAACAGTATAGACAAAGGGAAAAGAATTGCACTCAGCGAAAATTCATCCATTACAAAGAAAAAAACAGTACATAATATAGAACATATTTTTTTACGGAATGCCGTAGCAATAGCAGCTATTTTCATTCTATTTTTTGCTTTTTCGATTCCTATTAAAAATACAGATATATCTAATAATTATGCCCAACTATTGCCCAAAGAATTATTTGAGCAAATAGAAGAGAAAACTATTATAACTCCACAGAAAATATCACGCCCCCACAATGTTCTACAACAATCAAAAACTATAGATATTTTATCTCAGAAAGAAAATAAGATAGCAGTTAATGAATCTTTAGCTAAAGAGCCTATTGATATAGGAAAGCAAAATAATACAACTGCAACTTTTAATAAAACAAATAAGGATACACTTTTTCACATCATTGTAGCTGGAGGAATTAGCAAAAAGGATGCTGAAAATATGGTAAATGACTTAAAAGAAAAGGGGTTTGGTGAAGCAACCGTATTGAACAATAATGGCAAAATACGCGTAAGCATTCATTCATTTGACAATCACGCTAGTGCAATAAAAGAATTAATTGAACTAAGAAAGAACCAATCCTACCAAACCGCTTGGTTACTGACACCGCAAAAATAAAAGCAATGAAACGAATACGTTGCCCTAAATGTGAAAACTACTTGCGATTTGACGAAACAAGATACACCGCAGGTCAATCTTTAGTATTTGTATGTGAACATTGTGGAAAACAGTTCAAGATTCGTCTCGGTAAAGACAGTAGTAGTATTAATAAAGATGATAAACCTAGGCATAATATAACAAATCAAAAAAAAGAATTGGGCCATATCACCGTAATTGAAAATATATTCTGTTTTAAACAGGTGCTTCCTCTTTATGAAGGAGATAATATTATAGGACGGCGTTGTGTAGGAACAGTCATTAACACACCTATCGAAAGCAACGATATGAGTATGGACCGCCGCCATTGTATTATCAATGTAAAATATAATGAGCAAGGCAAAATAACATACACTTTGCGAGATGCCGCTAGTCTTACCGGTACCTTTTTAATGAATACTTTATTGAACAGTAAAGACCGCATACCTATTGAAGAAGGAGCTATCATTACTATTGGAGCCACAACTTTTATCTTACATACAACAGTATAATTCCTAATATTTTTTACCACATAAATAGTGTTATATCATAATAAATTCTTAATTCTTCCTCTATCATCAGATTCTTTTCACTAATTATCTTCTCAATATTTTCTGCCAGTACAAAACATAAATATTGCAAATTCCCGTAGGATATTTCATCGCATTCAATAAAAATATTATATTTGTGTTCGATAACGGTCTAACATAATAAGACTAAAAATCACTTTATATATAAAACATAAATCTAACCTCATTATTAAAGAATTTAAGAATGAAAAACTTTATGGATGAAAATTTCCTGTTGCAAACTCAAACTGCACAGGAATTATATCACAATCATGCAGCCAAAATGCCAATTATAGACTACCATTGTCATTTAAACCCTCAAATGGTAGCTGAAGATTACCATTTTAAATCAATAACAGAAATATGGCTAGGGGGTGATCACTATAAATGGCGCGCAATGAGAACTAATGGGATACCCGAATGTTATTGTACAGGAACAGATACATCAGATTGGGAGAAATTTGAGAAATGGGCAGAGACCATCCCTTATACTTTCCGTAATCCTCTATATCATTGGACTCATTTAGAATTAAAAACAGCCTTTGGAATTACAAAACTGTTGAATCCTCAAACTGCAAGCGAAATATACGAAGAATGCAATGAAAAATTATCATTACCAGAATATTCTGCTCGTGGTATGATGAGACGTTATAATGTAGAAGTTGTATGTACCACCGATGACCCTATCGACTCGTTAGAATACCATATTAAAACTCGAGAAAGTGGATTTGAAATAAAAATGCTACCTACATGGAGACCTGACAAAATAATGGCAGTAGAAGATCCTATTTGTTTCCGCAAATATATAGAGCAGTTGTCAAATGTAAGTAATACTACCATATCCACTTTCAATGATATGCTAGATGCTCTTCGCAAGCGTCACAATTTTTTTGCAGAACAAGGTTGTCGTTTATCCGACCATGGGCTAGAAGAATTCTACGCAGAAGATTACACTGATATTGAAATCAACAATATCTTCAACAAAGTATATGGTGGAAACAAATTAACGATAGAAGAAATCCGAAAGTTCAAATCCGCTATGCTTGTCATATTGGGAGAAATGGACTGGGAAAAAGGATGGACACAACAATATCACTACGGTGTAATCCGAAACAACAATACTAAGATGTTCAATTTAATCGGAGCAGATACAGGATTTGATTCTATCGGAGAATACACAACAGCAAAAGCATTAGCAAAATTTCTAGATCGACTAAATACAAGAAATAAATTAACAAAAACTATTTTGTATAACATCAATCCTGCTTCTAATGAAATGATTGCCACAATGATTGGAAATTTCCAAGATGGTTCTATCCCTGGAAAAATTCAATATGGTTCAGGCTGGTGGTTTTTAGATCAGAAAGACGGAATGGAGAAACAGCTAAATACCTTGTCTGTACTCGGACTTCTAAGCCGTTTTGTCGGCATGTTAACTGACTCGCGTTCTTTCCTGTCATATCCACGACATGAGTACTTCCGCCGTACATTATGCAACCTCATAGGACGTGATGTAGAAAACGGAGAACTTCCTATTGCCGAAATAGAACGTATTAGCCAAATGATTGAAGATATTAGCTATAATAATGCCAAAAACTATTTTAATTTTTAGTTTTTAAAACATAGAATAATAAAGAGAATCTCGAAAATTATTCATTTAATGATAGATATCGAGATTCTTTTTAAAACCAAACTTACACAAGCATTAAAGAATATCAATCATTAAAATCGATACTCTATCCATGAAAATATCAAAATTCTACGCTATAGAGAGACCTTATATAGCGAACAATAGTCAATGAAGTACGTGACAAAACAAGAAAAAAAAGCATTATTCTTTGGTGAAATAAAATAAAAGATCTACTTTTGCAACCGCAAATCAAAAACTAACGCACTCTTAGCTCAGTTGGTAGAGCAACTGACTCTTAATCAGTGGGTCCAGGGTTCGAATCCCTGAGGGTGTACTTTTTCTACAATTAACGCACTCTTAGCTCAGTTGGTAGAGCAACTGACTCTTAATCAGTGGGTCCAGGGTTCGAATCCCTGAGGGTGTACTTTTTCTACAATTAACGCACTCTTAGCTCAGTTGGTAGAGCAACTGACTCTTAATCAGTGGGTCCAGGGTTCGAATCCCTGAGGGTGTACTTTGTAAAACTTAACTTCAACGACATTTATAAATAAAATTTCATGATTTCTATATAGCATTTTCATTTAAAGAAACATGAAATTATATTATACGGTACATTTTACCCCCTAAAACAAGAGAATATTCTTTTATTAGAAAAAGTTTTATAAAGTAAACATAATATATCTACACGTTTCCACAACATATCATAAACATACTATCCAACAACAATATTCCACATAAGAACACAATATCTAACCACCTAAAGGCATCAAATTACTTACAATCTAATTTGATTAGCCTAAACAAAGAAATCAGAATAAAGAAAAGAGAAGATTATACTATTATGTAAAAAATAAAGTAAGAAGAGCCGCTAACCAGACTTGAACTGGTGACCTACGCGTTACGAATGCGTTGCTCTACCAACTGAGCTATAGCGGCGTATATTTTCGGGATGCAAAAGTACACCTTTATTTTGAAAAAGCAAAGAAAATAGTTCTTTTATTAAAAATACAGCAAAACATTAATGCACTCTATTTATATATCATTTTAAATTGCAACCATATTATAATGTAATCAAATTGATTGATTAGGTAGATTTATTGATATATTTGAAATATTATATCGCAATTCTTAAATAGACATAAGCTGGATTAAATAAAAATGGCTATCTTTAGCCCCGTTAAACCAATCAATTACCCCCAATCATGAAAAAAATCTTTTTCTTTTTATTGTTTTTCTTGTGCTTTATAGATCTAAAGGCTATAGATACTATTCACATACATGAAACGCAAATTCCTATTTTAATAGAGCGCGAAGACAATATATTATTTTATATACGTTTTAATGCGGATAGTACTAATAAAAAACTTGATGAAATTGTCCTACGCTTAAGCGAAAACAATGAAACTTCTAATATAAGATCAGTTAAGTTATATTATGGAGGGACAGATGCTATCCAAGAAAAGAATAAGTTAAAATTTGCGCCAGTAGCATATATATCTAATAATTTACCAGGGAAAACATTATTCGCAAACCCCTCTTATTCTATAAAATGTGCTGAAGTAAAGAGCCCTTCTGAATTAGTCGTATTACGAGGGAACTATAATTTATTCCCTGGAACTAACTTTTTTTGGATAAGCTTACAAATGAAAAAAAAGACTTCTTTACAAACAAAGATTCGTTCATATATACAGACTATAAAAATTGATGGCAAAGAAATTCCTTATAAATTCGAATCAGTTCCCAATATTGTTCACCGGATGGGAATAGGGGTCCGCCATGCAGGAGATGATGGTTCTGCAGCATTTCGTATTCCTGGATTAGTAACAACTAATAAAGGAACATTATTAGGAGTTTACGATGTTCGTTATAATAGTAGCGTTGATTTGCAAGAACATATAGACATCGGGTTAAGTCGTAGCAGTGATGGGGGAAAAACGTGGGAAAAGATGAGACTTCCACTTTCACTAGGAGAAAGTGGTGGCCTACCTGCCGCACAAAATGGAGTTGGTGATCCTTCCATTTTAGTTGACACAAAGACAAATACAATATGGATTGTGGCAGCTTGGACACATGGAATGGGGAATCAACGTGCTTGGTGGAGTTCTTATCCGGGAATAAAAAAAAATCAAACAGCCCAATTAATCATGACCAAAAGTACAGATGATGGTAAAACGTGGTCGAAGCCTATAAATATAACAGAACAAGTCAAAGATTCCTCTTGGTATTTTTTGCTTCAAGGGCCAGGAAGGGGAATTACAATGGAAGATGGTACTCTAGTCTTTCCTATACAATTCATAGATGCTAACCGTATTCCTAATGCAGGTATTATGTATAGCAAAGATAGAGGTGAAACATGGAATATACACGAATTTGCAAGAACCAATACGACAGAATCTCAAGTAGCAGAGGTGGCTCCTGGAGTATTAATGCTAAATATGCGCGATAATCGAGGAGGAAGTAGAGCCGTTTCTTTAACAAAAGACCTTGGTAAAACATGGACTGAACACCCATCTTCTAGAAATGCATTACAAGAGCCAGTATGTATGGCTAGTTTAATTCATGTGAATGCAAAAGACAATATACTGAATAAAGATCTTCTTCTATTCTCTAATCCCAATACTAAAAAAGGAAGAAATCATATGACAATTAAGCTGAGTCTTGATGGAGGAATGACGTGGCCTTCTGAATATCAACTAATGTTAGATGAAGCAGAAGGATGGGGATATAGTTGCTTGACAATGATTGATAAAGAGACTGTTGGCATTTTATATGAAAGTAGCGTTGCTCATATTACCTTTCAGACAATAAAACTTACAGATTTATTAAATAGATAATTTGACATCCTTATTCCTGCATTTATTATGAGTTATATTTTAAACAGAAAAATAATCAAAGCCATATTTTACTTTCTATTTTACTGTACGACAGTCGCTTGGACTCAAAATAGGGATACTTCTAAAACATTATCTTTAAATGAAGGATGGGAATTTTCTAAAGCAGGGACAAATGAATGGCTATCAGCAATTGTTCCTGGGACAGTTCATCAAGACCTTATTTCCCACAAATTATTACCAGATCCTTTTTATGGGACAAATGAATCTAAAATTCAATGGGTAGAGAATGAAGATTGGGAATATCGTACATCTTTTATTATTACCGAAGAACAATTAAAATACGATAATATTTTGCTTTTATGTAATGGGCTTGATACTTATGCAGATGTTTATTTAAATGGATCTTTATTGTTAAAAGCAGATAACATGTTTATAGGCTATAAAGTTCCTATAAAATCAGTTTTAAAGAAGGGTATTAATCGTTTACATGTATACTTCCATTCCCCGATAAAACAAACTCTGCCCCAGTATAATTCAAATGGATTCAATTATCCAGCCGACAATGATCATCATGATAAGCACCTGAGTGTTTTTACACGCAAAGCTCCATATAGCTATGGATGGGATTGGGGCATCCGTATGGTAACTAGTGGCATTTGGAGACCTATTTCATTATATTTTTACAATGTGGCTACTATATCCGATTATTATATCAGACAGACTCAATTAACTGATAATATAGCTCACATTTACAATGAGCTAACAATTGAAAATGCCAACAAGAAAGTACCAGTAAAAATAAAGATTTATGTACATTTAAAAGATAGTTTGATAGCAGAAACAGAAAAAAATGTCCTATTATCACCTGGAAATAATACTATAAATTTGCCTATTGAAATAAATCACCCTATTCGATGGATGCCAAATGGATGGGGAGAACCAACCTTATATAACTTCACAGCACAAATAATTTGTAATGGTCAAATTGTATCTAATAAATCTCACCGCATCGGATTACGAACCATACGCGTAGTTAATAATAAAGACAAGGATGGTGAATCTTTCTATTTCGAGGTAAATGGCATCCCAATGTTTGCCAAAGGAGCTAACTATATTCCACAAGATCCCATGTTACCTTCAGTTACAAAGGAACGTTATCGCAATTTATTCAACGATATTCATAAAGCGAACATGAATATCATACGTGTGTGGGGAGGAGGAATTTACGAAGATGATTATTTTTATGACTTAGCTGATGAAAATGGTATTCTGATTTGGCAAGATTTTATGTTTGCTTGCACCCCCTATCCTTCAGATCCTACTTTTATGAAACGTGTGGAAGTTGAAGCAGATTATAATATAAAAAGACTTCGTAATCATGCATCTTTAGCAATGTGGTGTGGAAACAATGAAATCTTAGAAGCTTTAAAATATTGGGGATATCAAAAAAAATTTACGCCTGAAATCTATCAAGAGCTATTACAAAGTTACGAACGCTTATTTCATCAATTATTGCCATCAAAAGTGAAAGAATTAGATTCTAATCGTTTTTATTTACATAGTTCTCCATATTTTGCAAACTGGGGACAACCTGATTCATGGAGTATTGGAGACAGCCATAATTGGGGAATTTGGTATGGGAAAAAACCTTTTGAATCTTCCGATGAAGATATTCCTCGCTTTATGAGTGAATTTGGATTTCAATCATTTCCTGAAATGAAAACGATTTCTACTTTTGCTTCTCCTAAAGATTATCAGATAGAATCGGAAGTGATGACCGCTCATCAAAAAAGTAGCATAGGTAATTCATTAATTCGCACTTATATGGAACGAGACTATATTGTTCCTAAAAAGTTTGAAGATTTTATATATGTAGGACTTCTCTTGCAAGGTAAAGGAATACGACACGGATTGGAAGCTCATCGGCGCAATCGTCCATATTGCATGGGAACCATGTATTGGCAACTGAATGATAGTTGGCCAGTAGTATCATGGTCAAGTATTGATTATTATGGGAATTGGAAAGCATTACATTATGAAGTACAACGTGCTTTTGAGCCCGTATTAATAAATCCTATCCAAAAAAAAGACAGTCTACATATTTATTTGATTTCAGATTTGCTAACTAATCTAAATCAAGCAAGCCTAGAAATAAAAATAATTAACTTTGAGGGGAAGCAATTAGGTAAAAAAAAGACCTTATATCCTTTAAATATCCGATCTAATACTTCTCAATGTATTTATACAACGAATATATCCCAATTAATATCACAAGAATATTCAGAATATAGTTTTTTGCAACTAACTCTTAAAAGTCAAAAAGCGAAAATATTAGCAGAAACTATCCATTTTTTCAGAAAGCCTAAAGACTTAGCTCTACCACAGACTAAGATTTCATCTAAAATAAAGGTTTTAGATGGGAAATACGAGCTTATTTTATCTTCTCCCAAATTAGCCAAAGATGTCTTTATCGAGATACCTTTACAAGGAGCACATTTCAGTGATAATTTCTTTGACCTCTTACCTGGAAAACAAAAAAAAATCATCATAGAATCACCATTGATAAAAAAAGGAGAAAAGCCTATATTATCAATTAAACACCTAAGAAATATTTACCCTTGAGAGTGAAATTAATTTATTAACTAATATATGTTTTTATGAAATGCTTTTTTAATACAGTTAAATGCGCAGCTATTGTTGGGCTTTTTGCTTCTTGTCAGTCAATACAGCAAGAAGCAAATTATCAAATTATTCCTTTACCACAAGAAATTGTGACTGAACAAGGGGACCCTTTTATCCTAAATTCAAGAGTAAAAATACTTTATCCAGAAGGGAATGAAAAAATGAAGCGTAATGCTGAATTTTTAGTAGAATATTTTAAGACTGCAATAGGAAAAGAATTAGCTATTGAAGAAGGTAAAGAAGGAGAAAATGCTATCATATTATCATTAGGACTTGATACAAAAAATCAAGAGTCTTATCGCATAAAAATTTCAGATAAAAATATTACTATTACTGCTCCTACTGAAGCAGGAATATTCTATGGAATTCAATCTTTACGTAAATCATTACCGATTTCAATAGGAACTGATATCTCATTACCAGCAGTAGAAATAAATGATTACCCTCGTTTTGGATATCGCGGAGCACATTTTGATGTAGGCCGTCATTTTTTCACTATAGATGAAATGAAAACCTATATTGATATGATGGCTTTACATAATATGAATCGTTTACATTGGCACCTCACAGAAGATCAAGGATGGCGTATTGAAATTAAGAAATATCCTAAATTAACTGAAGTAGGATCCAAAAGAACAGAAACTGTAATTGGGCGTAATTCTGGTAAATATGATGGAAAACCATATGGAGGTTTTTACACCCAAGAACAAGCAAAAGAAATTGTTGAATATGCAGCAGAACGTTACATAACCGTTATTCCAGAAATAGATTTGCCTGGACATATGCAGGCTGCTCTTGCTGCTTATCCAGAATTGGGATGTACCGGAGGCCCATATGAAGTTTGGAGACAATGGGGAGTATCCGACAATGTATTATGTGCTGGTAACGACAAAACATTACAATTCATTGATGATGTACTAACAGAAATCATGGATATCTTCCCTTCTGAATACATTCATGTAGGAGGTGATGAATGTCCAAAAACGCAATGGGAAAAATGTCCCAAATGTCAAGCCCGAATCAAAGAATTGAAATTACAATCTGACAACAAACATACAAAAGAAGAACGTTTACAAAGTTTTATTATCAATCATGCTGAAAAGTTCCTAAACGAACATGGACGGCAGATTATCGGATGGGATGAAATTTTAGAAGGTGGACTAGCCCCCAATGCAACTGTAATGTCTTGGCGTGGTGAATCTGGCGGCATTGAAGCAGCCAAGCAAAGACATGATGTTATTATGACTCCTAATACATATTTATACTTAGACTATTATCAGAGTAAAGATACAGAAAATGAGCCCTTGGCTATTGGTGGATTTCTTCCAATTGAGAGAGTATATAGTTATGAACCAATGCCCTCCTCACTTACAACTGATGAACAAAAGCACATTATTGGAGTACAAGGAAATCTATGGACAGAATATATTCCAACATTCTCTCATGCCCAGTACATGGTACTGCCTCGCTGGGCTGCTTTGTGCGAAGTTCAATGGACCATGCCAGAAAAGAAAAATTACAAAGACTTTCTTACTCGCCTTCCTCAATTAATTCGATGGTATGACGCAGAAGGGTATAATTATGCAAAACATGTTTTTGATGTAACCACAGATTTCACGCCAAACACAACAGAAGGGACACTTGATGTTACATTGTCTACCATTGATAATGCAACGATTTATTATACACTAGACGGTAGTGAACCAACAGCCTCCTCATCAATATATGAAGGATTATTAAAAATAAAAGAGAATGCAACTTTAACCGCATTGGCAATTCGTCCTACAGGCAATAGCCAAACTGTTACAGAGAAAATCAGTTTTAGCAAATCAAGTATGAAACCAATAGTAGCAAACCAACCTGTAAACCAACAATATATGTACAAAGGTATTACTACATTGATCGATGGTTTAAAAGGAAATCGTAATTATAAAACTGGACGCTGGATTGCTTTCTATAAAAATGATATGGATGTAACTATTGATTTAAAACAACCGATAGAAATATCTAATGTGGCAATTTCTACATGCGTAGAGAAAGGAGATTGGATATTTGATACAAAAGGGCTTTCAGTAGAAGTATCAGAAGATGGAAAAAATTTTACTAAAGTAGCATCTGAAGATTATCCTGTAATGAAAGAAACTGATAGAAACGGCATATACAATCATAAATTGACTTTTAAATCTGTTATAGCCCGTTATGTAAGAATAATAGCATTATCTGAAGATCAAATTCCAGATTGGCATAATGGAAAAGGAAATCCTGGTTTTTTATTTGTTGATGAAATAACAATAGATTGACTATAGCAAATGAATATAAAAAATAAAAATATTCTATTTTGTTTTTTCTTATATTTTTGGGGGATATGCGTAAACGCATATCCTCTTAATATTCAAAATATTATACCAGTTCCAGCTAAAATAAAGCAAAACGATGGAGCATTTATGTTATCAGAAAAAACAAAACTTTATATAGATTTGAAAGGAGAAGAAGAATGTATCCTTAGAAATTGCTTAGAGCAATATTTCTTTAGGATGCAAAAAGGCAAGAAACGTGATACAAAAAATACAATTATTTTATCAGTAACCAAAAATAATAAAAAGCATAAAATATCTCCAGAAAGATATACTCTTTCTGTCACTCCTCAAACAGTTTTAATACAAGCGACTTCAGGAGCTGGCCTTTTCTATGGTATACAAACACTTTGCCAATTAGCACAACCATTGGCTAATGGATTTTCAATAGCATCTACTGAAATAGAAGATGAACCACGTTTTGCTTATCGTGGGTTTATGCTTGATGTTTCCCGACATTTTTTTTCAAAAGAATTTGTAAAAAAACAAATAGATGCATTAGCATTCTATAAAATTAATCGTTTGCATCTTCATTTGACAGATGCAGCAGGTTGGAGAGTTGAAATAAAAAAATATCCTTTATTGACTGATTTCGCAGCATGGCGCACTGAGGGCAAGTGGAAAAAGTGGTGGAATGGAGATCGTAAATATCTTTATTTTAATGATCCTAAAGCTGCTGGAGGATATTATACTCAAGATGATATTCGAGAAATTGTCGATTATGCACGAGAGCATTATATTACCGTAATTCCCGAAATAGAAATGCCTGCTCATTCGGAAGAAGTATTAGCAGCATATCCTCAATTATCATGTGTTGGAGAACCATATAAAAATGCAGATTTTTGCATTGGCAATGAGGAAACTTTTGAGTTTTTAGAAGGAGTATTGACCGAAATAATGGAATTATTCCCCTCTGAATATATTCATATTGGTGGTGACGAAGCAGGAAAAGCTGCATGGAAAGAATGCCCAAAATGTTTACGACGCATGAAAGAAGAACAACTTACCAATGTCGATGAGTTACAAAGCTATCTAATTCACAGAATTGAACTATTCTTAAATGCCCATGGTCGTAAATTATTAGGATGGGATGAGATTTTACAAGGAGGTCTCGCGCCCAACGCAACTGTGATGTCGTGGCGTGGCGAACAAGGGGGAATTTCAGCTGTACAATCAGGACACCAAGCGATTATGACACCTGGGAAATACTGTTATTTTGACGCCTATCAAGATGCACCTCATACACAGCCAGAAGCAATTGGCGGATATTTACCGTTAAAAAAAGTTTATGATTATAATCCCATACCTGATTCTTTATCAGCTAAACAAGCTAACCTAATAAGAGGTGTACAAGCAAATTTATGGACAGAATATGTTTCAGAGCCCAGCCATGTAGAATATATGATATATCCTCGTTTATTAGCATTAGCAGAAGTAGCATGGTCTCAACCAGAACGCAAATCATGGAATGATTTTTATCAGCGTGCTTTACAAGCTGTAGACAATTTAAAATCAAGAGGGTATCATCCTTTTGATCTTAAAAAGGAAATTGGAAGCCGTCCTGAAGCGACTCATCCAATAAGCCACTTAGCATTAGACAAAAAAGTAATTTATCATGCGCCTTATCATAACGCTTATCCAGCAAAAGGCGATATTACTTTAACTGATGGTATACGCGGTGATTGGACATATACAGATGGTGCATGGCAAGGATTTATCTCTCCAAAACGTTTAGACATAACCATTGACATGGAAACAGAAATGAATATACAAACTATTACAGCTGACTTTATGCAAGTCACTGGGGCTGAAATTTACTTACCAGCATCTGTTGTTATTTCCATTTCATCTGATGGAAACATTTTTACAGAACTAATGAGAAAAGACTATGAAGTTGATTTACAACAACCGATTCGTCTAAAAACAATAAAATGGAAAGGAAGTGCTTCCGCACGTTATATACGTTATCAAGCATGTGCAACAAAACAACATAGAGGCTGGATATTTACAGACGAAATCATAGTACAATAATCTCACTACTTAAAACAAATCTTAATATATTAGGTCAAGGGACCAATAATCAAAAATTATTCGATATTAGTGGTGATCATTAGATTCTAGCATTAAAATATAGTCAATTGAATTTCAGAAATATACATAATTACTGATTAATTCCAACAATGGGATCTACAATAGATCTTTCATAAAAATAAGAATATATAGCCTAAACATTATAATATTAATAAAGCTACCTTCAGATAGTTCTGAGGTAGCTTTATTAGTATTTATTTATTGTACTGCTTAAATAATATATTGCGAACTAATAGATTCATTATTGACTACTCGCTTGATTGTTTCAGCAAACATCTCAGCAATACTTAGCTGTTTTACCTTATCACATTTCTTAGAATATGGGATACTATCTGTAAATACCATCTCTGTCAATCCAGATTCTTGTATACGGAAAGAGGCAGGATCTGACATTACACAGTGACTAGCAATAGCACGCACAGATTTAGCCCCCGCTTCTAGCATAATATTAGCAGCTTTAGTGATAGTACCAGCCGTATCGACAATGTCATCAACAAGAACAACATTTTTTCCCTTCACATCACCAATAATTTGCATTGAAGCTACTTCATTAGCTTTTTCGCGAGATTTATTGCAAAGAACCAAAGGAACTCCTAAATATTTTGAAAAAGTGCTAGCTCGTTTAGATCCACCAACATCAGGAGTGGCAATAACAAGTTCTTCCAAATTTAAAGATTGAATATAAGGAAGAAATACTGCTGAAGCATATAAATGATCTACTGGGATATTAAAGAAACCTTGGATCTGGTCTGCATGCAAGTCCATAGTAATCAATCGGTCAATACCAGCAACAGAAAGCAAATCTGCTACTAATTTTGCTCCGATAGAGACTCTTGGTTTATCCTTTCTATCTTGACGAGCCCATCCAAAATAAGGAATTACTGCTACAATACTTTTGGCAGATGCACGTTTGGCTGCATCAATCATTAGGAGTAATTCCATCAGATTGTCTGAGTTTGGAAAAGTAGACTGAACCAAAAATACATGTGCCCCACGAATAGATTCTTCATAAGAAACTGCAAATTCACCATCAGCAAAATGAGTAATGTTCATATTTCCTAATGGACAATTTAGACTTGTGCAGATTTTTTCTGCAAGATATCTCGAGTTTGTCCCCGAGAATACCATAAAAGGTGCTTTTTCGCTCATTGTGTGTAATAGTTATTACCTATTTGTTAATTTGTTGCAAAGGTAGGAATTTATATTATCATATAGAAAGACTTAGATTAGAAAAAATCATTTTCTGACTGACTTATTGGAAATATTTGTAGATTTGCTTTATAAAATAAGTAAGTCAGATTTTAATAAGCATTGAGATGTTGCGATAAAAATAGGTGTATCGAGCCAATATGAACAAAAATAGTATAGATATAATAGCAAATATAACAAGGCAAGCTAATATTCAAAAGAAAATTCTTTTCCCCATATTAATTATGTTATTGCTTTGTTGCTTTTCATGTAGTGACATCGTCCCTACTAAAGAAATACGTCTTGTAGATTCTTTAAATAGAAAGGCCTATGACTATCGCTACCGAAATCTTGATTCATCTTTTCAATATGCAAATCTAGCTCTGCGACATGTTAAACTATATAAATCGGGGAAAGCAGAAGCTTTCAATAACCTGAGCTTTTGTCTATTTATGTGGATGGATTATGAAAAATCTGAAGAATATTATAAAGAGGTTTACAAAACAACACTAAATGAGTTAGAATTATTGATTGCAGATATTGGATTGATGAAGATTTATCAAAGAACTGCAATGAGCAAAGATTATTATGATTATCGTAATAGTGCTCTTCACCGGATGAAACGTATCCTAGAGGATCGTGATCTTTTCATAGATCGTCATGAAACCCTTCGTCTCCGCTATGCCTTTTCAGAATTCTTTATGATTTCTGCTACTTACTATTATAATTTCCAGCAAAAAAAAGACGCGAGAACTTCTCTAGATAAAATACCGGCGGAGGATTTAGCCAAAGACATCAACCAATTAATTCATTATCATTATCTTAAAGGCACAACTTCTTTAGTAGAAGGAGATACCCCAGAAGAAAGGGAATTAAACACCTTTGATGAATTATATACAGTTTGGAAGTTGTCCTCCCAACATAATTTTCCTTTTTTTAAAGGAAGTGGAATGCTAGGAATCGCTAATATGATGTGCTATCATGACGATTTTATTTTTTTTTACACACAAAGAAAACATTCTTTAGAAAAATTTGCTCTGCCAGTAGATTCCTTATTACCTCTTCGACTATCTCAAAAAGCACTGAGATACTTCCATCGTTACGATGACTTATATCAAATAGTAGGGTCATATGTTACTATAGGTAAATATTTGAATGCACATGGTCGTTATCAAGAAGCATTAGATACATTATTAAAAGCTTTAGACTGTGTAAATAAACACCATATACAGCGATATCATAGTGCAACTGATACAATTGACAAATTACTTCCGTATGTAGAGAATGATACAACTTATACGGGAATTCCCTGGATGATTAAAGAAAAAGTAAGAACTGTTCCAGAATGGATTGCACAGATCCGTGAACAATTGAGTGTATCCTACGCAGGACTTGGACTGATGTATGCTTCAAACTATAATAGAAACGCATATCTAGATATATTAAATTACACACGTCAAGACAAAGAATTGGAAGGGCGCTATTTATCATTAGAAGCTGATTCTAAACAGACTACTATAATTCTTGTATTGGTTATTGCAGGATTAGTACTTGTCACAATTTTTTGGTGTTTTCTGAGCAAACGATCAAAAATCAAATATCAAATAGATCTAGAGAACTTGCAACAACTTTTAGCACTTTGCCGAGATATTACCTCCTCAATACCTATGAATATAACTTTAATACAACAAGGTATTGATCGTTTATTTGGGAAAGGAAAAGTTGTATTGAAAACTCCAACAGCAACGGACACAAAGTTATTCCCTTTATGCCATTTAAATAGAGATGAAAAAGCGTGGATACATGTATTAGAACCTTATGTTGATTGGGCCACTGATAATGAACACATCATGGAAGAATTAAATGATGAACGGGTTCAATTAGAAAAAAGACGTTTTATTTATGAACAACACATAGCTAAAAATAAGAGAGAGAATTTGGAGAAAAAAGCATGTCTAGCCATTGTTAATGGAATTAATCCGTATATTGATCGCATTCTAAATGAAGTTCATAAATTAATAGATAAAAAATATATAGAAAATGAGATAATAAAAAAGGAGAAATTACAGTATATAAATGAACTTGTTACAACCATCAATGATTATAACGACATACTCACTCTATGGATTAAAATGAAGCAAGGAAGTTTAAATCTTGCACTTGAAATTTTTCCATTAAATGATTTATTTAATTTGGTAAAAAAAGGGAAGAAAGCCTTTGAAATGCGGGAACAAACATTAATAATTGAGCCTACTTCTGCATTAGTTAAAGCAGATCGTGCATTGACCTTATTCATGATTAATACTTTAGCAGAGAATGCACGTAAGTATACCCCAAACGGAGGAATGATTAAAATCTATGCAACATTAACTTCTCAATATGTAGAAATCTCTATTGAAGACACTGGAAGAGGACTTTCTGAAGAAGATATAACCCGCATCATCGGTGAAAAAGTATATGATTCAAAAATTATTGGAATAAAAGATGCTAAAGATCCTGAATACTTAATGAAGAACAAAGGAAGTGGATTTGGACTAATGAACTGCAAAGGTATCATAGAAAAATATAGGAAAACCAATGACTTATTCCAAGTATGTACGTTTGGCATTGAAAGTAAAATAGGTGTAGGAAGTCGTTTTTTCTTTCGTTTACCATTAGGAGTACGAAAAATATTGAATATAATAATTGGATTTTTATTTTCTATTACTGTTGCGTCTTGTTCTGATACATTCTCTTCAATGCCGTCTACTATACAAAATGATTTTAATTCAGATACTATATATAATGAGTTATTAAATAAGGCTGCAGATTTTGCTAATGAAGCTTATTTTTCTAACGTGGACGGTCAATATGCAATGGCACTAGAATATATAGATTCGGCGATGATCTTATTAAATGAACATTATAAGAAGTATACATTTCCTGCCACTTCTAATCACTTAATGAAATTAATAGATAATGATATGCCAGCAGAGATTCAATGGTGGAATGAAGCTTTTGAATCTGATTATCACGTAATCTTAGATATAAGAAATGAAGCAGCAGTGGCTTTTCTTGCTTTAAAAGAACTGAAAGCATATGATTATAACAATCTAGCTTTTACTAATTTATACAAATTGCTAGGTGAAGATGATACATTAGAAGAATATTGCCGACAATTAGAACGTTCAAATATCAACAAAACAATCGGAATTATTTTATGCATCTTGCTATTAATAATTTCACTAATCTGCTATTATTTCTTATATATAAGAAAGCGATTACAAAACCGATTAAATTTGGAGCAAGTTCTTGAAATTAATAAAAAAGTATTTATGGCTTCCACACTTCATCTTTTCGAAAAGGAAGAAGTCATTCGGAATGAAAAAGACATTGTAAATGATACATTACAACGAATTATAAACGAATCCTTCTTATCTGTTAACGAATTATTTGCAATACAAGATATGGGAATTGCCGTTTACAACGAAGTCAACAATCGTTTAGAATACGCTTCTAAATCAGGCAAGAAAATGCCTATAATTGTACAACAAAGTTTTGATTCTGAAACGCCTTTTTTCTCTAACAACTTCCGTGCTATTCCCTTATTTATTGAGACGCACGGTAAACAGTTTTGTGTAGGAACATTATACCTAGAGCAACGTGAGGGTACAGAACAAGAAACAGATTTATTACTATTTGAATTAATAGCTCGATATGTAGCAATTGTAGTATTTAATGTAATAGTTAAACTACTTACCAAGTTTCGTGATATTGAATCTGCAAACGAAGATACGTATCGTGCATCATGGGAAGACGGTATGCTACATGTACAGAATATGGTACTTGATAATTGCCTTTCTACGATTAAACATGAAACAGTTTATTATCCCAATAAGATTAAACAAATTATCACCAATTTAAGTGTACAACATTTATCGAGAGAAGAAGAACTAGAAGCGATGAATACAATATTGGAGCTCATAGAATATTATAAAGGAATCTTTTCCATACTTAGTTCTTGTGCTTCTAGGCAATTAGAAGAAATAACCTTCAGGAGAACTTTTATCCCTATAAAAAACCTTTTTGATACAGCTGAGAAATATTTTAGAAAAAAGAGTAAACAAAATAAAAAAATTAAATTTATAATAGAATCAATAGAAGAAAAAATAATTGGTGACATAAATCAACTTAATTTTCTATTTGAGAATTTGATAGATGAAGCACTAACATGTGATAAATCTGGAACATTGCACTTAAAAGCCTTTAAAGAACATGATATAATCCGTATTCTATTTATTGATACACGTAGAGAAAGAAACCAGGAAGAGTTAAATAACCTATTTTCTCCTAATTTAAGCCATATGACAATAGGAGAAAATGGGCAATTACATGGAACTGAATATTTATTATGTAAACAAATTATTCGGGATCATGATGAATTTGCAGGCAGACGTGGATGCCGTATAAATGCAGAAAAAGTTATAGACGGAGGATATGTTATATATTTTACTCTTCCATGCAAATAAATACAAAATATAAGAAACAATGGAAAAACAGAAATTTAAAGTTATTATTGTTGAAGATGTAAAATTGGAATTAAAAGGAACTGAGGAAATTTTCCGTCATGAAATTCCGAATGCAGAAATTATAGGTACTGCTATGACAGAGAAAGAATTTTGGGAATTAATGAAAATAGATCTACCCGATTTAGTCCTTTTAGATTTGGGGTTAGGAGGTTCAACAACCATAGGAGTAGAAATTTGCCGAAATATATCGAAACAATATGAAGGGGTCCATGTATTAATTTTTACAGGTGAGGTATTGAACGAGAAACTATGGGTAGATGTATTGAATGCAGGTGCAGACGGAATAATCTTAAAGACAGGAGAATTATTGACCAAAACAGACGTACAAGCAGTTATGGATGGCAAGAAACTTGTTTTTAATTATCCAATTCTTGAAAAGATTGTTGAACGCTTTAAAGCGACTGTATTAAATGACATAAAACGTCAGGAAGCTATAATTGGGTATGATATTGATGAATATGATGAACGATTTCTACGTCATTTAGCACTGGGATATACAAAAGAGATGATTGCTAATTTAAAAGGAATGCCTTTTGGTGTGAAATCATTGGAAAAACGTCAGAATGATCTTATTGGACGATTATTTGCAAGTAATGAGCGAATAGGAGTCAATGCAACCAGATTAGTAGTTCGTGCATTAGAACTTCGCATTCTTGATGTCGATAAATTAGAAGCAGATGAAGAATAAATGGAAAAGTTACCACCCAGCTACGTTGTTTATCATATTGACCCTAATCATTATTTTGGTTTCATGGATATGTGATATTTATGGGCTATCAGTCAACATTCCCTCAACAGGAGAGAATATTCGTGTACAAAGTTTATTAAGTTCAGAAGGAATCCGTTGGTGGTTACGCAATGTAATTAATAATTTTACAGAATTTGCTCCATTAGGTATGGCAATTATTGCAATGTTTGGAGTTGGTATAGCCTTACATTCTGGTTTTGTTAAAGCTTGTATACGCTTAAAAGTTGGAGGACTTCAAAAGAAACAAAAAGTCATTGGATGGATCATTGCTTTAGGATTATTATCAAATGCAATAGGAGACGGTGGATATATTATTCTATTACCTATTGCTGCCATATTATTTAAACAAGTAGGGCTTCCTCCCATCACAGGAATCATAACATCCTATATTTCAGTTGCTTGTGGATATAGTGCAAATATTGTATTAAGTACAATGGATCCATTGCTAGCTCACATAACTCAAGAAGCAGCATTAGAAACAATCGGATATCAAGGAAATACAGAGCCCTTGTGCAATTATTTTTTTATGGCAATTTCTACTATAGTTATTGCATTTGTTATTTATTGGATAACTGTCTACATATTAATCCCTGCATTAAGTAAATCCCAAAATGAAGTATTAGTAGAAGAGCATCGTTCTTTATCACGAAAAGAACGCCGAGCGCTAATTTATGCCATTACCTCTTTTGCCATTTATATGACTTTTATTTTATGGCTAACTTTTTCCCCATATGGTATTTTAAGAGGAGTCAATGGAGGCCTAATGCATTCTCCCTTTATCGCCGGTATTTTATTTATAATATCTTTAGGAATTGGAATATCAGGATTAATATACGGAATTGTTTCAGGAAAATATAGATCCGATGGCGATATCGTTGTTGGAATAATGAACTTAACAAGATCGCTAGGAGAATACTTTGTGATTGTTTTTTTTGCAGCTCAAATGTTTGCTTGTTTTGAATACTCCTCTCTTGACAAATATTTACTTGTCATAACTTCTAAGGCTTACTCATTTACGATTAATGATCCATTTATGAATCTCATTGTTTTCATCCTTTTAATTTCTATTATTAATTTAATAATGGTATCTGCTACTTCAAAATGGGCAATTATATCATATATTTTTATTCCTATATTTTATGAACAAGGGATAGAACCAGATATAGTACAGTGTGCCTTTCGCATCGGAGATAGTTCGACAAATGCTATTACCCCTTTTTTATTTTATATGCCTTTAGTTCTAACATATATGCGTCAATATGATAAAAATATAACCTATATATTCTTGCTAAAATATACATGGAAATATTCCTTAATTATCTTGACTATTTGGATACTTCTATTTATTATTTGGCTCTCACTAAGACTCCCTGTCGGCTTATAGAACTATATATTACGACAAAACATATAAAAAGATTATTTTTTATTTTGCAAATATACAAAAATATATTACTTTTGCAACGCAAAAATAAGGATGGTTCCGTAGCTCAGCTGGATAGAGCAACGCCCTTCTAAGGCGTGGGTCCTGCGTTCGAATCGCAGCGGAATCACAGAAAAGGAAGGAAGTTTATTTATTGATTTTCAATTAAATACACTTTCTTTTTTTGTTTTTACCCTTCTAATTATCCTGCTACAAGAATTAAAAAAGGGGGTTCAGCCTCACTTTTGAGCGAAAAAACGAACCAAAAACGAACCCTTTATTTTTAATTCATTATGGCAACTCTAAAATTAACCATCACTCCAGAAAAAGCTGCAAAAGACGGAAGTCATAAAATACGTATAGCCATTGGCCATAAGAGTATAACGCGCTACATTGTAACGAACATCAAAATTGACTCCATATCCCAATTCAAGAACGGTCAAGTCGTAAAAAGGCCAGATGCCGCTGTTCTCAATACTAAACTGAGAAATGTTCTCTATTTTATCAAGTTTTTCTTGATAAAATAGAGAACATTTCCATTTATGACTGCAAACAGTTAAGGCAATTGCTCTTAAATTCAACAACGGCTAAAGAAGAAGCGACTTTTCAAGCAGTGTGTCGAAAATATATCTCCGAACTTGAAGAAGAGGGTAGAAATAGTTACGCTACCCTTCTGGAAAGAAACAACCGGTACTTTACAGAGTTCACCAAAAGGGACATCTGCTTTCAGACATAATACCTGTTCTCATTGATGGATATTCTAGATTCCTTAAGGTCAAGAAGAGAGCCGGTGACACACACCCGGAATGATGATGTCAAGGACATGAACCATCATAAATAAAAGGGTGAAGCAGCAACTTGTCAAGTACGATGTTCATCCATTTTTGAATTACTCTATCTCAGCTCCCAATATTCGGGAAGTGGATTTACCCATTAAAGTATTTAACATGAATTCAATATAAAATCAAATATAATCTACTAATAACTAACAACATAGCTATAAACATTAAAATTATAGTGCATAATTGACATTTAAACGATTACCGCTATGCCCTCAGAGGCTAAAGATTCACAGATTTATGTATGACTAATGATTTTTGCAAGGAGTTTGCGTTGTAGCAGAAAAATATATAGTAGAAGACAAGAAACAGAAGCATTGCAACAAGCCCAATCGAATGAGTGATGCTGAACTTACCCTGTTCCACTCCGGCGGTTTCTATTGCTTTAAACATTGCTACAAGGAGTATGTGTGCAAACATCTGAATCACCTTCTTCCACGTTTGGTATCCTATAACCGTTTCATTGAACTTGAGAAGGAATTACTGCTTCCCTTGACTATTTTTATTAGAAAATTCCTGTCAGGAATCTCTTTCATCGACTCCATTCCATTACGTGTATGTCGTACCCAAAGAATCCTGATTCTTAAGACATTTGAAGTACTTATCGAACGTAAAAATGCTCCATGGGCTAATTCTTCGGATTCAAGTTACATCTGATAATCAATGATAATAAGGGTGAAATCCTAGATTTCATGTTTCACCAAGAAAACGTGAATGATTGGGAACCGTTGAAACAAGGTAAGTTTCTGAAGATCATCAAAAGAAAACTATGTGCAGACAAGGAGGATATATTACTCTGTTTGAGAACCTTTCCCTTAATGGTATACAGCTTGTCGCTAAAGTTAAAACAATATGAAGAACTCACTAATGAGTATTGCTGACAAGATTTTGCTCAGAAAAAGAGCCTTAATCGCAACAGTCAATGACGAGCTGAATAATATTACACAGATAGAATACTCCAGCATCGTTCATTCAGTAACTTTATAGCCAACTCTTTGTCGACTATCGCAGCATAATACTTCCTTTTTGAAAAGAGCCCCGCCATTGATGTAAAGTTTGTCAATGACGGGCAATTTTCTATTCTTGTTTCATATCGAGCTCATGTTAACTATATACATAGCCTTAAAAAAGTTCAAGAACGACCATCTAACTTATTCTTTCCGCTTTAAAACAAATGCTGTACGTGCAGGGATATATAATTTCAACCACTCCTTATTAGAATATAACGGATCGGGAATAGTGAAATGAATTACAGAATCATCTGTAAATCCATTTCCTCCAAATATAATATCATCTGTATTCAATATCACCTCATAAGCTCCAGGAGAAACTAAAATTCCATAATCTGTAAATGATTGTTTGGGATTAAAATTGAAAACAAAGAGTAATGTCTCTCGAGAATATACTAATATTTGATCTTCATCATTATGCCAGATTTCTTGAATAGAAGTTGCCTGAAAATGCTTTAAACTTTTAACAACCTTCAACATTTCCCTATCAAAATCTCCCAAATAATGATACAGCAAGTTCTTATTATCTACCAAATTCCATTGACGTCGTGCGTATTTGCAAGACCACCCGTTCCCCTCACGAGGAAAATCAATCCATTCGGGATGCCCAAACTCATTACCCATAAAGTTTAAGTATCCGCCATTAATAGTAGAAGCTGTTAACAAACGAATCATTTTATGCAAAGCAATACCTCTATTGACAACATAATTTTCATCTCCTTTCTGCATATGCCAATACATATCAGCATCAATTAAACGAAAAATTATCGTCTTATCCCCTACCAGTGCCTGATCATGACTTTCTACATAAGAAATTGTCTTTTCATCCTGACGGCGATTGGTGATTTCCCAAAACAGATTGGAAGGCTTCCAGTCTTCATCAACTTTTTCCTTTATCATCTTAATCCAATAATCAGGAATATTCATCGCCATACGATAATCAAAGCCATATCCACCATCTTCAAATTTGGCAGCTAAACCCGGCATTCCAGAAACTTCCTCTGCTATAGTTACAGCCCGAGGATTCACCTCATGAATCAGTTTATTAGCCAAAGTCAAATAACAAATAGCATTATCATCTTGATGTCCATTATAATAATCTCCATAATTACAAAAGTCTTCACCTAATCCATGACTATAATACAACATCGAAGTGACTCCATCAAAACGAAAGCCATCAAACTTATATTCCTCTAGCCAGAACTTACAATTCGACAATAAAAAATGAAGGACTTCATTCTTTCCATAATCAAAACACAGTGAGTCCCATGCAGGATGTTCACGACGTCCACCTGGATAGAAATACTGATTAGGATCACCCGCGAAATTTCCAATACCTTCAATCTCATTTTTTACAGCATGTGAATGAACTATATCCATTATCACTGCAATTCCGTGTTGATGAGCTTCGTCTATCAGCTTCTTTAAATCATCGGGAGTTCCGAAACGAGATGAAGCTGCAAAAAAACTAGATACATGATAACCAAAGCTTCCATAATAAGGATGCTCCTGTATAGCCATAATCTGAATGCAATTATATCCTTCTCGAACAATACGAGGCAACACTTTCTCACGGAACTCATTATATGTACCAATTTTTTCCTCCTCCTGTGCCATACCAATATGACACTCATAAATCAATAAAGGATCGGTATTAGGAGTAAATTTTTTCTTTTTAAATTGATACGGTTTATCAGGGTTCCACACCTGAGCACTGAATATATTCGTATTCTTATCCTGTACCACGCGTGTTGCCCATGCCGGAATACGTTCTCCATGTCCTCCATCCCAATATATACTCAACTTATACAAATCGTTATGCTGAATAGCATCTGATGGAAGGTTTATTTTCCAGATTCCATTCTCCAATTTCTTTAATTCATACTGTATTTCTTCCTTCCAACCATTAAAAGTCCCTATCAAATAAATATGAGTTGCATTAGGAGCCCATTCACGGAGGATCCAGCTATCTTGTGTCTTATGTAATCCGAAATAGAGATATCCTGATGCAAAATCAGAAAGACTTTGTTTACCATTATCTGTCAATTCAGCTTCTTTACATATCGCATGCTGATGGCGACCTGTAATGGCATCTGTATATGGCTTTAACCAAGGATCATTTTCGATGAGTTTTAATGTCTTTCCCATACTCAAATCTTATTAGTGAATAGAAGTATTATTTTTATACAGTCATTTAAATGAATCATGAGAGCATTGAAGAGAGTTATCAGTAGCTTATTTCCTAACTTTTATAACCATCTTCTTTATTCCGTTCATACTGATTTCCGGAGCATGCGCATCTTGAGGGAAGAATATTACGAACATTCCGGGATGAATAGTAACATAGTTTTCTGCCAAGCCGTCAAAGAACATCACGTCTTTACTGTCATCATACGGAACAAGGACAGACTGACAATCCTTTGTCATGGTATGCCCCATTATCTCTTTATCCGACAATGGTATTTGGATATCAATAAATAATTTATGCGATTCCAATCTTCCATCTTCTTTACTTTTGGGCTTAGTCTGTGCAACCTTTACAAAAAGTTCTTTGCCTTCCAGTTCTATATTACCATACTCCAGTTCACTAAGATTATGAGAAGACAAAAAAACAGCCACCTTCTTAAAAAGAGGATGTAAAGATATATACTTATTAAAATTCTCTAACGTATCTATTATCATAAGAAACTAATTAAAAAACAATTATTCGAAATCATCTATTGTATAATTGATAAAATCAGCAAAACGCTTAAATTGTCGAAATCTTATCTCTATTTGCTCCAATACATCCTGTTGAAAGAAAAAATCGTCGGGGACAGGACACGTACAAGTATATTGCCGACACTTCAAGTATTGAATATAGGGAAAATCTTTAGGAAATCCTTTAGGTGCCGATTTTAAGAAGTCATCTCCTACCAAAGGAAAATATTGTTTGAATTCAGGGTCTTCAACAATTGCCACAAACTCTTCTATGTTATCATAAATTGACAGTCGTACTGCTTTCAATACTTCTGGAGGCAAAGACAAACTTCCCCCGGCAAGCATACATTCGCCAGGTTGGAGGTGTACATAATAGCCACAATGATTCGATTTTTTCCCTTTGGAATTAATATATCCGCCCAAATGTATCTTATAAGGCGTTTTATCGCTTGAAAAACGGATATCTCGATATATTCTATATGTGCAGTCTTTAGGTTGAAGATCTTTAACTGTTTCATCAAACAGAGAAATACGCCCAATTACTGCTGATAAAAAATTTTCAAATTGCCGACGAGCATTATCATACTCGCCCCGATGTTCCTCAAACCATTCACGATTATTATTAACCGCAATGTCTCTTAAAAATTGAAAAATAACAGATAAATCCATCTCGGGAAGTTCTATATTGACTTACAAACATACAAACTTTATTTTATTAATAAATAAAATTGCCATATAATTTTGCAGCTAATTCCAAACTTATAGGATCCATAAGCAATAAAAAACAGTCATCTTTCGTTCGGAATTCTCTCACGGCAAGTCTAGAATGTCAGAAACTACAAGCTGAATTTACAGTTTCTTGACCAAGGATATTTCATCCTTTTCCTGAGAACATAAGAAATCTGGAGATTGAGCAAATAACACCTCCAGCCATTTCTGCATAAGCCCAACAATACATGTACGAGATGTACATCTCATGCTGTATGACATGCCCATCTCGAACTGTATGACATGGGCATGTCATACACATTAGGCAACCTTTCATCAAAAGCCGGTAAGCTAATAGTAACTTTGCGCGAGTAGGATGCCTAGAAATCGACAGATGACACCTCAAAGCAAGTTTCTCCATTCAAGTGCGATTAAACTCAAGCAACTGCCTACGAAAAAAGTACAACAATGTCAAGATATCTATAAATAAGCGATTGCCCCCAAGAAGAAACTCTTAATGCAAATAGGTTTTTCTTTTGTTAAATCAAATCGCTATCTTTGCCGAAAATAATATGGAAAATGGGTGAACATATATGTTTCAGGAGAAACGAACGTCTGACAACAATTAATCCTTACTGGAGGGGGAACCCGACTGTACGCGGTCGTTTTTTCAACCGCCAGCATCGTTTCCGTCCCGGAATGGGAAGCGTTCTGAAATGGCGTCTCTCCCCCAACCCGCAACGAAAAGAGAAAAAAACGATCAAATGGGATCCAACTGTACACTTTCTCCGTTCGCTGGATGGAATAGCAACAGGCAACTGCCTGATTTGGCTTGGACATAATTCCTTTTTCCTACAGTTGGCAGGAAAACGTATTATGTTCGATCCTGTCTTTGGTAATATTCCTTTTGTGAAAAGGCAAAGCACTTTTCCTGCCAATCCCGATATTTTTACAAGCATTGATTATCTGCTTATTAGCCACGATCATTTTGATCATTTGGACAAGCCCAGCGTAGGACGCTTGTTCAGGAATAATCCCAATATGACACTTTTCTGTGGGCTAGGGACCGGCGAACTGATCGGTAAATGGTTTCCCAAAATGAAGATCATTGAAGCCGGATGGTATCAGCAATTCTTGGACGGGCAACTGAAAATAACCTTTCTCCCAGCTCAGCATTGGAGCAAACGTTCCGTGCGGGATGGTGGACAACGCTTATGGGGTGCATTTATGCTACAAGGGAATGGAATATCAGTTTATTATAGCGGAGATACAGGATATGCCAACCATTTTCAAGAGATCCCTGAACTATTTGGAGCACCTGATTACGCATTATTGGGAATTGGAGCTTACAAGCCACGATGGTTTATGCGCCCCAACCATATATCACCTTATGAGTCGCTAACAGCAGCTGCAGAAATGAAAGCCGGCATTACCATCCCAATGCACTACGGGACATTTGATTTGTCGGATGAGCCACTACATGATCCCCCTACCGTATTTGAAGCAGAAGCAAGAAAAAGAAATATACGGGTGAAAATTCCTGCTTTAGGAGAAATAGTAAGAATCTAATGACAAAAAATAAAAGAGCTAAATATGTAAAGCAAACAAACCTATTCACTGATAAAGTGAACAGCAATATACTAATCTTTAATAAACACAAAACATGAAAAAAATCATTGCAGCGGCTCTAGTAGCCTTGATGAATGTATGGAATGCGTCTTCGGAAAATATTCCACGCCCGGAATATCCGAGACCACAGTTTGAACGTTCCGAATGGATCAATCTGAATGGAACATGGACGTATGAATTCGACTTTGGAAACTCCGGTAAAGACAAAAATCTGCAAAAAACGGAGAAGTTTGCAAACAACATCATTGTACCTTTCTGTCCTGAAAGTAAACTGTCTGGAGTGGCCCACACAGACTTTATCAACCAGATGTGGTATCAGCGTTCTTTATCTATTCCCACGGAATGGAAAGGCAAAAAGATTTTACTGAACTTCGGGGCTGTGGATTATTGTGCCGAGATCTTTATCGACGGTAACTTTATAGCACGCCATTTCGGAGGTAGTTCATCTTTTTCAATCGATCTGACTCGCTATGTAAAACCGGGAAATACACACAATCTGGTAGTTTTCGTCAAAGACGATCTCCGTTCTGGAAAACAGACAGGTGGAAAACAGTGTACTAACTTCTACTCAGGAGGATGTTCATATACTCGTGTAACAGGTATCTGGCAAACAGTATGGATGGAAGCTGTATCCCCCAATGGGCTGAAGAGCGTATTTACACGTCCCGACATTGACCAAAAACAGCTAGTAGTGATGCCGGAATTCTATAAAGAATCAAATGAAGGAACACTGGAAGTCACCGTATTGGACGGTAAGAAAACAGTAGCAAAGAAAGAGGTCAGCAGCTGCAACGGTTCCGTCATCGTACTACCAATAAAAAATATGAAATTGTGGACTCCGGAAACTCCAAATCTGTACGATGTAATCTACCGTGTAAAGGATTCAGACGGGAATGTGATTGATGAAGTAAAATCTTATATAGGAATGCGTAAAGTACACATCGCCAACGGAATCTTCTACCTCAACAACGAACCATATTACCAACGTCTGGTGCTGGATCAGGGATATTATCCGGACGGAATCTGGACTGCGCCAAGCGATGAAGCGTTGAAAAACGATATTGTGTTAGGGAAAGAAGCTGGTTTTAATGGTGCACGTCTACATCAGAAAGTATTCGAAGAAAGATATTACTATTGGGCAGACAAATTAGGATATATCACTTGGGGAGAATCGGCAAGCTGGGGACTGGATGTAAACGATGAACTGGCTGCACGCAATTTCATTGGAGAGTGGTCTGAAATAGTGCTACGCGACCGTAATCATCCCTCATTAGTGACGTGGACTCCTTTCAACGAAACATGGGGCGGCGGAGACTATGCTTATATCCGTCTGGTGACAGATGTATATCATATGACAAAAGGATTCGATCCTACCCGACCAATAAACGATGCCAGTGGAGACAATCATGTAATCACCGACATCTGGAGTGTACACAACTACGAACAAGATGGTAAGAAACTGGCTGAGCAACTGAAGTTTGAGGAAGGGAAAGAGCCTTACCGCAACAGCCGTGACCAAAGACATCTCGCCATATATGAAGGACAGCCCTACATGCTGGACGAATTTGGAGGTATAGGCTGGATGGCAGAAAAAGACCGTAAAGACTCATGGGGATACGGTGGAATGCCCGCAAATGAAGAGGAATTCTACAAACGGTTGGAAGGACAGATTGATGCATTGTTAGCCTCTCCTCATGTATGGGGGTTCTGCTATACACAGCTGACAGATGTGGAGCAAGAAAAGAACGGTGTATATTACTATAATCGTACTCCTAAATTTGACATGAAACGTATCAAAGCTATCTTTGAAAAGATTCCCAGTCGCTGGGACGGCAAATAAGCCTTTACAAGAATAAGCCTTATATCATAAAGTAAATCCATAGTATCTCTTCAACATGTGCGAAGATACTATGGATTTTTATTTACCGATTATCTCGTATAGTCAGAGCTCTGTAAGCAAAGATTTTCGGGAAGAATTTATTTCTTCAACCACTTATCCAGCCATTCAAAGAAAATGCGTTGCCACAGAACACCGTTTTGTGGCTTCAACACCCAGTGATTCTCATCAGGATAAATCAGGAGTTCGGCAGGAACACCACGCATGATGGCAGCATCAAAGGCAGCCATTGCTTGATTGGCAAGAATACGGTAGTCCTTTTCTCCGTGAATACAAAGAATCGGAGTATCCCATTTGTCAACAAAGAGATGCGGAGAATTGGCAAAAGTGCGTTGTGCCGTTTCGTTCTGCTTTTCCCAGTAGGCACCTCCCATATCCCAGTTGGCAAACCACTTCTCCTCTGTCTCCAAATACTGCATCTCCATATTGAAAATACCGTCGTGAGCTATGAATGCCTTGAAGCGTTTATCATGGTGTCCAGCCAACCAATAAACAGAGAAACCTCCGAAGCTGGCACCTACGCATCCCAATCTGTCTTTATCTACATAGGGTTCTTTTGCCATTTCATCAATAGCAGTAAAATAGTCCTTCATACACTGACCGCCATAGTCTCCACTGATCTGTTCGTTCCATTCCAAACCAAATCCGGGTAATCCGCGACGGTTGGGAGCTACGACAATGTAGTCATGTGCTGCCATAATCTGCATATTCCAACGATAGCTCCAGAACTGGCTGACCGGGCTCTGAGGTCCTCCTTCACAGAACAATAGTGTCGGATATTTTTTGTTTGGATCAAACTGGGGCGGATAGATTACCCATGTCAACATATCTTTTCCATCAGTTGTTTTCATCCAACGGGCTTCTACCTTTCCAAACTCTATCTGATCGTAGATATGCTGGTTCTCATGCGTCAGCTGTGTCACTTTTTTGTCCAACGTAATTGCATACAGCTCGTCGCCGTTACTCATAGAGTGACGTTTAGCTATCAGTTGGTCACCCAATAGTGCCACGCCCTCGTAGTCGTACATTCCCTCGGTAAGAACATCAAGCTCACCATTCTCCAATGCAATCGAGTGTATATGTATCTCACCGTGCCATACGCTTGTGAAGAAGATTTTCTTTGCATCGGCACTCCAGACAAAAGCATCTACATTCGAAGGTACATCTCTACTAAGGAAAAGTTTCTTTCCGCTCTCCAGGTTCATCACAAACAGACGATTCTGATCAGATTCATAACCATCTCTCTCCATACTTAACCATGCAATGTATTTTCCATCGGGCGAGTATTGCGGATTGGTGTCATACCCCTTGTTTTCTTCCGTCATGTTGGTTGTCTCTTTGGTGTGGAGATCGTAGATATAAATATCCGAATTGGTCGAAAGAGCATATTCCAATCCGGTTTTCTTACGACAGGTATATGCCACTTTATCTGAGGTAGTGTTCCAAGCAAGCTGTTCGATGCCTCCCCAAGGCTTCATCGGACTTTCGTAAGGTTCTCCCTCCAGAATATCTGTTACATTAGAAATGCCGTTTCCATCAAAATCGGCAACAAACGGATGTGGAGCAGTTGTCACCCACTCATCCCAATGTTTATACATCAGGTCGTTGACAATTATTCCTGTAGCTTTCGGAAGGTCGGGATACTTGTCTGCTGTACTCTGTTTGGTCTTGACTTGGGAAATGAAGAGCAATTTCTTCTCGTCTGGCGAGAATGCGAAGCCCTCAATGTCCTTATCATAGTTCGTCAGTTGCCTGCGTCCGGTTCCGTCGGGATTCATTTCGTAAAGCTGGCTGCTTCCACTGTCATTGCTCAGAAAAGCAAGTTTAGTACCTCCCTTAATCCACGCCAGTCCGTTCTCCTGATAAGGAGTGTGAGTAATCTGACGATTATTGCTACCGTCGGCGTTCATCACATAGACCTCACGATTGCTTTTGTTTTCTGGCACACTGTAGTATGCCACAGTATACACAATCTGTTTTCCATCGGGCGAAACGGCAAACTCACCGATACGTCCCATTGCCCAAAGTGCTTCGGGAGTCAACCTCTTACCGTCTATCCGGATGTCCGATTTTCCGATAAGCGTCTGTTCTGCCTGTCCAGCCTCTTTAGTGCCTCCACAAGAGGCTAACAACATTGCTGCTGACATCATAAATAAATTAATTTGCCTCATAAATGTATAAATTGATAAATATCTGATAGAAATTCCGGACAAAAATACGACAATAAAATGATTTTTAAATATCTTTGTTGCACTATAAAACAGGTGGTAAGAACAATGAACATATACAAGCCAGAAATTACAGAACTATTATTACTCGTAGAAAAAGAATACGGAAAGCCATTGCGCACGACAACTGATTTCGACGAATTCTCACTTCATCTGAAGAAAATCCTGTTGCCTTCACCCTCAACCTCTACGCTGAAGCGTTTGTGGGGATATGTAAACGATCTGCACAAACCACGCATCCAGACGCTGGACATACTGGCACGTTTCATCGGGTTCAGCTGTTTCAGCATCTTCTGCGATTATCTGAAAAGCAGTACGGCCTACAATTCATCGTTCTTTTCCACCAGTCAGATTATATCCAAAGAGCTATCGCCGGGTGAGCAGATAGAAATCGGATGGTCGCCCAACCGCTACATACGCCTATTGTATCAAGGTAACTGCATGTTTGAGGTAAAAGAGGTGAAACAGTCGAAGCTGAAAGAAGGGGACTGCTTCGAGACCACTTCCTTCCTGAAAGGGCAACCACTTTACCTTTCGTATATCCTGCGCGACGGAATGCGCACTCCCCCATTCATTGCCGGACGGAACGGCGGACTGACTCTATTGAACCGAATATAACATGGACAATTCATCTTCGTTCACTTCCGGATTCATCGAAAGCGGCATGCCGGAAGAGACTAACGTATTTTCTGACATTCAGGAGATTTATTCATCACGGTCGGGATACAACCGCTTGTACCGATGCCAGAGATACGGGAAAACGCATATACTGAAAGCATTGCTGCCCCAGTACATGGGGACCGCCTTCTACGAACAGGCGCTGAAGAAAGAATTCAATATCGGTTTCCAGCTGGAGCACCCTCATATCTGTCGCACGCTGGGATGGGAACAGATTCCTTCGTTGGGACACTGCATCCTGTTGGAGTACGTCGACGGTATCACACTGCGCGAATTTCTCGACCAAGGGAAACTGACACAACCCCTTGCCGCAAAGTTCATCAGAGAAATGTGCAGCGCACTGCAGTATCTGCACAGCAAACAGATTATTCACAGAGACCTGAAACCGGACAACATCCTGATTACCCACAACGGAAACAACATCAAGCTGATAGACTTCAGCCTGTCGGACTGTGACGACTACAGCATCCTGAAGCTTCCGGCAGGAACACGCTACTACATAGCTCCCGAAGCTCTCCGGACAGACGTGACGCTCGACTTGCGTGCCGACATCTACTCGTTGGGAATGATTATTGCCGAGATGGCAAAGCTGCTAAAAGACAAGCACCTTGCCGCCGTATCAAGAAAATGTACGCAACAAAAGCGCGAAAAGCGATATGCATCGGCATTTGACGTAGCAAATGCTGTGGCTCACTCACACAGGAGAACCTATCGTGCCATTGCGGCAGTAGCCATGGTTGCCGTCGTCGCTGCATCGTTTTTCTTCCTCATGCAACAGAAAAAAGAGATTCCCCTCTCCGACACGTCCTATCCCGTCTATGGCAATCAGGTGATCAACACACATTGCCGGCATCTGCTGGAGGTTACTTGCCGGAAACTTCTGAACAACGCAGATTCATTGACCGACAAGCAGTCGTGGAATGCCGACAGCCTAAGACTCATGACGGAACTGAAACAAATGTTCGACAAAGAGTATCCTCTCCCCGACTTGCAACAAACCGCTGCTTACCGTAACCGATGGCAAAGTCTTCAACAGGAAGCCAACCGCCGATTGGCTGAAACCTACCAGCTGATTTCTATTGCAAAAAACAGATGAATCCAGCCCCGCCCGAATCTGCAGAAGGAAGATTCGCATGAATTCTGCTCCAAGAAAACCCGGATGAAGCTAGAAACGGCGTTTCCAGCGCCAAGGAAATCCGGATGAAGCTAGAAACGGCGTTTCCAGAGCCAAGAAAACCCGAATGAAGGTAGAAACGGCGTTTCTAGCGCCAAGGGAACCCGGATGAAGCTAGAAACGGCGTTTCTAGCGCCAAGGAAATCCGGATGAAGCTAGAAACGGCGTTTCCAGAGCCAAGGAAATCCGGATGAAGCTAGAAACGGTGTTTCTAGCGCCAAGGGAACTCGGATGAAGCTAGAAACGGCGTTTCTAGCGCCAAGGGAACTCGGATGAAGCTAGAAACGGCGTTTCCAGTGCCAAAGGAAAAAGGATGAAAACAGATTGTGAAAATTATTCCTTATCGTAAACAGCTTCCTTGATATATACGAACTGTTTCCACACCGGATGATTCCGATACAACGCCTTGCTTCCAGAAGGGACGTATAAAGTACATCCGTTAAACAGGCTTTCGGCACCGGTAAAGGTATCCGGACTGCAAACCGGAGGAATGGGGGCATTCACATACAGGCTTTGTAGCGGACAGCCATCGAAACAGTAATTGGACAGCCATTCGCATCCGCTCCCCAGCACAACGGTTGTCAGCTTACTGCATAGCTGGAACAAGGCATACGGAACAGACACCACACCGTCGGGAATGACAATGGTCTCAAATTCCGATTCACGAAATGCCTGTTGTCCGATATCGGTCAGCGAAGCAGGCAAGACGATTTTACTTGCCCGACATTTCTGCAAAGCATACTCGCCCAAACTCTTCAACGTAGGCGACAGGCGGACTTCCTCCTGATCAAATCCTTCGGGAAACCAGATCAGCGATTCGCCATTCTTTGTATAGACAATTCCCTCCAGACTCATGTAGCTACTATTCCCCTCTGCCACCGAGACTGACGTCAACTTGCTGCATCCGGCAGAAGGAGTCAGCATTGTCACTCCCGCAGGAATCTGAAGCGACACGAGCGAAGAACAGTTCATGAAAGCATCCTGTTCGATGGACTTTATGCCAGCCGGCAGTGCAAGTTCATACAACCCGGTCAGATTGGCAAACATACCATAACTTACAACATCGTTTTTCGTATAACGAGATTCGTCATACGACAACCCACCTTCCACAATCGCAGCATCCGTCAGATCCAGACTGGCAAGTCTTCCCGGTGTCTCCTTTCCATCAACACCTCTTCCTCCCATATCCCGGAGCAGTCTCCAGTCGGTACCGTTCAACATGCCTACAATGTTCAGACGGGTATGTTCGTACTTCCCGTCTCCGATAATTTCCGGCAGCATTCCGGCCTCTGTCAGCACCACCGCATCCCCGGTACGGAACGAATAAGTTTCGCTGTATGCCCTTCCTACCTTGTTGTCGGCAAAAGCCCTTATGGTATAGTCTGTATTTCTTTTCAGTCCGTCAATACGAAGACGCCACTGCGTCTCATCATCGAGAGCGACCTCCTCCTCGTGTACATCGCCACCTGCCGATTCATACCGGAATCCCCTTGCCGTAACCCCTTCTCCCCCATCGTCCACGATGTCACACCTAAGGATTATGCTGACAGGTCCTTGCCCTAAAACGACTATTGGTTGAAGCGTAGGCACCTTGTTGGGCAGCGTCGTAAAGCTTCGCACTTCGCTCTGCACCCGATAGCTCACATTCCCGGCATCGAGACGATAAAAATAAGTAGTTCCCGGAGTCAGCCCTTCAAGCCTCATCTTTACCTCGCCTTCATCTCCCAATGAAGACGGAGAAGTCTGCTCCAAGTCAGTCGACGTCCCATAAAGGAAATGAAACAAATCCGTGCGACTGCCGGATGGGACAATAACCCGTCCTGTCAGCAGAGCACTTGTGCGGGTAATCTCCGTTGCTTCGCTCAACATTACCTCCGGTTCAAAGTTGTCCGGCAAGTTCTCGTCGGCACATCCCGCCAACCACAAGCAACTTACCCAAAGCTGTAAAATCAGAAACCGATAACCCCAATTATATCTGTCCATCTGCATTCCAAACCAATTAGATACGAACTCCTATTCCGAAATTTGCCTCCCAGTATTTGCCCTCAATCACCGAAGCTCCAGCCGATACCACCCATTTTCGAGGACTCCACATCACTCCGACCTCAAGTGCCACTCCCTGTGCCGAGTAGCTTTTGTTTCTCAGCAACGCCCCTTCCGTCGTTTCCCATGCCACAATGCGCTGGCCGTATCCAGCCCCTTCGTAAACATAGAATCCTCTCCATATCCGATGGGTAGCTCCCAACAATACCGCAGAACGTGAGCGAAGCACCTTCCCCGTATAATAAGGAGGAACATCACTGCCTTCCACCTCGCCATCGGCATCACATTCTCTGCCATCAACATCAGGCGTAGAACGGAAATCACTCGACAGATGCACATAAACACCGTGTCTTCTCATCCATCCTAACCGGATTCCGGCGGAAACAGCCTCATTCCCAAGCGTAACGTCCGCCATCAGCAGGAAACGGCTAAACTCCCTGAGTGGTTTCCATTCCACCGGCACAGACACTGGAAGGGGCAATGAGTCCCGTAGCAACGGCAAGCAAAATACAGCATTCTGTTCTATAGGAGGAATAGCCCGATATGCAATCCGATTGACAACAGGAGGAATCAATATCAGCTCATAAGTCAGACGGGATTCCAAAGGTTCGGAAAACCGGTAATCGCGCAACACTCCCCACTCCGGATGTTTGATAGTAATCTGTACTGTCCCCTTAGGAACATACAGCCAGATCTCTCCTACATCATTCTTCCGTTTCACAATTCCCAAAGGAGTGGAAAAGACAAAATCACGGCTTCCCACCACCTTTATCAATGCACATGCCTCGCCATTCAGGTCTCTCTCCGGATGAATATAAGCACTGATGTCATTGGGAAGCACCCGAAACCTCTCAACCGAAAAACGCTGGGCACACAACGGTCGGACAAACAAAAGCAGCATTGCCATCAACAAATATTTCCCAAACGAGCGATACATAAAGGTTCTGTTTATTGCAAATTAAAATTATTGATACTGAAAATCTCCCGTTCCGGCAGTGGAGTACGGTCGTCGAGCATAGCAGGTTGCCACGTACGGATGTGAATCAGCGGCATTGTCTCGTCTCTGAAATCCCACAGCAGAAACAGATATCCATCGTCGGAGTACAGGTCTGAATGATATTTCTGTCTGAGACTGACTCCATACAGTCCCTTCTGAGTAGGATGTTTCATAATTTTAAAGTCACTGAACTGCAGTTCTATTTTCTTATTCATGCGGAAAAGTGTCTTCAGCCGTTCCAAGTATGCCTGTTTACTCTTAATATTATATTCAACCTTTTCTCTCGGCAGGAACTGACCATCTATCTGTGGTGCATTCCGGATTACCTTTCCTACAATAATCAAAGCATTCTCACTAAAGAGTTGAGTAAGAAAATCAATATCTTTCGTTGTATACGAAGTCCGCAAATGTTCCACATAGTTCAATATCATTCTTCTGTTTTCCGCATCCTCTTCAGGCAACTTGCCTGCAAGAATCTTGCTCGCTTCCGAATAGAAAGGATTTTGTTTGCCAATATTCTTCCATTCCTCTCCTGAAAGAATGGTGGATGACGATGCCGATTCTGCAGCCTCAACCTTTCCGGCAAGAGGCGTTTCAGATGAGACCTCTTCCTCTTTCTTTTCTTCCTGAGAAATCTCCAGTTTTGTAGGCTGCTCCTGACGGACTAACATCTGTATGTTGCTTCCGACCGCAAAAGGATCCTCATAGATACATGCATACCTCTGTCCGCCTACTTCTCTTCCATCCCTGTCTATCCATCCGTACGTATGATCATCCCAACGGGCAACAGCTTGCCCTGAATCATAAAAATACAACGCGGCAGTAAAAGCATCTCCCAGCTTTTCTTCATTAAAGTCTTGCAGTTGCCACTCACCGTTTATACAAGCAGAAACTCTATCCTTACCAGAAATAACAAGATTATCGTATACCGGTTCAATCAGCCATTCACCTTCCATATTCATCAACCCCATACCATGATCTGTCTGCACCGTAGCAACTCCATTCCAGAAGGGATAAGCTACTCGGATACTGTCTGGCAAATAGATAGCCGTTTCTCCATCATATCCCATATAGCCATATCTTCCAGTTATACTATTGCTATACATCAACAGTTCATCACTAAATGCCTTATCCAGCAGGTAAGGAGATGCCTGAATCTGGAGAATTACACCTCCAGAGGGAGAGATACACTGATAGCTCATTTCCCCTTGCCCGTTGACATTTCCCACTAATGCTCTCCCCTCATGAAAATCAAATGCCTGATCGTAAATCGGCGGAATTACAATTTCCCCTTTTGTATCCATAAAGCCATATTTTCCTTTACGAGTGATAAACAGTGCCCTGCCCTCTTGAAAATTATGTACACATACAATATCATAGTGCAAGGCAATGCCTATATCATTCAGCGTTTTTCCTTTACGATCGATTATTAATATAGGCGACTCTGTGGTCTCTTGCGCAATAGTCACCGATTCATCGGCAAAATAGCCGACACGAGCGAAACGGCGTTGGCTGACCGGTTGTTCTGGATGGGCAATATCGAACAGCATAGACTCATCATCAGATACAGGAAGGGTAAACATCCCATTAACCACTGCTGACGGACGACTTGTGAAGGTACCTGCAGGAATACGAACAGTTCCATCGGTAGCTATCAAGCCCCAACCTCCATTATTCATCGCCTGATAAGGCAATGCTTCTATTCCAACAGATGACATTCTTCTACATCCATGAAACAGAAATGCCAACAACACAAACAATATAAATGTATCAATATGTCGCATGAGCTTTCTTTTTCCGCACAAAAATACAAAATAAGTTACTATAAATCGGTCAGTTTTTAAGCTTAAGGTTTACTCTAAACTTAACAGGTTTCATATCACAAGCACAGTTAAGCATCTTCCGTAAGCCCCATCAGCTTTCTACTATTCTATGCAAGCCTCCGTCTTTGCGGAAAAACAGAGTAAACCAGAAAAACCGACAGGTTACAGCTTTACCAATCACGGCATGAAAGAGACATCACTTGTATGAGATGTACATCTCGTACTGTACAACATGCCCATCTCGCGCAGCATGAGATGAGCATGTCGTGCATATCCGTTAACCTCCTGCCAGAAACTGGCAAACTATCATCAAAGCCATCCCCATGGAAAGTTCAGACATCTGCCAGCATCAGCTCGCGCAAGCATCACCAACATTAATCGTTTATATATAGTTTCCATAAGGAATTACCTGAAACTTACAAATTCAAAAGAGGCAGGAGCAGTTATCCACTGCTCATGCCCCTGTTTTAATCGGGAAAACCTGACCAATAAGAATAGTCCCCTACTATTCCTGTTCCCAATCTTCGATTTCACCTCCAATATCTATCTTCACTTGTTCCGGATTTTTTGATATTACAATAGATACAGTGTGTTGTATACCCGGTTTAAACTGGAAAGTGCTTTCAACCAGATAAGAAACTCCCTTCATTACTACTTCAAGAAGTGGCTTACGATTACTGATACGTTGCGGCACAATAATCGCTGCATAATTATGATTTCCTTCCGGTTTTGCCTTCAACGTAGCCTCCTTTCCATACATGTCTTTGGTCACGATTCCAGCACTGACATCTATTGTTGCCGTAGGAACTGTATTATGAACATATACTTCGGCGTCATCAGGGAGCTCACCCTCGTAGTCCTCGCCTTTAATAAGACGGATGAACAGTTTACTCATACAGTGCTTAAACTGTAGCGATACTGCCGTGTTGCTTGCCTTTTGATGTTTAGAAGAAGCCCACAGAAAATCGCTCGCTTCATATCCTCCTAACTCACTATCTGTCTGCACAATACTTTGATCCAGTGATACGCTGAATGGTGCTTCGTCTACTGACGAAAGTGGAGAGACACGAGGATAATAAGCATAGATGTCGTATGTCCCGTCATTCCAATAAATAGTACGTTCCGGTATCCATTGCGTTCCGTTATACGTCAGCAAGGCATTATTGACATAATTGCCGGAAACCTGCAAAGGTTCGTTCTCTTCTGTAATAAACAGACCAACACGATCATTCTCCTCAAACGCTGTCTCTGTAGCACGTATATTACGATCATGCTTCTGAGAAGGATGCATCACCTGAAACCGCATGACGTTGCTATCGGGTTCAGGAGTCTCCTGACTTCCCTCTTCCTGACTACACCCTGTCAGCCAACACGCTATTCCGATGCACATTATATAAGAGATATGCTTCATATTATTTTCTACATTTTTGATTTCACTATAGTTATTTCAACGGACTACCTTTATGAATCTTCGGCGGATACTGGTACGAATGTACACGGCTGCCTGCATACGGTGCTTCGAGCGCACGGGTCTTGGCTTCAGCTGCCGCATCCTTGTCATTTGCCACAAACTCCTCGAACGAGAACTCTTCACCCGCATACCGTTTGATACGACGTACTATAGACTCACGACTGATAGTGCTATAGTAAGGAATGTCGTTGTTCATACAGCTATTCTGCTCCGAACGGAATACACCACGGTTGTGCATATATCCACCTTCAAAGATGTCTACTTTATCGCTGTAACGGTCGTCGAAAATCAGGTGGCTCCAAGGCACTTCGTTGGTCTTGCCTGTCAACGATAGGTTGTCATACCAACCTAATGCTTTGGCATAATTGAAAGCATCCACATGCCCGCAGCAAGTACAAGTGCAGAAGTCGATAAATTCGTTGTGATAGATGTATTCATCACCCAGCTTTCCGAATCCATGTCCGCCTGCCTCGTGCTGTATCACTCCCCGTGTATCCAGCGGATAGCCATAAGTACTTCTCGGACAGAAGGCAATTGCTGAGCCGTCGTCCCACATCTGACAGATGCCACCATAGTCCGTAGTATTCGGCGTAATGATAATTAGACTCTGGTTCAGATTCTGTTTGGTTACGGTGGTCTTCATATCCAATGCATACTGGAAGACAGCATCGTAATCGCAACGCAATCCTACACCTCCAGTGAAGGTAGTCTCGAACTTGGCGTAACGGATGGTGTTGATAGTTCCGATACCACTTTCGGGCGAAACGGCAATGGCTGTATATACATTGAAATAGTCGCGGTAGGTCTTATAAGGCTCGATGCCGAAGAAGTTTTCTACCTGCTCCTTCATCGCCTTCATATACTCGCCTTTCGAGATGTCTTCAGCGCTGTATCCGTCACCCAAGAAGACAAGGTTAATTCCTCCGGTGTTGCCGCGTGTTGCCTTCTGCAAAGTGATTACTTCGTCCTCACCGTATTCGTAATCATATTGAGACACCGTGCACCTTGTAGTATAATCTTTATCTTTCAGCTTAAAGACAATATCTTCCGTACGTGTTTCGCTACCTTTTGGCATGCTTTGAATGGTCAATGTCAGTTCAGTTTTCTTTGAGCCACTTGTAGCTGACAGACTACACCACGACGGCATGCTCTCAACTTCCCAGTCGCCTTCGGCATTCAAAATCAGCTTACGAGTACACTGGGTATTGATGGCGTTGGCAATGGCGGGACGGCAGACTAATTCACGATGTGCGGAGATACGCTTGAAGTCGCTCCAACCTACAGCCGTCTGATATTGCTGGACAGCGGATTCGGGGACTTCGAGAGTGAAGTTGTCTTTAGCAACGCCGTTGAAAGCTCCGACTTGTACATAAGGAGGCATTGTTCCTTTGCATACGATACTGCCTATGCCGTAGCAATTAGCAAATGCCCCCCCTTCATCACCAAATGTTGCCTCGTAACGGATGTTCTCCAAGCCTTCAGGAAATACCAGTCCTTCGATACTGCGGCAGTTGGCAAAGGCACCAGCACCGATGCTTTGCACATTTTCGGGGAACTCAAGAACGCCCATCAGACGCCAGTTGTTCTTGAAAGCATTATCGCCAATGGCAGTAAGGTCTTCCGGCAACTTCAATACTCCCGAGAAGTCACATCCATTGAACGCATCGACTCCGATTGCCACCAACTTGGCAGGCAATGTAAGCTCACCTTTCAACGGTGAACCACAGAAAGCTCCCTCGAAAATACCAGTAATGCCATCGTGCAACTGTAATGTGCCATTCAATCCGGTATATGCAAAAGTACGATAATTGATTTGGCTCATAGTTTGCGGGATAGTAAGACTTCCTGTGAGATTCTTGCATCCTTCAAAAGCGGAATCTCCTATACGCTCAATAGATGAAGGTAATACCAGATTTCCATAAAATCCATTATTTTGAGAAAACACTTGGGGACCTATATATTTAAGAGAACTTGGCAGTTTTAATTCACAGGTAAACTTACATCCATTAAAAGCTCCTCCTCTGTCTACAGCTCCACCGCCTCCTATATATTTCAGTGTACTGGGCAATGTAAGGCTACCTGTTAAAGACGAACAGTATAAAAAAGCGCTTGCACCGATGCGAGTAACCCCCTCCGGGATGTTTATAGACCCAGACAAATTTGAGCACTGCCTGAAAGCCAATTCTCCAATAGCTTCCAATTTGTCAGGTAAAACAATACGCAGAAGAGAAGTCTTTTCATTGAAAGCACTTGCAGGAATCACATTGTCCTTTACTTCATTATCATGAGTTAAGTTCCAGTCCTGATATCCAAACGCGCCTCTTACCAAGACCTCCTTCAGGTTTAACGATTGCAACCTGTCCATAGAATCACGCATAAAGTAGAAGTCCTGTTCATTGATTTTTCCCGTTATCTTCAGATTCTGCACCTCCCGATAGTCCTTCTTCGCAGCTGTGATGGAATCCTTTAGATGTCCCGGAGTGGAATTGATGATGATATACTCCTTCGCCGTAGCATTGTGCGAGGCAAGGTCGTTTTCCCATGCGGTGATGGACTCGCTTATCAGCGTGAAGGTGTACTGGCCTGTCACCTCTTTGCGATCTACACGGATGGTAAAGTTGTGCATTTTACCTGCTGTATAGGTGAATACTTCCTTTTTCTTAAAAGTGTAAGGAACCCCGTCGACGGTGATACTGAACAGCGGCGTCTCAGCAGGGATGCTCTGCGGCACGACGATGGCGCGCCACTCGTTCTCGTGACAGAAGGGAATAGTTCCCGTCTTTGCGGTCTCGCCGGTGGCGGTCACTGTGCCGGTGGCAAGATCTATCACAGCGCTACGCTTGGTGTTGAGCACCAGCACGCTTTTCTCCAGCTTCTCCCATGTGCCTTCGGCAAAGCCGTCGCCTTCGGTCAGGGTGATGCGGGCGTTACTCATGCGGTGGCGAAGCGGCAGGCGGATGACTTTCTCCGTCGGAGCCACATCCGCCGCCTTCCCCCACAGGAAGTCACTGGCTTCGTAACCTCCCAGATTCCCCTCACGGGCAGAGGTTGTCTGGTCTTTCTGTACTTCAAAGGCATACGCGTTGACGTCCGACGGCGAACCGAAAGGGTAATAGCCGTAGATATCAATATGCGTCTTGTCATCTTTCCAATAAATGTCATAAGCGGAATTCCACTTATAGGCTGCTTCGTCGAAGGTATGCTGCACGTTGTTGCCGCGGTTGCCGTTAGCGGTCAACGTGCCGGGCGTACTGCCTATATAGTCTACGATGTAGACGCCCATGACGTCGCCGTCGCAGAATCCGTTGTCGTTGACACGAGTGGTGGCAAGCTGGTCTATTTCGCCAGACAGGGAGATGGGATGACGCCCTTCTGCGTCGAAGCCTTTCACCACCTCTTCGTCCTGACAAGCGGTCATAATGCATACTGCCAGCGACATGCCGGCTATGATGTTGCAAGCTGATTTCCTCATATGTTGTCTCCTTTCTTTTTATTCGGCTACACCACCATAATCGATGTCATCATCCTCCCAGTCACCGACGCCGACGTTAATGCCGTTGCTGGTTTTGCTTACTGTCACTGGTATTGTATAGCGTTTGCCACTTACGAAGGTTGCCTCCTTTTTCAACTTAAACTCCCGTCCGTCGACAGTAACGGTAATGAAATTGTCGGCGGTGATAGTCTGTGGCACAACCAGTGCCTTATAAGTAAGCTTACCGTCTGTCTTCAGAGGAACGATGCTTGCCGCTTCTCCGCTGGCGGTCACAGCGCCTGTCTTCAAATTGACTGTCGCTTGGGTACGTGCATTGTTGATTTTCACACTGACTTGCGAGGCTTCGAGGCTCTCCTGCGTGAAACCCGCTCCGGGATGTACTTCGATAACGGCGCAGCTCATCACGTGATAGGTAGTGATACTGACCGCGCTCGTGGTGGGCGACACACCGGAGGTCTTTCCATACAAGAACTCACTTGCCTTGTAAGCGTCGTCGGCAGACTGGTCTTCCTTGACCGCGAAAGGATGAGCTGCGACGTCGGTCACCTCTGCATAAGGATAATAGCAGTAGAAATCGGCTTTCGTCTCATCGTCCTGCCAGTAGATGGGCGAGTCGGGCGTCCATGTACCGTCGTAGGTAAAGCGCATGTTGTCGACGTGATTCCCAGCCGTCTGCAATGCACCCGGTTTACCGCCATTGTAGTTGACAACAAAAAGACCGATACGGTCGTTTGTCTCATACCCATAGTCTGTGGCACGTGCCTTCCCCGCACTCCCAATACCACAGCTCAACGTAATGGGGATTGCCTCGCCAGGCTTTTCATACTCCTTGCCCGGTCCCTCTTCCCCTGAGGAACAAGCACTGATGAGTGCTATCAGGCTGATTGCGATACTCCAGTATTTCATAGATAACATTTATTAATACGACGCAAAGGTATAGGTTACAACAACATGAATCAAGTTCATAATGGTTCATAAGCTGATTTTTCTCTACACGCTGCCAGCAACCGTCGGACACCATTCTTAAGATCGCGAGCAATGACATACGGGAGTCATGAGCAATGACATACGGATGTCATGAGCAACGACATACGGGAGTCATGAGCAACGACATACGGATGTCATGAGCAACGACATACGGATGTCATGAGCAACGACATACGGATGTCTGTAAAAAGCACGCCCCGATGCCGCACGAAGCAACACCGGGACGTATCTTCCACCGAAGAAGGGATGACAGACAAACCGTTGGGCTTAGATTTTCTTCGCCTGCCAGTTACCCTTCTTCATATAAAGGTAACAAAAGAGGAAAATAAAGATACCGTAGACAGTCTCCGAAGTCCATGCGAAAGCAATGTCCATCCGCAGGTGGAGAATAAAGAAAGCGATATAGGCGACGTAGATGGCAAGCACCGCCATTTCGAGCGCCAGTGCCGTACGCGTATTCCCTGTCCCCGATACGGCTTGAAAATATACATTCGCCGGCACCAACACCAGATAAGCGCTACACAACACCCACAACGAAGAGACGGAGGCTGCTTTCAGCTCCGGCATGTCGGTATAGATGCTCAGAATCAGCTGAGGGAATAGCGAGAAGAAGACAAGCAGCGGCACGACAAAGGCGTAACCGATGCGCACATGCTGGGCGATTGTCCCCCGTACAAACCGTTGTTCGCCCGCTCCAATCAGGTTGCTGACCAGCGAACCGCAGGTGGTGGCAAACGCCATTTCGACCATGAAGGGGATACCCGACACATTGCGGATAATGTTGGCAACGGCAAGTGACCGCTCACCCAAATGTTCTACAAAAAGGAAGAACATGAACCATGTAGAGAGGGAGACAAAGTTCTGAATCATTGTCCACAACGATACGTTCAGGATGCGCCGCAACGTTCTGGCATGAAACCGGGGCAAGACATTGAGCGCATACTTCCGACAATCAATCCTCCGCCACGTATAGATGATGAAAAAGACGACCGACACCAGTTCGGAGAGCGACGACCCGATAGCCGCCCCCGCGATGCCCAACTGCGGGAAGCCAAACTTTCCGAAGATCAGCACATAGTTGAACACAACATTCGAAAGCACCATCACAATGGAATTCAACGTCAGTGTCTTTGTCTGAGTAGTTCCCACAAAAAATGCACGGAACATCACCACCACGAAAGAAAAGAAGAAGCCGTAGATACGCCAGTTGATATAGCTGTATGCCGCCTCGTAGACGTGAGGTGACGAAATAATATTTTTCAGTATATGAGGCGAGAAAACCTTCGACAGTGTAAACAATATCACCGCAATGCCAAGCAAAAAATAAATACCCTGATAAAACACAGGTCCAATAGCTTTATAGTCCCCCTCACCGTTCCGCCGGGCTATCAGGATCTGTGCTCCGATACTGAAGCCGAACGCCATCATAAAAATAGCGAGATAATATACCCCCGCAATGGCTGAAGCGCCTAGTTCCACCTCACCTACACGCCCCAGAAAGGCTGTATCAGTCATACCAATCATCTGCTCCATCAACAAACTGATCAAGATAGGGCAGGCAATTGTCCATATTTGCTTGTATGTGTATTTAGTAGCCATAAGTATATCCATTCATTTACTGACATAATGAACGCGGACAGCATGTATCCCTGATAAAAAGGAACCATGCCATCCGCGTTTCAGATACTATCGAAACAATCTCTCGTCCTATCTTTTATTCTGACGTTGCCTTTGTTGCTGTTGCAATAGTTCCTGTTGTTTTTGCATCGCTTCAAGCCTTGCAGCAAATCCGGTCTTTTTCATCTGTTTCGGATCCTTCTTATTAGCTTCCAGAATTGCCAGCAGCTTGGCCTCATCCGTTGTTTTACGGAGCAGAATCATTGTACCCACACTAATCAAAGTAGAGATAAAATAGTAATAATTCAGTCCGGACGGATAATCATTCAGCACAAACAAAAACATAACAGGCATCAGATACATCATCCACTTCATTGCCGCCATCTGAGGTTGTGAACCATTGTCCTGCATCTTCATTGTAAATTTGGTATTCAGAATGTTGGTTACAGTCATCAACAGACAGAACAGACTAATATGACTACCCAAGAACGGTATATGGAAGGGGAACGTAATGATTGCATCATATGTAGACAAATCATCTGCCCACAAGAAACTTTGTTGGCGCAACTCAATAGCACTCGGCACAAACATAAACAATGCTATCAGAATAGGGAACTGAAGCAACATAGGCAAACATCCTCCCATAGGACTAACTCCATATTGGCTGTACAGACTCATAATCTCCTGTTGCTTCTTCATCGCATCCTCCTGTTTAGGATACTTTTGGTTGATAACATCAATTTTAGGTTTCAATACACGCATTTTAGCAGAAGACATATATGTTTTCCAAGTAGCTGGATATACAATTATCTTTACCAAAACTGTCAGAATCAACAGTACGACTCCCATACTTAATCCCCATCCTGTCAACCAATCAAATATATTTATAATAATAAATTGATTGATCCACCGAACCAATGGCCACCCTAAATAGACCAGTTCATCCAAATCCCAGCTTTCATCACGTCCTTCATCCAATGCTTTCAATGTCTTGTAATGGTTCGGTCCGAAATAGAAATACATCAAGGTCTCTTGCTTTCCTGTAGGATCAAAAGCTGTACTCATTTCCGCAGAATAGTCTTTGATGTATCCGCTGCCCTGCTGCTCCATCTTCGAAGCAACAGTCACCTTATTAAAATCCTGATCGGCTATCAGAACAGAAGAGAAAAACTGATTTTTAAAGGCAATCCAATCTACAGCGGCATCTTCCAGTTTCTTTTCGTCGTTGCCTGATGCCGACAAATTATCAACATCATCTCCTTTCAATTTATACATCAGTTCAGACAAACGGCTTTCAAATGTATACCCTTTCTCTAATTGGCGGGCGCGCTGCGACCAATCAATGTCAATATAGTCCGTACTTGCCAATTTATTTTCCATTCCTACGGCCCTGATTTCAAAATCCATCAGGTAACAGTCTGCTTTTAACCGATAAATAAAATCAATATAACTTGCCTCATCTGCAATGAGACGCATGGTTACACTACTATCCGTTTTGTTAATCTCTTGGAAATAGTAGTCTTTCGTCTGAATAGCTCCTTGTTTATTATAGAAATTAAAATTCATAGTGGCATCGTCTCCATTAAACAACAATAATGGCGTCTGACGATCTTGTGCTTTATACTCTTTAAGCACAGCTGAAAAAGGAGTTCCTCCCTTTGTGGAAAGAGAGACTTCAAGAAGATTATTTTGAATGGTGACAAGAGAATCTGCGCCTTGCGTAGCTCTGAAAAATAACGAAGCTGAGTCTAATAGCTGATTCTTCTTTTCATTTGCTAGTGCTGCTTCCGTCTTTGCCCTCAACTCTTCCTGTTGTTGCTGAACAAGCGCTATAGAATCATAATATCTTTTCTGAGCAGCACGTTGTTCTTCACTAGGAGTACTCCAAATACTGAATCCAACTAATAATATACCTATTAAGACAAGACCTGTGATGGTATTTTTATCCATTTTTGAAAATTAAGTTTTATGTAATGAGCATATATCAAGCTATGAGTTTTTGAATTATAAGATTCAAAACTCACACTTATAAATTATTCATTTTCTATCGCAGCCTTGACAAACGATACAAACAAAGGATGCGGATTTAATACTGTACTACTATATTCTGGATGGAATTGTGTTCCTATAAACCATTTTAGTGTAGGTATTTCAACAATTTCTACTAAATCCGATTCTGGATTAATACCAGTACATTTCATGCCTGCAGCCTCATATTGAGCCTTATAGTCATTATTAAACTCATAACGATGACGATGACGCTCCTGAATGTGTTCTTTACCATAGGCTTCATATGCTTTCGACCCTTTTTGCAATACACATTCATATGCTCCAAGACGCATTGTTCCTCCCATATTAGTAATAGCCTTCTGCTCCTCCATGATATCAATCACATTATGGGGAGTTTTTTCATCCATTTCACGTGAATTAGCATCGGCATATCCCAATACATTTCGAGCGAACTCAATAGCAATGCATTGCATACCCAAACAAATACCAAATGTTGGAATGTCATGGGTACGAGTATATTTAATCGCAACAAATTTACCCTCTATTCCACGTTGACCGAATCCCGGTCCAATCATGACACCAGACATTCCCTTTAATGCATCTGCAACATTTTCATCTGTAAGTTTCTCGCTATTAACAAAATGTACTTCTACTTTGCGATCATTATATGTTCCTGCCTGCGACAATGCCTCACGAATAGATTTATAAGCGTCTTGCAAATCATACTTTCCTACCAATGCTATATGAACAGGAGCTTTTGTTTCTGCGGCATGCCGACGCTCTAAGAAAGTACGCCAAGCTCCTAAATCAGGTTCTTCTCCCACGGGAAGCCCCATTTTCTGAAGAATAGTTTTATCCAAATCCTGTTCCTGCATTAACAAGGGAACTTCATAAATTGTTGGGGCATCAATAGACTGTACTACAGCTTTTTCATCGACATTACAGAATAAAGCGACTTTTTTACGTAAACCATCACTCAAAGAATGTTCTGCACGCAAAACTAGTATATCCGGCTGAATACCAACACTCTGCAACTCTTTTACAGAATGTTGTGTAGGTTTTGTCTTCAGTTCTCCTGCTGCAGCTAAATAGGGTACATAAGTCAAATGAACACAAAGTGCATTTTTACCAAGCTCCCACTTCAATTGACGAATACTTTCCAAATAAGGCAATGACTCTATATCGCCTACAGTACCACCTATTTCAGTAATAACAAAATCGAACTTATATTTATTTCCTAATAATTTCACATTTCGTTTTATCTCATCTGTAATATGAGGAATTACCTGAATGGTTTTACCTAAATAATCACCACGACGTTCTTTATCAATTACACTCTTATAAATGCGCCCCGTCGTAATATTATTGGCTTTTGTAGTCTGTATCCCCAGAAAACGTTCATAATGTCCTAAGTCAAGATCCGCTTCATGCCCATCAACAGTTACGTAACACTCTCCATGTTCATAAGGATTCAATGTACCCGGATCAATATTAATATACGGGTCGAATTTCTGTATGGTTACGTTATACCCTCTTGCTTGCAGCAATTTACCGATGGATGACGAAATAATACCTTTTCCTAAAGATGAGGCTACGCCACCGGTGACGAAAATATACTTTGTTTCTCCCACTGCTATAACTATTTTTATATGATTTACTAAATATTTTTTCTTCTATTCAACTAAAAACAGAGCATCCACATTCCTATTCTTCATAAGCTCTTAAAAAGCGCAAAATTATAAAAAAAAGAAGAATCTATCTCTTTCTCTCCGTACAAAATAAAAAGACATTCTTCAAATTTCCTTTTTTTAAGAATCGTCTCCTATTATTTAAAATATTTCCATCAACATCCTAATCAAACCAATTATTCACACTTGATTCATGTTTCAAAAAAAGCATCGCTATAAAATGATAAAAACAATTGGATATAATGAAAAAAGCATCCTTTTGTTTTTTAAATCAAAAAGCGGGCAAATAGATGGTTTTTCATCTGCTTGCCCGCCAAATATTTATTATCACTCTCAATTAAGAGTTTTACTTATCCCCTTTCTTATAATTATCCAACCCTTTCTTAAGAAAATCAAGATATTTGGCAATATCCTCATCATAAGCATATGACTTATTCAAAGGTTTCCCCTCATTATCTAACAAAACATAAAAAGGCTGAGCATTTGCTCCAAATTTCACTCGTTGTAAATAGCTCCACTTATCCCCCACAGTACGTAATGTCCGTTCTTTTCCATTTTCCACAATTTTCACCGGTTCTGGCAATGGCTCCTTTTCATCTACGTATAATGAAATCAGCACATAGTCATCGTTAATTATATCTCTAACTTTAGCGTCTGTCCATACCTTTCCTTCCATTTTACGACAATTCACACAACCATATCCAGTAAAATCCACCATAACAGGCTTTCCTTGCTGACGCGCATACTCCATCCCTAACTCATAGTCTTTAAATTTAGGATGTACTTCATCTTCATACAAATTAAAATCCTGTGTATACATAGGTGGCGCAAAAGCACTGACTGCTTTTAAAGGTGCACCCCATAATCCCGGTATCATATAAACAGCAAAAGCCAGCGAAGCCAACGCTAAAAAGAAACGGGTTACCCCTACTTTATTATCATCATCGTCATGAGGAAACTTAATTTTACCCAACAAATAAAGACCAAGCAAAGCAAAAATAACAATCCACAAAGCAAGGAATGTTTCACGATCTAACAATCTCCACCCATATGCCAAATCTGCAACAGACAAGAACTTCAATGCAAAAGCCAATTCTAAAAATCCTAACGTTACTTTTATAACATTCATCCATCCTCCCGATTTCGGCATAGATTTAAGCCAAGACGGGAATAAAGCAAATAACGTAAACGGAAGCGCCAGTGCTATGGCAAAACCAAGCATACCAATAGTAGGAGCTACAACACTACCTGTAGTAGAAACTTCTACCAATAAGAATCCAATAATTGGACCTGTACAAGAAAATGACACCAAAGTCAAGGTGAATGCCATCAAGAAGATGCTTAAAAGTCCTGTCGTAGACTCAGCTTTACTATCTACTGCTGTACTCCATTTAGAAGGCAATGTGATTTCAAATGCGCCAAAGAAAGAGGCAGCAAAGACTACCAGCATCAAGAAAAAGAAAATATTAAAAATAGCATTCGTTGATAGAGCATTCAAAGCATTAGCTCCAAAAATCAATGTAATAGCAACTCCCAATATAACATATATCACTACAATGGAAGCGCCATATGTCCATGCATCACGAATACCTTTTTTCTTATCTTTGCTGCGTTTCAAAAAAAAGCTGACAGTCATTGGAATAATTGGCCATACACAGGGGGTAAACAGAGCCAACAGACCACCAACAAAACCTGTAATAAAAATATAAAGCCATGAAGCATCTTTCTGATGTCCCTCTTCACCAAGAGCCTGTAATTCATCAATCATTGGTTTCCACAAGTCAGAAGTAACAACTATATCTGTAGAAGCATCGGCACCACCAATAGTATCGGAAGCCACCACAGTAGCAGTATCCTTCAATTCTTGTTTTACAGGAGAACTAACACTTACAGGCTCACTTTTTTTTTTCACTTCTTCTGTACTTTCTGAAGATTTTGCAGCAACAGTCACTTCACCAGAATACTTAAAAGGAACATCTGTAGGCGGCAAGCAATTTTCATCATTACAAGCTCCAAATTGTAAATAACCTTCAATAGTATACGCTCCACCAGTGAACTTTATTTTCTGAGAGAATTGAGCTGTTTTTTCAAAATAGCGTACATTCATTTCAAACATCTTGTCAAAAACAGCAACTTCCTTACCCACAGGTTTTAAATTTCCGACCAATTCAACACCAGATTTATTATCTACATTAAATGTAGCAGAAATCGGGCCACCATCACCTAAATCAGTCGAATACACATGCCATCCTTCATCTATGCTTGCAGTAAAAATTATTTCTGCTTCAACATCAGATATTTTTTTCAACTCAGTCTTGAATTTTACAGGCTCTTGAATTTGTGCCTGCAGCATTCCTATTGTCAGACATAGGAATAATAAAGAAAATAGTCTTTTCATTTTATACTAAATAGATTTAAAATTCATAATCTACACATGCACGGTTCTCTTTAACATCCGCTAATATTTTTCCTGCTGCCACATGCTCTGGATGACAAGCGTAAAGTTTCACATCTTCCAACGTATCAAATTCGCTATAAAGGACAATATTCCAAGCTTCATCCGGATTAGTATTTAACCCAACTTCAATCTTACGAATCACAGAAATTTTAGTAGGAAGAGCTTCAATAGCCACCTTAAATTTATTCATGACGATATTCTTTTCTTCATCAGGAATATCGTTTTTTAGTTTGAATAATACAATGTGTTTTACCATTACGTTGCAATTTAAATAAATTATTTCTATATTTGCTAATGTATCTTATTACATTAATAATGCAAAATTACTTTATTTAGTTCAAATATTACTATAAAGAGATGTTAATTATCAAAGCTATACAAAGAAGATATACTCCAATAGCAATCCAAGTAGGAATAAATTGTAGTATTAAACTCACGTTTATACTGTGTCTCTTTATGTTTTATACTCTATATAGTTGCCAAACACACCCCAATAAACATTCAAAAGAATATGATCTTTCCCAAATAAAAGATAGCGGCGAATTAGTCGTTTTAACATTATATGGATCTACTTCCTATTTTATGTATAGAGGACAAGAAATGGGATTTCAGTATGAAATAAGCAAGCAATTTGCTAACAGTTTAGGGGTAGATATTAAAATCAAAGTAGCAAATAGTATAGACGATCTTGTACACAAATTATTATCAGGGCAAGGAGATATTATTGCGTATAATGTACCCATTACAAGAAAATTGAAAGATAGCCTTTTATATTGTGGAGAAGAAACAATAACTCATCAAGTCATTGTACAACGCGAAAGAGGAAAGAGAAAAACAATAAAAAACGTCACAGAACTTATAGGTAAAGATGTATATGTCAAATCGGGTAAACACTATAATCGATTACAAAATCTAAACAACGAATTAGGAGGCGGAATACTTATCCATAAAATCGACAATGACGACGTTACAAATGAAGATCTTATTACTCAAGTAGCTCAAGGAAAAATCTCTTATACAGTAGCGGACTATGACTTGGCACAATTAAATCAAACATACTATCCCAATTTAGACATTCAACTTTCAATTAGTTTTGATCAACGATCTTCATGGGCAGTACGAAAAGAATGTAAAGAATTAGCTGCAGCAGCGAATCAATGGTACAAAGCCAATGTAACTTCACCTGCTTATAAAGCTAGTTGCAAACGCTATTTCGAACAAAGTAAAATGATTATTCATGTTCCGATTCTCTCTGTAGAAGAGGGGAAACTATCTCCATACGATAATCTATTTAAAAAATACTCCCAAACCATCGAATGGGATTGGAGACTTATTGCATCGCTTGCCTATAGCGAATCTAACTTTGATCCAGAAGTTGTATCATGGTCAGGAGCAAAAGGATTAATGCAACTTATGCCTTCCACTGCACAAGCAATGGGAGTCCCTAAAGGCAAGGAACAAGATCCGGAAGAAAGCATTAAGGCTGCAACTAAATATTTATCAAATATAGAACATAGTTTTAACATGATCAAAGATAAACAAGAACGACAACTTTTTGTTCTTGCTGCCTACAATGCTGGCATAGGACATATATATGATGCTATGGCATTAGCCGAAAAATATAATAAGAACAAGCTAATATGGAAAGATAATGTAGAAAAGTTCATTCAACTCAAAAGCAATGAAGAATATTTTGCCGATCCTGTATGTAAAAATGGATATTTTCGTGGTTACGAGACATATAGCTTTGTTCGAGAAGTAATGGCACGATTCAAACTTTATCAGGATAAGATAAAAGAATGAGCTAAGATTACTAACTTACCAACTCATCTGTAACCATATATATGCTGAGGATGTTCACTAATACAACTTATAAAAATAAACAGTAAAAGTTCGATATCAAAATATATCATAGACTTCTAAAATCTAGATATTAAAATACGGAAGATAAACAAGATAAGCACACATTGTAAATATAATAAAAATCTGTATCAATTATTGCAATAATCACCCTACAATTATCAAACTGTATGCATTCAGATACGATAACATAGTTTTCTCTTAAGAAATAACTGGACTCAAATAAAGACTTTCAGTTCAGTCCTTTAACCAGAATATTATCAAATATTCCATCACCGTATTAATTTATTCATAAAAATAAAACATACACCTTATATCAACATATATTTATTACCCAGCATTGTTACTTTGCTACATTATTCTTTAAATCACAATATAGAACAAAGTAATCAAAATAAATTTAATCGTTTATTTTGTGCTTCCACTAATGAAACTGTATCACGACATAACTGTACATTTCTTTCACACAAATTCTTATACTCATTTTCCAATTCGTCTACTAGCAGTTTCTTCTGCATGGGATTCATCAACCTTGTTGCAACTCCTGCATTTTGGGAAGCATCCTTTAAATATACCACAGGAGCATGATAAACAGGAGCAATTTTCAAGGCAGTATGCATTTTTGATGTAGTAGCCCCTCCGATTAATAAAGGAATATCAAGGCCTGCTTTTTCCATCTCCGAAGCCACATGAACCATCTCTTCTAAAGAAGGAGTTATCAGGCCACTAAGTCCAATCATATCCACCTTCTCTTCTATAGCACGCCTGATAATTGTTTCAGCAGGAACCATTACTCCTAAATCAATAATTTCGTATCCATTACAGGCCATAACAACAGAAACTATGTTTTTCCCTATATCGTGCACATCTCCTTTCACCGTAGCCAATAATACTTTTCCAGCCGAAGCCCCTCCACCAATCATTTGCGATTCAATTACAGGCTTAAGAATAGCCACAGCCTTTTTCATTGTACGAGCAGTCTTCACGACTTGTGGCAAGAACATTTTTCCAGCCCCAAAAAGTTCCCCTACATCATTCATACCATCCATCAGTGGTTGTTCGATAATATCTACAGCTTTCTCATAAAGTTGTAAAGCTTCAGCCAAATCTTCTTCCAAATAGTCACTATTTCCTTTCATTAAAGCATACTTCAAGCGCTCTTTAACTGGCAATCCACGCCAAGATTCCTGCTTATGAACAGAATGTTCAATAGACAATGAAGTAGACTTCATCTGTTCAGCTACTTCTACCAATCGTTCGGCTGCATCCTTACGTCGGTTAAGAACAACATCCTCTACCTTCTCTAATATATCTTTCGGAATGTCATTATAAAGTACAGAGACAGTAGGATTAACAATCCCCATATCCATACCCTGTTGAATAGCGTAGTAAAGGAAAACAGCATGCATTGCCTCACGAATATAATTATTACCACGGAAAGAAAAAGAGAGATTGCTCACTCCTCCACTAACATGTGCTCCAGGCAGATTTTTTCTAATCCATCCAGTAGCCTCTATAAAATCTACCGCATAATTATTATGTTCTTCAATACCAGTGGCTACCGCCAACACATTTGGATCGAAAATAATATCATGAGGATTAAATCCAATTTTATCGACCAACAGATGATAAGCACGCTCACATACCTCTATTTTTCGAGCTGCAGTATCCGCTTGCCCTTTCTCATCAAACGCCATTACTACTACTGCTGCTCCATAACGCTTAATCATCCTCGCATGTTGTAAAAACAGTTCCTCTCCTTCTTTCAAAGAGATAGAATTAACTACAGATTTACCCTGCAAGCACTTCAGACCAGACTCTATTACTTCCCATTTGGACGAATCAATCATTATTGGAACACGAGCTATGTCCGGTTCAGACATAATCAAATTCAAGAAGTTTATCATTTCCATCTTCGTGTCCAACAAACCATCATCCATGTTTACATCAATTAATAAAGCACCATCCTCCACTTGCTGACGAGCAATAGAAAGCGCTTCATCATATTTCTTCTCATTAATCAAACGAAGGAACTTACGTGACCCTGCGACATTACATCGTTCTCCTATAGTTACAAAATTATTCTCGGGTTTCACCTCCAATAATTCCAATCCAGAAAGCCACATACAATCTGGTTTCATTACAGGAAGATGAGGAACGGCCCCCTTAACCAATTGTTGATAACAAGCAATATAGGCATCAGTCGTACCACAACATCCTCCGATAATATTTACAAGACCTTCATGAACATACTCTCTCACTTCGCGGGCCATATCTTCAGGTGTCTGATCGTATTGTCCAAGACTATTAGGTAATCCTGCATTTGGATAAGCGCTGATATAATAAGGAGCACGTGTTGCTAATTGCTGTAAGAATGGTTTAAGCTGACGAGCCCCAAATGAACAATTCAATCCCACAGAAAAGACATCTGCATGCTGTATGGATGCAAGAAAAGCCTCTAATGTCTGTCCTGACAATGTCCGTCCTCCTATGTCTGATATTGTAACCGAAAGCATTAGTGGAACTCTCCTCCCAGCAGTCTTCATCGCCTCTTCTGCTGCAAAAAGAGCAGCTTTAGCATTCAAGGTATCAAAGATAGTCTCTATCAGAAGAGCATCTACCCCTCCCTCAAGCAAAGCCTCCATCTGTTGCTGATAAGCTAATGAAAGCGCATCATACGTCAATGTTCTAAAAGCAGGGTTATTAACATCTGGGCTCATAGAACAAGTCTTATTAGTAGGTCCTACTGAACCGGCGACAAAACGAGGCTTGGAAGGGTTCTTCGCTGTATATTCATCAGCAAGCTGACGAGCTATTCGGGCAGCAGCCAAATTAATTTCACGAACATAATCCTCAACGTGATAATCTGCCATTGAAATAGCAGTAGAACTAAACGTATTGGTTTCTATAATATCAGCTCCTGCTTCCAAATACTTACGGTGAATATCCTGAATCACATCAGGACGTGTTAAGCACAACAAATCGTTATTTCCCTTTAACTGTCCAGGAATGTCCATAAAACGCTCTCCACGAAAATCCTTTTCGGTTAAATTATATTGCTGAATCATTGTGCCCATTGCTCCATCCAAAATTAGGATACGCTCTAGCACAAGTTGTGAAATAGTATTTTTCATTCTCATCTTTTAAACATTCTTGCCATCTCCCTGCGATCATCTTTTTCTTTCAACGATTCACGCTTATCAAATTCCTTTTTTCCTTTTGCTAAAGCTACCACAAGTTTCGCCAGCCCCTTTTCGTTAATAAACAAACGTACGGGCACAATAGTAAAACCTGGATCTTTCGTTCCTCTCTGCAATTTGTCTAACTCTTTCTTGTTTAGTAAAAGTTTACGATCTCGACGTGCCGCATGATTATTGTACGAGCCATAGAAATATTCCGCAATATGCATATTTTTTACCCATAGTTCGCCATTTACAAAGTAGCAAAAAGTATCTACCAAACTAGCTCTATTCTGACGAATAGACTTTATTTCGGTACCAGTCAGCACAATGCCTGCAGTATAAGTATCTATCAGTTCATAATCAAACGTAGCACGTTTATTTTTAATATTTACAGGAGGTTGTTTCATTTTACTATAATTACTATGAAGCAAATATTATTCTAAAGGGATAAATCCCTAATTCTCAATTTAAAATTGCAGTTAGCTTATTGAATATTATATGTATACTTGTAGGACATACCAATAATAAAATTGCAGAAAATAGAGTATACTGTAACCGTTTCCGTTCATCCACTTTCATCAACACAGAAGTTCCTTCCCATATTACATAGACAATATAAAACTGTAATAGCCAAGCGATTATTTTAAAATCAGGCATTAAACCAGTAACCATTTGAAGCAGAAAAGGAACGACAAGAGCATATCCTGCAAACTGCTGAGATAAAGCCAAATCAGATTGTAATCCAAACATACGACATCCCATCTCGTTAATAAGATATGATGCAAAAAAATAGCCACCAAACAAAGACACAGCAACAGCACAGCAATTAGTCATAGCAATTTGAAAACTCTGGGGACCTCCCCAACCATTAGTCAACAAAGAACCCAAAAAGACTGATAACCCGCACAAACCAATCATAGGATAGACGAAAGCCATATACACTTTTCGCCTATCCTTTTCCACAGAAATTTCCTCCCAAGCCTTAGCCGGAGAGGAAATCAATCGTATAGCAATACTAAATAATTCTTTGTAATTCAAATCAAATCAATTAAAGTTATAGTCATAATCATATCTCTTTGTTACGCCTAAATCATCACTTGAAGCATTTTCATTGGCCGAAATACTTACCTTAGTAATCGTTGAACCATTTAAAGCAGCAGAGATATCAAATGCAAAAAAATTCATTGCATCTGAAGTGCGTTCAATATCATCATATGATTCATCTATAACATGTCTTAATTCTAGATTCAAAGTGCCTCCACTTATGCAATTATCCGGATCATAGACCAATACAAAAGAGTGTGCATTCATTTCATTCTTTTGTTCAGTTGAAGAACTATATTCTTTATATTTATACTGAATTGGTAATATTAAAGTTTTTCTGTCAAAGAATTGACCAGTATAATATACTCCATCATAGTATTCTGGAGACAATGTCATAATAGAAGCATTAGCTTCTTCAGCAACGGACAAATTCTCAATATTACTTAACGGGAAATAATATGGCTCACTAATCATAACAATATTCAAGGGATTCTCATTCGCTTTATCCTTATTATATTGATAATTAACAATAGCCATATCACATTCTGAATCTACTGAAAGGATAGAACTTGAAGGAATAAGTTCCACTCCTGATGAATTTGTAAAAGTTATGGGAACATTTTCTGTATTTACTTTCACAAATTCACTTCCCCACGCTGCATTGCTTTCATCATCCAAACATGAAGTAACAGATAGGCTCAACGCCACAACCATTATGGCCGACAGAATAGATTTCATTAGTTTCATAAATTCTTTTTTTAATTGTGCAAAGATATAAATTCAGTTTTGATTAAAAATGTAACAAATAAAAAAATACTGCATGAACTACTTCACTATTTTTGCAAAAAGTTCTATATGCTCGTCAACATATCTTGCTATTATTGCTGTTACTTGTTCTTCCATATCCATAAACTCCTCTTCCAAATCATCAAAAGTCTCATATTGCTCATACATTGCCATAAACTCATCATCTGTCCGCTCGCGTTCAAGCTCATCACGATTATCCTCATATATTTTCTTTGCTTTATAAATTAGCTTGGAAAATTCTTTAGCCCCCCAAAGTCTCATAACACGTGCAAAAGGATTATCAAAAATATAACCTCCATACCCATTTTGAATTAACTGACAAAAGCCACCTACCATTATTTCTTCACAAAATATACGATACGCTAATAACGAATGTTGTTCACCTGTTAACAAAGGCATCGTTTCAGCAGTCAGCTCACCACCTACCACTTCTTTGTACTTATCTGTAAATACCTGGATAAATTCATCCATTCCTTTATTGGCCGCGGTTTGTAACGCTATGTCTGTTACCTCTATTGTTGTCATTATTTCAAATCGGTTTTTATTGTTTATTGACAAAACTACATTTTTTCTACAGTATTTCCAAACAAGCAATTCTAAAATTTATATGCCATACACTTTAATTCAGCATCAATGCTCCACAAACATCATAATGCTTTGGCCTAAACATTACGATGCTTTAATTAAAACAACGCAATGCTTTACATTTAGAATAAGAATGGCATTCAAAGTATTAAGAATCTTTTAGGTTAGCATGGAATCAACATAGAAAAGAACGGCTAAATTTAACTAGTCGTTCTTTCTATTCGTATCAATTATATCCTCCCAAAGAGACTACACATAAGTTTCCAGAAGTTTAACCTTACCACTTATCGGGGTTATTGTAACATTTTGAACTGTAGCTGGGAACAATACAGTTTCACCGGCATTCAACGATAATTTATTACCCTCATCATCTACCATTTCACAGCCACCTTCCATACAAATAAATATAACAAAAGAATCTAGTTCTGAATAATCACAACTAATTTCTTCAGTCATATCATACAAAGAGGTTGTAAAATATGGGCATGCAACCAATTCGACAGGCTCATTCTTTACAGACTCATACTTAGTACGATAATCATCCAAAACTTCATAATCTATAGCTTCACGAGCCAGATCTGTATGCAGTTCGCGCGTTTTACCATTTGCATCTTTTCTATTAAAATCGTAAATTCGATAAGTAATATTTGATGTTTGTTGTATTTCTGCAATAAAAGCCCCAGCTCCTATGCTATGAACACGCCCTGCCGGCAAAAAGAAAACATCCCCGGAATGTATTTCATATTCTTGTAACACATCGGTAATTGTATTATTTTGCACGCGGTCCTTATATTCTTTCGGAGTGATTTGCTCAGAAAATCCAGATCTTAAACGAGACCCTTTATCAGCAGCTATCACATACCACATTTCAGTCTTTCCCATCGAATTATGGCGTTTTTTAGCCAATTCATCTGAAGGATGCACCTGAATAGACAGATCTTGTTTGGCGTCAATAAATTTAATTAAAAGAGGAAATGTATTGCCAAAACGTAAATAATTTGCCTCACCAACTAATTCTTCCCGATATTTTCTTACCATATCAGTCAGAGTCAATCCTTTATCAGGTCCATTCGCTACAACTGATTCATTGTTTTCCACACCTGAGATTTCCCAACTTTCTCCTACGTTTTCTTTAGTTGAGTCCAAATGCTTAAAAGGAATAATCTTGTCACCTCCCCAAAGCGTCTGCTTCAGTATAGGTTCGAATTTTAATGGATACATTTTAGTTTTTCTTACTTGTTATAAATTTAATTCAAATTCATAAGGATTATTATAATTCGAGCACAAACATACAAAAAAATGTTTTGAACAAAAGGAGAAAAGACATGATTTTTTATAAGAAGAAAATATTAATTATATATAATGAGCCAGCAACTAATATAACGCTAAACTTTTCTAAAAGCATCATCATATTTAGTGGGAATAATTTGTAAGTACCAAAGAATTTCTTTTTATTTGCAAGAAAATTTAATAATAAATTAACGGACATGAATAACACTTTCTCAACAGAAGGTAATCTTTCGGGGCTCAGCCAAAAGGATTTTCAAAAGGAAATAAGTGGTAAAAGAACAAACTTATTTATTCTCAAAAATAAAAAAGGGATGGAAGTAGCAGTAACCAATTACGGATGTGCTATTCTTTCCATTATGGTTCCTGACAAAAACGGTAAATATGACAACGTAATACTCAGTCATGATAGTATAGATAAAGTTATAAACAGCCCAGAGCCTTTTTTAAGTACCACAATTGGTCGATATGGGAATCGGATTGCTAAGGGCAAGTTCACATTATTCGGAGAAGAGCATCAATTGAGTATAAACAATGGACCAAATTCACTACATGGAGGTCCTACAGGCTTTCATGCTCGAATATGGGATGCAACTCAAACAGATGAATCTACTATACAATTTGAATACACGTCTTTAGATGGTGAAGAAGGATTTCCTGGTAATTTAAAAATTGAAATGACTTATCGCCTAGAAGAAGATGTAAATGCTTTAAATATAGAATATCGTGCCACTACAGATAAGGCTACTGTTGTCAATTTAACCAATCATGGCTTCTTCAATCTCTCTGGTATCGGGAATCCAACTCCTAGTATAGAAAGCCATATTGTTACAATCAACTCGGATTTCTACATTCCTATCGACGAAGTTTCTATTCCTACAGGAGAAATATTAAAAGTTGAAAATACTCCCATGGATTTTAGAACTCCACATACAGTAGGAGAACGTATTAACGATAAATTCCAGCAACTAATATATGGTGCAGGTTATGACCATTGTTATGTTCTAAATAAGATAGAAAGAGGTTCATTAGAACTTGCAGCGACATGTAAAGATCCCCAAAGTGGTCGACTCATGGAGGTATATACGACAGAGGCCGGCCTTCAAATATATACCGGTAACTGGTTGAATGGCTTCGAAGGTTCACATGGAGCAACATTCCCTGCTAGAAGTGCAATTTGTTTTGAGGCTCAATGTTTCCCAGACACGCCTAACAAACCCCATTTCCCTTCTGCGACATTGCTACCAGGAGACGAATATCAACAAATTACAATCTATAAATTTGATGTAGAAGACTAATTTATATTAAAATAATAACTAACTACTAATTTCATAAACTAATATTATTTTTACAATCATGACACAAGAAAAAAAGAATTACGCATTACCTATTGCAATGATGTTTGCCCTCTTTGCAATGATCTCATTTGTTACCGGTTTTACTAATCCGCTAGGGCTTATTGTGAAAGAGCAATTTGATGCTCCCAACTGGATGACCCAATTAGGAAATGCCGCCAACTTCATAGCTTATGCTTTTATGGGGCTTCCATCAGGTATTATGCTAAAGCGCATTGGGTACAAAAAAACAGCACTAGCAGCTGTAGCTATCGGTTTTGTTGGAGTAGGAATCCAATTCCTCTCAGGCCAGATGGCATTCCAACCAGGCGACTTTGGACCATTTTGGGTATATCTGATAGGAGCATTCGTCTCAGGTTTCTCTATGTGTATGCTAAATGCAGTTGTTAACCCTATGCTGAACACATTAGCAGGAGGAGGTAAAAAAGGTAACCAGTTAATCCAATTCGGAGGTTCACTGAACTCAATTGCTGCTACTATTGTTCCCGTATTAGGAGGTTATCTGATTGGTACAATCAGCAATGACACACGCATCAGCGATGCTAACCCAGCTCTATTTATTGCCATGGGTATTTTCGCAGTTGTATTCATTGTACTTTCTATGGTAAGCATCCCTGAGCCTCATATGGAACATGCTTCTGACCACAAGGTAAAAGACAAATATAGTCCAATGTCATTCCGTCATTTTATTTTAGGAACTGTTGCTATTTTTGTATACGTAGGTGTAGAAGTCGGAATACCTAACTTTACTAATTTATTCTTAACAACAGCCTCAGATGCACAGGGTGCACAAGGTATTGGTATGGATACAGCTATGGCAGGTTCTATAGTAGGAACATATTGGTTTTTAATGATGATCGGTCGTTTATGTGGTGGTATACTAGGTGGAAAATTCTCAAGCAAAGCACAAATCACAACTGTTGCAACTGCAGCCTTAATCTTCCTTCTTATCGGAATGTTTGCTCCAGTAGATTCAATGGTTAGTATGCCTGTATTTAAATCAGATATCAGCTTTGGTATGGCTACAGTACCTGTAGGAGTTATGTTCTTTATCCTTTGCGGATTATGTACTTCTATTATGTGGGGTGGTATCTTCAATCTTGCAGTAGAAGGTCTAGGTAAATACACAGCAATGGCATCAGGTATATTTATGGTAATGGTATGTGGTGGTGGAATATTGCCACTTATCCAAGGTGCAGTTGCAGATATAACTAATAGTTATCTGGCAAGTTATTGGGTTATTTTTGTTGGTGTAGCATATATCTTATACTACGCTTTAGTAGGTTGCAAGAACGTTAATAAAGATATCCCTGTAGAATAATAAAAAAACAACAGTACTTAATAACTCTTTAAAAAAATAATTATGGATATAGAACACGTAAGAAGTCGCTTCATCAAACATTTTGATGGAACTACAGGATATGTATATGCTTCTCCAGGACGTATTAATCTTATTGGCGAACACACCGATTATAATGGTGGATTCGTATTTCCTGGCGCAGTAGATAAAGGTATAATAGCCGAAATTAAGCCTAACGGAACAAATAAAGTAAGAGCCTATTCTATTGATTTAAAAGATTATGTAGAATTTGGGTTGAATGAAGAAGATGCTCCTCGTGCAAGCTGGGCAAGATACATTTTCGGAGTATGCCGAGAAATGATTAAACGCGGTGTAGATGTTAAAGGGTTCAATACTGCATTTGCAGGCGATGTTCCTCTAGGAGCAGGCATGTCTTCATCGGCTGCTTTGGAAAGTACATATGCTTTTGCTTTAAACGAACTTTTTGGCGATAATAAAATAGATAAATTCGAACTTGCAAAAGTGGGACAAGCTACAGAACACAACTACTGTGGAGTAAACTGCGGTATTATGGACCAATTTGCTTCTGTTTTCGGTAAAGCCGGTAGCCTTATCCGATTAGACTGTCGTTCTTTGGAATATCAATATTTTCCATTCAATCCCAAAGGATATCGCTTAGTATTACTCGATTCTGTAGTAAAACATGAACTAGCATCTTCTGCATACAACAAACGTCGTCAAAGTTGTGAAGCTGCTGTCGCTGCTATTCAGAAAAAGCATCCACATGTAGAATTCCTTCGCGATTGTACAATGGAAATGCTAGAAGAAGCCAAAGCAGATATCAATGCAGAAGACTATATGCGTGCAGAATATGTTATTGAAGAAATTCAGCGTGTACTTGACGTCTGTGATGCTTTAGAAAAAGATGATTACGAAACAGTCGGCAAGAAAATGTATGAAACTCATCATGGCATGAGTAAATTGTACGAAGTTAGCTGTGAGGAACTGGATTTCTTAAATGATTGTGCTAAAGAATATGGTGTTACAGGTTCACGCGTTATGGGTGGCGGTTTCGGTGGATGTACCATTAACCTTGTAAAAGAGGAGTTATATGACAATTTCATCGAAAAGACTCAAGCTGCATTTAAAGCCAAATTTGGCAGAAGTCCCAAAGTATATGATGTAGTCATTAGTGATGGTTCACGCAGACTTGCATAATTTAAATTAAAGCATTAAAAAGCGGCCTGTTTTTAGGCCGCTTTTTTTATACCATTATTTCTACCTGTATATAACCAACTTCACTGTACAATTACGACATACTTAAATATTTTTCTAAAGCAATTAATAAGACAAAGGGAATAATAAATAATTAAATTATACATATTGTCACCACAAATTATTATTTCTATTTAAGTCCAAAGAGAAAAAGGAGCAAGAGAAAAAGACTTACTTTCTATTGCCCTTTACAGAGAAAGAATTATCTTTGCAACAAATATAAAATAATCTTCATCAAACTAAAAAGACATGAACGATAGCAAACTTATGAATCGTGCAGCGGATAACATCCGTATCCTCGCCGCTTCAATGGTAGAAAAAGCAAAATCTGGACATCCAGGAGGTGCTATGGGCGGTGCTGATTTTGTGAATGTACTTTTCTCGGAATTTTTAGTATATGATCCAGAAAAGCCCTGCTGGGAAAGTCGTGACCGGTTTTTTCTTGATCCGGGACACATGTCTCCAATGCTTTATTCAACATTAGCGTTGGCCGGGAAATATACGTTAGATGAATTAAAAGAATTTCGCCAATGGGGTAGTGTCACTCCTGGACATCCAGAAGTAGACATTACACGGGGTATAGAAAACACCTCCGGGCCATTAGGGCAAGGTCATACATTTGCTGTAGGTGCTGCAATAGCGGCCAAATTCATGCAAGCTCGTTTTGGTGAGATCATGGATCAAACCATTTATGCCTACATCTCCGATGGAGGAATTCAAGAAGAAATTTCACAAGGAGCCGGTCGGGTAGCCGGAACTTTAGGACTTGATAACTTAATAATGTTTTATGATGCGAACGACATCCAGTTATCTACAGAAACTAAAGAAGTTACTACCGAAAATACTGCGATGAAATATGAAGCATGGGGATGGAAAGTTATTTGTATTAATGGGAATGATCCCGATGCTATTCGCGAAGCTTTAAAAGAAGCAAAAGCTGAAAAAGAACGTCCGACACTCATTATTGGTAAAACGATTATGGGCAAAGGTGCACGCCGTGCAGACGGAAGTAGCTATGAAATGGATTGTGGAACTCATGGCGCACCGTTAGGTGGTGATGCATACATCAATACAATAAAAAATCTAAACGGAGATCCGCAGAATCCGTTTGTAATTTTCCCTGAAGTAGCCGAATTGTATGCAAAACGCAAAGAAGAATTAAAGAAAATCGTAGCAGAAAAATATGCAATAAAAGCAGCATGGACTAAAGCAAATCCAGAAAAAGCCGCAAAATTAGAAGCATTTTTTAATGGAGAAATACCACAAATAAATTGGGAAGCTATAAAACAAAAGGCAGACAGCCCTACTCGAGCTGCTTCTGCAAATGTTTTAAGTTTATTAGCTACTCAAGTTGAAAATATGATAGTAGCTTCTGCCGACCTTTCTAATTCTGATAAGACTGATGGTTTTTTAAAAAAGACACACGCTTTCAAAAAAGGAGATTTTAGTGGTGCCTTTTTCCATGCAGGAGTATCCGAATTGACAATGGCATGTATCTGTATGGGTATGATGCTACATGGAGGTATTATAGCAGCATGTGGTACATTCTTTGTCTTTTCAGATTATATGAAACCCGCCATACGAATGGCTGCATTAATGGAACTTCCCATTAAATTTATTTGGACTCATGATGCTTTCCGCGTTGGAGAAGATGGTCCTACACATGAACCTGTAGAACAAGAAGCCCAGATTCGCTTAATGGAAAAATTGAAGAATCACAAAGGAAAAAATTCTATGTTAGTTCTCCGTCCTGCAGATGTTGAAGAAACAACAATTGCATGGAAATTAGCGATGGAGAACACGACAACTCCTACAGGACTCATATTCTCTCGACAAAATGTCGTGAATCTTCCTTCAGCAACAGACTATAAACAAGCAGCTAAAGGTGCCTATATTATAGCTGGGTCTGACGATAATCCAGATGTCATTTTAGTTGCTTCAGGATCCGAAGTATCAACATTAGTAGCTGGTGCAGAATTACTCCGCAAAGACGGAATAAAAGTACGTATTGTTTCTGTTCCGTCAGAAGGGTTATTCCGTAGCCAATCTAAAGAATATCAGGAATCAATCCTGCCTACAGGTTCTAAGATTTTCGGTCTTACCGCGGGACTGCCTGTAACTTTACAAGACTTAATCGGCTGTAATGGAAAAGTTTGGGGATTAGAATCATTTGGTTTCTCTGCTCCATATAAAGTATTGGACGAGAAACTTGGATTCACAGCTGAAAATGTGTATAATCAAGTTAAAAGCATGTTTTAATGAAAGTAATTGGATTAGCCTGTGATCATGCAGGATTTGAATTAAAAGAATATGTACGTAGTTGGCTTACCTCCAAAGGGCTACAATACAAAGATTTTGGAACTTATTCTACTGAAAGTGTTGATTATCCAGACTTTGCACATCCACTAGCTAAAGCAGTAGAAGCTGGAGAATGCTATCCGGGTATTGCAATCTGTGGTAGTGGGAACGGGATTAATATGACACTAAATAAACATCAAGGCATTCGTTCTGCACTCTGCTGGATTCCAGAGATAGCACATCTTGCACGTTTGCATAATGATGCTAATATACTAGTAATGCCAGGACGTTTTATCAATACGGAAGAAGCAAATAAAATTCTAAACGAGTTTTTCTCAACAGAATTTGAAGGAGGTCGCCATCAAAGAAGAATTGACAAAATTCCTATAAAATAGCCATTAGATTTGATAAAAGAAAAGCTCTCTATCAAATTTCTTATAATGAGAAAAATAATGATAGAGAGCTTTTCTTTTAGAATACTTCTACTATGAATAAATAGCCCAAGTATCCGCAAAGCAGTAATTTTACGACTGTTCCTAATAAAAAGCCTACCAAAGATCCTAATCCTGCCTTCATAGCTTGAGACAAGCCTCTGCCTCCCAGCAGTTCTCCAGCAATAGCACCAATAAAAGGCCCTATGATAATTCCCAATGGTAAGAAAAACACACCCATGATAGTGCCTATTACACAGCCCCAATTTCCCCACTTAGTTCCTCCACTATATTTACTACCAAGAATTGGCGTAATATAATCTAATATTTGTACAACTACAACAGCAAACAAACAGCTCCACAATTGAGTCGAAGAAAACTGAGCATATTCTGTAGCATGTAATAGAAGTAATCCAACATATGCCAATGGAGGTCCTGGTAACATTGGCAATATACAACCTAGCAAGCCAATAACTAAGCATATAATACTCAATCCTATTAAAAAAATATCCATAGAATTTACATGAAAAGATCAATATTTACGTGAAACCGAATAATCTATTTTGTATAGATTATCGAAATAATTTTCCCAATGATTTTTAGCTGTTCCTACCTGTAACCCATAAAAACGAGTATTCATCAAACGATATTTTCGGAAACAATCCAATAAATCCTCTGAAACATGCGGAATCTTAAAGTCACTTATCCACAGCACATCTGCATTCATATATTTACGGCTGGATTGTAACAACCGAAAAACTTCTTCCAACATTCGAGTAGCATTTGTATCTCCACAAGAAGTTGAAGAAAAGAAATCGAGCAAACGCATGCGTTCTTTACGAACATCAATCGGACGAATCGAAACAGAGAATGCTATCAAATAACAATCCCTTTTCTGCCTATCGGCAATTTCGAGCAACTTTATCATCAAAGAACTAGCTATTTTTTCAGGTTTTCCAACCATGCTTCCTGAAGTATCCAGACAGACAATCATCGGACCTTTAGACACTGAAGGCTTAAATTCCAGTCGCCTCGATGGTTGCATAATTTCCGACTTATACCGAAAATTCTGCAACTTGCCAGTAAGATACTTATAAACAAATAATGCCTCTAACTCTTCATCAGCACATTGTGCCCATTCTGATGGCAATAGGGCATTCAGATCATTCCCCACTGTAATACCTGCTATATCACACTTGGAGGAATGTTCTAATCGATATGTCTGTCCCTGCGAGACCATTAATCGTTCTTTTCCATCATCTTCTGCTATTCGTCCCATTTTCTGAGCGACTTTGAGTATTTCAGGATACTCTTTCTGTATCCGAACCACTTTACGCAACCGCTCGAAGTCCACCGTATTCCAAATACCGTCCATCAGTCCCCACGCCTGAAAGAACTCCTCCTCATCTATTCCATTAACCGACAAATACTCTGGAATGCTCTTGAGACTCGCACGCATCCTCTTTTCCACTATATCTTTTCGTTGCTCTATGTTTTTTCTATGCTCTTCTTGCTGTTTACGTTGAAAAGCCTCTCGCCAATCGTTCACCATTTTTTCCCAGATATCAGTATCAGCATAACTTTTTCCATCGGAAAACAACGACTGATAAAACTGACAGTCGAAACCATAGCGCTGATATTTGCTGTCTATCTCTTGAATCAACGCCTGCCAACCATATTTTTTCTTAGCAAGTGACCACTCCAACACCAGTTCCATTCCTTTCAATTCCGACTGGCTTTTTTGCAAGTTGTATCGTTTATCATCCAGACTCTGTTGCACAAACCGAAGCATCGTATCATAAAAAACACGAGCACATACATCGCTACTCAAGACCTGCACACGAATCATCGGATCGTTCATGACAGACAACAAATAAGCATATAATGCATCGGAATCGGTACGGGCACACTCACCCGTCTGTATGAATCGCTCTAATGCCTGTACATAGAAAGATAAGGTGTACTGCAAACTACTCATCTCCGTACTTCAATTTACGTACATCTACCCGTGCCCATGCAATTTCTTTCCGAATCTGTGCAACTTGCAGCTCAATGTCTCGACGGTCATCAGCTGTAATAAACATATTTTCCGAAAGTTCTTTCATCCGACAACCAAGTGCAGTGTTCAGACATTCTAGTTCCGATTCGTAATCACGGTCAGTAACAGACAGACTGCCTGCACATAATTGCTGTTGCTCTCCACGCTTCAGCCGCTTCATTGGAAAACGGACACCATTAATATAGATATGACGATCGTCTCTGAACAGCATGACCTGTTCAGCTCCCTCTTTCAATAGTTGCTCAGAAGCAGAGAAGGACCGAATAATGGTCCGTTTCGGATTTAAAGGATCTGCATACATCACTCCCCTCTGAGGAGCTCGTGAATGATCATTTTCTTTCAAATTCTTGAAATCGACAATGAAAATATAGGTGTTTCCAGTACCATGATTTTCTATTTGATAATAGAAATAATCCGTAATAGCCAAATCATCGTCACGGTGATCACCATCACGACGAGCCTGTTCCAATGCCTTATGAACACAGCTTACCCGAAGATCAGCCTTCAGAGCTTTGTTCATTTCGACTAGGCTGACAAGATAAGAAGAGAATAATGAACGTATGACAACTTGACGAGTTCCCTCTCGCTCGTTCATTTCATTCCACAAGCAATGATAAATTGGCAGAAGATCCACTACTTCGACCTCTGAGCGTCCATGCATAAAGGCCGACGTTTTTAAAAGACGTACGATATTTTTCCAACGACGATCGCTCACATAGACGTCACGATGTATTCCATCGCTCCCTACTTCTACATTACACAAATCTCGACGAATCGCAGTGATACACTTCAACACCTCCTTCGATAGAGTCACCTGACGAATCTGCGTTTGCCACGTTTCATATTCTTCATTCGTAATCTGTAGTGGAGATGTTTCCATTTGCTCATCTTCTCCATCATCAAGAAGCATCTGATAGAATGTCTCTTCCTGTTTAATGCAGGTACAGACAATACGTATCAGAAATCTGTCCCATAACGCCTCTAGTCCCTCACCTTGTGCAGGAAGTTCATTACTCGCTGCCACAAGCAACTTAAGTGGCAGATGTAATTCACGATCGCCATTGCGAAAAAGTTTCTCATTGATTACTGTCAGCAACGTATTCTGAATAGCAGGTCCTGCTTTCCAAATTTCATCGAGAAAGACCACGTCTGCCGTTGGGAGATATCCATCCACTACCCGTTCATATTTATCGGATGCCTTTAGCCGACTGATGCTGACGGGGCCAAAAATTTCGTCAGGTGTAGAGAAACGCGACATCAGATATTCGAACGATAATGCCTGCCGGAAAGCTCGTTTCAGCCTCCGTGCCACCATCGACTTTGCAACTCCCGGAGGTCCTAATAATAGCACACTTTCTCCTGCAAGTGCTGCTAACAACGAGAGCCCTATTTCCGTTTCCTTTTCGTAAATTCCCTTGTTCATTTGCTTTATGAGCAATTGGATACGCTCTTTTATCTCCATACCTATACATTGTCTTTTGTGTATGCAAACCTATATATTTTTTCCGGAACAGCCAAAATAAAAATAACGTACAATTCACTTTACCGTATCTATCTGATTAACAACAGGAATAATACGTCATAAAGTTTCACTGAATATTGATTCTCTGTTGCAACGAACGCAAAGTTTCATCGCATCGTACTCACAGTTCCATAGGCAATGAACAAAAAGTTCCATAGGCAACGAACAAAAGGGGGGAAACCAACGAGCTACAAATCATTGAGAAACGGAATAAAGACAAATCGGCATTTAATCTTTTTTTGTTCTTCAATTCACACTTTTCTACAAATTAAAACTAACTTTGCGTTTTGTAAGTTCAAATAATAAGCATGGCTCAATATGAATCAGACAGATATGCTAAAGGAACTGATTGCCAAAGGTGAAATAGACAAGGCTATCGAACAGTTAGATCAACTCCTTGCCTGCCCCTCACCCGAATGTCCGTGCGATACACTTTACTATCTGCGGGGAAATGCCTATCGGAAAAAAGGGAACTGGAAACAAGCATTGGACAATTATCAGTATGCCATCGACCTCAACCCCTGCAGTCCAGCTGCAGAAGCACGCAAAATGGTAATAGACATCCTGAATTTCTATCATAAAGATATGTATAACCAATAAGCGAAATAAAGACAACGTAATTAAAAAGCAAAAATTATGGCAAAGATCAAAGGAGCAATCGTAGTCGACACCGAGCGTTGCAAAGGATGCAATCTATGTGCTGTGGCTTGCCCGCTCGACGTCATATCTCTTCACAAAGAGGTAAACATGAAAGGCTACAACTATGCTTACCAAGCAAAAGAAGATACATGTAACGGATGCTGCTCATGTGCAACAGTTTGCCCAGACGGATGTATCTCGGTATATAAAGTAAAATGTGAATAAAGAAAACGAATATGGCAGAAGAAGTTGTATTAATGAAAGGAAACGAGGCAATCGCCCATGCAGCTATTCGCTGCGGAGCTGACGGTTACTTCGGATACCCGATTACTCCCCAGTCGGAGGTACTGGAAACACTGGCAGAACTGAAACCGTGGGAGACAACAGGCATGGTAGTACTACAAGCAGAAAGTGAAGTAGCAGCTATCAATATGGTATATGGCGGTGCAGGAAGCGGTAAAATGGTAATGACCTCCTCTTCCAGCCCAGGAGTCAGTCTGAAACAGGAAGGAATCTCATACATCGCAGGAGCCGAACTGCCCTGTCTGATTGTAAACGTAATGCGTGGAGGTCCCGGTCTAGGAACCATCCAACCTAGCCAGGCAGATTATTTCCAAACGGTCAAAGGAGGTGGACATGGCGACTATCGCCTGATTGCACTTGCCCCTGCATCGGTACAAGAAATGGCAGACTTTGTCGGTCTAGGATTTGAGCTCGCTTTCAAATACCGTAATCCGGCCATTATCCTTGCCGACGGTGTCATCGGGCAAATGATGGAAAAAGTAGTTCTTCCTCCCCAAAAGCCACGCCGTACAGAAGCAGAAATCATCGAGCAATGTCCATGGGCTACCACTGGGCGTACAGGTGGAAGACGTCCCAACATTATTACCTCACTCGAGCTCAAACCTGAAGCAATGGAAGTAAACAATCTCCGTTTTCAGGCTAAATATCGCGAAATAGAAGAAAATGAAGTACGGTTTGAAGAAATCAACTGTACAGATGCCGAATATCTTATTGTCGCCTTCGGATCAATGGCACGTATCGGACAGAAAGCAATGGAAATAGCACGCGAAAAAGGAGTTAAAGTCGGAATACTTCGCCCCATTACTCTATGGCCGTTCCCCACAAAAGCCATTGCCGCATATGCAGACAAAGTAAAAGGAATGCTTGTCACCGAGCTGAATGCCGGACAAATGATTGAAGACGTCCGCCTAGCTGTAAACGGAAAAGTAAAAGTAGAACATTTCGGACGCCTCGGAGGAATTGTCCCCGATCCAGACGAAATTGTGGAAGCGCTGACAGAAAAACTAATTAAATAAATACCGATGAATACCGATAAAATAAGAAACGTATTGAACATTCTTTTTATTCTGCTGGCAATAGCGACAGTTATCGTCTACTTTACCATCGGAAAAGAAGATTTTAAAATATTCATCTACGTATGTAGCGCGGCTTTTTTCGTTAAGCTAATGGAGTTTTTTATACGATTCACCAATAGATAAGCAGTGAGTAGAAAGGGGAAAGAAAGTTAAATCATTTACACTACCCCAACACTCTAAAAAACAAAAGAATATGACCAAAGAAGAGATAATCAAACCGGAGAATCTGGTTTATAAGAAACCGACTCTGATGAATGATAACCCGATGCATTACTGTCCGGGATGCAGTCACGGAGTTGTCCACAAACTGATTGCCGAGGTAATCGAAGAAATGGGAATGGAGAACAAAGCCATCGGCATCTCACCTGTAGGATGTGCTGTATTCATTTACAACTATCTAGATATTGACTGGCAGGAAGCAGCCCACGGGCGTGCACCAGCGCTAGCTACTGCCATCAAACGCCTCTGGCCAGACCGTCTTGTATTCACTTATCAGGGAGACGGTGACCTTGCTTGTATTGGTACGGCAGAAACGATACATGCCCTGAACAGAGGGGAAAACATCACCATCATCTTTATCAACAATGCCATTTATGGAATGACTGGTGGACAGATGGCTCCCACTACACTGGTAGGCATGAAAACTGCGACCTGTCCTTACGGTCGTGATGTGCATTTACATGGATATCCTTTAAAAATAACAGAAATTGCCGCTCAGCTGGAAGGAACAGCCTACGTTACCCGCCAGTCCGTACAGTCCGTACCCGCTATCCGAAAAGCCAAGAAAGCCATCCGTAAGGCATTCGAGAACTCTATGAACGGAAGAGGATCTAATCTGGTAGAAATCGTATCTACTTGTAACTCTGGCTGGAAGATGTCCCCAGAGAAGGCCAACAAATGGATGGAAGAGAATATGTTCCCATTCTATCCGCTAGGCGATCTGAAAGATAAATAAAGATTTGAGGTTTTGAGTTATGAATAATAAAAGACTCAAAACGTAAAACTTTAGAACTTTGAACTCATAATTTAGAACTCAAAAGTATGAAAGAAGAAATCATTATAGCAGGATTTGGAGGACAAGGCGTCTTGTCTATGGGAAAAATTCTGGCATATTCCGGACTGATGGAAGGGAAAGAGGTCAGCTGGATGCCAGCTTACGGTCCTGAACAACGGGGAGGAACAGCCAATGTTACTGTCATTGTAAGCGATGAGAAGATATCTTCACCTATTCTTAGCAAATACGATGCAGCAATCATCTTGAACCAACCGTCGCTTGAAAAGTTTGAAAGTAAAGTCAAGCCGGGAGGAATCTTGATTTATGACGGTTACGGAATCATTCATCCGCCTACACGAAAAGACATCAAAGTATATCGAATTGATGCAATGGATGCCGCCAATGAAATGAACAACGCCAAGGCATTCAATATGATCGTTTTGGGAGGATTACTCAAATTGCGTCCTATCGTAACATTGGAAAACGTAATAAAAGGGTTGAAGAAAACTCTCCCCGAACGTCACCATCACCTGATTCCCATGAACGAAGAGGCTATCAAAAAGGGAATGGAATTAATCCAAGAAGTACAATAGTCCAGACATTCATCATAAATCTATTGATAAATGAAGCTCCAGATGACCATCATTTCGGAGCTTCATTCTTTTTATCCATACTTTTTATTCAGAAAAACATACTTCCAATAAGGATACAACATAATTTTTGAGTTCTCAATTCTTAACTTTCAATTTAAGTAAGTATCTTTGCCCCAATTATGAAACGAGTCTTACTTACATATATATTACTTTTCATCACCGGTCTGACTACGGTCTACGCACAGTTTAATGTAGGAGGTCGTGAATACGACGAAAATGGTCGCGACCAATACGGCAATCAAATGGACCCTTCCATGATGCCGGATAATTTGGACAGCACCAATGTAGAGGTACAAGGATTACCACCTACATTATATATGTGGCGTATAAAAAATGAATTGGGCGACCGTGTAATGATTCCTGCCGATACTGCATACCACCATTTCCAGAACGTCAACCTTACTGAAGGATTGACAGGACATTACAACTACTTGGCCAATATGGGTTCACCACGAATGTCGCGTATCTTCTTTGAGCGGCGTTATCCTGAGCCTACTATTTTCATGGAACCATTTTCAAGTTTTTTTGTCCGCCCGACAGAATTTAATTTCACTAACAGTAACGTACCTTATACCAACCTGACATATCATAAAGCCGGGAATAAAGTAAATGGAGAGGAACGTTTTAAGTCTTATTTTTCAGTTAATGCAAACAAAAAACTGGCTTTTGGATTTAACATAGACTACTTGTACGGACGAGGATATTACAACAATCAAGGAACTTCTTATTTTAATGCTGCAGTTTTCGGAAGCTACATTGGCGACAGATATCAAATGCAAGCCATCTATAGCAACAACTATCTGAAGACAAATGAGAATGGAGGAATTGCAGACGACCGTTACATCACGGCTCCTGAAGAAATGTCTGAAGGACAACGGGAATACGAATCTGTTAATATTCCCACCAAACTGAATGCCAGCGGTAACCGTAACCACAGTTTCTATGTTTTCATGACCCAACGTTACAACCTTGGTTTTAGTAAAGAAATCCCTCAAGAAGAAAATGATACGACACCTCCCAAGCAGGAATTTGTCCCGGTAACCAGTTTCATCCACACATTGCAAGTGGAGCGCGCACGTCATAATTTTAAATCGGACGATGATGTGGAAGACTTCTTTGAAAATACATATATTGACCCAGAAAGTCCTATCACACGAGACAGCACTATCTATATTGGAGTAAAAAACATTATAGGTATCTCCCTTCTGGAAGGATTCAATAAATATGCCAAAGCCGGTCTGACAGCCTTTGCATCCCATAAACTGAGCAAATATTCGCTCATGAATATGGAAGGCCTACGTGCAGATGAATATAAAGAAAATGAAATATACGTAGGAGGAGAATTATCAAAACGAGAAGGTAATGTACTCCACTATCACGCTATCGGAGAAGTAGGACTTGCCGGAACAGCTATCGGACAATTCAATGTAAAAGGAGATATCGACCTCAACTTCCCTTTATGGAAAGATACGGTCAACCTGATAGCACGCGGTGAGATCAGTAACCGGATGGCTCCATTCTATATGCGCCATTACCATTCCAAACATTTCTGCTGGGATGACGACATGGCTAAAGAGTTCCGCACCCACGTAGAAGGAGAATTGAACATCGAACGATGGCGTACCAGATTGACAGTAGGAGTAGAAAACATCAAAAACTACACTTACTTCAACCAACATGCCTTACCCGATCAGAAGGAGGGTAGCCTTCAAGTCATCTCTGCTTGTCTAAAGCAGGACTTTAAACTGGGAATCTTTCATTTAGACAACGAGGTAACATGGCAAGAATCTAGCGATAAAGAGATATTACCTCTGCCAAGACTCTCGCTTTATCATAATTTCTATCTACAATTCAAACTTGCCAAAAAGGTATTAAGCGTACAACTCGGAGCAGACATGCGCTATTTCACTAAATATTACGCTCCGGCATATATGCCAGCTACCCAACAGTTTCATCTCCAGCCGGAAGACGACAGAGTTGAAATCGGAGGCTATCCCATGGTAAATGTATATGCCAATCTTCATCTGAAGCGAACCCGCTTCTACGTCATGATGTATCACGTCAATCAGGGAATGGGAGGATCAAACTACTTCTTTGCTCCCCATTATCCGATGAATCCTCGCCTGCTTAAATTTGGTCTTTCATGGAACTTCTACGACTAAAGCCTGATGAAATATAAATCAGACAAACAAGCCACACGAATCATTCGGTATTTACTGACCGTAATCATAGTATCAGCGATATTCTTTATATGCCGCTATTGCAATCATTACGTGGAAAAAGATACAAGAATGCCAAGAGACTATGCTGCCATCGCAGAAGAAGGTATCTTGCGAGTAACTACAGAGTATAATCCGGTGAGCTTTTACACGAATGGAGATACAACTTCTGGATTCGATTATGAGCTGATTCAAGCTTTCGCACACGAAAAAGGACTGAAAGTCCAATTCACACCGGAAATAAGCTTTAACAAACGTTTGAAAGGGCTTGCTAACGGGCAATATGACATTATTGCTATGGGTATTCCTACTATACAAGAGCTGAAAGATTCACTACGACTTACTCTGCCCATTATGTTGAACAGGCAAGTGCTTGTGCAGAGAAAACACAACGATTCACTCCAGATAAACAGCCATTTGGATCTTGCCGGCTGCACACTTCATGTAGTAAAAGGCTCTCCATCCATCCTACGCGTCCGCAACTTGGGAAACGAAATTGGAGACACGATTTATATCAAAGAAGTTGCAAAATGTAGTCCCGACCAACTAGTTAAACAAGTAGCCGATGGAAAGATTGATTATGCAGTCTGCGACGAAAACATAGCACAGGCTATAATCGATTCTTTTCCACAAATAGACATCAGTAAAGCCATCAGCTTCACCCAGTTCTATTCATGGGCAGTCAACAAAAAATCACCGGCATTGGCCGACAGTCTAAATGATTGGATCAGCCGTTTCCAAAAGAAAAAGGAATATCAGGAAATCTATCGGAAATATCATCCCAAAAGCAAAGACTGACGACGAAAGATTGGCTAACCTTTCGGCTCGTGTCAGCTAACCTTTCCCAACACATTGGCTAACCTTTCCCAACATGTCAGCTAACCTTTGCTGACACGACAGGTAACCTTTCCCAAGAAGGTCAAAATAGCCAGACAAAAGCACCCATAAGATTGTAATATAGAAAAATTAATCCTATCTTTGTTTTTCACTGGCATAAACGCCAGACAACAACTACTATGAGTGAAAAAATTATTAAATGGGGGTTCATCGGTTGTGGAGAAGTAACAAAGACCAAAAGTGGACCAGCCTTTCAGAAAGTGGAGCATTCGGAAGTCGTAGCCGTCATGAGCCGTGAAAAAGCTAAGGCAAAAGCATATGCACAAGAAAGAGGCATCCGAAAATGGTATGACGATGCACAAGAATTGATAGACGATCCGGAAATCAATGCAATTTATATCGCCACTCCCCCGTCTTCGCATGCTACATATGCTATTATGGCTATGAAAGCAGGAAAACCAGCCTATATAGAAAAGCCAATGGCTCAAACCTACGAAGAATGTACACGCATCAACCGCATCTCACGCGAGACAGGGGTTCCTTGTTTTGTAGCCTATTACCGCCGCTACCTCCCCTACTTTCAGAAAGTTAAGGAACTGGTAGAAAACGGTTCGATTGGAAATGTGATCAATGTACAGATCCGTTTTGCACAGCCCCCACGCGACCTCGACTACAACCGCGAGAACCTGCCATGGCGCGTACAGGCAGATATCGCAGGCGGAGGATATTTCTACGACCTCGCTCCACATCAGATAGACTTATTGCAAGACATGTTCGGCTGCATTCTCGAAGCTAGTGGATTCAAAAGTAATCGTGGCGGGCTCTATCAAGCAGAAGATACACTGAGTGCCTGCTTTAAATTCGACAGTGGACTGGTAGGCAGTGGCTCATGGTGTTTCGTAGCTCACGACTCCGCACGTGAAGACCGCATTGAGATTATCGGAGATAAAGGAATGATCTGCTTCTCTGTCTTTACGTACGATCCAATTGCATTACACACAGAACGAGGACGCGAAGAGTTTCATATCGAAAATCCACCGCATGTGCAGCAACCACTTATCCAAGCTGTTGTAGACCATCTGTTAGGGCGTTCGGTATGTGCCTGCGACGGCGAAAGTGCCACACTGACCAACTGGGTGATGGATAAAATTCTTGGCAAAATCTAACAAAATCAATAACTCAGAACCTGCAAATTAAAACTCAAATCTTATGACCAAAGAAGAACTGATGAGAAAGGCCATTGAGCTCTCGAAAGAGAATGTCAACAATGGAGGAGGACCATTTGGAGCAGTGATTGCAACCAAAGAAGGCGAAATCATTGCAACCGGCGTCAACCGAGTCACCGCATCATGCGACCCTACTGCACATGCAGAAGTTAGTGCTATCCGTGCGGCGGCCGCCAAACTTGGAACATTCAATCTCAGCGGATACGAGATTTATACCTCGTGCGAACCCTGCCCCATGTGTCTGGGAGCCATTTATTGGGCACGTCTGGATAAGATGTACTACGCCAATAACAAAACAGATGCCAAGAATATTGGCTTCGACGATTCCTTTATCTACGACGAGCTGGAATTGAAACCTGCAGAGAGAAAACTTCCTTCCGAAATATTATTACGAGAAGAAGCTATCAAAGCTTTTGAGGCATGGACAGCCAAGAGTGATAAAACGGAATATTAAGAAATCCCACTATCAGATCAAAAAAAATAGCAGTAAAAAATAAAATCCTCTAATACCGTAGACACCCGGTATTAAGAGGATTCCTTACACACAAAAGTTATATAGAGAATTGAAAACTGTTTCTAAAATCTCATTCCAAGCGTAAAGACTACTTTATGATTATTATTATCTATCTTTGTACCAGATAGATTTACACTATCAAAAGCATAAAAGTCTTCACTATAAGCACTGTACATATAAGCCATATCTGCATAGAACAACTCTCCACGATAACCAAATCCCAAGGTATAGTTATTAGTAGCTCCGCGGTTAGAATATTCTGTATCTGTCCGAATGGAATTATCCTGCAACCATTTAAATGCATCCGACTTCATAGAGGCAGTAATATGATTGTATCCCACACGGAAAGCGAATTCTGGAGCCAACTTGAACTCTGCTCCTAAGCGAAGTGTATGTACCCCTTTCATCATCGAATTAATATCCGAAGTCTGTTCCAGCTCCATACCATCCGGATCTTTCAATTTAGCCGAAGAATAGTTCATATACTCATACTCTAATCCTAAAGCAGCAACTGTACCAATCGTATATCCTGTACTCACATTAAACTTCCATGGAGTAGTCAGATGATATTTATACTCTCCATCCATCGGATTATCATACTTGTCCATGGGTTCAGTTCTTCCTTTCTTGTGTTCATTATCAAGAACTATATCATGATCTATATATGCCCGATTTCGTTCTGTAATAGAATAGAATGTAGGAGTATGTACAGCTGCGCCTATACGGAATGAAGAAGTTTCTATCGGACGCCATATAAATCCTAACTTAAAGTCTACACCACTACCGTCTGCCCAATACTCATTTCCTAAATCGTATCCTCCTTGTCCCAATCCTTGAGCATCGGTAAAATCTTCCTTATAAAGGCTGGTACGACTATAATCAATACTGTATGCCCCAATAGTAGCTCCTAGATAGAAACGATCATTAAGATTGAAAGCTACATTAAAGTCATAAGCATGTATTCCTCCTCTTTCACGAGCAGTATAAGCCTGACGCACTTCGTCACCATTCTGATAATAGGATTCATATCCATCAAAAACTTCCTCTTCAGAATCTTCCGATTCTCTAACATATACAGGATTAGACAAGTAAGCATTGTAACCTAACAACCCTAGCCAAGGAAGATCCGCATTCTCATAGGCATTCTTTGCTTGCAAAATACCCTCTTCCCACGGAGCAAAGTTATCCACACCTTCAAAGTTCAGCATCCTTGTCATCTGTTCAGTTTGTGAAGCCCCAAACAATCCATTCATTACCATATTTTTGTTAAAGGACTTATTACGATGATAATTGAAACCAAAGTTCACATAACGCAACGTTGTGGCACTTCCTATCTTAGAAGACAATACAAATCCGGCATTGTCGAAAGACCCATGAAACTTATCAACACTAGCCCCTCCGGCATCTTTTGCTCCCGTATTTGTAAATCCGAAAGATATCATTGCATCATTACTACGATAGATACCTATCCCCGCCGGATTGGTACCCATGGTCGAAATATCTCCTCCCAAAGCGCTCATTGCACCACCCATGCCGATGAAACGTGCTGTCCCGTTTAAATCACTGCCCATCCAACGATTGGCATCATAAATAGTTGTCTGTGCAAAAGCATTTCCTATTCCTACAAAAGACAAACAGGTAAATACTAATTTATATAGATTCTTTTTCATAATTTTCCTATCGTATTTTTATTAAAAGAACTTACAGCTTTACCGACGGCTGCCACCACCCCGGCTTCCACCTCCAGAGCGTGTGCCTGTAGTACCACTACTCCGTGAAGTACTTCCAGACGAACTACGTACTGTAGGAGTGCTACTTCTACTTGTACTACTTGGCGTATAAGTAGGCGTAGAGCGCCGTGTCGAAGTTGAACGGGAAGAAGAAGAAGTCGTAGAACTACTACGAGAAATAGTAGAACTTCCTCTATTATAAGTAGAACTTCCTCGGTTATAAGACGAAGTACTACGAACAGTTGATGACGTACTCGGACGAACCGTAGAAGTACGATTAGAAGTACTGGATGTATTCACTCGCGTACTACTAGGACGGGTATAAGTAGAAGCACCTCTTCTGGATGTACTTCCTCTGGAAGCACTACCTGTATAGCGGCTGTCAGACCGCGTGGTAACCACTCTACCAGTCGAAGATCCTCTTGTCGATGTTCTCCGATAAGTAGAAGTAGAGCTACGATCACTACTTGTACGCCTAGTAGAAGAAACTCCATTATTATAGCGAGACCTATTATTAGCATTTAAAACACTCCGGCCACCATAGTAAGGACGTCTCACCCCTCCACTCCAATAATAAGGAGGAGAATAATGATGATGGTGATGATATCCCCATGAATAACCTCCATACCATCCTCCCCAGTATCCACAATATGAAGGATAATATCCCCAACCATAATATGGGCGATGCCATCCCCAGCCATAATTCCATCCCCAACCATAGCCATAGTTCCAATCCCACCAATATGGACTGTAACGCCAATCCCACCAAAGCGGATTACTGAATGTTGGGAAAGCATAAGCATATAATCCATCAGTATAGACATTCCAATACCATGAATCTACTCCATAAACAAGATCCCAATACAGCGGACTACTAACACTGATTGCAAAACGCGGATTGCGGAAACGGATAATACGTTCGGCATACTCATAATCACTCTGTGTACCGTCAAATTCTCCCGTAACCCATTCACCATCCAAATCTGGTTCTTCTTTTTCCTTTATATACAGAGTATCATTCTCCAGCACAAAATCATTCTCACGTGCATCATAGCGACGATTATATTCATCTATATCACGTTTTTTCCCATTACGGTCCTGTACGACAACAGTAGTACCGGGTGCTGTATAAATATTGGTAGTGACTGTTTTTTTCGCTTCCTCCTTTATCTTCTTCTGAGGTTCTTTCTCCTCTTGCTTCTCCTTCGAAGGAACGAAGTAAAGGTCGTCATCAATGCTTTGTGCCACCATTCCTAATGGGAAACACAAGGCAAACAACAAGAAATAAACACTCTTTTTCATAATCATCAGGTTTTATGCAGTTACTTATTCTGATTCACACTACAAAGATAGCAAAGAGATTTCCTTTTTAATGGGGATTTTCCCGAAACAATCGTAGGATTTTCCCTCTTTTCAGTTACATTTGCATATTATTTAAAAAAGAAACAATTATGAGGTACCTAGAGTTCACTTTTACTACCACTCCTTGCACAGAAACAGTAAATGATGTGTTGGCAGCAGTTTTGGGAGAAGTTGGTTTTGAAAGCTTTATAGAAGGCGAAAAAGGCTTTACAGCATATATCCAGTTAGCACTTTTTAAGGAAGAGGAACTAAAGAAAGCTATCGAAGACTTTCCTATACCCAATACAACTATCACCTATTCTTATACTGAAGCTGAAGACAAGGATTGGAATGAAGAATGGGAAAAAAATTTTTTCCAGCCGATTGTCATAGATGATCGCTGCGTTATACACAGCACTTTCCATCAAAATATACCTCATGCAGAATATGATATTGTCATCAATCCACAAATGGCGTTCGGCACAGGACATCACGAAACTACAAGCCTCATCATCAGTGAATTATTAAATTGTGAATTACAAGGGAAGTCTGTATTGGATATGGGATGTGGAACATCCATCTTGGCTATTCTTGCCCGTATGAGAGGTGCACAACCTTGTACTGCCATTGATATTGATGAATGGTGCGTACGCAATTCCCTAGAAAACATAGCACTAAATCACGTAGATAATATTTCAGTTTTACAAGGAGACGCTTCTTCACTGAAAAAAGCTGGAAAATTTGACGTAATCATTGCTAACATCAACCGTAATATTCTTTTAAATGATATGAGGCAGTATGTTGCATGTATGAAACCGGGGTCAGAGCTATTCATGAGCGGATTTTATGTAGATGATATACCAGCCATACGTGCAGAAGCGGAGAAAAACGGACTGACATTCAGGAGTCATAAAGAGAAGAACCGTTGGGCTGCGGTACGATTTGAATTTATCTAAAATAAGAAATACTGCATTAGGGCGTTTTCATACTTGGAAAATGTCCTAATGTTTTAATAGTATTACTCTATTTCGCAAGAAGACTTAGTATTAATGGTCAGTTCTTTCAATTCATCAAGTGTTCCATTAAAAACATCAAGATCAACTTCTTTCTCAATACCAGGTACCGTCCCCACATCCGTATGTTGCCAAAAGTCCCATCTTCCCCGATATTTCACCGAATCTACATAATAATGGGCAATCCAATAAGGATAAACGTTGAATGCAGAATCATTCAGATAACGTTCTTTAAATTTGTAAGAAGTGTACAAAATTGGTTTTACACCATAATGGGACTCTACACGTTCTAACCATCGCTTAACGTCCCGCTGAAATTCTTTTTTCTCTTTTTCTCCTATCATCTCAACATCGAGAACAGGAGGTAAATCTCCAGAATCAAGTGCAACAGACTGAATAAAGAAATCAGCTTGCTTCACAGCATCTGTGCTAGGAATATAAAAATGATACGCACCACGTATAAATCCGTGAGCTCGAGCTGCAGAAAAGTTTTCCACAAAACGATCATCACTATGATCGCCTCCTTCAGTTGCTTTCATAAAAACAAAATACAACGGAATCGCAGCATTACGGTTCTGCGACAACCGGTTCCAGTCTATGTCTCCCTGATGATGAGAAATATCAATTCCATGCACATCGAATCCCGAAGGAATACACACTCCATATTCCTTGCATCCCTGACACGGTTTCCAACGATACACATAAGGACGGACAAACCAGTAATAAAAAGCTGTAGAGAAACAAATAACAATAACCAATGCCAACAGATTCCTAAACCAATTGGGCATGTATTTCACCTTTTGAGGTTTTGGTTTAGAAACAGTTCTCGAAGCGGAACTTTGTGAAGTTTTTTTTTGCTTCGTAGTAACATTTTTTCTTTTCTTTCGAACTGCAGAAAAAGAATGATGATCGTTTGAAGGCATTTTCTTTAAAATTAACCGGCGGAACCCGCAACAATCGGATACCGCCGGTCTGTCAACTTGTTTCCTTGTTAACTAATACATTTTATTTTGCTTGTTCCAGTTGCAAAGTCTTTGTCGGTTGGTCACAAACTTCTGAAGGTCCAAAATATTGGATCGGTCCCGGATATACATAATCAGTATTGATTGCCCAGTGCTCACGTTGTGCAACAAATGCTTTGAAAGGAGCACCATCCAGTTTCACCAGTGCTTTCTGGATTACCGGTTTCATTTCTCCGTGACGACGTTCCATATTCATCATCATGGTAATGGGCACACCACCTGCAATCCATTCAGAAGCGGGAGCAGTTGTATTGCGAACTGAAGACATATAACCAGTCTTTCCATTGGCAATCAACATAGAAGCTGTATAACCCAAAGAATAGCAATAGTCAGCATCAAAGTTTGACGGAGCTGCACAACGTCCTTCATAACCAAAGAAGTGGTGCTGAGCAGCAAACTTACCAACATATTTACCTTCTTCTTTCCATGCAGCCAATTTAGTAGCTACCATCTCAGACAACAGTTTTTCTGTCTCAATCAATGAAACCTGAACGTTTCCATGCGGGTCACGGTCTAATGTCAACTGACGTGCCACACCTTCAGGAAGACTTGCATAGATAGCCGAATTTTCAGGAGTCAATTTGCTGATAATATAATCACGTTGGTGAGATTTCTTGATGTGAGAGAACTCTTCTGCATTTGTAGCCAGGAAGTCGTTCAGTTCGGCAATCAGACGTTTCATAGCAGGGATAAACTCTACCAATCCTTCAGGAATCAATACTGTACCGAAGTTGTTGCCCTGTGCAGCACGGTCTGCCACAACCTTAGCTATGTAAGTCACAACATCGTCCAAAGACATATCTTTAGCCTCAACCTCTTCTGAAACGATACAAATGTTAGGCTGTACCTGCAAAGCACATTCCAATGCGATATGAGATGCAGAACGTCCCATCAGTTTGATAAAGTGCCAATACTTACGTGCAGAGTTACAGTCGCGTTGAATGTTACCAATCACTTCTGCATATGTTTTACAAGCAGTATCGAATCCGAAAGAAGTTTCAATCATATCGTTCTTCAAGTCACCGTCAATTGTCTTTGGACAACCGATTACCTGTACACCATAGTTCTTTGCCGCATAATATTCAGCCAATACGCAAGCATTTGTATTTGAGTCGTCACCACCGATAATAACCAGTGCCTTGATACCCAATTCCTTGATAATCTCGTAACCTTTTTCAAACTGATCTTCCTTTTCCAGCTTTGTACGACCAGAACCGATAATATCGAAACCACCGGTATTACGATATTCGTCGATAATGTCAGCAGTCAGTTCCATATAATTATGGTCTACCAAACCACCGGGACCCAAGATGAAACCATACAGTTTATTTTCAGGATTCAGCTTCTTGATACCGTCAAACAAACCTGAAATCACATTGTGTCCGCCCGGAGCCTGACCACCGGAAAGGATAACACCTACGTTCATAGTGGGCAATGTAGCAGGCTCACCAGCTTCAAACGTAATCAACGGCATTCCATACGTGTTGGGGAACAATGCTTTGATAGCTTCCTGATCGGCAACCGACTGGGTAGGAGCACCCTCTACAGCCTTAACAGCTCCAGATGCCAATGCTTTCGGAAGTTTGGGCTGATAAGCAGCCCTTGCGATTTGCAATGCACTTTTAGTCATTTTCTTCAATATTTAAAGGTGTTAGTAAGTTTCTTTTAAAAGCGTTGCAAATTTCGTATTTTTTTCTGAATTATGAAAGAGGAAAAAGGAGAGAAAGTAAAAGAGGCCGTCTCTTGCGAGACAACCTCTTTACAAGTTCCTTATTATATGCTATCTCTTTTTAGTTCCGAAAATTGCATCAATAACAAATCGTCCAACTTTCCTTTCCAAACCTTGCTTAGTCATCGGTATACCGGTTTTTCTGCTAATCTTTTGTTTGGCAGCAGTTATACCAAGTGCTCTTTTAAGAGAAAAACTTAATCCGGATATCTTCATAATATCTGTAAAATTAAATAACATATAACAGCGACCAATCCCCAAAACAGAACATAAATGATATTTCTGCATAGATACAGAATAAGAGCTATTAAACCCCATTTTTCATTTCCCATAGGTATATTACAAACCTTTCTTTTTGAATGCCTCCACTAATTTCTTTATTAAGGCATCTATTTCATTAGCGACACCATTCATAAACCCGGCTCTTGCTGTTGGATTTTTCAATTTGCCAAATCCCTCCGAATCCATTGTTTTAAAATTCAATTCATAACGTGGTGACGAAGTACCAAACCCCGCCCAATTCTTATCAAGATGGATATACGGATCAACTCCATCTATGGCTTCTTCCAAATCTTTGTCTTTGACAACATCATCACTATATTTTATGCCATAACAATATGTTTGTAACATATATATTGTGAAGGTAACGTCTTTTTTCTTTTTAGTTCGGTAGATATTGAATGTCACACCGTAGCGTTTGTATCGAGTACTTTTATAATAGTCTTCAACGTCCTTAGAAAAGTCTTTCTTTTCAATAACATACCCTTTGGCAATGAGCAAATCTTGCAATGCATCCCAAAAGTAGCATTGCAGTTGTTCATTGTTCCAATCGTCAGTTGCGACAGCTTCACGTCCTGCAGCCGCAAGAGTTATATTGTCACTTACTAATTTTGTATTATCAGAGTTGGCTACTTGCACGGTTATTCCAAACATCTCTTTCATCTTAGCTTCAAAATTACCGACTTGAAGATTTCCCCTACATACAAGCTCTCCACCCTTTACATTTTCCCCACTTCGAATAGATGCAAGGGTTGCATCCTCTGGAGCAAATTTAGCCCCTTTGTATACACGCAAACTTGCACCAAAAGAGTCTTTAAACTGTTTTCTCAAACTCTTGACCGTCATACGACCATTGATACTAAACTCAGCCATCGTAAAATTATCTTTAAGATTATTGATTAATTTGTTTATTATTCCCATTTATTTTTATGTTTTAGATTGTTCATTTAATTCTTTTTAAAGAGGATTTTGCATCTTCAATGTATCTCTTAAGGCTTTCTATACGTCTATCATGGGAAGCTGCTTTATCAATCTTTAATTTACGATAGTTAGCCTTACTTGATGGAGTGGACGCTTTTTTTATCAAGTTTGCATAATAAGCATTATCCTTTTTCTTGACTTCCCTCTCTTTTGTAATTAAAGTCCTAAGGTCTATAATTCGTTTCTTATAATATTCTTTACTCATGAAGTGTATTAAGTTGATAAGTATCCGAAATGCGTTCCCAGACACATTTATTTTCGTTTATTGATTTTTCCCTGTTCAGTTTGAATACCCCCACAAAGCGATAGAAACAAAAGCCCAAATCATCTTTATATCGTAAAAAGGTAACTCTAGTCTCTTCAGGCGCTGAGAGCCATTGTTTTAGATGCACTGCGCGTTTATCTTCTGCTTTTGGATATTCATAAATAAACATTCCATCTTCCGAGAGTTCATTATGCCAAAGATGATGTTCAGTATTGGGCCACCAAACTACTTCGTTAAGTTTATTTGGAACAGCTACACCCGATGCACGTAAAAAGCCACGGTGCTTAACCTTCGTTTCAAATACTTCTGCAATTTCTTCGATAGTCCTTAAACATTCATTGTCTTCAACTTTCAGAATTCCCTTATTCTTATGATATTCTACTGATAAAGTTTCGGTATCGTTCCATGGGACGAAATTATCACCAAGCTCTTGAATACTCAGTTTGATTGCCCACACAATAATGGAAACTTGACGATGAATTTCTTCTAAACTATTCCAATGTATTTTATCGTTTTTGTCTTTATATCCACAATCAACAACTAATAAATGCGCTTTGGTTACATTGATTATTTCCTCATTACGAATCTTATCAACTTCCGCATTATTCTTATGAAAAGGCTCATTAATCTCAATGAAGATATTGAGTTGTGGCAAATACAAGTCGGCAAGTGCATACTTATCTTGTGTTCTTCTGATATATTGTTGAACTACAAACTTTACCCGGTCATCATTCAACTGATGCCATATCCTACTTATGACATAAGATTCCGTCTTTTTCTTGCTTATTTTAGCAAACAGACGTTCCATATATTCCAATTTATAATCCATAATTCACATTGTACATATATTAAGAATAACAATAATGAGAAGCATAAGAGGTACTTCCGTTGCAAAATTATCCCCTCTCATTACTCAAATCAAGTTCATAATGGTTCATATCGGGGAGTTTTAGTTAAAATATGCAAAACAAAGACTGGTAAGTGATGGGAAGAAAATCTTTATAAACAGAGCATAAGAACTGCAATAGCACATCTGACATTTAGTTACTAATAAAACAGCACAAAATAGCATCGGAATACGTAAGGATTTTTACTATCAGAAAAGAACAGGGCGAAAAAAGTCCTAAAACGCCACTGTCCATTCGTAAAATCACCGTTGGGCAAGCGTAAATTCACCGCCGGGCAAGCGCGAATTTGCCGTTGCCCAACGGTGATTTTACAGATTTCATGCTAGGGAAAACAAGAGAAGTGTAAAACGAAAGAAGAAAGAGAATTATGTAAGCTATCTTTACCGGTATTCTGATGACACAAAGAAAATAATGAAAACAGCGGAAATCTACCGTATTTACTCCATTTATTGGGTAACCTTTCGGCTCGCGTTGGCTAACCTTTCCCAACATGTTGGCTAACCTTTGCTGACATGACAGCTAACCTTTCCCAATACGAGCCGTAACCTTTCCCAACAAAATGCATGTAGGCAGTACTCTACAGAAAAAAAGAGGTTGCCGACATCTCTACCGGCAACCTCTGTAAAGGGTTTTAAGAAACAAATTCTTTTTTTAATTCTCCCAGCCTCCACCGAGAGCTTTGTAGAGCTGCACAACAGCTATCAGCTCGTCGCGAACCGTATTGCTCAGTTTGATTTGGGCATCGAAATACTCACGCTGTGCATCCAGCACGTCCAGATAGGTAATCACCTTTTGGATGTATTGCTTCTGCGTCAGGTCCATGTACTTTTTGGCGGCTTTTTCGAAACGAGACTGGTAGTCGTAGATTTCCTTCATCTTATTGAAATTGACAATGGCATTGTGAGCTTCCTTGAATACGGACAGTACCGTTTTCTCATAGCTGTAAATCTCTGCCTCGTAAGCGGCTTTCTTTGCCTTCAGCGCGGCCCGATTCTTTCCCCAGCCGAACAGAGGGGAAACGATAGCGGCATCCATAATGGAGTAAGGAGACTTGAACAGATTGGAAAGTACATCACTCTCGGCTCCCAAACTACCCGTAAGCGACAGACGGGGGAACATACTTGTATATGCCACTTTAGCCTTAGCATGGGCAGCAATCAGTTTTTGTTCTGCCTGACGGATGTCCGGACGACGTTCCAGCAGTGTGGAAGGCATTCCCACAGGAAGATTCTTGGGGAAATTGAAGTCCTGAAGAAGTCCCGAACGGGAAATTCGTTTCGGGAATTCCCCGGCAAGAAAAGCAATATCGTTTTCTTTCAGTGCGATTTTACGCTCCAAATCGGGCACCAATGCTGCAATACGTGCCAGCTCTACCTGTGCCTGACTGAAAGGGACTTCGGATGTCAATCCTCCTTCGTAGCGGAGACGCACCAACCGCAATCCCTCTTCGCGTGCTTTCAGTGTTTGCTTAACAATGTCGAGCTCTGTATCGAGTGCCACCAGCTCATAATATGCCTGAGCCACTTCGGCCACAATGGTCATTTGCAAAGCACGCTTTGCCTCAACAGACTGCAGATACTCGGCAAGTGCAGCCGAACGCTCCCAACGAAGTTTTCCCCACAAGTCTACTTCCCACGAGAAAAGAGCCTTCGCTCCAAACTCATCATCCTGTTTGAACTTTGCATTTGCATAGTCTGTCGATTCACGTTCACCGGTCACCCCAGCCTTCAGTTCAGGCAGCAAGGCCGCTGTAGAGATTCGTTTCTGTGCAGCCATCTCTTTGATTCGCGAAGCTGCTATCAGCATATCTTTATTATACAACAGAGCACGGTCGATCAGTGCACACAGTGTACTGTCCATGTAAATTTCCCGCCAGTTCTGCTCTCCAAAGCTCACCGAATCTTGTTGCTGTGCCAAGCTATCGGGCAGAGAGAGTTCGGGACGTACATACTCCTTTCCTATCTTACAAGAAGCCAATACTCCCATAAGCAGACAAATACTTATATATATACTTTTCTGTTTCATCAGTTCTTATGCTTTAAGATTTTCGACTTTGTTTTATATACCATCACAAAAAAGAACGGAACAAGAACAATACCAAATATGATGGCAAAAATCATTCCAAAGAATACGCCTGTACCAATTGCCTGACGGCTTGCAGACCCCGGTCCGCTGGCAAGCACCATAGGAAGCATACCCAAGACAAATGCCAATGAGGTCATCAGAATAGGACGGAAACGCAGACGGGCTGCATAAATAGCCGACTGTATCAGATCTTCTCCCCTATCTACCTGAACCTTGGCAAACTCTACAATCAGAATGGCATTCTTCGCTGCAAGTCCAACCAACATCACCAGACCAATCTGGAAATATACATCATTCTCCAGTCCACAGATGCCCACTCCCAGATATGCTCCCAATGCAGCCACAGGCAAAGAGAGAAGAACAGCTATAGGCACCGTCCAGCTTTCATACTGTGCAGCCAAGAAAAAGAAAACAAACAGGAACACCAGCGCCAGTACAATGCCGGTTTGTCCGCCGGCTTTCTTCTCCTGATAGGAAAGTCCGCTCCACTCTATACCTATATTATCAGGAAGATGCTCACGTGCAATCTGTTCCATCACTTCCATAGCCTGACCGGAACTGTACCCCTGTGCCGCATCTCCACGAATCACAGCTGTAGTAAACATGTTAAAGCGCTTGATACTACCCGGTCCGGTAGTGTATGAAGCTGTTCCCAACGAAGTGAGGGGAACCATTGCTCCATTGGATGCACGGACAAAAAACAGATTAATATTGTCCTTATGTTCGCGATAGGGAGCCTCAGCCTGAATGTAAACTTTATAAATGCGGTTGAACATGTTAAAGTCGTTTACATATACCGAACCGGTATACGCTTTCATTGTAGAAAATACATCCGACAGCATGACTCCGGACATCTTTACACGGTCGCGGTTGACATCAAAATAAAGCTGAGGAATTTCTGCCTGCAAAGAGGAAGACAATCCGGATAACGCTTTATTTTTAGAGGCATAATACATCAGTGTATCTGCCGCAGCCACTAAATTCTCGAAAGTAGCCTCTCCCCGGGCTTCCAACTGCATTTCGAAACCACCGGAGCTTCCCAATCCCGGAATAACCGGAGGAGTAGACAGATATACCTTCGACTCGGGATACTCTTTCAGATGTTTTTCAACCTCATCCATAATCTTTTCGATGGTAGTATTCTTTCTCTCCTCCCACGGCTTCAGGATTACGGTCAGTTCCGAACGTGCCTGATTGGTACCTACACGCGGACTACTACCCGTAACATTCTGAATATACTCTATATACGGATTCTTCTCCAGATAAGCGATAGCACGGTCGGTCACTTCGCGGGTACGTTCCAACGTGGCACCTTCGGGAAGTTCCAACTCTATCTTGAAATATCCCTGATCTTCTACCGGAAGGAAACTTGTAGGAATCAGACGATGAATCAGCATAATGGCAATCAACACCATGCCGAAAGCACTTAATACCCGGCGGGGATGCTTGATGACACGAGTCACTGCCGATACATACTTATTGCTTCCAATGCCCAGCCATTCATTGATTTTGCGGAAAATAATGTTTTTCCGTTTTCCACTGTCGGGCTTCAGAATCAGCGAACACATGACAGGACTCAGCGTCAAGGCTACCACTGTGGAAATAAGCACAGAAACCACAATCGTCACTGTAAACTGACGGTAGAGCTGTCCGGTAATTCCACTCAAGAAGCTTACCGGAACAAATACTGCGGCCAAGACCAACGAGGTTGCTATCAGTGCACTTGCCAGTCCTTCCATTGCTTTCTTAGTAGCCTCATAAGGACTCAGGTGTTCTGTCTCCATAATATGCTCCACTCCCTCTACCACAACAATGGCATCGTCCACCACAATACCAATGGCAAGTACCAGACCGAGCAGCGTCAGCGTGTTCAACGAGAAGCCGAAAATCAGCATGAACCCAAATGTCCCAATCAGAGAAATAGGAACTGCCACAATTGGAATCAGTGTAGCACGCCAGCTCTGCAAAGAAAGGAACACCACCAGTACCACCAATATCAATGCCTCGAAAAGTGTCTTATACACTTCGTGAATTGACTCAGAAATATAGGTTGTCATGTCAAACGGAATCTCATAGCTCAATCCTTCCGGAAAGTTCTTGCTGATTTCGTCCATAGCAACCTTCACATTCTTTGCCACTTCCATTGCATTTGCCCCGGGCAACATGTAAATGCCAAGTACAGCTGCGTTCTCTCCATTCATACCACTTTCGGTATTATAAGAAGATGCCTCCAGAGAAACACGGGCTACATCTTTCAAACGGATAATAGATCCATCAGTATTGGCACGCACCACAATGTCTTCGAACTGACTGACCGTAGAAAGACGCCCCTGTGTAGTAATCGGAATAGTGATATCCAAACCTGTCACCGGCTGTTGCCCCAATACTCCGGCTGCCGATTCACGGTTCTGGTCGTTCAGTGCATCTTGTAAATCTTTAATCGTCAATCCGAAACTAGCCAGTTTATCCGGTTGTACCCAAATCTGCATGGCATAATAGCGGCTACCGATATTGGAAACACGTCCTACACCCGGAACACGACGGATAACATCGAGCACATTGATTGTAGCAAAATTACTCAGATATATTTCATCAAACTTAGGGTCGGTCGAAGTAAGGCAGAGTGTCATCAACTGGCTTGGAGCCTGTTTTTCTACCGAAATACCATTTTGAATGACTTCAGCCGGAAGGCGGGATTCCGCCAACTTGACACGATTCTGTATTTCCACAGCAGCCAAATCAGGATCGGCAGAAATATCAAAAGTAACCGTAGCAGAAAATCCTCCGGAATTGGAACTATTCGACTCCATGTAAAGCATACCGGGAGTTCCGTTAATTTCCTGTTCAATAGGAGTAGCCACAGCCTGCGACACAGTCAGGGCACTTGCTCCCGGATAGGAGGCACTGATTTTTACTACCGGAGGAGTGATCTGTGGATATTGGTCAATCGGAAGCATGGTAAGACCTATGACACCGACAAGCACAATAAGAATGGAGATGACAGCCGAGAAAACAGGCCTGTCTATAAAAAATGTAACCTTCATAAAAGCATATCCTAATCCTTCTCTTCATTTATTATTCAAGAAGAGAAAGTGAATTAATTAGTAATTAAGAGTTTATTTATTTTCTTGTGATGCAGCACGAATGGAATCCTGCGATACAGGGCGAATACGAATGCCCGGAGTTAATTTATGGAATCCTTCTACCACTACCATTTCTCCTGCAGCCAGTCCTCTTTCCACAACAACATTGTTTCCGACTTCTGGTCCTAATTCAATGAAACGCTTTTCTACTGTATTATCTTTACGCATCAAATAGATATAGGCACCTCCTTTTTCAATCGTAACAGCCTTCATCGGTACAACAACAGCACCTTCGCGTACGTCAAGCAACAGTCTGACCTTTGTAAACTGTCCCGGTAACAACACCTGATCTGGGTTGGGCATCTCAGCACGAACCGAAAATGTCCCGGTCTTCGGATCAACTTGAGGTTCAGCAAAGTCGACATATCCTTTCTCTGAGAATACAGAATTATCGGGCAATGTAATAGTAACGTTAGGCTGCCATGAACGGGTAGAATCCTGTTGGCCCAGATTTACATTACGTTCTTTACTTTTCAGATACTCAAGTGCCGTCATTGTAAAATCAACCAGCACAGTATCACTCTTTACAATCGTCGCCAGCAACGACTTATTTCCGGGACCTACCAATGTGCCTAAGTCTACATTGCGTTCACTAATACGTCCAGATAATGGTGAGCGAACCAAAGTATAGCCTAATTCCAATTCAGCTTGAGCCAAATCTGCTTCACTCATTGCCACTGTAGCAACTGCACTTTCGTAAGCTGCAATCGCATTATCCAAATCCAATTGGCTAGCTGCATTCTGTTCTGTCAGAGGGCGGATACGCTCTAAATCACGTTCTGCCTTCAAAGCCTGTGCCTTGTCCTTCTCCAACTGAGCACGTGCCTTATCTGCCTTTGCCGCATATTGATCGCGATTAATCACAAACAACACTTGATTCTTATTGACATATGTACCCTCTTCAAAAAGCATATTTTCCAAATAGCCTTCTACACGCGCATGCACTTCTACAAATTGCTGAGCACGAATACGTCCCACGTATTCCCCATATATTTCAACATCATCTTTCATTGCCGGCTCTAACACAACGGTCGGTATTTCAGGTTCTACCTTTTCCGGGCGTGTCATAACCCAATAAATTCCAAAAACACAAACCATACAAATAATAGCAGCAATGGTTCTTTTCTTTTTCAATTTCAATTCGTGTCTCGAAAAGAATACTTTCATATCAAATCAACTGTTTAGTTTAACTTATGTTCGTTTACCGTTTCCCCACAACAAATAGGGCGCCATTTTTTGAGGGCGCAAAGATAGCCTAAAAATCAATACATTACAATAGATATACTATTATAGTATACTGTGGAATTGCCCAATAAATGTGGAATTTATCCACAACTACACCTTAAACGAGTTTTTATTTCCTTACTTACAGAATACAAATTAAGCAAAGCAAAATAATCAAGTCTATTCCCAATCATTCTAAAAAAAGCAAATCATTATAACTACAGATAACAGTACAAAAACTTCAAAGAAACTTCTACAGAATATCCGAGGCAACGATTATTAACCGACAAATGGAAAAATCTGCAGTCATTTGCATATCCTGAAATCTTACTCTATCTTTGCATATTATTAGTAAACAAAAAATAGTAACAGATTCTATGATAGGTCGAATATTTGCAATGGTTATTGCCGGACTGATTATAGTCTACTTAGTCCGTTATATAGATAATTTCCTTTATAATTATAGGAATCGGAACCGGAATAGATGAAAACACGCAAAAGAAAACGGGGTTCATCTAAGAGACGTCCGCATTCATCATTCAGAACAGGATTTATCATTGCTCTGATTGTACTTATCCCTGTATCCTATGGGATTTATCTGTATTGCCAACAGGAGCGACTTTCGCAGGAGAGAAATCGGCAAACAACAGAATTGCAGCCTACTGATTCTTATAAGGAAAAAGAACAGGCTATTTCACTTCCTCTTCCCAAACAGGACAAAAGTGTTTCCACAGCAAATAAAACCATAAACTCTGATAAAGAAAAAATCTCTACCAAAGATCTGGAGATTCCTCATTTGCCACACAACATCCAAGCTCAACTTATCAAACATACCGGATATACAGTATCATACAATAAACATCTTCGAATACCCAACTGGGTGTCATACGAATTAACCCGGCAAGAGGCAAAAGGAAAAGAAAAACGAGGCGACCAGTTTATTTCCGATCCACAAGTACAAGGAACGATAGCCACCAACAGCGACTATAAACGTTCCGGATACGACAAAGGGCATATGGCTCCAGCAGGAGATATGAAATGGAGTGAAACAGCCATGAAAGAGTCTTTCTATTTCAGCAATATTTGTCCACAACATCCACAACTAAACAGAAGAGGATGGAAAGAACTGGAAGAAGAAATCCGTGAATGGGTAGAAGCAGATAGTGCTATCATCGTTATCTGTGGACCAATTGTCAGTAAGAATCCTAAAACAATTGGTAAAAACAAAGTCGTAATCCCCAAACAGTTTTTTAAAGTCCTTCTATCTCCATACACCCAGCCGATGAAGGCCATCGGTTTTCTTTTCAACAATCAAATGGCAGTAGAGCCACTTTCTACATACGCTGTGACAGTAGACAGCATTGAGCAACTTACGGGAATTGACTTTTTTGCTCCTCTCCCCGACAATATAGAAAAACGCATAGAGTCTGACAATAATTACAGAAGATGGATACATTAAATAATGTGGATTCTTGAGTTTATAAATTTGAAGTTCCGAATCTAAAACAGTACATCAACTTATAACTCATATAACTTAAATACAAAAAATGAAAAAAAGAACTGGAAAAATTCTGTTAATCATTTTCGCAGTTGTCCTATTGGTTTTCATAGCTATTGGAGGAACAGTTTATTACTATCTATTTGCTCCCCAGTTTCATCCTACACAGACTACCTACATATATATTGACCGTGACGACAATACAGATTCTATATATAATAAGGTATGTAAATTGGGAAATGCCTCACATCCTGATGGATTCCGCTGGATGTCCCGCTATAAACATTTAGATCTGAATATCCATACAGGACGTTATGCTATTCGTCCCGACGATAATGTCTACAATGTCTACAGCAGAGTATCCAGAGGATATCAAGAACCAATCAATCTCACCATTGGTAGTGTCCGCACGTTAGGAATGCTGGCAAAAAGCGTTGGTAAACAATTGATGATTGATTCTACAGAAATTGCAACAATGCTGTTCGATTCTGTATTTCAACAAAAACTAGGCTACACCATGGCAACTCTGCCTTGTCTTTTCCTTCCTGATACATATCAGGTATATTGGGACATGAGCACAGATGATTTTTTTCAGCGCATGCAGAAAGAATACAATCGTTTTTGGACCCCTTCGCAAATAGCTAAAGCCGACTCAATAGGAATGACCCCCGAAGAAATCTGTACGCTAGCGTCCATTGTCGAGGAAGAAACAAACAATAATGATGAGAAACCAATAGTAGCAGGATTATACATTAACCGTTTACAAAAGGACATCCCACTTCAAGCTGATCCTACTATTAAATTTGCCTTACAGAATTTTAGTCTTAGACGTATATCTAATAATGACTTGAAAGTACAGTCTCCATACAATACATATATTCATACAGGATTGCCTCCAGGCCCCATCCGCATTCCCTCAAAAAAAGGTATTGAAAGCGTACTTAATTATACAAAGCACAATTATCTTTACATGTGTGCTAAAGAAGATTTCTCTGGTACACACAATTTTGCTTCCAATTATGCAGAACATATGGCTAATGCCAGAAAATATTGGAAAGCACTGAATGAAAGAAAGATTTTCAAGTAAAATTGTAATAAAATGAAATGAAAAGTCTATCTTTGCCAAACAGGTAACAACCCGTGATCAACACTAACAAAAGATATTAAATATGAGCAAACAACTCTTACTTGGCGATGAAGCCATTGCACAAGCCGCATTGGATGCCGGACTTTCGGGGGTATATGCCTATCCCGGTACTCCATCAACAGAAATTACCGAATATATTCAAATGACTCCAATTACAAACGAGCGGAACATACATAGCCGTTGGTGTACCAACGAAAAAACAGCAATGGAAGCTGCACTTGGTATGTCTTTCGTCGGGAAACGGGCATTAGTATGTATGAAACACGTCGGAATGAACGTAGCAGCCGATTGTTTTGTAAACTCTGCTATCACCGGAGTCAAAGGAGGAGTGATTGTAGTAGCAGCAGACGATCCTAGTATGCACTCTTCACAAAATGAACAGGACAGCCGTTTCTACGGAGATTTCTCACTTATTCCAATGTATGAACCAAGTAATCAGCAAGAGGCATATGACATGGTCTACAATGGATTTGAATTTTCAGAACAGACAGGAGAGCCCATTCTGATGCGAATGGTAACTCGCTTGGCACACTCACGATCCGGAGTAGAACGCAAACAACAAAAAAAGCAGAATGAAATTGCTTTCAGTGACGATCCACGTCAATTTATCTTGTTACCGGGCAATGCACGCAAACGTTACAAAGAATTACTAAAACGACAAGAAGAATTTATAAAAGCATCAGAAGAATCACCCTACAATAAATATATAGACGCTCCCAATAAAAAAATGGGAATCATTGCCTGTGGAATAGGCTATAATTACTTAATGGAAAACTATCCAGAAGGGTGTGAGTATCCGATATTAAAAATCGGTCAATATCCTCTTCCTAAAAAACAACTCTTCCAATTAGTAGAAACATGCGATGAAATTCTTGTACTCGAGGATGGACAGCCTTTTGTAGAAAAGCAATTAAAAGGGTATTTGGGACTAGGCATAAAAGTCAAAGGCCGCTTAGACGGAACATTGTCACAAGACGGAGAATTAAACCCAGACTCCGTGGCACAAGCAGTAGAAAAAAATAATCAATCTGCATTCTCTGTTCCCCCCGTTGTTGAGATGCGTCCACCTGCTTTATGCGAAGGATGTGGACACCGTGACATGTATACCACTTTAACACAAGTACTGAAAGAAGAATATCCTTCTCATAAAGTATTCAGCGATATTGGTTGCTATACACTAGGAGCCAATGCACCATTTCATGCTATCAACTCATGTGTAGATATGGGAGCCTCCATAACAATGGCAAAAGGTGCAGCCGATGGTGGACTTCACCCTAGTGTAGCTGTCATTGGTGATTCTACATTCACACATTCGGGTATGACTGGACTGCTGGACTGTGTTAACGAAAATGCCAATGTAACCATCGTCATCTCAGATAATGAAACCACAGCCATGACTGGAGGACAGGATTCTGCCGGAACAGGACGCATTGAAGCAATCTGTACCGGTTTAGGAGTAGACCCGGCACACATACGTGTAGTAGTTCCACTAAAGAAGAATTATGAAGAGATGAAACAAATCATCAGAGAAGAAATCGAATATAAAGGAGTGTCTGTTATCATTCCGCGCAGAGAATGTATTCAGACATTAGCACGTAAGAAAAGGAGTAAATAACCATGAAGAAAGATATTATATTATCAGGAGTAGGAGGACAGGGAATTTTGTCTATCGCTACAGTTATTGGGAAAGCTGCTTTAAAAGAAGGGCTATATATGAAACAAGCAGAAGTGCATGGTATGAGCCAACGTGGAGGAGATGTACAGTCAAATCTTAGGATCAGCGACCGCCCTATCGCATCCGACCTCATTCCTTCTGGGAAATGTGACCTCATCATCTCATTAGAGCCAATGGAAGGGCTACGCTATCTCCCTTACCTGAGTGCCAACGGTTGGTTAGTGACTAATGAGACTCCATTTATCAACATCCCCAACTACCCAGAACAAGAAAAAATTGCTGAAGAGATAAAAAAACTTCCCCATAAAATTGTACTGAACGTAGACAAAGTGGCTAAAGAAATAGGTAGTATTCGAGTTGCCAATATTGTTTTGCTAGGAGCAACAATTCCATTTTTGGGAATTGACTACGAAAAAATTAAAGATAGTATCCGAGAGATATTCATGCGTAAGGGAGAAGCAGTTGTGGAAATGAACCTTAAAGCATTAGCTGCCGGCAAAGCAATTGCAGAACAATTAATGTAATACACAATTATGAGTACACAATATTGGGAAGAAGAGATTGAAACCATGAACCGTGAGAAGCTGCGTGAACTGCAGCTTCAACGGCTAAAAAAGACAATAAATATCGCAGTACACTCTCCATATTACAAAGAAGTGTTCAGCAAACATGGTATTACGGCAGACAGTATACAGACATTAGAAGATATACAAAAGTTACCTTTTACTACAAAGGCAGACATGCGTGCCCACTATCCTTTTGGCTTAGTGGCAGGTGACATGAAGCAAGATGGTGTACGTATCCATTCTTCCAGCGGAACGACCGGTAATCCAACCGTTATTGTACACTCACAGCATGATTTGGACTCATGGGCTAATTTGGTAGCACGTTGCTTATATATGGTAGGAATCCGGAAAAACGATGTTTTCCAAAACAGTTCCGGGTATGGTATGTTTACTGGCGGACTGGGGTTTCAATATGGAGCAGAACGATTGGGGTGTCTGACTGTACCTGCAGCTGCAGGAAATAGCAAAAGACAAATAAAATTTATCAATGACTTTAAAACAACAGCCCTGCATGCTATACCAAGCTATGCCATCAGGTTAGCAGAAGTAATGCAGGAAGAAGGAATCAACCCTTCTGAAACCACATTAAAGACATTGGTAATCGGTGCCGAGCCACATACAGATGAACAACGCCGAAAAATAGAGAAAATGTTGGGAGTAAAGGCTTACAACAGCTTTGGCATGACCGAGATGAATGGGCCAGGCGTTGCATTCGAATGTCTAGAACAAAATGGGATGCACTTTTGGGAAGATTGCTATTTGGTAGAAATAATTGATCCTGATACAGGAGAACATATTCCCGATGGTGAAATTGGCGAACTTGTTCTTACAACATTAGATCGTGAAATGATGCCATTAATACGATATCGCACTAGAGACCTTACACGCATTATTCCCGGTAAATGTCCATGTGGACGTACCCATTTACGTATTGATAGAATCAAAGGACGTAGTGATGATATGTTTATCATTAAGGGAGTGAATATATTCCCAATGCAAGTAGAGAAAATTCTTGTACAGTTCCCCGAACTAGGGAGCAACTATCTTATCACCTTAGAGACAATCAACAATCAGGATGAAATGGTAGTAGAAGTTGAATTAAGAGATTTATCTACAGATAATTATATTGAACTAGAGAAAATACGTAAAGAAATTACCCGCCAGTTAAAAGACGAAATACTGGTAACACCTAGAGTTAAATTAGTCAAAAAAGGAACATTACCACAAAGTGAAGGTAAAGCGATACGGGTAAGAGATTTAAGAGATAACAAATAATTTTTTATCATGCAATTACTAAAAAAAAGAATCTTACAAGACGGAAAATGTTATGAAGGAGGTATTCTAAAAGTAGATAGTTTCATCAATCACCAGATGGATCCTGTACTAATGAAATCTATCGGAGTAGAATTTGTACGCCTTTTCGCATCAACAAATGTTAACAAGATTATGACAATCGAGGCTAGCGGTATTGCTCCTGCAATTATGACTGGTTACTTAATGGATCTCCCGGTCGTTTTTGCAAAGAAAAAATCTCCTAAAACTATTCAGAATGCACTTAGTACTACTGTGCATTCCTTTACCAAAGACCGAGACTATGAAGTAGTAATCAGTGCAGACTTTCTTACTCCAAACGATAATGTACTTTTTGTAGACGACTTCCTTGCTTACGGTAATGCAGCCTTAGGTGTTTTAGATTTGATTAAACAGGCAGGTGCAAATTTAGTAGGAATGGGATTCATTATTGAGAAAGCTTTTCAAAATGGACGAAAAGTACTAGAAGAAAAAGGCGTACGGGTAGAAAGTCTGGCTATTATTGAAGACTTATCTAATTGCCGTATCCAAATTAGAGACTAATACAAGTTAGGATTTACATATTGTCCTTTCCCATTAGTTCTCTTAGCATATTGTACCGCATGCCAAGGACATATATGATAACATGCCAAGCATGCGGCACAATTATTATCCCACTTAGGCTTTCCATTTTCCAACACAATATTATTCATTGGACATATTTTAATGCAGCGGCTACACCCCACACACTCACCCGTAGTCCAAAAATTTTTAGGTGACATATGAAAACGATTGAATAAAGGGTTAATAAGCATTGTCTTCGTAAAAGGGAAACAGCCCTTTTTACAATCAAACACACAGCTTTGTGAATGCAATGTAGCCACAATCTTATCTAATTTTCCTATCGCGTTTACAAGTTTTTTCTGCGCCAAACTTTTATCATCCACATCAAATCCTGGTAACAAAACATAATTATTAGGCATAATCACAGAAAAGCCAGCATGGCATCTCCATCCCTTAGAAGCCATCATCTTAATAAAAATATTCTTCGTCAATCCAATATCATCACCACAAGAACAAACAAAAAAACAATACTGACAACGATAATTCTGTAAGGAAAGCTTCTTGATAAAGGAAGAAACAATATCAGGCAAAGACCATGAATAAACAGGAAATACAAATCCTATTCTTTCATCATTGTTTAGAATAAAATCAAAAGTTTGTTTTCTGAGTAAATCAGGAATAAAATAAAGTTTTTCCTGCAATCGAAAAGAAAGTTGAGTGGCAATCCACTTTGAATTGCCTGTACCAGAAAAATAAAAAAGCATATGTAAAACATAAAAAAGCCGCACCGACGATGTGATGAAACTCTGATAAAACAAGATTTGAGTGCTCGTCCTCTTTGTAATCCACCGGCTTAAAGCTTCCCTAAGGATGTGGCCCGCCATTGAAGATCGAAGCTTGTCTCGGTATATCAGAATAATTTGAAGAGTTTCCCGATCCAGTCGATACGGCTAATATTTTAGTATCACAAATATAATTTGTTTCTATGAAAATAACAAGAAATAAAATACTTTTGTTAGCAATCTAACATTTTTTCAATATTACACTACAAGCTATCGTATAAAGAAAACGCCAATCTCTTTTACTCAAGAGACTGGCGCCATATGAAAATTTTAATAACTTAAGCAAGCTTTGCTTTGGCAACCACAGCTTTAAAGGCTTCCGGATGATTTACGGCTAAATCAGCCAAAACCTTACGGTTAATTTCAATCCCAGCTTTATGCAAACCGCCCATCAGTTTAGAATAAGACATTCCTTCCAAACGTGCAGCAGCATTAATACGCTGAATCCACAGAGCACGAAAGTTTCTCTTTTTGTTTCGACGGTCACGGAACGCATAAGTCAAACCTTTTTCCCAAGTATTCTTAGCTACGGTCCATACGTTCTTTCTTGCACCAAAGTAACCTCTGGTCAATTTCAAAATTTTCTTTCTTCTTGCTTTTGAAGCAACATGATTTACTGATCTTGGCATAGTTTTACTTTTTTTGAATGGTTAGCGTCATTATTTCACAATGAACTTTAAGCTAATACATTCGGTTAATACTTTAATAATACTTCTTGTACGCTTTCAATTACTTCATAGCTAAGAGTTCTTTCACTTGACCAACATTTACTGTATCCACAGTTGTAGAGTAGCACAAGTTTCTTTTTCTCTTCTTAGTTTTCTTAGTCAAAATGTGACTATGAAAAGCGTGCTTTCTTTTGATTTTACCTGTTCCGGTAAGGGTAAACCTTTTTTTTGAACCGGAGTTAGTCTTCATCTTTGGCATCTTACTTATTTTTAAATTATTAAATATATTAATGGAACGCACTACACCTGCGCGTTACGCATTTTGTTTCATTTATTGTTCAACATTCTCTGAACCTTGGGCAACAGCAGGTTTATTAGCAGACTTCTTTGGAGTGTCTTTCTTCTTTGGAGAAAGCTGAATTGTCATTCGCTTTCCTTCTAGTATAGGCATTTGATCTACTTTTGCATAATCCTCAAGATCATTAGCAAAACGAAGTAAAAGCACCTCTCCTTGCTCTTTAAACAAAATAGACCGCCCTTTAAAAAAGACATAAGCCTTCACTTTATCTCCGTCTTCCAAGAAACTTATGGCATGCTTCAATTTAAAATTATAATCATGATCATCAGTCTGCGGTCCAAAACGTATTTCTTTTACATTGACCTTAACCTGTTTTGCCTTTTGTTCCTTTTGCCGTTTTTTTAATTGATAAAGGAATTTTGAATAATCAATAATACGACAAACCGGTGGTTGAGCATTAGGAGAAATCTCGACTAAATCCATTTCTTTTTCCTCAGCCATTTTTAAAGCTTGAGAAAGCGGATATACTTTCGGTTCAATATCGTCGCCTACGATGCGGACCTCTTTGGCATGAATCTGTTCGTTGATTCTGTACTGCCCTTTCAAAGTATCATTCTTCATCAAAAAAGTTTACTTCCAGTTTGTTTTTTATTGAATTATCTTTATTATTTATCATTAAACGGCGGCAAAGTTACCATTTATTTATCATATTTTGAACTTCTTCATTCAAAATTTTAGCAAATTCTTCGAATTTCATTATACCTTTATCACCTTCACCATGTTTACGTACAGAAACTTCGCCATTTTCAGCTTCTTTCTCACCAACAATCAGCATATAAGGGATGCGCTTTATCTCATTGTCACGGATCTTACGACCAATTTTTTCATTACGATCATCTACGATAGCACGAATTTCATGTGTTTTCAGATACATTTTGACCTGTTCTGCATAATCATTGAATTTCTCACTAATTGGAAGAATTACAACTTGATCAGGCGTCAACCATAATGGGAAATTACCTGCCGTATGTTCGATTAATACAGCGACAAAACGTTCCATAGAACCAAATGGTGCACGATGTATCATTACAGGACGATGTTTCTGATTGTCAGCCCCCATATATTCCAGCTCAAAACGCTCAGGCAAATTATAATCCACCTGAATTGTACCCAACTGCCAACGACGACCAATAGCGTCCTTTACCATAAAATCAAGCTTAGGTCCATAGAAAGCAGCTTCTCCATATTCAATTTTTGCAGGTAAACCTTTCTCTTGGCAAGCTTCAATAATAGCTTGTTCTGCTCTCTCCCAGTTTTCATCACTACCAATATATTTTTCACGATTTACTTTATCGCGCAAAGATATCTGAGCTTCAAAATTCTGAAAATTCATCGAGCGGAAAACAATAGATATAATATCCATTACACGCAAGAATTCATCTTTTACCTGATCAGGACGGCAAAAAATATGAGCATCATCTTGCGTAAAACTACGTACACGAGTCAATCCATGCAACTCACCACTTTGCTCATAACGGCACACTGTACCAAACTCAGCAATACGTAGCGGCAGATCTTTATATGAACGCGGGAAATTTTTATAAATTTCACAATGATGCGGACAATTCATCGGCTTCAAGAAGTATTCTTCACCTTCTTCTGGAGTATGAATAGGCTGAAAAGCATCCTTTCCATACTTTGCATAATGTCCAGAAGTCACATATAGTAACTTGTTACCAATAGGCGGAGTGATTACCTCCTGATAATCATAACGAGTCTGAATACGACGTAAAAATTCCTGTAAACGCAAGCGTAACGCAGTTCCTTTTGGTAACCACATAGGAAGCCCTTTCCCTACTGTATCCGAGAACATAAAAAGCTGCATCTCCTTACCTATTTTCCGATGATCACGTTTTTTAGCCTCTTCCATTAAAGCAAGATATTCATCCAGCAATTTCTTTTTCGGGAAAGTAATACCATAAATACGAGTCAGCATCTTACGATCTTCATGCCCTCTCCAATAAGCTCCGGCTACACTTGTCAACTTGATAGCCTTAATAGGAGCTGTATTCATCAAGTGAGGTCCGCGGCAAAGATCGGTAAATGATCCTTGTGTATAGGTTGTGATATGCCCATCTTCCAACTCCGAAATCAACTCACACTTATAAGTTTCTCCACGTTCGCCAAACATCTTCAGTGCATCTTCTTTGGCAATACTTTTTCTGACTACAGCCTCTTTTTTTGCAGCCAGTTCCAACATTTTCGCTTCAATTACAGGTAAATCGCTCTCTTTGATTACTGCCTCTCCCGGATCAACATCATAGTAAAATCCGTTCTCAATAGCCGGTCCGATACCAAACTGAATACCAGGATAAAGTTCTTGTAGGGCTTCAGCCAGCAAATGGGCACTTGTATGCCAAAATGCATGTTTGCCTTGTTCGTCTTCCCATTTATAAAGAACAAAATTCGCATCTTTTTCAATGGGGCGTTCCAAATCATACGTTTCACCATCCACACCACACGCCAATACTTCCTGCGCCAAACGTGAACTTATACTTTCTGCAATCTGTAAGCCATTCACTCCTTCGTTATATTCGCGAACAGAGCCATCAGGGAATGTTATCTTAACCATAATATATTATATTTATATTTCCATTTTTTCAATGCAAAATTAACTATTTATCACGAGTTTTCCTTTTTTAATCCACAAAATGTTAATCTTCTTGTTCTGTAAACCGCTTGATTACGTTATAAGCAGAAACAATACCAAGTTCACCCGCTTTACTTAAATCAGAAATTCCCAATTTATTATTACCTAAATAAATGTGAGTTAATCCACGATTAAAATAAGCATCTGCAAAGTCAGGATTCAATTCTATTGCCTTATCATAATCAGCCAATGCAGCACGATAATCCTTTACCATAGCCGAAACGTTAGCTCGATTATAATATGCATAAACAAAATCAGGAAGAAGGGCTATTACTTTATCTAAATCCTTCTTTACAACATCGTATTCTATCGCGACAGAATTCTTTTGTCTCTTATTTACTTCTCTCTCCGCATCATTATTTTCTTCCGCTTTTTGATATTCAATCTGTTTGCAACGGATCAATGCACGCATAAAATATGCCGGAGCAAAAGAATCATTTAAAAGAATAGCCTGGGTTAAATCATCAATAGCACTTGAAAAATCCTGTACTAGATAAAAATCCAAAGCACGAGCAAATCTTTTTATAGCACTTTGGCTATCCTCTACAATTGCCGAAGTGTGAGAATCGATCAATGCAAAATGGAATTTCACCTGTTCTTCAGTCAATGGTGCTTCCATATTTGTAATAAGTAATCGTTTTGGTAATCCCCCTTTCTGATTCAAATCTTCTATAGCCTTATGAAAATTCACTACCCGTTTCACATCACTTATCTTTTCATAATAACTTAATGTGAACATCGGTTCCAATTTTATATTAACATTTCTATCTTGCACTCGTCCACGATAATCACTTGTATAACGTCTATCCGCTTCCGAATCATCTGCTATTACTATCTTACGATAGTTATTCATATTTTTATCAGATTTTTTACGAGTTTTCCCCTCCTCTTCACTCTCACTTGAATTTTGTGCAAGTTTCTTACTACTTGCTCCTGTTCCACTTTGCTTATCTAATTGATTCTTTAACAATTTAAATTCATCCTGTTCAGCCCCTTTATGATCACCAAGTTTTTTTCTAGCTTCTGCACGATAATAATAACCTGTCATAAAATTCGGATATTCCTCAATTACAGCTGAGTAATCCTTTACAGCACCTTGATAATCACCAGTTTGAGCTCTCAATAATCCACGATTAAAAATAGCCATCATATTATCTGGCTCCATTTGGATAACGAAATCAAAATCTTCAATAGCCCTGTTATCATCTCCAACTTGAGCCCTAAGCAATCCCCGATTATAATGGCCTATAAAATTATTAGGATCAATATCCAATGCTAAATCATAATCACTCATTGCCCCTCTCAAATTATTTTGATGGAAACGAGCCAGCGCACGATTAATATAATTACCTGCATTTTTTGCACTCAGATGGATTGCATGATCCAAATCTGATTCTGCACCAGCATAATCTGCTTGTTGAATTCTAACGATAGCTCTAGCCGCCCAAGCATCCGGATCATACTTATCTAACTCTAAAGCCTTATTAAAATCATTCAAGGCATTTACTGTATCCTTTTGTTGCAAATATACCTCACCACGCATTAAGTAAGCTCTTGTATAACGAGGAGCTATTCGCATCAAATTCTCCAAATCCACTCGCGCTGCATCATAATCTTTTTTCTGTATATGAGAAAGAGTAAGATTATGCCATAAAGAAATATTCTCTGGATCATAATGCAAGGCCTGCTTATAATCCTCTATCGCACCGTCAATTTTATTTTGTCGAATACGTGCTAATCCTCGAATCTGGTAAGCACCTACCACAAAAGGATTACGTTCAATAGCTGCATTACAGTCTGATTCTGCTCCTTGAAAGTCCTCCAGATTAATTTTTGCCAGTGCCCTAAAAAAATAAGGTTCATACAAATAAGGCTTAGCATTAATTACCTGATTAAAATACTGAATAGAAAGCACGTAATCTTCAAAATAAAGAGCATTACGGGCAATTGTCATTACACGTTCCGTATTTATTTGTGCATATATCAGCGTAGGGAACAGCAATAAAGCTATCAAGATTCTCTTCATCATATTTTACAGGTAAGTAAACAAATTGAAAAGTAAATAAGTAATAAATAAGTAAATTAACCATCTATAGGCTACATGCAACTTATTTTACCTGTTTCATTTTGTAAGAACTACGTGCTTTTCCTTTAAGCATCACATTCAACTTACCTTTTATCATTTGTCTACGTAATGCCGACAAGTGGTCTATAAACATTTTTCCCTCCAGATGGTCGAACTCATGCTGCATAACACGTGCCAAATAACCTTCTACGACCTCATCATGTTCAACAAAATTTTCATCTACATATTTTACTCGAATTCTACTACCTCTTTTCACAGTTTCATGAATACCAGGAAGGCTCAAACATCCCTCTTCCATGCTTATTTCTTCACCGGAAACTTCTAAAATATGAGGATTAATATAAACTCTATTAAAATCCTTAAACTCGGGATATTCTTCTGAGAGAGGATCAAGTGTAATGACTACAACACGAATAGGAAGTCCAATTTGAGGTGCAGCCAAACCAACTCCATCAGCATGTACCATCGTCTCGAACATATTATCAATAAGCTCTTTCAGATTCGGATAATCAGGCGTAATATCTTCAGCCACCTTTCTCAATACAGGCTGACCATATACATAAATTGGTAAAATCATATATTATATACAAATTAAGTTACTGTTACTTTCAAGTATAATTAAAACACGTACCGACTTTCCAAATAACCTTGCAAAATAATAGTCGCACTAATTTCATCAACTAAGGCCTTATTTCGTCGTTCTTTTTTTTTAAGTCCAGCTTCCAACATAGTACGATGAGCAATCACTGAAGTAAAACGTTCATCTACATACTCCACAGGAATATCCGGCAAGCGCTTCTTCAGCGATTTGACAAACGGTTCGATATATTTCATACTTTCAGAAGCCTCATTATTCATCTGTTTAGGTAACCCCACAAGAATCCGCTCAACAGATTCTGTAGCAATATAGCTAATCAAAAAGTCCAAAAGCTGTCCACTAGGAACAGTTGTCAAACCATTCGCTATCATTTGCAAAGGATCGCTCACTGCAATCCCTGAACGTTTCCTACCATAATCAATAGCAATTATTCTACTCATAATGAATTGCAAAAATACAATATATATTCGAATTCTTTTCCTATACAACACCAAATAAAAGTAAAAAAGGATGTCTAAAATTTATTTAGACATCCTTTTACTACAGAGCCTTAGCTCCTCTTAATCCATATTTATTCAAGAATTACGACGCGGTTCAAGAAGTTTTTACCGAACATATTTTCAGTACCTCCGTAACCAACTGGTTCAAGCTGGCTTTCACTCACACCTTCTTTAATTAATGCATCGCAAACAGCTTTAGCACGAGCATCTGCCAGTTTCTTGTTAAGAGCGACACTACCAGTTGCCTTATCAGCATATCCAGCAATCTTATATTTCTTATCCGGATTTTGCTTCATCACTTTAGCAACTAACTTCAGGTTAACCAATCCGTAGTCGTCAATCTTAGACTTGCCAATCTTGAAGAATACTGCAACAGGACCTGCTACAGGAACATTCTTGATAATTTCTTTAACTTCTTGGTTAGATTTAGCATTAGCCAATGCTTTCTTAGCAGCTTCCAAATCAGCATTAGCTTTTGCCAATTCTTCTCTATAACGATTAATTTCTGCATTCAGAGCATCTTCATCTACATTACTGCAAGAAACAAATTTCTTACCACCAAAAGTATAACTAACACCGGCAGTCAATGAAACAGCGCCATCAGTATATGCATTACTATATTTTCCAAAAATAGAAGGAGAAACTTCTCCTCTAGCCTCAAGATTAATATCCCAACACTCTGCGACATTAAATTGTCCCATTAAACCCACAGAACCATTAATCAAAGCATTCAACTTATCTTGATCACCATAAGTTTTAGCAAATGTCAAACCCGGTCCTGCGAAAACAGACAATGTAAATAATCTATCCGGATTATACCCTGCAATAGCATTAGAAAGATTATAAATTGCATCTGCACGCAAAGTAAAGTACTTCTTATTCTTCAATTTGTACCATGTTGTCTCGTTACCAACAATAGTCTCAATACCATTTAAATGTTTTGAATTCAACGTACTCCACAGACCTGCAACCTGTCCACGGAATCCCCATGTAGGATTTACCCATTTACCAAGTGAAACATGGATTAAAGGAGTAATAGCTTTACCTAAGCCATAATCACTGTTATCCGGATTCACACAAACCTGAGCACCTCCTCCAACGCTGATATAAATATTATCAGTAAATTTCTCGCTGGTAAATTTCTCTTTTGTTTGTGCAGTTACTGTAGTTACAGCTCCCGCTAACAGTAAAGATAATATTACTAATTTACTTTTCATTGTTTATTGTTTTTTATTTCGTTTAACTCTTTCTCGTTTCAACCATAAATTACTTTAGGTAGATTTTATAAGCAAGCCCTCCGGTAAAATATTTCATTCTTTGCATCTCTACCTGTAAGTGCAAATGATTGAAAAGCAAATAGGTAGCACCTAACGCAAAATCTTTTGAATCATATTCTGCAATCACCCGTAAATGGGGGGCAAAAGTCGGATTGTAACTAACACCTGCTGCAACACCATTTAATATATAATCTTTCCGCTGATTATATAAATAGGAAAGATGTACACCTATTTCCTCCTTACCTATAACAATGTGTTTCGTAGCTGCTACAAAAAAACGACTAAAATAGCCATTCCCAGAAACAGTATTAAACACACTTCCCGAAGATGTAAAAGGATCAGAAGAACCAACAACAACAGCCGGCATATGCTTCCAAAACTGCCCTTCTTTCAAAGCTCGCAAACGGACAGAGAAATATCTATCCTGATTCGTAAACCCAGTATAACCATAAGGTTTTAAACCTAATGCTTCCGCTTTAAATAAAGTACACGTATACGCAACTTCTAACCACGGAAGAAAAGTTACATTTAGGTAATAATTATACGTATGATAATACCATGAAGGAGGAGTTATCTCCTTGTTCATAAAATTGGCACCTACCATCACTGTTTTATCTTCTTGCATTTCTGCAGAAGGAGCATGCAACAATCCGGTAGTTCCATAGGTTAATTGAGCCGAAAGCACACTTACAGTACATAAAAGAAGAAATGTAATAATAATTTTTTTCATCTCCATAAACATACTTTCGGTTCAATACCTAGGCAGCGAATTAATTATTCAAAGTCAATTATACCACCACCAGCATTCAGATCATCACCATGTCCATGACCGTGAGTACCATATTCCTCACCAACATAATTCAAAGTCTGACCTGATACATTTTCTACTACAACTTCATATGTGATGCCATTAACAGTAACCGGTATAGTTATTGTTTTTGTACCATACGTAACAACCAATTCTGTTATATTATAATACGGAGGAATAGTGGTAGTAAGAGCGTCAACAACTTCGGTATTAAACTCTGCGCCATCAGCAAAATTAATAGCACCTTGATCTTTCAAGAAATTCTCAACTTCTGTAATAACTCTATCTTTAATCACGCAACCATCAAAAACTTGGCTCAAAGATTTACCGTCTTTATATCTATAACCAACCATTACAGGTTTCTTCCATGCTACAGTAGCCTCCTCTGCACCAGTATAAGCCACATAATCAGCTTTTTCCGGAGCCAATACTGGAACATTAAATGTTGTATCTATTTTTCCATATTCGATATCATAGTCATTCTCAGAGAATTTGAAACGAGAGAAATGCCAGATTTTAGCAGTATAAGTTCCATCACCATTATCAACAACATTAGCATCGTCGCCATCAGCTATTGTCCAAATTCCACCTTCTTCATAATAAACTTTCAAATTCTGACCTGCATCAGCCTTAAAAGTAAACTCAAGTGGTTTATTGAATTTCAAGCCATCAGGTTTACCCTCATATACACGAATTGCTTCACTTGCTTTCTCAGCTTCCTGACCTTCACGTTGGATAGTAATTGTTTGTGCTTCATCCAACAATCCTGCAGGAACAAGAATCTTATCTGTTACAGGTTTTCCTCCTTCATCAGAACCGGAAATTTCTACAACTTGGTCATCATTACCAGCAACAACCTCAACTGGTGAACCTTGAATATCATTAGATTTCAAAGCAAAATCCATTTGAGTTGCAATAGCTTGATTTTCAGCTTTTTCAAACCAAATCATGATAGAAGTAGTACGAGACTTATATCCCTCTGCCACAATAGACAAAGTATATGTACCACGATCTGCCTCTGTCAAATTCTCCAACTTAATGGAATAATTACCATTTACAGGATCACTGGTAGCTCTTCCAACCTGATTTCCTGCAGCGTTAGTCAACGTTAACGTAGCGTTCTTAATAACATCCAGATTTGCGTAGTTATACACAGTACCAGAAATTGTGTAAGTCGCAGTTTTTGGAGTTGTATCAATAACTGTCTTGATATCCTCCTTTTCATAGCAACTTGTCATTGTTCCCATGACAACCGCTAAGCAGAGTGCTAATTTAGCACCAAGCCCGAAAAATTTACTATTCATTTTCATCTCAATAAAAAAATTAATAATTCAACAATTCCGATTTAATAAAATATGGATTAAAACTATTGTTCTGCATTATATTATCGCTAGGTTGTGTACGATAAGTTTTATAATAGTTCCGTTCATTACCAGCATTATATGCCATACCAAAATTTTTGGCTGGTGTAATGCGGGGAATATATCCACGCCTCTTATATTTATAAGGCGGCAAAGCTATCTGAAACCGAAACCCTCCATTAGCTCTGATTCCGCGATTTCCTTTTTCTGCATAAAATCCAATAGAAGCATACCTAAAATGTCTTATAATATCACATCGTACACTTTTTTCACCTTGAATATGCTGCATCACCTTAGCACTTGTTTGTATATTATAACGAGGCCAAAAGAAATTAGCACCAAGATGCCAGGTCCATACCTTTTTCGAATCAAAATAGCACGTAAAACCATCCCAATAGCATGCACCCGTATACCCGGCTCTTCCTTCAAAAGAAAAACGCTCATCAGCCTTTAGTACATGCTTGGCAGTAAAATCAACGCCATAACGGTTCGAAATAAAATGACCAACCGACAACGTTGCCCAAAAATTATAGGGCAAACGAATAGTTTGCGATACACTTACACATCCAGGATGCACCCTATCATAAACATTATGCACAGCTTCAGACATCATCTCAAAACCATCATTATATACAGGAATAACCATTTGAGCAGTCAGTGTCATTCCCTTCCATAAAGAAATCTCTATTGCAGGAGATAAATTAAACAACACCTGATAAATCTGAGTTATTACCAAATTTTTTAATGATAATTCCGGATAAACTACAATATCAACCTTAAACAAAGAACGATTTTCTTTTTTTATCTTCTTAACTTGTTTCCATGAATCACCTAAATCATAACTCACGTTCCAATCACCTCGATTTGGATTCACAGACAAGCTATCGTTTTTTAAGGGAGTATAAGATAATGAAATTTGAGGTACATTATTATCAAGAACAATAATCCGACAAGGTTTCGCTTCAGGCAATCCAAATCGTTGAATCACGTCAACCGCCTCGCCTATTCCCACTCCCTGTAAACGGTAAGTAGAATTTTGCAGGACATATACCCTCTCCTTTTCATTGTCCGTACATCCGACATTTTCAAATCCCATTTTTACTAACGCATCAACCGCATTCTCTCCTGTCTGACAAAATCCTGCAACAGAAAGCCAACAGAATAAAAAGAGCACTGCATGGCGATTCAACGTTTTAGTAATCAAGTCTTTTTTCATGTCTGAGTATGTATCTCTCATCAAATTTACTTTTTATTCCCCTATTTTGGATAATAAAAGATAGCGCAAAAATAGAGACATTTTTAATATCCGCAAAGAAAACTAGATAAAAAATATAGCTTTATCAGTAGAAATTTTACTTTACTCATGAATTGATATTCAACAAGAAACAAGAGTGAGGGAGTCATCAAAATATTTATGACTATTTTTCCTAATGTTTGACAGCTTCCATTTGAATAGAGTTCATGCCCAGCCCTATCATCTAATATCTTAATAATAATCAGAGTTCCTAAAGCAACATACCAACAAATTACAAAAAGCTTCTCTATTTATTGTAACACATTGCTTAACAAACGCAACAACTTATCTATATAACAAAACAATCATTGGGAAAGGTTAGCTATCATGTTAGGAAAGGTTAGCCATCGTGTTAGCAAAGGTTACTCAATATATTAGCAAAGGTTGCTCAACACATGAATAGAGATTAGTCGACAAACAATGATAGAAGAGTTAACAAATTAGATTATATAAAACCTTCACCTCTCACCATTTAAATCCTGAATAGTATAGGAAAAATAGGGTGATAAGTGAAGGCAAACACCTAAATTATTTTTCAAAAGATCAATCTTAGTCGGCCCCTATATTTCAATAGACCAGACCAACATTATCTACCCATAATGTATTTCCTGGAGATCCAATATAAGCTCCTCCATGACTAGAAGCGAATTGAAGAAACAAATGTGTTGGGACTTCATCCTTGTCTCCCCATGCAATCTCATGAATGGGAACACTTTCTCCTTTGCTATTAACAGTATAATACTCTGTAGCCTGTAAACGCATCATATGAGCTTTATATTCCGGACGTCCTGTAATATCACCATACATAATCTCAAAAGTAGCTTTGTTCTTCCAGTCTGTTGTTTGGTAAAAATAAGTAACCACGGTTCCTATTCGCTTTGCAAACACATTTCCATCCTTGTCTTCCCATCTTTTCTGCAGTAAAAGCACGACAGCAGGATAGTCTTTCCCTTCCACATCGGTAATACGGCTAAAACCTGTAGCCCGAACTCGTTTCTCTCGATCAGACATTTTTACTTTGTAATCAAATTGAAGAGCCTTAGGTTTTTTTGTGAAAGGAATCCCCGACTGCAACATCTTTTGTGGATTCTTTGTCCCCTTAATAGGTTCATGTACCGTTCCTGTAAAAACCGATCCTGCAGCCAGCACTGTTATATTAACCAGACCGAGAACTTTCACACTTTCCATACGTGTATCTAACCGTGCACAATAACCATCTCCTCTTTTTTCAGGGAAAACAGATGTATTTGTCTTTGTAATACCTGCAACCTTTGCCATCACATTAGAAGTAGCCCATGGAGATCCTCCCATATTTTTATAAGGCTCATCCCCTGTTATCACTTTCGTAGGAGCAATCGCATAAACATGTTTAGTTTCACCACCAATAATCCCCGATTCTTCAATTTGACGATCCACCCACTGGTCCATGTCACCAAAAGGAAGTGTTTCAACCTTCTGTTGAGCTGATAATGTACACGTAAAAAAGCAAGTTATAATTACTACAATCCAGGTAAAATAAACATTTTTCATATTTTCTATTATTTATAGTTGATAAGTCAACAAAAGGACTAACTTACCGATTTGTCAACTTATCAAATCCATTCAAAATACTACAAATTATACCCCCATTGTTGTAAAGCAAATCCCCAATTTTCTTCCACTAATCGTATAGTACGTTCATCATATTTATATTTATTCTTCTTATATCCTTTTTTACCACCTACATATTTTTCAATTGCCTCTTTAGCTTCAGCAAATCCCGGCACTGAAAGTGACTTATAAATATGTTCGGTCATCCCCATCGCATCAGCTTCAAAATCTTCGAACTTCACCTCAATCAAATTACCTTTTGGAATAAAGTGTTTGTCCGCCTCATATTTATGATAAAGTTTAGCATAAATAGAAAGGATATTCTCTTCTAACTGTTCATCACTGATATCCTGCAATTTCAAAGGTTGAATTGTATTCGTAAAAAAGCTGCGTGTAGACTCAAAAACGGTATAAGGATTACGCACCAGATAAATAAACTTAGCATTAGGGAACATCTTAACCAATTCCTTCACTCGCCCTGTATGAGGAGGATTTTTACTAAGGAATTGAGTCCCATTTGTATTCCACAAAGAGATCTTAATTAGTTTCGTAAATACTTCCTCAAACACATGTAATTCATCCTCTGTTATATCCTCAAACAACAAATATTTATCAGCGTATTCTTGTTGATATTTAGGAAGAAACCAAAAATTATAATAAGTGTACGGCATCATATTGGCCAATGCAAATTCTTCCTCTTGAGGAAGATCCACAGCCAACTCCATATTATCTGTTGGCCGCTTATCCGGCATCAACCAACTCATATTCTTCTTAAAAAACGGTTGTCCCCACATCATCAAATGAGGAAATACCGTTTGATAAGTCGTATTATAACCAAAATGTTTATCACACGAAAACACATTATGAACAAATGTCGTACCACTCCTCCAATGTCCTAGAATAAAAACCGGATCATACTCCAACGAACGATTGGCTAATAATTTTTCGTAACGTTTATTTTGAAACGCAGCCAAAGGGGACAACAGTCTGCATACCGCCATTGTTAAACGATATTTAGCTTTATAAGCAGAATCTATGGTTCGGTTTGCAGTAATGGCTTTAAAAGTTTTCCAATCCGCCCCAACCAACGTATTTATCGGAAGCTTATTAAATTCAAGTAAACCCATCTTTTTATAGTTATTCCTAGAAGAATTAATATTTAACGTTCACTCCAACACCCTGTCGTTCCAGTTCTTTCACAACCTTTTCTATTGTTGCATAGTATTCTGAGGCAATACCCAACTTGGGTAAATCCAATAGAGGTTTATCATCTTCACGATTCATATCTTTTGTTTCTACCCGATTAATAATCATTCCTACTGCCGAAGTATTATTAGTAATCGGATCAATCAAAATAAAAGATCCACATGGCTTATTTTGTTGATATGGATCGAAGAACAGCTCCTTTGCTGTTGTCAATACGACACGTGCGATTTGATTCAATTGCAAAGGCAATGTTTCCGTTGTCAGTCTACCATTTTCTAAAGAAAGATGTTCCATTGTATTAACATCTACTTTATATTTAATAGAGTCAACATGCGTACGACTTAGATTGGTAGTATGTTTGATAAAAAACGACTTATTAATATCCATTGGTTCTTCATCCATCCACACCATCATAGCTTCAAAATTACGATCAACTATTGGCATATTATCAGGATGTACCAACATTTCACCACGTGAAACATCGATTTCATCCTCTAAAGTCAATGTAACAGACTGAGGAGGAAATGCATAATCCAAATCTCCATCATATGTAACAATACTCTTTATTTTTGAAGTTTTTCCAGAAGGAAGTGCCATGACAGTATCTCCCTTATGAACAACTCCCGAAGCGACTTTGCCACAGAATCCTCTAAAGTCTAAATTCGGGCGAAGTACATATTGAACAGGGAAACGGAAATCATCAAAATTATGATCATTGTCAATATGAACTGTCTCCAAAAAATCAAGCAGTGCCTGTCCTTTATACCATGGCGTACGTTGAGACTTATCTACTACATTATCTCCATCCAATGCCGAAAGTGGAATACAGTTTACATCAGGAATTCCCAAAGGTTCAACAAATTTTTTATACTCAGCTACTATTTCATTAAAACGGTCTTCTGAGAAATCAACCAAATCCATTTTATTCACAGCTAATACCACATGCTTGATTCCTAGCAAAGACACAAGAAATGTATGACGACGCGTTTGAGTAATGACTCCCATACGAGCATCAACTAATATAATCGCCAAATTAGCAGTCGACCCACCTGTAATCATATTACGGGTATATTGCTCATGCCCCGGAGTATCGGCAATGATAAATTTACGACTATTTGTCGAGAAATAACGGTAAGCCACATCAATTGTAATACCTTGCTCACGTTCCGCCTTTAAACCGTCAAGCAACAAAGCATAATCAATATGCTCACCTGCATTCCCTACTCTCTTACTATCACGTTCTAAAGCATCCAACTGATCTTCATACAGTTTCTTGCTATCGAACAACAAACGTCCAATCAAAGTTGATTTTCCATCATCTACCGAGCCTGCTGTCAACAATCGTAACAAGTCTTTCTGTTCATCCTTATCCAGAAAAGCTTTTATATCTAACTTATTATCTGTCATTGTCCTATTATTAAAAATATCCTTCACGTTTTTTCTGCTCCATACTAGCCTCTTGATCAAAATCAATTACACGAGTCGTACGTTCACTTTTGGTAGTTGTCATCATCTCCTCTACAATCTCTTCGATTGTTGTAGCATTACTCTCTACGGCACCAGTCAAAGGCCAACAACCTAATGTACGAAAACGAACCATTTTCATTTCAATTTGACTGCGATACTTTTCAGGTAAGCGATCATCGTCTGCCATAATCAAATTACCATCAATATTCACAACAGGACGCTCTTTTGCATAATATAATGGTACAATAGGGATGTTCTCCAAACGGATATATTGCCAAATATCCAGTTCAGTCCAATTACTTAAAGGAAAGACACGAATACTTTCTCCTTTATGTACACGAGCATTATAAATGTCCCACAACTCTGGACGTTGATTTTTAGGATCCCACTGATGGAATCGGTCACGGAAAGAAAATATTCTTTCCTTAGCTCTTGATTTTTCTTCATCTCTACGAGCACCTCCAAAAGCTGCATCAAACTTATATTTATCAAGAGCATGCAACAGTGCTTGCGTTTTCATCAAATCCGTATGTACCTTACTACCATGAGTAAAAGGACCAACACCTGCTCGAAAAGCTTCCATATTACTCTCTACAATAAGATTCCAACCATATTTTTTAGCATATTCATCACGGAATTGAATCATTTCTTTAAATTTCCATTTTGAATCAATATGCATCAACGGGAAAGGAACTTTCCCAGGATAGAAAGCTTTTTCAGCTAAACGTACCATAACTGAAGAATCCTTCCCAATACTATAAAGCATCACCGGATTCTCAAATTCCGCTGCCACTTCGCGGATAATATGTATTGACTCAGCTTCAAGCTCTTTTAAGTGGCTTAATTTATACTCTTCCATTATCTTTGGGATTTTTAGGTTCCGAAGTTCAAAGTAATATCTTTTAAAGTCCTGATTTTTATTTCAAATCTTAACCATCTTATATAACAAGACCTTACTTCAAAAAATAAAAACTTAAATATCTGGAACTTAAATCATTACTTTAGGTAAAATCAAATCCAACAACCGATTTACAGATTCTTCCAAACTCATTTTCGAAGTATCTAATGACAAAGCTGGACGTTCTGGGATTTCAAAAGGAGCTGATATCCCGGTAAAATTAGGAATCTCTCCTCTGCGTGCACGAGCATATAACCCTTTTACGTCTCTCCTTTCGCATTCTTCCAAAGGGGTACTTACAAATATCTCTAAAAAATCTTCATGTCCTATAATATCAGCTGCCATTTTACGAATATCGTTATTAGGACTAATAAATGCAGCAATCGTAATAATCCCACTGTCTAAGAACAATTTAGACACTTCTGCAATACGACGAATATTTTCTATACGATCAGACTCAGAAAATCCAAGATTATTATTAATACCACTGCGAATATTGTCTCCATCTAAGATTCTACATAGTAAACCTCGCTTATGCAATTCTCGTTCAAGAGCAATAGCAATTGTACTTTTACCGGATCCACTCAATCCTGTAAACCAAATCATCACACTATGCTGCCCCAGCAATTTTTCCTTATCCTGCCGAGTCATCATACGATCAAATATAGGATATATATGTTTTTTCTCTTCCATATTATACTTTTAAAACTCCCAAATCATTGGTATAAGAATAACAGATATTAAGAAAGTTATAATATTCAACGGTAACCCAATACGTACAAAGTCTGTAAATTTATAATTTCCAATACCTTGTACTATCAAATTAGTCTGATAGCCAATCGGAGTTGAAAAACTCGCAGATGCAGCCATGCAAATCACTACAAAAAATGGAGTAGGGTCAACTCCCATTTGCGTTGCAATAGATAACGCCAACGGGAAAGACAAGGCCGCCGCTGCATTGTTTGTAATCAACTCAGTAAACAAATTAGTTATTATAAACAAAATAGCTAGCAACACGTGAGGGCCATAATTATGACTTAATCCAATAACAAATTTAGCTACACAATCAGCTACTCCAGAATTTACCATCGCTTTACTGATAGCAAACGCACATGCTATGGTAATCAAAATATCCCATGAAATATATTTTGTGTACTTACGAGCAGGAAACAAGTTTGTCCATGCCATAATTATTGTTGTAATAGAAACAAAGAAAAACATGTCTAACTTTACTTCTGGGAAGGTTTCCTTAACAATAGGTAACTCTCCAACCGTAGCTCCAACAATCATTATGATCAGCAAAAATAATGCAAACCAACCTTTCTTCTTCCCTGAAGCATCGGGATCATTTCCATTTGTCAACAAGACGAACACAGAAGATTCTCCCCAGGTAGGAATGAAAGAATCATCAGCCATTACAACCAATGTATCACCTTCACGAAGGACAACATTATTCAAATTTTCCACATAACGCTGACCGCTACGTGTTTTAATCTCTTTTACTACCGCTCCATAATGACGCTGAAAATTAAAATCTCCTAGCTTCTTATTGATACCAGGGAACCGAGCCCCTAAAACAGCTTCTACACGATGTAGTTTTTCCCCTTCTTCTATATTTTCTTCAGATACAGCGGCATCATCAGGTCTCGCTTCCGGCAAAAGATATTTAGAAAAAAGAAACAAATAAATAATGCCGGCAATCGCTATAAACACTCCTACTTTTCCAAGTTCAAACATTGAAAATCCCTCATATCCAGCTTCTAATACCATTCCATGAACAACCAGATTGGTAGAAGTACCAATCAGGGTACAAATTCCACCCAAAATTGTAACATAAGAAAGCGGTATAAGAAATTTCGTTGCAGGGAGTTTTACAGATTTTGCCCAATGTTTAATAATTGGAGCAAAAATAACTACAACTGGAGTATTATTTAGAAAAGCAGAAATGAAAGCTACCGACGGTAAAAGACGTAATTGTGCCTTAAATACAGTGGTTTTCCCTTGTGGAAGCAATTTCTTTATCACTTGACCTAAAGTTCCAGATTGTCTGATACCCTCACTTACCAAAAAAAGTAATGCTACAGTTATCATTCCCTTATTACTGAAACCCTCCAGCATCTCTTTAGGAGTAAGAATACCTACACATAAAAACAAACCTACTACCGAGAAGAGAATCATGCCTGGCCGCATTTTATCTGCCACCAATGCAACAACCATTCCCAATAGAGCTAACAGAACAAATATAACTTCAAATGTCATACGAACAATTAATTAGCATATCTTCTTCTCTCAACTATAAACCACGGATTCAAAAGATTTTCTTTATTATATTCCAAAGGTTCATCCTTTCCTACCTGATAAATTTCCATTCCAGCAGCCCTAGCAATTGCATGTCCAGCCGCTGTATCCCACTCCATAGTCGGAGCGAATCGAGGATATATATCTGCCTTCCCCGCAGCGACCAAACATATCTTTAAAGAGCTACCACTGGAAATAAGCGAGACATTATTATGCTGTTGTTTTAATGAATCAATAAAATCTTCAGTTTCCGATGTTAAATGTGAACGTGAAGCAACTACGATAAAAGTCTCACGACAATCCATAATTGGCAGTTTCTGTGAATTGTGGATAATATCTTCTAGTGTCACATCAGAAGATACAGCAGTAATATTATTACATTTATACGCACCCAATCCCTCTTGGGCAAAATAGAGCTCTTTTTTAACAGGTACATAAATAACTCCCACTTTAGGAATGGAATTGTGAACTAAAGCAATATTTACCGTAAATTCACCATTACGTTTAATAAACTCTTTTGTACCATCCAATGGATCCACAATCCAAAGTGTATTCCATTTCTTCCGAACCGCATATTCTAAATGTTTCCCTTCTTCACTGAGAATTGGGAAAGGCGTCTTATCATGCAAAATAGAAATTATTATTTGATTCGCCGCACGATCAGCTATTGTCAAAGGCGAGTTATCTTCTTTTCTTTCTATCTCAAAATCAGAAGAAGGATCATTATAAATAGAAAGGATTTTTTCACCTGCCTTATATGCTGCTTCAATCGCAGTCATCACATTTTCTTGTTCCATCTGACTCCTTTTATCAAACAATGCCCTATAGTCCAGTAAATATAACTTATTGGCAAAGGCAATAATCATTCAAATTATGATTCGACAAATGTAAAACTTTCTAAGAAAAAAAAGTTTCCATACTGTCATTTATAACTTATTTTAGTAGAAGCCCTAATGAATCTAAAAAGATATATTTAATAAAAGAGGCAGTATCTTCACAGTTACTGCCTCTTCCGTGGGAACAATTTCCCAAATATTACCAAAAAGAAATTAGTTTATTCTATACAATAGCCAAGCGCCTTGAAAGTCGGAACGGTTTGGATATTTAGCCTTAAATGCATCACGCGCCTTAGCAGCAGAAGCCTTATCGGCAAAAGAGCTAACAGCAACTCGATACATTGCTTTTTCTGCATTAAATACAACTGTAGCATTATAGCCTTCTTCATCCAACCATTCTTTCAGACCTTCAGCATTAGCTTTCACGCCAAAGCTACCAGCAATAACACTATAGTCCTTTAAACCTTCATCACCAGCTACAACTGTCACTTTTTCTTGTCGAACCGGTCCAGTTTCTGTAACTTTCTTAGGAGTAGCATCTTCTACCGGAGCTGCAACTACAGGAGTAACCTCTTCAGTAACGCCTACTTGAGGCTCAGCCAATTCCTGCTGTTTTGCTTTTTCATATGCCTTTTTATAAGCACTTTCACTCGATTTACATGATGAGAATGCTAAAACCAAACATACACCCATCCCTAGTAGTACCAACTTTTTCATATCTTTACTCTTTAATTAATTAATTTCAATCGGATAATCCAGATAAATATTGAGATTCGGGCAACAAAATAATAGAATTTTTATCACCCGACAAAAGGAATTCAATAAAAAAAGTACTTACTATCAAATTCAGGTATGGGAAAACACCACAAAAACAACATTTACCTATACTTTTTACATACTTCAAAAAGAAAACATAAAAAATACTTACCTGTTTTCAGAAATATTTTCACTTTATCAAGAACAACTTATCAACATAAACGTTATATTTGTAACATTCTCAATTTAAATAATGTAAGTATGAAAGGATTAAATGTATTAGCAGCTTTTCTAGGAGGTGCAGCCATAGGTGCAACTCTAGGTATTTTGTTTGCTCCCGAGAAAGGAGAAGACACTCGTCAAAAAATCGCAGAAATACTCCGTAAAAAAGGTATCAGATTGAATCGTAATGAGATGGAAAATCTCGTAGATGAAATCGCGGCTGAAATTAAGGGAGAAGTAACAGAGTAAACTAATCTAAAGACAAAACAGAGTGACCATGTTCGCAGATGACAAAAGCATAGAGAACTTCCAACAACTATTCTATGAATTCAAGAAATATTTAGAATTACAAAAAGAATACACGAAGTTGGAAATTACAGAGAAACTGACAATCCTTCTTTCTACCTTAATTACGGTTTTGATACTTATTGTCCTTGGCATGGTCACTCTGTTTTATCTATTATTTGCACTAGCTTATGTATTAGAACCTATAGTTGGTGGATTGATGATAAGTTTTGTAATCATAGCCGGTATCAGCCTTCTGCTAATTATTGCAGTTATCATTTTCAGAAAACAATTGATCATATCCCCAATGGTAAATTTCCTTGCAAGCCTATTTCTATCAGATTCAAATAAATAAACTATATACATCAAATGAAGAATGCCAAAATAACACTAGAAGATATAAACCTACGCAAGAAAGAACTCAAAAATGAGATTCTGATTCAGAAAGAGGCTATTGCTCAAACCACACGTGCTATTTTTGCCCCACTCACTCCAGCCGCCAACAAAACAGATGCCCTCATGCGTTCATTTAATACAGGTATGGCAGTGTTCGATGGAATCATGATAGGAGTAAAAGTCATACGTAAACTTCGCCGATATCTTAGAAAATTAAAATAAAAAGGCGCAAATCAATGCGCCTCAACTTATTTAATTGCTCAATTATTCCTCTTTAGGCTTCATAAACCGGAATTTATCCTTTGCTAACTTTTCAACTTTCAGTTTCTCTACCTTAACATATTTATTATAAAGCTTCACAAATTCTTTTTCCAGTTTATTCTGATTCTCGGAAAAATAAATCATGCATGTACTATTTTGTTGAAGCTGATTCTCTTCTATATAATTTTCCAACTGATTACTATACGAGCTGCGGTCGGGCAAAAAACTATCCTTCAGACGTACACTATCCAACAATTGAACATCTGTAAAATAAACAACAGTATCAGTAAATGAAGCCGCAACACCAAAAACATACACAGGCTTAGACTTATCTTTTTTCATTGTAAAAGCAGAGCATAAAACCAATGCAACTACAAGAACAGAGAATCCTTTAATGTATTTCATATTGTAAAACTTTATATATCGGCGACAAATATACGGAAAAAGTAACATCTTTCTCAATATACACACCAGAAATAACATTTCTATTCAAATATCCATAACAGAACAGGCGTTTTCACTTTTTTAAGTAAATCATCAGCCGCTTTCATGGTTTTATTATCAATTACCGGACACCCTTCACTGATACCCAGTGGAAGATGATAAGGATATGTTTCTGCATATGGAACAAGTGAATACGAATGTAATACCACATAACGCTTAAAAGCATTATTATTGGATTTTTCCAGTCCATGCAATTTATAAGAAACATGAATTCCCCAATTACTATATGAGCGTGCACCCACTTTATATTTTCCCAAAGAAGAGCAATGACTACCCTCTATATTACTATAAACAGGTTTCTCATGAGTACTTCCCCCACCACAGCCATGTGTACAAAGGCTGGAATATCTGACAGAATCACCCTGAAAATCCCAAATAAAAAAACGTTTTTTACCCGAATGAATAGAAAAATCCACCAAGAAACAAAAATCCGTATTGAACGCTTGTTTCTTACAATATTCTTTAGCTTCGGCTGCTTTCAATTTCAAGCTATCCTCCATAGTCAAAGAATAACCGACATCCAAAGCACACACATTATCTGCCACACAACAGAGCATCGGAAGCGACACAAAATACCTCCACAACTTACTAATATTCAACCAATTCAAAAGTAAAAGCATAAAGAGAATATAAAAATAAAAAGCCGCATAAGCTTCCACCAGTAAACTCATGCAGCTTGAAATTCTTTTTTCTTTCAGAAACTGATATTTCTTACTTATCCCAAGTAAGACTTGAGCAATTTACTACGATTACTTTGTCTTAATCTTCTAATTGCTTTTTCCTTAATCTGACGGACACGCTCACGTGTGAGCCCAAACTTGTCGCCGATTTCTTCCAATGTCATTTCCTGTTGTCCGATACCGAAAAACATCTGTATAATTTCTTTTTCCCTATCGGTTAACGTAGAAAGAGCTCTATCAATTTCCCTCGCAAGAGACTCATTAACCAGAGAACGGTCTGCCATAGGAGAATCATCGTTCACCAACACATCCAACAAGCTATTGTCTTCTCCCTCTACAAAAGGTGCATCCACTGAAATATGACGTCCTGAAACCTTTAAGGTATCGGAAATCTTATCAACCGGAATCTCCAGTTCATCAGCCAGTTCTTCGGCAGACGGACGACGCTCGTTCTCCTGCTCAAATTTCGAAAAAGCTTTACTGATTTTATTCAGCGAGCCAACCTGATTCAACGGAAGGCGAACAATACGTGACTGTTCGGCCAATGCCTGAAGGATAGACTGACGAATCCACCATACAGCATAACTGATAAACTTGAATCCACGCGTTTCGTCAAATTTTTCGGCGGCCTTAATCAACCCTAAGTTACCTTCATTAATCAAATCCGGTAGACTCAATCCTTGATTCTGGTATTGCTTGGCAACAGACACCACGAAACGTAAGTTAGCACGTGTCAGTTTTTCCAATGCCACCCGGTCGCCTTTACGAATACGCTGAGCGAGCTCCACTTCTTCTTCAACAGTAATGAGGTCCTCTCGGCCGATTTCCTGTAAATACTTATCAAGAGAAGCGCTCTCTCTGTTAGTGATACTTTTGGTAATCTTTAGTTGTCTCATTCCTTTTTAAACAGATTTGGTGTGCAAAGTTACTATAAATTATTCGTTCGCATGCAAACTTGATATAACTTTTTTGCATTACACTTACCTATTGAAACAAAAAGAATGCCGACATGTTGGCTGTCGACATTCTTTTTTTGTTTCATTAATTCATTTTACAATCTTCTTACCTTAATTTATCTACCTATTATTCCTGGGTTAAATCTACTGCAAAATATCCTCGTTTTCCTGATGGGAAGACTCCGGTGAGGAACAGAACCTGATTCGGAGATTTTACAGCGGCTTTCATTACATCTTCCAAGTCACTCACCTTACGCATCGGCTGATCATTGGCACGCAAGATGATGAAACCTTTTCGGATACCTGCATCTTGCATCTTACCAGAAGATACTCCGGTTACTTGTAAACCGTATCCTAAGTTCAATTGTTTCTTCAAATCATCAGGCAATTCCTTAAAAGCTGCTCCAAGAATCTCCATACCTGCTTCTTTCACAATCTTGGTAGTTCCTTGTGCATTCTTCAGAACGACTTCAACTGTCTTCTCTTTCTTGTCACGAATCAGTTTCACTTTCACTTTATCGCCCGGACGATGCATAGCTATAGCTTCCTGTAAGTCTGCCATTGTCTTCACTTTCTTTCCATCAAGACCTACAATTACATCATCCACCTTTATATCTGCACCTGCAGCCGAACCTTCATCCTCAACTCCTGTTACCAATACACCATCTACCACACCAAGTTCCTTAGCTTTATCTGCCATTGTAGTTCCTTCTTCATCAACCACAGCCATATCATCCATCAGGCTACTTCCGATAGAGCCACCACGGATGCCAAGCAAAGCACGCTGTACTGTACCATATTCTTTCAAATCACTTACAACTTTGGTCATCACGCTGGTAGGAATAGCAAATCCATATCCAGCATAAGCTCCGGTAGGTGAAGAAAGCACAGCATTGATTCCTACCAATTCACCTTTAGCATTTACCAACGCACCACCACTATTACCCTGATTGATGGCAGCATCTGTTTGAATGAACGATTCTACACCTCCTACTCCGTATACTCCCAACGTACGTGCCTTTGCACTTACAATACCGGCAGTCACTGTTGAGTTGAGGTTGAATGGATTACCTACAGCCAGTACCCACTCTCCTACTTTCAGTGCTTCCGAATCACCAATTGGAATAGTAGGCAGATCGTCTCCCTCTACTTTTACCAAAGCAAGGTCTGTACTGGGATCCGTACCGATAACACGTCCTTTAAACTCACGGTTATCGTTCAATTTAACTACAATCTCATCAGCATCCTCAATCACATGATTGTTTGTCACGATATATCCGTCCTTCGAAATGATAACTCCAGATCCAAAACCTACCCGTGGCTGAGTCTGTACCTGACGTTGTTGTCCCCTTCCGTCACCGAAGAAGAAATCGAAGAAATCAGGAGCCTGTTGAATTGTCTTCGTTTTGCTTTCTTGTGTAGACCTTATATGTACCACAGCATGCAGTGAATTTTCTGCTGCCTGAGTCAAATCAACCGGTTGCGCATCAATCGCATTAAAAGCAGCCAATTTCACATTGGGATTCTGCGGAAACATCTCATAGAAAGATGAACGCTGAGTTGGTTGATTGGCTTGCATCAACTTATAAGTTGTCAACCCTGCAACTCCTGAGCTAAGAAGTACTACGGCTCCTATTCCCAGAATGTTCTTTGTTGTCTGTTTCATGATTTATAAATGTTTAAAATGTTAATATCACTATTTGTTTTAACTTTTACGACGTTAAAATAATAACAAATTCCATTCTGTTATTCCACTTGTCAGTTATTTTTGTCCTCTTTTAACAGAGGATATTTCAAGCTTAACAGCGCTTAACGGCAGCGACTGACAAATTTACATTCATTGTATGACAAAGGCATTTAACAGTCTGACATTCATTCTACAAAGAAACAATAAAACAAGACTTCATGGCTGTTCATCATCCCATCTTCTTTCCTATATACTCCGTGAAGCAGAAGATACAATATTATACTTCACACGAATGTTACTTCAAGCAAACAGATAATGTGTACGAGATGCCCATGCTGTACTGTATGAGATGCGCATCTCGCTCAGCACGACATGGGCATCTCGTACACATTCGACAGCCTATCGGAAGAAAGTGCCTACAGATACCTCGCAGACCAATACTCACTGCGGCTGATAATAACGGTTCTGTTCTATAGTAGTAACATCCTTCACCTTATTTATATAAGGTAGGAAACGAACAGCAAAGAGCAAACGTCTGGTATTATACGCATCATAGTCTTTATCCTTTAAATCAAAGCTATTCACATGTACATCCCCCAATGAATGAATAAACCGTCTATTTCCCATATAAATGCCAACATGAGAGATACTCTCCTCTTCATTTGCTGTAGCCTTACGCCCAAAGAACACTAAATCTCCTTTTCTGATATTACTGAAATCTGCATCTATTTCGATTCTTTCTCCAATAAGTGCCTGTTGCCATGCGTCACGGGGAATGATAATATTGTGCATAAACAGTACTGTACGCACCATTCCGCTACAATCTACTCCCTTTGAAGAAGTCCCTGCCCACAAATAAGGTATCCCCATCATCGAACAGGCTGTTTTCAGAATACTTTCAGCATCCTGCTTTATAGCAGTTCTCCACTCCGGCTCGCGCATGGATATAGACTTTGGCAAATAAGCTTTACGCCCGTCCGGATAAGCCACTCTATAGAAATGCCCCTTACTTCCTTCCCACTTCAGACGATTACCAGCCACGACATCCGACACCACTTGAGAGTGTTCGCTAGGCTCATGATAAGTAAACCCATAATGAGCCGTAACAACTACTTTCTCAGCCCGATTCCAATTGTTGTATTGTTCTTTCGACATCGGAGTAATGGTCATTCTGTGTACCCAACCCACATAATCATCTGGAGTCTGAATTTCATACCATCCCGAAAACTTCCTCACTTTGACCGGCATTCCCAGCAATGCTTGTGTAGTCATTCCCGAAGTGAACTTTCCCTCACTACGTATGTTACAAACCGAAACGCGAACCACTCCATAAACAGAATCTGAAGACAAAACAGAAGATTCCTGCGCATACACTCCCTGCAAGACTTCCGTCAACAGGCAAGTAACAACAAGTACTATATTTCTCATCTGACAACTTAAAGTTTATGAAGCAAAGGTAGACATTATTTAAAATAAATGCCGTATTTTTGCACTCTAAAGCAGTCGGTCGGTCTGTCGCGTGTGCGGATTTCCGCGCAGGAGGAAAGTCCGGGCAACACAGAGCATCCTACTTCCTAACAGAAAGCTGTCCGCGAGGGTAGAGTAACGTAGAAGAAAAAAACCGCCATTTTCTTTCCATAGAAAATGGTAAGGGTGAGAAGGTGGAGTAAGAGCCCACCAGCCACGTGGTGACATGTTGGGCTGTACGTCTTAGGAGTTGTAAGGTCATGTAAACCGGCATTATGAGAGTTGCTCGCTCCACGTCGGAGGGTAGACCGCTAAAGTGGCGTGGTGACACGTCGCTCAGATAAATGACAGACACCTATTATATAAGGTACAGAACCCGGCTTACAGACTGGCTGCTTTTTCTTGAAAAAATCCCCGGCTCATGAAAAAGAGAATCGCAGATATATGGAAATTCCTCACGTATGACATCTGGCGCATCACGGAGGGTGAAGTGACGAAAACTACCTTTTCGCTCTACAATATCATCAAAACCATTTATCTTAGCATCAACCGATTCACCAAAGACCGGATTATCAATAAGGCCTCAGCACTGACCTACAGCACCCTGCTTGCCATTGTGCCCATTTTAGCCATTCTGTTTGCCATTGCAAGAGGATTCGGATTTAATAATCTGATGGAATACCAAATCAGGCATGGATTTGGCGGTAACTCCGAAACCACCGAGGCCATATTTACCTTTGTAGATTCCTATCTTTCCCAAACAAAGGGAGGAGTATTCATTGGAGTCGGTCTGATCATGTTGTTATGGACAGTCATAAATCTGGTAAACAACATCGAAATCACCTTCAACCGCATTTGGGAAGTTAAAAAGGCAAGAAGCATGTACCGTAAAATCACCGATTACTTTTCAATGTTTCTTCTAATGCCTATTCTGATTGTACTTTCAGGAGGACTTTCCATATTCATGTCCACCATGCTCCGACACATGAGTGACTTTGTATTGCTTGCCCCAATCATTAAATTTCTGATACAACTGATTCCATTCGTACTTACATGGCTCATGTTTACGGGATTATACATTTTCATGCCTAACACCAAAGTACATTTCAAGCATGCATTCATCTCTGGCATACTGGCTGGTTCTGCCTATCAGGCATTTCAATTCTTGTATATCAACAGCCAGCTATGGGTATCAAAATATAACGCCATCTATGGTAGTTTTGCAGCTCTCCCATTATTCCTGCTATGGCTTCAGATATCATGGACAATCTGTCTTTTTGGTGCAGAACTGACATATGCCGGACAAAACATACACAACTTCAGTTTCGAGCAAGACACACGAAATATCAGCCGCAGGTACAGAGACTTCATCTCTGTACTGGTCATGTCGCTTATCACCAAACGATTCGAAAAAAACGAGCCCCCGTACACCGCATCTAAGATTTCCGAAGAATGCCACATTCCCATCCGCCTGACCAATCAGGTAATCTATCAGCTACAAGAGATAAAGTTGATTCACGAAGTTGTCAGCGATCAGAAAAGTGAGGAAATAAGCTACCAACCTTCAATGGACATTAACCAACTGAACGTAGCGATTCTACTAGATCGCCTAGACACCTATGGTTCAGAGAACTTTAAGATAGACAAAGACGACAGATTCAGCGACGAATGGAAAATCCTAGCCGAATCAAGGGAAGAGTATTATAAAAAAGCAAGTAAAGTATTACTGAAAGATTTATAATTTCATCTATTATAAAAAACAACGGGCAGATTTACATTCCGCCCGCTCTATTATCAATATCTATTATAAGAAATCACCTTTTCTTTTGGTTTTCTCATCTTCTTGCGTTTTCCCTTTACCGGATAACCTATTGCTACGTCCAACAGTACCCGCTTGGAAGAAGGAATATCTACCAGACGTTTTATCTCACTCTCATCAAACCATCCAAGTATACATGAACCTAATCCTTCACTTTCGGCAGCAAGAGAAATATGCGCTGCAGCAATACCTATATCTATCAAAGGGAAATATTTTCCCTTAACCTTACCTCCCAGCAAAGAAGTAATATTCGCCGATTCTTCCACAATCAGAATATGTACAGGTGCATCCTTTGCAAACCTGTTCATACCCAAACCAGCAGCAGCTTTTCCGACTCTTTTAGCCAAATCAGCATCAGTTACAACTACAAACTTCCATGGCTGTGCATTACAGGCAGAAGGAGCCATTCGGGCTGCTTCCAATATTTTATCCAGTTTATCCTGTTCTACCACCCGCTCTTTATCATACGAACGATCGCTCTGTCTAGATAGGACTAAATGTAAAAAATCATCAGGACTCATCATCATTAATTATTTATACTGAATCATACGACTGATATACTTTCCTATAATATCAAACTCAATATTCACAATACTACCCACAGCCAATGTATGGAAATTAGTATGTTCGTATGTATAAGGAATAATAGCGACCTGAAAAGTATTATCTGTAGGATTACAAACAGTCAAGCTAACTCCATTAACGGTAACCGAACCTTTATCTACAGTAATATATCCCCGTTTTGCCATCTCTTTATCAAACGCATATTGAAAGGTAAAATACCAGCTACCGTCTGCATCCTTTATATCCACGCAGGTAGCAGTCTGATCTACATGCCCCTGAACAATATGACCATCCAAACGCCCATTCATCATCATACTGCGCTCCACATTTACTTTATCACCAACACGTAGTAACCCCAGATTAGAACGCTCCAGTGTCTCTTTCATTGCTGTCACGGTATAAGTATCATCCGTCAAATTAACAACTGTCAGACAGACTCCATTATGGGCAATACTCTGATCTATTTTCAACTCACCAACAAACGAGCATTTGAATGTAAAGTGAATATTTTCTTGCTCCTTTACCAATGCCACCAGTGTAGCATATTCTTCTACAATTCCAGAAAACATAATATACTTTATTATTATAAATAACCGCAAACGTATTAATCACTCTCTCTTAGATGCCGTCAAAGATACAAATAAAGGGAAAGTCAGACAAAATAGGCACAAAAAAAATGGGGCTTTTCACAAAGCTCCATTTCCCAGTCTTCAATAGGTATTAGTTTTTTTTCTAAGGTAAAAAGATTGTTTTCAGGATAACGCTGCAAATATAGGGGCTTTTATTGTTACCATCCAAATTAAAAAACATGTTATAAGACATATTTATTAAAAATCCTTGAATTTATTATTATTTCAAAAAACGTCTCTATTGGCTATTATACCAAGCAATACAATAACTGTAAACGGTCCGCATATTTATTTCAACAAATTAATAATCAATCTATTGATGCTTAAGACTACAATATAAGCAATTCTTCAAAAGAGGATATGCTGTCTTTCACATAGAATGTAAAATCAGTACATACAAAATAAATACATTTTTTCTTTGCCACTCTTATTTATCAGCAAGGGAAGAATGTTTGCACTTTCTTCCCTTGCTGATGATAAAAGACTTTACACCGATAGTTTTTTCTATAGTTACAATACAGACTAGGAATCTGACATAATCAAATGATTTCACGAGTTCTTTGGATAGTTTTCATCCGTCTTTCCGCTATGCTTCAAAACTTTTGCATCAATAAAGAACACAATTTCCTCAGCAATATTGGTAATATGATCACCAGAACGCTCAAGCTTACGGAATACACTCACCAGTTCCAGACATGTATGTACCGTTTCCGGATATTTATTAATATAATCAGCTAATATTTCTGTCGCATTGGCATTTATTTCGTCCAGCAAATTATCCTTAGCAAACACTCCCGTTGCCAATTCCAGATTTTCCTCATTCAACGCACGTTTTGCCAATTCCAACATCGAACATACTTCCTTCAACATATCCTCCAGTCTAAGCTGTTTAAGCAAATCAGAATCAAGTGCAGGCTCCTTGCAACGTAATACAAAACGGGCAATACCTTCAGCAAAATCGCCCAAGCGTTCCAAATTACTGTTAATTTTCAACATAGCCAGAACAAAACGTAAATCAATAGCAACCGGATTATACAATGCAATGATATCCTCCACATCACTATCAATCTTCAGTTCAAAAGCATTTACACGACGTTCACGCACTATAACTTGTTGAGCCAGTTCCTTATCAAGCGTAAGCACAGCTTCTCCCGCACGGTCAAGCTGATTATACACTAATATCCACATCTCATCAATCTCTTTCTTCAGCAAGAGCAATTCAGATTCTATAAACTTCACCATCTTTTCTTTATTCTTCCTAAAAGTTTCTACAATGTTATTGCATGCAAAATAAGGTATTTTCTTTCACAAAAACGAATGATATGTTTGAAAGTCCTGTTTCAAACATATTACATTTTCATTACATTTATATATTTATTTCCGAAAGTGATACCACAAAATTGAATCCTAATAAAAAGTAATATAGAGATGTGCTTTGAAAAAGAGGCATCATATCCATATTTAATGAAAAAAATATCCTACTTTTGTGGCAAAATCGACAGTTATATATTAATTATGACAGACATCAGAACAGAAGAAGCAGGTGAAAAGAAAAGTCTGAACTTTATTGAACAGGCTGTAGAGAAAGATTTAAAAGAAGGGAAAAACGGAGGGAAAGTACAAACTCGTTTTCCACCCGAGCCAAACGGTTACCTTCACATCGGACATGCCAAAGCTATTTGCCTCGATTTTGGTATTGCAGCTAAGCATGGTGGTGTATGCAATCTCCGTTTCGATGACACGAACCCGACTAAAGAAGATGTTGAATATGTAGAAGCGATCAAAGAAGATATCAAATGGTTGGGCTATCAGTGGGGAAACGAATATTATGCATCTGACTACTTCCAACAATTATGGGATTTCGCCATCCGGCTAATCAAGGAAGGAAAAGCATATATAGACGAACAAACTTCAGAACAAATAGCCCAGCAAAAAGGCACTCCTACTCAGCCGGGAGTAGAAAGTCCATACCGCAATCGCCCCATTGAGGAAAGCCTTGAGCTATTCCAAAAGATGAATAGTGGCGAAATAGAAGAAGGCGCAATGGTATTGCGCGCCAAAATTGATATGGCTAACCCCAATATGCATTTCCGCGATCCAATTATTTATCGGGTTGTAAAACATCCGCATCACCGGACCGGAACTACATGGAAAGCATATCCAATGTATGACTTTGCACACGGACAGAGTGATTTCTTCGAAGGAGTGACTCATTCGCTTTGTACACTCGAGTTTGTTGTACACCGCCCCTTATACGACCTGTTCATCGATTGGCTAAAAGAAGGTAAAGATCTGGAAGACAACCGTCCTCGTCAGATGGAATTTAACAAACTGAATCTTAGCTATACGTTAATGAGCAAACGTAACCTTCTGATACTTGTTAAGGAAGGTTTGGTCAACGGATGGGACGATCCCCGCATGCCGACTATCTGCGGTTTCCGCCGCCGAGGATACTCGCCAGAATCTATTCATAAGTTCATAGATAAAATAGGCTACACTACATACGATGCCCTAAATGATATGGCTCTGCTGGAAAGCTCAGTACGCGAAGATCTCAACAGTCGTGCCATAAGGGTCTCAGCCGTTATCAATCCGGTCAAACTGATTATTACCAATTATCCGGAAGGTCAGGTAGAAGAACTCGAAGCCATCAATAACCCCGAAGATCCAGAAGCAGGAAGCCACACCATAGAGTTCAGCCGCGAATTATGGATGGAACGTGAAGACTTTATGGAAGATGCGCCGAAAAAATATTTCCGCATGACTCCGGGACAAGAGGTACGTCTGAAAAACGCCTATATTGTGAAATGTACAGGATGTAAAAAAGACGAAAATGGAGTCATCACAGAGGTTTATTGCGAATATGATCCTAACACACGCAGTGGCATGCCAGATGCAAACCGTAAAGTAAAAGGTACACTCCATTGGGTAAGTTGCAATCATTGCCTGAAAGCTGAGGTACGCCTATACGACCGTTTGTGGAAAGTTGAAAATCCAAGAGACGAACTGGCAGCTATTCGCGAAACTAAAAACTGCGATGCCCTGGAAGCAATGAAAGAAATCATTAATCCCGATTCACTGAAAATACTTCCGGATTGCTATATTGAAAAATTCGCTGCTACGCTGCCTCCCCTCTCCTACTTGCAGTTCCAACGAATCGGTTATTTCAACGTTGATAAAGAATCTACTCCTCAAAAACTGGTCTTTAACCGCACTGTTGGACTTAAAGATACATGGGGAAAGATAAACAAATAGTAGAAAATTATTAGATGACGGACAGAACAAAAAGTTTTATCCGTCATCTTTCAAAAAGCTATTCATTTATCCAAATTCAATAGGAGAAAAATAAGTGCAATGGGTAGAAAAAAATCAGCGTCCGAAAATATAAACGAACTAATCACACAATACGAAACAAGTAAAGCTGAGAACAGACTTTGTTATCTGGACGGAGATCAATTCGCCGATATTGTATGCCAATACATATTCGAGAATAAAATTCAAGAAGCACAAGAGGCTATCAACTATGGGCTATACATACATCCCAACAACATAGACATATTGATAGAGCAGGCCTATCTTTATCTGGATACTCAAAGATTGCAACTGGCAGAAGAAATAGCAGACAGTATAATAGAGGACTACAGTGTTGAAGTCAAGCTACTGAAAGCCGAGATACTGCTTCATAAAGGGAAGCTGAAAGCAGTTCAGGAACTACTGAACACAATCAATGACCAGATAGACTTGGACGTAATTATCAGCATTGCATACTTATATATGGACATGGGTTATCCCGAAGAGGCCCGTATATGGTTAGAAAAAGGGAAAGAACAATATGGAAATGAAGAAGACTTTCTGGTTGTTTCTGTCGACTATTTGCTTGCCACTCATCAATACTCTTCTGCCGTCGATCTCTATAATCAGCTCATTGATCTGAATCCTTACAATTCTTCCTATTGGATAGGATTATCAAAATGTCATTTCGTCGAAGACAATATCGAAGAAGCCATCGAAGATTGTGACTTTGCTTTAACAGCCGACGAGCAATATGGCGAAGCGTATGCACACCGAGCCCACTGTTATTTCTACATAGGAAATCCTGAAAAGGCTATCGATGACTATAAAAAGGCCATTAAGTATAAGGGTATAGCCCCCCAAGTAGGATATTGGCTGATAGGAATGGTTTATCAGGATCAGGAGCAATGGGAAAAAGCAGAAACTTATTTTAAAGAATCCATTCAGATATATCTTGAAAAAGAAGAAACAGATCCGTTCATAGCCGAAGTATACACACATACCGCAGAAGTCCTACTTCGACAGAATAAACCGGATGAAGCATATGAAATGTGTCAGAAAGCACTGCAAATAGAGCCTGATTTGTCTAATGTCGCATTAATTAAAGGAGAAATATTCCTTAAAAAGCGACAATACGAAAAAGCCTTCGATACATTCACTAATATATTAAATGACAGTCAGGATCCGGAAAAATGGTATGATATTGGCTTAATTTATGAAGAAGCGGGAGAGTTTAACCGTTCCATGTTTTTCTACAATAAAGTCTATGAGATAGATCCTGACTACAACAATGTATCTGGGAAGTTGGCAGTTATCTGTTTAGCGGAAGGTGATATGGAAAACTTCTTAAAATACAACAGGATGGCACGATATCCTATCAACAGCCAAGTAATATCACAGGTATTGTCCGGCCAAGCAAATTTGTCCCAAGTAGCCACAGAATTACTCAAGAAAATGCAAAAGCAAATTGAAAAAAGAGACAACAATCAATAATTAAAACTATATAGCAAAAACGTATGGAATCAGTAGCCTTCATCCAATGGTGCTTGGATCACCTCAATTATTGGACTATTACACTTTTAATGACTATTGAAAGTTCTTTTATTCCCTTCCCCTCCGAAGTAGTTGTCCCTCCTGCTGCTTATAAAGCTGCCGTAAACGATGAACTCAGCATCTATTTAGTTGTTTTGTTTGCCACTATCGGAGCCAATATCGGAGCACTTATCAATTATTATCTGGCAAAATGGCTGGGGCGCCCCATCATCTATAAGTTTGCCAACAGTCGCATTGGACACATGTGTCTGATAGACGAAGCTAAAGTCCGGCATGCCGAAAACTATTTTGAAAAACATGGAGCTTTATCCACATTCATCGGACGACTAATTCCAGCTGTCCGTCAGTTAATATCCATTCCGGCAGGCTTGGCAAAAATGAGATTAAGCACTTTCCTCATATACACCACGTTGGGAGCCGGAGTTTGGAATATCATATTAGCCACTATCGGCTACTACCTCTCCACAGTACCGGGAATCGAAAGCGAAGAACAGCTTATACAAAAAGTTACTGAATACAGTCACGAAATAGGATATTGCTTTATCGCATTGGGTGTATTCATCGTTGGCTTCTTAGCATACAAAGGACTAAAAAAGAAATGATATTCCTTTCTGAAAAACACATCCGGTAAATATTCTTAAGAAAAAAGATGGCATATGAAGATGACCGCTTGCAATTCATCTCATATGCCATTTGTATTACAGAGACATTCAAATCTCCATGGTCTTTACCACATTATTGATGCCGGTTATTTCAACACATTCAATGCCCCTTCATAATTCGGTTCCTGAGTGATTTCAGAAACCAGTTCGGTATAAACCACCTTCCCGTCTTTCCCAATCACAATCACGGCACGTGCCAGTAAACCAGCCAAAGGACCGTCTGACATACACACACCATAATTCTCGTCAAAATCAGACAAGCGAAAATCAGACAAAGGAATCACATTCTCAATGCCTTCCGTACTACAGAATCGTCCATGGGCAAAAGGAAGATCTTTTGATATAGCCAGCACTACCGTATCCTTCAGACTGGCTGCCAACTGATTGAATTTTCGTACCGAAGTGGCACAAACACTTGTATCCAGACTCGGGAATATGTTTAAAACCACATTTTTCCCCTTCAGCTCCTTCAGTGACAAAGAAGACAAATCTGTTCTCACCAACACAAAATCGGGCGCTGCCTGACCTACTTGTATAAACTTACCTGCCAAATTCACAGGCGATCCTTTAAAATTTACTGTTGCCATAAAATCACATTATAAAAAATTACGTTCTTCTTCATAACATTTGAACACAAAAATATGTTCACTTGTTTTTACTTTCCGCTTTGCAACATTTACTGAGCATTTTATAGTATATTTGCAGAGAATTTTACAGATTTATCAATAAAAAACAAAGAATTTTATGGCAATGCATACATGGTTTGAATGTAAAATCCGTTATGAAAAAGTAATGGAAAACGGAATGCAGAAAAAAGTAACCGAACCTTATCTTGTCGACGCCCTTAGTTTTACTGAGGCAGAAGCACGAATCATCGAAGAAATGACTCCTTTTATATCGGGTGAATTTACCGTATCAGACATCAAACGGGCCAATTACAGCGAATTGTTTCCTTCGGATGAAGAAGCTGCCGACCGCTGGTTCAAATGCAAGCTCATTTTCATTACATTAGATGAAAAAAGTGGAGCCGAGAAAAAAACCTCTACCCAAGTATTGGTACAGGCTGCCGACTTGCGCGATGCTGTCAAAAAGCTGGACGAAGGCATGAAAGGAACAATGGCCGATTATCAGATAGGCTCTGTAGCCGAAACAGCCATCATGGACGTATACCCTTACAGTGCTGAACCCAACGACAAACCCGAGTTTGATCCCAACAAAGCATAACAATGAACACCATTGCTGACAATCTGAAACAGATACAGGCCGAACTTCCACAAGGAGTCCGGCTGGTTGCTGTTTCAAAATTCCACCCACAGGAAGCCATAGAAGAGGCTTATCGGGCAGGACAACGCATTTTTGGAGAAAGCAAAGTGCAGGAGATGACTGCCAAATACGAAAATCTACCCAAAGATATCGAATGGCATTTCATCGGACACCTCCAGACCAATAAAATCAAGTACATGATTCCTTATGTAGCTATGATACATGGAATTGACTCATACAAACTATTGGTGGAGATAAACAAACAGGCTGCCAAAATAAACCGCACCATTTGTTGCCTTCTGCAAATACATGTAGCGCAGGAGGAGACTAAATTCGGATTCACTCCCGAAGAATGCAAATCAATGTTGGCAGACGAAGATTGGAAAAGTCTCGATCATATACAGATTTGCGGACTGATGGGAATGGCCAGCAATACGGACAACACCGAACAAATCATCAAAGAGTTTCGTTTACTTCATAACCTGTTTTTGGAGATACGCGAAAAATGGTTTGCACATTCAAGCAGCTTCAAAGAGTTATCCATGGGTATGTCCCATGACTATCATGAAGCAATTGCCGAAGGTAGTACATTGGTACGCGTAGGAAGCAAAATTTTTGGAGAAAGAAATTACAACTAACATATATTACCATGACTGATTCAAAAACAAATTTTGCTGGGCTTCTGCTCAGAAATCCTATCATTATCAGCAGTTCCGGATTGACCAACAGTGCTGAGAAGAACAAGAAGTTGGACGAAGATGGTGCAGGAGCAATCGTACTTAAGTCGCTCTTTGAAGAGCAGATAAGCATGGATGCCGAGCAATTAAAAGACCCTGCCTACTATCCCGAAGGAAGCGAGTATCTGGAGGAATATGTACGTGCCCACAAGCTGTCCGAATATCTGTCACTGATCAAAGAGAGTAAAAAAGTATGCTCAATTCCTATCATCGCCAGCATCAACTGCTATACAGACTCCGAATGGATAGAATTTGCCAGGCAGATTGAAGAAGCAGGAGCCGACGCACTGGAAATAAATATTCTTGCACTCCAGACAGAAATCCATTATGCTTACGGAGCGTTCGAACAGCGTCATATCGATATTCTCCGACATTTAAAAAACACTGTCCGGATTCCAATCATTGTAAAACTTGGCAACAACCTGACCAACCCCGTTGCATTGATCAATCAGCTGTATGCCAATGGCGCAGGAGCTGTAGTGCTCTTCAACCGGTTCTATCAGCCAGACATCAACATCGAATCTATGGAGCACACGTCGGGAGAAGTATTCAGTCATCCGTCAGACTTGGCAACTCCGCTGCGCTGGATAGGTATTACCTCTTCTTTGGTCGACAAAATCGACTATGCGGCATCAGGCGGTGTATCTACTCCTGAAGCAGTGGTCAAAGCCATTCTGGCCGGAGCTTCTGCTGTAGAAGTTTGCAGTGCCATCTACCAGAACGGTAACTCGTTTATCACACAAGCCAATCGCTTCCTGCACGAATGGATGGAAAGAAAAGGATTCGAAACAATCGGCCAGTTCAAGGGACATTTAAATGCCAGCACAGTAAAAGGCATCAACATGTTCGAACGTACGCAATTCCTGAAATACTTCAGCAGTAAAGAGCTGTAAGCTTCAAGCAATAAATAGAGGCAGAAGCCCAACACTTCTGCCTCTACTCATTCCTAGCTCGTCACTTATAAGCTATCACCTCGATATCTGTCCTTAAAGCAAATTGCTTGCCAGTTCGCTCAGTTCGCTTCGTTCGCCTTTCAGCAAATTGACATGGGCAAAAATAGGCTGGTCTTTCATACGGTCAATCATATATACCAACCCGTTTGACTGGCTATCCAGATACGGCTGGTCAATCTGCTGTATATCTCCCGTAAACACCATTTTTGTCCCCTCACCAGCACGGGTAATAATAGTCTTTATCTCATTCGGTGTCAGATTCTGGGCTTCATCAATGATGCAATACATCTCGCTCAAGCTTCTTCCGCGAATGAAAGCCAAAGCCTCAATGACCAGCTGTTCACTTTTCAGCATATCCTCTATACGTTTCACTTCGGTAGAGTTAGAAGCAAACTGCCGCTTTATCACATTCAGGTTGTCAAACAGAGGCTGCATGTAAGGTGCCACTTTTTCTTTGGCATCTCCCGGCAGAAAACCGATGTCCTTGTTAGACAGTGCCACCACAGGGCGTGCCAGCAGAATCTGTTTGTAGTCGTTCAGTTTACCCAATGCAGAAGCAAGGGCAAGCAGTGTTTTTCCTGTACCGGCCTTACCAGTAAGCGCCACCAGTTTGATGTCCGGATCGTTCAGAATCTCAAAAGCAAAACTTTGTTCCGCGTTGCGTGGTTCTATGCCGTAATTACGCCCTTTCTGCACCCTCACTATGGCATGTGTAAACGGATTATAGCGTGCCAGCACACTATTCCGGTCACTCTTCAGCACAAAGCAGTCATTCGGATGCAGCAGGTCCTTAAAGTCAAATTCACTTACATCAATTCCCTCTTTCGACGAATAAATCCGATCAATCAGGGCAGGATCTATTTTCTCAAATACCTCATTCGACTTTTCAAATACATCCGTGTTGGTCACTTTATCCGTAATATAATCTTCAGAAAGAATGCCCACCGATCTGGCTTTCATACGCAGGTTCACATCCTTAGTCACCAGAATGGTCTTCATTCCCGGTTTCTGTGTCGACAGATATTCGGCAACTCCCAGAATCAGATGGTCGGGTTTTCTCAAGGGGAAAGATTCCTGCACCTTAGGTGCCTCCACATTGCCTGCCACTACAAACAGGCGTCCCAATCCTTCTCCCAGTTTCACCCCCTTTGTAAACAGGGTATCATCGGTCAGCATGTCAAGTTCCCGCACAAATTCACGGGCGTTGAAATTGATCTGTTCATTTCCCTTCTTAAATTTGTCCAGTTCTTCCAATACGACAATAGGAAGGTAAATGTCGTTTTCCTGAAAATTCTTCAAGCAGTTGCAGTCATGAAGAATAACGTTTGTGTCTAATACAAAATTTTTCTTGCTTCCCATGATTTCTAAATTTAAAATGTTGATATTTGCACACCCTTTAGCCGGACGCTGTTCTACAGACATCTTTCTATAAGGTCTTTTACACAGTATAAAACAATTAAGCAAGCAATAAAGTTTGCCCGATCAAACAATATAAACATGGATTATCAGAATACTTTAACGTATTTATACGAAAGTGTACCTATGTTTCAGCAAATAGGTGGAAAAGCATACAAACCGGGACTGGACACTACCCGCAGACTGGATGAATACTTCGGGCATCCGCATCAGGAGTTCAAGACAATTCACATTGCCGGCACCAACGGCAAAGGTTCCTGCTCACACACCATTGCCTCCGTACTGCAGTCGGCTGGCTACCGCGTAGGTCTGTTCACCTCGCCCCATCTTTTAGACTTTCGCGAACGCATCCGCATCAACGGCAAGATGATTCCCCGCGAGTATGTTGTCCGTTTCGTCGAAGAGCACCGCCCATTTTTCGAACCGCTTCATCCCTCCTTCTTCGAACTCACCACCCTGATGGCATTCCGCTATTTTGCCGACTGTCATATAGACGTAGCTGTGGTCGAGGTAGGAATGGGTGGCAGGTTAGACTGCACCAATATCATCCGCCCCGATCTGTGCGTTGTCACCAGCATCAGTCTCGACCACACCCAGTATCTGGGTGACACGCTTGAAAAAATAGCAGCCGAGAAGGCCGGAATCATCAAAGAAGGCATTCCGGTTGTCATCGGAGCCATGCCTGCAACAGTCGGAGAAATATTCAGGCAAAAAGCAGCAGAGATGAACGCTCCCTTCCACATAGCGGCAACAGAAGAAGATATTCAGAAATCCACAAGTTCCATCGTCCTCACAGACGACCACCGCACCACACTGTCCGTTCAAAGTCCCCGCCTGCCACTGGGTGTCCGCTACGAACTGACCGGGAATTATCAAGTGAAAAACATCCATACCATCATAAAAGCGCTGGATGTACTCTGCACATTGGGCTACCGTATCAGCGACAACGACCTGCGCTACGGACTGCTCAACGTCTGCCGCACAACCGGACTGACAGGACGCTGGCAGCAGCTTCAGGACAATCCCACACTCATCTGCGACACCGGGCACAATCCCGAAGCTTTCGAGTCCATTGCCGCACAGCTACGCGAGCTGCACCGCCATGTCCATCCCCATATACATATCGTTCTGGGAATGGTCAAAGACAAAGATGTCCGAAGCGTACTCCATCTTCTTCCACGCAACGAAGAGGGATATTCCTACTATTTCACCCGTGCCGGCATCGAACGTGCTCTCCCCGAAGATGCATTGCTCCGTCTGGCAGCCGAAGAAGGACTACAGGGGGATGCCTACCCCACCGTATCGCAGGCTGTGGAAGCAGCGCAAAAAAAATGCCTCCCCGAAGAAATGATCTACGTAGGAGGCAGCAATTTTATCGTCGCCGATCTGTTAGCGGGCCGCGATACACTCAATCTCCACTAATGCATCCTTAGGCAGAGCCTTTACGGCTACTGCCGAACGGGCGGGAAATGCCCCGTCAAAATAAGTGGCATACACACCATTCATTCCTGCAAACAGCGACATGTCCTGCAAGAAAACCGTAGTCTTCACAATATCAGCCATTGTCAAGCCGGCCTCTTCCAGAATATGCTTGATGTTTTCTAATGATTGGCGTGCCTGTGCTTCAATACCTTCGGCCATCTGTCCTGTAGAAGCATCAATCGGCAATTGTCCGGATACAAACACCATTCCGTTAGCCTCAATAGCCTGGCTATACGGTCCGATAGCTCCGGGAGCTTTTTCACTGCAAATTACTTTTTTCATATTTATTTTTTAATCGATAAAGGGTTTTCTCTCAAATGCTCATTCTGCTTTCTCGTCAGCTTTCGGAGCCTCTCCCACCTGTTTGTCCACTGTCACCTCGTCTTTCGACACATTCACTGTCACATTCACCGAAGTAGGATGTGGCTGATAAGGCATGCGGTTCTTAGGATCGTCGCCATATTGGTTTGGTCCCACCGTACCGTCAGCAAACAGCATATACAGTCCAAACACGATATTCACAATCGGAATAAAAAGCAACAGAATCATCCATCCTGTTTTATTCAGATCGTGCAGACGTTTTACCCCCTGTGCCAGCGAGAACCACATGGAGGCAATCAGCGCTGCAAATCCAAGAAGAATACCAAAGAAAGAAGCACCCGCCGAACCTGCAGCCGCACCCATAAAGAGCGTTGCCAGTCCCAACGAGTAAGCGATACCTCCTACAATACCGCCAATGATAGCGGAAAGAAAATATTCGATTCTACGAATACGTCCTGTAAACGAAAACGGAGCTTTAAACATAATGTAAAAGTTTTTAGGTAAATAAAATTATTAAGTATTTGGTTCTCCTTCCGGCAAGCCCGTAAGCCATTATCATTCTTTAACTCAAGAACTTAAAAACTCACAAACTTAACTTGTTTTTCTTAACAGTAAACAAAGGTATGAAAAACAATCAACAATCAAAATATTCATGTCTTTTTTCTTTCCAATACAAACAACAAAGCTATCCATTCTCATTTTGATTGAGGACAGATAGCTTTCCTGTAACAGATTTATCGTTTATAACCGATCAGCTCGCTTCGTCACAAATTCCTGTTATTTTCCAATAATATTCCCAGTGCCTTACGGTCGTCCTTCGATAAAGATAGAGCCGACAAAGCACGCTGATACACACTCAGTTTATGAATATCCGAACCGACAAATGTATAATGTCCCTCCCTTAGCAGGAACAAAGCACGTTTCTGCACATCTTTCCCATAGACACCGGCTAGCGACATCAGATTCATCTGAAATGCATATTTACGGTCTTTTAAAGCCAGCAGCTGCTCCAACGGCATATACAGATAACGCTCCGGATGAGCTATCAGCGGACAATATCCGCGCACCGACAATTCATAAAGCATCCTTGGCACATCCGGCGACGCTGCCATATACGAAGTCTCCACCAATACATAATTATCCCCCACAGTAAGCATTCCTTCTTTCAGTTGCCCGTCAAATCCGTTGTCCATCATATACTCACCGGCCAGGCGGAATTCTATTCCAGACGGATTATTCTCCACAAACGTATCAAAACGTTGTTTCAAGAAAGATGGATGATTGTCGGGAAGATCTTCCATGATGTGTGGTGTCAGGAAAATCCGTTTTACCCCCATCTTCTCCAGATACCGGCAAGCCTGATACGACTCTTCGGCACTCCCCATACCATCATCCACCCCCGGCAACAAATGAGAGTGAACGTCAGTCATACCCGACAGCATACCCGCATCCAGAATGTTCTTATTAAATGAAAATATAGAAAACATAAGTAAGTTTATTAGTTGATAAGTTTTTGAGTTTGCCCAATATCGCATTGCTCCAATTTAGAAACTCAAAAACAAAAGAAATAAATACAAGAAGTATTCAATCCATTAAAAACGTCTGCGCCAATGCCTTATCTGTTTCTTTATGCGATGCCAGATTCCTCTATGTTTAGATTTCTTTTCATTGCCGTAACCGTAACCATAGCCATAACCATAGCCGTAACCATAACCATAACCGTAGCCTTTCCGTGAATAAGTCACTCCATTCAGCACCACTGCCATGTTCTTCAGCTTGTTCTGTCGGTACAGGTTCTCCAGTTCCGGCAACTGCCGACGGTCCATCACTCCGGCACGGACAATGTAAATAGTCAGGTCTACTACCCTGTTTACAATCGAAGCATCAGCCACTACCCCGGCAGGAACATTATCTACAATGATGTAGTCGTAGCGTTTACGCAATTCCTCAATCAGCAAGTCCAGCCGGTCGCTCATCAGCAATTCTGCCGGGTTAGGCGGTACTGGTCCTGCAAAAATCACATCCAACTTGCTGTATTCCTCGCTCTGCCCGATGATGTCATCCACGTTGTTCGTACGTCCCGAAAGATAATTGGTCAGTCCCATACGTCCTTTCGGGTTTGCAAACAAGACGCTCAGCGTACCCTTGCGGATATCTACGTCCACCAGAATCACCTTCTTGTTCATCTGCGCAATACTCATGGCAAGATTGCTCGACACAAACGTCTTTCCGGCACCCGGGTTCGACGAAGTGAACATTACCACCTGCAGCCTGTCAGCCTTCACACGCATAAAGTCCATATTCGTACGGATAATGCGGAATGCTTCCGACACCGAATCACGCCCGCTTTCGCGCACCACAATCTGACGCTCGGGTTCACCTTTCTTCGGTTTCTCTTCATTCTCGGGGATATCACCCAAGAAAGGAATACTCAACACCTGTTCCAGATCCTTCCGGTTGTGCACCTTCGTATCCATAATGCTGAGCAGCCAGAACAGTCCTGCAGGAATCACTCCCCCCAGCACCACCGATGCCATCAGAATAATCATACTGCGCGGTGCCACCGGACGTGTACTTCCCGAAGCCGGATCGATAATGCGCGCATTGCTTTCCGTTATAGCCTGTGTCAGTGCATTCTCTTCGCGTTTGTTCAGCAAGTAGAGGTACAGCTCCTCCTTGATTTTCTGCTGCCGCTCCACGGTCAGCACATATTTCTGCTGTGTCGGCACCGCTTCAATCCGTTTGGTGGTCTGTTCCTCCTGTTCACGCAGGTTTTTCAGGTTTATCTGCAGCCCTACAATCAGGTTGTCCACCGAAAGGATAATCGACTGCCTCATCGCTTCCAGCGAATTGTTCAGGTCCATCACCACCGGGTTCCGGTTACTGCTGCTTGCCACCAGCTTATCGCGCTTCAGCAACATCTCGTTATATTCACCAATCTGTTTTTCCACGCCCGCATCCGTAATTCCCGTATTGGCAGGAATCAGGTCTGTCACTTTCGACGGATCTGTCAGATACTCCTTGATATACTTTGCCAGACTCAGCTGGTTTTCAAGGCTCAGCCCCTCCTGTTTGAATCTCGACGTCGTTTCCAGATACATTCCCGTCTCCGACGTGATATCCGTCAGCTGATTCTCACGCTTATACGTCTCAATGTCCGCATCCACACTTCCCAGTTCCTTTTCGATGATAATCAGTCGCTCGTTGATAAAGTTCGACGTATTTACGGCTATCTGGTTCTTGTCGTTGATGGCATCCTCGTTATACACGGCAATCAGCGTATTCAGTATATCCTCCGCCCGTGCAATGGATTCATCCTTATATTCCAGATTGATAATCGTTGCCGTCTTGCTGGCCAATGAGACAGAAAGTGTCTGCATGCAATAATCCACCACGTTCTCGCGCACCAGTTTGCGCACCTCCACCTTCTCGTTCTCATACTCATCCGTATAATACAAGGTAGGTGTCACCACCATCCGGCCTATCTCCGTGGTCACCGTATCGCCCAAAGCCGCCTCTATCGATCCGCCCGGCTCTATTTCTTCTCCGTTCACCACCATCTGCAGCTCCGACAAGCGCACCTTTCCCCCTTGCAGCGGAGTGACGCTCACATGCAGATACTGCCCCGCTTCCGCATCCGGGAAAGCCACCTTCAGCGGCGAGTGAGAGTAAAGCTCCACCGTACGCAGTCCCTTCCGTATCTTGTAGCTATAATCCAGCGCAAGCCTGTCCACCACGTTCTCCATCAGGCTGCGTGCCTGAAACACCAGCACCTCGTTGTCCACATTGCGTGCCCCGCCAAACAGGCTGATGTCCGTAAACAGGGCCGACTCTCCCAGTCCGCCCCCTCCTTTGTCGTCGTCGCGGATCAGCACCGTCGCCTTCCGGCTGTAAGTCTTCGGCGACCACGCCAGATAGAGCACAGCCAATGCCACGCAAGCCACCACCGACACAAAAAACCACTGCCAGTTGTGGCGCACCACCAGCAGCATATCCATCAGGTTGATCTGCTCTTCCTCTTCCGCCACGTTCACCGGCCTGTTCTGCATCTCTGCATTCTGTAGTTCAGTCTTCATATCTTCTCTTATTCTAAATATTCAGTACTTCAGTTGTTTCCAGTCTGCAATTTCATCAGCTCCCATTACGTTCTAACTCACAAACTTAAAAACTCATAAACTAATAAACTCAAAAACTCATAGTACAATTTCGGTTACTTGAAAATCGTAATCAGCAGCGAAGCGATAGAAGCCAGCACCGAAGCTGTCGACAGCCAGACGCTCGCCGAATTGTTGGAGTTGATGCGGCTCGATCCCGTCCGGATGTCATTCGGTTCCACATACACAATGTCGTTCTGCTGCAAGTAGTAGCAAGGCGAATTGAATATGTCGGACGACCGCAAGTCGTGATACAGTATCGTACGCTTCCCGTTCTCTTCACGTATCACCGCCACCCGGTCGCGCCGTCCGTAGATTGTCAGGTCGCCCGCCCGGCTCAGTGCCTCCAGCAGCGTGATGCGGTCGCCCGAAATTTCAAACGTCCCCGGCCGTGCCACCTCGCCAATCACCGACACCTTGAAGTTCAGAAACTGCACTGTCACAATCGGATCCTTCAGCCAGTCCTCTTCCGACAGTTTTTTCTTTATCATTTCCGTCAGTTCCATACGTGTCATTCCCAGCACATGCAGCTTGCCAAGAAACGGAAAGTCTATATCGCCGTTCTTGTCCACCAGATAGCCCACTACCCGTGGCTGCTGATAGGTACTCCCTATCTGATATGACACTATCGGCATGTTGAACGGCAGCGCCAGTTCCTCCTCCTTACTGTTCACAATAATTGCCAGCAGGTCATCCTCATGGATTTTTACCTCATATCCTTTCTCAATGTTCTCCAGCTTCTGTCCCTTAACGTCTTGCAGATAAAGCACCTCTTTGGGAGCTGTACAGGCTGTCAGCAATCCCAGCAGACACAAGCATACGATTAAAAAGTTTCTGTTCATTTATAAAAATACTTTATTGTTATACAACTTTATCCCGTAATCTTCCGATACACAGCAATCACATTTTTTACATCAAACTCCCTTTCAGCTTTTTCCCGACCTTTCCTCCCCATCTCCATGCGTTCTTCTTGGGTAAGAGATAGAAAACGGCGAATAGCTATCACTAATTCATCCACACTCCGTGGAGTAACAAGAAAGCCATTCACACCTTCTTCCACGGTTTCGCGACATCCGGGAATATCAGTAGTTATAATCACCTTACGCATAGCCATTGCTTCCAATAACACTCGTGATAATCCCTCATTATAAAAAGTAGGATGTACAATGCAATCCGCCTTCTCAATAATCGGTCTAACATTGGATACATGCCCTAAATAATGAATCGCCCCTTCATCACTATCCCGCTTAACAACAGATGCCGGCACATGATTAGGATAAGCTTCATCAATGCGACCCAATAACTGAAATTCCGTATCAGGATATTCTTCTCTGATAACACGTGCAGCTTCAATATATTCGGTATAACCTTTGTCATACAACACACGAGCAATCATCAAAAATATTATCTTCATAATGAATTACTTATAAGTTTCAAGATTAATGCCTTCACCACCCGATAGTAAAATCAACTGTTGTTTTGTAGCTATTCTTTTCGCAAGAATAACATCAAAATTATAGCGATTCAATACAAAAACATGTTCGGGAAAACGCATAGCAAAACGATACAAGCATCGGGCAATTAAACTTCCCAAACCATTTTTATTAAATACATATCCTAATCCAGCAATCATAGCAGTAGAGGGTATTTTGCAAAAACGCGCAGCAAACGAACCATAAATATTCGGCTTAATGGTATAATGGAATATATAATCCGGATTTTCTTTCTTATAAATACGATATAATGTCCTTAAATAAGCGAGTTCTTTTAAAGGATTCATACCAGAACGGTTCAATTCAATTGGAATATGACGGATATTAGAATATTGTGGATGGTAATCACAATTTAATGGAGCAACCAATACCACCTCAAAACCATCAACAGCATAACTATTGATTACATCACCGCGAAAATTTATCAAATCGCGTAGGCTATTGTCACAAAAAAGAATCTTCTTAATTTGCATATTAAAACCCTATGAATTAATTATAAAACCTCTCCATATTTGCAAGTTTTTCTCATATGAAAAGTTAGCTTTCCAACGACGGAAAGCCGATTTACTATACGATTTCCATAATGAAGAATCTGAAAGTCTTAAAATCGCCTCTTTCCAATCATCCGTACAATTTGCCAAGAAACCACAGTCCGATGAAATCACAGAACCATTATAGCCTACATCCGAACCTATGCAGGGCAATCCAATAGAAAGATATTGCACAAGTTTAAATCCTCCTTTGCCACGAGCTATCTCACTATCAATCAAAGGCATTATTCCAATGTGTGATTTAAGCATTTCTTGAATCGCTCTATCACGCATCCAATGAATGTTTTCGACCACTAAATTTCGCAAGAACAAGAAAGAGGAATATTGCAAACGACTTTCAATATAAGTTTTTGATTTTTTAACTTATATAGCAGACTGGCTGTTTCGTCTAGAATTGGAATAATCGATTCTAAAAATTTAATATTTCCCGCCGTAGCAACCCAGACAAGAATAACTTCCTTTTGTAACAAAGTCAAACGTTCCTTTTCCAATCTCTCTGTATATAAATGATACATATCTCCATCTGTTGTAGGAAGTATCATCGCTTTTTGTTGACAATCTAACGGAAGGAGCGATTTCAAATATTCATGGGTAAGAAAAATATGGGTAGAAAGCCTTGCGATTTCATTAAACACAACTTGTGATACCTCTCCATTCGCAACAATATGATCATCATAATCCCATATTAGTTTGGTTCCCCTAGAAACAATATTTTTTAATAAAAAACGAAAACTATATGGCATATAACGTCCTATAAGTCCCCTATGTAAAATTAAAATTTTCGGAGGATTTACGCAATCGCATAGCAAATCCCTCAATCTTCGGAAATAAATATATAAATACACCAGAATTTTTATGTATATAGGTTTGCCGGAAACAGGCATCCACTTACGATAGGCCGTTCCAACCATTTGCATCCTATACACACATTTACAATCTTTGCCATCTAACTTATCTAAATATTGATAAATACGATAGTAATCTGTTGAGTTCCTATCCCCCTTTACATACACTGAAACCTTTTTCATCTCATTCTAATTTTTGTAAATTATCCCGTCCTTTATTCCTCGAAATATATTCTTCATAATTGCCCAACCGTTATTGGATAAGAAAGGAAGCAATACCATTTCCACCGACTTGCGAACGACGGAAGTGATTTTCCATTTCATCGGAACGTATTTTCTCTTTAACAGCCACAAAAAGTTACGGTACTGATAATAATACCTGAAAGGAGAGGAAATGATGATCGGAAAGTTCAGAAAGGAACGGTCATGCTGACCGACCTTATGCAGCAACTCGACCCTCTCCGTACAACAGCATATATACCCCATGCTTTCCGCCCTCCAACACCATTCAAAGTCAACGCAATCGATAAATAGTCTCTCTTCCATCAAACCGACCTTACCAAGCACGCTCGTCTCTACCATAGAACCCGAGCTAATCAACGCTGAAACTATTCTGCAATCATGCTTCGCCGTTTCCTTTTCGGTCTTATAGTGCGCTCCGGTTTCTTTATTCACAACGATAGGCCCTAACATTGCCAACTTAGGATAAATCCGTTTCAACCGATTGTATTCATCATACATCTTTACTATATAGTCTGAGTCTATCACACTATCCTGATCGAAAAAAAAGATATGCGAGCACCCTAACTCGACCGCTTTCCTTATCCCCACGTTTTGTGCCGCCGCAATTCCCCGGTTTTCCTTTAACGGAACGTAATGAACGTTTCCATCCGACAAAAACATGTCTCTCCTCGGCGTATTATCTACCAAAATTACGCTTGTGTCTGGCCTTCCGATGAGATTACTGTAATTCGGATTCTCCGAGTTATATAAAACAATTATTACTCCTATCTCCGTCTCCATCGGTCTGCCCTACTTACCCACGCTAATTCGTAGCGGAGAAAGCAAACGTGGCTTCCCGATTGGAAACAAATCTTCCGTTTTACCCCCCCCCGATAATTATTTTTAACATATAAAAGAAGTTTGCTTTCAACCTTGTATATTTAATCTTATTGTTGAACAATAACGATAGTTTCGTAAACAGGTTCTTACGATAGAAAGCTATTTGAGAAATCAGCCCGATATCGTCCACGCTTAACAAGTCTTTATAAGCCTTCAAAAAGCGGTAATTTTGCAACTCCAACGTATGCTTCTTGTAATTGCCACTCGTCCACCGGCGTTGCCAACGCTTCCGAAAACCCGGCTGACCAATCTGGTTGCCCCCATGTTGACGGTAAAGAATATACGAGTTCTCATCATAAATCACTTTCCCCAAAAACATGCAAAGCTGATACATCAGGAAGTCGTGCACCTTAATGACTTCGGGCAAATGCGACACATAGGTCTCTGCCGCCCGGCGGTTGAACACCATTGTGCAGCCCGTGGCAAAGCTTTGAATCAATGCCCGTTCCTTGGTCAGACGCGCTTCGCCTCTTTTCCAACACATGCAGATAAACTGCAAGTCACTGTCCACCAAACGGGTATTGGAGCAGTAAGCCACCGGGATGTCCTTTGCCTCTGCCTCCAGTTTCTCTACGGCCACCCGCAATTTCTCAGGCAACCACACGTCATCTTGGTCACAGAAAGCGAAATACTCCGCTTCCGGATAACGCACAACAGCCATCTGCAACAGATGCGTGAAGCTCATGGCAAAGCCCACGTTCTCCCCCTGCACAAAGTCGATGAGTCCCGGATGTGCAGCCTGCCACTTGTTCAGGATGTCACAAGTTGCGTCCTTCGAGCCGTCGTCGCGGACAAGAATCCGTATCTCTACTCCTTCTTGGCGCACAAGGCTTTCGAGCTGCTCTTCCAAGTATTTCTCACCGTTGTAGGTGGAAAGTAATATGCAAACCATAAGTTATATTTGACTATTTATTTGAGATTTTCAAGATAATACACGTTCATCAACAAGAAAGCTAATCCAATTACAAATATTGCCGCACGCTTTAAGAAAACATTACCCTTGACAGCATACACTATCATCGGTATCAATACGATTTCCACCACTTGGTAAAGTTCGCTGACACGGAATGCAATCACCGGTACGCTGGAAAACAGCACCAGTGCAGCGATGGAGATGGCGTATATCTTCACCATCAGAATGGCATACTTATTATAAGCGGCCACTCTTTCTATGAACAATAGCAGGAATATGCAAATCGCCACACGCCCCAATTGCATGGCATTAAAGACATTAATCTCATTACCCACTGTGTCTTCGTACATCATCCATAGGTTCTGCAAACCCTCTATTGGAAGATATTGCATCAAGCTAGCCATAGGAAGAACTCCTCCCACTACATAAGCCAATGCAATTAAACCTATGTAGAAATACTTATAAGAACGCTTGGTGTTTAGAAACCACAATGGAAGGATGATGAGCGAAGAATAATGGAACGAGAACGCAAGTCCGAAAGTCAGCAGAAAGCGTTTGGAATCCCGATTCCCCAAATAATAGACTGCATGAAGCAATAACCCCGACGCAATAGCACAACGCATCTGAATCATGTCGTGCAAAATAAAAATATTCCCTATATAAATCAGCAAAGAAGCCCATATCAGAGGAGAAATCCGGCAGATAGCCGCAACCTTCAAGCCAATGGACAATGCTGCAAAGACGAACAGGAACCAATATTCATTGGTCGTGACTGCCCGCAGCATGTTCTTTATGGTCATAAAGCCGATTTCCATACGATCGCCCGACCAGCCGCTCCATACCCACATATAATTCTCCCTGTCCGCCATATCTTCCGGACGAAAAGTAGCTATCAAAGCCAGCAGTAGCCACACAAACGCCAAAGGCCACGGCAACGCTTTTGCATTCTGCTCGCGCTTGCCAAAGAGAAAAAGCAAGGAAAATGAGAAAAAGAGAAGAAATACCGGTAAAACCATATATCAATTATAGCGCAAAAAACTCATACTATATTCCCCTTCACCCGGTACAAAAATCGCAATAGAGACACAACTATTAGGCATCCGGAGAGCGAAAGCAATGCCCGGCGGACAAGCGGCATGCGCTTCCCTTTGAGGTATGTCTTTGCTTCGTTGACAAATTCCGTTTTGCCGAGGGCGATGGCCGCAGGGAGCAACATGGAATAGGCATCCACATAGATGCGCTCCTTGGCCTCGTCCGGCACCAACGGACGGTATTTCTCTATATATTCTTTTTTGATGCGGAACACCCCGCTGCCGAACGCAAAACGCTTGGCCAAATAGCGGGAATGGCTGGCACTCTCGCCTACCACACGGTAAACGGTAGTCACCTCATCCAAGAAATGAATCTTCGAATTTGCCCAAATGTCCAAGGCCAACGGAAAGGTTCCGTCCACATATCCCTGCGTATAAGTGGGCATATACTCCCTGCGGTACAACCACGTGCATGGGGCTATATACCCGCCATTAATCAAATGACTGAGGAAATCGTACGAGCGAGCCAGCTTGCCCGATGTGATATAGCTCCGCTCAAACTTGTCCTGCTTTTGGAAATAAAAATCCACGTTCGTGTATACCAATCCGTAGTCCGGATGCGCCTCCAAAAAATCCACCTGCTTCTGCAACTTCAGCGGGTCAATCCAGTAATCGTCCCCTTCGCACATTGCTACGTACTTTCCATGCGTATGTGCATCCATAATCCTACGAAGCGATCCGTCATGCTTGGAATACTGGTTCTCCGTCTCATAAATGGGTTTGATGATGTCCGGATACTTCTCCGCATACTCGCGGATAATAGCTGCCGTACCATCCGTAGAAGCATCGTCGTGCACAATTGCCTCAAAACGGAAATTAGTTTTCTGCATCACAAATCCTTCCAGACATTGCCGGATGTAAGGTTCGTGATTGTACGTTAGACACCGGATGGTCACCATCAACGGTTGTTCTTCCTTGCTTATCGCTATATCTTTATCCATCAATATTTTTCAATTTAGGCATGAAGGCAGTCCGCTTGGAAAACCATAAACGGACTGCTTGAGGAAAAATTAAATGATTACACTATAGGATCGGGACTCTCACCATCGTCACTCCCATCACCGCCTCCGGGAAGTTCCGGATCGGGAGCTTCTCCCTCTCCTATTTCACCATTACCCGAAGTACTGCTACCTGCAATACGCGAGAAAGCTGCCACCGCACCGTTCACATTACCGATAAAGGTATTAATAGCGTCAGTCGGCTGTACCACGGCATAGGCGTTGACCAGCATGACAATCTCATTATAGAGTTTATTGACTTGTTCGATGACTTCACTCGACTTCACGTTGCTCTGTGCCTTACGGGCACCACTTTCTGCAGTACGTGCGTAATACTGGGTATCGAACGTAGCATTTGCCTCACGAAGGGCTTCTACTTCGAGAGACAGCCCTAACGTATCGACTGCTTCTGCCTGTGCATCAAGCATAACCAACATTCCACGTACTTCGGCAGTCTGCTTGGTATATTCATGATTGCGGATACCACGATAGGAAGCCATCTTGGCATCCAGCAGCTGGGCTGCTGCTCTGCGTTCGGCTACCGGCGAAGTAAGGCAAGCATTAATCACCTGACTGATAACTCCCGCAGCACTGTCGCGAACCTGATCGGCCTCGCGCAGAGCCTTGGTAGAGACGAAAGCACGCTCACGGTTAACAATGGAATCGAGCGTCTTGATTGCTTCTGCATAAGCAGTAGCCTGCTGCTCAACGTGAAGTGCCGCCGGAGTGGCATCTTGAATAAACGTATTTACACGGTTGTGAAAATCGTTGCATGAGCCGATGGTCATCTTGCTCATTCCAAATGATTGAATTTGATTTGGCATAATTTTGTGTTTTTTAGGTTGATAAATATATTAACTGGTTGCCGAAGCCTTTCTATATACAGCCAATGTGCGTTGGCAAGCCAACGGAGGATTACGAAATGCTCACAAAGCGTGTTTTACTTATTCCGAAGGATTGCGGAATGCTCCCTAAACGTATTTTATACATTCTGTAACCCTGCGAAATGTTCACAAAGCGTGTTTTACACATTCCGAAGCACTACGAAGTACCACAAAAATGCTTTTTTGCCATTCCGAAGTACTAGGGAGGATTGCCAAAGCGTGTAGACAGATTACAGATTAACGGATTTACGTTGTTCTATAAGACGTTGCTTTTGTATAATGTTACGAGCCATCTTTACCATTGGAGGACCAATAAATTTCCCTTCTTTAAGAGCCACACCTTTGCCCTCTTTCTCTGCTTCCTCCGCCAGTGCAAGCATCTCTTCTGCCCAATTCACTTCTTCCTCAGTAGGAGAATAATACTGATGTACCAATGGTAATTCCTTAGGGTTCAATACCAACATCCCTTCAAATCCTAAATTGCGACTGAGAATAAGATTTTTCTCTAAATCTTCCAGATCGTGCACCTTAATATGTACAGTATCAATAGGCAGAACTCCACAACTTCTGGCACCAATACTGATTAAATTACGGGCAGTCATTATACTTTCACCCGCCGGATCATGCTTACCACGTAAATCTGTCACATAGTCTTCGCAACCGAAAGCAACTGCTATGACCCGATTACACGCCATACAAATCTCTTTGATATTAATAACTGCACCTGCAGTTTCAATCAGAGGTATAATCTTGAAAGTACCTATGGGAAAACCTTTTTCGTATTCAATCGTTTCGAGCAACTTACCAAAGAAATATATATCTTCGCCTTTCGTTGACTTGGGATACATGAATCCGGAAATTCCTTCTATAGTCAATTGATAAGCATCTTTCAACAGTTCGCCGCTTTCACGGTCATTTACCCTTGGGAACAGCAATTTACCGTTCAGGTCAGAACGCTTGACAAATTCTTTAATATTATCACGAGAGCGCTGTTTCTCAGGATAAGGGACGGAATCCTCTATGTCAAGTAATAAAACATCTGCATCACGGCGTACAGCACTATCCAACAACTTCTGGTTGTGCGCAGGGACAAACATCAAACTGCGCATCAAATAAGCATTATCCATTTTTCAATTTCCCCTTTTCTTTACTAACACTTTTCGTCTGAAAGACAATACATCAACTCCCTCTTGATTGTAAGCTATCGATTCTACATAAACAATTCCCCTATCTGGTTTGGATTTAGACTCACGCTTATCCAGTATTTTGGAACGCACATAAATCGTATCATTCAAAAAAACAGGATTCAGATGTTTTATGCATTCATATTCCAAATTTGCTACAGCCTTTCCACTAATGTCGGGAACTGTAATTCCTACTGCCAATGAAAACACTAATGTACCTACCACTAAAATCTTTCCATGCTGATTCTTAGAGGCATAGTCTATATTGGTATGGACAGGATGATGGTTCATTGTCAAAAGACTGAAAAAATTATTATCACTCTCGAAGATGGTCTTGGATAATGAATGTCTTATCTCATCACCAATTACAAAATCTTCAAAATATAGGCCTAATACAGATTGGTTCATAATAATTATCTCATTTTATTAGTTCTTTTGCAGGATTACCCACAACTTTTGTATTATTTCCAATATTTTTAACGACATTTGAAGCCATACCTATCAAGTTAAAATCACCCACTTGAACAAGGTTTCTCAGACTAGAATTCAATCCTGTAAAATTTCCATTTCCTATTTTCAACCCACTACCAATACAAGTATGAGCCGCAATAAAATTATTACTACCTATCACAGTATCATGTCCTATCAAAGAATTTGTATTCATCGTATTAAAATCCCCCATCACAACATTACAATTAATAGCACAATTCGCCAATATTACATTTGCCACACCTATCCTTGCACTCTTTGCAACATAGACGGAAGGATGTATAAAAGAATAATAACGTTCTATTGGAATTTGTAAACTATCACGTAATTCTATCCTCTCTTTTAAAATATCAGAACGATAAAGAGAATATATGAATTTTACAGAATTGTCTTTTTTAAACTTATCATAAACTTCACGAGTTCCGCAAAGAACAGGCCAACCATTTATTCCACCAACATAAGCAGGATCATCAAAAGCAAATCCTAATACTTCTACATCCATATTATAACGGATATGAGCATCATATATTTGTTCAGCAATAACAACAGCAGTACCTTTACCGCCAATAATAACAACTTTATCCCTCATATTTTATAATATTTAATATATAATCCATCTCGTTTCTCCCATATCGTTGATCTATCGGTAAAGGAATTACATTTTTTGTCAACTTATACTCCAAAGAATCAAGTTCACACCATTCCAATACATTAGGCCAATAAGTAGCAACAAATACTTTGTTTGCAATCAATCGACTACGCAATGATACATCATCAGTATAATAAGGATACACCATTGGACAAGTTAAATTCTCCAATGAAGGAATCTTGAGCAAGTTAGTATCACACAATTCACGATGGAGATAAGAGAAATTCTCCAAACGATGTTTCTTCACAGTAGAAAAATCAATATTAAAAAGCAGTGTTTTTGTAAGTCCAGACATCCGCTTTATAGGCTGATTGGAAAGCAAATGACTATTATCTTTAAAATCCGCATAACCTCCAGATGCACCCAAATCATAACGTTTCAGTAAATGGCTACAACGACCATAAGAATAATCTATTGAAAAATTATTGACTTCTATTCCATCTGAAACAACTGCTATACCACCATCAGGAACGCCAACAAACTTACGAGGGCTATAAATAGTGTATGTTCCACAAATAGGTCTACAAAAGAAAGCCTGTGCATTGTCAACTATCAGTCTTTCATTATAAAGTACTGATAATTTTTCTACATATGTATCTTTTATTCCAAAGTAATTAGTTACTAAAATATACTCATCAACGTTAAGACTGATTTCCTCTTGTATTTCAAGATTCTCATTCACATGATAAAAAGAATAAGGTATCTGCAATTTCTTTAACGGTTCTAAAACTACCTCACATGTGAAATAAGGAATCCATAAACGTTTGACATTGGGCAACGAAATCAAAACATATTCCAATGCATTACGACCACTATTCAGACAAACACCTTCCATATGTGGAAAGGGTTCTTTTCGGGAAAGTTCCAACTCAAAATAGCCACCTATTTCCCTTTTCATGATTCATTTCAATTTTACTCTGACTAACGTATCCATATGATTACAAAAGTCATTCATTTGTTCTTCTGTATCCACATGAATAAACAAAATACCCAGTGCTTTGCCAGCACCATCAAATGCCTCTACTGTATCTCCTTCTTTTTTGTATATGACTTTACGATAAATATAAGGCAATATTTCATCTGAGTATTCTATATCCTTAAACCGCCCATCCAAATGGCTATGCAACACATAAGTAAAAAAACAACCGGGTTGTTCATTAAGAACCAACCGTGGATCTACACCCATTGCAGCTTGTACATTTGCTTTTACCAAATCAATGCCCCACGCATCTGAGAGTTGAAGTGGAATCATATTACCTCCTGCACGAGGACCAAGTTCTAAAAAATGTACTTTATTCTCTTTGTCAAGCAATATTTCGATATTTAATTCCCCAAAATGAATCCCTAACATAGAGACCAACCGTTGCAGTTCATCATGTACATTCTTTCTTTGAATATCATTAAGACCAGATGGTTTTTTTTTCCCTATAGGAATCAGACTTTTACCATTATCATCTCTAAGACATGACATTTCACCATTAAGCACAATCTTACCATTCCATACAAAGATATCACCGCCTATTACATAAGGGAAACCACGGGAAATAAACTCCTCGACTATCAGCGTTTTGTTACGTGAATAAGAATCTGCCCATTGAATGGCTTTGGACAAATCATCTAAATTTTCCAATACAGAAACTCCCTTACTTCCTGAAGAATCGGTTGGTTTAATTACAATAGGGAACGTAAAATCTTTAACCATTTTTTCAAAATCAGATAAAGTAGTTTGAGGAGTAAATGCAATTGCTTTAGGACAAGCGAAACCGTTTTCTTTAAGAAACTGCCTCCAAGGATACTTCAATCCCAAAATTTCTACTGACTTCACCGGATTAGTGGGCAACCCCAAACGTTCACAGACAATAGCAGCAGGCAAAGCTGCCGGATCAGAAGCATAAGCAAGAATGCCATCTACATGTTCCTTTTGAGCTATATCATAAACTGCCTCTACATCAGTAGTGCTGGCATTGTAGTATTTATCAGCCACATATTGTCCCGGATTATCAAGAAGATAATCGCACAGCACAGTATAATAGCCTAATTCTTTAGCTCTCTGGATAGCAACAACCTGCTGTGCTGAACCACCCAACAGTAGGAGTTTCTTTTGTGCCATCTTTATCTTTTTACTTCGTTGATAATCCGTTCTACATCCTCCCCACTCAACGCATGGTGCATCGGCAAACAAATCACCTCGTCTGCCATCCTGTAGGCATTCGGCAGATTCTCACGAGTAGCACTCTCCAGTCCGCGATAAGTACTGAACGTGCTGATCAACGGATAGAAGTATCTTCTACCCAGCACGCCGTGTTCCTTCATCTTGAAGTAAAGTTCATCACGTGTCATGCCATACTGTTCGGCATCTACGAAGATGGGGAAATAGGAATAGTTGTGCTTCACACCCGGCATGTCGTCGAAGAACGAGATGCCGGGAACATCACGAAGGGCTTCGCGGTATTTTACAGCTACCTGACGACGGGCTTCAATGGCCTTATCCACCTGGCGGAGATTCAACAGACCGTAAGCTGAACGCATCTCGTCCATCTTGCTGTTGATACCCGGAGCGACTACCTCTGTTTCGCCTGCAAAACCGAAATTCTTCAGGTAGTCGATACGTTTCTTCGTCTGTTCATCGTGCATCACCAATGCACCGCCTTCGATGGTATTGTACACCTTTGTGGCATGGAAACTCAACGTGGACATATCGCCAGCCGTCAGGATGCTTTCACCGTTCACCTCCACACCGAAAGCATGGGCAGCATCGTAAATCACTTTCAAACCGTATTTATCGGCTATCTCCTGAATACGTTTCACGTCACAGGGCTTTCCATAAACATGGACGGGCATGATTGCCGTTGTTTTCGAGGTGATTGCCGCCTCTATCTTGTCGGGGTCGATGTTACCGGTTGCAGGATCAATATCTACAAATACCGGCTTGATGCCGTTCCACCAAAGGGAATGGGTGGTGGCTACGAAACTGTAAGGAGTGGTGATGACTTCGCCCGTAATGCGGAGTGCCTGCAAGGCGGTAATCAACGGCAACGTACCGTTGGTAAACAGGCTGATGTATGGCACTTTCAGATACTCGCACAATGCCTTTTCCAGTTCCTGATGATAATGACCGTTGTTGGTTATCCATTTACGGTTCCAAATGTCCTTCAACAGTTCGTTGAATTCGTCCAAATCGGGTAATAACGGAGAGGTGACCGTTATCTGTTTGTTTGATTCCATCTTTATATCTGTTTTTATCTGTATTTTACTTTCTGCGGACAATAGAAAGCACTTCATTCAACTCCGGAAAACGGAAGAAGAAAGCGAGGGACAAATAGTAAATGATTCCTGCCAGCACACCTGCAACCAACTGCAGAAGTGTGTCGGAACAAAGTGTTGTTGTAAAGTAAACCACTACCCACATGGTGAGCGACAGCAGTAAGGTTGGCAATAAATCCTGCATCTGGCGCAGAAAGCCTACCTGTATCAGTTTGCCTGTATAGTGAGTATTGATAATCAAAGCTATGATAGAAGAAAAAATCTGACCTACACACATGGCAATCAGTCCCATCGGGACAGTAATACAAAGAATACTCACTGCCAATATCTTCTTGATAATCTCCAGTTTCAAAAACAGGTCGGAACGTCCCTTCACCTGAAGCAGATTCAGATTGATGGCATGAATGGGATACCACATCATTGAGAAACAGATAATCTGCAACAGGGTAGCGGCAAACATCCACTGCTCTTTCAGCAGCAACAGGATGAACGGCTGAGCCACAGCTGACAAGCCAGTCAAAAGCGGGAATATGACAAAAGCGGATACCCGGAGGAAACGGCGGTAGATCTGTGCCAGCCGTTCGTCATCGTCCTGTATCTGGCAAAGGACCGGATAGGTGACACGCTGCATGATACCCGTTAAGTTTGACGAAGGGAATTCAGCAAACTGATGGGCACGGGTGTAATGTCCCAACGAGGAGGCCGTAAACACCTTGCCTATCACCAGTAGGTACATGTTCCGGTAAACCACATCCAACAGTCCCGAAGCCATCAGCTTGGAACCGAAAGCAAACAGTTCGCGGAAAGAAGCCCATGAATATGTCCGGCAGGGACGCCAACGGGCAAATATCCACAACAACAGCGTATTCAGGCCTAAATTGACCAGCTGCTGTGCCGCAATAGACCAGTAGCTGAACCCTGCGTATGCCATGCCGATACCCACAACGCCCGAAATGATGGCAGCCGTCAGGCTGGCTTTTGCCTGCGTCTTGAAGTCGATGTCGACCGTCAGCAGGGCACGCTGCACCACGGCAAGCGAATTGAAAACGACACTCAGGCAGACCACACGCATCAGAGCGGTCAGTTCGGGGCTGTCGTAGAACCGTGCTACCCAAGGAGCAGAGATATAGAAGACGGCATACAGCAACAGCCCTACCACCACATTGAAATAAAAGACAGTGGAATTGTCGGTCTCCGTACGGTGCTGCTTACGGATTAATGCCTGCGAGAAACCACTGTCTATCAATGACTGGGCTACGGCGATGAAAATAGTAAGCATACCGACAAGCCCGTAGTCCTTCGGAGTCAGCAGCCGAGCCATGACAATCATGACAAGAAACTGGATGCCCTGTACGGAGAAGCGTTCCACACTACTCCAGACTACACCTTTGACAGTCTTATGTTTTAAGGATTCGGTCAATTACTTATCTCCCCTTATACATCTCCTCGTAATACTTCTCATACTCTCCCGAAGTGATGTTGTCCATCCACTCCTGATGGTCGAGATACCAGCGAACGGTTTTCTCAATGCCCTCTTCAAACTGAAGACTTGGCTCCCAGCCTAGCTCGCGCTGAAGCTTGGTGGAATCGATGGCATAGCGGAGGTCGTGACCGGCACGGTCGGTGACATAGGTAATCAAGCCCAATGAATGTCCTTCGGGATTGCCCAAGAGACGGTCTACGGTATGGATGATTACCCGGATGAGATCGATGTTCTTCCATTCGTTGAAACCGCCTATATTGTAGGTATCGGCCGTTCTCCCTTGATGGAAGATGAGGTCGATGGCGCGGGCGTGGTCCTCGACATAAAGCCAGTCGCGCACATTCTCACCCTTCCCGTAGACGGGCAGGGGCTTTCCGTGGCGGATGTTGTTGATGAACAACGGAATCAGTTTTTCGGGGAACTGGTAAGGACCGTAGTTGTTGGAACAATTGGTGACGATGGTAGGCATGCCGTAGGTGTCGTGGAAAGCACGGACGAAATGGTCGCTCGATGCCTTGCTGGCACTGTAGGGGCTATGCGGATTGTATTTGGTATCTTCGTAGAAGAATGCTTTGCCGTATGCCAGATGGTGGGAGGCAGAGGAAGCGGTGGTGGTGAACGGAGGCTCTACTCCTTCCGGGTGTGTCAGCTCCAGAGCACCATACACCTCGTCGGTCGAGATGTGATAGAAACGTTTGCCCTCGTAGCGTTCGGGGAGTGACTCCCAATAGAGCTTGGCTGCCTGCAGGAGGCTCAGCGTGCCCATCACATTGGTACGGGCAAAAGTGAACGGATCTTTGATGCTGCGGTCCACATGACTCTCGGCAGCAAGATGGATGATGCCATCGACACGGTACTGCTGCATCAATGCCAGTACGGTATCGAAATCGCAGATGTCTGCCTTGACAAACGTATAGTTGGGCTTCGCTTCAATATCTTTGAGGTTGGCAAGGTTGCCGGCATAGGTCAGCTTGTCGAGATTGATGATGTGATAGTCGGGATACTTGTTGACAAAAAGCCTGACTACATGACTGCCAATGAATCCGGCACCGCCGGTGACTATGATGTTTCTTTTAAAATCCATGTTTTTACGTTGGTGAGTTTTTAAGTTAATAAGTTTTTAAGTTAATAAGTTTTTAAGTTGGTGAGTTTTTAAGTTACAAATTCTACTCTCCAACCAGTCTGCTAAAAAATCAAATTGACATGTTTTTCAGACAGGCTTCCAGCGAATCTGTCCAATAGGGAATGCGGATGCCGAATGTCTGTTTGATTTTGGTCTTATCGAGCACGGAATAGCTGGGACGAACAACCTTTGAAGGGAACTCGTCGCTATGGCAGGGCTGGACGTCGCATTGGGTATTGCCGGCATAGCGGGCAATCATCCGGGTAAAGTCGAACCACGAGCAGACTCCTTCGTTGGAATAATGGTAAATGCCGTCCTTGCCCTCATATTTGCGATGTTCTACAATGTCGTAAATGGCAGCGGCAAGATCGTAGGCATAGGTGGGAGTACCCACTTGGTCGAACACAACTTTCAGCTGCGGCTTGGTGGCAGTGAGCGATAGCATGGTTTTCAGGAAATTCTTGCCAAACTCGCTATAAAGCCACGCAGTGCGGATGATCAGGTAATGACAACCGGACGCCGTAATGGCCTGTTCGCCATGAAGCTTGGTAATGCCGTATATCCCGGTAGGATTTGCAGGTTCTTCTTCACGGCAAGGCGTGTTGTTCCGGTTTCCTCCGAAAACATAATCGGTAGAGACATGCACCAGCAAGCCGTCGTGACGCTGCATGGAAAGTGCCAGATTTGCTACAGCACGTGCATTAAGCAGTTCGGCAAGCTCCTCTTCATCTTCTGCTTTGTCCACATTGGTGTAGGCAGCACAGTTGACAATCACTTTGATATCGTTGTCTGCCACCATTTTCTCTACAGCATCGGCATCGGTAATGTCGAGTTCTGCCACATCGGTAAAGAAATAACGGTCGGTGCTTTTCTGCGAGACTATGCGCATTTCGTTGCCCAACTGGCCGTTGGCACCGGTCACTAATATGTTCATTTTAGTTTGTAAGTTTTTAAGTTTGTAAGTTTTTAAGTTTGTAAGTTTTTAAGTTTGTAAGTTTTTAAGTTTGTAAGTTTATGAGTTTGTGAGTTTGTGAGTTTGTAAGTCTCTTGTCAAACTTTAAGAGCCGGAAAACTCATATAATACAATAGCATTCAAAACAGCCAGTCGGCATCTTTCAGACGCGGGTGATGACGGTCTTTTTCGGAAAGTATCACTTTGTCGGCAGGGATACGCCAGTCGATACCTAAATCGGGGTCGTCCCAAGCAAGGGCACCTTCGCTCTGAGGAGCATAATAGTTGTCGCACTTGTATTGGAAAACAACCTCGTCGGTCAGTACACTGAACCCGTGGGCAAAACCGCGGGGAATGAAAAACTGGCGATGATTGTCGGCTGTAAGTTCTACCGCTACATGCTGTCCGAATGTAGGTGAATGGCGACGGATATCGACAGCCACATCGAGCACGGCACCTTTGACTACACGCACCAGCTTGCTTTGGGCAAAAGGCGGCTTCTGGAAATGAAGACCGCGAAGAACACCGTAAGAGGACTTGCTCTCATTGTCCTGAACAAAAACAGTCCTGCATACTTTCTCTTCAAATTCACGCTGCGAAAACGATTCGAAAAAGTAACCACGATCGTCGCAAAACAGACGGGGCTCGATAATAACCACACCGTCGATATGAGTTTTTATGACTTCCATATTATTCTTTCAATTCATCTATTACCTTCAGCAGATACTGGCCATACTGATTTTTCAGCATGGGTTGTGCCAACTGACGCATTTTTTCTTCGGTGATCCATCCCTGACGGTAGGCTATTCCTTCGAGACAGGCAACTTTCAGTCCCTGCCGCTTTTCGATGACCTCGATAAATGTAGAGGCTTCGCTAAGGGAATCGTGTGTCCCGGTGTCGAGCCAGGCAAAGCCGCGTCCCATAGTCTGCACCTTCAGCTCGCCATCGTTCAGAAACTGCTGATTGACAGTAGTAATCTCCAGTTCACCACGTGCAGAGGGTTTGATGTGCTTTGCCACATCTACCACTTTATTGGGATAGAAATAGAGTCCTACAACCGCATAGTTTGACTTTGGCTTCTCCGGTTTTTCTTCAATACTCAGGCAGTTGCCCTGCTTGTCGAATGTTGCTACGCCATAACGCTCGGGGTCATTGACCCAATAGCCGAACACAGTGGCCTTCTCGTCTGATTCGGCAGTACGTACTGCTTCGCGAAGCATCTGTGAAAGACCGGCACCATGGAAAATATTGTCGCCCAACACAAGGCAGACAGAATCGTTGCCGATGAACCGCTCACCAATCAGGAACGCCTGTGCCAAGCCATCCGGAGAAGGCTGCTCGGCATACTCGAAACGTACACCATAGTCGGAACCATCACCCAACAGACGGCGAAAGCCGGGAAGATCGTACGGTGTGGAAATAATCAGAATGTCGCGGATGCCGGCAAGCATCAAGACCGAAATGGGATAATAAACCATCGGCTTGTCGAAAATGGGGAGCAGCTGTTTGCTTACACCTTTAGTAATAGGATAGAGACGAGTGCCCGAACCACCAGCCAATACAATACCTTTCATACTATCTAAAGATTTCAGTTATTCTTACTATGACTGATAAACCCTCTTATTTGGATTGATTGTTTAAGCACAAACGCTTGTCACGAACCTTGTCAAACCAAAGATTCAATGAAATCCACACCACAATATCGCCAACCAGCATCACCGTATTATTAATGTAAGGCATCAGCAGGATATTGGATACACAAAAGCAGCAAGAGATCAGCAGAATAGACAGCATTGCCTTGCGAGGAGTGAACCCCATGGCAAGGAACTTATGATGAATATGATTCTTATCGGGCTCGAAAGGATTCTTACCATTGCGCAGACGGACAAGAACCACACGGATGACATCGAAAGCCGGAACAATCAGGGTGCTGAAAGCAATGACAAAAGCACCTTCTGTATGAGACATCACAACCGGATTGATCTGACTATACTTGATGGCAAGGAAACTTAAAATATAGCCTAATGTCAGGCTACCGGTATCGCCCATGAATATCTTGCGGGCACGCTCGGCACTGCCAAATACATTGTAATAGAAAAAAGGAATCAGCACACCAAACATGCTGAATGTAAGCATGCTATAAAGCCAAAGACCTTTCTCGATAAAAAGAGAACCGAAAACCAGAAGCGACACACTGCTAAGTCCGGAGGCTAGACCGTCGATGCCGTCGATCAGATTGATGGCATTGGTGATGAAAACCACCGTGAGCACCGTAAACGGCATGCCGATCCATGCGGGAAGGGCATGGATACCAAACAGTCCGTAAAGATCGTTGATCCACAGACCGGCAAGGGGAAACAGACAGGCACTAAGTATCTGAATGACAAACTTCTGACGATAACGAATGCCAACCAGATCGTCGGCAATACCAATCAGATAGAGAAGCGTCATGCCGCAAACAAGAAAAAGGAATTCGGGCAAGACATAGGTGGCCTGCAACGAAGAGACATTATATCCTGTCAGTGTGCGGAATGCCAGAATCAGACAACATGCAAACAGCACGGTAGGAAAAAAAGAAACACCTCCCAAACGGGGAACAGCACATTTATGAACCTTACGGGCATCGGGGACATCGAAAAGCTTTTTGCGGAAAGAAATCAGCAAAATACGCGGAATGATGAGTTGTGCCGTAAAAATGGAAATGACAAATGCCAATATGATAAACAGATAATTCATGAACAGGTAATGCGTTTTAAGTTGGTGGATGAAAGTTTTTTAAAATACAATTAAGAAAGGCTAATCAAAAGGAAACACTCAGCTGGCTGTAAATATCACGCAACTGCTCCTTTAGCAAACAAGGAGAAAGCGATTCCAGCAATTTCTGCGAACGTTTCAGCACCGTCTGTTTCTTCCGCTCATCGTCGGGATTGGCATACATGGAAACACTATACCCCATCAAAATAGCCAGGCATAAAGAAGCATCCTGTTCAACGGTTTTCCCACGTAAAGGATAAAGCTCATCAATCTGTTGATGAATAGAATGGTTTAATGCAGCAAGCTCATCGGAATAAAGATGATTCCGACTACAATTTGCGAAAAGCAGGCTATCTGCCATCCTTTGCAAATAGTCAATTTTCTCTTGTAAATTTTTATTCCCCATAAAAAATTAAGTTTTTAAGTTTTTGAGTTTATAAGTTTTTGAGTTTTCAAGCCGCTGTCAAGCAACAAGTCATAATCCCAAATCCAAATAGCCAAGCAGTTATAAATTGTGAATTGTGTGAGTTTTTTTTAATTGTGAGATTTTAAGAGAGAGGTTCTACGCACCCAATGGGTATGTCTACACAGGCACATCCCAACATGGTGAGACGTACTGCCACCTTCGACTTGCCGTTGATGGTCTGCAACTCACCTTCGAGACCGGTCAACGGCCCCTTGATGACACGTATCTTTTTGCCCGGTACCAACGGCGAGGTGTTCATGCTGATGGCGTCTTCCGAATAATCGAGCATAAACTTGAAACGCTCCATCTGATAATCGGGGATAACGGCAGGCGTGCTTTCGCCACGCAACACCATGTACCGGCTCACAGCCGAGAGCGTCAGCACTTCTTTCTGCTCGTAAGGATCGACATGAACAAAAACCATCATTGGAATCAGCACACGCTCGACCAACTTACGACGGTCGCTCCACTGATGATATTCTTGCTGAACAGGTAGGAAGTTTTCGATTCCCATTTTGGTCAGCCGCTCGCTTGTTTTCTTCTCATGGCACATGCGAACAATGGCGACCAACCAGCGTTTTGGGTGCGCTACGCTTCTGCCAGTCACATCTGCTGACAGAACTACGGAATCATCATTATTGATAAGATTCATCTAATTATTTTACCCCATGTTTGCCCGTTACTTCTCAGGTAACGGAGAACAAATGTAGCATATTCTTTTATACTTCTCATTATCAGAACACTATATCATAATACACTTTTCTCCTTCCCTTTTGTAAATGCAAACCTGTTACATGAGATTCCGCGCTAATATTGAAAAGTCAGGCAGCTGCCTTGCTATAAACAAACATTTTTCTTTGCAATATTATTTCGTATCACTTTAGTCATACGTTCGTATCACAACTGTTATACGTTCGTATCACGATAGTGAAACGAAAGGAAGACTTATGTGATACGGAAAAACAGTTTCGATAGTTTCCCTTAATAGTCTAAAGAGTACAGATAAAAGTAGTGAGCCACCATTTTGATGGATACTTATGTAGAAGAGCAGTGCTTCAGGATTTAGAAAAGCTTTTGGGGACACATTAGTTTTTTAATAATAATGCGCCACTTCATTTCGTATACCAACGTTAAGCATTTTTCAACGTTTCAAGAAAATATTTTGCTTAATAGTATATTATCTAACCATTTTCCCTATCTTTGCAACGATTTTTCTCCGTTACCTGAGAAGTAACGGAGAATTTAATCAGCAATATTTACAAGCTCATCTTACCACCATAGTTCAGCACATACATGCAGTTTTTCCTATTGACCTTTGTTTTTTCGGAAAGCTCAAATCCCTTCAAATAGATCTGCGTGGTCTTGATAGACTTATGCCCCAATGACTCGCTGATCATTTCAATGGGCACACCCAGATGCTTGGCGGTAGTGGCCCACGAATGGCGAAAAGTGTAGGAAGAAACCGGCGAGGATATATGAAGCCGCTTGGCAAGCCTCTTCAACTGGTTGTTAAAACGGCGTAAAGCCGACTGATATTCGATATAACCCCTTTCCTCTTTTCTTCCATATTGTCCGCTCAGGATGTGAAACAGATAATCAGGACGGCCGGGAATATGGAGGGACGATCCGCCATACAACTGATGCATCGCCTTGATAGTTATATCCAACACTTCTACGGTCATAGACGTACTGGTCTTGATACGATTGTATTTCAAAAGACCGTCTTCCAGATTGCCACGTTCGAGATGTGCCAGATCGACAAAAGGCATTCCGCAAAACTGAAACAGGAGGCAGGCTATGGCCTGAGTGCGCCGGAGCGACTTGGAGCGGGGATCCTTATAAAGCAAAGTCTTTAGCTCACGCACCGGCAATGCCCTTTTCTGACGGGTATCCACCCCGGTGTAGACATCGCGGAATAAATGAGGAATATATTTAGCTTGTTCCAGTTCTACCCCCTTGTTGTAAATACAGCGCAGCATCCGCATATAAGTGGAGATAGTATTGAGCTTCAAATGGTTGTCCAACAAATAGCCGGCATATTGCTTGAGGCTTTCACGATTGAGCTGGCTGAAAGTGACAGTCGGGGTGCCACAGAACTGGGTGAAAGAACGTAAAGCATTTTTATAAACATGTGCAGTAGCATATCGGCCTTCTTCTTTTAAAAATTCAATATAATTTGTTGCGCAAACAGTAAAATCATCTATTCTCATAATCTCTTTTTCATTAAATGAATGACACTTTTTTATAAGGACACATGGGGTAACGAAAGGAAAAATACAAAAAAACGGATTGATGAAGAAAAAAAATAAATCTATGTGCAGTATTTCGGGCATTACAGCATTTATCTCAGTGAAAAGGATTAAGTAATCAGACCTATTTCAATATATAACCTAAACTTTAACTAAGTGAAAAGAGAGGGAGAGGACATCGGGAGATGATATCCTCTCTTTTATTATTCAAAAACTTATAAACTAAAGGACTTAAAACAAATGGCTGTAATTGAAATATCATCGCTGAACCATCCCGGAGTGGAGCTGTTTGCCACTCTCACCGAAGCGCAGCTGCGCAACAGGCTCGATCCGGAAAAAGGAATCTTCATAGCAGAGAGCCCCAAAGTGATCCGGATTGCCCTAGAAGCCGGATATACGCCACTGGCACTGCTATGCGAGCGTAAACACATAGAGGGAGACGCCTCGGAAATCATACGGCAACATAGCGACATCCCTGTATATACGGGCGAGCGGCAACTGCTGAGCCAGATTACCGGATATACACTGACACGGGGAGTGCTGTGTGCCATGCGCCGTCCGCCACTGCGAAGTATGGAAGAGGTGTGCAGGGACGCCCGGCGCATTGTGGTTATCGACGGTGTGGTGGATACAACCAACATCGGGGCCATTTTCCGTTCGGCAGCCGCACTCGGCATAGACGGAGTATTGCTGACAACCAATTCGTGCGATCCGCTCAACCGCCGTTCTATCAGGGTTTCGATGGGGAGTGTATTCTTAATGCCATGGGCGTGGATAGACACATCGCTCGAAGGACTTCACGAAGCCGGATTCAAGACAGCGGCCATGGCACTAACGGAACAATCCATCTCCATAGACAATCCGATACTGACAAAGCAGCCTAAGCTGGCCATCATTATGGGAACCGAAGGAGACGGACTTCCACAGGAGACTATCGGAAAAGCCGACTATGTGGTACGCATACCAATGTCGAAGGGAGTGGATTCGCTGAATGTTGCAGCAGCTTCGGCAGTTGCCTTCTGGCAGCTGCGCGTGAGATGAACAAGTTTAACCAACTATAAAAGTATCAGTCAGTTTCATAGATTATCCGTTATTAGAGTTATCTTTGTCAAGTAACAGTTAGTAATATGGAGAATAACAACGAACATGATATAAAGAAAGGTCATTTTGATGCCTTTGTCCATGCTGTCGGTTCGGAAATAGAACAGGCACAAGTCCGGCTCATTACCGCAGCCAACACTCAGATGTTGTTCCATTACTGGAAAATAGGCAATTATATACTGTACCACCAAAACCTGCATGGGTGGGGTGGTAAAATTATCAAGAAGCTGGCACAGGCAATCCGATTCAATTATCCTGAAAAAAAAGGATATTCGGAGCGTAATCTTACTTATATGTGTCAGTTTGCCCGTTTATATCCGTTAAATGTACTTCGTAGTTTTATTGAAGCAGATTCAATACTGTCTGTCCCCAATATTCAAAACATTACTAATGAACTCCTTAAACTCAATAGTGGGCAATTTACGCAGGAACTTACTGCGCAAATACAATCTACAGATAATCAATCTTTAGAAATTACGCAGGAGGTTCCTGCGCAATTTCTAAATGTGACAAAAACAGTATCTGCCATTTATCAAATAAAGATTGAGGAAATAGAAAAATTGTTCTTGGCATCACCGATTGCAAGAATAAATTGGGCGAGCCATATGGTCATACTCAATAATCCACTTCCATTGGGTGTAAGATACTGGTACATGAAACAATCAGTAGAAATGGGTTGGAGCAGTAATGTGTTGAAAATGCAGATTGAAAGTAATCTGTATGGCAGACAAATCAAGAGTAACAAAGTAAACAACTTCACTGCCACACTTCCGTCACCCCAAAGCGATCTTGCCAACTATCTGTTAAAAGACCCATATATCTTTGACCTGGCAGGAGCAAAGGAAAAGGCTGACGAAAGGGATATAGAAGAACAGCTGGTAAAGCATGTAACCCGTTACTTACTGGAAATGGGTAACGGCTTTGCTTTTGTTGCCAGACAGAAACATTTCCAGATTGGAGACAGTGACTTTTTCGCCGACCTGATTCTATATAATATCAAGCTCCACGCCTATGTTGTCGTGGAATTGAAAGCAACTCCGTTCAAACCGGAATATGCCGGGCAGCTAAATTTCTACATCAATGTCGTGGATAACAAGCTGAGGGGAGAAAATGACAACAAGACAATCGGTCTTTTGCTGTGCAGGGGTAAAGATGAAGTCGTGGCACAATATGCCTTGGCCGGATATGACCAGCCGATAGGTATCAGCGACTATCAGTTGAGCAAGGCTATACCCGAAAATCTGAAATCCGTCTTACCGAGTATTGAAGAAGTGGAAGAAGAACTGACCTTATTCCTTGACAAGGACAAAAAACCATAAAATAAAGTATATGACAGGAGAAATACAGACGATATGCTATTCTTGAACTGGTGCTTGAAAAGCAGAAAGAACAATACACTTTGATTTTAAACAGTCTGAAAACTGAAATCAAAAAGAGCATACAGGCTTATGAGACACGCCCGTTCTTGGCTGCATACTCTATAACAGGAATATGCCTTTCATCCACCCGCTGCGCCAGCAGTTGAGAACATACATCGGTATAATAGGTAATCATCAGACCGCTTAACATTTCAAGTCGGGGCGGCAGCAATTTGTATGCGCTGACCGCTTCCAAGATACGCTTGTAGCCCCGTCCCCAGCTTTCGATGTCCCCGCTTGTGAAAAATGCGTTGGCGATTAACGGGTTCATTCTGACACACGCCATCATACGCAGCAAGATAGACGAAACCGAATTTTTTTTCGATTAATGACTACTGGAAATGATTAAGAATGAGTTTTATGCAGGCTCACCAAACGCCGACAGAAGCTCGCCAATTTCCGACTATCTGTACCTCCTTTTTGATTTTGTTTGTCGGGGGTACGAGTTAGGTTAGAAACCTTGTCTTTTAGGGGCGAAAGAATGTTCTTTAAGGCAGACACAAGGGAATAAAAAAAGTTCCACAAACCATTGAATTTGTGGAACTTGTCTGTTCGTTGTCCGGTTTTGTCCGTAACGTTCAGCGGAGAGACAGGCTCTCGAACCTATACATTCAAGAAATATCATAAAATTGCAAATTACTGATAATCACACACAAT
>CALUOO010000004.1 GCA_944322345.1 uncultured Bacteroides sp. | reverse complement strand
ACTTCCGCCCGCAGAACGACGTCGTGCTGGAGGCGGGCAACCGCTATACCTACACCGTCAAGGTGAACGCCACCGGCTTGACGCTGGAGGGCTGCACCATCGGTGACTGGGCTGACGGCGGCGGCGAAGAAGGCGCAGCCGAGGATTTGGGCTACAACTACGACACCACCACCAAGACCTACACGGTCTATAACGCAGACGGCCTGCTGGCATGGAACGAAGCCGCGCAGAGCGACCTCAGCATCAACTGCACCCTGACTGCCGACATCGACCTGACGGGCAAGACGTGGACGCCGATAGGTAATAGCGGTCAAACATACAACGGCACTTTCGACGGGCAGGGGCATACCATCACGGGATTGAATATCTCATCTCCAAGTGAGGCGGTAGCATTATTCCATAACATCGGCGGTGGTGGAAAGGTCATGAACCTGCAACTGAAATATGTCACTTACAATGGCAGTACGGCTATGGGCGGAATAGCCCATGGTAACAACGGCACTATCACCGCCTGCTCCGTAATGGGGACACTGACGAATACGACTAATAATGGTGCTGTCGGTGGTATCGCGGCAATCAATTATGGCACCATCACCGCCTGTTGGTTCAACGGTACGATAACCGGAGGAAGCAACGTAGGTGGTATAGCAGTATTCAATTTGAATGCTGGTTCTTATGATGGAAAAATCACCGCTTGCTACTGGAGCGGTGATGGAATTAGCGATGGCGTTTGGGGTGGATATGACACCAGCGGAACCACGAAGGTGGACAACTCGACCGTTACTTGGCAGACCGCTGTTGGTGGCATGAACGCCGCCCTCACCGGCAACGACTACCAGTGGGCACTCGGCACCGACGACCTGCCCGTACTGCAAAAGAAACAATAACGAACCCTAAACAACACGCATCATGAAACGAACAACCATCCATATATCCGCAGCCCTCGCCCTGCTGCTCGGCCTTGCCGCCTGCACGCAGGACGAAGCGGGCTTCCTGCCGGAAGGGGCGGAAGGCACACCCATCGTCTTCACCGCCACGGGACTGAACCCCGCGGCGACAGCCACCGCCGGTACCCGTGCCCCCGTGGACGGGAACTGGGAGGGCGTGCAGAGCGTGGCAGTCAGGATGGACGGCACGGTGAAAGCGTACGACGTGACGCCCACCACCGCCGACAACACCAGCGCCACGCTGACCTCCACCGACCCGCACTACTGGACCAACCACACCGACCGCCTCGTCACCGCCTGGTGGCCCTACACCGAGGGCGAGACAACCCCGCCTGCCGTGGTGGTAAAAGCCGACCAAAGTGCCCGGGAGGACTTCGAGACCAGCGACCTCATCGTAGCCGAGGAACAGACGGTGAGCTACGGCAACCCCACACTCCGCTTCACCCACCGCACGGCACGGGTGACCGTCGTCCTGACGGACTACACCGAGGGGATGGCGTCCGTCAAGCTGACCGGCCTCTCCATCGAGAACGGCAACCCGGCCGTAATCGCCCCGTATGACAAGGGCGGTGACACCTACACTGCGCTCGTAGCCCCGCAAAGTGTGGCAACGGGCACGGCCTTCATCACCTGCGCCTTCACCAACGGCAAGGTCTTCGTCTATAAGATGCAGAAGGCAGCCGAATGGAAAGCGGGCGAGGAATATACCTACACCGTCTCCCTTGCCGCGGCAGAAGACCCGGGATACACCGTGTCGGAGGGCGGCAAGACCTACAACGTCACCTCCGCCGAGGGCCTGAAGAACATCGCCAAGCTGGTGAACGAAGAATGGAAGTTAGGCATCAATATCACCCTGACGGCCGACATCGACCTGAAGGGCATCGACTGGACACCGATAGGCAAAGATGATAACAAAGCATACACCGGCACCTTCGACGGCAATGGCAAGACCATCACGGGGCTGACCGTTACGAGAAGTAACCGATATACGGGTCTGTTCGGCTTCATCAAAGGCACGGTGAAGAACGTAGTGCTGACAGAAGTAAACATAACAAGTGGCACGTTCGTCGGCGGCGTGGCGGGATGGAGCTTTGGCGGCAACATTGAAAACTGCTCGGTGTCGGGCAGCGTCAGCGGTAGCGACGTAGGCGGTGTGGTGGGCTATCAACAGGGCGGTTCCATCACCGGATGCAGTTCCTCGGCCACAGTGAAGGGAACGCAGCGGGCAGGCGGCGTGGCAGGTGCAACGAATTCCGGTGCCACCCTGACCGCCTGCTATGCCACGGGCGACGTGACCGTTGAAAATGACGGTCCAAACAACGCCTGTGCCGGCGGCGTGGTGGGATCCAACGCATACAGCACCGTCATTGCCTGCTATGCCGCGGGTAACGTCAGCGGTACCGGAAGCGGTACCATCCATGTAGGCGGCGTGGTGGGAGAAAACTATGCCACCGTGACCGCCTGCTACTGGAGCGGCCTCCCCGACAATGACAACGGCGGAGCCACGAAGGTGGACGGCACAACCGTTACCTGGCAGAACGCCGTTGATGCCATGAACACCGCCTTGAACGGCTCAGGCTGGCAGTACGAACTCAAAGACGGCAACAGCCTGCCTACCTTGAAGAAAGAACAGTAAACCGTCGGGCGGGAAAAGTTCCGCCCGAAACGGAAAATAACCGAAGTATAACCCAAAAAGAAAAGAACTCCCATTCCGGGCGGGAGTATTGTGCCCGGTAACATCATACAGACACCGCAGCCCGCTACCGTAAGGTCAGTGGGCTGCATTTCTTGCACCTGCGCACCAAGAATGCACGGAGAATCCACCTGTAGGTTGTAGGCATGGACAACTCCGCGAATCGGGACTCTACGCAAACCACCTCCGATACATCCGGTTCAGCAGCCAATAGAGTGGGAAAGCAGTGAGGAAGCCCACAATAGCGTCAATCAGATAGTGTGCCTGAATATATACAGTGGCACCACACAGCAGGGCATAAAAAGGGAACAGACAGGCAAAGAGCCGCCTGCTGCCACGCCACGCAAGCATCATCATGATGGTAGAAACACCGACATGCGAGCTGGGGAAAGCCGCCGTAGGACGCTCGCCCACCTGCTGCGAAGCCTCTACAAGCTGATAGAACACTCCGTGAGGATAGCCGGGGCCCGGAAGCAGCTCCTGATGATAATGGAAATAGTCGCCCACAGCAGGGAAAGTGCCTGCCATCACATGCTCGGCTCCCACAGCGGGAAAATAGAACTGAGGACCGGCTACGGGCAGAAATATATAGACCAGATAGTAGGCAAAGAAAGAAGCCACCAGCAAAAAGCCCACCCTCTCGAGACGCTCGAACCGGCGGAAAGCATAGAACAATACCACAATCAGCATCATGGGATAATAGAAGAAATAACCCATATTGAACGCCTCGCTGACCAGCAGCTGCGGAAAGGCATGGCAGAACCAGATGGAAGGCTGGCCGCCGAAGAAGAACTGCTCTGCCGTGGCAAACAGATGGTCGAGATTGGGGAAAAAGCGGTTGAACTCGAACGTGTCGGGATACCAGTAGGAGAGGAGCACCAACTGGATAAGTACTCTCACAAGTGCCGAGAACTTACAGGGAGCCAGCCGGTAGAGATAGATCAGAAGCATTGTCAGCGCAGCAATCATTGCCCTATCCAGCAGCATGTGCCACGGATGATCCATCACCCTGAACAGAAACAGAATCAGCACAGAAGTCAGCAGATTGTAGATAAGTGCTATCTTCTCTGCCGCAAACAGCCCGCTGTGGGGCTCCAAACGTTTAAACCAGTCTAAAGCCATCCCTCGTTCTTATACCAAGCGATGGTTTCGCAGACTCCCCTGTCCAAGTCGTATTCGGGCTGATAGCCCAGTTCGTCGATGGTAGGAGCGATGTCGCATCGCCAGTTGCGTTGTTTCATAATATTATACTTGTCCGGATTCAGTGTGAATCCCTTGCCCGTCGTCCGGGAATAGATGCCTCCCAGCCAAGAAACGGCTTTCAGGACAAACAGCGGGAAGGTGATGCGCACCATCCACGGGTTGCCCAGTTCGCGGCGGATGAGGTCGGAAAACGTGCGGCTACGGTACACCTGCCCGTCGGAGAGGAAATAGGCACGCCGGCTTACCCCTTTCTCGATGCCAAGGAAGATGGCACGAACCACGTCTTTCACATAAACAAACGTCAGATCCTGCCGACGGAAGCCGACCGACACGTCTACATGGTTGCGGATAGACTTTGCCATCAGGAAGTAGTCCGACTCACGCGGACCGTATACTCCCGTAGGGCGGTAGAACACGTAGGGGAAACCGCTGAGCGACTGCAAATACTGCTCAGCCTTCAGTTTGCTGCGTCCGTAGGCAGTGTTGGGTGAGGGTGTATCCTGCTCGCAGATAGGGGAGTAGTCCTGCTCGTGGAGCGCTCCGAACACGCTCAGCGTGCTGACAAAGATGAACTGCCGGGGAACCATGTCAAGCTCTCTCAGCGTATCGGCAAACCGTGCGGTCTGACGGAAGTTCACTTCGTCGAACCCGGAAGGGTGGGCACACTTGGTCACTCCCGCACAGTGGACAATATAGTCGAATGTTCCCGTCTCTGCCTTCTGGGCGGAAAGCTGGCTGTGCAGACGGTCGGGGTGTGCAAAGTCCAGCTCCATGAAGCGGATACGGCTGTCTTGCAGGTATTTCCGGCTGCTCGTGGCACGCACGCCAGCCCATACCTCCATTCCGCGCCTCAATGCCTCTTCGACAATAAAGCTGCCTATGAATCCGCTGGCGCCTGTAATCAGAATACGTTCCATATTTTAGTTTATGAGTTTTTGAGTTCTTGAGTTTTTGAGTTTGTAAGTTTATGAGTTTTTTAGTTGGTGAGTTGACAAACTCTGATAAGCTTTTCCTCTGATTCCTTGCCTACTCGTTTACTTGTTTCCTCGTCCACTTGACTCATAAACTAAAAAACTCATAAACTTACAAACTTGTCAATTTTTCTTCGGTTCTACATGGATAGTGACCAATGTTCCCTGACCGAATATCTCTTTCAGCTTGTGTTCGATGGCTGTTGCCGTCTCGTGCGACTCGTGGAGAGTGATGTTTCCGTCCATCCGCACATGCACTTCGATGGCACAGTAGCTGCCGATGCGGCGGGTGCGCAGATGATGCGGCTCGCTGACTCCGGGGAACGACAGAAGCGTCTGCTCTATCTCCTTCTCCATCTCGTCGGGCAGCGACTTCTCGAGCAGTTCCTCCACACAGGGGACCAGCAGCTGAAAGGCAACCTTAATGATGAAGAAGCTGACAATGACTGCCGCTACCGGATCGAGCACCCGCCAGTCTTCGCCCAGCAGAATGGCTCCTCCGATACCCAAAGCCGTGCCGATGGAAGAGAGCGCGTCGCTGCGGTGGTGCCATGCGTTGGCTATGACCGCCTGCGAATTCAGCCTTTTTCCCTTGATGACTGTATACTGGTAGAGCACTTCTTTCGACACTATAGACACCAGTGCTGCCACCAGCGCCACCATGCCCGGTTCGCCCAGCGGCTCGCCACGCAGGAATGCCCAGATGGAAGAGGCACCGTTCCACAGAATGCCGAACCCGACTCCCGCCAGCAGCAGCCCGATGATGGCTGTGGCAAGTGTCTCATACTTTCCGTGACCGAAATCGTGTTCCTTGTCCTGCGGCTTGTTGGAGATGCGCACAAAGACGATAACCACTATATCCGTAACGAAGTCGGACAGCGAATGCACCGCATCTGCCAGCATTGCCGCACTGTGTCCGGCAATACCTGCCACAAACTTGAACGCCAGCAGCAGGAAGTTGACCACGCTGCCTATGAGGGTTATTTTATAAATTTCCCGTTCGCGGGAAATCTTTTTGTCTGCCATATTTGTTGTAGTTTTTGAGTTCTTAAGTTTTTAAGTTCTTGAGTTTTTGAGTTCTTGAGACCTTTAAGTTTTTGGTTTTTTGAGTAACAGCTTTTAAACACACAAGCCGAAAAAACGCAAGAACTAAAAGCAAGAGACGGGCAAATGTACAGGAAATTCTTGAATTATTGACATAGATTCGCTTACTTTGCCTGTATAATAGTAACATTTAGAATCAATCTACCTATGGCGAAAAAGAAAGAGAAGAAAGAGAAAAAAGCGGGTAAGAGAATGAACAAGAAGCAGCTTGCCGCAATGTTGATAAACCTTTTCCAAGCCAAATCCAGCGAGACACTCAGCATGAAACAGATTTTTGCGGAACTGAAACTGGTGACGCATCCGCAGAAAATGCTCTGCGTAGATCTGCTGCACGAGCTCTCCGACGACGACTATATCAGCGAAATAGAAAAAAGCCGCTTCCGGCTCAACAATCACGGGACAGAGATGACAGGAACCTTCCAGCGCAAGAGCAACGGAAAGAACTCCTTCATACCCGAAGGCGGGGGAGAGCCCATCTTCATTGCCGAACGCAACTCGGCTCACGCCATGAACAACGACAAGGTGAAAATCATGTTCTACGCCAAGCGCCGCGGACGTGAAGCCGAAGGAGAGGTGATAGAGATTCTGGAACGTGCCAACGACACCTTTGTGGGCACGCTCGAAGTGGGCAAGTCGTATGCATTCCTTGTCACCGAGAACCGCACACTCGCCAACGACATCTTTATCCCCCGCGACAAGCTGAAGGGAGGAAAGACAGGCGACAAAGCAGTGGTCAAAGTGACCGAATGGCCCGACAAGGCCAAGAACCCCATAGGACAGGTAATAGACATACTGGGAAAAGCGGGCGACAACAACACCGAGATGCACGCCATCCTTGCCGAATTCGGACTGCCATACACCTATCCGAAAGCCGTAGAGAAGGCTGCCGACCGCATTCCCGCCGAAATCACACCCGAAGAGATAGCACGCCGCGAAGACTTCCGGAAGGTGACCACCTTCACCATCGACCCTAAAGACGCCAAAGACTTCGACGACGCACTCTCCATCCGGCAGCTGAAAGAGGGGCTGTGGGAAGTGGGAGTACACATTGCCGACGTTACCCACTACGTGAAAGAGGGCAGCATCATCGACAAGGAAGCCGAGAAGCGCGCCACATCCGTCTATCTGGTAGACCGCACCATCCCCATGCTCCCCGAACGGCTGTGCAACTTCATCTGTTCGCTCCGCCCCGACGAGGAAAAACTTGCCTTCTCCGTCATCTTCGACATCACGGCACAGGGTGAGGTGAAAGACTCGCGCATCGTACACACCGTCATCAAGTCCGACCGCCGGTTCACCTACGAAGAGGCGCAGCAGGTGATTGAAACCCGCGAAGGCGACTTCAAGGAAGAGCTGCTGACGCTCGACACCATCGCCAAGGCACTCCGTGAGAAACGCTTTGCGGCGGGAGCCATCAACTTCGACCGCTACGAGGTGAAGTTCGAGATAGACGAAAAGGGAAAGCCCATCAGCGTCTACTTCAAAGAGTCGAAGGATGCCAACAAGCTGGTAGAAGAGTTCATGCTGCTTGCCAACCGTACGGTGGCAGAGAAAATAGGCCGTGTGCCCAAGAACAAGAAGGCAAAAGTGCTGCCCTACCGTATCCACGACCTGCCCGACCCGGAGAAGCTGGACAACCTGTCGCAGTTTATCGCACGCTTCGGCTACAAGGTGCGCACCAGCGGCACAAAGACCGACATCTCCAAGTCAATCAACCGCCTGCTGGACGACATACACGGCAAGAAGGAGGAGAACCTGATAGAGACCGTCTCCATCCGCGCCATGCAGAAGGCACGCTACTCGACACACAACATCGGACACTACGGACTGGCATTCGAATACTACACCCACTTCACATCGCCCATACGCCGCTTCCCCGACATGATGGTACACCGGCTGGTGACCAAGTATCTGGTAGGCGGACGCTCCGTCTCCGAGGCGAAATATGAAGCCCTGTGCGACCACAGTTCGAACATGGAGCAGGTGGCAGCCAATGCCGAACGTGCCTCCATCAAATACAAGCAGGTGGAATTCATGAGCGAACGGCTGGGACAGGTGTACGACGGAGTCATCTCGGGAGTGACCGAATGGGGACTCTACGTGGAGCTGAACGAGAACAAATGCGAAGGTATGGTGCCCATCCGCGACCTCGACGACGATTACTACGAATTCGACGAAAAGAACTACTGCCTGCGCGGACGGCGGAAGAACCGTATCTACAGTCTGGGTGATGCCATTACCGTACGTGTGGCACGCGCCAATCTGGAAAAGAAGCAGCTGGACTTCGCACTGGTAGAAAAATAACCTCCCGCCTTGGTTAATCTGTTGACAAGGGGGACGAGAGGACGAAGATATAAATTAACGAGGGGACAAGGAGTTTCTTGTTTTTTTAAACAAAAAAGGAAGAGGGTGACCCAAAAGTCAAAGACAGACTTAAGGGTCACCTTTCTTTTTTATAACGACAGGAAAGTCCGGCGAGTCCGGGTGATGGGTTGGGGGGATATAAACAAATGAACGGTTATCCTGCTGAAAATAAGCGAGATAACCGTTGTTTTTATGGTAAAAGATTGTTATATTTATAGTGCTAAAAAAAGATAAACAGTCATTTACCATGGGAGCAAAGATAGTATATAAATCGTACAATCAGAACGACAGTCTTCTTTTTCCGCCCACATTGGGGGACCTGATACCGGAAAGCCATCCGGTCCGGACAGTCAGTGCGGTGATAGACAGGCTTGACATCACGGGGATAGAGTCCACGTACAAGGGCGGCGGGACGAGCAGTTTCCATCCGCGGATGCTTCTGAAGGTTATCGTGTATTCCTATATGTGCAACGTATACTCGGGGCGTAGGATGGAGCGTCTGCTGAAAGAGAACGTGAACTACATGTGGCTGTCCGGGATGAGCCGGCCAGACTTCCGGACCATCAACCGTTTCAGGAGCGAACGTCTGTCGGACGGTCGATTCGACGAGGTGTTCCGTCAGGTTGTGCTGCTGTTGAACGGGGAGGGTCTGGTTTCGCTGAAGGTACAGTACATAGACGGGACGAAGATAGAATCGGTGGCGAACAGGTACACGTTCGTGTGGAGAGGGAGCATCGAGAAGAACAAGTCGAAGCTGGAGGCGAAAGTGGACGCGGTCCTCAGGAGGGCGGAGGAGGTGCTCGCCATGGAGGATACAGAATGTGCGGAGGAAGAACCCCGGGTGGAGGACCTTCCGGAGCGGACAGAAAGGATACTGAAGAGGATGGACGAGCAGGGGCTCAGCGACAGGAAGCTCCGCAGGAGTGTGGAGAAGGTCAAGGATGAGTCCCTTCCGAAGCTGGAAGAATATGGCAGGCATCTCGAGACTCTCGGGGACAGGAACAGCTACAGCAAGACGGACAGGGATGCCACGTTCATGCGGATGAAGGAGGACGCGATGCGCAACGGCCAGACGAAGCCGGGATACAATGTGCAGATATCGACGGAGAACCAGTTCATCACGAACTACGGGATCTACTGGAGGCCGACGGACTGGGGGACACTGATACCGTTCCTTGATTCATTCAAGGAAAAATACGGGAAGCAGAGCGAGGAGGTTGTGGCAGACTCCGGGTATGGCAATGAGCAGAACTACGCGTACATGGAGGGAGAGGATATGGAAGCGTATGTCAAGTATCCGATGTTCCACGCGGAGATGAAGAGGAAGTACGTCAGGAATGCGTTCCTGCCGCAGAACATGTACTACAATGCGGAACGGGACTTCTACGTATGCCCGATGGGCCAGCATCTTGAACGTTGCGGGACGAGGACATCCGTATCAGATCTCGGATACAGGTCAGTGCTCTCCGTCTACAGGGCTGTCAACTGTACGGGATGCCCTCTGCGGGGGAACTGCTACAAGTCCAAATCCGACAGACGAACAATAGAAGTGAACCATAGGGCCGACTCATTAAAACGTCAGGCGAGAGAACTCCTGACAAGCGAAAGGGGGCTGGCGCACAGGAGTGCCCGCCCTGTTGAACCGGAGGCCGTGTTCGGGGACATCAAGTCCAACCACGGCTTCAAACGGTTCCGTCTCAAGTCGAACAGGAAAGTGAGGGTCGAGTTCGGTCTCGTCGCACTCGCTCACAATCTCAGGAAATACTCGGCATTGCTCTACTGCAGGACTGCGGCCCAGGGTCCGGCCTTTGCAACTGCATAGGTGGCTCATCGGCTGCCATATGAGACAGAAATGACCAAAATATTATTATCAACACTCCGGACAAATAAAAAAAAGAAATCAGCTGCAACATCAAAAATTGCAGCCGAATATCATTCTGCATTACACAAAAGAAGCCGACCTCAAAAAATCCCTTTTGGGTCGGCCTCATTCACATTGTCTTAAAAATAAACGCTCTCGCCTCAAGGCGATATATTATTTTATGTCTCCGGCAAACAAATCATGACGTTACAGAACCGCAACCGCCTTACGAATGTTATCCAATATCACAGACAACTTGCTGTCACGCCGGGCTATCTGCATATCGTAATCGGACTGTAAGCCACGCCAAATATTTGCGGCTATGCCCGTTGCCGCTTCGATTTTTAATGCCGTGTCGGTAGTTATCGGCCGTTTTCCGTTGATTATCTCGTTAAACGCAGTATATGGCATACCTATCAGCCCGGCAAACTTCCTCTGTGACATTCCACGAGCTTCCAACTCATCTTTGAGCATCTCACCCGGATGTATAGGCTCTGAGGGTTGTAACTCTTCCGGTATATAAATTCTCTTTGCTGTTTCCATGCTTGAAATTATTTGTAATGGTTACTTATTTCCAACAGTCGGCACACTGTCACTATTTGCTCGCCCCAAACCTCTCTAACGGTAAATTCAAGTCGGTATTGCAAGTTTATACGAACGGATGAAATACACTTTTTATTACCTTGTAGAACCTCATAGTTGAGTGAGCGAATTGGATAAAGTTGCTCAACGTTGTTTGCACGTTTGAGATACATGACGCACTTTTTATAGCCCTTGATTATTTCAGGCTGAAATCTGTGCTTTTTGTCATTTGTATATCCCAGCTCAAATAATTCACGTAAATAGTCTTTATCGAACTCTATTAACATAATGCCTTTTCGTACATGTGCAAAGATAACGCTTTCCTTCAGAATATTCACAGAATAAGTGAATATTCTTATTCACATTCGTGATTTTGTTTTATACCCAAACCGTAGGAATCCCATTACAGCTTGTAATGTTTTCTCTCCGGTTGGGTTCTACAACGAATAGTTTAGTTGCAGATGAAGGCTTAAAATATAAGCCTATCAGGTTCAAACAAACTTAGAAAGAGCCTTGTCCTCTCGTCAACTTGTTTACTTGTCAACTCGTCTACTGACCTCATGTCAGCTAACCTTTGCCAACAGATTGGGTAACCTTTGCTGACATGTCAGCCAACCTTTCCCAACACGTCAGCTAACCTTTGCTGACAAACGGTGCGCCGGGAGTGCTTTCCGTCGGCCATTCCCCCATCGCCCGTCGCAGAAAGAAGGGCAGGGAAGCGTGAATCAACGCTTGCGGATGGTGACTTTCTGTTCTTTGCCTTCGCTGTCGATGTAGACAATGTCTGCCTTGTCGCCGGGCATACGGATATAGCCCTCGGTGATTGCCTTGTAGGTATCCACCTTGTCGAGCCGTACACCATTCACCTCTACAATCTGTTCACCCCCCTTGAGCGGAAGCTTAGCATAGTCCCACACCAGTCCGGCACAAAGGCGGTCGTTCATCACCGTGATGATGACGTCCCAGTCTTTCACATACAGGTCGGGAGTCTTCTTCTTGTCGTAGGGGATATAGTAGAGCACATTGCTGGTATAGTCTATAATCACTGTTCCATAGAGCAGGAGTTCCGAGCCGATGCGTGAGTCTTCGGCGTCGGTCGTGATTGAGGTGACACGGCGGAACGAGTTGTTTCCGATGCCGAACTTGGGCATGCATACGCGGTATTTCATCGATTTCTCTTCCAGTCCGGCTGCTCCGATAGAGAGCGATCCCTCTCCCTTGCCCATCACCTTCATTGCCTTCTTATCGCTCTGCAGGCGCTGGAAGCTCTTGGTAGAGAGTTCGTAGAATGCCTTGGCACCGCTGTCGAACATCACTGTGTCGCAGGCGTCCTTGCCAAGCGTCACCCGGAACAGCGTCAGCTGCTCGTCGGGAATCAGCGGGACAGCACACGAATAGTCGATGCCCAGCCCTCCGTCGTAATTGGTGAATATCAGTGTATGGTTGGGGTGGTCGAACTTGATGATTCCCTGCTTGAACAGGTTGTACCCGATCACTCCGTCCACCTTGAAGTTTTCCAGCATGCTGCCGGCAGGCCATCTCATGGCCCGCAGATTGGTAAACGTGAGGCCATCGCCGAATCCGAGCGGCGGAAGCGCAACCAGCGTATGTGTCACAGTCGCCCCGTTCGAGTCGACGCCCTTTGCCTCGGAACCGGTGTCGCCAATGCCAGCCTTGCGGGCAAAAGAGTCGGAGATGCAGCAGGGGGCTCCCGTGTCGATCAGGAACCGTCCGGACTGGCCGTTGATAGTGGCCTGCACAATAAATTTTCCGTTTTCTTCCACATAGGGAATGCTGACGCGGAATCGTCCTCCTTCCTGTGCAGAAACAGACGGAAGTCCATAAAGGACTCCCGTCAGTATGCAAAGGACAGTTAATGCCATTTGTCTCATAAGCCAAACATGCTAAGTCAGTTTTTATATCCGCCTTCTTTCACAACAGAGAGCAAGCTGGAGTATTTCCTGTAAGCACGCTTGTCGCAGTTGTTCAGCGCATCTTCGCAGTATTTCACTATAGCCTCTTTCTGTGCATCCGTAGCCTGGGCCACGAAGTAGGGAAGGAGTGTGTCCATATTCAACCTGTCCTGCGGATTCTTCATAGCTTTCACCTTTGTCTGGTAGAAGTTGATGACAGCATCCACTCCGTTGAGTTCCACCAGTTCGGCAAGTAAAGTCAGCGTATAGTCGGCAGGATAGTTGCCCTGCTTCAACAGTCCCAAGATGCCTTGCAGCTCTTCCTTGCTCACCTCGTTGCCGTAATAGCCAATCACTTTCGGGAAGCAGAGACGCTCAATTTTCTTGTTGACAGCTGCCTCACCGGCTACCTGTGCCAACTTGTCGTGCAGCTTCATTACCCGTTCGAAAGCATCTCCCTTTGGTTCGAGTACACAGCGGTCTACCAGTTTCCATGCTTCGGCAGTACAGAAATCATCGTCCGACAGCGTACGGCAGTAATCTTTTACAATGCTGTCTGCCTGCTGAGGAGTCATCTCGCGGACATCCATCATTGTCGAGATATAGTTTGCCACTACCTCCGGAGTACGATTGCCCGACTCATAAGCAGCCTTGCATACGGAATATCCCTTCGACGGATCGGAGTGGTCGCGTGCGGTCTGTATCAGCTTGTCGGCATCGCATGCTCCGATGATCTTGTGAATCACATTGCCTTCGGTGTCGAGGAACATCATGGTAGGATAGGCCTTCACGCCATACTTCTTGGCCAGCTTGATGCCTTCGCCCTTCTCCATGTCTATCTTGATGCTTACCAAGTGCTGGTTGAAGTAATCGCCCACCTTCTTCTGTGTAAACACTTTAGACGACATCATCTTACAGGGACCACACCAAGAGGTGTAGCAGTCCATAAACACCAGTTTGTTTTCGCTTTTGGCTTTGGCAAGCGCTTCGTCGTAGGTCTTGACATCGAAGCTGATACCAGCCTCCTTGCCATAACGGACCATGCCAGCCAGATCGGCCAGACGTTCCTTTGTGCTGCCGCTGCTCTGTTCTGCACGTTCCTGCAGATAGTCGCCCACAAGCTTTCTGTCTGCTTCGTTCAGGTCGGGGAAATCGAACGAAAGCTCCACTGACGGACGTGCATTCTGCAACATATCGCCCTTCTCCTTCATCAGCTGGATGAGCTCTGCGTATTTCTTCTCACCACGCAACTTAGCTACATTGTATATCACAACGCACGGTGACTCTTCGGGCAGCCCGGCCTTCTGCATGCCGTCGTACAGCTTGATCATCTGTTCTGCCTTGTATGGAGTGGCTCCGCAAGCAATCTGGAACAGCTCGCCGCTATACATGCGTTCGATAAGATTGTTGACCTGATCGGCACCCACGTTCTTTACAAACTCGTCCTTGTGGTCTACGAGATAAGCATACAGGTCGGACTCACGGTCTTTGACCAGTTTGCTGAAAACATTCCAGTTCTCCTTCTTAGCATATTCTTTCTGTGAGATCATGCCCATATAAATCTTGGAAACAGACTGGAACTTCTCATCTTCATCGGCCAGATTAAGCGCATTCAGATAGTTGAGCAAGTCTTTTTTGCTATACTTACCACTGTTGTATTTGGCTTCCGTGCCCATCAGAGAGGTCTTGTCACTGAGTGCCAGCTCTACCGTTTCCTTAAATTCCGGCAGCTTCTTTCCGCCTACAATGCGCAATACCACTTCTCCCTTGTCATTCAGCACCAGATAGTGAGCAAACATCTTTATCTGATATTTGTTTGCCAAGGCTTCACCCTCGCCTCTTTCTGTCACATCGACAAAAAGATTGACGAAGTGCTTGTCCATATAGTCGCAAAACTCCTGATCGCTGAACACTGCCGCATTCATCTGGTGGCAAGGCACTGCCCAATCGGCAAAGCAATTGAAGAAAATCAGCTTCTTCTCGGCTTTGGCGCGCTTGATAGCTTCTTCGTAAGAATATACATACTTCATTTTCACGTCAGCTTTCACCGCGTCTCCATACATACTCTCTTTCTGTTGAGAGAACGAACAGACAGCCGGCATTGCACACAAGGCAATGGCCAGGCCTGCTGCTCCAAGGAATTTTCCTAATAACATAAATAATAAGCTTTAGTTTTATTGAACGTCTTTTACACAACGCACACTATAGTGCATGTCTCTCTTTCCATTGTCAATACGGCTTGTTCCTCTCCATACAGCATCGCTGTAGACAGCCAGCGAACGGATGACAGCCAGATCTATACTGTCGTTCTGTTTCGTCTTTGTAGAGGTCCAGAAATAGCAGCTCTCACCGCAACGCAGGAACTTGGGCGATATATTGCTTGCATAATACACATCGCCACCCGCCATTCTGGCATTGAATCCGGTAACACCCTCTTCCTTAAGCAGTGTTCCTGCCCCGGCGCCTCTCCATTCGTTCAGCTTGTCAATCTCCTGACGGCTCATGCCCAAAGTCTCTTCGAGCTTCTTCCAGTCATCATCGGTAGGCAGTCTCCAGCCTTCGGGCACAGCTTTCTGGGCAGCCTCGTAAGAGTATAACAAACCATAGGTTTTCGAATAGTTACCGTTTTTGGCCTCTGTCTCCTGAAAGTTCTCCAATGCCATCTGAGCTATGGCTGGTTCTTTCAGTTCCTCCAGACCATCCTTGACAACCTCATAAAACGCCGGTGCATTGGTTTCAAGCAGAGAAGTTGCCCCCGAAGCATACATCATACCTCTTTTCACCATGCTAACATAGAAATTGACCAAAGAAACCTGTACCCCCATTGCGGCCCAGTCATACGCCGGATCGTTCAGAGTTGTCTCCATCAGTTCTACCCAATCGTCTTTCGAATAGGAAACATCAGACATATCGAACGTCTCACCATCCCACGAAAAACAGCCGTCTAAGGTTCCTTTTGGAAGGAGATATGAAAGGTTTTCTGTCATCCACACCTGCTCTCCGATCTGTATGCATGAATAGACTTTTCCGTCACGCGAATCGGTAAAATCGGCAGCAGGCTTTACAAGCGAGGCATCGAAATTGTATCCCGTCTCTTCACTGTCGCATGCCCACACCATGCAGAGACATGCGACGAATAGTATTGTCAGTTTTTTCATTGCTTCATATTTTACTAAAGTTCAACACCCAATTCGTCCGTAATGAAAGTGGCGAGTATATCAAATTTCTCTACTACCAACGGACTCATACCATAGCGGTTCATAAACTCTTCACGTCCTATCTCCATAATGGTATTCACATAGAACATCAGGTCATACTCTTCTGTCGGGCTGGATGCAAAGCTGACATTCTGATCGCCGCAGATAAATCCGAACTGACCAATGTCTTTCAATATAGTCTCTCGGACAACAATTGCTTCTTCCTCAGTACAACCTACACCCCACATGATATTGCTCAGATCGCCTTCCTTGTAAAAATCATTAATGCCCATAAACACATTGTCAGTATACTCATAACTGCAGCCCAATGCTCCAGCCGAAGGATCATCGCTTTTCCAAGCCCGTCCATACCAGTTTTCAGTACTTGATACAGATCCGAAGCGTGCAACCACATCGGCGTCATTCTGCACTTTGCCAAGCACCATCGAATTGATCATTTCCTTACATCTTGTCTCGATGTTTTCTTCAGGAATTCCCAATACGTCGGCAAGCAGCAACACACGGAAGTTCTGAAAATATTCCTTCTCAGTCTCCTTCTCACCTGATATCATCTTGGCAGAGCCGGTTACGAAAAGGCAGAAGGGACGCATCCGTTCGCTACAGAGCGACAGGTAAGTTTCAACAAAGTCCAATGCTTCATTCTGTTCTTCGGGCAACGTGATGTAGGTATATTCATAAGACACGCTTCCACCGGTGTGCGACGTAAAGTCCCAGTTCATGTCCAATGTCTCATACTGATAGACCGGATTCCCGTAATGATCTTCTCCCACGAAAGTCTTCTTAATGGTATCATTAAAGAATACAGGAACATCGTATTTCTTGTAAATCTCATAACGCCGGTGCTGGATAGGGTCGTTGGGATTGTCTTCTATGACATAAGGCATAGAGAAATCAACTTTTCCTCCAATCAGATCGTCTTCCTTGCTACAGGCAACTATTGCCAGCACCAGAAACAACCCGTATATATAAGTCAGGATTTTCATATTCTTTTTTATTTTACTTCTGTTTTTCCACTACCAATTTTTCTCATTCACCGATTTCTTCTTCACCGTCATCTTCCACCTCAATAGGTTCGCGCTCTTCGCGAGGATTATCAGGCATCGGCACCTTGTCAAATTCAATCACGTCTTTCGGGATGGAGAATGTATACGCATAGTCGTCTTTCTTCAGCACATACAGACGTGTAAACAAATAGTCGACATTGTCTCCGGCAACATTCAGCACATGTGTAATCTCACGCTTGTAGGGGTAGTTCTTGTTGACAGCATAGCGGCGCAGATCGAACCAGCGCTGTCCTTCAAAGCAAAGTTCCTTACGACGCTCGTTGCGAATCTCGTTCACCAGTTCCTCACCGGTATAGGTTTGCGACTGATAATCAAGAATACGTTCCGTGCGTAACTTGTTGAGCATATCACACGCCGCCTGTTCTTTTCCTTGCTGCATGGCACATGCTTCTGCCTTATTCAGATAGGCCTCTGCCACTCGAAGTGTAAACACATCAGAAACCTTCATACGAGTGCTGGAGTGTCCATACTTATTTGCTAACCCTATACTGTCTGTCGAAGCCTCCACTGAAAAGAATGTCTCAGCTCTCTTGTCGTTCTCCAAATCATACAGGTCATACAACTCTTTGGTTACGCAGAAGTCACCTGCCATTCCGGTCATAATTTCGTCGCTTGCAAGGAAATTGGATCCTTGAGAGAAGATAATCTCCGTGCTTTCTTCTGTCAGGAAATTCTTGCCTTTACCAAGACTGGACAGACGCGCCAGCGAAACGTTCCTGCTTCCGATTACCTCGTCAGCCCACTTTTCGGCCTCTTCCCAGTTCTGCATATAAAGATATACACGGCTCAGCATCAGGTCGGCAGCCTCTTTGGATGCTCGATAAAGCATGTGTTCATAAACCTGTGGGCTCTTTGTCAGATACTCGTCCGCTTTCTTCAGGTCGAAGATTATCTGGTCATACACTTCCTTCACCGTAGCACGCTGGAACTGGGTGTCCTTGTCCGGATCGTGCTCTACGTAAGCCGTCAGTTTCAATGGCACACACAGGTCTGTCGCACAGGTAGCGTCAGTATACATGTTGCCATAAAGGTTTGCCAGCAGGAAATAGAAATAGCCTCTCAGGAAATGGGCTTCTCCCTGCACTCTCCAGTAGGTAGCATCGTCTTCTTCTGTCTCGTGAGGCAGGTCGACTATTTCGTCAAGTATTACGTTGACAATGTTGATACGTCTGTACAAGTCACTCCACATGACATTGTCTCCCACATTGGAGGTTCCGGTATAATTCATTCCGACCTCCAGCTGCCATGCAAAATATCCGAAACATGGCTTTACGGCATTCGACCAGGCTCTAGAAGTCTGGTTGGTCAGGCTGCTTCCCTTACCGGTGTTCACATCATCATCCAGAATGTTCAGAAATCCTCCCACAGCACTGGGTGAGACTCCATAAGACATGATGCTACTATGTATGTATACATCTCCCAGCAATACCTCGTCAAAGTGTGTCACTTCCTTGGCAACCACCATATCCTGTGAATATTCGCTCAAGAAGTCACTGCAGCTTGTAACAGAGGCTCCCAGCATTAAAAGCGCTGCCGTAGTAAATACGATATGTTTTCTCATAATCTTTCTTTTTCTTGAGGTTTAAAATGAAACATCGATACTGAACGTGTAAGCGGGACGGATAGAAAGCACCGCTTTCTCGTTATTAGCCTGACTGGGATCCTGTCCTTTCAGATCCTTGGATGCAATTGTAAACAGATTGGAAGTAGAGAATGCAAACTGCAACGACTTGAACGGAGTCTTTGCTATCTGCTCGGAGTTCAATCTGTAGCGCAGTGTCAGAGCACTCAGACGAAGATAATTACCCGAAACTACCCGTAAATCAGACTTGTCGTACATATCCCAGACGCTGTCTGCAAATTTGGGCACATTGTGGATAGTGGTTTCGTTTGACCAGTGCATAACATAGTTCAGGTAGTCGGGGCTTCCCGGGCTGATCAGAGAGGGGATGTTGGTATATTGTTCGTCACCGGGTCTCATCCAACGGTTGAGGAACTCCTTGCGAACGTTCATTTCCGAACTGATTCCACTGACAACAGTTTTATAAAGCGGGAACAAGCGTACTTTTGATCCCAGACTGTATGTGAAGCTCATGCCAAGCGACAGTTCCTTCCAGGTCAGTGTTGTATGGAACGCTCCGGTCAGCTTCGGATCGCGGTTACCCGAAGGAACCATTACCATAGGAATGATCTCGCTCAATTGTTTTCCTTCCAGCAAATGAGCTCTGTCCTCATAATCGTCAAACATCGGTACACCATTAATAGGATTCAGGCCCAAAAATTTGTAAGAATAAAAAGTTCCTACCGCCTGACCGGAGATCAAAGCCGTACCATCCTGATAGTCCGAAAGTGAATAAATCTCACTTGTATTGGTCTGAACAGTATTGCTCGCCCATGAGTAATTGGTAGACAGATAAAGTTTCCAATCTTTCGTACGCACCGGATATCCGGAAACCGAAAATGAGTATCCCCAGTTCTTAATAAGTCCGTTGTTCATATTATAACTGCTTACACCATTAACCGACGATACGTTTACAGAGGTAAAAGCATCCTCTGTACGCTTTACCCATACGTCAGTAGAGAATAGTAAACGGTTATCGAACATCGACAGATCCATTCCGACGTTAGTTTGTTTGGTCTGTTCCCATCGCAGGTTAGGATTAGGGAAACGATATACAGATGATACATTCTCACCATAGAATGCATCCAGTGTTCCCTGTTGTATCAGCAGATTAGGGGTCTCACCATCGAGCATATTACCGGTCTTACCATAAGAGGCACGCATGGTCCAGTCATTCAGTATATTCCAATCTTTGCCGAAGGTCTCTTTCAGACTCCAGCGGCCTGATACTGACCATACCGGCAGGAACTTCTCGTTACTGCGGCTACCAAACTTGTTGGAAGCGTCGAAACGTCCGCTGGCACTCAGCGTGAAATAGTTGTCCAAGTCGTAAGCCACCGTCAGGTATCCACTGATCTGATTGGTCTTCGAAGAAGTCATGGTACGATGTCCAGACGCCAGCCAGTCCTCATACAGAGGGAACTGATGCAGTGTCTCGCCATCCATAGTCACATATTTCATACCACGGTCCTTGAAATATCCTCTGGTCTGGTCGGCAATACCTTTCACAGTCGACGAGTTGACCTCATATCCAAAAGTAGAAGTAAACAGATGATTATGGTTTTCCCCTTTAAGCATATAGTGGAAATTCGCCTGAAGACGACCGGTAAAGCTTTCGCTGATGGTATTGTTGGTATTCAACACACCTCCATAGGGAAGCTCACACTTGCCGGCAGTTCCTGTAATCGGACGCTCTTCGGCTTCTCCGTTCTTCAATATGGCGACATAATTCGTATTTTCACCAAACCATGTAGACTGCAGTGTAGAACTACGTGAGTAAGATGCCGAAGCAGTCAGATCGAGCAATCCTTTGAGATCATAGCTCAAGTCGGCACTTGCAATCATCGTATTTCCGTCATACTCGTCCGACGTATTGTTTATCTCGTTCAATATATTATATCGGTACTTGTTGTTTGTCTTTCCTTGTCCCACTCCCGGATAAGCATTGTCTTCATAATAGTAGAGCGATCCGTCGGCATTATAGGCAGGCAAGGCACGCGTGGTATTATAAGCATAGTCCATTGCAGGAACTTCGCCCGGAAGGTGATTCTTCTTCTGCACGTTTCCGTTAAAGCGGACATTGGCACGCAACTGTTTCGAAAGGTTTGTCATCAAGTTCATGCTTGCCGTATAGCGGTCGACATATTCGGTCATGATGTTACCATTCTCACGTGTATAACCGACAGAAGCATAGTAGCGTGTAGCCTCCGAACCTCCCGAAATGCTCAGCGTATGCGAATGCGTAACGGCATTGCGGGTAAGCAGGTCAAACCAGTCGGTATTGACAGTCTCCGAACGCTGTACTTCCTGCAGGAACTCATCGTAAGAGATCTGTCCGGTCTGATAACGGTAATAAGCTCCTTCATAACCCACCATCGGCATCTGTGAAGGGAACGAATAATGCAGATCAACCAGATCCTTACCAAACTGTACACGCTCCTGAGAGTTCATCAGATTAATGGCTCTGTCCGTATAATGCGGACGGACGGTTATCTTCGTCTGATTGGAGTAGGAGATGCTGGGAGAACCTACACGTCCTTTTTTAGTAGTAACCACAATCACACCGTTAGAAGCACGTGTACCATACAAAGCCGTGGCAGAAGCATCTTTCAGCACGTCTACACGTTCGATATCCTGCGGATTAATACCGGCAATGGCGTTACCTATATAATTTATATAGTCTGGGTCGTTCAGCTCTTCGTTGCTTACATTCACAGGGTCCTGCAGCACAAACCCGTCGAGCACCCACAGCGGTTCGCGGTTACCCACAAGGGTTGACGTACCACGCACACGCAGACGCGCCGTAGCACCGGCCTCACCAGAATTGCTCAGATACATCAAATCCGGGATACGTCCTTCCAAAGCCTGTGCAATTGAAGTCATACCCGGTTCCAACACATCTTCCATCTTAACCGAAGAAACAGCACTTGTAGCCTTGCGGCGGTCGATCACCTGATAACCCGTAACCACCACTTCATCCAACTCCTTGTGTGAGGGCTTCATCTGTATCCGATACTTCAATTTATCGGTACGCAATGAAATTTGCTGAGTTTCATAACCTAAAAAACTGACTTTCATCACCAGTTTTCCTTCGTTCCACACTTCCAAGGGTAATCGAAGCTCGAAGGCACCATTAATATCTGTAGCACCTCCCCATTTGGTATTGCCTTTTTCCACAAGCACAGTGGTACCCGGCATTCCCGCCCCCGTTTCGTCTATCACGACACCGGAGATCTTTTTCTCGAATGTTCCTTGTGCATACAGAGGACTTGCGATCCCTACAAGAAACTGAAACACGCAATAGATTGCAATGCGGTGTTTCCATAGCAAACCCAATTTTCTCATGGATTCATCCTTTAAAAAATTAACACTCTTGTTACCTAATTACTTATCTAAATTAACATTTCAATCAAAATTACAGATTGTCATTTTTTACCTAAATCGTACATTCCAGTGACTTTTAAACACTAAAAACAACTACATTCTCTTTTTTTTCTGCAAAAGTACTATAATTTTCCAAAATATATCAAACTTTAATCAATATTTCTTTTTGCATTTTTTACCTATAAACATCTAAAAAGAAGAAAAAATGCCACAACACAAAGCCGAAGGAAAACCACTCGTCCTCCTTTCGCTATACAAAAAAAGGATGGATTGCACAGCTTGGTACAACCCATCCTCTCTATCCTGACCACCCGATTATCGTCTCACTTCGCTTGCCCGCAGGCCAAACACCTTACCTGTCATCCGATCCACCGGAACGCGCCACACCTTGACGTTGCGCACAGCCGGATCGGAATAACCACATTCATTGTCCGTATAATGACGCATGATGATGCCCAACACCCTACGCTTCTCGTCCATGTCTTCTACAAACTCTACGTTGCCCCTACACATCACACTTTCGGAACGCATACTGTAGCTGCATGCAATTTTCGGATGTTGACAAACCAGTTCGTGTCCGCCGCTGAACGTAATACATACCCGGTTGTTGACAGCAAGCATCTCCAGCTTACTCCCCTCAGGCCCGGAATGCAGGTAAAGCGTTCCGTTCTCATATCCAAAATTCATCGGGACAACGTACGGATTGCCCTCCCGGTCGGTAATGCCAACAAAGCACACCTCACACTGGCGGATGACCTCTTCCATCCGCTCCTTTTCTTCAATAACAACTGTTTTCATGACCGTCTCTCTTCAAATGATTCTAATCAGCTACAAAAGTAAAACTTTTTAGCGGATAAGCTGACAAATTACCAGATTGACAAACAAGACGAATTGACAAACAGTTTTTTCGGCAATCTGCACACCAGAACCCGCTACGGAGAGTTTGACAGCTAACCTTTCCCAATCTGTCAGCTAACCTTTCCCAACAGATTGGCTAACCTTTGCTGACACGTCAGCTAACCTTTCCCAACAAACAGTGCCAATCCGGTAACAAGATAAGCACTTACATCATCTGCCACCACACGTACGCTGCACTGATGATCATTGATGTAGAAATTGTATTCTGCTAATATTCTTGTTTAAATCTTGATACTAAAAAGTCCCGCTATAAATCCATGGACAAATTTATAGCGGGACTAATTTTGGAATCTAAAGTAGTATGCTATTTTCTAATTAAGTCACCTCTTGACTGGTGAAATCAAGGGGTTACTTCCTCCTGGCTTCTTTTTCTTTAACACATTGTTTTCAGGCCATCCTTCCTCATAAATAACATAAACTGTATCACCCGGATAAACCCATTCAAAATCCAAGCTTGATGGATATATTCTCCTATTACCTTTATACATTATACCGTCTACGAAGAATACATAATCGAAATCTGGAGGCAATCTCTCTTCATATATCTTGGTAACAATCCCTATCGTATATTGCGGACGTTTCTTTATTCCCATACACATTCTTACCGTATATCCAAACGCAATAAAAAGGAGAATTCCACCGATAGTTACAAAAATAATATAGCCTTTGCTCAATTGAGGCTGTTCCTTATTAACAGTTTGTTTTTTGTTTCTCATACCACTATTCATTTTACTATTTTTTCAATTCTTCCAGCTTTCGCAATTTCTCCTCTTCCAGTTTATCAGGGATTTCACCGATAGCGCCTCCTACTACAGATTCAACAATCTCGGCTCCAGCCTTGAATTGTTTGCTATTAACCACTTCTTGAGCACTCTTCATCGCATTCTTGGTCTCTTTGGTCAGGGTAGCAGCTCCTTTGGAAGACAAGTCTTCTGAGATAGCTTTGTCGAATCCCTTTATCAGCCGGTCACCTCCCAATCCCGGTAAAGTAGATGCGGCTGCATCCGTAACTGTTTTTCCAATAGATTTATCTCCTCCTAAAAGGGCAGAATGTTTAAAACCATCTTCTATCGAATAATCCATCATTGCATCCGAGGCTACAATCGTGGCTTGGGCAGCGACTTTCATTGCAGTGGAAGAACCTACAACTCCGACTGTGGAACTTATTGCCGATGCTCCGACACTTGTCCAGTCTACATTACTAAAAGCTTCAGAAAGACTCTTACCTTGTGCCATATTCAGACTCATTTGAACTCCAAAATCTAAGATTCCTCCTGCCAGACCTTTTACAATAGGAACCAAGATTACGGGAAGCTCTCCATCCTTATCAACCAGTTTTACAGGATTGCCAATGCAATAGTTATATGAATTCCAATGGTACAATTTCTCTGATTGTGGGTCTACTGTCATAAACCTTCCAATCCCCGGATCATAAAACCTCGCCCCATAATCATACCAGTTTAATCCGGCTTTTCTGTCCAACTCCTTACCGTTGTACTTGTAACGCTGAAAGTCATTTCCCGTTGCATTCGACATCAACCCACCAAACGGATAATAATCATTCACCTCTTCCACATTCCCTTCAGCATCTGCAACAACTCTTACGTTGCCCTGATGGTCTTTGATGTAGAAGTGGAATTTCTTGTCCGGGAAGCTGACATAACCCGCATCGTTCAGCAGCATCTTCAACACGCCGTTCTCATAGACCGCATTACCGCAGTAGTCTGTTGTGGTGGTCGTACCATTGATAGTATGCACCGTGCGGAGCTTCGTTCCGTCGGCTGCATACTCGTACCGGATGCTATCACCATTCGCAAACGTTACGCGACTCGGTAAATTTAAACAATTGTATTGAATTTCAGAAATATTCTTGTTTAAATCTTTGGTCAGGTTCCCGTTTTTGTCGTATTCATACTCCGTTATGGCAGTTGCCCCGTCCTTGAACTCCATTCCATTGCCGTAGACGCTGTTGGTGGCGTTGTCCGATACGGCTTGCAACTGGTTGCCGTTATACGTCAGGTTCAGGTTGTCTATCAGGCCGTAACTTGTTGCTGATATTTGCCCATAACGCAACAAGCCGAGGATATTTCCCATCTTGTCGTAAGCGGTCACCTGTTCGTTGAAGCGTTCCACGTTGGCTGCCAGTGTGCTTCCTTCCCCGTAGACGGCATTCTTCATCCGGCTCAGGTTGTCGTACGTAAACCGGTAGCCCCTTTCTTGGGCATCCTTGCTTGTCCTCCACTGCATGCGGCTGATATTGCCGTTATAGCACGGGGTATTCCCGGCAATATTCTCCTGATAATACAGCGTCTGGGTAAACAGCGGGCTGGTGATGCTTTTCACCCACGAACGCAGGTTATAGGCATAGTCTGTTTTCAGGTTGGCGTTGCCGTTCCTGCGGTCGGTAATCAGGCGGCCGATTTCGTCATAGACATTGTCTGCCAGTGTGACTGCCGGATCGTTGTTGAGCCGGTAAACGGTTGTCAGCAGACGGTCGGCATGGTCGTAGGTATAGTCCAGAACTTCCGTATTCGCTCCCTGCACTCTCTTTATCTTCAGCGGTTGACCGGTGAAGCTGAAGTGGGTATAGGTGGCGGTCTGTTCGCCGTTGCCGTTGATGCCTTTCTGTTGGACCATCCGGTAGCGGTCGTCGTAATAGTTTACGCTATATATTGGAGTTGTTGTATGAATCAAGTAAAAATCCCAGCCATATTCGTATGACCGGGATTTCTCGATAGAGCAGGAATTAGAATAAATAGAGAATCATGTTGGACCTTAGCATAATCTCAAATATTTAGACTATTCATTTTTTCATCTCTGATTCACTTACTATTCTTCGAATCTGCCGAAGCAACTCTTCATTTTCTGGAGTATCTCGATATGGATTCTTTGCTAATAGATCAAGGAAACGTAATGTGTCTCCACTCATGATGACTGTATAAACATTTCGATAATCTGCACCATTATCCAACAAATATTTGATTATATCAAAATGATTGCCTAAAGTTGCATAATACAATGGAGTTTCACCTTCTTTAGTGGCAAATTCTATATTTGCTCCAGCCTCAAGTAATAGTTTTACTTTTAGTAAACTACTCCGGGATGCAGCAGTTAAAGGTGTCTGTTTAGAACGTTCATGAGTTACATATTCATTTGATGTAATATAATCATTCGGATTGCCTCTATATTTTAATAGTAACTTTAATATCTCAGGATTTGAATCAATGTCTAAATAGTCAGATGCGAGAATTATGGGGGATTCACCGTCATAGTAACAATGTAAATTAGGATCTGCTCCTTTTTTTAACAGAAACTGAACAATGTCAATTTGATTATTAGATACAGCCCAAAATAAAAGAGTATGTCCAAATTTCGGTTCTCGGTAATCAATACTAATCCCATCTTGTTTCAAAATGTGATTAACTTTACTCGTATCATTCTTTTTCACAGCTTTTGCTAACTCCCATGCCGGAGTATCTTTCCATAATTCTATGTCATATCCTGTCAATGTTTTTTTAGGGAAAAGTGAACCTCCTTCCAAAAAATGATTGAAACAAACAACAATAAAAATAAAGACAACAATGCCTATACTCTTTAAAACAAAACTATTTTTCATCATTGACCTCCTAATTCTTCTAATATTTTTTCAATAACAGTATAACAAGACTCTTATTAGATTATAAATAAAAAGAGCCGCATCAAACTTGATTTATTACGGCTCTTTATATCGTAGGGTGATTGTTTCAAATCAAAAATCTATCATTCCAAAAATTGAATTTTAACAATTCCCAATTCCATAGAAAATAATTAGGGAAAATCAATTTTGTTCTTAATCAAGTTAGGATTTACTCATATTTAAAATCATAAATACTCCATGCTTGATTATATCCATTTCTCAAAGCAATTTTACCTCGTGGTATATTTATGATATCAATCAAACTATTATCTCTTTGTAAAATCTCTCCTAAACTAATAATCATAGCATCTTCTTCTTTTAAATCGCTTTCCTCTCCTAAAAATTGCCAATCACCTTCATCATCATGTATAACACGTACAATTACTGAATTCATATGTATCACATACCTAGTTGTGAACACATAAGTTGATAACTTATCCATTACTCTAATAGTTTATTTAACTTCTTAAGATTTTCCTCTTTTGAAATAACTTGAGCATTTGAACTACTATTAGTACCTCCTCTAGATTTGGGATATATGTGATCTACCTCTGCTTGATTCATATTAGCCTTTACACCTTTTTTAGATTGTACAGGTAAATCTAACTTCTTTCCACTAATATCACTTCTAAGTTCTCCACCATTATTTTTCATATTTTCTTCCAATATAGAACGTTTCTGTCGAGGGGTAAAGCCCTTACCTGCACCCATATTCTTTGGATCTGCAACATCACGATATTTACCAATTGAAGTTTTCTGAACCACATCCGCAGCCTTATCTACTCCCTTTGCTACATCAATCGCATCAACAGCTTTATCGACTGTTCGAACCCCTTTTATTGCAGCTCCCACACCTCCGGGGATTACAGGTAAGGCTAGAGCCACACCATCGGCTAAAACACCAAATCCATCAACTACCGCAGCACCTATATTACCGGATTTTATATTGTCCCAAAAACTCTTTGCACCTAAAGCAAGACTGAATACATCCCAAGCAGATTCTACATATTTACCATCAATGTCCACATGCTTTAGCGGATTGCCCAAACAGTATCCATACGGAGAATAAGGATAATACTTTTCCAACATCGGATCCACCACATGCCATCTTCCAATCGCCGGATCATAAAACCTCGCCCCATAATCATACAGATTCAATCCGGCTTTCCTGTCTAACTCCTTACCGTTGTACTTGTACTTCTGGAAATCATTTCCCGTTGCATTCGACATCAATCCGCCAAACGGATAATAATCGTTCACCTCTTCCACATTACCATCGGCATCCGCAACAACTCTTACGTTGCCCTGATGGTCTTTAATGTAGAAGTGATATTTCTTATCCGGGAAGCTGACATAACCCGCATCGTTCAGCAGCATCTTCAACTCGCCGTTCTCATAGACCGCATTGCCGCAGTAGTCTGTTGTGGTGGTCGTACCGCCTATGGTATGCACCGTGCGGAGCTTCGTTCCGTCGGCCGCATACTCGTACCGGATGCTGTCACCATTCGCAAACGTTACGCGACTCGGTAAATTTAAACAATTGTATTCTATTCTGCTAATATTCTTGTTTAAATCTTTGGTCAGGTTGCCGTTTTTGTCGTATTCATACTCCGTTGTGGCGGTTGCCCCGTCCTTGAACTCCATTCCATTGCCGTAGACGCTGTTGGTGGCGTTGTCCGATACGGCTTGCAACTGGTTGCCGTTATACGTCAGGTTCAGGTTGTCTATCAGGCCGTAACTTGTTGCTGATATTTGCCCATAACGCAACAAGCCGAGGATATTTCCCATCTTGTCGTAAGCGGTCACCTGTTCGTTGAAGCGTTCCACGTTGGCTGCCAGTGTGCTTCCTTCCCCGTAGACGGCATTCTTCATCCGGCTCAGGTTGTCGTACGTAAACCGGTAGCCCCTTTCTTGGGCATCCTTGCTTGTCCTCCACTGCATGCGGCTGATATTGCCGTTATAGCACGGGGTATTCCCGGCAATATTCTCCTGATAATACAGCGTCTGGGTAAACAGCGGGCTGGTGATGCTTTTCACCCACGAACGCAGGTTATAGGCATAGTCTGTTTTCAGGTTGGCGTTGCCGTTCCTGCGGTCGGTAATCAGGCGGCCGATTTCGTCATAGACATTGTCTGCCAGTGTGACTGCCGGATCGTTGTTGAGCCGGTAAACGGTTGTCAGCAGACGGTCGGCATGGTCGTAGGTATAGTCCAGAACTTCCGTATTCGCTCCCTGCACTCTCTTTATCTTCAGCGGTTGACCGGTGAAGCTGAAGTGGGTATAGGTGGCGGTCTGTTCGCCGTTGCCGTTGATGCCTTTCTGTTGGACCATCCGGTAGCGGTCGTCGTAATAGTTTACGCTATACAGAGCTTGCCCTCCGTTCAGGTTGGCTTGCCAGACTCCCGTCTGCTGTCCACGGCAGCCGCCGTTGAACCGTTCGCCGTAGCCTTCGGCGGCAGCGTATGCGGTGGTGCTGTTGTTCGGGATGCCGTTCAAACCCAAGAACTCGTAGCTGTCGTAATAGTTTGCCTGTTGCACCGTGGGGGTAGTCAGTGTTACGCCTGTGACCGTGTAGCCCTTCAGCGCATTCGTCGTGTTTGCCCAGGTGGCTTTCACAACCAATGTATCCAACGGATTTTGGGTATAGTCCAGCACATTATGGCAAGTGCCCGTCAGCACGACGCGGTTGAAGCTATCGGATATATTGAACGTCCATTCTCCCCGTTCCCGTTGCTGTCCGTCCTGTGTGAATACCGGGCGGTCGGCTGCGTCGTACACCGTATAGACAGGATCGGCTCCCGGCAGCTTCTTGTAGATGCAACGGTTGTAGCCGTCGTAGCGGTAGAGGTAGGCATACTTCTGCAGGGCGTCGTTGCTCACGGTGTACGTGCCTGCGGCTGCCAGTGCGTCCGCCGCCATTGGAGGGAGCACAAAGCACAGGTTGCCGTTGCCGTCGTAAACGTAATAGGTGTCGTGTGCCTCTTCCCCGTTCATCTGCCGGCTAAGAAGAACCTTCCCGTTTGCCTTGTCCTTGAACTCGTAGCTGATGTTGCCGTCCTCGTCCGTGGTCTGGACGCCGTCCAGATAGCCGTTACCATACTGCCCGGAACAGAAAAGGGTATCGCCCGAACAGCGGTAAAGCCATACGCGATGGCTGGAAACGGAAGAAGTGTTGGTCAGATAATCGCTACGGACACTGTGGGAACGCCAGGAGCTTCCCTTTTTCTGAGTTCTGAAAACCTGACTTTACTCTATTTCCTAATAATCCTCCTGCTTGTCCTCCAAGCACATCACTTAAAATCAGGCAATGATAAAGCGTAAACAATACTATGAATATCCATGTAAAACGTACTAATATATGCTTTAACCGGATTTTAAATCTTGGTCTGAAAATCAATTTCTTTATAATCTTTTACGCAAGGCAAGAGGCGTATTCTCTAAGGGAATTTTTGATATCCTTGTGATTCCAATATATCATGTTCTTTCTCCGTCCATATAGAATAACCAGATGTCCGAAAAAAAGCTCTTCTTGTAATTTGAATAATCTTAGTTTTAGCTCTGAAATTCTTCGGTTTGGGAATAGTGTCATTAACGATTAAAAATAAAGAATCATTTGAGACCTTATAATAAACAGGGTCTGCAATAAGATTATATTCATGTTTGGGTAGATGATAGATAAGCCAATTACACGTTGACAATTTTATATCGATATCAATATCATAACGGTTTTCCCTGTATACTAAATATAAATTCTCATTAGTTTCAGGAATATAAATCTTATGTGACCTATGATTTTTCCAAAAAACTATATTCCAACAGAAAAGCAGGCAATAATAAAGCGTAAACCATTTTACAAATATCCATGTAAAACGTACTAACGAACGTCTTAACCAAAGCTTGAGTTTTAATATTGAAATCGCTCTCTTCATAAACATACTCATCGACTATATGATAAAAGTAAGAGGGAAAATCCCTCTTACTTGTTAAATTACAATTATTGAGCTATCCAGTTTTTAGAAACAACTTTATATACACCATAATTAAATCCAGACACAATCCAGCGTCCTGCACTTTCTATTTCTCCATAATAGGGAGAGACAAATGGATTTGTACCATTCTGCATGGAATGCAAAGCGCCAGCCATTCTCATGTAAAGTTCTAAAGATATATATTGTCCACCTATCGTTCCTGTTGCTCCATTCATTCCTGCTAAGAAATTGCCTGCTGAACGAGCCGAAACATATTCTCCACCTAACAAGCGCCCTGTATATGGACCATCAGGAGAAAGTATAGGAGAAGTCTTTATATCATACGCCTTACCGGGAAGAGAACGAAAAGCAGTAACGGAAAGGCCTGCTTGCGCTGCTTCTGCATTCAACGCTTCAATCCACCGATCCCAACTGGTGCCAAACAAAATACGTGTACCAGGATATATCTTACCTCCATCTGTAAGAAACTCATTCCAATATCTTGTTTTTCCCATATATTCTCCATCAGCAGAAGTATTGTTTTCTGAATATAGTTCAGCCAATTCACGTTCCGTTCCTTCTTTATCGGTATTATGCCTGTATACCCCCATATCTCCATCATTGTAAACTTTAACTACATTCCCAAGCGAATCCGTATGGGTAGACTCTAAGCAACCGGTTGGATCAATCAGATTCATTGGATTATTCAAACAATATGCATACGTTCCTATTGCATGTTTAACCTCACTCATCGGATCCACCACATGCCATCTTCCTATCGCCGGATCATAAAACCTCGCCCCATAATCATACAGATTCAATCCGGCTTTTCTGTCCAATTCCTTGCCGTTGTACTTGTACTTCTGGAACTCATTTCCCGTTGCATTCGACATCAGTCCGCCAAACGGATAGTAATCGTTCACCTCTTCTACATTCCCTTCGGCATCTGCAACAACTCTTACGTTGCCCTGATGGTCTTTAATGTAGAAGTGGAATTTCTTGTCCGGGAAGCTGACATAACCCGCATCGTTCAGCAGCATCTTCAACACGCCGTTCTCATAGACCGCATTACCGCAGTAGTCTGTTGTGGTGGTTGTACCGCCTATGGTATATACCGTGCGGAGCTTCGTTCCGTCGGCTGCATACTCGTACCGGATGCTGTCACCATTCGCAAACGTTACGCGACTCGGTAAATTTAAACAATTGTATTCTATTCTGCTAATATTCTTGTTTAAATCTTTGGTCAGGTTGCCGTTTTTGTCGTATTCATACTCCGTTGTGGCGGTTGCCCCGTCCTTGAACTCCATTCCATTGCCGTAGACGCTGTTGGTGGCGTTGTCCGATACGGCTTGCAACTGGTTGCCGTTATACGTCAGGTTCAGGTTGTCTATCAGGCCGTAACTTGTTGCTGATATTTGCCCATAACGCAACAAGCCGAGGATATTTCCCATCTTGTCGTAAGCGGTCACCTGTTCGTTGAAGCGTTCCACGTTGGCTGCCAGTGTGCTTCCTTCCCCGTAGACGGCATTCTTCATCCGGCTCAGGTTGTCGTACGTAAACCGGTAGCCCCTTTCTTGGGCATCCTTGCTTGTCCTCCACTGCATGCGGCTGATATTGCCGTTATAGCACGGGGTATTCCCGGCAATATTCTCCTGATAATACAGCGTCTGGGTAAACAGCGGGCTGGTGATGCTTTTCACCCACGAACGCAGGTTATAGGCATAGTCTGTTTTCAGGTTGGCGTTGCCGTTCCTGCGGTCGGTAATCAGGCGGCCGATTTCGTCGTAGACATTGTCTGCCAGTGTGACTGCCGGGTCGTTGTTAAGTCGGTAAACGGTTGTCAGCAGACGGTCGGCATGGTCGTAGGTATAGTCAAGCACTTCCGTATTCGCTCCCTGCACCCTCTTTATCTTCAGCGGTTGACCGGTGAAGCTGAAGTGCGTATAGGTGGCGGTCTGTTCGCCGTTGCCGTTGATGCCTTTCTGTTGGACCATCCGGTAGCGGTCGTCATAATAGTTTACGCTATACAGAGCTTGCCCTCCGTTCAGGTTGGCTTGCCACATACCGGTTTGCTGTCCACGGCAGCCGCCGTTGAACCGTTCGCCGTAGCCTTCGGCGGCAGCGTATGCGGTGGTGCTGTTGTTCGGGATGCCGTTCAAACCCAAGAACTCGTAGCTGTCGTAATAGTTTGCCTGTTGCACCGTGGGGGTAGTCAGTGTTACGCCTGTGACCGTGTAGCCCTTCAGCGCATTCGTCGTGTTTGCCCAGGTGGCTTTCACAACCAATGTATCCAACGGATTTTGGGTATAGTCCAGCACATTATGGCAAGTGCCCGTCAGCACGACGCGGTTGAAGCTATCGGATATATTGAACGTCCATTCTCCCCGTTCCCGTTGCTGTCCGTCCTGTGTGAATACCGGGCGGTCGGCTGCGTCGTACACCGTATAGACAGGATCGGCTCCCGGCAGCTTCTTGTAGATGCAACGGTTGTAGCCGTCGTAGCGGTAGAGGTAGGCATACTTCTGCAGGGCGTCGTTGCTCACGGTGTACGTGCCTGCGGCTGCCAGTGCGTCCGCCGCCATTGGAGGGAGCACAAAGCACAGGTTGCCGTTGCCGTCGTAAACGTAATAGGTGTCGTGTGCCTCTTCCCCGTTCATCTGCCGGCTAAGAAGAACCTTCCCGTTTGCCTTGTCCTTGAACTCGTAGCTGATGTTGCCGTCCTCGTCCGTGGTGCGGATTACATAAAGACTATTGTTGGAATATCTTTTTTCACAAATCAAAGAGTCTGTTTTACAACGATATAAATAAACCATATAGTCATTACCTGCATAGTTTGTATTAGTTAAGTATTCTTTACGATTTAGGTGTCCTAAAGAATGCCAATCAACACCTGGTTGGTTTTCTGTAAGTTTTCTCCCAATTGATGACTGTTCATATTGGAAACGTGAATATGGATATGGGTCAAACTTATAGATGGGAGAAAGTCTGGCTGCACGTTTTAAGTAGGCAGGATGAACATAGCAACATGATACACTGTCTACAGGAATGGGAAGCCATTGATAAGTTTGACGTCCAAATCCGTCGTATTCTGTGAGAGTAAGAAGGTCTTTTCTTGAAGGTGTAAATCCAGATTGTATTCGTTCCTCCAACTTTCCAAAATGGTCATAATATAATATTTCCTGAAAATATTCAATCTTATTGGGATTGGAAAAATCTGAGGTCTCTTGTCGAGGAATCAGATTAATCATGTGAGGATATCCGGGAATTGTATCTGGTATACCAATTTCCCCAGACTCACTTCCGTTCTTATCTACAGTTCCGTTTAAATTTACAATGATTTTATTGGAAGAGGCAAAACTTTTGATGTTTGCCCATACATATAGGTAGTAGACACCTGCAGGAATTGAGACAATACGATTGTTTGAATAACCATCCCGACGAACAATCAGAGTATCACCATAAGCATTCAAAAGTTTAGATTCATAGTGATTTTTATTGGGTACATATACAGTACCGGAATTGTCCATACTCACTTTCATAGGACAATCAAACTTTATGCGGAAAACGGCATCATGCAGATACTCATCATATTGCGAGACTCCTGTACGATAATAATCCATCCTGTATTCATCCATCGGATATACGGTTGGAGTCAGTTGAAAGTCGGATGTATATGTTCCCAGTTCAAAAGGATGAAAAAAATCCTCACCTTCTGTACGTGTTGTACCTTCTATATTGACCTTAATTGTATCAACAGGAAGTATCACATCGGAAATAAAAGATGGTTCGGCTTCAATTACGAAATAGTAATTTCCGGGTAAAAGAGAAAATGTTGCTCCAGATACACTTCCTTGAATCAGTTTGCCAGAGGAGTCCAGTAAATGCACAAGAAGTAAAGGGCTTTGCTTCCAGGAAAGAAGGACTTTTATATCCAACGAACGGGTTAAAGTAAGTTTGTAGAAAACATCGCGACTGCCAGACAATGGAGGAAGCATATACTCTCCCTGAAAACTATCCGGATAATCACCTGTATAACAGGTATCTGTATAAGAAAAAGGAGATTTATAAATACCTATAGGAATAGCACTTGTCAGTCGGTATTCATAGTTACATAGTTGGCCCGATGCGGTTATTGAAAATAATATAAAAGCTAATAGGAAAATATATTTCTTCATAATAAGTTGCAGTTTTTATATGAAATCAGTTTTTAATATTCAATTTCAAGAATCTATTTACCATAAAAGCGGTAAATATGACGAGAAAGAATTTTCTTTGAAAAATCCGAGGTGTGGTAAAAACTCCCGATAAGCCGCCCGTAAACATCGTAATCATAACCGGTAGTGATACCATTCGGATCAGTTACAGCTGTAACACCATGCATTGGAGAATACCGGTATACAGTAACTTTTGCCGAAGGCAAAACATCACGAAGAGAATTAATTTTTTGGAAGACCGATTCATCTGGCTCCTCTATTGCAGCCCATGAGTCCGGTATGTCACTGGAAGAATATCCCATCCCTTTTATTACCTGATCGCGGGTAGCATTTTCTATACAAGCTATCGGATAGCGGCTGCCATATCCCCACAGGAAAGTGATAGGGGTCTGATTTTTCCCGCGAAGTTCTACCACATTGTTGTAGGAATCATATAAAGTATATACCAGTTCGTCCCGATAGTTGGAAGAACGGTCTGTTCTACTACGTATCGATAAAGGAAAACATGTGTTTTCACGGTAGTTGATAGTCCGTTCTGACCAATGTCCGTTCTCTGTATGCCGGTGTAACGTCAACAGATTGGGGAAATCTTCCAAATATTCATATTCGTCCAAAATAAAACTACCATCACTACTTAGAGTTTCCACACTGCAAGGAGATAGGGATATACCCGGATTTAAAGCATCAATATCATAACTATACTTTTTTACCTGTGTAATAGAATCTGTTTTTCCGTTCAAGAAACAATATTCGGTAATCTTCTCCGTTGAAAGAGCATAATAAGTCGTATTATCCAGATAAAAAGTGGTTTGAACATCATCAGTTTCTTTATTAGGAATGTAATAATTACCGATAATGAAGAAACGACTACCCGATAGAATACCAGAATTCCTAAGGTAGGCATCAGAAGGAACAGAAAGCAGACGTACAGGTATGTCTATTTCTGTAAGAATCCCCGAACGGATTTCGTTATAAACATATTCCGTATGCCGTACGGGACTTCCTCCTTCATATTCTACTTTTTCCACTAAATGCCCATTATGCTGGTTAGTCGACAGGTGATGACATACATAATCATCCGAAAGCGCTTGAGGATGTGAAGGAAAAGGCAGAAAAAGTTTCCTTAAAATACTTTCCGGACGGCTGTTTAGAAAATCGGATACAGCTGTAGAAGAAGCACCTTCATGCCATGTCAACACATTCTCAAAGGCGTGAGGAGTTACCTCGTAGTAATAATCAGTACATAGATTGTAAGCCTCATCGGCACGTACGGTCTCTCTGACTATATTATAGATTACAGCACTGCCATTGTTAAATGTGATGTTGGTATATGGCATCGAACTGTAAGTGATCAGGTCTTCAAACCAGTTTGAATGTCCGTCGTTACTCTCTGCATAACGTCTGGATGATGTCCGGTAATCGCGCATGGAGACAATGTGCTTGATTGCCCCTCCACCCCAAATGGGATTATAACCTGGCTCGTAAAGTTTAGTTAATCCATATAGATAACTGGTTGTTTGGCATTTATTTGTATATGGATCACATACTGAAATACTTTTGATGCGCAGTCCCCCTACAGGATGAAGATAATCTTCTTTTGTTGAAAGATCGCTGTGGTTGCGGAATGCCCCATAGTTTCCTTCATAACTGAAATTGGTCTCAATTCCTTGCGGATTGGTTATATGAGATAAAACACCGACTTGTGTCCAATTATGGTCAGGTTCACGGTTCACTCCTTCATGTACTAACCGGACATCTCCATAAAAACCATTTCCTAAATAAATGTTGACGGTCTCATGAAAACCTGGTATTGTCAATTGGTTGTCATCCTCATCATTGGCACCGTTACAATATCCCCAGTGATCGACAGCAGTAGTGTAAACAGAAGGTACTTTCTGAGGAGTTATATATTGAAAAGAATATACACGCGGATCTGTTCCCGGAGCTGTAATCCGTATAGAATCCAACTTGGCTAAAGATGTTGCATTATTATAAGGTGTAATAAAGAAATCAATATTACGTATCGTATTTCCATAACAATCGGTTACTGAAATGCGCTTATACACTGGTGTATTATTAGGAGAATTACCAGTTGAACCATATTCAATATTCAAGGTATTACTAAAAAAATCAACACTTTCAAGCTGACACTCATTCATTGTTCCGCTTACATAACGTTCATTCAATGGATAATGAACTCCAGCAGCCGATTCAGGAATGGAAGTTAACACAGCATCATAGGGCTGTTCGTCTCCCATTTCTATAGATGCCTCTACTGAATAATGTTGATTCGTATTGGTAATTTGCTTAGTCAATACAGTTTTAGGATCAGATCCATTTCTTTGATTAATGACAAGTTTACTGTCTAGATTGTAATAACTGCCAGGATTCATGGAATTTATCCGGTTTGTATAATTAAATGTGGCCAAAGGAATAGAATGACGGGGTGAAAAAATGGCAGTACACATCCAACGGGTTATGTAATTACCTGTTTTTTCATTTGCACCGTGAAATTCATACAATATTCCCGAAGCATCCGTAATATCCATATTGATACCATGATACTGAACATTGTCGTTGGTTAATGGAATAGCAGATAAAGAAGTGTAATCATTAAGAAAATACCCACTTCCACCACCGCTTGGAAGTTTATAGACAAATTTGTCCGGTTGGGTATCATACATATTATCTACTTTCTTATTATAATATTCATATTTTTCCCAAACACCTGTAGGAACAGTATTCCATGAATTATACCGGTTGAACCACCCATATTGATCGTCATCCGGCACACCCTTGATCTCACGCATGATGGACGGTTCCAGGTTCAGCGTCCAGCCCGTTCCGGCAAGCCCGCTGCGCTCTTTCGGCTTCAGTCCCGAGGCATGATAGCTCAGTGTCACGGGGATAGTCAGTTCACCTAAATCTATCTCATACAGCGGAATCGTAATATCAGGCACGCCCGTACAGAGGTCTACCGGATACGACTGGAATTTCTCCATCATCGTCGCTTCCGGCGACACCGGCACAATGCGTGGTACGTCCAGACTGATCTGTTGCTGTCCGCGCATGGAGACCAGCGGCAGACACATGCAGAAACTCACCAGCAAGGCTTTCGCCAAGGAAGACATTGCCGGCTGTTTAATGATTGATTGTTTCAATAAATATCGTTTCATAAATTGTTCGTTTTTAATAAGATAATGTGTTGACTGAAAGACATGGCGGGGGCAGGACACCCTGAAAACAGGGTGCAGAACATCCGGATACGCCAGTCTTTGGGACTGTCGCACCGGCCGATACCCGCATGCCAAAGAATTAAACTAAATTGAATGTTTCCAAATGCCTGAAGAAGCAAAGAACACCTCTATTCAACCTTATCTGTCAAACAAGGAACGCAACCATTCGTGAGGGATTCCGATGAAGTGGTCGTAGCCCACCACATGGTTGTTTGAGGCTATTACCAAGATACTTATGATGGCTGCAATGATAACAAGAATGTCTACTATTTTGACATAAATACTATCTTTCTTAACAACATCCTCCCTCTTCTTCATCCTCTTGAAATGCGTATTCTTGGTTGTCCATTTTTTCTTTCTTCTTTTCATACCATAGCCATTTAATAGAATAATAGAAAGTTTATCTGTCGTACAAGGAACGCACCCATTCGTAAGGGATTCCGATGAAGTGGTCGTAGCCCACCACATGGTTGTTTGAGGCTATTACCAAAATACTCAAAATAGCTGCTGCTATTACAAGGATGGTTGCTATTTTGAGGTAAATGTCTGTTTTTTCAACATCCTCCCTCTTCTTCATCCTCTTGAAGTGTGTATTCTTGGTTGTCCATTTTTTCTTTCTTCGCTTCTTCATTTTCTTGATGTTATTGGGAATGAAACTCTGGGAGTATGGTTCGGTTCTGATTAATCATCTCGAGCTTCTATTTCCCAGTAGCGATTATTCTTTAATCCAATATAATAACATCCCCGCAAATCAAGTGCCCGATAAATCGTGCTATGTGATTTCTTTTCTACAGGTATCACATCGCCGTTAGGCATATGCAAACCCTGTCTTCCGGATGATGTAGGAAAAGAAGAATTGGACAGTGAGTCTGTTGGAAATATCTTGACTAATTCCAAAAATTCTTTCATGCCTCGTTTGAGTTTCTTGTCATATTCAGCCGGATTAAAATCATATCCTTCCAAAGTCTTATCTTCACTGACAATCTTAAAGATGGAATCGTTCCTTTCAGCATAGACAATCCAATAACCGGATTTTCTCTTGATTTTCCGAATGAGAAATTTCTGGCGTTCCAAGGCTTCTTCATCACGTTTTATTTCCCCAAAAATTCTCTTTGATTCTTCAGGAGAATCCCTATAATCAAGGAAATTCCAAGCATCAGGCGGTAGTGGGTCATAAAGTACATCGAATACAAAACGCTTCAGTTTCCTTCGGTTACTTTTCATTACCATACTGTCGTCGATGGTAATAATCCCCCGTTCATAGTCCACGCAAATACCGAGATTCTTCTTTTTCTTCCCTTCTTTTTCCTTGAATTTAAAGGCGGATGCTACCTGCAAGCCATAATACGTATTTGGAGCAGTCGAATCCAACTGGTTCAACAATGTCGCGTACCGCTCAATGACCCTCCGGTCTGTGATAAGGGTATCTCTTCGGTGAAGGGTAAAGACAATATCACCTCCGTCGTAACCGAAATCACCACCCGGCGAAAAATACCAGAATTTTATTGCTTCCACATCTTCTGGAACAATCAGGATCTTATGAGAAGTTGTCTTGCGTGAAGCACACGCACCCAGTAAAGTCAAAAGAGAAAGCATGTACAGGCATGTGCAATATTTTCCTTTATTCCACAACTTCGCTTGACCAAGTCTTTTCTTCATACTCTTTTACTATTTGATTAGACGTGACACCTTTCGTTACAACTGAGGTTCCTCCATGATTTGTCCGGGTAACTCCTCCTCGGCTGATTTCTCCGTTAGCAGCAGCCGTCTTTTGCTCCGGCCCGGTAATGACTCTGCGTTCTTCTTCATTAGAATATCGACTATCTGGGGTGGAACGGGCAGCTTCATATTTTGCAGGTCTTCTTTTATGCTCAAGTGCATGGGCTGCTTCATGGTCTAATATGGTGGCTGGAGAAACAACCGTACCGTTGGCATATTTTGCTCCAAGAGCAGGATTCCAATAAAGAGTGCCTCTCGTTGCATCAGGAGCATATTTACTTTCACCATTTGTCTGCATGATGTCTATTATCTCAGACTTTTCTACCATTTCAACGGTAGATCCTCCCCCGCCATTTCCGGCACTTATGCCATTCGCCTTATTAAAATTATAGGCAGCTACCACTGCACGCACAAAAGGATTGCTGTTTCTTACTGTACCTCCACTATAAGGATAGTATACCTTCTGCCCTTGGGCATTGCGGTAATAGATATGCACAGTTTTACCAATAGGATCAACATATTTCAGCGGGTTGTTCAGACAGTAAACATACGGGCTGACCCCAGAATACTGTTCCGCCATCGGGTCGGGCGCGTGCCATCTGCCCAGCATGGGGTCGTAGCGGCGGGCGCCGTAGTTGTATTCGTCCAGCCCGTTGGCACGTTCAAGCTCCTTGCCGTTGTATTTGTAGGGCTGGAAGCCATTGGAGGCAGTGCCCGACATCAGTCCGCCCAGCGGATAGTAATCGTTCACCTCTTCCACATTCCCTTCGGCATCCGCCACTGCACGGATATTTCCCTGATGGTCTTTGATGTAGAAGTGGAACTTCTTATCCGGCATGCTGACATAACCCGCTTCGTTGAGCAGCATCTTCAGCTCGCCGTTCTCGTAGATGGCATTGCCGTTATATTCCACCACACGGTCTGCCTTTCCGCTGACTTTGTAGGTGGTCTTCACCAGTTCACCGTTGGCCATATATTCGTGCAGGATGCTGTTGCCGTTCATAAACACAATGTTTTGCGGTAAATTTAAACAATTGTATTCTATTTTGCTAATATTCCGGTTCAAATCTTTGGTCAGATTGCCGTTTCTGTCATATTCGTACTCCGGTCCAGCCGTCCGACTGCTTGGACGGATGGCAACCGTGTCCGGAGGTGCCGGATGCTGTGCCCCTGCTCCGACAAACGGAATGCCTGCCAACAGACAGACGGACAATATGCTTTTCTTGAAAAAACGATTCATAATCTGTTCATTTTTAAAGGTTTCTTTCTTTGCGACTGCGATGACAATTCTCACCGCATTCTCCCAACCTTCCACCTTCTGCCGCACGGTTTTCACCGCCCGGCGTTGGCGGGCAGCAGGTTGTCTGAGTTCCCACCGGCATGGCAGGATACTGTTTAAAAGAAATGGATTGTTCATGGTTTGTAAATTATTTGAAGTATAATCCCTCCCTGTGAGGGTGTATCAAAACTCACCACAGATTACACAGATTTACACAGAACGGTTCGTAATGTACAGATAATCAACTGGAATAATATGCGATAATATGCGCAATCTGTGGTGAAATGCTCTCACACGTTCATCGCATTGCCGCCTATTGCGCCAAGCACGGCGGAAGCTACGGCGATGATCACTTTCAGGATGGTATCCCATACGGATTTCTTGATTGCCATAGGTTTTGAGGTTTTAAGTTTGTAAGTTTTTAAGTTTGTAAGGTTTTAAGTTTGTAAGTTTTTAAGTTTATGAGTTTGTGAGTTTGAGGAGGGTGTTTCGCAGGCTCAACTGCTTGTTGGTCAAGAGGCTGAGCAACTTGCGAAACTTCCTTTCTTACACAATCGGATCGGGCGATTCTCCACCGCCCTCTTCTTCACCGGCACCCGGTTCGCTGCCATCACTGGGGGCATTGATCTTGTCGAAGCGGACGCAGCGTGCACCGGTCACCATCGAGCGGGTAGCCACCGTGCGGTCGGCGTTGCGGGTGGTTGCCGGAGTGAAACGGATGGTGAGGGTGGCTTGTGCGGCAGACACCTCGTCGGCTGTCTCCACACCGCGGCCGCCGGACAGCATCGTGATCCGGAACGTCCCCAGACCGTCGATGGTGACGCTCTCCGAGGCTTGCAGGTGCTGCGTCATCACGGTCACAAGGTTGTCCAATGTGTTTTTGGCATCACCGGTAGTCAGCGAGCTGTAAGCAGCTATTTCGCGGGCTATCTGCTCGGTGTCTACGTTGCCTGTCAGCACCACACGCGGGTAGAACAGGCGCTTTTCTTCTTTGTTTTCCAGAACGGACTGGAAAGGCTTGTAAAGTACTGGCATAATTCTAAAAGTTTTAAATTAATAAATCATTTTGTTTTTATCTCTAAGCTTATCGACATTGCAAAGATAAGAAGGTTTCATATTGTAACCAAACGTTTTTGAAGTTTGCCGTTAATAAATCGGCATTTTTTTTTGGGGGGGTCACCACAGAGGACACAGAGTCACACAGAGGAAAATTTTACCACGGATTACACGGATTATCACAGATTCATGCATTTGAATTTTTGCGATAAATATTAGATTATTAGCCATTTACAATCTTCCTTTGGCATGAGAATTCTGCGTAAATCCCCGTATAATAATCTGTGTAAATCTGCGTAATCTGTGGTGCACCTTCCTCAAAAAACTCTGTGCAACTCTGTGTCCTCTGTGGTGAGATGTCCTCTGTGGTGAACTCAGGAACTCCCCCTGTTGTTTACAACGCTTAGCAGAAACCGACCGGGCAGCCTGATCTTTCCGTTGCTGATGCGCAGCTGTGCAAGTCCTTTCCAGACCTTGCCGCCGATGGCTCCGTAGTTGCTCAGACTGATGATGGCATACTGCTCCGCCGGAGGGATGCGGTAGAGGCGCAGGTTGTCGCGCAGTCCGTCGAAATTGCGTGGCACCCCGTCCTCAGGGGGTTGCAGGGCGTCTATGCGTGCCTGTGTCCACACCTTTCCGGCGGCAGAGGAAGGAGCGGCAGCAGGAGAAGGCGTAGTAGAGGCTGGAGCTCTCTGTCCGGCTGTCGTGCCTTGTCCGCAGCCTTCCGCAGTTTCCACGATGCAGCCCTTGTCCTCCTGCTTCTCCCGGCAGGGGAGATCAAGAGGGGTGTTTTCTTTCTGTTTACTTTCCTTTTCTTTACTTTCCTTTTCTTTTCTTTGTGTACCGGATGTAACATTTTCGGGCTTAAATGTTACATTAATTCCGTCTGCAGCGTTGCTTTTCTGCTTCTCCTTCGGCTGTATTTCCTCCTCCGGAAGCAGGCAATAGTCTGAATTCAAGCGGGTTGTGCTTCTGCGTTTGGTGCAGAGCAGGTATTGGCGCTGGATGTCGGCCGAGGTAAGTATCTGGTGGGCGGCAAACATGCCGCTGTCGAACAGTCCATGCTCTACGGCAAGGCGTATGATGCGCTCCACATCGTCGGCAGTGGTGTCGAACAGTTCGGAAGCCAGATCCTCGCAGAACACGCGGTCGGCACAGACGTAGTATCCCTCGCCGCCATAAAGACACGAGAATATCTCAAGCAGTACGCCCAGCACCCGGTCGCCCTCCTGCTTCATGAGCCGGCGGACGATACGGTTGTGTACAAAGTCGGTATTGATGGGGAAATAGTCCAGCCCCTGTTTTTGTATTCTTGCCATAAAAGTTTTCTATTTTCTGTTTTTCATTCTTCGTTCATCATTCTCAGTGCTTCATTCCGCCTTTTTCTCTCGACGCTCTCCTGCACAAAGCGGATGGCTTTCATAATCAGTCGCATCCGTAGTTCCTTTTCCTCGATGTCGGTGATTACCGGATAGGAGAGGGGCAGGGTGGGAGCGTCCAGCAGGTGTGTTTTCTCCGCTGTCCGTTGCCGCCGGCTGATGGCTTTCCGGCACTCCTTGCAGTAGTTGGAAGGGCGTTGTGTCTTCCTGACCGTGTAGAAGGCCTCAGGCGGAAGCTGCCGTTTGCAGTGTCCGCAGGTATAAAGTGATGTTACAGATAAAGTTTTCATATTCGTACGCTATTTTTATTCAGTTTTTAAGTTTGTGAGTTTGTAAGTTTGTGAGTTTGTGAGTTAACAAGGGTATGAAGAATCAAATTAACCATAAGACTCATCAACTCAAAAACTCATAAACTCAAAAACTCAAAAACTTAAGAACTTATAAACTTAAAAACTCACAAACTCATCGCTAACCTTTGCTGTCGCGTCAGCTAACCTTTGCCAACAGATTGGGTAACCTTTCCCAATGCGTTGGATAACCTTTGCTGTCGCCGGCAATGTCTTTCTCCGGCAGAGAGGCAAAAGATGGCGGGGAATGTTCATCCTGAAAACTATTCGGAGTAATCACGTTCTTTTTCATGGTTCATCATGCTTGTTTGTTGCTATATTGAAACTATCCTTTCTCTTTTCACACACTGCAAAGATAGAATAATTTTTAATTAGAAAACAAATAGTTTCATAATTAAATTTTTCAACCGATAAAAACCAATATTTTGTAAACAATTCATAGCGAAAAGAAGACAGGATTTGAGGGAAACAGAAACCTATTTCTGAAGCATAATTCTTCTGCACCGTCACGGGGCAGGCAAAACAGCGTGCCGACAGATGCTGGCAGCAGGGCAGGGGAGAGAGAAAGTACAAAACAACCTTCGTTTCCGGCAGCTATGCTCACCGGGGGAGGGAGGAAGAAGGGAGAGCAGATTTCAAGGCAAAAAAAATGGGGCAACGCCTTGCCCCAAACCTTTTGTTAACCTTAAATCTAATACTATGAAAAACACATTGCAAAGATACATGACCAGACGAATTATGCAAGCGATTGGAAGAAAAACATTCCGTTTATAACACGTTTTAAGAGAAACCACCGGTTTATTAAGAAACAGCTTCCATACCGGTAGGCCTGCAAACAAAGAATCCCCCGTTTTTTCTGCCGCGAGTTGCCCAAAAACAGCTATCTTTGCCTACACAAAAAAAAGAGAAAACCATAAAAAAGAAAAGGAGACCACTGTGAGCGAAGAAGAAATCGTACTGACCCCCATGATGAAACAGTTTCTGGACCTGAAGGCAAAGCATCCCGACGCGGTGATGCTGTTCCGTTGCGGCGACTTCTACGAAACCTATTCCACCGACGCCATTGTGGCTTCGGAGATTCTGGGCATCGCACTGACCAAACGTGCCAACGGGAAAGGAAAGACAATCGAAATGGCGGGATTCCCTCACCATGCGCTGGACACCTATCTGCCCAAACTGATACGCGCAGGAAAACGGGTGGCAATCTGCGACCAGCTGGAAGACCCGAAACTGACCAAGAAACTGGTGAAACGGGGCATCACCGAGCTGGTAACTCCCGGAGTCTCCATCAACGACAATGTGCTCAACTACAAGGAGAACAACTTCCTTGCCGCCGTACACTTCGGGAAAACGGCGTGCGGAGTGGCATTCCTCGACATCTCTACCGGAGAGTTTCTGACTGCCGAAGGAACGTTCGACTATGTAGACAAGCTGCTGAACAACTTCGCACCCAAAGAGATACTCTTCGAACGCGGCAAACGGCCGATGTTCGAAGGAAACTTCGGCAACAAGTTCTTTACCTTCGAGCTGGACGACTGGGTGTTTACCGAAACCACTGCCCGCGAGAAACTGCTGAGCCACTTCGAAACGAAGAACCTGAAGGGATTCGGGGTGGAACACCTGAAAAACGGTATCATCGCCTCGGGAGCCATCCTGCAATACCTCACGATGACGCAGCACACGCAGATAGGACACATCACCTCGCTGGCACGCATCGAAGAAGACAAGTACGTACGGCTTGACAAGTTTACCGTGCGCAGCCTCGAACTGGTGGGCAGCATGAACGAAGGCGGAAGCAGCCTGCTCAACGTGATAGACCGCACCATCAGCCCGATGGGGGCACGGTTGCTGAAACGCTGGATGGTGTTCCCGCTGAAAGAGGTGAAACCGATTAACGAGCGGCTCGACGTGGTGGAATACTTCTTCCGCCACCCCGACTTCAAGGAACTGATAGAGGAACAGCTCCACCTGATAGGCGACCTGGAACGGATTATCTCCAAAGTGGCCGTAGGCCGTGTGTCGCCCCGCGAAGTGGTCTTGCTGAAAGTGGCGCTGCAAGCCATCGAGCCCATCAAGAAGGCATGCATGGAGGCAGACAACGCCAGCCTGAACCGCATAGGCGAGCTGCTGAACCTCTGCATCTCCATCCGCGACCGCATCGACCGCGAGATAAAGAACGACCCGCCCCTGCTTGCCAACAAGGGAGGCGTCATCAAAGACGGTGTCAACGCCGAACTGGACGAACTGCGCCGCATCTCCTATTCGGGCAAGGACTACCTGCTGCAGATACAGCAGCGCGAAAGCGAGCTGACCGGCATACCGAGCCTGAAGGTGGCATACAACAACGTGTTCGGCTACTACATCGAAGTGCGCAACGTCCACAAGGACAAAGTGCCGCAGGAGTGGATACGCAAGCAGACACTGGTAAACGCCGAGCGCTACATCACGCAGGAGCTGAAAGAATATGAAGAGAAGATCCTGGGAGCCGAAGACAAGATACTGATTCTGGAGACACAGCTCTATACCGACCTCGTACAGGCGCTGACAGAATTTATCCCTCACATACAGACCAATGCCAACCAGATAGCCCGGCTCGACTGCCTGCTGTCGTTTGCCAACGTGGCACGCGAGAACAACTACATCCGCCCTACGGTAGAAGACAGCGACGTGCTCGACATCCGTCAGGGACGTCACCCCGTCATCGAGAAACAGCTCCCCATAGGCGAACGGTATATCGCCAACGACGTGATGCTGGACAGCACCACACAGCAGATCATCATCATCACCGGACCGAACATGGCCGGTAAGTCGGCACTGCTGCGACAGACGGCACTGATCACCCTGCTGGCTCAGATCGGCTCGTTTGTCCCCGCAGAGAGCGCACGCATCGGACTGGTGGACAAGATATTCACCCGCGTGGGGGCAAGCGACAACATCTCGGTGGGCGAATCGACCTTCATGGTAGAGATGAACGAAGCATCGAACATACTGAACAACCTGTCGCCCCGCAGCCTCGTGCTCTTCGACGAGCTGGGACGCGGAACCTCCACCTACGACGGCATCTCCATCGCATGGGCCATTGTGGAGTATATCCACGAACACCCCAAGGCAAAGGCACGCACCCTGTTTGCCACCCACTATCACGAACTGAACGAGATGGAGAAATCGTTCAAACGCATCAAGAACTACAACGTCTCGGTGAAAGAGGTAGACAACAAGGTGATTTTCCTGCGCAAGCTGGAACGCGGCGGCAGCGAGCACTCCTTCGGTATACACGTGGCAAAGATGGCAGGAATGCCGAAAAGCATCGTGAAACGGGCAAACGAAATACTGAAGCAACTGGAGACAGACAACCGCCAGCAGGGAATTGCCGGAAAACCGCTTGCCGAAGTCAGCGAACACCGCGGCGGAATGCAGCTCAGCTTCTTCCAGCTTGACGATCCCGTGCTCTGCCAGATACGCGACGAGTTGCTCCACCTCGACGTGAACAACCTCACTCCCATCGAGGCTCTGAACAAGCTGAACGACATCAAGAAGATAATAAAGGGAAGATAAAATAAGCGTGTTTCCTATCAATTGCAAACAGCGTATGAATGAAATGGAACTGATGATGCACCTGCATCGAAACAACAAACGTCAGGGACCGGGTAGCGAAGAAGCGACAAATCTTGCCATTACTCTGTCACAGATAGACAAAAACCAACCTTATAGAATAGCAGACATCGGATGTGGAACCGGTACACAGACCATTACTTTGGTTTAGCTTATATATAGAGCTAAACTGAATTTTCGTAGCCTCTACCTGTTCAACAGAGTTGCAGCCAAAAGAAAAATGGCTGGAGCCAATAAGTCACTTGACGCGGCTATCTCCTTTCTTCCCTTTGTTTGACTTTACTTTAATGAACTAATATATAAGACGGGAATAAAGTAAAGCTCGTATTTTTTCTTTTCGCTGCAATCATGGTTCTAACATAATTAACACATCTAAACCATACACGAACGACTGAAACTCTTAGGATAGTAAAGTTTGGTACAGACAGATAATTGCACTTTCAGAATCTTGTTGTTTTTATCTTTTTATCACATTGTATTTTATATCTTTGTAGCAAATATAAACGGCTTAACATGGACAAGCCAAGGAATCGCATAAAAGAGGTGCTCGAAGAAAAAGGCATCAAGCAAACATGGTTAGCCGAAAAACTCGGAAAGAGTTTCTGCATTGTCAATTCTTATGTATGCAACAGGCGACAACCGAGTTTGGATGTATTATTCGAAATAGCAATTATTCTCCAAGTAAACCCGAAGGATTTAATTGAATAAAGATAAAATAAGATATGGCAAAAAAGAACATACAATCTGTTGAGCCCAATATTGCCGATTTGGCTAATAACTGGCTTAAATCCTATAAATTGGACTATAAGCTTGAGCAAGAACCTTTGAATAAGGAGATCGACAAAGCTCTTGAAGATTATTTCTCTAAAAATGGTGGTATAGGAGGCAACCGCCCCGATGCCAAATTGCTTTTACAGGATAAGCGGTTGAACTGGTATCCGATACTTATTGAATACAAAGGATATAAAGATAAATTAGAAAAACTTGATGCCCAAGGTCAAGTGGAAAACAAAACAGCTAAGAACGAACCGAATTTCAAACATATCAACTCATATGCTGTAAATGGTGCGGTTCACTATGCGAATGCCATACTTCATCATACTAGCTATACCGATATTATCGCTATCGGTATGACGGGATATAAAGATGAATTCGGAGTGTTGCAACATCAAATAGGTGTATATTATGTTTCCAAAAGCAATTTTGGTATCGGCCAAAAGGTTGGGGAATATTCGGATTTCTCATTTTTAGCACCCGCTAATTTTGATAAATTCATTGAAAAAGTCAACGCTCTTAGCCTGACCCAAGAGGAAATAGACAGGATTAAAGAGCAACGAGAGAAAGAAATTACTATAAGTTTAACCAAGCTCAATAATGAGATTTACCAACACGAGAAAGGACTTGGCGAGAATGACAGAGTATATCTGGTTGCGGCATCGATTATCGCAACACTCGGTATCCCAAACAAAGTCTCTCCACTTGAAAAGTCGGATTTGAAATCCTCGACAGAGCAAGGTAACACGGATGGCGATATAATAGTGAGAAAGATTCGTGCATTTTTGAATGAGAAACACTTACCTGACGAGAAAAAGCAACTTATCATTCGAACCCTGGAGAACACCTTGACAACGGATAATATCAACCAACCGGAGAAAGGGGAAAGCCAGCTTAAAAGGGTATTTGTCAAAATTGTAGACACCTTGGGGATTTACTATAAAATCGGATTAACTACCGATTTTACAGGAAAACTCTTCAATGAAATGTACAGTTGGCTCGGCTTTACACAGGATAAATTGAACGATGTCGTTTTGACTCCATCTTATGTCGCAACACTGTTGGTAAAATTGGCTCGGGTTACCAAAGATTCCTATGTATGGGATTTTGCCACAGGTTCTGCGGGATTGTTGGTCGCGGCGATGAACGAAATGTTAGTCGACGCAAAAAACAGCATACATTCTCCGGAAAAACTTATAAGGAAAGAAGCAGAGATCAAGGCCAATCAGTTACTTGGATTAGAATTGCTCCCAAGTATCTATATGTTGGCCGTTCTCAATATGATTCTGATGGGAGACGGTAGTTCGAATATTCTAAACAAGGACTCGTTAAAAGACTTCGATGGCCATTATGGTTTTGGTGAGACCAATGTAAAATTCCCCGCCGATGCTTTTGTCCTGAACCCCCCGTATTCCGCCAATGGTAACGGAATGAATTTTGTCGAAAAGGCACTTGGAATGATGAGTAAAGGCTATGCAGCTATCATTATTCAAAATTCTGCCGGTTCGGGAAAAGCCAAAGAATACAACAAAAGAATATTAAAGAAAAATACGCTTTTGGCAAGTATCAAGATGCCCATTGATTTGTTTATCGGCAAATCAAGCGTACAGACAAACATCTATGTGTTTCGGGTTGGAGAAGCACATACGAAAGATGATATCGTAAAGTTTATTGACTTTTCGAACGATGGATATACCCGTACCAATCGCAAAAAAGCCAGTTGCAATCTGCGGGATACCGACCATGCCAAAGAACGTTACGAGGAGGTTGTGAACTTGGTGCGTTTCGGTAAAAAGAAGTTAAAATATCTCACAGAAACAGATTATTACGAAGGCACTATTGACCCCAACAATGGAGCAGACTGGAATCAATCCACTCCTATCGATACCAAACCCACCTTGCAGGATTTCAAAAAAACGGTTGCAGATTATCTTGCATGGGAAGTGTCCAATCTTTTGAAACGCCAAAAAGTTGGAGAGGATGGCCTGGGAAAATAGATACCCCACTTAACAAAAAACTGTCCGAGGTTAAGTGGGGCGAATATCGACTTGGGGATTTGTTTGAAATCCAGAATACATTGAGTTTCAATGCAGATCGATTAACATTTGGTTCGGATTATGATTACATTACACGGACTTCGTTGAATCAGGGCATTTTACAAGAGACTGGATTTGTAAATAAGGAGAATATTAACGAAGCGGGGACTTGGAGTTTAGGTTTATTGCAGATGGATTTTTTCTATCGGCGTAAGCCTTGGTATGCAGGACAGTTCATTAGAAAAATAATTCCCAAATTCGAGGTTACTGAAAGTTCAGTTTTATTTTTCACTACTCTCCTAAATAAGCAAAAACCTAAACTATTATCTGTTTTAGTCAGAGATGTTGATAAAACGTTTCTGAATATTGTTATTCGTATTCCCGTTTTGGAAAACGGCAAAATCGATTTTGATTTCATCAGCTCCTTTATAGCGGAGCTAGAAGCGGAGCGTATAAAGGAGCTGGAAGCCTACTTAACAGTAGCAGGATTGAAAAACTATGAACTTACCGATGAAGAACATAAAGCATTGGAAGATTATAATAGTTTATCATTCAAAAATTATTCTGTTCCAAAATTGTTTGAAATAAAAAATACAGGAAATATCCTTTCAAAAGACATTGTAAAAAATAGTGGAGAATATCCATATTTGTGCGCAAGTGCAGATAATAATGCTGTAAGTACTTACATTTCTTACGACAAGAAATATATGGATAAAGGCAACTGTATTTTTATTGGGGGGAAAACATTTGTTGTAACTTATCAGGAAAAAGATTTCTTCTCTAACGATAGCCATAATTTGACTTTGAGATTAAAAGATGAATTAAAAAGATGTAAAGATATTCAACTATATATGGCAACCTGCATAAACAAGAGTTTAGGTCATAGATATTCTTGGGGAGATAGTATAAGTAACAAAAAAATTAAAAATGATGTTATTTCATTGCCGTCTTTAGGAGAATTCATTGATTATGATTCAATGCCAATTTTAATTTCTGCCATCAAAAAGTTGATTATAAGAGATGTGGTTCTCTTTGCCAATCAGAAAATTGAAGCAGTTAAAGAGATTGTGAATAAATAATTAGAGTATGAGTAATAAGAAATATGCTTTTATTGACGAATTCGGAGCTTTCGGATATGATTTCGACAATCCAGGATGTACTACCCATTTCTTGATTGGTGCAGTTATCGTAGACGAAAGTGATCTTGCGTTTGTATCAGAACGTGTTGAGAATATCCGAAAAAAATATTTCCAACAAGGAGAAATAAAATCCAGTAAAATTGGAAGGAATCACAAAAGGCGTATTTCTATACTGAATGAACTAAAACAACTCCCGTTTCATGTATTCGCATTTGTATGTGACAAACGAAAGATATATGAAAATTCCGGACTCAGGTATAAAACGCCGTTTTACAAATTCTTGAACAACATCGTACATCAAGAATTAAGGATTTCGTATAATAACTTAACAATTACTGCAGATGAAGTTGGAGGTAATGATTACCTTCAATCTTTTGCAGCGTATGTTAGGTCGAAGGAGATTCCTCTTGATCTATTCGACAATAGCTTGTTTAGGTTCGAGAATAGTAAACATAGCATTATTATACAAGTTGCTGATATTGTATGTGGTTCCCTCGCATATAATTACGATATAAGGAAAATATCGGAATCTGACGGCTATAATTACAAATCAGTATTAGGAGATAAGATATTAAGAATAAAAGAATTTCCTGAGACTTTTGATACATTCAATGTTTCTCAGAATGATTTGAATCCTGAGTATAATCCACAAATTGCTGATATCTGTTATAGAAAAGCTAAATATTTTATAGAAACGCACAATAACACAGATGATGACGAAGTCAAACAGCAAATTGCAGTGTTGAATTATCTCTTGTTTAGATTCATGAACAAATCGCCAAGGAAATATATACCCACACAAGAACTTATTAACCAATTGGTATATTTAGGATATGATAAATTATCACTTCAGACATTTCGGAATAAAATTATAGCAAGACTTCGAGATAATGAAGTAATAATATCAAGTAGTTCTGGTGGATATAAAATACCATCGACAGAAAAAGAGTTGTATGACTTTGTCAATCATGGCAAAAGTATCATCATGCCAATGTTAGCACGATTAAAAACTTGCAATGATGTTATTCGAATGGGGACAAATGGCGAAATAAATCTATTCGAAAAGGCAGAATATCATTCACTTGCAAAAATGTTTGAGACAGATAAGCAATAATATACTAAATATGATGGATTTCGAAGAATACATACGCCAAGGCGAGCCTCAGAAGCGGGAGAAGGGTTACGCATGGCGAACCGCAATAGGATTGCAGGCTGTCGATGGCTTGAAGCCTTCCGACTACTTAATTGAGACCGCACGTAAAGATATTGAAGGCGAGATTACAATCGACGAAGCCGAACAGCTTATTCGTAGCTATTATCAATCGAAAATAGCACATACACCCGAAGATGCAGAAATCCACGAAGCGGATATGGCATCGACCAACATCCGTCGACTTCTTACCGAGAAAACCTTTGCTTTTACACTTGTCGGACTGACATCGATTCATCGTCGGATTTTCGACGGCATCTTCAAATTTGCCGGTCAAATCCGCGATTACAACATTACAAAAAAAGAATGGGTACTGCGCGGAGATACGGTGCTGTATGTTTCCGCTCCCGATCTCCGCAAAGCGATCGAATACGACTTGGAACAGGAACGCCAGTTCGACTATTCGAAAGTGGACAGAAACGGTCTTGTAAGGCATATCGCCCAGTTTGTATCGGGACTGTGGCAAATTCATCCATTCGGAGAGGGAAATACCCGGACGACTGCCGTGTTCACGATTCTCTATCTACGTTCTATGGGGTTTGATGTAGCAAATGACCTGTTCGCCAATCATTCGTGGTATTTCCGTAATGCGCTAGTACGTGCCAATTACCAAAACGTACAAAAAGGTATCATGCGCACTTCTGAATACCTGGAACTCTTCTTTCGTAATTTGTTATTGGGCGAGAACAATGAATTACGGAATCGGTATATGGTAGTCAATCCCCCGGAAGAACTGAGAGCAGAACAAGTACAGCGAATCGACCGTACAAGTACCGAACAACCTACCGTACAAGTAACCGAACAAGTTCGTGCTTTGTTGTTAGCTTTGTCAAACGAACAATTATCGTTAAAAGTATTGATGGAGAAAGTCGGTCTGAAACATCGTCCGACATTTTTGGAGAACTATATAACCCCTGCTTCCGAAGCCGGTTTTCTCAAGGTGTTATATCCCGACAAGCCCAATCATCCGAAACAAAAATATCTGCTTACGGCAAAAGGGTTAGCTTTATATAACGAAATCAAGAAAATGCAATAGTCTTGATAATAGCTTCCATTTGGGGACTTTCCATCTTCATGGCGACATCCTTTTGTGACATTTTTATTGGATAGCTTCCGGTGGTTAGAGATGTTCCTTGCATTGGACATTTGCCAAAATTATTTCCATTCCTGGCTTGCCCGTGTGCCACGAAATTTCTTTTTGGGGAGCATAATACCCCGCCAGTCGTTCGGCGGCGTGAGGGATACCACACAATCTGCAAGCAGGGGCAGTCTCGTTGTCCAATGCTGGACTGATTATTAAGTGGCAAACAAGATGGTATGGTTCGACACAGAATTGCCATCAAAGTCTCTTCGTCAACACGCACAGTAGTCGAGCGACAAAAGGGGAAAAAGAAGTTTCAAAGTGGTATAGAGGTCGGCGCCAAGCGAATTTTATCCGAGTTGTTAATCTTCGTAAAAGGGTTGGATTTGATATTGCCCACCGGATTGTTAAGACAGACAAAAAAGAGGTTGAATTCTATCAGAGATACAAAGACTATTATAGCTACGGATTTTATATCGCACAAAAGATATAGTCTATCAGCCAAATCTTTATTAATTCGTCCTATACTTGTTTCTTCCGCTTCAGGAATTCGGTAGGACTCTCGCCAAAATACTCTTTATAGCACTTGGTGAAATAAGAAGGAGAGCCAAAGCCTACCTCGTAAGTGATTTCGGAAATGGTTTTCTCGGTAGATGCCAGCAGCGAAGCCGCACGCTTGAGCCGTGCAATACGCAGCAGTTCGTTGGGAGCATAGCCGCAGATGGCTTTTGTCTTCCGATAGAGTTGTACACGGCTTAGCCCGATCTGTTCGCCCAGCTCTTCTACACTGAGATCGGGATCGGAAAGATGCTCGTCGATAAGCCGGTAGAGCTTTTCCAGAAATCCCTTGTCGATATCGGTCACCGGAGTTTTCTGTGTCAAAGGAGCATTGCTTCCGTCGGCAAAGAAGCTCTGCAGGCGCCGGCGGTTGTCGATCAGGTTGCGCAGACGTGCCGTAAGCAGCTGTGCACTGAAAGGCTTCGATATGTAAGAGTCGGCTCCACACTCGTATCCCTTTATTTTCTGTTCGTCCGCAGCGTAGGCAGTAAGCATCATGACGGGAATGTGCGAAGTCTGCAACTCCGATTTCAGGCGCCGGCAACATTCCATACCGTCCATCACGGGCATCATGACATCGCAGATAATGGCGTCGGGCACATGCTTCATGGCCTGTTGCAGCCCCTCCTGTCCGTTGGCAGCCTCGATAATGTTGTACCGGCCCGAAAGCACCGAGCGCACGTAGTCGCGTATGTCCTGATTGTCGTCTATCACAAGCACCGTCTCCTGATTTTCTGCCGAAACCTCCTGCACGTCAGTCTGCAGTGTCTCCTGATCGGCAGCCAGCACGGCTCCCTCCTTCAGGTTGGCAATCATGGCGCTACGTCCCGTGTCGGTCTCCACTGCTCCGTCCTGCCGCAGAGGAATCTCGATGGTGAAGCAGGTGCCCTGCCCCTGTGCAGTCTCCACCTGTATGGTTCCGTGGTGCATCTCAGTAAATGCCTTCACCAGTGCCAGTCCTATGCCCGATCCGGCATGATGGATGTCTATCTGATAAAAGCTTTCGAAGATGTGCTGCACGTGTTCGGCAGGCATTCCCACTCCCGTATCGCTCACCTGAAGGCGGAAAGCGGGTATCCCGTTCATGCCGGACAGCTGCAGGCTGACATTGATATTCCCGTTTTCGGGAGTAAACTTGAATGCGTTCGAAAGCAGGTTGTAGACAATCCGTTCCAGCTTCTCGGCATCGGCAACGACGGTATAGTCGGCATGGGTGTCGGTGGTGATACGGAAATGTATATGCTTGCGGAAAGAGAGCGTACGGAAGGCGTCTGTCCATTCCATAAGCGACGTGCGGAGATCGAAACTGCTAAGCCGTAGCTGCAGCTTTCCGCTTTCGAACTTACGGAAATCGAGTATCTGGTTGACAAGCCGCAGCAGTACGGTCACGTTTTTATGGACAATGTTTAGCAGGAATCGCTCGTGATCGTTGAGATTGCGGCTCTGACAGAGCTGGTCCACCGGATCGGCAATAAGGGTAAGCGGTGTGCGGAAGTCGTGTGACACATTGGTGAAAAAAGCCAGTTTGGCATGTGTGGCATCCTCGAGCCGGCGCGACAGGGTGATGAGCTGGTCGCGCTGCTGTTCGAGCTGCTGTTTCTGCTCCGACAACTCGGCATTGAGCCTGTTTTTCGTCCAGAAGGCACGCACTACAAACACCAGCAATGCCCCCACCAGCACAAGAATCACGATGCAGGCATAGAGGAACATGCGCTGGGCGGAGTATCTCATCAGGAAAGCGTCGAGCTGTCCGTTGAGTTTTTCAATCTTTTCGTCGAGAGTACCGATGTGAGTGGTCTGCATCTGCATGATGCGAGCATTCTGACGGTTGACCAGTGCAGTAGAGAGCTGGGTTTCGCGCGGATAGCTCCGCCCTTCGAGAATATCCATTGCCACCTGTATCACGCGGTCGCCTCCTGTGGGATAAATAAACGTGGCGTCGAGGGTGCCGTCGGCAACCAGCTCCACTCCCAGTCCTTTTCCGGACAAGGCATCCACACCGACAAACAGCATCTCTGCATCGCGTCCCTTGCGGGCAGCAGCTTCGTGTGCCCCCGAAGCCATGCGGTCGTTGTGGGCAAAGACAAGATCGATGCGGGGATGGGCGTCGAGGATAGAGTCGAAAGCTTGCCGGGCAGACTGAAACAGCCATCCGGCATCGGCAGTTGCCACAATGTGTATGTCAGGAACATCGGCAAGGGCATCCATAAGCCCGCGATGACGGTCGCGTGCCGGGGTAGAGCCTCTGAGTCCGCTCAGTTCTACGATGTTTCCTTTCCCCTGCAGGCGATTGGCTATGTAACTGCCTATCTGCCGCCCCATCTCGTAGTTGTCTGCACCGATATAGGCAGTATAGTTGTCGGAATCAATCCGCCTGTCTACCAATATGACAGGAATGCCTTTCTGATGGGCTTTTTCGATGACAGGGGTAATGGCGTCCGCCTCGTTGGGAGCAATGACAATCAGATCGGCCTTCTGGTCGATAAAATGTTCGATGTCTTCTATCTGCTGCCGGTTGTTGTCGTTGGCCGAACGGATATCTATTTCCACGCCGGGATAGAAAAGGGCTTCGCGGCGTATTTCCTTGTTCATCTGGGTACGCCATTCGTCGTCGCTACACTGCGATACACCAATCACATAGCGTGCCGGTTTGTTGCGGCATGCCGATAACAACAGGCTAAGGGTACACAGCGTGATGAGAGTAATGGTTGAAAGGCATTTCATGGGCTTCTCTGATTGATTGGTGGACAAAGATAGGAAATATTCAGAGTAAAAGCCTAGAAAACAGTCATCAAAAGAGAAGCAAACAAAACGACAGGCGGGAAACGGCTCTGCTGAAAGAACCGCTTCCCGCCTTTTGAGCTGACAGGCAGACTATCTTATACCAACCTGTCTGTCAGTGTTTTCGGAAGTTCGGGCATGGCTCCCTGCTGAGTGCAGACATAAGCCGAAGTGTCTACAGCCAGCCGATGTGCCTCTGCTACGGAATATCCCTTGAGAAGAGCAGAAGTGAAGGCTGCGGTAAACGAATCGCCAGCTCCTACCGTATCGGCAACTTTTACCTTGGGTGTCTCGATGAACGAAACGTGTCCCGGCGTGAAGACATAGCTTCCGTTGACACCACACGTCAGAATCAGCATTTTCAAGTCATACTTGGCCAGCAGAATCCAGCATTTGTCCTGCAGGTCGATGCCGGGATAGCCAAACATACGGCTTATGGTGACCAGCTCTTCATCGTTGATCTTCAGAATGTTGCAACGGCGCAGAGAGTCACACAACACTTCGCGTGTATAGAAGCTCTGCCGCAGATTGATATCGAATATCTTCAACGTCTCCGGAGTATCTGGCATGGCGTCGAGAAAGCGGTGGATGGTCTCGCGTGACACGACACTCCGCTGTGCCAGCGAGCCGAAGCAAACGGCACGTGTCTGGAGCGCCAGCTTCGCCAATGCCTGAGTATAAGGGATATTGTCCCATGCCACATTCTCCTGAATGTCATAACAGGGAACTCCTTCGGAGTCGATTTTCACCTGAACCGTTCCTGTAGGATAAGGAACGGTTTCGATCATACTGTTCAATTGTTTCTGACTGAAACTGTCCTGTATCTCCATTCCCAGTTTGTCGTCGCCGACGGCACTTACCACACGGCTGTCGAGTCCAAACTGTGATACATGGTATGCAAAGTTGGCGGGTGCTCCACCCAGTTTCTTACCTTCGGGCAGCATGTCCCACAATGCTTCGCCCATTCCTACTACGATGCTATTCATAACGATACTATTTTTTAAGTTTCAGGGTATACAAAATCAGATAAACAACTCCCACAGCCATCACAGCCACGGCACCGCTCTGCCCCACGGCATCGCTTGCCACACCCATGAGCAACGGGAATATGGTTCCGCCAAAAAGTCCCATGATCATCAGTCCAGACACTTCGTTCTTCTTGTCGGGAACGGCTGTAAGTGCCTGTGAGAAGATAATAGGAAATACGTTCGAATTGCCAAAGCCAATCAGAGCAATGCAGACATAAATAATCTGGTGAGCATCGGACACGAGCAGCCCCACCATGGCAACCAGCATACATGCTACGCTGAAAGCAAAGAAGCGGCGTGCCGAAAGATGCTGAAGGATAAAACTGCCCAACAGGCAACCTGCCGTACGGAATATGAAATAAAGGCTGGTGGCAAAACCTGCTTCGTCGAGAGTCAGACCGACACGTTCCATCAGCAGCTTGGGAGCTGTGGTGTTGGTCCCGACATCAATGCCTACGTGGCACACAATGCCTATGAAGCAGAGCAGGACAAACGGATTGCCCAACAGACGAAGACAAGCTGCAAAGCCCGAAGCCTGATCGGGCTTCTCTTCTTCGATAGGAGTGGACGAAAGCCACAGAATGGCAATGACCGCTATGACCATATAGACCGGGAACAATACACGCCAACCCAGTCCGAAAGTCGGCATGGCCTGCGTAGCTCCCCACATGGCGATGTATGGAGCCAGAAACGAAGCGATGGCCTTGACAAACTGTCCGAAGGTGAGCGAGCTGGCAAGACGGTCGCCCGAAACGATGTTGCTCAGCAATGGATTGAGCGACGTCTGCATCAGTGCATTCCCGATGCCAAGCAGCGAGAAAGAACAAAGCATCAGCCCGTAGCCATCGCCAAAAAGAGGTATCAGCAGAGAGGCCGTTGTGACCAGAAGGCTTAACAGCACGGTACGCTTCCGCCCGATACGGTTCATCAGTACCCCCGTAGGAACGGAAAAGATAAGAAACCAGAAAAAGACAAGTGACGGAAATATATTGGCTTCCGCATCGGTCAATCCCAGATCGGCCTTTACATAATTGGAGGCGATACCCACCAGATCTACGAATCCCATAGCAAAGAAACATAGCATGATGGGAATCAGTCTTCCGTATTTCATTTGTTGTTTGTATGTCATAACTTGTTTGTCGTTAGGGTGATTATTCTACTTCGGTAAATTCCACCACACGGCTCTGCATGGAGTGGAAAGTAAATACATTGATTCCTACTTTCATCAGGTAGTCGCCAGAGAAGACTTTCCCGTTGGCAGACAACGACGACTTACTATCGGGCATCAGATTGATTTCCTCTACCTTATAGCGTTTGTGAGGATCGAGTCCCTGCAGTCTCACAGTCTGCAGCTTTTCCTGATAGCGCGGATGAATGTCGTAGGCAAAAAGTACTGCTTTACTGCAATCGGCGCTTACATAACTGACCGCCATATGATTGCTTTCGTAAGGCGAAACCAGCCGGTACTGGGTGCCGTCGAGAATGACTGTCTGCAGGCGTTTCCAGTTGGCTACTGCCCTCTGACAGTAGAGCAGGTCGTCGGCACTGAGGTCTTTCAGTCCCATATCAAATCCAAGTTTACACATGGAAGCGACATCGGTACGGAATTTCACGGAAGCCGCGCGGTTCCAGCTTGTCACATGGGCACACATGGCCTTGGCAGGGAAGAACTGCGAGAAGCCCCACTGGATGTAGATGCGCTCTACAGGATCTGTATTGTCGCTGCACCAGAACTCTGTGAAGTATTTCAGCGCTTCGTAGTCGCAACGTGCACCTCCGCCCGAACAAAGCATCATGGGAACATTAGGATAGTTTTCCTTGACACGCTTCAACACATTGTAGACTCCGCGGACATGATCGATATAGAGTTGCCCCTGCTCTTCCTTGAGGTAAGGAGAGTAGATATTGGTAATAGGGCTGTTGCAGTCCCACTTGAAATAGGCAATATCGGGGTTCTCAGTCAGCAGTTTGTCTACAATGCCGTAAACATAGTCCTGTACGACGGGATTGCTCAGATCGAGCACCAGCTGATTACGGTAGTAATAGGTGTCGCGATTGGGATAGTGGATCACCCATTCGGGATGTTTCTCGAACAGTTCGCTCTTAGGGTTCACCATCTCAGGCTCTATCCAAAGGCCGAATTTCACTCCAGCTTCCTGTGCAGCTTCGGTCAGGGCACGGATACCGCCGGGCAGCTTGTCGTGTGTCACCTCCCAGTCGCCCAGTCCGGCACGGTCATCCTTGCGCGGGTATTTGTTTCCAAACCATCCGTCGTCCAGCAGAAACATATCAACTCCCAGATCCTTGGCCTCTTTCATCAGCTTGGCCAGAATGTCCTGATTGAAGTTGAAACCGGTGTTCTCCCAGTTGTTGAGCAGGGTAAGGCGGCTGCCTTTTCCGTCTTTCAGCTGATAGTTGCGTGCCCACGCCTGCAGATTACGGCTGCCCTGTCCCGTACCATTCGTGCTGAGAGTAAAGATGAATTCGGGAGTGGTAAACACTTCGCCACGCTTCAGCTTGTAGGCAGAAGCATAAGGATTGATGCCGGGGATAACACGCAGGTTGCCTACGTTGTCTACCTCGAAGATGAAGCGGAAGTTGCCTGTCCATGCCAGTGTACCCATCAGGACTTCACCCTGCTGCTCGTGTGCAGGCTGATTGAGCCCTACAATGAAGAAAGGATGCGTGTGCATGGCAGCACGGCTTCCCAGCTTGGTGTCTATCACTTTCTTGCCAAACTGTAACTGCTGGCTGCTCATTTGTGCTTCTTTCGCCCAGTCGCTGCTGAACTCTGTCAGATAATAGCTCGGGCGGTTGAAATAGAGCATCGTAGAAGCATAAGTGGAAAGCACCAGAGGCTTTTTCTCCTGATGGCTGATGTCGCTCCACGTCTTGATGACGTTTTCTTTAGGATAGGCCACATAGTGTAGAGTCACTTCTACGGGATATTTATCGTCGCGCAATACAATATCGGTCTGTGTACCCCCTTCGACCGCATGCGAAGAAGAGGAAACATAATATAGCCATGTCGATGGATTGCCATCGTTGTGGGTGACGGCAAGGGCTGGCTCGAAGTATTCCTCGTTGCCCGATCCGCTGTATACCTCCCACCCACGGCGGGTTACACTTCCGTCAGAAGCTGCATGTACGTCCCAGCTGAGCTCCTGCAGGTCGGCTTCGTTCAGCAGTTTTTCGCCAAGATAGCTCTGGTAAAGCCTGCCGTTTTCGGCTACCTGTAGCACGAGGTCGGTTTGCTCGGTAGAAATGCGGATTATTTTCTTCTCCATGGCGTTCATGGTGGTTGTAGTGGCAAGCAGTGCAAGTGCTGCCGTTGCAATCAGGTGTCTCATGTATATTCTAATTATGGGTTTATAAGCTCAACTGGTGTACCTTTATGTTCTGCACCTGCGCCTCACCGTCCTTAGTATAGAAACGAAGGGCATTATAAGGAGCTGTGGGGAACACAAGGTTTGTCATGGCAATGCGACCACCGTCTACGAAAATCTCAACAGAACACTTATCAATGAATACGTCAAGATGATACGTTTCTCCTTCGCAAAGAGAAAGCGGTGCCCATGTACCGAGAGCAAAGTCATTGATATAGTTCACCGATTCGGATTTACGATGTTCGTCGGTCTCTTTTTCGTGTACGTTCATTTCTCCATGACGTTCCAGATTGACAATGCCGCTCTGTGTACGGTCCATCACCAGACGGCCGGCTTTCATGTCAAGATAGATGTCCACTTTCTCGCCCTTATCGTTCATCAGCTGGAATCCGGTGACTTGTGCCTTTCCGGGAGTAATGTCCATTTCCAGCTCACAAGCACCTTCGGCACCGGTAGCCAGCGGGCTGATCAGGTGTTCGTCGCTAAGTACAAAGTCGTTTACGTCAGTAGTGTTCTTACGCAATGCCTGAGTCTCTTTTACAGCATTGGCAGCCATGTAGATCTCACCATCCTTGGTGTAGAGTGAGAGTTCACGCGGAAGAGCATTGGCTCCACGATACTGGCGGATAGGAGTGGCGTTGGCATATTGCCAGTTGCTCATCCAAGGTACGGCAATCGTACGGTCGCCCGTATTGGAGAAGCAGACAGTGGCATAATGGTCTTTACCGAAATCGAGCCATTTTGTAACGCTCTTGTCGGTATCACACTTAAACTCCTTGCCGTTGAATTCGCCTACAAAATACTCTGTAGCGCTGCCACCGAAAAGACAGCCGGGATTGATGTTGACAATCATCACCCACTTCATCTTGTCTTTATTTCCGTCAACCGGCAGCTGGATGAAATCGGGACATTCGAACTGATTGGGCTGTACACCGTATCCTTCGCCAAACTGGCTCAAGTATTCCCATTGCTTCATGTCGGTAGAAGAATAGAATCGCATGTTCTTATCGGCAGAAACAATCATATACCACTTCTGCGCCGGTTCATACCAGAACACTTTAGGATCGCGAAAATCTTTCAGTCCGTCAAAAGGAGTAAGTACAGGATTTTTTTCATATTTGGTATAGGTACGTCCGTTGTCTGTGCTGTATGCCATACATTGTATCTGTCCATGCTCATCGCTGGCAGAAGTATAGAAAGCAATCATGGCATCTTTTCCGTAGCCTGCGCTATTGTTCTTGTCGATAACGGTGCTTCCGGAAAAGATGTGTCCCAGTGTGTCGCGCGCAATGGCAGGTGCGAGGTGTTCCCAATGGATAAGGTCGCGGCTTACTGAGTGTCCCCAGTGCATATTACCCCATTTAGCCCCATAAGGATTGTACTGGAAATAGAGATGATATTCACCGTCCTTGTAAACCAGTCCGTTGGCGTCGTTCATCCAACCATACAGCGGTGTGTGATGATAGACCGGACGATAATAGTCGGTGTTGGTAGTATCAAAATGGTCGGAAAGGCGGATACTGTCCCAGCAGATGGCATCGGCTGCCACACGACCGATAGTGACAGTAGCCTCTTTGGCTCCTTCGGGCAAAGCAAAAGGAACATAATAATCTATGCTGTCTATGGCAAGACGTACATCCATTGCCACATCGGACGGACTGCCTGTGTCTAGTTTTACTTTTCCCTCATTACATGATTCCTGAATAGGAAGAATCAGATATTTGGCCGGATTTGTGATGTGAACGATGGTCAGTGTATCGTCTTGATGTTCGAAACGAATACCGTTATTTTGCTGCTGGCACGCTACGAGTGTGCCAATCATTACTATAAGTGCTGTCAGATGATTAATTTTGACCTTCATGGTTGTTCTAATTTATTTTGAGCGTTTAAAGATAGTATTTTTATTATTGACAACCTTCCCCCATATTGTAAAAACATGCGGAAGGCTGTCTTGTTGTTATATTTAGAATTTCAGACTGGCGTTGAATTCTACTGTGAACGGACGGATGTAGCTACCTGCCATTACATGACCAGCATACTGTTTGGCATCCTCTTTCTCAATCAGTTCTGCTCCTGCAATACTTCCCTTAGCACCTGTCTGGTTGAGGAAGTTGACTACAGTACAGCCTAATGCCAGTTTCTTGTTCACCTGCCAGTTGATTCCTCCAAAGGTTTCCCAACGGCCATTGAAATAATAGGCATCGTTGATATTGGCATAAGTCTTGCTGAAATAGCGGAAGCTTGTCCAGATTTTCAGATCGGGAGTGATCATGTAGCTGGGATCGATTTCGACAATAACCTGCGGAATCTCGGCTACGATGTTGCCTGTGGCATTAATTTTACCAACATAACCGTCAGTGAAAGTGACAGAGGTCTCATATTTCTTATATGTCGGTTTCTGATAGGTAAAGAGGAAATGCAGATCAAATCCCTTGAACGGATTGGCTACTACATCGGTAGTCCATCCCAAAGTCTTAATGTCATAGGTCAACGGAGCTGCCATAATCTCTGTCTGGCCGCCGCTGGTTTTGTGTTGCAGATTCAGCGTGGAATTATTGTTTGTTTTTGAAATATATGAGAAGAGTGATGTAAGACTCAACCAGCTGTTGTTATAGTAGATTCCGGCACGTCCCAGAGGTACAGAGATTTTATCTGTATTGGGCAGTGTGGAAGGAGCGAAGTTCTCAATCTTCGGATGCTGGGTGATATAAGTGAAATCGCCGGTAAATCCGAACTGGCTGGTCAGCTTATAAGTGGCAGAAGCGGTTGCGGCATAGTTCAGCCAATCATAGCTCATGGAAGTAGGAGCAATTTTTGTACCGTCAGAAGCTGTTGCACCCAGATGATAGTTTGCAAAGCGGCCTACATATTCGCCATTGCCATTTTTTACAGCAGCATTGTCGCCACGTAAAGCCTGATATTCCAAACGGGCACCATAATACAGGTTCAGTTTGTCGGTCACATCCCAATCGTGGGTGAAATAAAGGGCCAGTTTATTTTCGTAGCCATCATAATACTCTGAAGCATTCTTGTTGAAGTCATAGTAGTAACCATTTGCAGCATACTGACGACCGTCATAAGTGCTGTAATTGGCGTTATAAAGACGTACGGGATAACTTCCATCGGTCGGGACCGACTGATCATACATGGTAGTGGAAGAACTATAGTCAATGTTATAATACCATTCGTTCAGTCCCAGACGCCATGTTCCGTTGGAAATTTTGCGCGATAACTCGGTTGTAAACATGAAGGAGTCGATAAATCCCCGGTTAAGGCAAGACATACGGCTCTGTACATATTCGCCGGTATAGGGTTGCATGCTTCCGTCGGCAGCTTCATACTTATAATCGATGCCGGCTTCATTGCGGTCCAGCGACATGGGTGTCTGATATACACATGACCCTGTGGAATGGTCGTACTTCATGATTGTTTTCCAGTTCAATCCATTGTCCCACGTGTAGTTGTTCATCAACGTAAATTCGCTGCCCTTATTCTGTACGGCATCATACAGATTGGTTTTCTTTACCTCTCCGGTACGCATGTCGCAGTACATCATCTCATTGTCCATAGGGAGGTAGGAAGTGGTACCCAATGCAAAGTCGCCAAATTCCTTCACACTTCCATCGCCTACATAGACAAAGGGAGCAGACTGTGTGGCATACATGTATACCGGATGGCTGTTGCTGTAATGGTAAATAGCAGTCAGCTCACCCCGATTGTCATTATACTTTTTGGTCAGGGCAAACTTATATATCTGCGTACGGTCCTGAAATGGAGTAGACTTGATTTTAAATGTTCCCGGATCAAAATCCTGATAGAGGCTTCCGCTATAGAACCAGTCTTTGGCAATCTCGCCATTCAGGTTTAATGAAAACTCCTGCATACCGAAATGGTTGCTTTTATAGTTCAGCATACCCTGAAAACCTTTTTGTCCTAACTGGGTAAATGAATTGACTGCATAACCGATATTTCCGGTTGTAATAGCTGTTTCCGATATTTTCAGCAACCCCACATGGCTAAGGCTGGCATCGGCACGCCAAAGCGAATTCACAGAGTGTGGATTGGTGGCATAGGTTACAGGAATACCGTTTTCCAATACGTTCACATCGGCCGATGGAAGTCCGATCTGAATTTCACGCGGCCCGTTGGCACTGGCAGCGTTAAGCATCACATTACGGTTGGCTTCCTCTTTGCTGGAACTTTCCGTCTGTTGTTCTTCTGTTGATTTGTTTTTCTCTTGTGCAAAACTGCTTTTGCAACTCAGTCCGATCAGCAATAACACTGCTGCTGTCCGAAGGTAAAATAGATGTTTCATACTTAGGTATAGAATTTTGAGCAAAACTTTAATTTTGTTTGCTGCAAATATCGCCAAGCCCTTCTGTTTCCCATTGCAGAAATGTTACATCTGTTGCAACAAATGTTTCATGAAACATTTGTTGCATAGAATGTATCATTTTTCTCTATCGCAGTACAGTAAGCCTGCTTCTTAACCTGAGAAATGCTTGTTACAGTTACGACAACCGGTGAATACGTCTTCTGACAGAACCGTATTCACCGGTCGAAAAAATTTCACAGTTTAGGGGAAGAGCTCTAAACTCAATAAATCAGAAACTCATAAAAGCTCTCGAAGCAAACGGCAGGCACTGATACAGCGCTGTATGCCAATACTCCCAATTGTGACTGCCATCCCGCACACGCAGCTGACAGGGAATGTGGGCGTTTCGCATGGCACGATAGAATTCTGTGTTACAGTCGAGCAGAAAATCATCGTCGCCGCAGTCTACAAACCACTTCACTGTGCGCAAAGCCTCCTGACGCGACTTGTCTGCCGTCTTCACATACTCCACACAGCTGTTTTCTATCACCGATCGGTTCAGTTTGGCCAGCTTTCCGTCGGGATTGTCAGTCTTTGCATCGCCTTTCTGCGGAAGATCCATCAGAGCACTCATGGCATATGCGGCACAAAACAGGTCTGTATGGCGCTGGGCATACGACGTACATCCGCCGCCTCCCATCGAAAGTCCGGCGATGGCGCGGTGCTGCCTGTCGCCCTTCACCCGGAAGCGCTTTTCAACATAAGGCATCAGTTCGTCGAAAAAGAAACGTTCGTATTCCCAATCGGGAACATTGAAGTAACCGTTCTGAAATTCCTCAGGGTTACCTCCTCCTGCATCGGGAGTAACAATCACCATCTCACACGATTCGCCCGAGAGTACCAGCTGGTCATACACATCGAGCACACGTCCCTGTATCGCCCAGTCGTCGTTCTTGCCATACATGCCATGCAGCAAGTAGAGCACCGGATACTGTTTCTCCTTGTTCCATTCAAAACTCTGCGGCAAAATGACCGTATAGGCGCGTTTTGCCTGAAGAACCTCACTGTAGATGGTATCGGTCACTACCCGTTGGGGCGGACGAAACTGTGCATGCATGGTTGCAACTGCAAACCATACGACTAAGCAGGTGACAACAAATTGTTTCATAGGTTATTTTTTACGGTTATAGAAAAACATGAAATAGATTCCAATCAGTACAAACGGAATGCTGAGCCATTGTCCCATATTCAGCATCATACTGTCTTCGAATGCCTCCTGATTCTCCTTGACAAACTCGATGAAGAAACGGAAGGTAAAGATATAGGTCAGACAGAAGCCGAAGAAGAAGCCACGGTGAAGCGTCTTACCGTACTTCTTGTACAGCCAGATCATGATGAAGAACAGAATGAGGTAGGTAATGGCTTCGTAAAGCTGTCCCGGATGGCGGGGAAGCATGTCTACCCGTTCGAAGACAAACGCCCAAGGCACATCTGTGGGCTTGCCGATAATTTCGGAATTCATCAGATTTGCCATGCGGATAAAGAAGGCGGTAGCCGGTGTGGCAACTGCCACCATGTCCAGCACGTCCATATAGTGCATCTTGCTCTTGCGGCAATACATCCACAGGGCAACAATCAGTCCCAGTGTCCCTCCGTGGCTGGCAAGTCCCTCGTATCCGGTAAATTTCCAGCCTCCATCCGGCAGGAAGTGGATGGGAAGCAGCATTTCAACAAAGCCTTTACCACTGGTCAGATAGTAATCCGGGTCGTAGAAGATGCAGTGTCCCAGACGTGCTCCGATCAGCACACCGAAAAAGCAGTAGAAGAACAGCGGTTCGAAGAGACGTTCGTCTATCTTTTTGTCTCTGTACTGATAGCGGACAATAAAATAGGCACAGAAAAGTCCTATACCCCATAAGAGCCCGTAATAGCGGATGGAAATACCGAACAGGTTGATCAGTTCGGGATCGGGATTCCAGTGAATGGATAGTAGCATGAGTTTTAAAGTTTTAAGTTTTTAAGTTATGAGTTTTGAGTATGGGGCTTACCTGCCAAACTTCTCTGCCACCATACGGTAGGTAGGAATGGAGACTCCGTGTGCTTCGGCAGCATCGATCATGTCGAACAACAGTCCTTGAATTTCCGATTCATGTCCCCGTGCCAGATCTTTCTGCATCGAAGCGGTGCTGGCGGGATCGAGCTTGTCAATCACTTTCAGGTTATACGCCACGGGATCTTCGGGATATTCCACTCCCAGACGGCGTCCCAGTTCGGCGCTCTCCTGCGACAGCCCCACAAAGGTGTCGCGTATCTTGCCCGGCTTCTGCACTTCGCCCATCGGCACGTCGTAGTAGGCACCGGTCACAGCCATTGCCGAGATGAATGCCCATTTGATAAAGGTGTCGCGGTTGATGTCGTCGGAGATTTCTGCCTTGATGCCGCTCTCCTGCAAGTCGCGCTGCACAGTCTCCAGTGTTTCCCGTGAAACAGCTGTCTCCTTGTGTGCACCGTAGACCAACCTGAAAATCTTGCCCATCTGGGTGATTTCACCGGGGGCAGAAACAAATCCTACGATATAGATGCAACCGTCGAGCACAGTGACTCCGGGCACCAGCCGCTGGATGCGTCTGCCTGTCCCGTAGACGTTGAGGATAGGAATTACCACCGTCCGGTCGTGTGCTGCCCGTTGGATGAGCGATGTAATGGAGTCTACCGAATAGCCTTTGACACAGACAAAGATAACATCGGCTTTTCCCTGATATTCTTCTGCCGTACAGGCGGGTATCCTCAATGTATGTTCGCCTTTCAGCCCGGAGTGCAGGCGCAGCCCGTCGCGACGCATAGCTGCCAGATGCTCGCCCCGTGCAATGCAGGTGACGTCCTTGCCGGCAAGTGTCAGAAAGGCGGCTATGCTCCCGCCTACTCCTCCTGTTCCTGCTATAAGATAGTTCATGAGTTTTGAGTTTTAAGTTATAAAAATTACAAAAGTTCACCACGTAGGACACAGAGTTAGCCTTTCTCTGACTATAAAGGAATACTTGACAGTTCCTTTTTTAGTCCTGCTCCTTCTTTACAGCCTTTGCCCGAATAATAATGAAAGCCTGCGGAATGAACAGCCAGAAACCCGATACGGGAACAACCATGCAGCCGATAACTGAAACCGCCAGCAGCATATAGCCCAAAAAGGAAGGAGCTGGACAACCGGTTTGCCTGATGTAAGCGGTCAGACATTGTCCCAGCATGATAAGCAGCACACCGACTATCAGAAACCAGAAGGCAAGGGCACGTTCTGCGCCCGAAAGGACACTGACGAGTCCGTCCGCCAGCATCCCTTTGTATTGTATCCCAAAGTTTGCCAGAGCTACACCGATGTGAAGCACTCCCGTAAAGGATAGTAAAAGTCCGCTATGTTTCCAAAGTTTCATTGGGCTGTATTGTGGTGAAAAACATTACACATTAAACCGGAAGTGCATGATGTCTCCGTCCTGCACCACGTATTCCTTGCCTTCCACACCCAGCTTACCTGCCTCTTTCACAGCGGCTTCGGAACCGTAATGGATATAGTCGTCATACTTGATGACTTCGGCACGGATGAAGCCTTTCTCAAAGTCGGTGTGGATGACTCCGGCACATTGTGGAGCCTTCCAGCCCTTGCGATAGGTCCATGCCTTCACCTCCATTTCGCCGGCAGTGAAGAAGGTTTCGAGGTCGAGCAACTTGTAGGCTGACTTGATAAGGCGTGACACACCCGACTCTTCCAGTCCTACTTCGGCAAGGAACATCTGACGGTCTTCGTAGGTCTCCAGCTCGGCGATGTCGGCTTCCGTCTTGGCGGCAACAATCAGAATTTCGGCATTCTCGTCCTTCACCGCCTCGCGCACCATGTCTACATATTTATTTCCGTTCACGGCGCTTGCCTCGTCTACATTGCAGACGTACATCACGGGCTTGCTGGTCAGCAGAAACAGTTCGCGGGCAATCTTCTGCTCGTCCTTGCTTTCGAAGGTGACGGTGCGTGCCGATTTTCCCTGTTCCAGTGCTTCCTTATATTTTACCAGCACGTCGTATGCCTGTTTTGCAGCCTTGTCGCCTCCTGTCTGTGCCTGCTTCTGCACCTTCTGGATGCGGCTTTCGATGGTCTCAAGGTCTTTCAGCTGCAACTCGTAGTCGATGATTTCCTTGTCGCGCACAGGGTTTACGCTTCCGTCCACGTGTGTCACGTTGTCGTCGTCGAAGCAGCGCAATACGTGAATGATGGCGTCCGTCTCGCGGATGTTGGCAAGAAACTTATTGCCCAGTCCCTCGCCCTTGCTGGCTCCCTTCACCAGTCCGGCGATATCTACGATTTCTACAGTTGTGGGAACAATCCGTCCCGGGTGTACCAGCTCAGCCAGTTTGTTCAGCCGTTCGTCGGGCACGGTGATGACGCCCACGTTCGGTTCGATTGTACAGAAAGGGAAGTTTGCCGCCTGTGCCTTAGCATTCGACAAACAGTTGAAAAGAGTAGACTTGCCCACATTCGGCAGTCCGACAATACCACATTGAAGTGCCATAAATAATCTGTTCTTTAATTTTCGCGTCTGTTCAGTTCAGCAGTTTTCCGGAAGTCTGAAGCCTGAAATCTTTCAGAGAGTCCGGAAACCGACAAACTCATATAATTGTTTCAGATTGCAAACTTACGGATTTTTACTTATTCAGTGGGCAGGATTCACAAAGAATTTGCGTATTCATCTATCGGTCAGGCAACTTTTCAGTTTTCACACATTCCCTCGCAACGCAAAATATTCAAGAAAATACAACAGGTACGAAGCAAAATCCGGCAGCCGGCAGGCAGAGTATAAGTTTTTTTACGTAGTTTTGCGCACACGGAACCAGAACACCAAAGGTTCGAACCGCACATACCGACAACTGAATAGAATAATCTTATAAACAGACAAACAGAAATGAAAACTTTACTATTGGGAGCAGCCTGCATACTGATGACAAGCTGCATGAATGTGAAACACTCGGAAAACGAAGGTACAGTAGAAAAGAAACCTATGGAAATTGTAATGAACATCCACAAAAAAGTGAAACCGGAATGCATCGAAGCTTTCAAAGTGGCTTTTGCCAAATGCAAGGCTGAAACACTGAAAGAAGAAGGCTGTCTGGACTACGGATACTACCAGTCACCCGAAGACAGCACCGAATTCCTGATCTACGAAAACTGGGCGAACGACGAAGCACTCAACAAACACGGACAGACTGCACACCTGAAACTGTTGCAGGAACAGATCACTCCCATGTGCGACAACTCGCAGATGAAGAAAGTCTATGTTCATCCGGAAAAATAAAAATGAGTCCACACAAACTCAAAAACTCATAAACTTAAGAACTTAAAACTAAAAAACTTAAAAACTAAAAACCCACCTCATGAGACATCATCTGATAGGCGTCTGCCTTTGTGCAGTCGCCCTGTTGGGGTGTGCCCGGCAACCGGCATTGGAAAGCCTCGTGCCCGACACACCTTCCAACGCCCCCGACTACCTGTGTACATGGAATCTGCAAGGATACGTATCGAGCTACGAAAGCGGAGACCTGCAGCGGAATGCCATGAACGAAGCAAATATCTTCGGCAACGCACAGTATCAAGGCTGGGCAGAACTGTTTCCCACCATCCGTAAAGACCTCTACTTCGTCATGGACGACTCGTGGGACATCCCCCAAGAGGCAAACTCTGTAAACAACAATCCCTATCTGGGCACCATAGAACTGAACGAAGAGCGTTTCCCATCCTTCACCGGTACACCCACCGAACGCCTCAGACAGCTGACCGAACTGTTCAAGAAACTGGGATGGAAAGGTGCAGGCGGATGGATCTGTGCCCAAAAGCCCGGGAAATATGCCGACATGACCGAAGAAGAGTACTGGACCATGCGACTGAAAGAGGCTGCCGACGCCGGATTCGCCTACTGGAAAGTGGACTGGGGCAGGGAAGACCGTAACGACCAGTGGCGACAGATGCTTTCGCAGCTAGGCAGGCAGCATGCCCCGAAGCTGTGGATAGAGCATGCCATGAAGAACGAATACGTAGCGTTCAGCGATGTCTTCCGCACGTATGACGTAGAAAACATCATTGCCCAGCCCGTCACCATCCAGCGGGTGGCAGACCTCCTGCCCTACAAGGCACAAGACGGAGCGAAAGGAATCATCAACTGCGAGGACGAACCCTACATTGCCGTGGGACTGGGATGTGCCATCGGCGTGATGCGACATCCGTTTGTCGGCAATCTGCCGGACGGACGTCAGGACGACGTATTCCCCCCGGTGGGGCACAACTATAAGATGTGTCTGGACGAAGTGGTACGTGCCGTACGCTGGCACCGCATTGCCGAGCCGTTTGCCGTCGACGGCAACTGTGCCATCGACACCCTGCGGCTGACCGACGCATGGGAACTGCGCGAAAACGAGACATGGAACCGCAGCCGGCAGGTGGGTACGGTGCTGAGAGAAAGTGCTCCGGCACGCATCAGCCGCGGCATGCCGTTGCCGGAAGTGGCGGATACCACCGCTGCGCGCCCGTTTGTGCTGGCTTCGTGCTATCCCAACAAAGCCATTGCCGTGTCGGCTATCGGACGGGGCATAGGCCACGAATACATCACCCGCGAGGTAGCTGTCACCGTAGAGGGCAGCGACTGGCATGCACCCGTAGGACTGTTCGGAAAGTTCAAAGAGGTGACACTGGTCTACCCCACACCTCTTGCTTCATCCGAGGCTGTCACCGTAGTGGCTCAGGATTTGGCGGGCGACACCCCGGTAGACATCACCGCCGAAGTCCGCATCGACGGCAACCGCCTGACCATACCGGGCGAAGTGATCAGCCGCGTAGGGCTGATGAATGCCACCGAAGGCGACCAGTCTGCTCCGGGCATGGCGCTGAAGGTGAAGTAGTCTTTGCCTAATGACAGGCAACCTTACGGCCCGTGTCAGCTAACCTTTCCCAACAGATTGGGTAACCTTTGCCAACGTGTCAGCTAACCTTTGCTGACACGACAGCTAACCTTTCCCAACAAACGGGGTAATCTTTGCCGACACGGGCACCGGTCTTGCCCTCCGGAATCAGTGCACGGGGACGAACGCTTCGTCCTTCTCTCCCTTCCAGCGGTAAAGGTGCAGTTCGCTGTATTGCTGTTTGTCGTTGGGAGTTGTGCCATTATGCGAGATGTAGAACAGCCCGTCGCCCAGCGGACAGAGTCCGGTAGCTCCCCACCGGAAATTCCATCCTCTGACTCCGCTTTCAGAATCACTCAGTCCGGCTTCTGCCAGCGGCAATACCCATCCCTTCTCGCCGGCGGGGAATCCCTTCAGTGTTTCCCGCTTCGGCTTCGCCTTACCGTCGATGACAAAGAGCGAATAGTTGGGGAACTCCTGTTTACTGCCCTTGTAGACGGCAGCATAGAAGTTGCCGCTCGCAGCATCGTAGGCAAGGTTCTGTATGCCGTACGTGGTGTTTCCCGTATAGACAAAATAGCGGTTTTCGGGCGTATCCGGACCGGATGTATGGGGTGCCTGTTGCGACAGCGGACGTGCATACCGTTGCCAGTCTGCCACGTCGTAGGAGAGCAGCACCTGATAGTCATTGTCGGTACGGGTGGTGTCGGAGTAGATGCCATAGGCCACGTAGAGACGGTTTGCCTTACCGTCCTCGCGCGAAGGGGCAAAGGTGATTCCGTCGATGCCCGAACAGCCGTAGCGGTGGTCTACGGTGCGTCCGTCGGGCAGGGATACCTTGGCATAATAGTCGTCCGTAACGGTTTTCAGGTAGACGGTGGTCATCACTCCGTCTTTCTCGGCATCCATGCCGGGACGGGTAATCTTGTCGGGGTCGAATATGGCTACATAGAACCCGTCACGCTGCCGCACGGTCTCTTCCTCGCCCAGCCCTTTGCGGATTCCCTTCCCGATGCCGTCGTTCTTATACTCCAGCGATCCGTAGATCTGTCCGTTGTCGGGGTTGCAGGCAAGGTCGCCCAGATGCCCGGTCAGTCCCTCCACGCTGCCTATCAGATTGCCGTGCAGGTCTATTTTAACCAGCCGGGTGGTAAAGGAGAAGTAGGCGTATCCCCGTCGGGCATCCACCACTACCCCCTGCACGTGGAACTTTCCTTGTTTGCCCGTAGTGACGGCACGTGGCAGAAAAGACGATACGTCTGTCGCAGTCTCTGTCTGTTTGCGGGGTGTCTGCTGCGTTTCGCTTGCAGATATGCCGGTAGTTATCCCCCAAAGAAGTGTACCGGCAATAAGAAGGTTGAAGATATTCATTTGCATCACTTATCTGACATTTATTTTTTCTTCTGCATCACAGTGGTAATCCACCGGGTGATGTCATCCAGCACTTGCGGACTGAATGTCTCCGGCAGGTAGGCATATTCGGAGACGGTACACTCCTTGCAGGTCTGGAACAGGTGGTTCAGCCCGGGATAAGCTTTCACGGTCACCTGCCGGTTGCCGTTGGAAGTGATTTTCCGTTGGATGGCGTTCAGGTTCTGCGCTGCATCCACCTGTATGTCTTTCTCGCCGTTCAGCGCAAGTACGGGACACTTCACCCGCTTCAGGTCGGCAGTCGGGTCGTAGCGCATAAAGTGCAGATACCAAGGCGAAGTCAGCTGCTCCACCGTCTTCCGGATAGCCTGCCGGGCGGCAGCATCTGTCCGTTGCAAGGGAGGCAGTTCCTTTTCGGCATTGGCAGAAAGCTCTTTCCGGATTTCTTCCACACTCTTGTCCGTCTGCAACAGCACGTCGTACTGACGTCGGGAGGATGCCACGTTCTTTCTGACCACCGCTTCGGATGCTCCCATCGAGCGGTTGACCAGCTCTATCTGCCGTGTCATCAGACTGTCGCCCCGCACGCCGGCTCCTGCCAGCGAGACGACGAACGCCACCTTCGGGTCGCGGGCTGCCGTGCGGAAAGCAATTCCACCGCCTGCGCTATGACCGATGATGCCAATGTGGTCGGAAGCTATCTCCTTACGGTTTCTCAGGTAACGGATGCAGGCTTCCGTGTCGCGGGCAAAATCCTCGTCGGTACACCGGGCAAAGTCTCCCTGCGACTTGCCTGCGCCACGGTCGTCGCAACGCAGCACGGCGATTCCGTGCCGTGTCAGATGGTCGGCAATCACGAGGAAGGGTTTGTGTCCGCCTATTTCCTCGTCGCGGTTCTGCTTCCCGCTTCCGGTCACCATCACTACTGCCGCCGTCGGTTTGTCCCCTTTGGGCAGGGTAAGTGTCCCGGCAAGCCGGATGCCGTCGGCTTCGTTCAGTATGCTGACCTCCTCGGTGCGGTAGGGAAACGGGGCACGGGGTTCCTGTGTTTTCTTCGCGTCATTCTGCCGTTGCAGGTCGAGAGGGAGAGGGATGCCCTGTGTGAACGTTCCTTTTATCTCCCCTTCTGGCATCAGCGTTCCTTTGTACGAAGCCTTCAGAGTGGGGATGGAGACGGAGAGTGTAGCGTTGCTGAAAGTGGTCTCTCCGGTGGGAATGCCCAGTGCCCCTTGGTCGGGACTGTCGAACGTAGTGGTATAACCTCCCTGCGGAGTACGCTGGATGTGGAAGACAAGCGAAAGTTTGCCGTTGGGCAGAGAGAGCTGTCCGCTCCATGTGCCTTCTATCTCCTGTGCGGAAAGAAAAGCCGGACAGAGCAGGCAGCAGACGACTGTGAAAAGAAACAGCCCGGTTTTTGATTGAAAACAGTGCATAATCCTGGTATTTAAGTCAGAAATAGACAACAAATATAAAGATTTTGAATCTGGATAAGGTGGGTTTCTGTAAGATTTCTCTATTTTTGCCTGTATCTTTTACTATTAACAACTTAAACATAACAAAACAATGAAGAGACATTGCTTATTGCTATTATTCCTTCTTTGTACTTGTTGGATACAAGCACAGAATGCGTACAAAACCGAGAAAGACCTGTCGTATGTCACCGGACTGGAAGCCGATGCCTATCGGCAGGAACGTTGTAAACTGGATATTTACTATCCGACGGACAAAAAAGAGTTCTCTACCGTTGTCTGGTTCCACGGCGGCGGACTGGAAGGGGGCGGAAAATACGTTCCGCAGGAGTTCGTCAATCAGGGATTTGCCGTAGTGGCAGTGAACTACCGCCTCAGCCCACGCGCCAAGAACCCTGCCTACATCGAAGATGCAGCCGCAGCAGTGGCATGGACACTGAAGAACATTGCCCGCTATGGCGGACGTGCCGACCGTGTGTTCGTCTCCGGACATTCGGCAGGAGGCTATCTGACAGCCATTCTTGCCATGGACAAAAGCTATCTGACGCACTACGGGGCTGATGCCGACAGCATCGCTGCCTACCTGCCACTCAGCGGACAGACCGTCACACACTTCACCATCCGCAAGGAACGCGGACTGCCCGACGGAATCCCCATCGTCGACGAATTTGCCCCTGTCAACAAGGCACGCAAGCAGACACCTCCCATCGTGCTGATTACCGGCGACCGCAATCTGGAGATGGCCGCACGCTACGAAGAGAACGCACTGCTCTATGCCGTACTGCGCAGCATCGGCAACCCTAACGTGACGCTTTACGAACTGCAGGGCTTCGACCACGGACAAATGGCAGGACCGGGCTGCATGTATGTGACCAACTACGTGAAACAATTCAAGAAGTAAAACAACGGCAATTCCCTATGAGACGATTCATCCTACTCACCCTCTGCTGCCTCCTGCTGCCTCAACTGGCAGACGCAGCGCAACGCACCATTAAGATAACGAAACAGTATCTGAACTTCCCCGTTTCCCACCGCACAGACCGTGCCCGCATGACCTTTACGGCTAAGGGAACGGACGACCTCTCGGTAGTGATACGTCTGGCTCCGGGCGATGCCGACTACTGGGTGTTCAAAGACATGACCGCCTACCGCGGAAAGACGGTTACCATCACTTACGAAGGCAACGCTGACGGACTGTCAAAGATCTACGAATCCGACCAGCCCGCCGGGCAGGAAGAAATGTACCGCGAGAAGAACCGTCCGCAGTTCCACTTCACCACCCGCCGCGGCTGGATAAACGACCCGAACGGACTGATTTTCTACGACGGCGAGTACCACCTGTTCTACCAGCACAACCCTTACGAACGCGAGTGGGAGAACATGCACTGGGGACACGCAGTCAGCCGCGACCTTGTACATTGGGAGGAGCTGAACGACGCACTCTATCCGGACGAGCTGGGAACCATGTTCTCGGGCTCGGCAGTGATCGACTACGAGAACACCTCCGGCTTTGGCAGCAAGAAGAATCCGGCAATGGTGGTTGCCTATACAGCTTCGTCGGCCAACCGCCAGGTGCAGTGTATCGCCTACAGCCTCGACCGCGGACGGACATTCACCAAGTATGAAAAGAATCCGGTAGTCGACTCGAAAGAGAAATGGAATTCGGTGGACACACGTGACCCACGCCTGTTCTGGTATGCACCGGGCAGACACTGGGTGATGGTGCTCAACGAGCGCGACGGCCACTCCATCTACACCTCGGCCGACCTGAAGGAGTGGACATACCAGAGCCACGTGACCGGTTTCTGGGAGTGTCCCGAACTCATTGAACTGCCTGTCGACGGCGACAAGACACACACGAAATGGGTGATGTATGGCGCTTCGGGCACGTACATGATCGGTTCGTTCGACGGCAAGCGCTTTACACCCGAAGGCGGCAAGTACTGCTACACCACCGGAAGCATCTATGCGGCACAGACCATCAACAACATCCCGGCTTCGGACGGACGCCGCATCCAGATAGGGTGGGGACGTATCTCCCATCCCGACATGCCTTTCAACGGCATGATGCTGCTGCCCACCGAGCTGACACTACAGACTACGAAAGAGGGTATCCGCCTTGTCAACCGTCCGGTGAAGGAGGTTGAGACACTCTGCCACCCTGTCAAGGCATGGCAGAACCTGACTTCGGACGAAGCAAACAGTCAGCTGAAGGAATTCTACAGTGCCGACCGTCTGCGCATCCGCACTACGTTCAAGTTGTCGCACGCCACTTCGGCAGGTTTCAACCTGTTCGGACAACGTATCATCGACTACGACATGAACGGCAACACACTGAACGGGCGTTTCTATTCTCCGCAAGACCCCACCAGCATGGAGCTGACTGCCGACATCTACGTAGACCGCACCTCTATCGAAGTCTTCATCGACGGCGGACTCTACTCGTATTCGATGGAACGCCGCCCGGACGTGAACAACAAGGAAGGTTTCCACTTCTGGGGCAACCGCATCGAGGTGAAGAGCCTTGAGGTGTTCTCGGTAGATTCCATCTGGAAGTGATTTCATTCAGTAGACGAGTGAACAAGTAAATAAAAAACAAGAATCATGAAAACTCATTTGATTATGCTGGCAGTAGCAGGCATGTTCCTGTGTACTGTTACCGCCTGCTCGCAACAGAAACACCTGACGGGCAACGGTCGCGTGGTGAAGAAAGAAATTCCCATCGAGACATTCGAAGGCATCAAGCTTATAGGTGCTCCGGCAACGGTCATCTACCGGCAGTCGGACAAGGTGGAATGCAGTGTTTCGGGTGTGGAAAGCATTCTGGAAGTACTGACTGTAAAAGTCGAAGGAAATTCACTGGTTATCATAACTCCCAATAACATTTCAATCAAAGAGAAGAGTGAACTGACAGTCAACGTCTCTTCCCCTTTGCTGACAGACGTACTCATTACCGGACCGGGGGATGTTATTCTTGAAAATCCGCTGAAAAGTGAGAAAGACCTTTCGCTGCTCATTGTCGGCACAGGCGACATTAAAGGAAAGGCAGGAACATGCCGCAATCTGAAGGTACAGGTCAACGGAACGGGAGACATTACGTTTCCCAACCTGAAAAGCGAATCGGCCAAAGTCATAGTCAGTGGCACCGGCGACATCCAACTCCCCAACCTGCAATGCAGCTCCGCCTCAGTCATAGTGACCGGCACGGGCGATTTGGAACTGCCGAAACTGCAAAGTCAGTCGGTGAAAGCCACTGTTTGTGGCACAGGAAACATTACCCTCGACGGGCAGACAGTCGAAGCGAAGTACGAAGTGGCAGGAACAGGAGATATAGATGCTGTCGGGCTGAAGGCAGCAAACGTATCAGCCGCTGCCGTGGGACAAGGAGACATCTCCTGCCGTGCCACCCAGAAACTGCGTGCCCGTACCAGCGGAATGGGCAAAATCTCTTACAAAGGCAACCCGAAAGAGCTTGATATTCCCCAACCCAACATCAGGAAGCTGGATTGAATGACTCTTCCGTCAGGAAAAAGCATTATAAAAGATGAGTCCGGAAACTCCAAGAGGATGGGTTTCCGGACTCATTGTTTTCTATCGCCTCAGCTTCCGGATACAGACTATCAGCAGGGTAAACACCGCAAACAGCGTGATGACAAATGCCCAGTAATTAATGCTACGCGAGGTGGCAGTAAGCAGATAATCGTCTGCCATGATGCGGAATCCGTCTACCTTCCATACGGCGGAATCTCTGCCGACGAAAGGAGTGTTGGCAGCAAGTAATTTTCCGGGCATGGCGAGTTCGAACTGCACAGTCTGACAAAGCAAGTCGGCAAGTTTCATCTTCTGTTCCAACAGGGCATCCATTTCCGCCCGGTTTGCCTCATACAGACGGGCATAGAAATCGGTGTGGCAAATGGTGTCGAACAGGCGGGCGGTGCTTCGGGGATCTTCTTGTTCCCAATGCTTTCCCTCCTGCTGATATTGCCGGTAGACTTTCTCTTTCCATTGTTGAAGGAGAGCGGTGTGCAGAGTATCCTGCCTGTGCGAGGCAAACCGGAAGAGGATTTCCCAATTTACCTCATATAGTGACCGGTCGCACCATTGGGCGAATTTATCTTCTATCGCGCTCAGTCGCTCGTTCAGTTCTATGCCGTTAAGTCCTCTGAAGGCGGCATCGTTACCTTGCAACCAAAGTTGCTGTTCTTCTCTGCTGAGGTATCGACCAAGAGGGACAGGAAGTTTTTCGGCAATCTTCTGATAATCGGCCGTATAAGTATAGTATGTATAAAACCAACGGAAGCGTTTTTCCAGCCTTTCGTGAGGCACCATCACCGGACGGGTGTACCCGTAAGCTGGAGCAAGCGTAAAGAGTTCGCCACCTACTGATGGATAGTGTCTGGCGGTTTTGACATTCAGTTTCTCCGTAGCTCCCCAGAAATCGCAGGTGTGAGCAGAATCAAGTCTTTCCGTCTGCCAGTTTCCGTCTGTCAGAAACGGGAAGGGCGAATGGCTTCTGTCTCCCGCCATAAAGGCTGAATCGGCTTTTGCATACACTTCGCGGTACATGGTTCCGTCCTTGTCAATCCGTGACACCATCCGGTAGCGGGTAGCGCAAGAGGTCATCCCTGTCAACAGGGCTATGGTGATAAGCAGATAATTTGTTTTCATACGTTTCGGTTTTAATGAATAATCGTCAGACAATCAGCAGCAGGAACAACCTTCTCTGACGAAAGCGACGGAAGGTGGCGGCTGTTCCTATCTCTCCTTTCGCGTAGAGCCGCCCGTTGCCTGTATCGGTCGGCTAGATAGCGGCTTTTCTCCTTACGGTTCATCTCCTCCCAGTGTTCGGGCAACGGACGGGAAGCTTGTTCCCGCAGGATGGGCTGTTCCGCCGTTACCGTCCCAGCAGATGGTAGCAGACCTGCGTCTGCAATCAGTAGGCAGAGCAACAGGGTAGCGGCAGCACTCGACAGCCACACAGTGATTCGCAGTAATCGGCGTTTTCTTTTTTCGCGTTTCTCACTCATCCGAGCAACACGTTTCAGGATACTTTCCGTCACAGCCTCAGGATGGCTCATAGCAGGTTGTAACGTTTTCACTTTCGCTAGCCATTGTTCGTATGACTCGTTTTCTCTTTTCATCGTTCGGGTGATAATTGGTTTATTCTATTTCGTATGTTCTTGCGTGCCAGATAGAGAATGCTCTTTATCTTCTCTGGCGGCAATCCGGTAATGGCTTCCACTTCGCCCACCTCCAGCTCTTCGACATCGCGCAAGGTAAACACCATCCGTTGGCGGGGTGGCAAGTCCTGCGTATAGCGGAGTATCAGTTCACGCAGCTGCTGGTTGGCAACAGATGTTTCTACATCGTCACCCGTTACGGGAATCGAAGCGAACTCTTCACCTTCCGCTGGAAAGACGTGGCGCATCGTCCGCAGGCGGTCGTAACAAAGGTTACAGGTTATTTTATAAATCCATGTAGAGAAACGGTATTCCTTCCGGTATTTATCCAACGAAAGCCACACCTTGATAAATGTATCCTGTACCACGTCTTTCGCTTCATCTTCATCACAAAGCAGCCGAAAGGCAACTCTGAACACAAGCGGTTGGAAGGCAGAGACCAACATGGCAAATGCCGAACTGTCTTTTTTCCGGCAGCGCCCGATCAGTTGTTCCATCTCTTCTTGCTTTATCATTGCCATTTTTCTTTACTTTTATCTATGATACGTATAATTCCCCCTCTGGTCAACTAGGAAAAGTTCAAAAATAGCATTTTTTGCTGTTATTTACAGACGGTTTGTTGGGAAAGGTTAGCTGTCGTGTCAGCAAAGGTTAGCCAACACATTGGGAAAGGTTAGCTGACGCGTTGGCAAAGGTTACCCAATCTGTTGGGAAAGGTCAGCCGACACGGGCAGAAAAAAAGAAACCCGTCATTGATTTTACACTTATCAATGACGGGGTGTTTACGATGCATTGCCATTCGTCTCAGACAGGCGTTAAGCACTATCGGATATTACAACACTAATTACCTCTTGAATTCTGGGATCATCGTAAACCGGGTTTTATTCTCTCTCCAATTCACTCAATACGGATGCTATAAAGAACAGCAGACGGACTTCCATTTCGGGCAACTTCCCGCGTATAAACTTGGCGGCACGCCGACGGATGGTTTTGTCGGTGGTATCGACCGAACGGGAAAGTCCAGCCATCAGATAGAGCCGCTGGTCGGCATCGAGGCTGTCATATTTCTCTTCGCAAAGGGTCAGGAAAGCATTCAGGTCGCCTTTTGAATGACAGTCAAGCAATTCAAATACCGGGTCATAATAATGCGTGTCGTTCATCCCCAGTTCGTTGATTGTTTTCTTTACAGCCTGATATTCGTCATCTGTATAAGGCACTACGGCACAGAGATAGTTGAACACCTCCTGCCTGTAGATTTTGGTGATGCATTCCTGTATGGTGTTCTTTATTTCGGGTGCAAACTCGTTGCGATGGGCTACCATATACTTCACTATCGGATCTGCCGGGCTATCCACATAGCCGGTATAAATGAACAGATTTTCGGGCGACAGCTTCTGCTCATCAGAAAGCCCGTTGAAATAGTCGGATATGATGCCTCCTACCTCTTTCTGTGCGGCATCTCTGTCGCGTATCTCAGACATCCTCCAGTCTGCATAAGCCTCGATCAGCTCTGCCGTACGTTCGCCTCCTTCATAGCGTTCCTTCAGCCGTTCGGGCGATTTCTCGGGATCAATTTCACGTTCGATGGCAGCAATAAACTTATCGGGAGCTGCTCCACCTTCTTTTTTCATCAACACCTTCTTGTTTACATCCGTAACGATGAAGGTGGGGTAGGCCTTTACCTGAAACAGCGCAGTCAGTTCCTTTCCCTCTTTCTCGGCATTGAGCTTTATGCAGACAAACTTTCCGTTCATGTAGTCGCCCACGCTCTTCTGTGGAAAGACGTCGCGTGCCATCATCTTGCAGGGACCGCACCAGTCTGTATAGAAATCGATGAACACAAGTTTGTTTTCGTCTTTAGCGGCAGCAAGCGCCTCATCGTAGGTGATGGAACGGAAATTCGTTTGTGCCGAAACCTGACTGACAAGCAAGACGGTCAGTCCTAAAAATAATATAAACTTCTTCATTGCTTTTTTCGAATATTAATAGGGTTCTGATTAATCTGTTTAATCTGTAAGCGGATAAAGCGGGTTGTCATAATGGTCGCTGCCCGACAGCGAAATGGGTGACAGGAAGCGTACCGACTTGACCGTTCCTTCGCCCGTGACAGTCTGGCTGACCGAAATAGGCTGACCGCCGTTCATGTCTTCCTTGTCATAGAAATAGAGCTTATACTGGTTGCCCACCTGTGTGGCAACGATAAAGCTGTCGAAATTGGTCGACTCGTCGGAATAGGCATTGAAATACTGATTGGTGATGTAGGTCACAGTCTCTCCGGCAGGTATTCCCGGCAAGTTGAACTTACGTTCGTCCTTGGTTGTCCAGCTATAGGCATACAGCTCATTATTGTAGATGCTGTACATATACGTTGCAGACATTCTGTTGCCTGTCACGATGTCGCTGGAAGCCAGATGGAAATCAGGATCCAATTTGATGGTTTCGCTTATCGACTCCGGGCTGAACGTATCGACCAGCAGCAGATAACGGTCGCCCGTAGAAGGCTGTTCGCACAGGAAGTAAGCAGTGACGACATCACCGTTGCTCATTATGTTGACACCCGAAGAGATGCATTCCAAATCAGCGGGGTATTTTGTTTCGTCGGTGTATCCCACATCAGCAGGAGTCTTGAACAGATAGTCGATCGTGCGCAATTTATGTTCCTCGTCGCTCCAGTATACCAGATTCATTCCGTAATACAGCAGCTGTACGTGCTTGCTCGTGCCCACTTCGTCGACAGGATAGCCCATCATTCCCGTATTGGCAGCCTGTCCGAAGCTGGCAGTCTTGGCCGTACGGATGCCAGTATTTGAGAAATAGGCGGTATAGTTGGGAGTTCTGAACAGGATATAAGGTTCTTCACCCGATGGAAGATCGCCCCCATAGAACAGATTGGAGTTATTGAATACCTCCTTCATGTCTTCCGAACGGAACCCGCGATAAACGTTGTCTTCTGTGAATACATGAATCAGATTGGTAGAAGCCGTTTTGTTCAAGTCCGGATCAATATATTCGCCACTGTAGACTATCGACAGATTTCTGGGTTTCCCCTTGAGCGATTCTCCGGAGAACTTCTCCATCAAGTTGGAAGCCAGTCCGTCGTTGCCATACAAATCGACTTCCGTACGTCCGTCGGCTGTCTCCTTCAGTATATAGAATCCCTGTGAGAAGGAGGTAGAGACCGAAAGGTTCATCTTGGCCGTCTTCACGTAATCATTCTTCTTGGAGGTGACCTCAAAGACCAGCGTATAGCTGCCGGACGGCAGATTGACTTCGTACGAAAGGTTCTTTTCGGTAGAAATCAGGTTTGTTCTATATCCGTCTTCAAACTCATTCATTCCGTTTTCATACATATACCAGGCATAGCTCAACTCATTTTCCGCATACTCCGTCGACACCGAAGGATGTACCTCTACCTTCTTGCCTACATAAGAGACCACCGACTGGTCGGACAGGCCCGTTATCTCAATATCGCTCACGTTCACTGTCCCCAGCGTAGAATCGTCATCGTAACATGATGCCAATCCGACAAGCCCCATAATAAGAGCTCCTATTATTGTTTTTCTCATCATTGTCGTTCAATTTAAAAAGTGATTATTTCGCCTCCGTCTTCTTCACTCTCCTGATAAACGCCCAATCCCTGTTCCAGACGTTTCTCATTTTCTTCGGCCAGTTTCTCGTTCAACCACCGGGTGAGATAGGTCAGATAGCCTTTGTCGCCACTCAGCAATTCGGTGATATACGCCTCATCCCATGCTTCTCCGGTCCACTCCATGAGCAACTGATGTTTCAGCGGTCCGTAGTTGCCCACATAGTCAACAGGCCAGTTCGAAGGCTGGCTCAGCAGGTCGGAGATGTAGAGGGTACGTTCTACCATAGCCGCATAGCCGGGCTTGAAGTACTCATTCTCGCTGATGGTGAACTTCAACGTGACATCGCCGTCTTTCAGCGATTCGTCGCGCAGCAGGGTAATGGGTATCACAGCCTTGTTCTGATTGGCAGGGACGTAACACTTGGCTACAAAACTGGGATCGTCAAACGCTACATAGTGCACTCCCGGCACAGCGTCGTTGTTGCCTGTCAGCACCTGTTTCAGCGTCACCGGACGGTCTTTGTCCGACAAGAATCCCATTGTAGATACCTCTACCTCTACAACACCCGTAGTAAGTTCCTCGCCTGCGGCCACACTGGCTGTCACAAACGAATAGGTGCTCTGCTTCATTGCATCGTCAACCTCGGCAGAAGTCACAGGATCGCCCGAATTATCGTAGAAGACAAAATTAAGCCAGCAGTCGGCATTGCTATATGGTTCTAAATTCTGTTCACAAGAGGCTGCCAGCAGCAACAGCATACAGCCTATCCAGATCTGATTCAACTTCTTCATAAGTGTAATGTTTTTTAATTCGGATTATATTCGGTGCGAGGAAGAGGCAAAATATAATCCTGTTCCTCCATAGGATCGTCACACCACATCATATCACGGGTGGCTGTACGCTTATAAGTATAAAACATCTGACCTTCGGCAATAAACTCACGCCTATACTCACCGATAATAAATGGTTTCACCTCCTCCAGCGTAGTAAAGTCTGCCATGTCGGAAACAGAATGTGCCTGCATGTAAGACTGATACAAGCGGTTGGCATCATCGAGCACATCCGTTGTCTCGAGGGCTATCAGATAAACCTCAGACATGCGGAGCATAGGAATTATCTGATAATGCAGCATCGGAGAAGTTACATTGTCCTGATTCCAATAATACTTGGTAGTAGCCACATAAGTGTTGCCGCCATACTCCACTTCACGGTTCCAGATGTTCCAGTAGCGGTTGTGCGAGTTTATGTTCTGCCCGTCATACAGCTCGTCAAACATGGCAGAAGTCAGCACCAGATGTGAGCGGCTGTCATAAGTGACTCTTGTATTACCGCCAATCAGGAAGGCTTGCGAGTAGGTCAGCACATTGTACTTGCTCAGATAGAACAGACACTCGGAAGGACAAAGCTTGTAGCCAAGGGCAAAGTCGTTCACTCCGCTCATTGTCATCACGGGCTGTCCGTCCAACTTGGCATCGATCACCTCCATGGCGGCTTTGTTGGCCTTCTCTCTGTTGCCTATATACAAATACATTCTTGCCTCAAGCGCCTTTACAGCCCAGTAATTCAGACGTGACTGACGATACAGCATAAACTCATCAACTCCTGCTGTCCCACCGCTGTTGAGCTCGTCAAACGACATTTCAAAAACCGGATCCTTGTCTTTCAGCAACGACATGGCTTTCTGCAAATCATATTCCAGCTTGCCTACATACGAGTCAAAATCATAATAGGCAGGAACTTCGTAGATGGAAGTTGTCTCGGAATACGGAAGTTCCACTTTCTGCACACCTTGCGGCACCTGACCGAACAGTCGCAATATATCCAGCTGACAATACGCACGAATGGCGTAGGCCTCTCCCTGTATCACCGAACGTATATCGGGATCCAAGATAACCTGTTCGCCCCTTTCGTCTATATTCTTAATGATCATGTTTGCCTGTACCACCACATTGAACAGCTTGGCATATATGGTCTCTATGGCATCTTCGGCGTACGTGGAAGTGTATTCGTGATGCTTCAACACCCAATCTGCCTGCCGGTTGGTTTCCGACAGAGAACTGGGCATGTGCCACAGATTTGCCAACGATTCTATGTGCGTCATGGTCAGCCGCTCGCCATATATCTCCTGACTTGCCAGCGACATGTAGCATCCAGTCAGAGCATCGCAGAATCCGTCGTAGGTGGAAAACATATCTTTATCCTTTTGCTCCGTCTCCGGACGCACATCCAGCCAATCACTGCAGGAAGACACCCCAAGAGCAAACACCGTGCATAGCAATATATATACTTTTCTCATAAAAATCTCTTTATAATCTATTTAAAATACAAGTTTCATACTTCCCTGAATGTTACGGGAATAAGGATAATTGGTACCACGTTCCATCTTGACAGTAGACCAGTGGAACAAATCGGACATGTTCACCCCGAACGTTACAGACTGTGCTCCCGTATACCGGCGAATCCAGTTGTTGTCCCACTTATACTGCAAGCTGACTGACTGCAACTCAAGAACATTGTTGTCCATCACAAAACGGGATGTGGCACGGGTGCGGTCGTTGTCTATCTTCTTGAAGAATGCAACGTCGCCCGGTTTCGTCCAGCGGTCGGTGTATACACGTCTGTCTACATTGGAAGTTGTCAGGTCGCCCAAAGTAACTTCCACTCTGTCCATCAGTGTTTCGTTATACATCTTTCCGCCCCAGTAGTAGCCGAAGGATACGTTCAGCGTAAACCCTTTCCACATCAACATCGAACTGAGGTTTCCACGATACAACGGATCGGCAGATCCTAAGTAGACCTTATCGCCGGCTTTCCATGTATCTGTCACATTGCCATCCTTGTCAAGGAAGATTTCGTTACCCGTACTCGGGTCGATGCCAAGTGAACGCACTGCATAAATCGCATTTTGCGGTCTGTCTTCGTAAAACAAATTAGCTACGTCATAATCATCGCTTTGCAGCATTGTCTCATTCTGCTTCTTGATAGCTTCCGAAAGCTTGGATATCCAGTTCTTGTTGTATACCAGCTGTCCTGTTATCATCCAGTTAAGCTCTTTCTCGTGGTCGCGTATGATGTATGCACTCAAGGATGCCTCCCATCCACGGTTCTTCACCTCACCGATATTGGCTATATAAGAGGGGAATCCCATTGACAACGGCAGATTCATGCTCGAAAGCAGATTTGAAGTTGTTTTCGTATAAAAGTTGAATTCACCGCGTACCCGTCCGTTCCAAAGTCCGAACTCTGCACCGACATTGAACTCGTCTGTCGTCTGCCATGTCAGACGCGGGTTACCCCACTCCTGCAGAACAGCTCCTGTCCAATTCATATACTTATTGTTGGTCTGGTATTTATAAAGGGTAGATGCTCCCGACCCTGATCCCTGCTGCGAACCGGTCTGTCCATACGATAGCTTCAGCCGCAAGATATTCAGCAGAGGATTCTCTGACATGAATTTCTCATTATGGATATTCCATCCGATACCGGTGCTCCAGAATGGTGCATATTTCTTGTCTGCCCCAAAAGTGGAACTTCCGTCAATGCGGTAAGACAAATCCACATAATAGCGACCGTCGTAAATATAGTTGGCATTGCTTGTAAAGCCCAGCATACGCGTATGATTGGTTGCACTCGAAGGAATGGAATTCTCGGCATACTGACGTGCATTGCCGATGGAATTCATATTCTCGTTGGTAAATCCTTCCAACTGGAACAGATAAGTATCCGATTTCGTCTCCCGTATAGAATAATCCAAACCTACATACAACTGATGCTTCTCTTTAAAGACCTTGCTGTATGAAAGAGTAGCATTTCCACTATAATTATAGGTCTTTCCCGTGCCATATGTATACGATCCGCGACGGAGAAAACCTTCGTCCGTACTATATTCGGGAGCAGTATCTATATCGACCGTAAAGTATGAGCTCTTCGGCGACAGGAAAGTGTCGCTATGGTCGTTGGTCGAAGAAATACCCAACTGTCCTCTGAAAGTCAGCCCTTCCAGAATATTCCATTCTACAGAAAAATTGTTGGTAATCTCCTCGTAACCGTTCTTGTCAAACGACTTCAATGAGGCGTCATAAAGAGGATTGAATTCTCCATAGCCACGTCCGGTGCCATAGAAATTTTCAAAATAACGGGTAATTTCCCCATTCTCGTCATAAGGAGAATTGTATGGCTGCTGGGCAACGTAATCGCTGAAAGATCCGTAATTGCTCTCACGCGCACGTGTGATGCCGTAAGAGGTATAGTTTCTGAATATCACATTCTTCTTGGAATACATCAAAGTGATAGAACCGTTAAAGGTGCTACGTCCCGAGTTCTTCATGGCTCCTTCTACATTCTTATAATTAGCTGTCGTACTCCAACGGAATTCATCACTACCTCCCTCCAGACGAATGTTATAATGAGAACCGACTCCTGTGCGGACAGGCTTGTGCAGCCAGTCGGTGCTCTGACCGGAAAGCACACTGCGCAGACGCTTGTTGTAAATAGCCTGATATTCCAAATCCGTAGAAGGATTATTGGAATGATAGAGTCCCAAAGAATTCTCCAGACTCAGTTTTTCTGCTGCATTCAGCATATCATACGAAGTAAGGTCGGGCACTTCCATATCGATACCCACTTCTGCATTGACACGCAAACGTCCGGCTTCCGGCTGCTTGGTCACAATCACAATTACTCCGTTTGAACCGCGTGAACCGTAAATGGCTGTGGCAGCAGCATCTTTCAGAATGTTGATGCTCTCAATCTCTTCATCGTTGTAGTCCATCAACTTCTCCAACGAGATTTCGAAACCATCCATAATGATGAGCGGCGTATTGACCGAGTTGGAAGCTGTCTCATTAAACTCCTGAACACTCATCGGAAGAGAAGAATTGCCACGGATATTGATCTGAGGCAGATTATTCGGATTGCTACCGGCCAGATTGTTGACCTGAAAGTTGATAGAAGCATCAATGTTCTTTAAGGTCTGCAAAAGGTTCTGTCCTTTATACATGTCCAACTGCTTTTCGCTGATTGTTGAAACTGCACCGGTATAACTCTCTTTTGCTTTCTTAAAAATACCTGTAATCACCACGTCCTTCAGTTCGTGGGTATCCGACTTTAACATGACTTTCATACTGCTGGATGCTGCAACCACCTGTGTCTCCATACCTATATAGGAGATCTGGATTTGCTCGCCGACAGCAACATCGGACTGTTTGAACTCAAACCTTCCATCGAGGTCAGTAGCCGTTCCTATTTCCTTACCCACTACTTTGACAGTAGCTCCAACCACCGGCGAACCATCTTCCTCGTAAACTACGATTCCGGAAATTGTTTTACCAGTTTTCGGACGTTGTCCCTGAAGGGAAGAATGAGAATTGGCAACATTCTGATTGTCAGCCTTAGTAACTGTTATCATGTTCCCGCTTCTCTTAAAGGAAAATCCTTTGCCGACAAACACTCTGCCCAACAATTTTTCTACCGACTCATTCTTGGCAGAAACCGTAATAGGAGGCATTGCTGACATCTGTTCCGTATTGTATACGAAATCCAGCCCTGTCTGCCGGTGAATAGCATCGAACAGGTCTTTTACCGTCGCTTCCTTTAAATCTAAAGTCACGTTTTTTTCTTTATCCAAAGATAAATTTACTTCATATGAAGTAGTTTTTGCTGCTACCATCTCTACCGGCTGGCATAACAAAAACACCGAAACCAAAGCTATTATCCACATTGGTTTCCATTTTTCAGTGTTTCTTTCCATTACATTCCATTATTTGTTCACAATTGTTATTTTACTTCCTTCCTTTTTAAACTTTACATTAGAGGTCTCTTCTATAGCGTCCAAAAGAATATTAATGTTTTCATAACGCCCTACGCTACCGGTAAAACGCAACTTGGAAAGCTGTTCATTCTCAAACTGTATATCCATGTCGTACCACAACGAAAGAGTCTGCATTATCTCATACAGCGATTCGTTATCAAATACGAAACGAGCCTGATGCCAGGCAGTATATGGTTCCAGATTGTCTAACGATGTAATTCTCAACTCCGAATTATCTTTATTCCACACTGCTACATCTCCACTTTTCAATCTGCACTCCTCTTTTCCCGGAACTGTAATACCGATTTCTCCCTCTTCGAGAGCTACAGTGGGATTCTTTCCGGAGCGTGCCGTGATGCTGAATTTAGTTCCATATTGTCTCACCAGCATGTCGCCTACTTTTACCAGAAAAGGACGGTCAGCATCTTTTGCAACCTCAAAATAGGCCTCTCCCGAAAGTTCAACGGTTCTGTTATCCCTCTCAAAACAGACAGGATAAGAGAGTGTAGATAAGGAATTCAAGTGTATGCGTGTGCCGTCTTCCAGTATCACCCGGTATTCTCCTCCCCGTGGAGTCTGCAATGTATTATATTGGTGGATGTCCTGCTTGAAGGGATGTTGATAATTTAATGTGCCCTGTTGTTCGGCTGCTATCTCCATCTGATTGATACGGATCCAGGCAAATTCTTTCGAATTGCCCAGCTCTACCTTTGTTGCCTGATCAAGGAACAATATGGCTTTCGAGGTTCCCGGCTTTATCAGAATCTCTTTTTCAGCAGAATGCCATCCCATGTATATCCCCAATATTACAAAAATGGGAATAATGCAGCAGGCAGCTCTCCACAAGAGCGACTTCCATCTGAACCGTTTTATTCTCAAATCGGGATGACTCCGCTTATATTCACGGTATAAATCACTGTAATTGTTTCTCTTTTTTAATTCTTCAAGATACAAAGCATGCGCCGGTTCCTCTGCCCAACGGTCTAACTGCTGTTTTTCTTCGTCAGTTAAAATGCCCAGAATATATTTTACCAGAAGTTCTTTTTCGTTCATCTTTTCCTATCGTTTTATTATTAAAACGACAGAAATGCTCAAATTGGGTACAATAATCTAAAAAAAATAAAAAGGAAAAGAGATTTTTTTTGTTTCCGGTCTTTGATATCCTTAAAATAAGTCCGAAAAGACTTCATTGCTTTTTTCTTGTGTGTCCTCACCGTATCTACGGAAAGTCCTAACTTATCGGCAATCTCAACAGTGCTGTATCCATCCATATACAACAGAAAAACCTCTCTGCAACGGTCCGACAATCTGTCTATTAGCATAAACAAAAGATCCATGACTTCTTTATCAAAAGACTCGTCGACAGACGACGATAACGACAATTCTTTCAGATAGGTCTCCGTGTAATGGTCAACTACATTCTGATGTTTCAGATAATCAAACGAAAGATTTTTTACAGAGGTGAACAAATAAGACCGCAAAGCCGCCTCCGAAGGAAATGATACTTTTTTTTCCCACAAACGTATGAATGCTTCCTGCACTAAATCCTGTGCAACATCATCTCTCATGACATAACCCTTGGCAAACGTAATTAAAGAATCTTGATACGATTCATATAATTGCGTTATATCTTGCCTGTTGTTAGTGTCAAAAAAATCCATATCAGCCCAATTTCATTGCAAATGAAGCATATATTTCAGAAAATCACAAAAATCTGTTCCTGATTATTATTCATATTACTAATAGAAATCGTTTTTATAAGAAATAACCGTATCTGACTTTCATTTTATACATTCAATACTACAAATTGCTTTTACATTTTTCCCGACATTCATTCAATATTCACTTTCATCCAGGTATACGGTTTATCCACATCCGAATGTACCAGCCATTCTACTCCTTCATGGCACATATCCGGATAGTTTGAAATACCAGCCCCTATTCTCATTGATCCTTTTTGTATACCAAACTCCTTTGCAGGTAAAACAAGCTGCAATTCATAATAACCGTCATAATGAGAAACAGACGCTACCGAAGGGGAAAAATCGAATGGTATCCATTGCCCGCAATTCCCTTCCCAGAAAACAAATTCTCCACTGTATGAGCACCATATTTTATAGGTTCCTTTATCGGGCAATGCAACAGATGAATTCCGGCTATCAATCAACAGGTAGACTCCATCACCTGCCTGCGTCCCAAACATTGCAGGATAGGGCGTCGGATCGATAACCTTACATTTGACATAAAGGCTGCAACTGTCAATACCCAGTCCGACCTGTACATTAGCTTCTGTTTTTGATCCTACAAAAATAGGATAATCCATTATTTTTCTATTCTTCAACGTTATATCCGAAAGGATATGTCCTTGTATCAACATAGGTGCAGCCACATTCTCCAATTTTACTTCGCCTAAAGCCACTACAGTTTTATCGTCCCACATGGCAAGAGAATTCCACATTGAATACTGATCTTCAAGTAAATTGAAAGGTTGGGTTATACGTTCAAAATGACGTGCGTTTTTATCGCCGACAGCAACCTGCATTACCTTTAACCTTGCCCCAGTTTTTCTTCCTTCATCAGATTGGTAAGAGAGTAAGGTTTCTCCTGTAGGAAGTTGTAACAAATAAGGTGCTCCCATTATTATATCATCTTCTACATGCTTGTTCAGGCAATAATCCCTGTCAGGAGAATCAGCCAGGACAGGTGACGACCAGTTATCTGTCAACGTTGTCCGTACGGTATAAGGACGAAAATTGCCAGACTTGTTATCCTCGATAACCACCACTATTTCATTCCCTATTACCCTAGCTACAGGCATACCATCACGATGTCCTTCTCTAAATGAAACTTGTCTGACATTTCCCCATGTCTCACCGTTATCCATCGAAGAAATGACTGATATCTCCTGCTCGTCCGAATGAATAAAATTTCCCTCATTTGCAAAGTATACCTGCAACTCACCGGTAGGCAACTGAAGAAAAGCCGGTTCCCAACACCCATCCTGAAAACGGGATTTAGCTTCATAAATAACGTTCACATCACTCCAGCTTTTTCCGTTATCACAACTTTTACGGACAGCAATGGCATAAGGTGTTATCCCCTGTATGCAAGGACGATAATTTACGGCTGCTAATATATCGCCGTTTTTCAGCTGAATGATCTCCGGATTGCACATATTCACCCAAGTCTCCTTTTCTTTAAATCCGCTATTTTTACAAACAGACTGAAAAAGGACATAAGGTTTACTCCACGTTTTCCCATTGTCAAAACTACGTACAAATACTACCTCTGTATGAGTTTTCTCTCTATTTTCATAAACCACTATAACAGAACGGTCAGTAAGGCGTAATGCACGCGCATAGCCACCTTTAGGGGCAATTTTTCTCATCGTACTATAATCCCATGCAATCCTGATACCGTTCAACGGCTCGCATGCAACAGCCCGGGAACATCCTGAATCAGCTGAAAAAAGGAAGCTGTAAACCGTAAAAGGAAAAAACAAATTCAGGCATAAAAACAATAAACAAAAACGCATAAATAAAAAGCTTTAGCCAACATAACTTCAAAAATCTAACAAATATATACGATATTTTTTTGATTCTCATCTCTATATAAGCCTATTCTGCGCGTGGTTATCTGAAAATAAACATGTAAATTTGCCGCTTAAACGAATATAACTTTTAAATCACTATAAATAAAAAGACTATCACTATGGAGTACAATTTCAGGGAAATTGAAAAGAAGTGGCAAAAAAAGTGGGTAGACGAAAAGACCTACCAAGTTACGGAAGATGAATCGAAACAGAAGTTTTATGTACTGAATATGTTCCCTTACCCCTCAGGTGCCGGACTGCACGTGGGACATCCGCTGGGATATATTGCTTCGGACATCTACGCCCGCTACAAACGGCTGCAAGGATTCAACGTACTCAACCCGATGGGATATGACGCCTACGGACTGCCAGCCGAACAATATGCCATACAGACCGGACAACACCCTGCAATTACTACCGTCAACAATATCAACCGCTACCGCGAACAGCTGGACAAAATAGGTTTCTCGTTCGACTGGAACAGGGAAATACGCACCTGCGACCCCGAATATTATCACTGGACACAATGGGCATTCCAACAGATGTTTAAAAGCTACTATAGCAACCAAGAGCAAAAAGCACGCCCTATCAGCGAACTGGTAAAGGCTTTCGAAACCAACGGAACCGAAGGACTGGACGTGGCTTGTAGCGAAGAACTGAGCTTCACTGCCGATGAATGGAAAGCCATGAGTGAAAAGCAACAGCAAGAGACGCTGATGAACTATCGTATCGCCTACTTGGGAGAAACAATGGTGAACTGGTGTCCGGCACTGGGAACAGTGCTTGCCAACGACGAGGTAGTGGATGGAGTATCCGAACGCGGAGGTTATCCTGTTGTTCAGAAGAAAATGCGCCAGTGGTGTCTGCGCGTATCAGCCTATGCACAACGGCTGCTCGACGGACTGGAAACCATCGACTGGACAGAGTCTCTGAAAGAGACACAGAAAAACTGGATCGGACGCTCGGAAGGAACAGAAGTACAGTTCAAGGTAAAAGATAGTGACCTCTCCTTCACTATCTTCACCACCCGTGCCGACACCATGTTTGGAGTAACGTTTATGGTACTGGCTCCCGAGAGTGAACTGGTGCCACAAGTCACTACTCCTGAACAGAAGGCTGAAGTGGAAGCCTACCTCGACCGCACCAAGAAACGTACGGAGCGCGAACGTATCAGCGACCGCAGTGTCAGCGGTGTATTCAGCGGATCGTATGCCATCAATCCGTTTACCGGTGAGGCTGTTCCCATCTGGATCAGCGACTATGTATTGGCAGGATACGGAACAGGAGCCATCATGGCAGTGCCTGCACACGACAGCCGCGACTATGCGTTTGCCAAACACTTCGGACTGGAGATCCGTCCGTTGGTCGAAGGTTGTGATGTAAGCGAAGAGAGCTTCGATGCCAAAGAAGGTATCGTATGCAATTCACCGAAAGCAGGTGCCACTCCCTATTGTGACCTCTCCCTGAACGGACTGACCATCAAGGAGGCCATTGCCGCCACCAAGAAATATGTAAAAGAACATAAGCTGGGACGTGTGAAAGTGAACTACCGTCTGCGCGACGCTATATTCAGCCGCCAACGCTATTGGGGAGAACCTTTCCCGGTATATTACAAAGACAATATGCCCTACATGATCCCCGAAAACTGTCTGCCGCTGGAACTGCCCGAAGTAGCCAAATTCCTGCCTACCGAAACCGGTGAGCCTCCGTTGGGACACGCCACCCGATGGGCTTGGGACACTGCAAACAACTGTGTGGTAGAAAACAGCCGGATAGACAACCAGACCATCTTCCCGCTCGAACTGAACACTATGCCGGGATTTGCCGGATCGTCAGCATACTACCTGCGCTATATGGATCCACGTAATCACACAGCACTGGTAGACAAGAAAGTAGACGAGTACTGGCGCAATGTAGACCTCTACGTAGGAGGAACAGAGCATGCCACCGGACACCTGATCTATTCACGTTTCTGGAACAAATTCCTGCACGATTTGGTAATATCTGTTGTAGAAGAACCGTTCCAAAAACTGGTGAATCAGGGAATGATTCAGGGACGAAGCAACTTTGTTTACCGTATCAAAGACACCAATACATTTGTATCACTGGGACTGAAAGACCAGTACGACGTTACTCCGCTCCATGTAGATGTCAACATCGTATCCAATGACATTCTCGACACAGAAGCATTCAAGGCATGGCGACCGGAATATGCTACCGCCGAGTTTATCCTCGAAGACGGTAAGTATGTCTGCGGATGGGCAGTAGAAAAAATGTCAAAATCCATGTTCAACGTAGTCAACCCCGACATGATTGTCGAGAAATACGGTGCCGACACACTGCGTATGTACGAAATGTTCCTTGGCCCGGTAGAACAGTCCAAACCGTGGGACACTAACGGTATCGACGGTGTTCACCGCTTCCTGAAGAAATTCTGGTCGCTCTTCTACGACCGCACAGGCAACTATCTGGTAACCGACGACGCTGCCGGCAAGGACGAACTGAAATCGCTCCACAAACTGATCAAGAAAGTGACTGGCGACATCGAGACTTTCTCATACAACACCAGCATCAGCGCCTTCATGATCTGTGTCAACGAACTTTCAGGCTTGAAATGCAATAAGAAAGAGATTCTGGAACAACTCATCATTGTACTGGCACCCTTTGCACCACACGTTTGCGAAGAACTTTGGGAAACACTGGGACATACCACTTCCGTATGCGACGCTCAATGGCCGGCATTCAATGAAGCATATCTGGTAGAAAACACCGTAAACTACACCATCTCTTTCAACGGTAAGGCACGTTTCAATATGGAGTTCCCCACCGATGCCGCATCAGACGCTATCCAAGCTGCCGTACTTGCCGACGAACGTTCGCAGAAATGGATCGAAGGCAAGACTCCTAAAAAGGTTATCGTCGTACCGAAAAAGATTGTAAACGTAGTAATCTAAATATACTTCAGTTGACGGATAGACAAGTTGACGAGTAGACGAGTAAACAAGGGAACGAGTCTTCCAACTCCCTTGCCAACTAAACTCCTTGTTAACTTGTCAACTCGTCTACTTATTCACTAACTTAAAACCACAAATATGCCAACAATCACCAAAGCAGAAATGTCGAGAGAGATAAAGGACTACCTTTATATCACTCTGGGACTGATGAGCTATTCGATTGGATGGGCAGCCTTCCTGCTTCCTTATCAGATTACCACAGGAGGAACCACCGGTATCGGAGCTATCATTTATTATGCCACCGGCTTCCCCATCCAGTGGTCGTATTTCATCATCAATGCCGTCCTGATGACGTTTGCCATCAAAATACTCGGACCGCGTTTCAGCATCAAGACCACCTATGCCATCTTTATGCTGACTTTCCAATTATGGCTGTTTCAGATACTGGTCAATAACTATATACACGTGCCAGACATTTCACCCGACGGCAAACCGCTGCTATTGGGCGAAGGACAAGATTCCATGGCATGTATAATAGGAGCAGCACTGTGCGGTGTTGGCTTGGGAGTAGTGTTCAACTCCAACGGAAGCACAGGAGGAACAGATATCATTGCCGCCATCATCAACAAATATCACGACGTCACACTGGGACGCATGATCATGGCATGCGACGTAGTCATCATCACCTCTTGCTACTTCATCTTCCACGACTGGCGACGGGTAATCTTTGGTTTTGTCACACTGTTCATCATCGGATTTGTATTGGACTATATCGTCAACAGTGCACGCCAGTCCGTACAATTCCTCATCTTCTCTAAAGAATATGATAAGATTGCCGACCGCATTACCAAAGAGACACACCGAGGAGTGACAGTGCTCGACGGAACAGGATGGTATAGCAAACATCAGGTGAAAGTGCTCGTTGTACTTGCCTACAAACGTCAGTCGGTAGAAATATTCCGACTGGTAAAAAGCATCGATCCCAATGCATTTATCTCGCAAAGCTCGGTCATCGGAGTCTATGGAGAAGGATTTGATAAAATAAAAGTAAAATAATGAAACTTGTATTCGCTACCAACAACGCACATAAGCTCGAAGAAGTATCAGCCATGCTCGGCGACACTTTCGAACTGCTTAGTCTGAACGACATCAACTGCCACGCAGATATTCCCGAGACAGCTGATACACTGGAAGGGAACGCACGGTTGAAAGCCTCTTTCGTTTACCAGAACTACGGGCTCAACTGTTTTGCCGACGATACCGGACTGGAAGTGGAAGCACTCGGCGGAGCACCCGGAGTATACTCGGCAAGATATGCCGGAGGCGAAGGACACGACTCCGAAGCCAACATGCGCAAGCTGCTTGCCGAACTGGAAGGAAAAGACAACCGGAAAGCACGTTTCCGTACAGCCATCTCGCTGATTCTCGACGGAAAAGAGTATCTCTTCGAAGGAATCGTAAACGGAGAAATCACCACTGAAAAACGGGGAGACTCCGGATTCGGATACGATCCCGTATTTCGTCCCGATGGATACGAACAGACATTTGCCGAACTGGGACACGAAATAAAAAACCAGATCAGCCACCGGGCACGGGCCGTACAGAAACTGTGTGAATTCCTGAGACAGTGGAAAAGTTTATAAGTTTATAAGTTGTTAAGTTTATGAGTTGATAAGACACGTAGTTTCTACTGCTTCCTTGTTTACTCGTCAACTCACAAACTCATAAACTCGTCAACTTAATAACCCTAAAATTATAACCAAAATGAAAAAAATTATTCTATTTGCCTTTGCCACACTGCTGGCATTTACATCGTGCGTAACCAAAAAGAAGTATATGATTGCTGAAAACGGCCGGATTGCCGCACTTGTCAGTGGAGACAGCCTGCAGGAACTGCTGACCGACTGCCGGGGCAGAGGAGCACAACTGACCGAACAAACCCGTCAGCAAGCTGCACAGATCAACCAGATGACCGAACAGATCAGAAAACTGACCAACGACACCACACTGATGGGAAACAGCATACGTCAGTATCGGGGAAGACTCGACATGAATGCCAACGAACTGATAGAGCGCGAACGGACAATCAACGAGCTCCGTGCCATGATCAATGCACAGAACGAAAAAGTGAAACAACTGCTTGGCAGCGTGAAAGATGCCTTGCTGGGATTCAGCAGCGACGAACTCACCATACGCGAACAGAACGGAAAAGTATACGTGGCAATGTCCGACAAACTGCTCTTCCAGTCAGGAAGCGCACGGCTCGACAAACGTGGAGAAGAAGCATTGGGTAAACTGGCCGAAGTGCTCAACAAACAGACAGACGTAGACGTATTTATCGAAGGACATACCGACAACAAACCCATCAGCACTGCACAGTTTAAGGACAACTGGGACCTGAGCGTCATCCGTGCTACCTCTGTTGTACGTATACTGATCGAAAAATATAACGTCAACCCCTTACAGATACAGCCCAGCGGACGTGGCGAATACATGCCTGTTGCCGACAATGAGACAGCCGAAGGAAGAAGCAAGAACCGCCGTACTGAAATCATCATGGCTCCGAAGCTCGACAAACTGTATCAGATGCTGAACACTACAGAAGAATAATCCACAACTGATAAATTATCTTGATTAATTACGGCCTCTGTCACTTTTCACCCAATCGGGAGATGACAGAGGCCGTAAAAATATCACTTCACTCAACAAATTTTTCATCGAAATGATTTTCCGTCCCTTCCAACTTACAGATGTACCGGATATTACCGACATCTACAACGACTACATCCTACACAGCACAGCAACATTCGATACCGAACCCGTCACCCCCGACGAAATGCAGCAACGCATGATCTCCATTGCCGGTTCGTTCCCCTTCATCGTCTGCGAGTGGGACGGGAAAACCATTGCCTACTGCTATGCCCATCCGTGGAAAGAAAAAGCTGCCTATGGCCAGACGCTGGAAACCACCGTCTACGTAGCCTCTGCGTTCACCGGACAAGGCATCGGCCGACAACTGATGACAAGACTCATCGACCAGTGTCGTACACAAGGGTATCATGCCCTGATAGCCTGCATCACCTCCGGAAATGAAGGCAGCGAGAAGCTGCACCAGAAACTCGGTTTCCGCAAAGTATCACAATTCGAACAGGTGGGACGGAAGTTCGACCGCTGGCTGGGAGTGACCGACTACGAACTGTTGCTCTGAATAGTCTGAGAGTTTTTGAGTTTATAAGTTTATAAGTTTGTAAGTTATAAGTTGTCAAGTAAACAAGTTAATAAGGCATGCAGTTTCTATTGCTTCCTCATCAACTCACAAACTTACAAACTTATAAACTCAAAAACTCACAAAAAATCAGAGGATATCCCTGGGGAAAAAGGATATCCTCTTTTTTGAGAGTATACATAGTACTCTTCGGGCTTTCGCAAGAGCGAAGAGGTACTCTCTGCAATCAAACTTTATTTATTGTTTTTATTTCTTAGAGTCTATAATAGAGAGGAAGTTTCCTTTCTATTATATGTTAAATCTTTATCAGATTTCTTTTTTAACTGTTACGGTAATGATGTTATCTGATTCACTGTAACCGCTAATAGCACCCCATTGAGAAGCTGTCGATACTTTTACTCTGATTGAGTAATCGTTAACAAATGAGTATGCCTTACCAGCATCAGTAAATGAAACTTCACCTTTTGCATTAACTGTCAAATATTTGTCTAAAACAGGTTCTCCCTTTTCGTTTACAATAGCGAATGTAGGAGCATTCAGACCATATACACTCAAACCACTTGTGCTCGCAGCAAAGTGATCGCCGCCAGTTACTGCTTCACCATCCTTCCACATTTCATAGCCACGATAGTCTTTCCATGCAAAGCCTTTAGCCAAGTTGACTGTTGCAGTCTTGTCAGTCAGGCTTACAGCCTTCGGACCCGCAACCCAGCTACCGCTGATTTTGGCAATAGCAATCGGAGCTTCGATGCTCTGAACTGTTTCAGTACCGAATTTGACTTCTACTTTCATCTTCACTACTTCATTGGCAGGAGTATCAGCTTTCTTACCAAATGCAGTCTTGTCAAATGTAAGTGTGTTGTTGCTGTATGTCAGACCATTGAATTTGTCTAAATTCGGAACTGTGATGGTAACAGTACCATTTGCTGTAGTTACAGCACTTTCAAGTCCAGCGTAGTCTACAAGTACAGTTTCCAAGTTATAATCGGTGATGATGTCACTTGGTTTCTCGCTGTCAGGAGTCGGAGTCAATGACAGATTTACTGTACCATTATACAATACCGGGTCGAACTTCAGTTCCGGAACATCCGGATATTCAACGGTAATCTTCTTAGTGATAGTTACTGTATATTCGTCATCCTTCTTCAGTACAACTTTTGTCTCATAGTCGCCTGCTTTAGTTCCTGCAGGAATTACAACAGACAATTCATTACCTGAACCCGCGTTAGTTACTACCATACGTACTTTGGTTACATCAGTTTCTATTTCTTCTGATACTGGTTCCAATGCCTCATATTCAGCTACAGAGATATTAACCTTCAAGTCTTGGTAAACTTCAGCTTTAGCCAAATTGATGGTTTGATCTGTAGTTTTCCATGTCTTGGTTTCAGCAGCATAAGCATGACTCATTTCTTTTGTCAAGCGGGCAACAGTTACCTTACCTAAAGTTGCCGGATTGCTTTGTCCACTAGGTTGAGTAAAGTAATAATCAGAGTTAACTTTTGCAGTTACGTTTACGCTCTTGCCTATCATAGCAACAATACCCTGATTTTCTGCTTTCAAGCTGACCTTACCATCCTGTGAAATGTCAAACAGATTTTTGTCTGTACCCGTTAATGAATACTCGGTAGAGAAAATGTTTGCAACATTCAGTTCACTGAATGTTTTATGCTCTACAGTGGTTCCACTTGCGGTTGTTGTATAACCAACTGTCAGTACACCTGCTCCTGTCAAATCAACCGGCTGTGCATTATCGAAGATAATTTTTTCGTCAGCTGCAGTCGCAACCTTATAATATGCTTCTTGCAGATAGTAGTTAGATTGAACGACAGCCAGATAATCTGAATTGATGTCTGTAGTTGCCAATCCTTTGTCTTTGTCTGCATCGGCAACCTTGCTTGTCAAATTCAATGCTACGGCATAGCTCTGTGTATCATTGGTAGTCATAGATACAGTCAGTATACCATTTTCATACTTGGTTGCTTTCACATCGAACGGTGAACTTGCATCGCGTTTCCAGTTTGGACGCAACTCTGCATTAAGTGAAATAGTATATTTGTCATTAAAATCTTCGAGTGAAGTAACGGCAGAAGCTGGAGAAATGCGGAAGTTCAATTCTTGAGTTGCTTCGCTACGTGCTGCTACTTCATATTTGGTATCAGTTGCAGATTTTTTTGCATAAAGCGTATAGAAATCTACACTACGGTCTAAAGTTGAAGGAATATAAACAATACTTTGAATCATACCCTTCAGTGCAGCAAGCTCTTCATTCAATGATTTCTGCAGGTTTGCCAAAGTGCCGTCTGTCTCTTTCAAAACAGCGTCTACTACTTCTTTAATAGCATCAGTCAGATCGCCTCCATCCGGAATTGTAATAGCTGCTAATGCCTGACGAGTTTCCTCTATCTGAGCTAAAACATCGGCATAATCCTCATATTGTGCGTTATTTGCTTTGATAAACGCATCAATAGCCTGACTATATGTTTCCAGTTCGTTCAAACGAGCAAGAACGCCTGTATTTTCAGCATAAAGTTCATTATATACCTTGCCTACAAATTCTTCCAAAGAAGCAACTGCATTACCAGTCTGAGCTGCAACTTTATTATTGATTGTAGTAAGTTGATTAGTTAATCCATTAGATACGGCAGATGAAACATAAGAAGCAATTTTTCCATCAGTTGCCAAAGCATCAACAATACGTTTGTTGATTAATTTATCGAAAGCAGAATCATAATATCCGCTAAGGTCTCCATTTTCTTGAAATTTTTTCTCAGCTTCAATCAGTTTTGCCAATGTAGCTTCTGCGCTTTCAAGATCAGCAACACGTTGCTCCAGATTTTTCACATAAGAATCATCAGCTTTCGCATTGATCAACGTTTGTAAATCGTTTTTCAAATCAGTCAACTGTTGAGTCAATTCATTTTGATCTACAGCATCTTCAACAATCAACCCTTCCAAACGTTGAATTTCAGATTCTAATTTAGATTGCGCAGCTTTGTCTGCCAAAAGACCTTCTACACGATCCACTTCACCTTGCAATTCTTGCTTAGCACTGGCAATAGCATTACTCATAGCCTCTGTGCTTACAGGACTGGTTGACGTGATGTTATCAATCTGCGATTGCAGATTTTTCACATCGTCGTCATAGTCCTGACAGCTTGTTACAGCTGTAGTCATTGTAAATGCTAATGCTCCGAAGAACATTACTTTCACAAATTTTTTTCTCATAACTACTTAAAAATTACATTAATAATATATTATTAAACACTAAGTTCCGATGAGCTTCCGACGTTACTTTGTAGGTAACGGCAAGAAAACACGCTGCAAATATGGATATATTTTAGAAAATAAACAAACAAATAAGAAATTTTTTCTGATAACTGCTTAAGAAAGAACGAACACATACATAAAACTATTGTCTCTTGGGGGAAAAAAAGACTACCGTTTTTTTCAGTTTTGCCAAAGAAGTTCCTTCCCTCATTCTTTTGCTCGGATGAGGGGAAAATGCTGTTTTGTCTCATACTATAGGCAATCAGCCCCGGAAACGCCTTCTGGAGCAGCTGCCGTGTGGATAGCCGTTACCTACAAAGTAACATCTTATCTAACAAGCTGTTATATTCCCCATATACATCTTTGCAAACGAAATGACTTTCGCATTGGCTTCATCAATTTTCTTATTGCGGAAAGGCTTCAGATACGTCTCGGTGACAGCTATGGACGAATGTCCCATCGCTTCGGAAATGATGCCGGGATGCACCTCGCTATAGTAAGCCATTGTAGCCCATGTATGGCGGGCAGCATACGTGCTCAGCAGTGAGGTAAATCCCAACAATATCTTCAACGAAGACAACCGGCGGTTAAAGCGCCGCAATGCAATCTGATACTGACGATAAGCGGTTTCGCTCCCTTCGTCTGCCGTTATCAGAGAAAACAGGTAAGGCGAAGCACGGTCTGTATTCCTATACCTATTAATTAATACGACAGCTTCGGACGTCAGCGTCACAGCAAGCCTCCGTCCCGTTTTACGCCGCCGATAGGTGAGCACGTTCCCCGCCAGATCCTTTTTCTTCAGATAGGCAAGATCGACAAACGGCATTCCGCGCAACAGAAACATCAGTACAAACAATTCTTTTGTCTGTCGCAGTTCGTCGCTATATCCCCGCTGCAATGTTTCACCATCCAGCAGACGCGCCATTTCCCCATTGTCTAATGCCCGTTTCCGGTCGGCACGTGTCCCTGTATAGACATGCCTGAACAGTCGCGGCACATACACGGCTGAACCGCATTCTACAGCCCGGTTATAAACAGCCCTTAAGGTTCGCATATAAGTAGAAACCGTATTCCAGCTGCAACCTTTTCCCCTTAGGTAGCTTTCAAAACATTTTACAAACTCCGGAGTCATTCTTCGGAACGGCAGGCGTGTTTCCCCATGAAATGCCTTCAGTGCGTTCAGACTGCTCCTGTACACGTGGGCCGTCCCGTAACGGCCGGCACGTTGCAGCCCATCGGCTGCCTCTTTCATAAATAAAAAGAAATCTTTCATACTACTTTTGTGAGTTTATGAGTTTGTGAGTTGATAAGGAAGCAGCAGAAACTATATGCCTTACTTGCTCACTCATCGCCTTATCCACTATCGCCTCGTCAACTCAAAAACTCATAAACTTATAAACTTATAAACTTATAAACTTATAAACTATATATAGTACCTGTTTGTTGGGAAAGGTTAGCTGACGTGTTAGCTAACCTTTGCTGACATGTTGGGTAACCTTTCCCAATAAGTCAGCTAACCTTTGCTGACAAACCGGTGCTTCCTTCTTCTTTTCAAGAACATTTCAACTGGTGATAAAAATACATCTTTCTGAAAAAACTCAGGTTCCTCAGATGCCGGGCATTCAGCGGAGAGAGCTTCTGCTTCCCCTTACCCAACATCTGAAGAACCTGAATTTATCAGACTTGTCAGTCTATCCAACTTGTTGACGGATTAACTTGTCAACACATATATCAGCCCATAAACTTACAAACTCACAAACTTATTAACTTACAAACTCATAAACTCACAAACTACAGCCCCAGCTTTGCCGAAATCTCAAGCATCCGCTGAATCGGCTTTACGGCGCATGCGGCAATCTCGGGATCGACCGTAATTTCGGGTGATTCGTTCTTCAGACACTCATAGAGCTTCTCCAGCGTGTTCAGCCGCATGAAGCCACACTCATTACATCCGCAGGTGCTGTCGTCCGGAGGAGCGGGAATAAACGTGGTCTGCGGACACTGCTTGCGCATTTCATGAAGAATGCCCGATTCGGTGGCAACGATATAGCTCTTTTCGGGATGGGCTACCGCATATTTCAGCAGTGCTGCCGTTGAACCTACCACATCGGCAAGTTTCAGCAACGCACCCTTGCATTCGGGGTGGGCCAGCACCAGTGCTTCGGGATGCTGTGCTTTGATTTCAACAATCTTTTCCACCGAGAATTTCTCGTGTACATGGCATGCTCCGTCCCAAAGTAACATGTTTCGTCCGGTGACAGAGTTGATAAAATTTCCCAGATTTCTGTCGGGGCCGAAAATAATCTTCTCATCTTTGGGGAAACTTTCTACAATCTGACGTGCATTGGTAGAGGTGACCACCACATCGGTCACAGCCTTTACGGCAGCCGTTGTGTTGACATACGAAATCACCGTGTGTCCCGAGTGCTCTTTGACAAATTGTGCAAACTTATCGGCAGGACAGCTGTCGGCCAGCGAACATCCGGCCGCCATGTCGGGCACCAGTACCTTCTTTTCCGGGCAGAGCACCTTTGCCGTCTCGCCCATGAAATGAACGCCACACATCACAATGATGTCCGCCTCTGTCCGGGCTGCCCATTGTGCCAACGCCAGACTGTCGCCCACATAGTCGGCGATGTCCTGTATCTCTCCCTTCTGGTAGTAGTGCCCCAGAACGACTGCATTTTTTTCTCTCTTCAGTTCGTTGATAGCCTTTATGAGTTCATTCATAATAATATTCTTATATACCTTTTTTTAGAAAAAACTTTTTGTTGGTGATGATAGCCGGTTAATAGTGTTAGAAAAAAAGTAATGTTTTTCTTGTCCGGTAAGTTATTAGTTCCTGTCTCTGCTTTATGAGTAGGTTATAAACGGACAACACATAAGCTTTTCCTTTCTTATCTACTTTGTAATCAGTGATATTTGTATCAGACAGCAACAGACTGTTCACCTATTGTTAATAATGGGCAAAGTTAACAACTTTATAGAAACAAACAGGCAGATAACTGCTGAAAAGTGTGTTTATGATGTTCTCGAAAGTTTGTGTTTCTTTTTTTGGATTGTTGATAGAGAGATCTCCTTATATCTTCTTCTGAATTGTGCAAGTATTGTTTTTTAAAATCTTTCCCGTCTGTTTTGACAGGTTTTCAACCGTTATCAACACTGCTCTTAACAGAAAAGAGTTACTTTTGCAAACGGATAGAGAAATAGACAAGTTGACGAGTTGACGAGTTGGCAAGTAAATGAGTTGACGGGTAAACGAGTCGACAAGTTGGCTGGTCTTCCTTTATCTCTTGATGAACTTGTTTCTTGTTTACTTTTCAAACTTGTCTACTCGTCAACTTATAGACCGAATGAGAAAACTGAGTATTACCGAACTGAACCGTATCACTCCCGAAGAGTTTAAGCAGGCAGAGAAACTCCCACTGGTGGTGGTGCTGGACAATATACGCAGCCTGCACAACATAGGATCTGTGTTCCGTACGTCGGATGCGTTTCGTGTAGAGTGTATCTACCTGTGTGGCATTACAGCTGTTCCGCCGCATCCTGAGATGCATAAAACGGCTTTGGGAGCAGAATTCACTGTAGATTGGAAGTATGTTGATAACACGGTAGAAGCTGTTGATAACCTTCGGAAAGAGGGATATGTGGTCTATTCCATCGAACAGGCTGAGGGAAGCATCATGCTCGATTCGCTGGAGCTTGACCCTTCGAAGAAATATGCCATTGTGATGGGAAACGAGGTGAAAGGGGTACAGCAGGAGGTAATTGACCATTCGGACGGGTGCATCGAGATTCCGCAATATGGTACCAAGCATTCGCTCAATGTGTCTGTTACAACAGGAATTGTTATCTGGGACTTGTTCAAGAAACTACATTAATTCGCTCACCACAGAGAATACAGAGGAACACGGAGTTTTTATTTCACCACTAATTACGCGGAGTGACACAGATTGGAGAGAGAAAATAATCTGTGAAAATCTGTGTTAATCTTGTGGTGAAAAAGAATGAACTCTGTGTTCCTCTGTGTCCTCTGTGGTGGGCGTTCAAATCTGCCCACTTTCCACCATTAGCACTACCCGTTCTGTCAGTCTGTCTTCTCCTGTCGGGTCGTACTCTTTTTTCAGACTGGCTCCGAACAAGGCGGCAAAAGCCTGATAGAATCCTGCCTTGAAGGGGCCCATAAAAGCTTTGACCAGTTCGTAACTGGTCTGATGGCTTTGTCTGTCCACCAGTTTTATCAACAGCTTTCCCTGTGAAAAAGTCAGTTTCTTCATGCGGGCTGTGTATTGTTCCTTCAATCCTTTTTCTACATTCTTGATATGTTTCTGCCGGGCTTTCTCGTTGGGCAATGTCTGCAGGTATTCGTAAGTCTCGATGATGGCTCTGTTGATTTCCAGCGAGATGGGATATACTTTTTTCACGTCTCTCACCAGTTTGTTGTATTCTCTCCGCGCCCGTTCGTTCTTGAATTTCATGGGGCGGAAGATATAAACCGTTCTTAACTGGATATAGGGAATCGTATCTCCTTCGTAGACACACATGGGCACCCAATATCCGTTGATACGCTGCTTCTCCTGAGCCTGCCCGTGAATAGGACAGAGCGAGACGAACAACGCCACCAGTAGTATGTTAAGAAGTTTGTTCACAACGCAAAAATAAGACATTCTCCTTATATTCTTTTCATTATCTTTTTTTTTCTTTTCCTTGCGATGTTAACCAATTTAAAGTAACTTCGGGGCATTAGTCATATACCAACGTCTTATTGAAAGCAATGCCCATGAAAAGCAATCAACTGATTTGGTTGATAAGTATTATAAACAGCCTGTTGATTATTCCTGTCTGTAATGCTCAAAACCGTTCAGAGACTATTCTGGAAGATATATTCGAAGATTTGTCTGTTAATAACCGTGTTGAAGAATCTGACTGGGAAGAGGAGTTGGAAGAGCTTGCCTTCTATCGGCAGGAACCCATTAACCTGAATGCTGCCACCCGTAGCCAGTTGGAACAGTTTCCTTTTCTGAACGACTGGCAGGTGGAGAATCTGCTGGCTTACATTTATATCCACGGGCAGATGAAGAGTATCTATGAGCTTCAGCTGGTAGAAGGGATGGACAGGCAGACCATTCGTCTGCTGTTGCCTTTTGTACGGGTGGAGGATATTAACAACAAGGATACCTTTCAGTGGAAAAGCTTGTTGAGAAATGCAGGAAGATATGGCAGGCATGAACTCTTAACTCGCTTTGATATACCGTTTTACAGGCGCGATGGTTATAAACATACCTACTTGGGAACACCTGTGTATAACTCTTTGCGATATGGTTTCCGCTATGGCGACCGGCTCTATGCCGGACTGACTGCCGAAAATGATGCCGGAGAGCCGTGGGGAGCTTTGCACAACCGGGCAGGTTATGATTATTATTCGTTTTACCTCCTGTTGAAAGACTGTGGCTGGCTGAAGAGGCTGGCTGTCGGTAACTACCGGCTGAGTTTCGGACAGGGGCTGGTGGTGAGCAACGATTTCCTGATGGGCAAAAGCCTCTATGCTTCGTCGTTTTCCACCGAGGGAAGGGGGATACGAAAGCATGCTTCGACCGACGAGCTGAACTATTTTCGGGGAGTTGCCGCCACTGTCTCGCTGAGCAAACGGTGGGATGTTTCCGGCTTTTATTCGCATCGGCAGATGGATGGTGTGGTAGAGGACGGAGAGATTACTTCCATCTACCGGACAGGGCTTCACCGCAGCCAGAGGGAGGCAGACAAGAAGCATCGGTTCGCTTTGCAGGCGGCGGGAGGAAACGTAAGTTATCAACAGAACCGTATCCGACTGGGAATCACCGGTATTTACTATGTTTTCAACCGATCTTATGAACCGAAATTAACAGGTTATTCACAATACAATCTGCATGGTAAAAGTTTCTACAACATAGGGGTGAATTATGGTTATCGGCTGGGACGTCTGTCCGTTCAGGGCGAGACGGCAAAAGGCAGTCGTGGATGGGCTTCGCTCAACCGTCTGAACTGGTCGTTGGGAAGCAGCACCCGGCTGATGCTGGTGCAGCGGTTCTATTCCTACGACTATTGGGCAATGTTTGCCCGTGCTTTCGGCGAGGGCAGCAGGGTGCAGAACGAACAGGGCTGTTATCTGGGCGTAGAGACCTCTCCTTTCCGCCGCTGGAGTCTGTTGGCTTCGGTAGACCTGTTCTCTTTCCCGTGGAAACGCTATCGTGTCAGCAAGACCTATTCCAAGGGGATGGACGGGCTGCTGCAAGCCACTTTCACACCTGTGGAGCAGTGGTCGATGTATCTTCGCTACCGTTATAAACAGAAAGAACGCGACCTGACAGGAAGCGGTGGAAAGGTGATACTGCCCACTTATCATCATCAGTTGCGCTGTCGGCTTGATGGCAGTCTGGGCGAGTGCTGGTCGGTCCGTACCACGCTTGACGGCAACCGTTTTCACTCCCGTGGGATGGAGAAGCAGTTTGGATGGCAGGCTACACAAATGATTGCCTGCCGAATTCCCCGTGCTGGACTGACTGCTCAGCTTCAAGGCAGTTATTTCGATACGGACACCTACGATTCGCGCGTGTATATTTCCGAAAAGGGGTTGCTCTACACCTTCTATACTCCTTCGTTTCAGGGCAGAGGCTGTCGTCTGTCTGCCCACCTCCGTTACGATCTGAATGAACACTGGATGTGTATAGCCAAGTTGGGACATACGGTATATACCGACCGCAACGAAATAGGTTCGGGCAACGACCTGATTCGGGGAAACCGGAAGACAGACCTGCAAGTGCAGGTAAGGGTTAAATTCTGAAGTTTTACCGGCAGTTTATTTTTCTCTTAAAACAGCATCTGCTGTCTCTTTCAGCACATTGTCGTAGGAAATAAAATCGCTCCACACCTGATTGTTCCATATCGTTTTAGGAACTTTGTATAGTTGCAGCTTTTCAATACAATGTTGCCGTATTGAATTGTGGTAATAAATTCCCAAACGCACCTTTTCGAATTGTTCTGCGGTTAATACATTAGAGAGTACATGGCGAACATCTACTTCATATATAATAATGGCGGAGTGTTTGTAGAAAGTAACTTTCAGTTCTTTGGGATGCGCATCAGGATTACGGCGGATGTTCTTCATAAGTCCTGTCCGGATTAACTGTTCCTGATTTTGGCTCAACACGGTAAACGACTCCACTAAAGACATGAACTTGTTTACAACGTTTGCAGTATCTGTAGGATTATGTCTCTCATGAATCAAGTGGTCATTTTTCAGAAAAGCTTTCATCTCTTCTTTATTGTCTGGGAATATGGAGATACCTGTATCCTTTTCATCCAGATTCGATAATAGAGTATCTATATAACTTTTGTAGATTTCCTTAAATTTCTCTACAGATCCATACCGTACTTCCAGCATCTTTTTGAACGGATAGAGCTTTTTCTCTCCGTTGGTGAGTCCAAAAAGATATTTCCCGTTTCTTTTTATTCCATAAATCCGGTATATGGGAATATTCGGCAAACTCACCGATTCATTTTTCAATGATACGATAAATACACTGTCTGTTGTAAAGAATGGTTTAGTATCAATATGGTTTACGTTGAAAAAATCATTGTCGTAGCTTGTTAATTTTCCAGATCTGTTTTGTACATAGACGGTATCACCGTTTTGAATATAAATGTTCAGTGATTCGATGCTGTGTACGAATGAGCCGTCGATGGCAGGCAGGAAGGAATCTGGAAGATACCTGACTACGGGAATTGTTTTGGTGAATTCGTTTTTTCCCTGTCCGTAAATATTGAACGGTATTATAAACAGTAATAAATAAAAGGCTATTCTTTTCATATTTTCATTTTCATTATTCTTCTAAGATGGCATCTGCTCTCTGTTTTAACATGCTGTTGTAGGAAATGAAGTCGCTCCACACCTGATTGTTCCATATCGTTTTAGGAACTTTGTATAGTTGCAGCTTCTCAATACGGTATTGTTGTTTAATTTCTTGACATTATTAGTTTGTCTGATTGAATTATGGTATATGTGTATTGAAAAATATCAGGGAGTCTCTTGCTCTTTCCTTTTTACTGAACTTTATATATTCTTCCGGATTGCGATATCTGAACAATCCTTCCAATGCGCGTATATAGGTCGACAGTTTTTCTTTTCCGGTATCGTTGTACAAGCAATATAGGGTAATACATCCACGCTTGTTTTTCTGCATCACGATTACTTTGCAATGATTGTATTTGTTTTCATACGGATGCCAGACTTTTAGCTGATAGGTGATGACTGTATCTGCATTGAATGCTTTTCGGGCATAAGAAGAGGATTCGTAATGTAGCGGTCGTTCCTGAATTCCTTTTTCTACTCCGGTATTGTAGTCAAAATCGGATTTGATTGAGCCGATATGATACGTACTTATTTTCATTTTTATCCCTAATCTTTCATCAGAATAAATCGAATCTTTATCACCGTCCCTTACATATAAGGGAGGAATATCTACCCATACTACGAAGTTTTTGTCGTGCGATACGAATTTGCCGTAAAGAAGTTGATAACGACCGTGTTCCCAATTCGGATGTTTCAGTCCGGAAAAACTGAAACTTTTATTTTTTCCTTTATTCCCGATAGCATGCACATAATCGAATCCGGCGGGCGGATTGTATTCAACCTGATTTTTGTTCAACATGTTATTATGCAGTGGGAATCTTATGTATTTACCTTCTCGGCTACAACTGACAGAGACTATTAATAGAATCAATGTTAATGTTATTGACTTGTACTTCATATTTATTCTGATATTTTTAATAACTACATGGCATTCTTTTCACGGGTAATCTTTTTCATTTCTGTTTAGCTTTAAATAATCTTTTGGGGTATCGTGATATACATAAAAAGAATGAATATTATTCTGCTAAGACGGTATCCGCCGTTTCTTTCAGCCGTTCGTCGTATGTCCCGATTTCTGGCCATTCGACGCCATCCAGCACCACTGTAGATCTTTTGTACAGTTTTAACTCATCGATACAGTATGCGCGGTGCTTGTTGTAGATACGGAATTCCTGTTGAAGGTCGGCAAACTGTTCTTTGGGCAGATAGCGGCTGAACGGATCTTGTACATTTACTCCATATAGCAGGAATCTTTCCGGTTCCAGCCTGAGGTCTGAGCTTATGGGGATAGCATGTGCATCCATATCCCTCCGTATGTATTGCATGAGTTCTTTTCGGATTAAAGTTTCCTGACTCGCCTTCAACGGAACAAAGGAATTTGCCAATGAGAGAAAACGGTTGACTACATTTATCGTATCCGACGGATTGTGGTATTCATGCATCAGATAATCGTCTTTTAAAAAACTTCTCATAGATTCCGGGTCTTTAGGATAATAGGCTATGCCGCAAGAGGACTCATTCATCATTATGAAGAGACGTTTCTGAATAAACATATATCTTTCTTCAAACTTCTTTACGCTTCCGTATCGTTTTTCTATCAGTTCTTTGAACGAATACAGTTCTCCGTTTTCGGAAGTGAGTCCATAACGGTATTTTCCGTTCTTCTTGATGCCATACATCCGGTGGATAGGCAGTTCTACCCGGGTTACCGATTCATCTCCCATCCGAACAATGAAAATACTGTCTTGTGTGAAAAAAGGAGTAGTATGAATGTTGTTTCTTTCGAAGAAGTCGTTCTTCCATGTATCCGAATGACCGAAATAATTGGATGTATAGAGGGTATCTCCGTTGTGGATTGTGATGTCCAGTTTAACAGGACTTTGCGAGAAAGAGGTATTGATAGTCCAATGGAAATGTCCCGGCGAATAAAAGACTACGGGAATTGTTTTGGAGAATTCGCTTTTTCCCTGTCCGTAGGCAATGGCTGCTCCAAGCATCAGCAGGGCTGATAAAATTAAAATAGGTTTCATGCAGTTGTTGGTTTATAGATTTCAGGTAATAGTTATTACATCACTCATATAAGAATTCGGAATGGGCGGAATAATCCGCTTTTTTCCTCCTTCTGTTTATAGAGATGCAATGTGAGGAGTGATTCCATAAACGGAGCTGAATTTTTTTTTCGGAGTCTGCCGTTCGTCGCTTGTCTTGATTCTCTGCAGCTGCTTGGAGACAGGGGAACAGACGGGAATCAATCTTTCTTTTCGTAAACCCTTACGTAGTCTATCAGATATTTGTGTGGGAACAGTGTGTCGTCCACTCCGCGAAAACCACCCCAGTTGCCCCCAATGGCCAGATTGAGCAACAGATGGAACGGTTTGTCGAAAGGCCATGCCTCGTAGCCGGTCTTTTCGTTTTTAAAGGTGAAGTAGTGGTTGTCGTCTACATAAAGCCGGTACTCGTCGGCTTCCCATTCCAGGGCATAGGTATGGAAGGTCTGGTGGCAGTCGGGATAAGCCACCCGTGCATTTTTCTGGGTACCCATGACGTGATTATAGAGTTTGGTGTGTGCCGAGCCTACAATGGTGTCGGGATCGTAGCCTACATTCTCCATGATATCTATTTCGCCGCTTGCAGGCCAGCCTCCGTAAGCCCAGTCTGTAGGGAGCATCCAGATGGCGGGCCATGTTCCCTTACCGGTAGGCACCTGTGCGCGGATTTCGAAGCGTCCGTACAGCCAGTCGCCTTTTCCTTTGGTGCGGAGGCGGGCTGAGGTATATTTCTTGCCTTCCATGTTTTCCTTCCGGGCGGTGATGGTCAGCACACCGTCGCTTACCCAGGCGTTTTCTTTTCGTCCTTTGGTGTAGAACTGTGCTTCGTTGTTGCCCCATCCGTATTCGTTGCCGTCGGTGTCGTAACTCCATTTGGTGGAATCGGGCAGGCCTTCATAGTCAAATTCTTCGTCCCAGACCAATTCCCAAGTGCCGGTAGGGGTTGTAATGGTGTGGTATTCGGGTTTACCGCCTGAACAGGAGGTGAAAATGGCGACTGCTGCAAGCAGCGATGAAAACAGATGTCTCATAGTTGTTTTTGCATGAAAAGATTGATTAAACTTTCTTTAGCTTATCCCTGCCGTTTGTTGTCATACACTTTTCCGATTTGGCCGGATAGTGATGGACAAGGATTGCAGAGACTTTATCGGGGCAACCGGCTTATGTTCCCAAAGATAGGCATTTATCTGAAACAATGTTTCCGGACCGGCTGTTTTTTACGGTAATATGGGGTGAATTGTATCGGTTTGTCAGCAAAGGTTAGCTGTCGTGTTGGGAAAGGTTAGCTGACATGTCAGCAAAGGTTAGCCAACATGTTGGGAAAGGTTAGCTGACGCGAGCCGGAAGGTTGCCCAATATGTGAGACAAAACCGTCTGTCTGCAGTGCAGAAAAAAGGGGGTATGGATGGGGGAGAGGGGGATACCCTCTGGCTTATTCCTCCTCTTCTTCCTGTCGGGGAGTGTGCAACTGTTCTATCCGTTTCTGGAGCAGTTCCACAAGCTCCTGTTCTTTCAGAGGGATGAGTGATTCGTATTTTTCTTTGCCATATCCTACCAGCACGTAGTGGACTATCGAGAAGTTGCCGAACCGCATCGAGTGGCACCGTTCTACCGAAGTGATTTCGCCGATGGGAATTACCTTGCGGCGCGAAAAGCGTCCTTTATAAATCTCCAGCTTGTTGTCGGGCGTGACGGTATAGGAGGTATGGATAATCCACTCGATGGTGAAGATGAGCATCAGCATAAACAGCACGGCAAGCAGAATGGCCTTTGTCCACAACGCTCCTACAGCATTGAACGTGAAGATTGCCAGAATGAAATAGTGATACCACATGATGCGGGCATGAAAGGTTCGGTTCATAGGGTTCTGAGTTTTTAAAAGTCGCGCAAGGTAACAATTTTACGAATTAGTGACAACGAAATATACAACGAAGTGAGTTATTTTGTAGCTTTGCGGTTAATAAACAACTAGATTATGGTACGTAAATTCGATTTCCTCGTTATCGGCTCGGGAATTGCCGGAATGAGTTTCGCATTGAAAGTGGCAGACAAGGGCACAGTGGCGCTCATCTGCAAAGCCGGGCTGGAAGAAGCCAATACATTCTTCGCACAGGGAGGAATCGCCTCTGTCACCAACCTGCAGGTAGACAATTTCGAGAAGCATATTGAAGACACTATGATTGCGGGCGACTGGATAAGCGACCGCGCAGCAGTGGAGAAAGTGGTGCGCAACGCTCCGTCGCAGATCGAAGAGCTGATCCGGTGGGGAGTGAATTTCGACAAGAAGGAGAACGGTGAGTTCGACCTCCACAAAGAGGGCGGACACTCTGAGTTCCGTATCCTTCACCACAAAGACAATACAGGGGCGGAGATACAGCAAAGCCTGATAGAGGCTGTGAAGAAACACCCCAACATCACGATATTTACCAACTTCTATGCCGTAGAGATTATCACCCAACACCATCTGGGCATCATCGTGACGCGCTATACGCCGGGCATCAAGTGCTACGGAGCTTATGTGCTCAACGAGGCTACGGGCGAGGTAGACACCTTCCTCTCCAAAATCACCGTCATGGCTACGGGCGGATGCGAGGCTGTCTACCGTAACACTACCAATCCGCTGGTAGCCACGGGCGACGGAATAGCAATGGTCTACCGTGCCAAAGGAGCGGTGAAGGACATGGAGTTCATCCAGTTCCACCCCACGGCACTCTTCCATCCGGGCGACCGCCCCGCGTTCCTTATCACCGAGGCCATGCGCGGATACGGTGCCGTACTCCGTACGATGGACGGCAAGGAGTTTATGCAGAAATACGATCCGCGCCTCTCGCTGGCACCGCGCGACATCGTGGCACGCGCCATCGACAACGAGATGAAGCAGCGCGGTGAAGACCACGTCTACCTCGACGTGACACACAAGGATCCGGAGGAAACGAAACGACACTTCCCGAATATCTATAAGAAATGCCTCAGTCTGGGCATCGACATTACGAAGGATTACATTCCTGTGGCTCCTGCCGCGCACTACCTGTGCGGAGGAATCAAGGTCGACCTCGACGGGCAGTCGAGCATCCGCCGGCTCTATGCCGTGGGCGAATGTTCGTGCACCGGACTGCACGGCGGCAACCGCTTGGCATCCAACTCGCTGATAGAGGCTGTGGTCTATGCCGACGCGGCAGCCAAGCATGCACTGAGTGTGCTCGAACGCTACGACTTCAACGAAGACATCCCCGAATGGAACGACGAGGGAACCATCTCTACCGAAGAGCGTGTGCTGATTACCCAGAGCATGAAGGAGGTGAACCAGATTATGGAGTCGTACGTCGGCATCGTGCGCAGCAATGTGCGTCTGACCCGTGCGTGGAACCGTCTGGACATCCTCTACGAAGAGACGGAAAAACTCTTCAAGAGCTGCAAGGCGACGCGTGAACTTTGCGAGCTGCGCAACATGATCAACGTGGGATACCTCATCACCCGTCAGGCAATGGAGCGCAAGGAGAGCCGGGGACTGCACTACACCATCGACTATCCGCATAAAAAAGAATAACCATGAGAGTATTTTCCAGATATTGGTTGCCATTGGCATGTACATTGACAATTCTCTCTGCATGTGGTGTCACCGGGTTTCCACTCAGGACAGAACGTCCGCAGGACAACAAAACGTATGAAATAGACTACCTGTTCGAGCACGAAGGAGTCAAAGTCTACCGGTTCAGAGATTATGGAAACTTTGTGTATTTTACCACCAGAGGAGACATTACCAGCATATCGGAAGACTCGACACGAATACAGACTATCACAATAGATAAAGACAGCATACAATACAAAGACAGATGAACCAGACACTCCTGAAAAGCAAGCGGCTGGATGTGGTGGATGCCCTGCGGGGATTTGCCCTGCTTGCCATTGTGCTTATCCATAACGTAGAGCACTACAATATTTTCTGCTTTCCGGAGGGGCAACCGGAATGGTTGTCTGCACTCGACCGCTATGTGTGGGACGGTTCATTCTTCCTGCTTGCCGGAAAAGCCTTTTCTACGTTCTCCCTGCTTTTCGGGTTCAGCTTTTTTATCCAGCTGGACAACCAGCAGAAGCGGGGATACGACTTCCGTGCCCGGTTTGCGTGGAGACTCATACTGCTGATGCTGTTTGCCGAACTGCATTCGCTGTTCTACAACGGTGATATCCTGTTGCTCTATGCTTTCTGTGGCTTTGCGATGCTGGCAGTTTGCCGGTTGTCCGACAAGGTTGTGTTCTGGACAGCCACTTTCCTGTTGTTGCAGCCGTTCGAATGGTACCGGATGATACATGCGCTTGCCGATCCTGCTTACGAAACTTCGGTAGGCAGCATCTTCCTGCTGTTCTACGAGAAGTGCCAGACCGTTGTGCGCGAAGGGAACTTTTGGGAATTCGTGCAGTCAAACATCACCAACGGACAGGTGTACAGCAACTGCTGGCAGGTGGAGAACGGACGGCTGTTCCAAGTCCCCGCACTGTTCATGTATGGCATGCTTCTGGGGCGCCTGCGCTTCTTCGAGAAGAGCGAACGTTCTCAGCGTTTCTGGAAGCGGCTGCTGAGAATATCTATCCAGCTTTTTGTTGTCCTCTATCTGTTCAGGATGACAGCAGACATCTTGCTGACGCCGCAGCTTAGCAAGAGCTTCAACATTGCCTACAAAGTGGCAATGGGCTCTTATATCAACTTTACTATGATGTATGGGCTGGTATCAGTGTTTGTGCTCTGCTGGTTCCATATTGGAGACGGCTACCGCTTCCAACGGCTGCTGATTCCCTACGGACGGATGAGCCTGACCAATTATATCACACAGTCCATCATCGGGTGTACTGTCTATGCCGGATACGGACTAGGTCTGTGGGAGAAGGTTGGAGCCACTCTCAGTATTCTGATCGGACTCTGTATATTTGCCCTCCAGTTATACTGGAGCCGTGTGTGGCTGTCCCATTTCAAGCAAGGACCGCTGGAATATCTGTGGAAACGGCTTACTTGGATATGCCACAAATGAATCGGGGGAAATTTTCAAGAACAAATAAACAAACATTTAAATAATTAATACTAACTCAAAACTATTACACATGAAGAGAATTTTACTGATCTTTATTGCGGTTGTTATGACAATCCCTTCTTTTGCAGAAGGAATGAAAAAGAAAAAAGAAAATGTACAAGGCAAGGAACAGGCTGAGGGGAAAGATGCCGCATACTGGAATAAAATGGCAGAAGGTATGTCGCAGGCACTGATCAAGCATTTCTGGGGAGCCAGCTTTGAGGGATATCCCGATCGCTATTACTTCAACTACGAGAACGATCTCAGAAATCTGAAAACCGAACATTACTGGCCGCAGGCACACGCCATGGACGTCATTGTGGATGCCTACCTGCGTACAGGCGACAAACAATACAAGGCCATCTACCCGCTGTGGTGGGAGGGAGCGCCCAAGTTCAATTTTGCCGGACGTCCGGAAGACCGCTGGTGGAATGACTTTGTAGACGATATGGAATGGATCACCCTTGCACAGATCCGCATGTACGAGAGTACAAACAACAAAGACTACTTCCTGAAGGCACGTCAGATCTACGACGATTGGATCTGGACCACATGGGGACCCGAAAACGAAGCTCCGTGGTATGGAGGCATCACTTGGAAGACCGATGTGTCGAAGTCGAAAAATGCCTGCTCCAACGGTCCGGCTGCCATCATTGCCGCACGCATCTACCAGTTCTACGATAAGGCAAAAATCAAAGACGGAAAGCCTAAGGCAGAATATCTGAACGAGGCAGTCAAAATCTATTCATGGCTGAAGCGAAACCTCTTCAATCCGCTGACTGGTGCCGTATATGACAATATGAACAAGAAAGGTGAGATCAGCCCTGCCGTATTCACCTATAATGTCGGTACATTCCTTGGCGCAGCACACGAGCTCTACAAGATTACCCGTAACACACAATATCTGAACGATGCCGTTAAAGCTGCCAACTACGTCATTCACTTCATGTCGGACAATGGCGGCGTACCGTCCAATGCCGGATATGGTGACGGAGGATTGTTCAACGGTATCTTCTTCCGCTACTTTGCCAGACTGATTAACGAACCAGACCTCGACAAGGACACCTACGAGAAGTTCTATAACTACATTACCCGCTGTGCTACCGTGATGGCAGAAAAGGGTGTTAATCCCAACACCATGCTTTATGGCGGCAACTGGCACAAGGCTCCGGCTGACGATGCTATGGTATGCCTCACTGCACACCTGTCGGGATGTATGTTGATGGAGGCCATGTGTACACTGGTTAATGAGTAAGCAAGTGAGCAGGGGAATGAATTGACAAGAAAACAGGATATAAAAAGCAAACGGATAAACAAGTGAGGGCATATGGAGCCTCCTTGCTTATCCGTTTCTTTTTTGTTTGTCAACTTATTAACTTATCGACTTTCCGGCACTTACCAGCCAGTCGTTCTGTTTTAATAGTTTTCCTTCTTTACTTCGAAGTATGCCTGCGGATGCAAACATGCCGGGCAAACCTCAGGAGCTTCCTTACCTACGGTGATGAAACCACAGTTGCGGCACTGCCATACTACTTCACCCTCTTTTGCAAATACGCTCATCTTCTCGATGTTGTTTACAAAGGCAAGATATCTTTCTTCGTGTCCTTTTTCGGCAACAGAGATGTTGCGGTACATGGCGGCTATTTCGGGGAAACCTTCCTGTTCTGCCACGTCGGCAAAGTGAGGATAGTCGGCCGACCACTCTTCGTGTTCACCGGCAGCAGCTGCACGCAAGTTTTCGAGCGTAGTACCGATAACGCCTGCCGGATAGCTGGCAGTGATTTCTACCATACCTCCTTCAAGATACTTGAACATACGTTTGGCATGTTCCTTTTCCTGATCGGCAGTTTCGGTAAATATAGCGGCTATTTGTTCGTAACCTTCTTTCTTTGCTACACTTGCAAAGTAAGTATAACGCATTCTCGCCTGTGATTCTCCAGCAAATGAAGTCATCAGGTTCTTTTCGGTCTGGGTTCCTTTGATACTTTTAGTCATAATCAATCTGTTTTTTATTTATTACGAAATAACTGTTCTACTCTATCATAAACACAAAAATATTTTTTTTGTTTACACGCGCTGTTCTTTTTCTTCGGAAATATGCTGTAATAAGGCCTATAATAGCATGAATAATCAATTAGTATGTTATAAAACATATTTATTCCGATTATTTTGCCTAATTTTGCAACCTCTACTTTACAAAAAGACTATAAATCCATAAACTCATAAACATGAAACTATTTGAATTTAGACCTAAATTGGTTTCCTGCCTGAAGAATTACTCGAAAGAGACGTTCATGGCAGACCTGATGGCAGGTATCATTGTGGGTATCGTAGCGCTTCCGCTTGCCATTGCTTTCGGTATCGCTTCGGGAGTATCGCCCGAGAAGGGTATTATTACCGCCATTATTGCCGGATTCATCATTTCGCTGCTTGGCGGAAGCAAGATCCAGATTGGCGGACCTACAGGAGCGTTTATTGTCATCATCTACGGCATTATCCAGCAGTATGGCGAAGCGGGACTGATTGTTGCCACGCTGATGGCGGGTGTCATTCTGATTCTGCTGGGAGTATTCAAGCTGGGTGCTGTCATCAAGTTTATTCCTTACCCGATTATCGTAGGGTTTACCAGCGGTATTGCCGTTACTATCTTCACTACGCAGATAGCCGACGTGTTCGGACTTTCGTTCGGAGGTGAAAAGGTGCCCGGTGACTTTATCGGCAAGTGGATGATTTATTTCCGTCATTTCGATACGGTAAACTGGTGGAATGCTGTGGTAAGCGTGGTGAGTATCTTTATCATTGCCATCACTCCCAAATTCTCGAAGAAGGTTCCCGGTTCGCTGATAGCCATTGTTGTGGTAACAGCTGCCGTTTATCTGATGAAGGTATACGGGGGCATCGACTCTATTCCTACCATTGGCGACCGCTTTGCCATCAAGGCCGAATTGCCCGGTGCAGTGGTGCCTGCACTCGACTGGGAAGCGGTGAAGAATCTGTTTCCGGTAGCAATTACCATTGCCGTGCTGGGAGCCATCGAGTCGTTGCTGTCGGCTACAGTGGCCGATGGTGTGATTGGCGACCGTCACGACTCCAACACTGAGCTGATTGCTCAGGGAGCGGCCAATATCATCACTCCTCTGTTTGGTGGTATTCCTGCCACCGGAGCCATTGCCCGTACGATGACCAATATCAACAACGGTGGAAAGACACCCGTAGCGGGAATTATCCATGCGGTTGTTCTGCTGCTGATTCTGCTGTTCCTTATGCCGTTGGCACAGTACATCCCGATGGCGTGTCTGGCAGGTGTGCTGGTGGTTGTATCTTACAACATGAGCGGCTGGCGCGTGTTCAAGGCGCTGCTCAAGAATCCGAAGTCGGATGTCACCGTGCTGCTGATCACTTTCTTCCTGACCGTGATTTTCGACCTGACCGTGGCCATCGAAACCGGACTGGTCATTGCCTGTATCCTCTTTATGAAACGTGTGATGGAGACTACCAAGATTTCTGTCATTACCGACGAGATTGACCCGAATGCCGAATCAGATATTGCCCTGAGCGAAGAACATCTCATTATTCCTAAGGGAGTGGAGGTGTACGAGATCAACGGTCCTTATTTCTTCGGAATCGCCACCAAGTTTGAAGAGATGATGGCACAGTTGGGCGACTGTCCCAAGGTGCGTATCATCCGTATGCGTAAGGTGCCTTTCATCGATTCTACGGGTATCCACAACCTGACTACGCTCTGCCAGATGTCGCAGAAGGAGAAGATCACCGTTATTCTGTCTGGAGTGAACGACAAGGTGCATGAGGTACTGAAGCGCTCCGGTTTCTACGAGCTGCTGGGTGAAGAGAACATTTGCCCGAACATCAACGTGGCACTGGAACGGGCAGAGAAACTGGTGTAACCCACCGGAATTTTCAATAGACAATCTGTCATTCATAAGAATCGCCGTGAATCCCTTTGCATCCAAAAGGGCACGGCGATTTTTCTTTTCTATTCCCCCCGTTTCAGAAGCTGTTCTGAGGCGGTTTGTTGGGAAAGGTTAGCTATCGCGTTGGGAAAGGTTACCCAACATGCCAGCAAAGGTTAGCCAACACGTCAGCTAACCTTTCCCAACAAACAGGTTCTTTATAGCTGTTGGACGGGTGGATTGATAAGTTTATGAGTGTATAAGCTCTGTTGCGTTCTGCCCACCCACTCATAAACTCACCAACTCACCAACTCAAAAACTTATAAACTTATAAACTTAAAAACTCATCAATACGACGCCGTTGCCGGAATGCCTGCCGCACGTACCAGCGCAGCGATGCGGTCTAGCTCTTCGTGGGTGGCTTTGCGCAGGTCGTGGTCGGGTGTCTCACGGTCGATGGTATAAATCATCACCTGCCGTGGTGCAATCTCCTTGACGGTTTCCAGCCACGGGAGTACAAATTTGTCCGAAGTGTTGTCCATGTCCCTGCCCTGATAGCCTCCTTTCAGGAACATGGTCTGTATGATGCAGTTGCCCTTGAAAGCCTTCATCTGTTTCACAATCTCTGCCACTGAATAGGCTCCGCAGGGACGGTCAATCAGACGGATGTAGTCTTCGTCTACGGTGTCCAGTTTCAGGATGTTGTTGTCTATCCGGTTCAGTGCATCGAACACGGCTGGGCGGTGGATAAACGTGGAGTTGCTCAGCACGCTCACTTTGGCAGCAGGGAAATAGCGGTCGCGCAGCGCCAGTGTGTCGTCGATAATTTCCGGAAAGTGAGGATGGGCTGTCGGTTCACCGTTGCCGGCAAAGGTCAGCACGTCGGGAGCTGTTCCCGCTGCCTGCATCTCTTTCAACTTGGCTTCGAGTGCGGTGCGCACTTCCTCGCGGGTGGGAAGCGGCTGGTGGGGACGATGGTCGGCATTGAAGCCGCATTCGCAGTAAATGCAGTCGAACGAGCACACTTTGCCGTCTGCCGGCAGCAGGTTGATTCCCAAAGAAACGCCCAGACGGCGGGAATGTATAGGGCCGAAAATGGGTGAAGGATAAATAACTGTCATTTTCTTCTTCGTTTAAGAAACTGTTTCGGCTGCAAAGGTACAAATAAGTTGATAAGTAGGCGAGTGTATAAGTTGACAAGTGGCAATAAGTAAACAAGTGGATAAGTGAAAAGGAACCTCTTTTTCCTCACTTATCCACTTGTCTGTCTATTCGTTAACTTTCGGGTCAGAATCCGAAATCGTCCACTTCTATCTTGTCTTCTTTCTTTTCTACAAACGGTTTTGCCTCCTGATGCACTTCGTTTCCTTCGATGTAGACCGCACGGAAAGGCCGGGCCGGACAAACGTATTCGCAGCCACCGCAGCCCACGCAGATGGAGGTGTCTACATGTGGGATGGTAAGTCCGTTTTTATAGGGCACCATCGACAGTGCCTGTGTGGGGCAGTGTTCAGAGCAGGCGCCGCAGTTTGTTCCCTCAAGGTGGACAATGCAATTCTCTTCGATAAACACCACTTTCCCCATTTGTGTACGGTGTTTCTGCTCGATGGTCAGGGGCTTGATGGCTCCGTTGGGGCAGACGTCGCTACACACGGTACAGTCGTAGTTGCAGAATCCCTTTTCAAAATAGACGGTGGGTTGCATCATGCCCGAAAGCCCGTACTCCATGAAGGCGGGTTTCAGCACGTGTGAAGGACACTTGCTTACACACAGGTGACACGACGTACAGTTCTCCTGAAAATGGGCCAGACTGACCGAACCGGGAGGAGTCAGCGGACGTTGTCTCGTATAGCGTTTGTTGCTGTTCTGCTTGCTGGCAATCTGAGGTGCCTGTGCCATCATTTTTCCTGTAGCTGCCATTGTGGTGAGTCCAGCCAGCAGGAAGCGGCGGCGTGAACTGTCGGTTTCGGGTTGAGGCTTCTCTTCGGGCTTCGCCTGTTTCTTCAGTGCGGCCGAAGGCAGCGAATAGACCAGTGCCCCTTCTTTACAGCTTTCCAGACAGTCGAAGCAGTCTACACACCGGCTGTAGTCTATCTGTCCCAGTTTGCTGTCGATGCAGGATGATTTGCAGCGGGTGCCGCAACGCATGCAGTGGGTACATTTGTTCTGGTCGATGCGTACTTTCAGCAGGGAAAAGCGGCTGAGGAATCCCAGCAGCGTGCCTACGGGGCACATCGTGTTACACCATGTCCGTCCGTGATGCCATGCCAGATGGCCGATGACCAGAAACGTCGCCAGTCCGATGAAGAAGGCAGACAGGCTGGTCAGCGAGGCATCCACCTGATAGAGCGCATAGTTTTCGAACCTCGACAGGACAGACTCCAGCAGATTGTTGCCCAGCATATACAGCGGACGGAACACATTGGTCACCATTCTTCCGAAAGCGCTGTAAGGATCGAGCAGTCCGAGCAGCAGTGTAAATCCGCAGAGGTAGGAGACAACCGTCACCGCTACCACTGTCCACCGCAGAATGGTTTTGGCGGCAGAGTAATGGAAACGTTTCTTCTTACCGGGCATCTTGTGGGAAAGCCAGTTCAGCACGTCTTGGAAAATGCCCATCGGACAGATGACGGAACAGTAGATGCGTCCCATCAGCAGTGTCAGGGCTACCAGTACCAGCAGTGTCAGCAGACTGAAAGAAAGCAGTGCCGGAACCAGCTGGATGCGTGCCACGAGGCTGAACGATTCGGGCAATACACCTGCAAAATCGAGGAAGTAGAAAGTTGTCAGCCCGAAAAACAGTACCGACAGCACAATTCGTATCTTACGCAACATATCGCTATCAACCCATCTTAATACGCTTGATGTTCAGTTTGTCCAGATCCATTGTTCCTATCTTCAGTGCCTGTCCGTTGGCAAGGTGTTTCACTGTGTCAAGCGGCATCTCGCGCACCTGATTGAAGAACTTGGCAGCTGCCGTATCTACGGCTACAATGTCCTGCGACACAAACAGACCCTTGGTCAGCACAACGTCCGATGCCGAGCGTCCGCGCGGTCCGTTGGTTTTCAGTATGCGGTAGGCATCCACTACGTTCAGCACCGCTTTCTTTTCCAGAGTACAGATGTCGGCAATACACTGCTGCAGGTCGTTCTGATGGAAGAATCCGCGATCCCACACGATACCCATGTGGTTCTTCATCGAAATGGTCAGGTTGGCTCCGCCGTGGTTCTTCAGAATGGGTACGTTGATCCACACGTCGCTGTCGAGAATAGCCTCGTGCACTTTGGCTTTCTTCATCTTCTTTCCTTGCGGAAGCTCTATTTCCCGATAGTAACTTTCCTGATGTGCTGGCATTACCTTCGCTCCTGCAGCCTTGGCTGCCTCTTCAATGCCGCTGTTCTTGTAACACTTGATCCAGTCGTCGCAGGTATGGTCGAACACGGTTACCTCTTTGGCTCCGGCGGCAAAACACTGTTTGATGATTTCTCCCACCAGTTTCGGGTTGGTGTTTCCTGCCAGTTCGGGCACTTTGTCCCAACCGATGTTGGGTTTCACCGCCACTTTCATGCCGGGTTTGATAAACTGCTTCATGCCCCCGAATTCGGCTATCGCCTTGCGGAACATCTCTTCCGGCTCACCTCCCATGACTGCCACAAGATCTACCTTTCCTTTTTGGCTTCCTGCTACTGACTGCGACAGCATGTCCATCGCTTCTGTATGTTGCACCGTGACAGCTGCTCCCGCCACTGCCAGCGTTTTCAGAAAATCTCGTCTATCCATATTGAATTGTTGGCTCTTTAGTTTTTAGGCTATAAGTGATTAATTTTTTGAGTTATTATATAATCTGCCATGCCGGACAAGGCAAGACATTTCTCCTATTCTTTCTATATATATTGTGAACCCTATGTGAAGACCATCCGATTATGTATCGCTTGTCCGAGCCGGCAGATGTGATGTCGGAAGTCTTAGATCCGTGCGATGGCTTTCAGCAGTGCATAACCGCCAAACCACTGTATCAGCATGCCGGGAATACCCATGCGGAAGTCTTGTACTGCCAGGAAGAAATCGCCGTAAAGCACGCACTCGAATACCGTTCCCACTGCCTGATAGCAAAGCACTGCCATCAGAATGGCGGCCAGAGAAACCTTACCGGCATAGTGGGAAGCCCATGCTGCTGCACCTGCCAGCGCCACCGACTTCACCAGAATGGGAAGCAATACGGCTGCCGAGGGCATTCCGAACAGCAGGTGATTGACAACGGGCGAGAGGACAGCAACAAGCAAGCCTGTGCGGAAACCATACTTGTAGGCGGCTATCAGTGTGAAGAAATAGATGGGCAGTAGAGTGGCTCCCCCTGCAGGAACAAGATGGCAGAGTTGGGGCAGTGCGATGTTGCCTATCACAAACAAAAAGGCAAACAAATATGTCCTTACGTTACCAAAGGACAAGGAATAGAGTTTTGAAGTTGTTTCCATGTTGTTTTTATTGTGGTTAATTAAACAAACTGTTTGTTTAATTAGACTCCCCGGAAAAGAAAAGGTTTAAGAAACCGGCCTGATTTTCTGCAACTTTTTTTGTGACCGAAGGTGAAATGTACAGAATTTTCGTTTCCCGTCTGGAGCGTTTTTCTTTGCCGGACGGTTTGGCGGGCAGGAATTTGTGGGGCAACCTTTCGGCTCGCGTCAGCCAACCTTTCCCAACGCGACAGCTAACCTTTGCTGACATGTCAGCTAACCTTTCCCAACACGACAGCTAACCTTTGCTATCACATTGCTGATAATCAATGGATTACAATCCCGTTTTTTGCTCCGGAAATCCTTATGAAAACTTTCCTCCCGTTTTTTTCGTTTGCGGCGTATTTGTTGAGTGTAAATCTTGTTTACTATAGATTAAGACGGACCATGTTTCTGTATTGCTTCAGTTATACCTGTCGGCTCATGTATATGTTGAGAAGTACGGATGATGATTTAGGGGGTATGGATGAGAATGTTTGCTCTTTTGCAATATTCGGATGGAGTAATTCCTTCCATTTTTTTGAACATACGGCTCAGATGTTGTGGATAGTCGAACCCCAATTCGTATGCTACTTGTGTAATGGTAAGACCTTCGGCCAGTTTGTTTTTTACGAGCCGGATGATATACTGGCGTATATAATTGCTTGCCGTGTCTCCGGTTGTTTTCTTGATAAGGTCTCCGAAGTAGTTGGCCGACATGCAGAGCTTGTCGGCGCAGAATTGCACGGAGGGTATGCTGTGTGTCAGCTGGATTTTCTCTTTGTAATAGCCGTTCAGTAAGTTGTCGAACTTCATAAGGATGTCGGAGTATTCTAACTTACGGGTGACGAACTGGCGATTGTAGAAACGTTGGCAGAAGTTGAGCATCAGTTCGATGTAGCTCACAAGAATGCTGTCCTGCAATTCGTCGTGCCGCTTTTGCAGTTCGTCGCTTATCTGGCGCATCAGCGAGACAAGCGTATCGTGTTCCTCGTCGGTCATGTGTAGGGCTTCGTTGATTCGATAATCGAAGAAGGAATAGTTTTTTATCTTCTTTTCCAGTGTGGTACCATGTAGTAGGTCTGGGTGAAACAACAATGCCCACCCCGTAAGCATTACCTGTTCACCATTGTCTTCCTTTCCTCCTATTTGTCCGGGTGCTACGCAAATGATGGTACCTTTTTTATAATCGTATTTGCCACATCCGTAGGCCAGGTCTATCTCTGCCTCGTTGTGGAAGAAGATTCCGTAAACGCTGTAGTTGTTCAGGCTATGTCGTATGGGCGACACTTTGGTATAGTCGATGACACTGACCAGCGGATGTTGGTCGGTATGGCCTAACCAACGGCTGTAGTCGCTTACGTTTCTTACTTTCAGGATCTTGCTCATGACCTTTCCTCCCTATTTGCTGTTTTTTTACTGTCACAAAAGTAGCAAATATCAGTTATTCACCAACTTAATGGAGCTCAGATTCTGTAAAAATGGTATGAACATCCCACTTGTTGTTACTTTCTTGTCTGATGCGACCCATAATTTTGTGTTGTCAAATAAAAGATAGCAGAATGATGGATAAACAGATTTTTATTTCCAATGAATTGTATGAAGATGAAGTTGTGTGCTTCATCGCTGATCGCCACCATACAACTCCACACATGCTCTTGCAGTATTTTCTCTCGCAGGAAGAAGGCGTTGTGACGGATACGGAAGAGGCATTGCGGGCACTTCGGCTCGAGGAGAATGAAATTGAGATATTACGGAAGTTGACAAGTATCAATGATTAAAAATTTACTATTATGAACAGAAGAGATTTTCTGAAAAAATCGTCACTGGCTGCATTATCTGCTGCCGGAGTATGGACAGGAATGTCGAAAGTATTGGCTCAGTCTCCGTCATTATCGGAAAACTGGGCAGAAAATGGGAAAAACGGTTTATCCATGGATATGGAGTACCGCAAACTTGGCGGGCTTGACGTGTCTGCCATCGGACTGGGTTGCCTGCCGATGGTAGGATATTATGGAGGGAAATATGATAAAAAAGACATGATAGCCCTGATTCGGCGGGCGTACGACAAAGGGGTTACTTTTTTCGATACGGCGGAAGTGTATGGCCCTTATATCAGTGAAGAATGGGTAGGTGAAGCGCTTGCCCCGTTTCGGGATAAAGTGAAAATCGGGACAAAATTTGGCTTCGGTGTGGAGGAAGGACAGCCTACGTCATTGAACAGTCGCCCCGACCATATCCGGAGGGCTGTGGAAGGTTCATTAAAGCGGTTGCGCACCGACCATATCGACCTGCTGTATCAGCACCGTGTCGATCCGCAGGTACCTGTGGAGGAGGTTGCAGATACGGTAAAGGAATTGATGCACGAAGGAAAAGTGCTACACTGGGGCATGTCTGAAGCCAGTGCCCGTTCCATACGGAGAGCACATGCCGTCTGTCCGCTTTCTGCCATACAGAGCGAGTATGCTATCTGGTGGCGTGAACCGGAAACAAAGATATTTCCTACACTCGAAGAGCTGAGCATCGGTTTTGTCCCGTATTGCCCGTTAGGACGTGCATTCCTTACAGGAGTAATTGACGAGAACAGCCGGTTTCAAAAAGGTGACCGCCGATGGAATCTTCCACAGTTTACGCCAGAAGCCTTAAAACACAATATGCCCCTTGTGAAGCTGGTGCGCAAGTGGGCTGAACGCAAAGGCGTGACGCCTGCCCAGTTTGCTCTTGTGTGGATGCTTTCGCGCAAGACGTGGATTGCTCCGATACCCGGAACAACCAATCCTGATCATCTTGACGACTTTCTTGGTGCCGCCGGTGTACGCTTGACTTCTTATGAAATGAAAGAGTTCGACAGCGAGTATGCAAAAATCGACTTGATGGGACATCGTGCCGATCCGTTTACAGAGAGTCAAATCGATAAATAGCTTGATTGAATGGTGTGAAAAGAACTGCATTGATTTCTTCTTTGTCGTTTTGCTCTCTTCATGATAGCATCTTGTGAAGGTAAGGATAACAAGAAGTTGTTTGGAATCTCTGATATTTGATAATGCAGCTTGCGATAAGTAGCAGTGTATAGTGATATAGAGAGGGATGGATTGCAAAAAAATGAACAAGCCTGTTTTTCTGCGTCTGACTTTCATTATCTTTGCGTCTGAGTCTTTTACTAAAACAAATACCGACATGAATCACAACCTCTCTTGGCTGGCAGCCGTTACAATGGCAATGCTGCTGGCAGCGTGCACACAGCGGAACAAATGCGTGGATAATCCCCTGATTGAGTCGTCCAACACCATGACGCTCGATATTACCCGGGTGGAACTGAGCGATACGGCTACAGTGCTCCATACCGATGCCTATTACCGCCCCAACTATTGGATTCGCATCAGTTCCGAGTCTTACCTGCTTGCCGACGGCAAGAAGTATGCCCTCACCGGGACGCAGGGCATCGATGCCGACTCGCTTTTCTGGATGCCCGATTCGGGCGAAGCCTCGTTCCTGCTTACATTCGAGCCGCTGCCTGCCGGAACCCGCTCGTTCGACTTTATCGAGTCCGACTGCGACGACTGCTTCAAGCTGTTCGGCATCGACCTGACAGGAAAGAAGGAGTACGACCTTCCGGAGGGACTGCCCGAAGAGGCGATGAAAGCTTCTACCACCCTTCCCGACTCTGTGCCTGCACCCGTCTTCAAGGTGGGTGAGACGACGGTCAACCTGCATCTGCTGGGCTACCGGAAGGGGCTGGCTGCAGAGGCAAATCTCTATCTGAATACATTGCTCAACAGACAACAGCCTTATAGTTCGCCTATCGACCCGGAGACTGGGACGGCAACATTCAAATTCTGGCAGTATGGCACAGCGCAGGCATTGTTCGGGGTAGGTTCATCTATCGGCAACGTTTGGTTGGCTCCGGGCGAGCATACGGATGTGTATCTAGACATGCGGGGCAGCGGCTGGCGGATTATGAAGCGTCGGAGCGAGGAGAAAAAGATTGCCTGCCCCAAAAGATTACAGTCCTGTTATGCTACAGGTACTTATGCCGGTCTGTTGTCCGACAAGTTGCATTCGGATAAATACTACGGGCTGGATTTATACACCGGAGAGTTTGCAGACTATAAGATGAGTGCCGACGAATATGCCAAGCATGTGATTTCCCTTTATCAGTCGCATGTCAACAGCATTACCCAAAGCACTCTGCCGCCTGTGGGCAAGGAGTTGGAGCTGCTTTCGTTAAGGCAGGAGGCCGTAGTAGGCATGGTGAGTGGAGACTATTTCCGTGAACACAACTATCGGTCGCTTAACAACTGCTGGGATCAGATTAATCCGTCGGATGTGAAGATAGACCCTATCCGTAAAGAGCATGTGGCACAACTGTGCGGGCTCTTCGACATTACTGACCCGAAACTGCTTTTGGGTGATGAGATGATGGAATATGCAATGTCGTTTACGTATCCCGGTTGGCCTGAAGAGGTTGTAGCCGGAACGTTCGTTGCTGATATCAGAAAGGTATATCCGATGGTGGAGAGAGCGAACAATGCCTCCTTGACCGACGAAGACCGCAAGACGCTGGAAACAGTAAGCAATCCCTTCTTCTGCGAAGCCCTTCTGAAGATGCAGGAGAATGCCGAAGCCGAGCTGAAAGCGGCAGAAGGCAAGGCGGTGATAGAAGAAACGCCCGATGTGCCGGAGGCCGAACTGTTCGACGCCATCATCGCGCCCCACAAAGGGAAAGTGGTGCTGGTAGACTTCTGGAACACATGGTGCGGACCCTGCCGGATGGCAATCAAGGCAAACGAACCGTTGAAGGAGAGCGAGCTGAAGAGCGAGAATCTGGTTTGGATATATATTGCCAACGAGACTTCGCCTATCGTGGAATATAAAAAGATGATTCCCGGCATCAAGGGCAAGCACTACCGCCTGAACGAGAAGCAGTGGCGCTACTTGTGCGACAGGAAATTCACGATAGACGGCATCCCGTCGTATGTCTTGGTGGACAAGGAGGGACAGTATAAGCTGCGCAACGACTTCCGCGACCACGGACAGATGAAGAGTACATTGAAAGAGATGATTAAATAACAGTAGACAAGTTAACAAGGAAATGAGTTGGTGAGAAGAAGGAATAAAACGCAGATTTCCGCAGATTAACGCGGAAATAAACGAGAAAAGAATAATTTGCGGAAATCCGCGTTAATTTGCGTTTCACCTTTCCTCGTCAACTTAAAAAAACAAACAACCATGAAGAAGTATCAAGTCATTATCATTGGCGGCGGTCCTGCAGGATATACGGCTGCCGAAGCGGCAGGAAAAGCCGGATTGAATGTATTGCTGATAGAAAAGAACGCCTTGGGTGGTGTCTGTCTGAACGAGGGATGTATCCCCACCAAGACGCTGCTCTATTCGGCCAAGACGTACGACAGTGCCCGCCATGCCTCGAAATATGCGGTCGGGGTGTCCGACGTGTCGTTCGACCTGCCCAAGATCATTGCCCGCAAGAGCAAGGTAGTCCGTAAGCTGGTGCTGGGCATCAAGGCAAAGCTGAACGCCTGCGGAGTGACGATGGTACAGGGAACTGCCGAAGTGGTGGATGCACATACGGTGCGTTGCGGTGAGGAGCTCTACGAGGGAGACTACCTGATGCTCTGCTCCGGTTCGGAAACATTTGTTCCTCCTATCCCCGGACTGGAGGAAGTGGCATACTGGACACACCGCGACGCGTTGGAGTGTAAGGAGCTGCCTGCCTCGCTGACTATTGTGGGTGGGGGAGTGATAGGAATGGAGTTTGCTTCGTTCTTCAACAGTCTCGGCACGGAGGTGACCGTTATCGAAATGACCGATGAGATTCTGGGCGGAATGGACCGTGAGCTGGCAGCACTGCTGCGTGCGGAGTATGCCAAACGGGGCGTACGTTTCCTGCTGGGCACACGTGTGACGGCTCTCGCCAACACGCCCGACGGACGTATCCGCTATACCACTGACAGCGGTGAGGGAGAGACCGACCGCCTGCTGCTGAGCGTGGGACGCCGTCCGGTGACTACTGGATTCGGTCTGGAACGGCTTGGTCTGGAGCGTACCGAGCGTGGAAGTATTGTGGTGAACAGCCAAATGCAAAGTTCCGTCCCTACTGTGTATGTGTGTGGCGACCTGACGGGACACTCCATGCTGGCACATACGGCAGTGCGCGAGGCGGAAGTGGCGGTTCACTCCATCTTGGGCAAAGCGGACGAAATGAGCTACCGTGCCATCCCCGGTGTGGTCTACACCAATCCCGAGATTGCAGGTGTGGGTGAGACGGAAGAGTCGGCTGCCGCACGGGGAATCTCCTGTCGGGTGGTGAAACTGCCGATGGCATATTCCGGACGCTTTGTGGCAGAGAACGAAGGCGTCAACGGCATCTGCAAACTGTTGCTCGACGACAAGGAACGCATCATCGGTGCACACGTGCTGGGCAATCCCGCTTCGGAAATCATTACCCTTGCCACCACAGCCATCGAACTGGGACTGACTGCCGAGGCATGGCAGAAGATTGTTTTTCCCCATCCTACGGTGGGCGAGATATTCAGAGAGTGCATTGGCTAAATACTGAAGAACAAAGAATGAATAGTGAGACAAAAATATCCACCGTACAGCCCGGTTCCTCCTTAGGGAGGAATTGGGGGAGGATGCTGTTTGGGCTTCTCCTTCTGTTGCCTCTGGCGGTCTCTGCCCAAAGCCTTTCTTCACGTATAGACGCGCTGATTGGGGAGATGCTTCCCAAAGGCGGAGAGGTGGGCATTGCTGTCTACGATCTTACCGCCGGACGGTCGCTTTATACCCATCGTGCCGGAAAGCTTTGCCGCCCTGCCTCCACCATGAAGCTGCTGACGGCAATCACTTCGCTTGCCCGTCCCGATGGCGAGGAGCCTTTCCGCACAGAGGTGTGGTACGACGGGACGATAGTGGGCGACACCCTGCGGGGCGACCTCTATGTTGTGGGCGGCTTCGACCCCGAGTTTGACGACGAGGCAATGGACTCGCTGGTAGCTCGGGTGGCGGCACTGCCGTTTTCCGTACTGGAGGGACAGGTGTATGGCGATGTCTCCATGAAAGACTCCCTCTATTGGGGCAACGGCTGGGCGTGGGACGACAATCCGGAGGCCTATCAGCCCTATCTCTCTCCGCTGATGTTCTGCAAGGGAATGGTGGAACTGACTGCTTCGCCTGCCGCACAGGGAGAGCCGGCAACTCTCTCCTGTCTGCCCGTCTCCTCCTATTATACCGTAGTCAACCGTACACAGAGCCGCACTCCCGCTGCCGGAAAATTCATACTGACACGCGACTGGCTGACCAACGGCAACCAACTGATGGTGCAGGGCAATGTAGACGGTGTGCGGAAAGGATGGCTGAACATCTATGACTCCTCCCGTTACTTCATGCACACTTTCCTCGAACGCCTCCGCATGCAGGGGCTGACCGTTCCCGATGCTTATGCTTTCCGTCCGCTTCCCACCGATTCGGCTGCTGTCGGCCTGCAACCCGTTGCCGCATGGGAGACACCGATGCAGGATGTATTAGACCAGCTGATGAAGGAAAGCGACAACCTGAATGCCGAAGCTCTGTTGTGCCGTCTTGGGGCACGTGCCACAGGGCAGAAGCATATCTCTGCCCGCGAAGGACTGGACGAGATAAAGAAACTCATCCGCCGTTTGGAATACGATCCGAAGAACTTCCAGATAGCCGACGGTTGCGGACTGTCCAACTACAACTACCTTTCTCCTGCCTTGCTGGTCAGTTTTCTGAGGTTTGCCTATTCGCACGAGTCCGTTTTCCGTCCCCTCTACCAATCTCTTCCTGTTGCCGGCATCGACGGGACGCTGCAACACCGGATGAAGCAGAGTGCCGCCTACCGGCGTGTGCATGCCAAAACCGGCTCGTTTACCGCCATCAACACACTGGCGGGCTATCTGAAGACAAAGAACGGACATGACATCGCCTTCGCCATCATGAATCAGAACATCCTCTCTGCCGCCAAGGCACGGGCATTTCAGGACAAGGTGTGTGCGCTGCTTTGTGAATCGGTTGTTCCTTCCGCAAAATAATTCCGCTTTTTTTGAACGTTTGCTCTGTTGGCGTGTATGCTTTATCGGAACGTTCTAAAGAAACCCGTTTATGTTGAACCCGAAAAAGAGTAAACAATGAAGAATATTAAATACTACTGCCTGCTGCTGGCGTTCGGTCTTTGCTGGACAGGGGGCGAGGTGTGGGCGCAAAACCAGCTATCAGAAGAAATGCAGCCTGAACTAAAGGAACTGTACATCTCGCATAAACAGAAAGCTGACTTCTGGAAGCAAAAGTTACAAGAGAATCCCAAAGATGAACGTGCGTGGATAAACTATGCTACAAACGCCAATCAGGCGGCTATTTTTTCAGGAAGACAGCCGGAAGAAGAAAAGGATAAAAAGAAAATGTACAGTCGGGCAGAATCTGCAATAGCTAATACAGCTACTTGTGCTGTGATAAAGAATATCTTGTTTCCGTCAGAGTCTTCCAGTCCGGCAGAAGTGATAAAGATTATGGAAAAATGGCCGAACGAGACATTACATTATCCTTATTATATGATGAATCTTCTACTGATAAATGATAGGGAACGGATAAAGTCTCTTTGCCGCCAATGGTATCGTTCGGGTACTTTCCCTCAGCAATGTCTGAATTTCTCTTATAATGAGTTGGCAGGTACGGAAAAGAATGCTGTTATCTTTTGGGACGGTTCTTATATGGATGGCATCAGTATGCTGATACTTCAGCATGGGAAAGGAGTGTTTACGGATAGAACTGTGGTCAATTTTCCTTTATTGTTAGCAGACTCATTATACAGGAAACAGTTATTTACAGAACTGGAATTGCCTGAGTATAAGAATGACACTGTAATAGGAGAGGAGTGGAAGAATATTGTGGCTCATGTGGCTCGTCATTCTAAATATCCGGTTTATTTCCCTTTCTATATGCAGGAGTTCCTGTTGCAGAATCATTATTTTAAAAAAGAATATTTATCTTGCGAAGGACTGTTGCTGAAGTATTCGGAAAAAACGTATGATAATCTGGCTTTGCTCCGCCGTAACTTCGAACATATCTATTTACTGGATTATTTGCGTGTTTCATTCTTTCCAAAAAATCAGGACGTACCATACATAGATTCTAAGTGGATAGAGCCACTAAATCTCTACTACATCCCCGCCTTCCGTTCCCTCCTCAAATTCTACAAGGAATCGGGCGACCGGGCACACTACGAAGAGCTTGACAGTCTGCTCCGTTCCATTATAGACCGTTCGGATTATGCTACTCCCAAAGTGAAAGAAGAGTATCTGAACAGCATCAACAACCTTTAGCAATGAGACAATACATTTATATGATAGGCATGCTTCTCTGTCTGCTCACTCCGCAGGCAGGGTGGGGGCAGCAGGTGGAACCGCTGGATATCCGGCTAATGAAAGTTCCTCTGCCCTTTGACAAGGAGTGGTATCAGGAGCAGGAAAGACTTTGGAAAGCCGAGTTGAAGAAAGACAAGAAGAATGAGAAGGCGTGGGAGAACTACTATTTTGCCTGTCGTGGACAGTATGATTTCTTCCTCGACGATTCGCTGCAAAAAGCGGCGTGGAAGAAAGAAGAACAGGTTATTTACCGTAAAATGAAACGCTGCATTCCGAAGAGCCGCATCTACAAACAATTGAGCCTCCAGTTTGCAGACGGAAAAGACAAGGAACGCCTGTTGGAAGAGTTGCTCGCCCTTGAACCGACTACTATGGACGACTATGTATGGGCAATGACTTACTGCATGCAGCAGAACCGGGAAGAGAAGTTGATTGAGTTGAGTAAGGCATGGTATAGGAGTGGGCTTTACTCTACCGACATGCTTTTTTATTTCTATAACGAACTCTCAGGATTGCCGGAGAATGCCATACTGATGTCTGACTCTAACCTGAATGCCTGTTTTTATTATCTTTTGAAATATGGGGCAGGTTTGTTTAAGGGGATAGAGATTGTCGAACCGACAGACCTGATGTTTCCCACTCCGCAGGCAACCCTGTGGAAGAAGTTGGGAATAGACACAAAAGAGATTCCCAGTTGGAATAAGATGAAATGTCCCGGAGCGTGGTACTTAACCGAGAAACTTCGTCGCCCTGTTTATTGTACTCAACTCCTGCTTGGCAAAGATATCCTGGTGGAGCTGAAAAACTTTCTCTATTCAGAAGGGCTGGTATTGAGGTATTCTTTGAAGCCTTACAACAACTTGGCTGTCACGAGGAAGAACTATGAACAGAACTATCAGTTGGACTATTTGCGTCGTCCGGTGACGTATGACAGGGGATGGAGGGCAAACAGCGATGTTCGGAAGAACTACATCGTCTCCCTTTCCCCGTTGCTGCGGTTCTACGATGCAAGCGGAGACAAGAACCAAGCCGACAGGCTCCGTTCGCTGCTACAGGGCATCTTGGACAGTTGGGATACCGGAAAGCAGGGAAACTGGGTAAACGAGGAAGAACGTGAATACATCCGGCTGATGAAGATGTTTGGTGAACATATACAGCAGTTGGAAGCCGAAGGGAAGAGCTCCTTTAAACGGATTAGCTCGAAAGCCCAATACCAGCAACTCATAGACCCCGTGAAGCCATGACCCTGTTCCGTATCACTCTACACGACAAGACGGACGAGCAGCTGATGGAACTCTTCGCCACCCGAGGCAGCGAGCGGGCGTTCGAAGAGCTGTACCGCAGGCACGCCTCCCGCTTCAAAGGCTTCTTTATGCGCATGCTGGCTGCAGACGGAGCATTGGCGGACGACTTCCTGCAAGAGCTCTTCCTCCGCATCTATCAGGCAAGGGAGAGCTACCGACAGGGCAGCAGCTTCTCCACATGGGCGTTTACGATTGCCTACAACCTCTGCCGGAACGAGTACCGCAGGCGCGACGTGGCAGAGGGATATGCCTGCGAGCAGCGGGAGGTTGCCACGGCAGAAGCTGGCGAGTTGCCCGACTTTGAGAGCCGCTACGACCGCACTGTCTTCTACAGGCAACTGAAAAGGGCGCTTGCCGTGCTGACCGCCGAACAGCGTGCCGCCTACACCCTGCGCTACGAAGAAGAGCTGTCGGTGCAGGAGATTGCCCGTATACTCCACTGCCCGGAGGGAACGGTGAAATCGCGCCTGTTCTATGCCCTGAAACTATTGAAACAAGCTTTGGCTGATTATAAACCTAAAACTGACTGACAATGAAACAAGAGGAACTGGAACGACTGGAAGAGTCGCAGGAGATACAACAACTGATCCGCCTGTCGAAGGTGGAGTATGAACGCGAAAAGGCGGAACAGCCTCCGCTTCCCTACGCCACCCTCCAGCAGAGGATGAGGCAGGAGAGCCGTCGGAGCCGGCGCGTCCCGGCATGGTGGCTGGCAGCCGCCTGTCTGCTGGGCTGTCTGATGGGCTACGGTCTGTCGGGACGTCAGGACGTGGAGCCTCCCCGGCAGGCGTCGGAACAGGTGGCGGTGGTGGATACCGTGGTCATTGTACGTGAGCGGGTGGACACCGTCTACCGCGAACGGCAACCACGTGAATGGATAGCCGGCAAACAGTCGTCGTCCGATGCTCCGAAGGCACCCGTTTCCTCGTCGGAAAAAGGAAAGGCGAAAGAGAAGAGAGAAGAACCCCGCCGGCTGCCGGACTACTACTCGCCCAGACTCTTGGAGCAGGAGATGCGCATGCCCGACCCTAACAGCGACTGCTATGCGGCAAACGGTATGAATGTGGCGCAGGAAAACTATCCGCTTCACCTCCTTGCCACCGTGCCGAGATGAGGCTTGTGATGACTATAGAGAGGCGTTTTGTTGGGAAAGGTTAGCTGACATGTCAGCAAAGGTTAGCCAACAGATTGGGAAAGGTTACCCAACACGTCAGCTAACCTTTCCCAACAAACACCCCGGAGGCACCTCTCCGGCCCTATTCCTGAAAAGGAAAATGAGGAGGCATCTTGACCGGTTGGAAAGGCAATCCGTGCTGGTTTGTGCAATCGGCAGTGCTTGTGGCATATCTTTTTGAAAGATGGCTCTTTTGACCAGATTTTATCCTTATTTGATGAGACTTTGTCGCTTCTTCTCCCCGAAGATTGCTTTTTTTGTAACCGGAAAATTACCTATAAACAAATAAAAGCAATTGTTGAGACAATGAAGAAAATCACTACACTTCTTGCTGCTGCCTGTATTGCAGGACAGATGCAGGCGGCAGACGATCTGTTTAAGGCAAGTAAGCAAATAGACTTGCGGGCACCCTCTGTACCATTGATTACGTCGGACACGTATCTTGCCATCTGGTCGCCCTACAACGAACTGACCGAAGGCAATACGGAACACTGGACTGCCGCCGAGCATCCTCTGATTGGTGCGGTGCGTGTGGACGGACAGACCTACCGTTTCATGGGAAAAGACAAGCTGGCACTGGAAAGCATCGCACTCATGACCGACAGCGAGGCGTGGGAAGGACGCTACCTGATGAACCAGCAACCTACAGGCAACTGGACGGCTACGGACTACGACGACAGCAGCTGGAAGTCGGGAAAGGCAGCTTTCGGAACACCGGAGATGCGCCGCATCGGGACAGAATGGAAGGGAGAGAACACCGACATTTGGGTACGCCGTGAGTTCACCCTGAACGATGTGGACAAGAACGCGACCATGTATCTGAAATACTCTCACGACGATGTATTCGAACTCTATCTGAACGGCGAGAAGTTGGTTTCTACCGGAGAAACATGGAAGAACGATGTGTTGCTCGAACTGACCGACGCCATGAAGGCGAAGCTCCGCCCGGGCAAGAACGTCATCGCAGCACACTGTCACAATACAACCAACGGGGCTTACGTAGACTTCGGGCTCTACAGACAACATACACGCAAATGCAACTTCGACCAGGTGGCCGTGCAGAAGTCGGTCGATGTACTGCCTACACAGACCTATTACACATTCGAGTGTGGCGCAGTAGAACTGGACTTGGTATTTACGGCTCCCCTGCTGATGGAAGACCTCGACCTCATCTCCACTCCGATTAACTATATCTCCTATCGCGTCCGTTCGCTCGACAAGAAAGAGCACGACGTGCAAGTGTACATCGAGACCACACCGCAGCTTGCCGTACACGAGACCAACCAGCCCACCATCTCGCAGAAGATTTCGCAGAACGGCATGAGCTATCTGCAGGCCGGAACCATCGAGCAGCCCTACACGGTTCGCAAGGGCGACGGTGTGCGCATCGACTGGGGATACGCCTATCTGGCTTCCAACGAGGCGATGAACAAGAGCATGAGTCTGGGCAACTACTACGACATGAAGGCGTCCTTCATTGCCGAAGGCAAGCTGCTGCCCAATACGCAGAACATCGAGAGCACCGGACTGGAGTCTATGCCCGCCATGGCATACACCGACAATCTGGGCAAGGTGGGCAAAGACGGAAAGTCGGGCTTCGTCATGCTGGGCTACGACGACATCTACGCACTGGAGTATATGTTCGAGCGCCGTCAGGCATACTGGAAACACAACGGGGCTGTCACCATCTTCGACGCTTTCGAACGGGCACAGGCAAGCTACACCTCGCTGATGCAGCGCTGCCGTGCCTTCGACCTTGAGCTGATGGCCGAAGCCGAACAGGCAGGAGGCAAGGAGTATGCCGAACTGATGGCACTGGTATACCGTCAGGCTATCACCGCCCACAAGCTCTTCACCGACAACGACGGAAACGTACTCTTCTTCTCGAAAGAGAACCACAGCAACGGATGCATCAATACGGTAGACATCACCTATCCGTCGGCTCCGCTGTTCCTTATCTACAACCCCAACTTGCTGAAAGGCATGATGACCTCTATCTTCCACTACAGCGAAAGCGGACGCTGGAAGAAGCCTTTCCCGGCACACGACTTGGGTACGTATCCCGTGGCTAACGGTATGGGCTACGGCGGTGACATGCCTATCGAAGAGGCAGGAAACATGGTGATGCTTGCCGCAGCCATCTCGCTGGTGGAAGGGAATGCCGACTATGCGGCCGAACACTGGCAGACGCTGACCACATGGGCCAACTACCTGTTGGAATACGGACTCGACCCCGAAAACCAAGTCTGCACCGACGACTTTGCCGGACACTTGGCACACAACGCCAACCTCTCGGTGAAAGCCATCATGGCAATTGCCGGATACGGAGAGATGGCACGCATGCTGGGCTACGACGACGTGGCAAACAAGTTCAGCAACGCCGCCCGACAGATGGGAACAGAGTGGGAGAAGATGGCAATAGACGGCGACCACTACAAGCTGGCATTCGACAAGCCGGGTACATGGAGCCAGAAATACAACATGGTATGGGACAAGGTGTTCAACTGGAACGTGTTCCCCGCCAAAGTGGCCGAGACCGAAATGGCATTCTATCTGAAGAACCAGCACAAGTACGGACTGCCGCTCGACTCACGCAAGATGTACACCAAGAACGACTGGATTCTCTGGACGGCATGTCTGGGTACGCAGGACGACTTCCTGAAGCTGGTTCACCCCGTATATGTATATGCCAACGAGACTCCCTCGCGCGTGCCTATCAGCGACTGGTATGGCACCGACAACGCGCAGATGATGAACTTCAAGGCACGCTCCGTAGTCGGAGGATTCTACATGAAGATGCTGATGGAACGCGTTCACAAGAATCAGAAGTAGTTTTCAGTTGACGAGTTGACAAGGAAACTGGTTATTGGAGAGATGTGAATTTCCCGGACCGGGTGCATATCCCTGTCATTCAGGTAAAAAGTCTTAAAAGACAGCCTGAGTGACAGGGATTCTTTTTATTTTTGTTTTCGGATGTGTTTCTCAGTGGACGGGGAGAGAAGCTGGCAGATAAACAACCTTTTTCCTTGTCCACTCGTTAACTCGTCCACTTGTTTACTTGTTAACTCGCCAACTAATAAAGAAATGAAAAGACTGCTTCCTTTTTGTATACTGCTACTGTCTTTGTGGTTCCGTCCGTTGTTGGCGGACGAACAGGACAGTCTGATCAGCCGGATTACCAGATATGCCGAGATTGTCGATAACTTTTCCCGACAATTGCCGCAGGAGAATGTATACCTCCAGCTGGACAATACCAGCTATCGGCAGGGAGATCCTGTTTACTTTTCGTGTTACGTAGTCACTTCGCAGGGGTTGTCTGCCTCGAAGCTGAGCAAGACGCTGTATGTAGAGCTGCTGAATCCCGGTGGAGAGACCGTTGCCACCCGCGTGCTGAAGATAAACGACGGCCGTTGTCACGGCAGCTTCCGGCTCGACCGACTGCCTTTCTATTCCGGTTTCTACGAGATACGTGCTTATACCAAATACATGCTCAACTTCGGCGGGGATGTCATCTTCTCCCGCCTGTTTCCGGTGTTCGATCTGCCCAAGACGGAGGGTGATTTTACTGAAAAGAAGATGGACTCACGGGCTGCTGCTGTCCGTTACCCGATGAAGCGGGAGAAGACGAAGAAGGCAAAGAAGTTGAACGTGCGTTTCTATCCCGAGGGAGGCAATCTGGTGAAGGGGGTTGCGTCGAATGTGGCTTTCGAGGTGACCGATGCCTACGGACAGCCCGTCCATGCCGAAGGAGTGGTGAAGGACAGCCGCGACAGCCTGCTGTGCCGTTTTGCTGTCACCCGTGAGGGAAGAGGTGTGTTTGCTTATACGCCTCCGGCAGACGGGAAGGCAGAGGCTACCGTGACCGACGGCGAAGGCAGACAGAGCACTTTTCAGCTGCCCGAAGCGCAGGAGACGGGGGTGGTGATGACGGTAGACAATCTCTCGTCGGCAGACAGTATCCGCATTGTGTTGCAACAGGGCAGGCATACGCCGCCACAGCTCTGTGGGGTGGCTGTCCTCAACAGGGGCAACGTGGAAGAGTGTTACGTGGCACCGCTGATGTACCGGAAACCCCGCAAAGAGTTCAAGATAGACAAGCGCGGATTCTCTGCCGGAGTCTCCCGTGTGGTACTGTTCGACGTTACCGGGAAGGTGATGGCCGACCGTCTGATATTCCTGCCCGAAAAGAACCTGCTTCGTATCTCTGCGCATCCCGACCGCGAGGAGTATGAACCGTTGGCTCCGGTGAAGGTGGACATTGCCGTTGCCGATGCGGCGGGCAATCCGGTACAGACCGCCTTCTCGCTCTCGGTGCGCGACAGCAGGGGCGAAGTGGACTGGCATCGTAATGTGCTGACCGACCTGTTGCTGATGTCGGAGATAAAGGGGTATGTGCACCGTCCGGACTACTACTTCGAGTCTGACGACGAAGCCCACCGGCAGGCACTGGACCAGCTGCTGATGGTGCAGGGCTGGCGTCGCTATTCGTGGGAACAGATGTCGGGGAGAGAGCCTTTCGAACTGAAATATCTTCCGGAACAAGGCATCGAGGTGCATGGACAGGTGGTGTCGTTCGTACGTGGAAAGCCTAAAGGAGGGGTGGCAGTCTCGTCGTTTCTTTCGCGCAGAGGTCGGGAAGATGACGAAGAGGCAGATGTGCTGATGAACTTGTTTACTGCCGACAGTCTGGGGCGGTTTGCCTTTGTTTCCGACACGCTGTCCGGCAAGTGGAACATGATTCTCTCCGTGGCCGAGAAGGGGAAACGGAAGGATTACCGCATTCTGCTCGACCGTCTGTTCAGTCCTGCTCCGCGTCCGTATGCATATCCCGAACTCCGGGTGGAGCAGGGCGATGGAAGCGGCAGCACCGAAGCGCTGTCTCCTGCCGGTGAACTCAATCCAGACAGTCTGTATGCCGCTTGGGACGACTCTACAAGCACCGACATGACGCAGCGGATACACCGCCTGAAGGAAGTGACGGTGAAGTCGGAGAAAGGTTCGCCCGAGGAGGATATTTACTACAGCCGTTCCACCGCCGTTGCCTACTACGACGTCCCCTCCGAGCTGGACGACCTGAAAGACCGTGGAGAGTTTGTCGGTGAAGACATCAACGAACTGCTTTGCAAGCTCAATCCCAAGTTTTTCCTCCGGCGGGGAAAAGAGAGGGAATATCTGAACTACGGTGGCAAGGTGCCGATGTTTGTCATCAATTACGAAGAGGCACCGTATGATACATTGGATTATTTCTATTACCAGCTGGTCCGTCTGGGAGCCATCAAGGCCATTTATGTCAGCGAGGATATCCGTGCCATGTGCACTTATGCCGACTCGCGGATGTCGCCGATAGATGTTATGGAGAAGTATGGCTGTGCTGTTTTCATTGAGACCTATCCCGAAGGTAAGATTCCCGTCGACGGTGGTAAGGGGGTGCGCAAGACGTGGCTCGAAGGTTACAGCATCCCCGAAGAGTTCTACAGTCCGGACTACAACACACTGCCGCCCGCACCAGACTATCGGCGCACGCTCTACTGGAATCCGGAGGTGACTACCGACGACAAGGGGCAGGCCACTGTCCGCTTCTATAACAATACCGGCTGCCGTCGTCCGCATATATCGGTAGAGACGGTGACGGCAGATGGGCGCATCGGCGTTTTCACTTCAGAGAATACGGAGTGATATATTTATTGAGACGCGGATTTCCCAGACTTATGGTTCCAGGCTGATCTGCTTTTCATCTGAATGTTCTGTTTTTAAGATTTTCCTTCTGATTGGTGGTGCAGAAAGTTGTCTTTTAGAGGGAGAATGGCTTTGGAATGTGCAAAAATATCCGTTTAAAAGCTGTATAAACAGATAAATATTCGCTTTATATACTGTTCTGAGGCTGTTGGCAGAGGTTTCCGGTTGCATTGGGAAAGGTTATGGATCGTGTCAGCTAACCTTTCCTAACAGATTGGGTAACCTTTCGGCTCATGACAGCTGTCCTTTGGGCTTGAAAACGGCATCTTTCCCGGAGAAAAAGCGGAATTTTGGGATGTTTTCCCATTGGTTTACTGTGGTTTTCAGACAGAATGGAAGTGTCTGTTTTCTTCTGCTTTCTTTGAATGGATGTCAAAAAGAACGGTTTTCTCTGATAGATTCATCAGAAAGAATCAGATGATGGAAATCGGACATGCAGGGTGATTTTCCGAAAGGGCAAATGGCTGGCGTTTTCCGTTACTCGCTGCCGGGAGGGAGCGGATTCCGGCTGTATGAAACGGCAGAATGTGCTGTTTTTCATTTTTTTAATAGGGTGGAAGATGCGTCTTCAATGATTTTTTAGAATATTTGGACTGTCACAAAGAAGCTGTCTTTGTGCAGATACAGAACCGAAAACAGTTGTTTGATTATGATTAGAATAAGAAAAGCCACAACAGAAGACATCAAGCTCATAAACGAGCTTGCATGGATAGCCTTTCCTGCCACCTACAGGGAGATTTTATCAAAGGAACAGATAGAGTACATGATGGACTGGATGTATTCGCCGGAGAATCTCATGAAGCAGATGACAGAAGAGGGGCATGTTTATTATATAGCATATTCAGAAGACAAGGCTACAGGGTATGTATCCATCCAGAAAGAAGGCGACAATCTGTTTCATCTGCAGAAAATCTATGTCCTTCCGGAATATCAGAAGGAACATATAGGCAAGCAGCTGTTCTGCAAGGCCATGGAGGCTGTAAAGGAGATTAACTGCGGGCCATGCGTCATGGAGCTGAACGTAAACAGGAACAATCCTGCGTTGGGATTTTATGAGCACATGGGCATGAGGAAGGTTGACGAGGGGGATTTCTACATAGGAAACGGATATTACATGAATGACTACATCATGTCTATCGACATAAAATAGCATGAGGGTGAAATAAAATCAGAAGACAGACAGTTGAGGATGAGAGGGTGAGTTTTGAGACCTCACCCTTTTAATCTTTTGTCAAAGCCTCTTTCAGTTGGGCAATGGCCCGGGTTGCATCACTTCCGGTCTCGCTGAGCATGGTGACAAACTTGCTTCCGATGATGGCACCCGACGAGGCTTGACAGGCTGCCTCGAACGTATCCTTGTTGGAGATGCCGAAACCTACCAGCCGCGGATGCTTCAGTCCCAGACTATTGATACGGTGGAAATAGGCTTGCTTCTGCCCGTCAAATGAACGCTGTGCTCCCGTTACCGCAGCTGATGATACCATGTAGATAAATCCGCCTGTCTGACGGTCGATTTCGCGTACCCGTTCATCACTCGTTTCCGGAGTGATGAGCATCACTATGTGCAGGCCGTAGTGTTCGGCTGTATCCTTATAGTGCTCACAATACTCACGCAGGGGGAGGTCGGGGATAATGAGCCCGTCAATGCCACATGCCTGGCAACGTTGGCAGAAGTTTTCGAAGCCGAACCGAAGGATAGGGTTGAGGTATCCCATCAACAGTAGGGGAATACGTACCGTGCGGCGGATACCGTCCAGCTGATCGAAAAGTCGGTGCAGTGTCATCCCGTTACGCAAGGCTGTGGTGGCCGCTTGCTGGATGACGGGACCGTCGGCCATCGGGTCGCTGAATGGAACACCTATCTCAATCATGTCCACGCCTGCGTCTTGTAGAGATTGGATGACGGATACAGTACCTTCGACGGTAGGGTGTCCCGCGCAAAAGTAAATGGAAAGAATACGGCTGCTTTTGGTCTGGAAAAGTGAGTCTATACGGTTCATAATGCTTGGTTTTTGGAGTTGTTAGCTGTTAATCTCTATAAATTTTTTCAATGTTCTGAGTGCCTGTCCGCTTTCAAGTGAACGGCGGGCAATGTCGATGCATTCGTCTATGTCTTTATCCGGTTCCATGAGCTGGATGGCAAAGGCGGCATTCACCAGTACACAATGTGTTTGTGCCGGCGTGGCACAGTTTGTGAGTACGGCGTCGAAAATGCGGCTGGCATCTTCGCGACTTTGCCCACCTTGCAGTTCGATGGGGCGGATCTGATCGAAGCCCAGTTCCTGCGGACGATAGATACGTTCGCTGCGGCGTGTCATGACCTTGAACTCGTCGGTGAGGGAGATTTCATCGTAATTGTCGAGGCTGTTGACTACGGCAAATTCGATGCCCGTTTTACAGAATACGTAGGTGTAGAGACGCATCAGCGATAGCTGGCTTACACCCAGTAACTGGTAGGTCGGTTGGCAGGGATTGACGAGTGGCCCTAGCAGGTTGAATAGTGTGCGCACTCCCAGTGTCTTGCGTACGGCAGCCACCGACTTCATGGCCGGGTTGAAGAGTTGTGCGTGCAGATAGGCCAGATTACATTCGTCCATGCTGCGGCATAGAGTGTCGGGGTTGGCGGTAAAGCGGATGCCATGTTCCTCGATGACGTCACTGGCACCGCTTACCGACGTGGCGCCGTAGTTACCGTGTTTAGCTACCTTGTAGCCTGCTCCTGCTACCACAAAGCAGGCACAGGTGGAGATGTTGAATGTGTTCTTGCCGTCGCCTCCTGTACCCACGATATCTATGGGACGGTAGGGGGCGAAGTCGACGGGTATGCGCGTCTGCATTAATGCTTCGCGGAAACCGGTCAGTTCGTCTACGGTGATGTCGCGCATGCGGAAGACTGTGAGCAATGCCGCTATCTGTGCGTCAGGATAGCGGCCGGCTGTGATGTCGAGCAGTAACTGGCAGGTTTCAGCTTCGGTCAGGTGCTCGTGGTTGAAGAGTCGGGAAAGTATCTGTTTCATGCGGAAGTAGGATTAAATGGTTGATGATTCATTCTTAATGGTTTATCCAGTTGCGGATGATACGTTCACCCAAAGGTGTCAGCACTGACTCGGGGTGAAATTGGATGCCATGTACGTCCAATGTGCAGTGACGCAGACCCATAATCAGGCCTTCGTCGCTTAGGGTAGTGACCTTTAGTGTGTGGGGAAGATTCTGACGGCTGACGACCCACGAATGGTAGCGACCTACTGCGATGCGGCGTGGCAGACTCTCGAAGAGATAGTCGTCGGCCAGTTCGGGATTGTCGGGGGAGGAGAGACTGATTTCGGTCTGTACGCCGTGGAATACGTCGGGCAGATTATACAGATGAGCTCCGAAGGCTTCACCGATGGCCTGTTCGCCCAGACAGATGCCTAAGATAGGTTTTGTCGTAGCGTATGTCTCGATAACCTGCATCAGCAGTCCTGCTTCACAGGGGATGCCGGGACCGGGTGAGAGCAGTAGTTTATCGTAGGTTGCGAGATCAGGCAGGGCAAAACGGTCGTTGCGCAGTACGGTGACCCGTGCACCTGCCTGTTCGACCAGTTGCACCAGATTGTAGGTGAACGAGTCGTAGTTGTCAATGATAGCGATATGTGTCATGATTCACTAAATATTAATGTTATGCTTTCAGTTCTTTCAGAAATTGTTGGAGGAGCTTAACGTCCTTCATGCCGGGTGTTGTCTCGAAACGGCTGTTGAGGTCTATGCCTGCCAGCTTCGGATGATGAAACTGTTTGATGGCGCTTGCACTGCCTGTGTTGATCCCCCCACTCAGAAAGAATGGTGTGTGTCCGCTATAGTGCCGAAGCAGATTCCAGTCGAATTGCTGTCCTGTACCACCCAGTTGCAGTGTCTTGTATTCGAAAAGGAAGTAGTTGCAGACACCGTGATATGCTTCCGTGACAGTTACATCGCTCGGAGTAGCCAGGTGAAAGGTTTTGATAATCTTTAGTCTGTGGTTTTCGTGAAGCGAACGACAGTACAAAGGCGACTCGTTGCCGTGCAGTTGTATATAGTCTAAACCGAAGCGGTCGGTATATGTTAGAACATTCTCTTTGGTTTCGTTGACAAATACTCCAATGCGTCGGGCATATCGTGGCAAGTAGTCGGGTGCCTGGCAGATAAAGCGGGGTGAACGGGGATAGAACACGAATCCGATAAAGTCTATGCCCAGTGCCTCAACCTGACGTATGTTCTCGCCATCGGTCATGCCGCATACTTTGACTAACAGGTTCATGAGGCGGAAGCATTATGAAGGTGAGACAAATGTTGGATAAACGTGCGTAGTTCCTCGCCCGGACGTTCGCTTCGCATGAAACGTTCGCCGATGAGTAGTCCTCGGTAGCCGTGGAGGCGTAGTCGGCAAGCTGTTTCGGGGTCATGAATGCCGCTTTCGGCCACTAACAATGGGTGTTGGGGCATGGCTTTCGTAGCCTCTATCAGAGTCTGGGCTAGGTTTAGAGCATATGAGGCGTCGGTATAAAACGTGCCCAGACTGCGATTGTTGATGCCTATCAGGTCGGCTCCGCAGTCTAGGTAGGCCAGTTCGTCAGGATTGTGTAGTTCGAGCAATACTTCCAGTTTTAGTTCGTGAGCCTGCTGTGTCAGTTCGTTGCACTGATTCCGGTCAAGGCAGGCAGCGATGAGTAGTATGGCATCTGCTCCAGCTGCACGTGCCTGTAATAACTGGTAAGTGTCGATGATGAAATCTTTGCGCAGGATGGGAAGGGAAGTCAGTGGTCGGACAGCTGTGAGATCGTTTAATGTACCTGCAAAGAAAGCTTCATCCGTCAGGATGGAAATGGCAGCTGCTCCTGCCTTTTCGTAGGCTGGAATCACCTGTTCGGGGCATGCATGTCGGTTGATCCAGCCCTTCGATGGTGAGCGGCGTTTGAATTCGGCGATAATGCCGGTGGACGATGCGGTCAGGGCATGCTTTATACTGTTGGTAATCCGCTGTTCTGTCTCGTCGACTGCTGCGATTAGACGGTCGGCAGGGAGACAGCGTTTCTGCGTCTCTACTTCTTCGCGCTTATGTGCGATGATTTCTTTCAGAATGTCTTTTTCCATTGTCATGTCTCTTTGGATTAGAAGTTTTGTGCTAGTTCAATGGCGCGGCGCAGGGCTGCCAACTTGTTGTTCACTTCCTGTAATTCGTTTTCCACGTTGCTTTTGGCTACGATGCCCCCGCCTGCCTGGAACCACAATACGCTGTTGCGACTCACGAAGGTACGGATGGTGATGGCCTGGTTGAGCGAACCGTCCAGCCCGATGAAGCCGATACATCCACCATAAGCTCCACGATTGTGTGGCTCCAGTTCGCTGATGAGCTGCATGGCCCGTACTTTGGGAGCACCGCTTAGCGTACCGGCGGGGAAAGTGTCGAGAAAGGTCTTTACTATTCCGGCGCCCGGGCGGAGGTCACCACTGACGCGACTGACGAGGTGGATGACATGGCTGTACAGTTGCGGTTCGCGAAAGAAGTCTACACGCACGTCGGTACAGTTGCGTGCCAGGTCGTTGCGTGCCAGGTCGACTAACATTACGTGTTCGGCGTTCTCTTTAGGGTCGTTCAGTAGGCGTTGGGTGGCAGCTTCGTCTTCGTCCCGGTTGCCTGTACGTCGGGTAGTACCCGCTATAGGATCAATATAAGCCCGTCCGTTGGCTATACGGCAGTGTGTTTCGGGAGAGGAACCAAAGATGCGGAAACCGCCGAAATCGAAATAGAAGAGGTAAGGCGAAGGATTGATGCTACGCAGTGCACGGTAGAGATTGAAGTCATCACCCTCGAACCTTTGTTCGAAACGGCGTGACAGTACCATTTGGAACACGTCACCCCGAAGGCAGTGGTCGATAGCCTGACGAATGTTGGTGCGGTGTTCATCGTCGGTCAGTGTAGAGGAGACTTTCCCTATTGGACGGAAGCTGTAAGTGGGGAAGTTACGGTTCATCACGGCCGTCTGTACTTGGTCGAGGTTACTGTTTTCATTTTCGCCCAGCATTTCCACCAGCATCAACTCGTGGTTGAAGTCATTGAACACGATGAGGTAACGGTAGAGGATGTAGAGGGCGTCGGGTGCATCGTTTCGTTCCAGACGGCTGTCTTTCACGGCAATGCCTTCTAGATAACGCACGGCATTGAATGAGGTGTAGCCGTACAGACCACAATAACCGCTTCCCTCGCCTGTAATCTGAAAACAGGCAAGGAAGCTGTCTAAGGCTTTTACCATGCCTCCTTCGCCACTCAAGCTGTTTTCTTGGCGCGAACCGTCGGGCATCCGGGTTACGACAATGCCATGCCCGATACTGATAGAAGCGATGGGACAGAGAGCAATAAATGAACGGCCGTTTTCTCCACCGTGATAGTCGGAGCTTTCCATGAGGGCGCTTTGAGGGAAAAGGTCGCGTAGTTTCAGATACGTGCTGACCGGTGTATGGATATCACCGGGTAGTGTACGCGTTTGAGTTGTGTAACGATAGATCATGAGTTTTGAGTTTTTAAGTTCCTGAGTTGATGAGTAAACAAGGAGGTAAGAGCTTTTGGGACTTGTCAACTTGTCAACTGAATATGACTAAGATAAGTATCCATGTCTTTGTCTCCCCGGCCTGATACGGTGACGACTACTATGTCATCGGGGTGAGTTTGGAGATGGGGAAGTACCGCCAGTGCATGAGCACTCTCCAATGCGGGGATTATACCCTCCAGCCGGGTCAGTTCGTAGGCTGCTTTCAGAGCTTCGTCATCGTTGATGGCCATGACGTCGGCTCGCTTTGTGGAGGCGAGATGAGCATGTAGGGGGCCGATACCCGGGTAGTCCAGTCCGGCAGAGATGGAGTAAGGTTCGGTCACTTGACCATCCTCGTTTTGGATGACGTAGGTACGTGCACCGTGTAGGATACCTGTGTATCCCAATGATAGGGTAGCTGCCGTCTTGCCAGAGTCGACACCTAGTCCACCTGCTTCGGCTAGTACGATATGCACCCGTGGGTCGTCTACGAAACGCAATAGACTACCAGCGGCGTTGCTGCCTCCGCCTACACAGGCAATCAGATGATCAGGGTGTTCGCATCCTTCCAGCTCAGCTAACTGGTGGGCGATTTCTTCGCCGATAACCGACTGTAGGTGAGCTACTAATTGTGGATAAGGATGAGGCCCCACGGTAGAGCCTATCAGGTAGTAGGTATCGTCGGGATGGCAGCACCAATAACGGATGGCCTCGTTGGTGGCATCTTTCAATGTGGCGTTTCCCGAGGTGACAGGAACTACTTGTGCGCCCAGCATTTTCATTTTCTCTACATTAACACGTTGTCGTTCTATGTCTGTCTTTCCCATAAAGACAAGGCATTCCATACCGGCTAAAGCACAGACTGTGGCTGCTGCCACGCCATGTTGTCCGGCACCGGTTTCGGCGATGATACGGCGTTTGCCCATGCGGCGGGCTAACAACATCTGGCCTACAGCGTTATTGATTTTGTGGGCGCCTGTATGGTTCAGGTCTTCACGCTTCAGATAAATCTTACAGCCATACTTTTCAGACAGACGGCGGGCATGATAAAGGGGGGATGGGCGTCCTACGTAGTGACGCAGCAAATCTTCAAATTCCTGTTTGAAATTATCACTGGGCAGGATGGTACGGCAAGCTTCCTGCAGCTGACTGACGCAGCGGTGAAGGATTTCGGGGATGTAAGCCCCGCCAAATTCACCGTAATAGCCGTTTGAATCGATTGAATAGTTCATATTGCTTAATGTATTTTGGGATTATTGTTCTGAAGTTGGGATAAAAGAAAAGAGCTCCGTCGCAAGTTGCGGCGAAGCTCTTTTTTTGCTTATTTTCCCGTCTCTCTTTTTCCTTTTGGGAATTGAAAGCGGTGTATTAATGACTGCATATACGAGTGTTGCCCCCTTTACGACTTTGTATGAGTTGTAACGGTTGCCACCACCAATATTTATGCAGGTTGATTATCATTCTTCTGTTATGTTTTAATGCTTAACGGATGCAAATGTATACACTTTGTTTGAAAACACAAGTATTTCCCTTAAAAAAATAACAAAAACGAGGGAAAGATACTTTTTATTATAGATACTGAGCCCAGTCGGTATTCTTCATGTCTCCGCTCTTGGCCAGTTCGGCGTGCATTCCTAATGCTGCCTGGATGGCATGTGGCGTCTGTGCCTTGTCTCCTGCCAGCTTCAGGTAGTCCCACAACAGTTGCTTGTAGTCCGGATGTGCGCAGTTTTCGATGATTGCCTGTGCACGTTCTTTCGGGCTCTTGCCGCGCAGATCGGCCACTCCCTGTTCGGTGATGACAACGTTTACGGAGTGTTCGCTGTGGTCTTGGTGGGATACCATCGGCACAATGGCGCTGATTTTTCCCTCTTTGGCTACCGACGGACAGGTGAAGATAGAAATGTAGGCATTGCGGGTGAAGTCGCCCGAACCGCCGATACCGTTCATCATCTTCGTTCCACCGATGTGTGTAGAGTTTACATTACCGTAGATGTCCACTTCGATGGCGGTATTGATAGAGATGATTCCCAGACGGCGTACCACCTCAGGACTGTTGGAGATTTCTGACGGACGGAGCACCAGTTTGTCGCGAAAGAAATCCATGTCGTCATAGATACCCTGCAGACAGTCGTTTGTCACGGTCAGTGAGCAGGCGCTTCCGAACTTGATGCGTCCTTCGCGTATCAGTCCGATGACGGAGTTCTGAATCACTTCCGTATACATTTCGAACGGAGGGATGGTCTTGTCGCGTCCCAATGCTCCGAGCACGGCGTTGGCTATGTTGCCCACTCCCGATTGCAGTGGCAGGAAGCTGGAAGGGATGATGCCACGCTTCATGTCGGCAGCAAGGAAGTCGGCTACGTTCTGCCCAATTTTGTCGGTCAGCGGATCGGCGGCTGCAAACGAACGTGCCTCGTCCGGCCAGTTGGTTTCCACCACACCCACAATCTTCTTCGGGTCTACCTGTACGTAGGGCACTCCGATGCGGTCGCTGGGTTTGTAGATGGGAATCTCGCGGCGGTAGGGAGGATCGAGAGGCTCGTAGACGTCGTGCAGTCCCATAGCGGCTTTGCTGTGTGCACTGTTCAGCTCTACGATTATCTGGTCGGCAAGCCGGCAGATAGTTGGGGCAATTCCGCCTGCTGCTGTCAGGTAGATTTTACCGTCCGGAGTCAGTTCGCACGCTTCGATGATGGCTACGTTCACTTTTCCCATGAATCCGTAGCGTATTTCCTGTGCCATTTGCGACAGATGGATATCGTTGTAGGCAATTTCTCCGTTGTTCACCGCTTTGCGGAAGTCGGTATTTGTGGTATAGGGAGCACGGTAGCGGATGGCTTTGGCGCGCGACATGACTCCGTCGCACGATTCTCCTGTAGAGGCTCCTGTGAAGATACCTACTTGAAACGGATTTCCTTTAGCATGTTCTGCTTCTGCTATTTTAGCGAGTTCGGCTGTGACAGCCTTTGCGGTTCCTGCGGGTGTAAATCCGCTCAGACCGATGTTATAGCCATGTTTGATGAGGCTTGCAGCTTCTGCTGCCGAGATACGATTGAATGACATAAAAATAGTATGATTTCGTGTTAGATTATCAATATGGTTTACTCTCTTTTTGTTTCTTGTCAGGTCAGTACTTGCGTTGCAGGATTTCTCCCCAGATGATGGCACGCCGTGCTTCTTCTGCCGAGTGGATAGTGAAGTCTTCTGCTGTGGGCGAAGATTCGGGAGCAGTGGCATTGTGTGGGGTGCTTTGCATGGACGATGTTACCCGCATGGGTTCCTTGTTTTCGAAGGCAGGGGTAGCATTCTGGCGTTTCTCTTTTTTTCTTTCTTTGCGCCGGGAGGTCTCGTCTGTGGGTTTCAGTACTTCTTTCGGCGGTGTCATGGTGTGCCATGGTTCGGGCAGGATAACTTCCCGTCTGGCCGGTTTACTGTTGTCGGAATCGGGTTGCTGGGCTTGTTCGTCTGCCTGTATCTCCCGTAGTGCCTTGAATATTTTTGCACCAAGACCTGCTGCTATCAGAAGAAAGATTAATAGAGTACTATCCATAATGCTAAATATATAAGTTTCTTGGTTGATAAGTTCCTGTGTCTTTAAGTCCGGTACGATGTGGAGGACTTGAAAACCGGGTGAACGAATACTTATCTTATATCGTTTGTTTTGTGCCAAAGATAAGTATAAAATCTGAGTAAACAGTGAATTGGGGGATGAAAAAAGGGCAGCTTCACAGCTCCCCTTAATTTTTTTAACCTAAACCTTAACTATGAAAAAATCTAATGTTTCTTTCACTGTACAAAAGTGGAAAATAAAATTAACCCTGTCAAGTATAGGCGAAAGAAATGTTCAAATCATTAACATAAATTACGACTATACTTACTGAATAGCAGGTCTTTGTGTGAAATTTGTGTCATTTTATCGCAGATTAATGAAGCCGAAGCCGTATCTTTGCAACCGGATTTTTAAAAATAATACTGATTATGAATGAATTGACGGGAACGGACTTTAAATCCGTAACTGCTGACGAGAACAACAAGAAGTTGTTTATTGAGACGTATGGCTGCCAGATGAATGTGGCAGATAGTGAAGTGATTGCTTCGGTGATGAAGATGGCGGGATATTCCACTGTGGATACGCTGGACGAGGCGGACGCTGTGTTTATGAACACCTGTTCCATCCGCGACAATGCGGAGCAGAAGATTCTGAACCGGCTGGAGTTTTTCCATTCGTTGCGAAAGAAAAAGAAACACCTGATAGTAGGTGTGCTGGGATGTATGGCAGAACGGGTGAAGGACGAACTTATTACCCGACACCATGTAGACCTGGTGGCAGGACCTGACGCTTATCTGACGCTGCCCGAACTGATTGCTTCTGTAGAGGCAGGCGAGAAAGCTATCAACGTGGAACTTTCGACTACCGAGACGTATCGCGACGTGATTCCTTCGCGTATCTGCGGTAACCACATTTCCGGTTTTGTGTCCATCATGCGCGGGTGCAATAACTTCTGTACCTATTGCATCGTTCCTTACACGCGTGGACGGGAGCGTAGCCGCAATGTGGAGAGCATCCTGAACGAGGTGGCAGATCTGATGGCGAAAGGCTATAAGGAAATCACCCTGTTGGGGCAGAACGTAAACTCTTACCGTTTCGAACGTCCGACGGGTGAGACGGTGACATTCCCCATGCTGCTGCGCACGGTTGCCGAGGCTGCTCCGGGAGTACGGATACGCTTTACCACTTCGCATCCGAAGGACATGAGCGACGAGACACTGGAGGTCATCGCCCAAGTGCCCAACGTCTGCAAGCATATCCATCTGCCTGTGCAGAGCGGAAGCTCGCGTATCCTGAAGCTGATGAACCGTAAGTATACCCGCGAGTGGTATCTGGAGCGGGTTGCCGCCATCCGGCGGATTATCCCCGACTGCGGGCTTTCTACCGACATCTTCTCTGGTTTCCATTCGGAGACGGAGGAAGACCACCGGATGTCACTTTCGCTGATGGAGGAGTGTGGCTACGACGCTGCCTTTATGTTCAAGTATTCCGAGCGTCCCGGCACGTATGCTTCCAAGCATCTGGAGGACAATGTGCCCGAAGAGGTGAAGATACGCCGTCTGAACGAAATTATCGCTTTGCAGAACCGTCTTTCGGCTGAAGCGAACCAGCGTTGCATCGGCAAGACTTATGAAGTGTTGGTGGAGGGAGTGTCCAAACGTTCGCGCGACCAGCTTTTCGGACGGACAGAGCAGAACCGGGTAGTGGTGTTCGACCGTGGTACGCACCGCATCGGTGATTTTGTCAATGTGCGCATCACTGAGGCAAGTTCGGCTACCTTGAAAGGAGAAGAGGTGTTTCCTCAATAAACAAGTATCAGAAGATATATCTATCGGTATGTAGACGTCAGTCCGGCAGCTTTCCGAAAGCTGCCGGACTTTCTTTTTATAATATCCTGTGTATCAGTAGATAATCAGTCTCCCTTTTCTTTGTAGGGAGGCGGTTTGTCAGCAAAGGTTAGCTGACGTGTTGGGAAAGGTTAGCTGACATGTCAGCAAAGGTTACCCAATCTGTTGGCAAAGGTTAGCTGACGCGAGGGGAAAGGTTGCCTGTCGGAAGCCTTGTTTATTCTCAAAAAAAGTCCCCCATCCCGGCAATTACGTCCGGAATGGGGGAGACAGGGAAATGTAGTGTGTGTGTTGTTGATGCGTCCGGTTAGCGGCTACCGCCTGCCCACCAAACGTTTTCGGTATAGACGTACTGACCGTTGCCGTAGGCTTTCTTCACTTCGGGGTTGGCGCTGACGTCGCTGTTGCCGTATGGCAGACGCAACGGGAATTTTCCGTCGGCATTCAGCGGATTTTCCAGTGCATACATGTCGGTGCCGTTGTTCATGGCGTTGAAACGGCGTATGTCGTTGTATGACTCGAATGCTTCACCCGAAGCTCCCCAGAGGGCAAAGTATTTTTGTATCATGATCTCTTTCAGCGGATCTTGTGCATACAGGGGTTGCACGTTGTTGTCGAAGTATGCTTCGGCCACTGCCTGAGTCATTTCGTTGGCAGTGATATCTACGCTGCTTCCTGCTACCTTGATTGCCGATTTCACGCTGTTTTCTGCGTTGGCGATACCTGCTGCTACGGCTGCTTTCAGTGCATCTTCGGCAGACGGATCGTTCAGGCGTTGCAGTGCTTCGGCTTTAATGAACAGCAGTTCGTGGTAGCTCAGCAACAGTGTGGGCGCCGAACCTGCATACATGAATGCTGAAACGGCATATTTGGTAGTACTCTGTTCAGCCTCTCCGTTGGGAGCAGCTTTCAGGTTCGGATCGTTTTTGTCTGTCACCTGATGGCGTACACCGTTCTGGTCGGACGGTGAAAGGAACACACGGCTCAGACGCGGGTCGTTGCGCTCGCTCAATTTGTTGACCAGACTTTGGCTGCAGGCCAGTCCCGAACGTGCGTCGAAGTAAGCATACAGCGGATTCTGCTGAGTAGCTCCGTCGTAGATGCTGAAAGCTGCCTGTTCGTCGGCCGACTGGAACGACTGCTCGATGTAGCTCAATACATTCTGCAGGTCGGCTTGCTGGTTTGCCGAACGGTGGAGCAGATGCATCGTGTAGCGTGCTTTCAGACCATAGGCAAACTTGATCCACTTGTCGGCATCTCCTTCGTAAAGCAGGTCGTAGCTGCCAACAGGGCTTCTGTCGCTCTTCTTCAGGTCGTCGATGGCGTCGTCAAGCAGTGTAAGTACATCTTCATAGATAGACTCTTGTGTGTCTATTTTCGGAGTCAGATAGACGGGCAGTCCGTTTTCGTCGGTCAGTGCTGCCTGCGAGTAAGGAGTATTTCCGTAAGCATCGGTAAGCAGTGCGCCGTTGTAGGCTGCCATTACTTCTGCCATACCTTTTGTCACGTCGTTTTCCTCGTCCAGTTTTCCCGGAGCACACTGGCTGATGATGATGCGCGCATTCTTCAGGCTGTTATACTGATTTTTCCATGTGTTGTCTGTGGTACTGGATGCACTGGGCTCTCCGTTACGGGTTTCGGCGTTGTGCATCTGTCCTTCCACTCCCACTTCGTATTCAATGTAGGTAGAGGGATAGTAAGTCAGGTCGGATCCAATGTTGTAGAATGCCGTGCTGGCAACCAGGTCGGGCATCATGAATTTGGCTTCCACCTCGTGTGCATGGTTGCCGTCGTTGTTGATTCTGTCCATAATGTCTTCGGAACAGCTTCCGAACAGGGCTGCGGCAGCGGCAGCCAGTGTCAGTTTGTATGTAGTTGATAACATTTTCATAATTTCTTAATAGTTAAAGTTAGAATTTCAGGTTAAGTCCAAATCCGTAGCTTGAAGTTCCCGGCAGTGAGAAGCGTTCGAAAGCTCCTGCCATGTTGTTGTTACCCTGTGTAGCTTCCGGGTCGAATCCTTTCAGTTCCGACCACAGGATGATGTTGCGGGCAAACACATTGACGTCTACTGACAGGTTCTTTGCCTTGTAGACCGGATAGGCCAGTGAGATTTCTCTCAGTTTCAGGAACGAATTGTCGTAGATGTACGACTCGTCGATGGTTCTGCATACGGAGAAGTATTTCTCTGCATCTTCTTTGGAGATGACAATGTCGTTTGGTGCATAGACCGGATTTCCGTTGCTGTCTGTACCCACTTCCTTCACTGCGTTCTGTACGATGAAGTCTTTCTTACGGTAGTCTGCCGAGAGTTGGCTGACACCGTAGTAGTTCAGTTCGCCGGCTGTTCCGTGATACATCTGTCCTCCCTGTTTCCAGTCGAATACGGCAGACAGACGGAACTTGTAGAGCTCGATGTTGGTGTTGAAGCCCAGACGGAAGTCAGGCGATACATGACCGATCACGTCGGGAGCTCCAGCCTGCGGCATACCGTTCTTGTCGACGATGATTTTTCCCTCTTCGTTTCTCAGGTAAGAGATACCGTAGATTACCGGGAACTTGTCGCCGATTCCGGCACGTACCTGCGGAGTAACGAATCCTCCCAGCATGATGCTTTCTACGCCCGGAGCCAGCTCGTCAACATAGTTGTTCAGCTTCGAGAAGTTGAAGGCGAAGTCGAGCTTGAAGTTCTTCTGGTTGACAGGCGAGATGCCCAGCGTCAGCTCATGAGAGTCTGTGTGGATTTTACCACCGTTCATCATCATGCTTTGTGCACCTGTAGAACCGGACAGAGGCACTTCGAATATCTGGTCTTTTACGTTCTGGCGTGCGTAGGTATAGTTGATTGTTACCAGTCCGTTCCAGAAAGTCAGGTCGGCACCTATTTCATACGATTTGGTGTTCTGTGGCTTCAGGTTCGGATCATAGACTACATAGTATGGATTGTATGACATGACACCGTTCATCGGATAAGTGATGGGGTTTCCTTGGAAGAATCCGCCTCCGTAGCTTGGTGTATAGTAGTAAGAGGGCAGATAGTCGCCTGCCATACCTACTTCGGCATACGAAGCACGCAGCTTACCGTAGGTCAGTACATCGTTTTTCAGCGGCTCCAGCTCGGTGAAGATCCATCCCAGCGATACGGAGGGGTAGAAGAACGAACGGTTGTTGCGTGGCATAGACGAAACGATGTCGTTACGTCCTGTTACGTTCAGATAGAGCATGCTCTTCCATGCCAGTGAGAGGCTTCCGAAGTTACCGATGGTACGTTTTCTTCTGTATTGGTAGTCGGCCAGATAAGTAGAGGCATTGTTCATGTGGTTCCATCCGGGGAAGTTGAAGGCATAACCTTCGGTCTGATGTTCACTGATCTGCTTGTTGACCAATTCGTTACCTAGCAGGGCGTCGAATGCCAGCTCATCGTTGATTCGCCAGTTGTAGGTGAATGTGAGCAGTGAGTTCATTTCGTTGACCGTAAACGAGTACTGACGTGAGAAACCGTTGTAGTAACTTGTGGTTCCGTATCCGTATGTATCCGAATAGTTGGTTGTATATGCATCGTCTCCCAGCTGGTATTTGATATCCAGTTTGTGACGGTTGTCCGTACCGAAGTCGGTGGTATATTTCAGGTAGGCATTTCCGAAGAAACGTTGTGAACGTTCTATGAACTCATTGTTGTCACATGCCCAGTAAGCATTGTCAATCCATGATTCGCGGAAGGTGTTTTGCGTATGTGGCTCTCCTTGCACGTGTGCGGGGATGCCAGCCATGTCGTAGCTGATAGGTGCGGTGTATACGGTTGCTGTCACTCCGTCGTTACCGGTTCCCTGCTTGGTGATTTTGGAAGCTACAAAGTTTCCGCTGAATCCGGTGGTGAAGTTTTTGCTCAGATTGGCTTCGCCTGTCAGCTTCACGTTGTAACGGTCCATGCCGGTTGATGGGACGATACCGTTCTGCTTGCTGTTTCCCAGCGAGAAGGAGTAGTTCCCTTTGTCGAACGCCTGTGCCACGTTTACCGAGTTGTTCCATGTCACACCGGTGTTGTAGAAGTCTTTGGCGTTGTTGTAGGCTCTGGGTGTAGCCCATGGGTCGAGTCCGGCAGCAGCGCGCTGCGGCACGTAGTATTGTCCCTTGTGTAGTCCGTCGGCAGTATAGGCATTGCTTACGTTTCCACCATAGGTAGGATCGTTGGGCAGTTCAGACAGTACCGGTCCCCAGCTGAATCCGGAATAAGGATCGAATACTCCTTTGTTTCCCTGAGCATATTCGGTCTGCAGATCGGGCAGTGTAGATACTTTGTCGAACGACAGGTTGGTGTTGAAGCTTACCTGTGGTTTTCCCTTTTCTGCATTTTTCCCGCTTTTGGTAGTGATGACTACCACACCGTTGGAGGCGCGCATACCATAGAGTGCTGATGCGGCTTGTCCCTTCAGGATGTTGATACTTTCGATGTCGTTCGGGTCGAGGTCGACTGCACGGTTGGCATAGTCAGAACCTACCACACTACCGTTGTTCATGACGTCGGTGTTGAGGTCGGAGGTAGATGCAATCGGCATACCGTCGATGACGTACAGCGGGCTGTTGTCTCCGGTGAACGAACGTGCACCACGGATCACCATGTTGCTTGATGCACCCGGCATACCCGACGAGGGAGTGATGTCGACACCAGCCAGTTTACCCTGCAGTGCACTGGTCAGGTTGCTGCTGGCCGCCTGTGTCAGTTTCTCGGCCTTAATGTCCTGTACGGCGTATGACAGTGCTTTCTTTTCTTTTGAAATACCCATTGCTGTTACGACGATTTCGTCCAGCTGCTTGGCGTCAGATTTAAGTACGATAGTCAGATTCTCTTTCAGTTCTACTTCTTGAGTCACCATTCCTATATAAGAAATAACAAGTGTAGTAGCATCATTGGGTAGGTTGGTTAATTTGAATTTTCCGTCAAAATCGGTGATTGTTCCTTTTTCTGTTCCTTTTACTAATACGGAAGCTCCTACTACGGGCAGCCCGTCTTCTTCTGCTGTGATAGTACCCGACGCTTTCTTGGTCTGGGCAACTGCAATTCCTATTCCCACGAATAGAAAAGTGCATAGTAACATTAGTTTTCTTTTTACCATTTTTTCTTAGTTTAAGTGTTTGTAATTAACGGTTTGATTTATCCTGAATAAAAAACGGCGCAAAAGTACATATATTTTTTTTTGAATAGTTTTCATTTTGATTACGCTTTTTGCCTGTTTTGCCTGCTATTTTGAACTGTTTTATTCGTTTTTTTGTGTTAAAAAGAAAGTATTTGAATATAGAATGTGTATTTATTGATACTTTCTGTTGTTCGCAGGCATGAATCCGGATTTACGGTGAAAGCAAATCTCTGGTTTGGGCAGATGGGGTGAAAACAACGTTTTTGTTTCTGTGTTTATAGCTTCCGGGCAGTAGCGTGTCGGAAAAGACTGCTGACCGTTAGACTCAGAATGGCGGTTGCATCCGGTAGTCTGTATGCATTCTATTATAATTAAGGTAGTCTGGTGTGCATCTCGTGCAGACTTGTATTTCTTTCCGTACGGGTCTGGCGACGGGTGGGCAGGCGAGGGAAGAAAACGGGGAAGGAGAGTAAACCGATGGTCTGCTTGTGCGCTGTAATCTATTAAAAGTCCTTAATGAAAGGTTGCATCATCGCTTTTTATTTGTTCCTTTGCACCAAATTCGGGTGTCGTGTTGTCTGTTTGTTCCAGCCGGCATCATAATTTATAAAAGATTAATGGAGAGACTCATCATAAATGCTTGTCCGCTGTGTGGAAGTACGCATCTGAAATGCGTGATGACGTGTACGGATTTTTATGCTTCGGGCGAACGGTTTGAGCTGCATTCGTGCGAGGATTGTGGCTTTCTGTTTACGCAGGGTGTTCCGGTTGCAGCAGAAATAGGCAAGTATTACGAGACTCCCGATTACATTTCCCACACTGATACGCGCAAGGGCGCGACGAATACCGTTTACCACTATGTACGTTCCTATATGTTGGGACGGAAGGCACGGCTGGTTGTCCGCGAGGCATACCGGACGGAGGGGCGTCTGCTCGATCTGGGGACGGGAACAGGTTATTTTGCCGATACGATGGCTCGTCGCGGATGGCAGGTGGAGGCCATAGAAAAGAGTGCACAGGCACGCGAATTTGCACGCCGGCATTTTGGTATGGAAGTAAAGCCCGAATCGGCACTGTCGGAGTATGAAGCAGACCGTTTCGATGTGATAACCCTGTGGCATGTGATGGAACATCTGGAACCGTTGAACGAGACGTGGGAAACGCTCCATCGCCTGCTGACAGAAAAGGGGGTATTGATTGTGGCTGTCCCCAACTGTTCTTCGTACGACGCTCAGCGTTATGGCGAATATTGGGCGGCTTACGACGTGCCGCGTCACCTTTGGCATTTCACTCCAGCCACTATCCAACAGCTGGCATCGCGTCATGGTTTTGTGATGGCTGCCCGTCATCCGATGCCGTTTGATGCGTTCTACGTTTCTATGCTGAGCGAGAAGTATCGTGGCTGTCGTCACAGTTTCCTGAAAGGAATGTATGTGGGGACGCTTGCGTGGTTCAATGCATTGGCACGGAAAGACCGTAGCAGTTCGATGATTTACGTGTTTCGGAAAAAAAGATAGACATACAGATGGGGGCTAAAAACAGATATAAACCGACTTCGTTTTTCGACATGCAGTTTGTCACGTCGAGCATCAGTACGACGCTTGTGCTATTGTTGCTGGGCATGGTAGTCTTTTTTGTGCTGACAGCACACAACCTTTCTGTATATGTCCGCGAGAATATTACTTTTTCTGTGCTGATCAGTGACGACATGCGCGAGTCGGACATTCTGAAATATCAGAAGAAGCTGAATAAAGAGCCTTTTGTGAAGTCGACAGAATACATCTCGAAAAAACAGGCGCTGAAAGAACAGACAGAGGCTATGGGGGCAGACCCTGAGGAGTTTTTGGGATATAATCCCTTTACAGCGTCTATTGAAATCAAGCTGAATTCCGATTATGCCAATTCGGATAGCGTTGCGAAGATAGAGAAGAAAATCAGGCAAAACTCCAACATACAGGATGTGCTTTACCGGAAGGAACTGATAGATGCGGTGAACGAGAATATACGTAACATCAGTCTGGTGTTGCTGTCGCTGGCTGTAGTGCTGACCTTTATTTCGTTTGCACTGATCAACAATACCATCCGGCTTGCCATTTATTCGAAGCGCTTCCTGATTCACACCATGAAGCTGGTGGGTGCAAGCTGGTCGTTCATACGCCGACCTTTTCTGCGCAAGAATGTGTGGATAGGGGTTGTGGCTGCCGTCATTGCCGATGCGGTGCTGATGGGGGCAGCTTATTGGGCTGTGATGTACGAGCATGAACTGATTCGCATCATTACGCCTGCCGTGATGCTGGCCGTATGTGGCAGTGTGCTGTTTTTCGGTGTGGCAATCACGTGGATGTGTGCTTACATCTCGATCAACAAGTATCTGAGGATGAAAGCAGAACGTTTGTATCATATTTAAAAACCGAATTATAAAAACAAAGAACAATGGACAAGCAGAAATTTGCTTTTGACAAGACTAACTTTATTTTGCTGGCAATAGGAATGGCAATTGTAATTGTCGGCTTTTTACTGATGACGGGACCATCGTCTACAGAGACAGCTTTCGAACCCGATATTTTCAGTGTACGCAGGATTAAGGTGGCTCCGGCAGTATGCTTGTTCGGTTTCCTTTCGATGATTTATGCCGTGTTGCGCAAACCAAAGACAAAATAATAAGACTGAACGATGGAAGATTTGACGACGTTAGAGGCTGTTATTATTGCCATTGTTGAGGGACTGACCGAATTTTTGCCCGTTTCTTCTACCGGACATATGATTATTGCACAGAATGTGCTGGGAGTAGAGAGTACAGTCTTTGTCAAGGCATTTACGTTTATCATACAGTTTGGAGCTATTTTATCGGTTGTCTGTTTGTATTGGAAGCGTTTTTTCCGACTCAACCGTACACCATTGCCTCAAGGGGCTTCGGCTCTCAAGCGCTTTCTGCACAAGTTCGATTTTTATTGGAAACTGCTGGTGGCCTTCATTCCGGCAGCAGTGCTCGGATTGTTGTTCAGCGACATGATAGACGCGATGCTGGAGAGCGTGACGGTAGTGGCTGTTATGCTGATAGTGGGAGGAGTGTTTATGTTGTTCTGCGACAAGATATTTTCTCATGGAAGCGAAGATACACCGCTTACCGAGAAACGTGCTTTTTATATCGGACTGTTTCAGTGTATTTCGATGATACCCGGTGTGTCGCGCTCGATGGCTACCATTGTGGGCGGTATGGCTCAAAAACTGACTCGTAAGGCTGCTGCGGAATTCTCTTTCTTTCTGGCCGTTCCTACCATGTTTGCCGCTACGGTTTATAAAATGTATAAGCTCTTTAGCGAGGGTGGAAGCGAGATTATCATGAACAATCTTTCGGCACTTATTGTTGGCAATGTAGTGGCATTTGTAGTTGCTTTGCTTGCCATTAAGTTCTTTATCAGTTTTGTGACCAAATACGGATTCAAGGCTTTCGGCTGGTATCGTATTATTGTAGGAGGAATCATTTTAGTCATGTTGCTGATGGGACATGATTTGCGGATGGCATAGGAGCTGCGTGTCGTTATGGATTTTAAGAAAGGAGAAGTACTGTTTTTCAATAAGCCTTTGGGCTGGACTTCGTTCAAGGTAGTCGGTCATGCGCGTTATCACATCTGCCGGCGGATGGGAGTGAAGAAACTGAAGGTCGGTCATGCCGGCACACTCGATCCGCTTGCCACGGGAGTGATGATTGTCTGTACCGGGAAGGCTACGAAACGGATTGAGGAGTTTCAGTATCACACGAAAGAGTATGTGGCCACCCTCAGACTGGGAGCAACTACTCCCTCGTTCGACCTTGAACATGAGATAGACGCCACCTATCCTACGGAACATATTACCCGCGAAATGGTGGAAAATGTGCTGAAACAGTTTGTAGGGACCATCGAGCAGGTGCCTCCTGCTTTCTCTGCCTGTATGGTAGACGGAACGAGGGCTTACGAGCTGGCACGCAAAGGCGAGGAGGTGACTCTGAAACCGAAGCAACTGGTCATTGATGAAATTGAGCTGTTGGAATGCAGATTGGACAATCCGGAACCGTCTATCCGTATCCGGGTGGTGTGCAGCAAAGGTACTTATATCCGCGCTTTGGCACGCGATATTGGTGAAGCACTTCACAGTGGAGCACACTTGACAGAGCTGATCCGTACACGTGTGGGAGATGTGCGTTTGGAAGACTGCTTGGATCCGTTGAATTTCAAGGAGTGGATTGACGGTCAGGAGATAGAAAAAGAGGAAGAAGCCAATAACTAAATAATAAAAATTGTAATAAGAAACTAGATATGAAACTGTCACAATTCAAATTTAAGTTACCCGAAGATAAGATTGCTTTGCATCCTACGAAGTATCGGGATGAGTCACGCTTGATGGTGTTGCACCGCCGTACTGGTGAAATTGAGCATAAGATGTTCAAGGATATTCTGAATTATTTTGATGACAAGGATGTTTTTATATTCAACGATACCAAGGTGTTTCCTGCCCGGCTGTATGGAAACAAGGAGAAGACAGGAGCACGTATCGAAGTATTCTTGTTGCGTGAGTTGAACGAAGAGCTCCGTTTGTGGGATGTATTGGTAGATCCAGCCCGTAAAATACGTATTGGAAATAAGCTTTATTTCGGAGAGGACGATTCGATGGTAGCCGAGGTGATCGACAATACCACTTCGCGCGGCCGTACACTCCGTTTCCTGTATGACGGACCTCACGACGAATTTAAAAAGGCGCTTTATGCATTGGGTGAAACTCCATTGCCACACTCCATTATCAATCGCCCCGTAGAGCCGGAAGACGAAGAACGTTTCCAGTCTATCTTTGCCAAAAACGAAGGTGCTGTGACGGCTCCGACAGCCAATCTGCACTTCAGCCGCGAGCTGATGAAGCGTATGGAAATCAAAGGTATCGATTTTGCTTACGTGACGCTGCATGCAGGATTGGGCAACTTCCGTGAGATTGACGTTGAAGACCTCACTAAGCATAAGACCGATTCCGAACAGATGTTTGTGGATGCAGATGCTGTAAACATGGTGAATCGTGCCAAAGACAACAACAAGCAGGTGTGTGCTGTGGGAACGACGGTGATGCGTGCTATAGAGACAGCTGTGAGCACAGATGGCCATTTAAAAGAGTTTGAAGGGTGGACAAACAAGTTTATTTTCCCGCCTTACGACTTTACTGTGGCAACGGCCATGATCTCTAATTTCCACATGCCGCTTTCTACACTGCTGATGATTGTTGCTGCTTTCGGCGGATACGAGCAGGTGATGAATGCGTATGATGTGGCAGTCAAAGAGGGATACCGTTTTGGTACATACGGCGATGCCATGCTGATTATAGATTAATTCAGTGAACAAGTAAGCGAGTAAATAAGTTGGCAAGTACAGGATTGTTTTGTCCCACTTTCTCTCTCGTTTACTTGTCTACTCGTCAACTTACCAAGTTATGTCAAAACTATATCTCGGCTTAGGAACCAATTTGGGCGACAAGGAGCAGAATCTCCGGAATGCCGTAGAAAAAATAGAAGAGCAGATAGGGAAAGTGATTTCCCTGTCTGCTTTTTATGTTACTTCTCCGTGGGGGTTTGCCTCGGAAAATAGTTTTTTGAATGCAGCGGCAGGCATCGAGACATTGCTGTCCCCTTGTGCGGTATTGGAACGGACGCAGGCGATAGAGCATGAACTCGGTCGTAGGCATAAATCGGCAGGTGGTGTTTACACCGACCGCATTATTGACATCGACCTGCTGCTTTATGATAATATGGTTGCCTCTCTTACCTCTCCTGAGGGCAATACACTGAATCTTCCTCATCCGCTCATGACACAGCGAGACTTCGTCATGCGCCCTTTGGCAGAGATAGCTCCAGAGCTGGTGCATCCTGTATTGGGAAAGACTATGCGGGAACTTGCTTCGGAACTGAAAGGCTAAAAGCACTTATTTCCGTCTCCTTTCGGCGATAAACCGGGGAAGATAGGCAATACATCCTATCAGAATGGCATACAGCAGGTGTATGTCTTGAAATTCGATGTGCATGAAATGGCACGCGATGGCATAGACGCCGATGGTTATTCCTACGTAGAGTGCCAGTACGAACAAGGTTTTTAGTTTCTGATTGATCATCATTGTTATTTAAAGTTCAGTTTGCGGATTATAAAGTAGATAAGTAATACGCTGATGCCGCCGGCAATAAAACTGCGGGTAAACAGAGTAAGGACGCTGCTATGCGAATCGGTTTTCCATATTAGACTGATTATTGTATAAACAATAAAAAACACAGCAAAACTGAAAAGTTCTTTCTTCCAATTAAAGTTATTCATGTTTGTCATATCAATTATTAAACACAGTCCAAAGATAGAGAGAATTTTCCTGTCTTGCCAACGGACGGTTGGGAAAATGGCGTATCAGGCTGATTTTTATGCAAGAATTAGTAACCACTTCTTTTGTCACATTTCCTTTTTTATCTATCTTTGCGCCCGAAATGAAGATGTGGACAGATTTGAGTCGCTTGCAACCACGAAAAAAAATGCTAAAACACAGTTTGTGAATCTCTTTTCCGGCTTTGTAGGCACTTCCCTCTCTCCCCTTCCGATTTCCGCTTATAACACTTAACTTTTAATTTTAAAAAAGAAGATGGGATACTTATTTACATCCGAATCGGTGTCAGAAGGACACCCCGACAAGGTAGCCGATCAGATATCGGATGCCGTGCTTGACAAACTGTTGGCTTACGACCCCAGTTCGAAAGTAGCTTGCGAAACACTGGTAACTACCGGACAAGTAGTGCTGGCGGGTGAGGTGAAAACAAAAGCATACGTTGATCTGCAACTTATTGCACGCGAAGTGGTTAAGAAAATAGGTTATACCAAAGGAGAATACATGTTCGAAAGTAACTCCTGCGGTGTGCTTTCTGCCATTCACGAACAGAGTCCCGATATTAATCGTGGCGTAGAACGCCAAGACCCCATGGAACAAGGTGCGGGTGATCAGGGAATGATGTTCGGTTATGCTACCAACGAAACTGAAAACTACATGCCCCTCTCGCTTGACTTGGCACATCGCATTCTGCTGGTATTGGCAGAGATACGTCGCGAAGGAAAAGTGATGACTTACCTGCGTCCCGATGCCAAGAGTCAGGTGACTATCGAGTATGATGATAACGGAACTCCTGTGCGTATTGATACCATTGTAGTGTCTACACAGCACGACGATTTTATCCAGCCGGCAGACAATACCGAGGCTGCGCAGCTGAAGGCAGACGAGGAGATGTTGCAGATTATCCGTCGCGATGTGATTGAAATTCTGATGCCACGCGTCATTGCTTCTATCCATCATGATAAGGTGTTGGCTCTGTTCAACGATAATATTATCTACCATGTCAACCCAACCGGAAAGTTTGTGATTGGTGGCCCGCATGGAGATACCGGACTGACCGGCCGTAAGATTATTGTGGATACTTACGGTGGCAAGGGTGCTCACGGAGGTGGTGCGTTCTCTGGTAAAGACCCCAGCAAGGTAGACCGTAGTGCGGCATATGCAGCCCGTCATATTGCCAAAAATATGGTAGCTGCAGGAGTGGCAGACGAGATGTTGGTGCAGGTTTCTTACGCTATCGGTGTGGCACGTCCGATCAACATCTATGTAAATACCTACGGACGTTCGCATGTGAATATGACTGACGGTGAGATTGCACATGTCATCGACCAGCTGTTCGACCTCCGTCCGAAAGCTATCGAAGAACGTCTGAAACTTCGTAATCCGATTTATCAGGAGACTGCAGCTTACGGACATATGGGACGTGAGCCTCAGGTAGTGACAAAGACTTTCCACTCACGTTATGAAGGTGACAAGACAGTGGAAGTGGAACTGTTTACATGGGAAAAGCTGGATTATGTAGACAAGATCAAGGCAGCTTTCGGATTGTAATTTCGACGCATTTTAGAATTATAACCAAGACAGACTCACGTAACGGAACGTGGGTCTGTTCTTTTTTTAACGCATTTATTCATTTATACTAGTCTGTCACAAAAAGTTCCGCAGGCAACGAACTCGGAGTTCCATAGGCAACGAACTGAGAGTTTCTTACTAAGAAACTTTCTGCTTTATTCGGATGAGATAGGCAGCTGTTTAATGTGTCTTGCTGTACTGGTATAAGCAGGTGGGAAAAATATCTTCCTGCTTCGGACATGTCGCATAGATTTGCTACTTTTGTACCCGAAATCAGTAATCTTATTCCGACAGTATGAATCAGATCCATTCCGTATGTGTTTACAGCGCTTCCAGCACTAAGATAGATTCCGTTTATTTTCAGGCAGCCGAACAGCTTGGTCGTTTGCTTGCGCAACGTCATATCCGTCTGGTGAATGGTGCGGGGAGCATCGGACTGATGCGTGCCGTAGCCGATGCTGTGCTCGAGAATGGGGGAGAGGTGACAGGAGTTATTCCCCATTTTATGGTAGAGCAGAACTGGCATCATACGGGGCTGACCGAGTTGATCGAGGTGGATTCGATGCACGAGCGGAAGCAGAAGATGGCCGATTTGAGTGATGCGGTGATTGCCTTGCCCGGTGGTTGCGGAACGCTGGAGGAACTGCTCGAAGTGATTACGTGGAAACAACTGGGGCTGTATCTGAATCCGATTATCGTGCTTAATACCAATGGCTTTTTCGATCCTTTGTTCGGAATGCTCGGTCGGGCAATCGAGGAAAACTTCATGCGCCGTCAGCACGGTGACATTTGGAAAGTGGCTTCTACTCCCGAAGAGGCGGTAGAACTGCTCTATACCACTCCCAAGTGGGACATCTCTATCCGTAAATTTGCAGCTATATGAGAGTATCGGCAGACACATTGCCTCTTTTCTATCGCGAACACCTGCTGCCTGCTGCCGATAGTCTGTCGTTGAAGGGATGTCATGCCGTCCGTGCAGCAAGCGAGGGATTCGACGGGATTCCCCTTTCTTATTCTCCACGTACCGACGATGCAATCGCCCTGACGCTGCTGGCATGTTTCTTTTTATCCTCGATGGCACTGTCGAGGGGTAAGAGGTTTCTGACGCAGCAGGTGAAAGACTTTGTGCTGCATCGCGAACGGACAAGTATTTTCGACACTTCTACCGCTGCCGATGTCCGCTATCTGCTTGTTCTGGTCGTTCAGACTTGTGTGTTGTCTGGCATCACATTGTTTTGCTATTTTCAGGATGTCCGCCCTGTCCTGATGGAGCGTGTTTCTCCTCTTCTTCTATTGGGAATCTACGTTGGAGCTTCGTTGCTTTATTTCCTGCTGAAGTGGGTGCTTTATATGTTTTTGGGATGGGTTTTTTTTGACAAAGGACGCACAACTTTATGGCTTGAATCTTACTCGGCTCTTATTTATAACGTAGGATTTGTGCTTTTTCCGTTTGTTCTTTTCATTGTTTATTTCGATTTAAGCCTGAAAAATCTGGTTATTATAGGGTCTTTAATTTTAATTTTTACTAAAATATTGATGTTCTATAAGTGGCTCAAACTTTTTTTTCATCAAATAGTTACTCTCTTCCTTTTAATTTTGTACTTTTGTGCCCTTGAAATAATACCCTGTCTGCTGCTTTATCAGGGATTATCTCAAATTAACAATATATTGCTAATAAAAATTTGATACATTGAAAATAAAAAAAGTATTGGTTTCGCAGCCTAAACCTGCGTCCGAAAAATCTCCTTATTACGATATTGCCGAAAAGTATGGAGTAAAAATCGATTTTCGGCCTTTCATTAAGGTAGAGAGCCTCTCTGCAAAAGAATTCCGCCAACAAAAGATTTCCATTCTTGATCATACGGCTGTGGTGTTCACTTCCCGTCATGCCATTGATCATTTCTTTCATTTGTGTACGGAACTCCGTGTGACCATCCCGGAAACGATGAAGTATTTCTGCGTGACAGAAGCTGTTGCTCTGTATATTCAGAAATATGTTCAGTATCGTAAACGCAAGATTTTCTTTGGCACTACCGGCAAGATAGAAGACCTGATGCCCTCTATCATGAAGCATAAGACAGAGAAGTATCTTGTACCGATGTCTGATGTGCACAACGACGATGTGAAGAATCTTCTGGATAAACATAATATTCAGCATACCGAGGCTGTGATGTATCGTACGGTGAGCAACGATTTCTCTCCGGAAGAAGAGTTTGACTATGACATGCTGGTGTTCTTCAGTCCTGCCGGAGTATCTTCGTTGAAGAAGAACTTCCCCGATTTCGACCAGAAAGAGATTAAGATCGGTACATTCGGCTCGACTACTGCTCAGGCAGTGCGCGATGCTGGTCTGCGTCTGGATTTGGAGGCTCCTACAGTACAGGCTCCTTCAATGACTGCAGCTCTTGATATGTTTATCAAGGAAAACAATAAATAATGTGAGCGTATATACCTTGTGTAAAGCCGAAAGGCTGAACAGTAAAATATTGATCGGAAAGATGTTCGAAGGCGGCTCCTCCAAGTCGTTTTCCATCTTTCCGATACGTGTTGTATATATGCCTGTAGAAGGAAAGGAAGCTCCCGTTTCTGTGCTTGTCAGCGTGTCGAAACGGAGATTCAAGCGGGCTGTGAAGCGGAATCGTGTCAAGCGTCAGATACGTGAGGCATACCGTAAGAACAAGTTCCTGCTGACAGACCTGCTTCAACAGAACGGCAAGCAGCTTGCCGTTGCCTTCATTTATCTCTCGGATGATCTTGTATCTACTGCCGAACTGGAAGCGAAGATGAAGACCGCGCTTTTGCGCATCTCCGAAAAGCTTTTTTTATGAAAAGCTCCGGTAGCCGCATCTACGGCGTTTTTGGGCAGATAAAGCGATGGATTGGTGCCGCCTGCTCTTTCCTGTTGCTACTTCCTATTTATTTCTACCGTTCCTGTATCTCTCCGTTTACTCCTCCTTCCTGCCGGTTTACGCCTACCTGTTCCGCTTATGCGGTAGAGGCTATCAAAAAACATGGTCCGCTGAAGGGGCTTTACCTTGCTGTCCGCCGGATTCTCCGGTGTCATCCGTGGGGAGGATCGGGCTACGATCCTGTTCCCTGAATCTGAAATACTGTATTGAGCCATGACTGAAGTGACGAAGCGAGATATTAGCTGTATTCTGGATGCCCATACCCATCGTCCGGAGCATGCACACATGGCGATAACCAACTGCCTTGTGGATGAAGTAAGGCTGTCGGAGGGAGGTATGTTCCATTCGGCTGGCATCCATCCGTGGAGATTGGAAAAGGGAGAAACAGACGGATTGTGGAACCGGGTGGAAACGTTGTGCCGGGCTGGCGAGGTGGTAGCAGTGGGTGAAACGGGGCTGGACAAGCTGACTGACGTCCCGATGCCGGAGCAGCTTGCTGTTTTCAGAAAGCATGTAGAACTGTCCGAAAGGTGCGGGCTGCCGTTGATTGTTCATTGTGTGAAGGCAATGTCGGAACTGTTGGCTGTGAAGAAGGAGCTCTGTCCACGGCAACCGTGGATATGGCACGGCTTTCGCGGTAAGCCGGCTCAAGCCAGACAGTTGCTGAACCATGGATTTTATCTCTCTTTTGGCGAGCATTATCAAGAGGGAGCTATGCTGGAAGTCCCCGACGAACGGCTGTTGCTGGAAACGGATGACAGTGTGGTTGGGATTGAAGAGCTGCTCCGGCGGGCGGCAAAAGTGCGTGGAGTGGAGCAGCAACAGTTGAGTCAAGTCGTGGGCAAAAACATCCGGAAGCTCTTTTTTAAGGGCTAAGAGTTGTTTCTTCAAAGAAAGAGTCGTACTTTTGCCGTCTAAGTGAATGGAAAACAGAGTAAAAAACAAAAATCTAAAGAACTAAAAATACTTGATACGATGAATTTTGTAGAAGAATTAAGATGGCGTGGCATGTTGCAGGACATGATGCCGGGAACAGAAGAGTTGCTTAGCAAAGAACAAGTGACTGCTTATATCGGTTTTGATCCTACGGCTGATTCATTGCATATCGGTCATCTTTGCAGTGTGATGATATTGCGTCATTTCCAACGCTGTGGCCATAAGCCGCTGGTGCTGATTGGCGGTGCTACGGGGATGATTGGTGATCCTTCCGGAAAATCGGCAGAACGCAATCTGCTGACAGAAGAGACACTGCGTCACAATATGGAAGGGATGAAGAAGCAACTGAGCAAGTTCCTTGATTTTGATTCTGATGCCCCGAACCATGCAGAAATGGTGAATAACTATGACTGGATGAAGAACTATACGTTCCTTGATTTTGCCCGCGAAGTGGGAAAACATATCACCGTGAACTACATGATGGCGAAAGACTCTGTAAAAAGACGTCTGAACGGTGAGGCACGCGACGGACTGTCATTTACAGAATTCACTTACCAGCTTCTGCAAGGCTATGATTTCCAATATCTGTATGAGACAAAAGGATGTAAACTGCAGATGGGTGGTTCCGACCAATGGGGTAATATCACTACCGGTGCAGAATTGATTCGCCGTACCAACGGGGGAGAGGTATTTGCACTGACTTGTCCTTTGATTACCAAGGCAGACGGCGGTAAGTTCGGAAAGACTGAATCGGGAAATATCTGGCTCGATCCCCGCTACACTTCTCCTTACAAATTCTATCAGTTCTGGCTGAACGTCAGCGATGCGGATGCAGAACGCTATATCAAGATCTTTACTTCTATCGACAAAGAAGAGATTGAATCGCTGATTGCACAACATCACGAAGCTCCGCATTTGCGTGTCCTTCAGAAACGTCTGGCTAAAGAGGTGACCATCATGGTACACTCGGAAGAGGACTATAATGCTGCGGTAGATGCTTCGAACATCCTGTTTGGAAATGCAACCTCCGATGCCCTGCACAAGTTGGACGAAGATACATTGCTGGCTGTCTTCGAGGGTGTTCCCCAGTTCGAAGTTTCGCGCGATGCACTGGCTGCAGGCGTAAAGGCTGTAGACCTGTTTACAGAAAATGCTGCGGTATTTGCTTCCAAAGGAGAGATGCGTAAGCTGGTACAGGGTGGTGGCGTTTCGCTGAATAAGGAGAAACTTTCAGCTTTCGATCAGGTGATTACTGCTGCCGACCTGCTGAACGATAAGTATCTGCTGGTACAACGCGGTAAGAAGAACTACTATCTGCTGATTGTGAAGTAAACGGAAACTCATCATATTTAATGGGAAAAGGAAGGCCACGCAAGGCCTTCCTTTTTTTATTGGCGGCGTGCTAAAACAGTAGGTAAGTCTTTGCTGTCGGCGGACGTCTGTTTGGAGAATGATCCTTTTTTCTGTCTGGGAATTGAGTATTAATGGAATGTAATGAACCTAAATCCTGCTGTTGCGTTATATAAGATTTAAAATCTTATGTAACAAGAGCTATGGTATTACCCAAATCCTTTGTTTTGATCTGTCTGTTATGCTTCCCTTTGTTGCTATGTGCACTCCCTTCAGATGCATACTCTGTGTCCGTGCAGCCGGTTGATTCGTCGGGTATCGGCTTGACGGAACATCCTTCCTTGCGGCTGACTCCGTCCGAAAGCTTTAGGAGAGAGTTTTCCTATATGGGCATTCCGTTCATTGCTTCCGGTCTGATTGTAAAGAAAAGAAACAGCGATTTCCGCACCTTGCGCAATCGATTCAAGCCTGCTTTCCACCATAGCTATGATAATTATACGCAATACGTTCCACTGGCTGCTACGTGGGGACTGAAGCTGGCAGGAGTGGAAGGAAGAAGCTCATGGAAAGAGCTGGCGGTAAGTAATGTATCGTCGGCCGTACTGATGGCTGGGTTTGTCAATGCGTTGAAATATACAACGAGGGAACTCCGTCCCGACAACTCGTCGAATAATTCGTTCCCTTCCGGACACACTGCTACTGCATTCATGTGTGCCACCATACTTCATAAGGAGTACGGCATGGTCAGTCCGCTGTATAGCATCGGAGGATATACACTTGCCGGACTGACGGGGGTTACGCGGCAACTGAACAACCGGCATTGGATCAGTGACGTGCTGGTGGGTGCCGGCATCGGGATTATCTCTACCGATCTGGGCTATTTCTTATCCGACCTGATTGTGAAGCGCAAGCGTGCGGACGGATGGAGTGACAGGGTTACTTACGACCGTTATGATGCTCCGTCTTTCTTGAGTCTTAATATGGGGGTAGCTTCGGGGCCTTCTGTCTTGCCTACAGCCGAGCTTTATGATTCGGAAAACGGTTCTCCCTTAGGTATGAAACTGAGAGTGGGAACTGCTACCGTGGTCAGTGTGGAAGGGGCTTATTTTTTCAATGCATATTGGGGAATAGGCGGGCGGATCAAGGTTTCTACAACTCCTGTCGTGGCGGACATTCCTACCGGGAACAGACTTCATTTTGATATGGATGGAGACTTGCAGGAAGGAGCACCGGTCAATATGTTTCTGCTTGAGGGGCTGGAGTCCGACCATCTCGGCATGTTTGACATGGATTTGGGTTTGTATGCTTCATATCCGTTTAGTCCTCATTTCCAGTTGGGAGGCAAACTGCTGGTAGGGCGGAGGACGAATACCGACTTCAGTCTGAACTCGGTCTGCCGGATCAATCCTCAGATTTTCGACCGCACTATTGTCAGCGAGAAGGTATACGACCAGTTTTATAAGGAGGATGTAGAATATTACATGAAGCAGGAAGGAGTTACCCGCAATGAGCTGTTGGAGAATTATTATGTGGACGATGACTTTCTGAACATTCGTAGAAGTTCTACATGGAAAGTCGGAACCGGTGTCTCACTGACTTACCGCTATAAAGAGAATGCCGCTTTCCGGCTGTATTGTGACTATGATTTTGCCTCTCCACGGCTGGTCTATGACTTGAAGAATTCGTGGGTAGACGAGGAAGGAGGGCGTCTTTCTCAATCCTATAGCCGTCGTACACCGATGCACAATTTTACATTTGGGGCATCCATCGTCTTTGTTTTCTGAGCAGGTGGTTTGTGCGTGGGGAGAAAGTGGCTGGCTGAAGCAATAAAAAAGAGCAGGCCCCGCATGTGGAGTCTGCCCTGATTTTATGTCTGCCCGGCTTTTGGTCGGATTATTTCCCGATCTCTTTTAACAGTTCTTCTACAGCTGTCTTCAACTGGGTGTCTTCGCCCTTGACAATGGTTTCGGGGCTGTTAAGCACCGGGATGTCGGGCTCCAGCTGTGAGTTTTCCAGATACGAGCCGTCGGGGAGGCGGTAACCGATGATAGGAATACCGAATACAAGTGAACGGTCTTGCAGCGTCTCCCATGATACACTGGTCATGGTACCGGGTACGGGGGCACCCACCAGCTTGCCCAGTTTCTGATGACTGTACACCCAAGGTGTGCCATGCGCATTGGAGTAGTTGGCCTCACATTGCAGCATGATGCTGGGTTTGTTCCAGCGCCGGCTGGGCATGTCGCAGGCTTCGCGTCCGCGTACCACTTGTGTAAAGTACTTCTGTCCGCTGAACAGCACTTCGATGTCCTCGTGCAGACGTCCGCCACCGTTGAAGCGGGTGTCGATGACAATGCCGTCGCACTTGTTGTATTTGCCCAAAATGTCCGAATAGATGTTACGGAAGCTGCCGTCGTCCATTGACTCGATGTGTACATAGCCCAGACGTCCGTTCGACCAGCGTTCCACGTCGGCTGCACGTTGCTTCACCCAGCGTCGGTAGAGCAGATTGTTCAGCGTGCCGCTTCCGATGGGTTTTACCACTTCGTCCCAGCGTTCGCCTGTAGCGGGACTATAGAAGGAGACAAGTGTCTTGCGTCCTACCTTGCCGTTCAGCAACTGACTGATGTCGGTCTTGTGGTCCAATGTCTGTCCGTCGATTTTCTCAATGCGGTCGCCTGCCTTTACTTTCGATTTGGCAGTGTCGAAGGGACCTTTCTCCACCACTTCGTCTATCAGCATTCCCTCATCGCGGTCTGTCCAGCTATAGAGCAGTCCCAGACTGGCAGTGGCATCGGTGGCAAGCGAAGGATAGTAGCGTCCGCCTGTATGTGATACGTTCAACTCGCCCAACCATTCGCTCAGCAGTTCGGCAAAGTCGTAATTGTTGTTGATGTGAGGCAGGAACTTGCGGTAGGCTTCCGACATTTTATCCCAGTCCACACCGTGCATGTTTTTGTTGTAGAACCGTTTCTTCTCCTGCTTATACACGTGGTCGAACATGTAGGCACGCTCTTCAGCAAGGTCCATCTTCATCTCGGCACGGTAGCTGATGGCGTCCAGCTTGTCGCTCTTGGTGTTCATCTTCTGCATGCTGCGTCCGCTCAGAATGAAGAGGTTTTCGCCTTTCTTGTCCAGTGTGAGCGATGCCCAACCGGCATCCATTTTCTTTAGCAATTTGGTGTCGTGCTTGCGCATGTCCATTTTCCAGAGGTCGTATCCGCCTTCGAATGCCGACATGTAGTAGAGGCTTTCGCCGTCGGCCGACAGGATGGCATCGCCCAGACGTGATGAGTTAGGAGTAAGCCGTACGATGCGGTCTTCAATGCCGTCAAACTCTACTTCAATGGGTTTCACTTCGTCCTTTTTGGCATCATCTTTCTTTTCCTGCTTATCTTTGTCGCTGTCTTTGCTTTCTTTCTTTTTATCCTTGTCAGCTTCGTCCTTCTCTTTCTTCTGGAGTTCGTAGTCTTCCTTGCTCAGACGGTATTTGTCGTAGGAGTCTTGGTTGAGGAATACCAGCATGGCGTCTTCCATCGATCCCCACGAAGCATGGTTACGCATACCGTAGCGTTCGGTGTTGAATAGGATTGCGTTGCCGTTCATTACCCATCGGGGAGAAGAACTGAAGTATCCGCTGCCTGTCAGATTGAATATTTCTCCTTTACCGTCGGCGCTCACCAGACCGATGTCGGTATAGGGGTCATGTCCGTTGCCGATAAACTCGATGGCAAACCATTTCCCGTCGGGCGACCAGCGGTAAGTGAATCCTCCAGCTGTGCTGAACCATGTGGAGCCATCGGTTATCTGGCGTACTTTCTTTGTCTCGAGGTTGACAACCATCAGGCGGTTGCGGTCTTCGATAAAGGCCAGTTCCTTTCCGTCGGGCGAGAAAGTGGGCAGTGCACGTTCTACCGTGCTTGAGGGCAACAGCACTTCTTCGTCAATCAGGGTGGCGTTCGCAAAGTTGGGATCCTCCTTACGGGCTATCTTGGCCAGATAGAGCTGCCAGTTGCCGCTGCGCTCGCTGGCGTAGGCCAGTGTGCGGCCGTCGGGTGCAAAGCAGACATCGGCTTCGGCGGCTGGTGTCTGGGTAATCTGTTTGGTAGTGGTATAATCGGCGGAAGTGACGAATACCTCGCCACGGACGATGAAGGCTACCTGTTCGCCATCTGCCGAGGGTGTGGCAGAGGTGGCACCGCTGGTGAAGCTTAGGCGGGTCATGGTGTCGGTATCATCGCCGGTCAGGTTGATTTTCACCTTCTGTGGCTTTCCGTTCAGGGCCTGTGTATAGATTTCGCCGTCGTAGGTATAACACAACGTGCCTTTAGCCTGTGAGAGGAAACGTACGGGATGTGTCTTGAACGTGGTGACGGGTTGTACGTCCTGTGGGTTGTCCAATCCCATGCGCCATACATTGAATGTCCCGCCATTGCGTTCACTCAGAAAGTAGACATCCTTGCCGTTGTCCGACAGGGCGGGGTTACGGTCTTCGCCCGCACGGTTGGTCAGGTTGGTGTGTTTGCCGGTAGCTGCGTCGTAGCGCCAGATGTCGCGGGTGATGGACGATGTGTGGTGCTTGCGCCATTCGTCTTCAAAACCCTTGCGGTCTTGGTAAAGGAAAGATTCTTTGCTGTCGGGCAGAAAGCTGATCATCTCTGCTGGTGTGGCCAGCACTTGCTCTGTCCGTCCGCCTGTGACGGGCACGGCATACAGTTCGGTCATGGCCGATGTTGGGAAGAGAGCACTCGATGCCGGATCCTGCAGTGCAGCGTTGAAGTACACCTTCTGTCCGTCAGGCGAGAAGGCTGTGGGCACTTCGGATGCCGAGTTGTAAGTCAGCCGGTGTGCACTTCCACCGTCGGCAGGCATTACATAGACGTCCATATTTCCTTCGCGGTTGCTGGCAAAAGCGATTTGCCTGCCGTCGGGCGACCATACGGGCGACGATTCGTAAGAGGCCTGCGATGTAAGCCTTACGGCTTCACCGCCTTGTGCATTCACTTTGTAAAGGTCGCCTTTATAGCAGAAGGCGATTTCCTTGCCGTCGGGCGAGATGCGTACGTCGCGCATCCATAGCGGGGTTCCGCCCCAGGCCGAAGCTGTAGCTGTCAGACCTAGCAGCAGATAACTTGTTAGTTTCTTCATAAAATTGTGTTGATAAGATATCTTCTGTCGAGCAAAGATATGAAAAACCATAAAACGCTTGAAAAAAAACAGTTGAATATTTGGAGAGTATTTTCTAAACCTCTATCTTTGCACCGCTTTTTAATAGAAAGCACATAAGTTTGGACTATGGTGTAATGGCAGCACAACAGGTTTTGGTTCTGTTTGTCTTGGTTCGAATCCAGGTAGTCCAACAGATTAGAAAAAGCTCGCAAGGATAAATACTCGCGGGCTTTTTTCATGTTCTGTCAGGCGGGATATTAAAGGAAAAGCAGTAGGGTTCAGGACATTCAAACTGTCCTGAGCCCTACTGTCATATATAGCGGGAAAACCGATTCTGTTTTTAGATTTCGTTACCGTTGAAATCTATTTTGACGTAAGTGTCATGCGGCTCTTTGTCTATCTCGAGCAGGAAATAGTCTGTTGCCGGGGTATCCACTGCGTCGAGGTCGATGTCGCGGTTATCTCCGATTAGGCTTTGTATTTTATTCCGTACCGGTTCAGGAATGACAGGGCTGTTGCTCCAATAGTAATGAGTTGCTTCGAATTCGGTTTTTTCCCATGCCCCGTTGGACTGGTACCATGCGTGTGCTTCTACGCTGTTCAGCTCTACCTGCCACTCGGAGTGAGTGCCGTTGTAATAGAACTCGGCTTCATATTTCTTCGTGGCTTTCTCTTGTTCCCATTGTACATGTCCAGCGTTTGGATAGCGGTTGGCAAAATCCTGTTGGACCGTTCCCGGTAATTTAGGATTGTCAATATCATCGTCCTTATCGCAGCTTTGCAGTGCGAATGCTCCTAAAGCGAATAGTGCAATTAAGCCATAATTTTTCATTTTCGTTTTCATATCTTATCCGTTTATTATATTATTGTTTTGATGATACAAATATCCGGGGTGATTCTGAAAAGAATCTGAAAACTGTGATAATTTTTCTATTTTTGTTGTATCAGACTGATATCCAGTATGTTTTTTTATTACAGCGTTTATCCCCTTTTTCTGTATATATGAGGCATTTGTTGGGAAAGGTTAGCTGACGTGTTGGCTAACCTTTCCCAACAGATTGGCTAACCTTTGCTGACATGTCAGCTAACCTTTCCCAATATGAGCGGTGACCTTTGCTAGGAAACTGCTCGAAATATTGTTGATTGACCACTGTTCTGTGCTGTTTTTTAAGAGTCGGGAAATTGGTTTGACAGGGTAGTTCTGATTTCGAAGGATTGATTCTGTGACATGGTTTTTCCGGCTTTGTCTCAAAATCTTTCTCACATTTGTCCCATATATGAGAAAATACCTCTATTTTTGTTTTATCTAACTGATTCATCGATATTTCCCGTATCTGTTGTACGTACAGCCGTGAAGAAGACATAATAATTGCTATTCTAATGATAAAATTTCAAGTGTATGAAAAACCAACTGTTATCCCTATTGTTTTTGAGCTCTGTAACTTTGTCTCTTTGTGTGAGTTGCAACAATAAAAAAGAAAAAGGCTTTGCTGGTATTCCGACAGGAAGTGTGCTTTCTTATACAACTACTGCAGATCTGACTTGTGATCTGAAGGCAGATACGATTCGTCTTGACGGAGAATCTGGTGATGCTCCTGTCCGTATCACATTGAATCCGGAAGAACAGTATCAGACGATGGATGGATTCGGAGCGGCTGTCACAGGATCAACCTGCTACAATCTGTTGCAGATGACTCCGGAAGACCGGCATGCTTTTCTGACGGAAACATTTTCACACGACGACGGGTTCGGGTTCAGCTACATTCGGATCTCTATCGGTTGCTCGGATTTCTCTCTGAGCGAATATACATGCTGTGACGAAAGGGGGATCGAGAATTTTGCATTGCAGAGCGAAGAGAAAAACTACGTTATTCCGGTCTTGAAAGAGATACTGTCGATAAATCCTTCCATAAAGATCATGGCTGCTCCATGGACTTGCCCGAAGTGGATGAAAATCAAAAGTCTCTCAGAGCCTCTTCCGTGGGATTCGTGGACAAGCGGACAGCTCAATCCGGACTGCTACCAGATGTATGCCACCTATTTTGTGAAATGGATACAGGCTTTCAAGGCAGAGGGGATTGACATTTATGCTGTCACTCCACAGAATGAACCGCTGAACAGAGGGAATTCCGCTTCGCTCTATATGGGCTGGGAAGAGCAAAGAGACTTTGTGAAAACCGCTCTTGGACCGCAGATGAAGGCTGCCGGACTGTCTACGAAGATTTATACATTCGATCATAATTACAATTACGACAACATTGAATCGGAAAAAAGCTATCCGCTCAGAATCTACGGAGATGCCGAGGCTGCCGGTTATCTGGCGGGAGCAGCGTATCATAATTATGGCGGTAACCGCGACGAGCTGCTGAATATCCATAAGGCTTATCCGGACAAGGAGCTGTTGTTTACAGAGACTTCTATCGGGACGTGGAACAGCGGAAGGGACTTGGAGAAACGTCTGCTGGACGATATGAGAGAGGTTGCTCTGGGCACTGTGAATAATTGGTGTAAGGGAGTGATTGTATGGAATCTGATGTTGGATAATGACCGTGGTCCTAACCGTGAGGGAGGCTGTCAGACCTGCTATGGTGCGGTGGATATTGACAATAGTGACTATAAGACCATCATCCGTAACTCACATTATTATATTATCGCTCATTTGGTAAGTGTGGTCAAACCCGATGCTGTGCGTATTGCTGCTTCCGGCAGTAACGATGATGAGCTGATGTATTCGGCATTTGAAAATGCTGACGGGACTCATGCTTTTGTCTTGGCAAACAGCGGACAAGATGCCAAGACGATCAAGGTATGTTGTGAGGACAGCTATTTTACCTGCAACGTACCGGGGAGGTCGGTCGCCTCATACCGCTGGAAATAGATGGAATGATAATGCGAAGGCAGGAATTTATCCTTCGGTAGCGATGTGAGATAAATTCCTGCCTTATGCTAAAGAGAAGTTGTATCCGTCAGTATTCTATTGCATTTTTTCTATAAATTCATTCCAGCCGGGAGCTTTCCGATAGCGTTCGATTGTTCCCTGAGGAACTTCCATGTTCTTTATGCTTCTAGGGAAACCATACCACGCCAGCTGATTGACCAGTTCGGTGGTGGGAGGATCGACGGGTTTCACTGTTACGTGCTCAATTCCTGTATTATCGAAAGCAGCGAATGCAATGTGGTTTACTTGCGCTGGGATGGTTATAGACTTTACATTCTTGTTTTTTACCAGCAAACCTTGTCCCAGTCTGCGTATGTTTTCCGGGATTGCGAATGCAGTCAGTTCAGTGCATCCTTCAAAACTATACGACTGGATGGAAGCTGTCGGATCATGGCTGATTACACTGCCATATGTCCGTACTTCCTGCAGGTTGGCGCAGTAATAGAAAGCGCGGGTTGCTATCAGTGAGAGGTTATTGTGCAGGTCTACAGCAGTCAGTCCGCTTTCCCTGAATGCTTCAACTCCAATCTTCTTCACACTGCCTGGAAGCTTGACAGTCTTCAGTTGGAGAGTGCCCATGAAAGCCTGCGAACCTATATCTGTCAGCCGTGTAGGGAGCAGCAGGGTCTGTATGCCCGACGCCCCGAAGACTCCTTCCGGAAGTTCTTCGATTTCTGTTCTCTCAAGATCGGCTGTATGCAGCTTCTCGCATTTATAGAAAGCATATTTCCCAATAGTTTTTAAGTGTGATGGAAAATTGATCTCTTCCAGCGTGGAAAAGGCAAAAGCGTCTGTTCCTATGGACTCCAGCTCTTCATTGAGGACTATTTTTCGGATGTTTTTGCCGTAGAATACTTTTTCTGCAATTTGCCTGACTCCCGCAGGAAGGGTTATTTCTTCGTGTTCACCGGTCACTCCGGTCAGTATGCCGTCTGTGATTTGCAGGAAAGAGGGAATTTCGGGAGATGAATGTCCCGTGTCTTCCGGATTATCTTCGCTTGGAGGAGTTCCTGCTTGAGGCTTTTCCGGTAAATCGGGAGTGGGCAACAGGTTGTTGTCACTGTGCTTGGAGCATGAAAGAAACATGAAAGCAATCACTGTCAATGCGAAAAGGACTTTCGCAGGCAAACTGGTTGTCATCATAAATGTTAGTTTTTTAGTTTAGTTATTGTTTAAGCCTTGGTTTATTTATCAGATGTCCGATGTACCCATTTAAGTCAAATGGCTTATAATCTATTTGAATGTTTGGTTAACAGACATCTCTATGTTTTTGTTCGGGTAATGCATCTCTTTTTATGAGGAAAAAGGCAGGTAGCAGGTAATTGCATAAGTGCCATTCTTCGCAGATTTATGGATTGGAATGTATTTAAGGTATATGGATTGTATGGAGGAATGATAGGGCTTTGTCAGTGCAGAAGGTAAATAATCTGTGTGACGCTATAATTGAAGTTAAAATAAAACGATTTACTCAGTTTCTTTTATTACATTTGCTTCGTGTTCGCAAACGAATACAGAATAGACTGGTTTTATATCCGGTCTGTTTGCTTGAACCGACTTTTATTTTAACCCATAAAAAAGTAGAAAGAATGAATCCGTATTTGAATTTTTCTTTGGAAGGAAAGGTGGCACTAGTAACAGGTGCTTCCTATGGAATTGGCTTTGCCATTGCTTCGGCTTTTGCCGAACAGGGTGCTACTATCTGTTTTAACGATATCAATCAGGAACTCGTAGACAAGGGGCTGGCTGCTTATGCCGAAAAGGGCATCAAAGTGCATGCCTATGTGTGTGATGTGACAGACGAGCCTGCCGTACAGGAAATGGTTGCCAAGATTGAGAAAGAGGTGGGAACCATCGACATTCTGGTCAACAATGCCGGCATTATCCGTCGCGTGCCGATGCACGAGATGGAAGCTTCTGAATACCGTAAGGTGATTGATATCGACCTGACTGCCCCGTTTATCGTAGCTAAGGCTGTTCTGCCTGCCATGATGAAGAAAGGTCACGGTAAGATTATCAACATCTGCTCTATGATGTCAGAACTGGGACGTGAGACTGTTTCGGCATATGCTGCTGCAAAAGGCGGACTGAAGATGCTGACACGCAATATCTGTTCTGAATATGGAGAATATAACATCCAGTGTAACGGTATCGGTCCGGGATACATCGCTACTCCGCAGACTGCTCCCTTGCGTGAGCCGCAACCAGATGGAAGCCGCCATCCGTTTGATTCGTTTATCTGTGCCAAGACCCCTGCCGGACGCTGGCTTGATCCGCAGGAACTGACAGGTCCTGCCGTGTTCCTTGCTTCCGAGGCTTCGAATGCTGTAAACGGACATATCCTCTATGTAGACGGAGGAATCCTTGCCTACATTGGCAAGCAGCCTAAATGATGGTAGGATTGATCCTTAGATAAAAAAGAAAACCATAAGACCGGATGCCCTGTGGCTGTGGTCTTATGGTTTCTTTTTTCGTGTGTATTTTCGTCTACTTCAGTTTTTTCTCGTATTCGCCCGAACTGAGTATTTCCAGTGCTTTCTGTACACTTTCGTTGGTGGTATTCATCACTTGGAAGTATTCGCTCATGTCCCAGATGTCACGGGCTATGAGGGCTTTCAGCTGGGTTTTGATCAGCGGGAGTGAGGTGGTATATTGTTCTTCGTTGAACTTTACTCCTGCCTTCTCGCCAATCTCGCGCAGGGTGGCGAGCATGGTGTCGTCGATGGTGAACTTCTCGTTGAACGATTCGAACTTCTTGTATTTTCCCTTCAATTCGTTCCGGTGCTGTTCGATATACTTCATGGTGAAGTTGATTACTGCTCCTTTGGCTACCAGATTGCGGTGATAGTCGGTGTAAAGCGTAGTGTCGATAGGCACGAAGTAGTCGGGCATGATTCCTCCGCCGCCATATACGGTACGTTTCAGCTTCTTAGTCTGCACCTTCAGCGAGTCGGGGAAGTGGATGCTGTCGGCATTCATCAGCTCACCGTGGTTGAAGCGCTCTATCAGGTCGCGGTTGTAGTCGGTCTTGCTGTCGTAGGGTTTCTGGATGCATCGTCCGGCAGGGGTGTAGTAGCGGGCGATGGTGAGACGTATCATCGAACCGTCGGGCAGGTCGATGGGGCGTTGTACCAGTCCCTTACCGAACGAACGGCGACCTACAATCACTCCTCTGTCCCAGTCCTGTACGGCACCGCTGACAATCTCGCTGGCTGAGGCTGTATATTCGTCTACCAGTACCACGAGTCGTCCCTTGCGGAACTCGCCGTTGCCGTTTGCCACGAGGTCGCTGCGTTTGGCGGCACGTCCTTCGGTGTAGACTATCAGTTCCTTCTGTTCCAGAAATTCGTTGGCAAGTTCCTGTGCGGCATTCAGGTAGCCTCCTCCGTTGCCCTGAAGGTCGAGGATGAGGTCTTTCATTCCCTGTTTCTGCAGTTCTTTCAGCGCTTTTTTAAATTCGTCGCCGGTGGTAGCTCCGAAACGGTTGACACGGATATATCCGATTTTTGCTTTGGGCTGGATCATGTAGGCGGCATCGAGGCTGAAAATGGGTATCTTGTCCCGCTTTACGGTGAACAGCAGCGGATCTTTTACTCCACGGCGGATGATGGTCAGGTTGACTTTCGAACCTTTCGGGCCGCGCAGACGCTTCATAATCTCCTCGGTTTCCATTTTTACTCCGGCAATGGCGCTGTCGTTGACCGCCACGATGCGGTCGCCTGCCAGAATACCGGCTTTCTCGGAAGGACCGTTGCTGACGGGCTGCACTACAAGCAGCGTGTCTTCCATCATCTGGAACTGTACGCCGATTCCTTCAAAATTGCCTTGAAGCGGTTCGTTCATCTTTTTCACTTCCTCTGCATTCGAGTAGGTGGAGTGTGGGTCGAGCTGTGCCAGCATCTTGATGATGGCTTCTTCTACCAGTTTGTCTTCGTCTACCGGATCTACATAAAAACGTGAGATGGCAAATTCTGCCATCTGGAGCTTGCGCAGGGCGGCGGCTCCATTCTGTGCCTGTGCGGCGATTGCCCACAAGCAGCAGGCAAGAGTAAAGAGGTATTTCATGAGTTGTGAGTTTTGAATTCCAAGTTTTAAGTTATAAGATTCATCGCAGAGGAGACAGAGGGGGACAGACTTCTTTCTTGTCCGCTCGTTTGCTTGTCTTCTTACAGCAGTTTCATCCCCTTTGGAATGAACTGGCTGATGTCTTTCTTGTAGCTGAGCAGTTCGCGGACAATGGTGGAGCTGACGCAGGTCAGTTCGGGCTCTGTAAAGAGCAGGATGGTCTCGATGCCTGCCAGCTTGCGGTTGATGTCGGCGATGGTCTCTTCGTATTCAAAATCTTTTACGGTGCGGATGCCGCGTACGATGAACTGTGCCCCTACTTCTTTGGCAAAGTCGATGGTCAGGCAGTCGTACGAGTGTACCGAGATGCGCGGATTGTCCTTGTACAGCTGGCGTATCATCTCCTCGCGCTTGGCGATGGGGAAGTAGGTGTTTTTGTTTTCGTTGATTCCGATGCCGATTACTATTTCGTCCATAAAGGTCAGCGTACGTTCCACTACCGAGAAGTGTCCGATGGTGAAGGGGTCGAAAGTGCCCGGAAATATTGCTTTTCTCATATCTTTTTCGAGTGTTGTAAATGTTCTGTTACTGGGGTGTTCTTGACCGTTTTGTCAGGCAACCTTTCGGCTCGTGTCAGCTAACCTTTGCCAACGTGATAGCTAACCTTTGCTGACATGTCAGCTAACCTTTCCCAACAAGTCAGCTAACCTTTGCCCGGAAACGAGCTGTCGGCAGCCTTGGAACGGGGTTATGCCAAGTCTTCTTCGATTACCAGATTGTCGATGATGAAGTTCTGCCGTTCCATAGTGTTTTTACCCATATAGAATTCGAGCAGCTCTTTCACGGCATCGGTCTTGCGCAGTGTTACCTGTTCCAGCCTCATGTCTTTTCCGATGAAGTGTTTGAACTCGTCGGGTGAGATTTCTCCCAAACCTTTGAACCGTGTGATTTCCGGGTTGGGACTAAGCTCTTCGATGGCACTGACGCGCTCTTCTTCGCTGTAGCAATAGATGGTTTTCTTCTTGTTTCGCACACGGAAGAGTGGTGTCTGGAGTATGTAGACGTGCCCTTTCTTGATAAGGTCGGGGAAGAATTGGAGGAAGAAGGTGATCATGAGCAGCCGGATGTGCATACCGTCTACATCGGCATCGGTGGCCACGATTACCTTGTTGTATCTCAGTCCATCCAGTCCGTCCTCGATGTTCAGGGCGGCTTGCAGCAGATTGAATTCCTCGTTTTCGTAGACTACCTTTTTGGTCAGTCCGAACGAGTTGAGGGGTTTACCGCGTAGACTGAATACTGCCTGTGTGTTGACATCGCGGCTTTTGGTGATGGATCCGCTTGCCGAATCTCCCTCAGTGATGAAGATGCAGGATTCTTCTTCGAGGTTTTCGGTGCTTCCCTTGCGTTTGGGGTCGTTCAGGTGGACGCGGCAGTCGCGCAGCTTGCGGTTGTGCAGGTTTGCCTTCTTGGCACGTTCACGTGCCAGCTTGGTAACTCCGGCTATTGCCTTGCGCTCTTTCTCCGACTCCTGTATCTTTTGCAGCATTACGTCGGCAACGTCGGGGTTGCGGTGGAGGAAGTTATCCACTTCTATCTTGATGAAGTCGCCAACGTATTTGTTTACCGTCACTCCGCCCGGTGCCATGTTGGTCGATCCGAGTTTGGTCTTTGTCTGGCTCTCGAAAATGGGTTCCTCCACATTGACGGCAATGGCGGCAACCAGTCCGTTGCGGATGTCGGTATAGTCCATGTTCTTGTTGTAGAACTCTTTGATGGTGCGGGCGATGTGCTCCTTGAAGGCACTCTGGTGGGTACCTCCCTGCGTGGTGTGCTGCCCGTTGACGAAGGAGTAATACTCTTCGCCATACTGACTGGTGTGTGTGAAGGCTATTTCGATGTCTTCTCCTTTCAGGTGGACGATGGGGTAGAGCCCGGTGGCGGTCATGTTGTCGTTCAGCAGGTCGACTAGTCCGTTGCGCGACAGTATGCGGTGTCCGTTGTAAATGATGGCAAGCCCGGTGTTGAGGTAAGTGTAGTTCCTCAGCATGGTTTCGATGTATTCGGGCTTGAAGCTGTAATTGAGGAAGAGGGTGTTGTCCGGCTCAAAGAAGATGTAGGTTCCGTTTTCTTCGTCTGTATTTTCAGTGCGGTCGGTCAGCAGTTCTCCTTTGGCAAAGGTGGCGATACGAACCTTTCCGTCGCGGTAGCTACGTACTTCGAACTGCGAACTTAGTGCATTGACGGCCTTGACGCCGACTCCGTTCAGTCCGACGCTCTTCTTGAACGCTTTACTGTCGTACTTTCCGCCTGTGTTGAGCACGCTGACAGCTTCGATGAGCTTTCCCTGTGGGATGCCTCGCCCGTAGTCGCGGACGCTGACGCGAAGATTTTCCTCGACGTTGATTTCAATCTTCTTTCCCGCCTGCATCTTGAACTCGTCGATACTGTTGTCTATTACCTCCTTCAGGAGTACATAGATTCCGTCTTCGGCGTGGGTTCCGTCACCCAACCGCCCGATATACATACCGGGGCGCGTACGCACGTGCTCCATATCGCTCAGGTGGCGGATATTGTCGTCTGTATAGGCTACTGTGGGCTGATCGTTGCTTGTAAATGCCAGTTCGTTCTCTTCCATATTGCTATTTACTTGATTTCTTTGATAAAGGCGCGGCGGCGTTTGTGCTGTTCTGTCTTGAAGTAGTCCCATTGTGCCTGCACCTTGCCGTTCAATTCCAGCTCCGGATTACTTTCTGCAAATATAAAACCTAATTTCTGATAAACAGGTATCAGGTCAGAGAATAATAGGGCATTGACTCCTTTATTCTGGTATTCGGGTTTGACAGCTACCAGCAGCAGGTCGAGCATCTTGGCACGTCGTTTGAAGAAGAGTGCTTTCAGCAGATAGTACCAGCCAAGCGGAAGCAACCGTCCGTGTGATTTCTGCAATGCTTCAGAGAGTGATGGCATGGAGATTCCTACGGCTACAAGCTGGTCGTCGGCATCGGTGATGAGCGTCACCATCCGCAGGTCGACGATGGGCAGATACATGCGTACATACTGGTCTATTTGCCGTTGTGTCAGGGGGGAGTATCCGTAAAGCGGGCTGTATGCCTCGTTCATCAGTTCGAAAATGGCCTGTCCGTACTCTTTGGCAATCAGTTTGCTGGAGGTATATTTCTTTATTTTCAGGTTATACTTACGCTGGATCAGGTCGGAGATGCGCTGATGTTTTTCGGGGATGGCATCGGGGATGAATATCTTGTATTCCACCCAGTCGGCATCTTTCTGGAATCCCATCCGATCCATGTGCTTTGGGTAGTAAGGGTAATTGTAGGTGGTAGCCATGGTTCCCAGCTGGTCGAACCCTTCGATCAGCATACCTTCGGCGTCGAAGTCGGTAAATCCCAACGGGCCTACGATGTGTGTCATTCCCCGTTCGCGTCCCCACTGTTCTACGGTGCGTATCAGCAGGTCGGACACTTCGGGATCGTCGATAAAGTCTATCCATCCGAAGCGTACGTTCTTACATCCCCATTTTTCATTGGCACGGTGGTTGATGATGGCAGCCACACGTCCTACGATACGACCGTCGCGATAGGCCAAAAAATAGTCGGCTTCGCAGAACTCAAAAGCAGCATTCTTCTTTTTGTTGAATGTGTTGAGCATATCGTCATAAAGGTCGGGGACAGAGTAGGGGTTTTCTTTATAAAGTTCGTAGTTGAATCGGATAAATTTTTTGAGCTCTCTTTTCGTAGAGACTTTCTTGATAGTAGTGAGCATAGTTGTTTATTATATTGTAATAATAGCTGTAATCTTTTGGGGCAGTTATTAGCTTTGCAGAATCAGTACAGTGGTATAGGCAATGTAGGCAATGATCATGATGCTGCCTTCTATCCGTGTGATGGTGCGTTTGGCAAAGAACAGCCCGAACAACCATAGCAACACACTGGAACCTACCAGCATGAGGAGGTCGAAATTGGTGATTCCACTCATGTGAAGTGGAGTGATGGAGGCACTGCATCCCAGCACAAAGAAGATGTTGAACAAATTGCTTCCGATGACATTGCCGATGGCTATCTCGGGATTCTTTTTCAATGCCGCGACAACCGATGTTGCCAATTCGGGCAGGGAGGTACCTCCTGCTACAAGAGTCAGACCGATGATTGACTCGCTGACTCCAAGGCTGCGTGCGATGCCTGTTGCACCACCCACAAAGAGTTGACCACCGTAGATCAGTGCGGCAAGTCCGCCTATGATATACAGAATAGAACGCCACCACGGCAGTGTGCGTATTTCTTCTTCGTCGGCAGTCGCTTCGCCCGAATGCGGTTCGGTAGCAGACGGAAAGGCAATGGCAAATGTATATCCCATGAAGATAAGGAAGAAACAGAGTAGCAGCAGACCGTCGGCACGGTTCAATATGTTTTCTCCGGCATGGTCGAGGAAGAGGTCGTTGGCACATATCAGCAGGACAACTGCAGAAAGAATGCAGAGTGGTATTTCCTTTTTCAGTGTGTTGCGTGTGACAACAATAGGAGCTACGAGTGACGTACAGCCTACAATCATCAGCGTATTAAAAATGTTGCTTCCCACTACGTTTCCGATAGCAATGTCGGCACTGCCTTTTAGGGCAGATACTACGCTGACAGTCAGTTCCGGCGCTGATGTCCCGAAAGCTACAATGGTTAGTCCGATGACAATGGAAGGAATGTTTAACCGTTTGGCAACAGAGGCTGCCCCGTCTGTCAGTCCGTTGGCGCCTATAAGAATCAGCAACAGTCCGCCGATGAGAAGTAGTATATTCATAAGTCAATGATGATTTTACCCTGCAAAGATACAAATTAAAATGAAAGAAAAATCTTCTAACCAACACCGTATCTTCTCATTATTACGCCTTTTCACATTGCACTAAGGTTTTTTTTTCATTACTGAGTGTCGTAGCAAACAGATAGACGTTTCCTCCTTCTTGCAATTTAAGCCGTTTACGCAGTTCATTGGTAGAGGACGGAAAGTTGCGTACCGTAATATTGGCTTTTTTCATTTCGGCGGTCATCTCTTTCATCTCTTTTTTCCCGAAACCGTATTGCTTGTTGACACGAAAGATCCGTCCGGGAAAGTTACTTTGCAGTGTGTCTGACGTATAGAGATGACTGTTGGGATGTAGTTTAGCAAGCGAGTAGGCTTGGGCAAGGCTTTTGTAAGCCCCTCCTTTAAGCAACGAGGCATTAGGTTCGTAAAGAAATTGTCCGATAGAGTCGGCATACGTGCATTCGCACAATGACTCCTGTTCCCGTGTGAAGGTGAACAGTTGGGGCTCTTGCCTTTTAGAGGAGAGATTAATACAGTGTATAGGTATATGTGCAGGAGGATTGTTACCGAGAATCAGCAGCAGTTCCTTGCACTCGTTGTCTACGGAAATGATGTGTGCTTCCATTGTATGAGGTAGTTCTTGCAGTGCCAGCGACAGGTCGAGCATAGGTGATAGTTTGATCATGACACGCTTGGCTTTTGCCAGCAGTAATGTTTCCAGCCGGGCAACGTCCGGTTCGCAATCGGCAATGGCAACAATTTTCCCACCATGTTCGTCGCGGCGGGCAGGGTCTAAAAAAATACAGTCAGTCTGTGACATCTTTTGCAAATAATCTACTCCGTCCTCATGACAGATGCTGATATGGCTCAATCCAAGCAGGGGGAAGTTGTGGGCTGCAATTTCGCAAAGTTCTTCCTGACGTTCTACATAAGTGACACGTTGGAAACCGGTCGCCAGAAATGCACAATCGATGCCGAATCCTCCGGTCAGGTCGGTTAGGAAACTACCACTCAGAAGCTTTGCCTTGTATCGTGCGGTGGTTTCCGACGAGCATTGTTCCATCGACAGATGCTTGGGATACCAGATGCCTTCTGTATTACTCCATGAAGGAACCTTTGTGGCAGCTATCTGCCGACCGGCTATTTGTGTAATGGCTGTAGGCATATCTATACCCGGATATTTCTTTGCTTGTAGTGCCAGTGTCCGTACGTCGTCTGTCTGATGTTCGAGAACAAATGCTTGGGTTTCCGGGGAAATCTGTATCATATATTTATTTTCTTAAAATGGAAATAGTAGTGGTAATACTAATATCATTACAATACCCATAATAATTTGTAGCGGTAGCCCTACTTTTACGTAATCTGCGAAGGTATATTGTCCAGCCGGCATCACAAGTGCATTGGGGGGTGTTGAGAAAGGTGAGGCAAAACACATGCTGGCTCCTACTGTCACGGCAAAGAGGAATGGCACAGGGTTGGCATCGATTTGTATGGCGCTGTGCATAGCAATGGGGGCCAATAGTACGGCTGTGGCGGTATTGCTGATGAACATGGTCATTAGTGATGTGGTGAAATAGATTCCTGCCAGTAGTGCTAACGGACCGTATGCGCCTAATCCGCTTACTAAACTGTTTGAGATAACTTCGGAAGCCCCAGTCTTTTCCAATGCTTGCGACATCGGTAACATTGCGGCAATGAGTACGATACTCTCCCAATTAATCGTTTTGTAGGCAGCTTCAACGTTGCGGAAACAACCTGTCAGTACCATTAAAATGCCTGCAATCATAACAGCAGTTACTGGTGCTATAGGTATAAAGTCGAACACCATCATTGCAATCATCATTATCATGATGGCAGCTGCTATCGGTGCTTTATAATCTAATGTAACTTTAGCAGCTTCGTCCAGTGGCTGTCCTAACACTACCCAATCAGAATCTTCATTACTGAGCCGTGCTATGTTACTCCATGTCCCTTGCACTAACAACACATCGCCACTGTGGATATGTTCATTACCAAGATCATGAAGTAGGTATTCTTGTCGGCGGCGGATGCCCAATACGTTTACATTAAATTTATCACGGAATCCTGCTTTTTTAATAGTCTGGTTGATAAGGTTAGACGAGGGCATAAGAACAATTTCTGCAATGCCAATATCGTAGAATTCTAACGAATTTGTACTAAAGTTAGTCTCTTCTGTGGTATGTCCATCCAATATCTCGAGCAAATATTCTTCTGCGAACAATTTCACTTTATCGAATTCACCATTGATATATAAGATATCGTCTTTTTGCAAAATAGTGGTAGAAGCTGCTAACTCTTGTGTAATGGTTTTTAAGAAGCGGTGTTGAGATGCATCTCCTCGCCTTACCTCTAGGATATTCAGGTTATATTTGCGACGAATGTCCAGTTCGACAATCGTTTTCCCTAATAGACGTGAGTCACCAATAATCTTTAATCTGAACAGGTTACTGGATAGACCATATTCTTTTACCAACTGTTTTAATGATTTGCTTGAGTGATGGCTGCTCTCTTTTGTCTTTTCTCGTTTAGAAAGGAACCATTTACTAAGAGGAAGTAGCACGATAATGCCTACTACTACACAGATAAGCCCTACAGGTAGGAAAGAAAAGAAAGACAATGCTGGATAATTTGCTGATATCAGTGTGTCTTGTATTACGAGGTTAGGAGGAGTTCCGATGAGTGTCATCATACCTCCCATACTACTGGCAAATGCCAATGGCATTAATAGGCGACTGGGACTGATGTTGGCGCTGTGGGCTAGACTCACAACGATGGGCAGCATCAACGCAACTGTGCCGGTATTGCTTACAAAAGCTCCAATGGCCGAAGTGACTAACATAACTAAGATAAACAATCGCAGTTCACTATTACCAGCCAATTTCAGGATACGAGAGCTAATCATTTTAGCCAATCCAGTTTGAAAAATGGCGCCACCTACAACGAACAATCCTACCATCATGATAACTACTGAATTGGAGAATCCAGACAAAGCTTCTTCCGGTGTTAGAATTTGGAAAATGAGTAAACTTACCAGTGCACACAGCGCAACAAGGTCAGAACGAATTTTTCCACTCACAAAAAAAATGGCAGATAAAAAAAGAATGATGAGAGTTATGAGCATGATTGTTTGTCTTTTACTGAAAACGGCAGCAAGTTAGGCAAAATAATCCGAATGGCCAAACATGTGAAGAGAGGAAGGACTTATGCTAACCTTTACGTAAAGGCACAAAAAAAAGCAGCTACGAAATTCGTAACTGCTTGATTTTTAATGTGGACCAGCCAGGGCTTGAACCTGGGACCTCCAGATTATGAGTTCTTTTCGAGTAATATTTCATAAAATTCCGTGTAATATAAATGTGTTGATTTACAGTATCTAATGTATTTGGCAGTTTGCAGAGAAATACATACATTTGCAGTAGTTTGCTCCCGAAAAGGTCACCTCAAGGTCACCGAAACGAGTAAAGTTTGGCTTATAAATTAACGTATTATGAAGAAAGAAGGAATTGATAAGGTCACCGAAATGGTGAATAAGGAGGTAAAAAACATTTCAAGAGGTGAAAAATGCCTTGCTAAATTCACAGCTTCTAATGGCAATGTATATGGCTCGTTGACTCTTGACATACGAAAAGCAGGAGATTATTCGCAACCGCTTCCTGTTGCCGTGCGTGTATGTCATGCCGGACAGAAAGTCTTTCTTCGTTTGGGCAAAACATACACTATGGAAGAATGGTTGACCTTGTGCGAATACGAAAAAAGTGGTCGTCGTGTTCAACTGACAGAGAGAAACAACATGAAAAATCTAATGGATAGGGTGGAACTTATCGCCAATCAACTTATCGCAGAAAACAACTTCTCTCTTCGCAAGCTGCAAGACAGATTTCAGGGTAGAAAAGATGATGACAGCACCATTATTACAGTGTGGGATTCATACATTCAATCTAAGACCAATGAGGGCAAGGCTGGTTCAGCCCGTTGTAGCAAAGATGTTCGTAACCGCTTTGTGAAAGACTTGGGGACAGATGTAACATTTGCAGACATAAACAGGGAGTTCGTCTTGAAGTGGGTGAAGATTATGAGGAAAAATGGACTGAGTACCACGACCATTGCCATCGCACTTCGTAGCCTCAGAACAATCATCAATATGTGTATCTCAAATGGTTTGATGAAAGGTGATACCAAGGAAATGTTCAAGGACACAGGTTACAATAAATCCCAAAGCCGCAAGCATGAGTTTCTTGATGTGGCTACCATGCGTAAACTTTATGACTTCTGGAAAGCAGGTGAGGCAAAAGACAAGGATGGGAACGAGTTGTTTCTTGGGCGAGAAAAGCATGCTATATTTCGCGACCTCGGATTATTCCTCTTTATGTATTTAGGCGATGGGCAAAATCTTGCTGATACTCTCCGTCTGACTTATGATGAACTATACTATGCCACTCATGGCAAACAGTTACGTTTTCTTCGTCATAAGACCCGGGAACGAAACGAGAGTGCCAGTGAGGTAATATTTCCTGTTACACCTGAGATACAAGAGATACTCAACCGATATGGTAATGCTCCAAAACTTGGGCGAAGGGTATTTCCCATAATGAGCGAACTTATTACCCCTGAACAGGAGATATGGGTTATTCAACGTTATAATAGATATATACGTGAGCACATGGCAAAAGTCGCTAAACTCATAGGACTGGAACAAACACCATCACCAACATGGGCAAGACATAGCTTTGCTACCAATCTCAATAATTCTGGTGTTGTACCTTATAAATACATAAGTGACAGCATGGGGCATAGTGGTGGCGGTGACATCACTTCTAACTATATAGGTGCTTATCCTCTTGCGAAGATGTTGGAGTATAATTATTATTTGCTTAATGAGAAGCCTAAAGAGACTGCTCCAGTTGTAGATAAAAAAGCTTTATTGGAGATGTTGAAAGGCTTGAGCGAAGAGGAGAGGATGGAGTTGATAGTTGATTTATCTAACTGATGTAACCTTTACCGCAAGAATACCAAGCAAAACACCGCAAAAATACGGAACAATTCGCCACAAAAACACCAAGTAAAATACCGCAAAAATACCAAGTGAACAATCGTATTTCAAATAAAATCAGTATCTTTGTACTAAAAATAGAGCAACCGTCATGAAATATTTATCAAGAGTCGCTGATAAAATGCTTCAAGAACGCTTGGAAACATTTGGAGCAGTACTAATAGAAGGTCCAAAATGGACTGGAAAAACAACCACAGCGGAACAACAAGCCAAGAGCGTAATCAAGTTGCAAGACCCAGATAAAGCGGAAGAGTATCTTACCACAGCAGCCACTAAGCCATCTTTATTATTAAAAGGAGAGCAACCGAGGTTGATAGATGAGTGGCAAGATGCCCCGATGATTTGGGATGCTGTACGTACAGCTGTCGATAATACAGGAGGTAAGCCTGGACAATTTATTCTGACGGGAAGCAACACCGTGGATAAAACAAAGATTCGGCATACTGGTACAGGGCGCATTACACGAATGAAGATTTACCCGATGAGTTTATGGGAATCTTTGGAATCATCAGGAGAAGTTTCTATTCAGGAACTTTTCAATAATCCTGATTACGATATTGATGGTGCATCAAGTAAATTAGATATTCCAGGATTGATTCTGACTGCCTGTCGAGGAGGCTGGCCTGCCACATTGCAGATGCCACCAAAAGCAAGCATGTTCATCGCCAAGGATTATGTAAATAGCGTTTGCGAGAATGATATTTCGGCTGTAGATAACAAACAGCGAAATCCGAAAATTGCTCGACAAATCATGAAGTCGTATGCCCGAAATATCAGTACACTAGCCAAGAAAAGCAATATCCTTGCAGATGTCACTGCGTCAGAAGACATCAGTTTGTCCATGAACACCTTTGATGATTATATTGCTGCCTTGGAAAAATTGTTCGTTATCCAAGATATTGATGCGTGGTGTCCCGCTATCCGTAGTAAGACAGCCATCCGTAGCTCTCCCAAGCGTTGCTTCGTTGACCCTTCTATTGCTGTAGCTGCTATGAATGTCAATGCAGAAGCATTAGAGACTCAGCTCAAAACCTTTGGCTTCATATTTGAACAGATGTGCATCAGAGACCTAAAGGCATATACAGCTGATTTCAATAGTCGTATTTCCTATTATAGAGATAGATATGGTCTGGAAGCTGATTTGGTGTTACATCTGGAAGATGGGCGTTACGCCTTGATAGAATGCAAACTTGGTAGCCGTGAAATAGATGACGGTGCAAAACATCTACTGGAACTCAAAAGGTTGATACAGGAACACAATAAGACGGAGAAGCAGGTGCCTATTCGGGAGCCAGACTTGCTTATTGTGATTACGGGTGGAACAATGGCATACTCTCGTCCTGATGGAGTTAAAGTGATTCCTTTGGCATGTCTCAAAGATTAACCATTTAGCAAAACTGTTTATATGGATGATGATATGAAGGAACTTCACCATGATAACTATCCCAGTCAATCGGAAATGCAGGAATGGCTTGAAGCGAATCGAGAAATCTATACAGACTTTAAGAGTAAGATTCAATCAATCTTAAAGAACCTGTTGTGCGATAACTACAGTAAACAGATAGATGATGAGACAAACAAGTTACAAAGCATAATCCTGGAGATAATGACCACAGAAGAAGGGGTTACTACCGATGAGTTGATTGACAAATTCTCCAATGCCATAAAAGATGGGAATGTGTCTGCCTGCTGCTTGTATTGCTATTTGGAATTGGACAATGGGTTTAAGGAAATAGAATATGCCATGAGCAAATTTGAGCAATCAGAGGATGCAAAATACATTAAAGAAGGCATTCATGCCTATTGGGAGGATAAGAAACGTGAAACTCAAGAAGCAGTTAACAAGGATTTGAATTTGCTCAGCCTGCGTCGCTGGCACTATGAACACCCCGGAGACTATCAAGAATTTACAAATCTTTTTGCCAAAGCATACGAAGGTGATATGACTTTCATTCTTAAAGGCATGTCTTACTTGGTAGAAATGCTGTCTCTCAATGGGATTAAGGGCATTACAGAATTACTTGAAAGCCTTTGTCCTGGGACTGAAAGCTACAATAAAGCTCAATTTGGAAGCAATTACCAGCAAGTCCATGAGAAACTGACAGCCTTGTTTGCTTCTACATTTAATCAAGAGGTTACGAAACAAAAACTCCTGCATAACAATCCTTTCATGTGTAGTACGTTCTACTGGATGATATTTGACGATGGTTTTGTGAAGATGGGAGATTTACTCTCCAAAACAATGATGGGAGAAAACTCGTCTGTCTGGCAGAAAGGTTTTGGTGGGCAATTTATACGCTCTTTAATGCTTACTAGTTTTGACAAAGCGGCTTATACCAAAGGGGCATGGAAAGCTATGGGTAAAAATGGTGGGGCAAAAGAGGTAGTCAGTTCCACCTTGCAGGAGTCTAAAGGTCGCCGTGGACGCAAGCAAGTCTGTGTCCTGCTTGAAGAAATGCTTATACAACCTTATGCGGAACTTCTTACCAATGGGATAGAGACAATACTCACCGAATGGATGGAAACGAATGCTACAGACTCCGTTCTTGCCTATATTTTTGCTGCGTTGACTAATGGCGG